>CAVZSN010000007.1:0-130972 GCA_963777945.1 uncultured Actinomycetota bacterium
CCAGCCGCAGCGGCATGTGCTCGTTTGGGGGCGGCGCGGTCGCACGCAACACCCTTTGGACGATGAAGGAGAGGATATGGAAGTGCTAGACCAGGGGGTCAATCCGATCTTCACGGATCCGGATCCGGACAAGGCTCGCGAGTTCTTCCGCCAGAAGTCGCGGGCCATGGTCGACAAGCGCATGACCGAGAAGGAAGCCGTGGAGAAGTTCGTCCACGACGGCGACTACCTGGCCATCGGCGGCTTCGGCGCCAACCGGATCCCCAACTGCGATCAGTCCACGAGATCGTCCGGCAGCGGAAGAAGGACCTCGGCTTTCTCGGGCACACCTCCACCCACGACTTCCAGGTGCTGGCAGCCGGCAAGTGCTTCAACCGGGTGCGACGCCGCCTATATCGTCGGCCTGGAGGCCCGCGGTCTTTCGCCGAACGCCCGCCGGTACATGGAGATCGGGCGAGGTGCAGGTGACCGAGTGGAGCAACTACGCGCTCGACGTCCGCCTGAAGGCCGCGGCCGACGGCGTCTCCTTCGGCATCATCCGCAGCATCCTGGGCACCGACACCTTCAAGATGTCGGCGGCCAAGGTCATCGAGTGCCCCTTCACCGGCAAGAAGTACGCCGCCGTCCCGGCCTGCTGGCCCGATGTGGCCGCCATCCACGTGCACGAGGCCGACATCTACGGGAACGCGGTCATCAGAGGGATCTCGGTGGCCGACCTCGAGTTGGCACGCGCCGCCAAGCGCCTCATCATCACCGCCGAGCGGATCGTGAACAACTCCGCCATCCGCGAAGACCCGACGGCCACGTCCATCCCGTTCTACCTGGTGGACGCGGTGGTCGAAGTCCCCGTACGGCAGCTATCCGGGCAACATGCCGTACCTCTACTTCTCCGACGAGGTGCACCTGGCGCAGTGGATGAAGGTGGAGAAGGATCCCGAGGCGTTCGCGAAGTTCCTCGACACTACATCTACGGCACCGCCGACTTCGAGGAGTACCTCGAGAGGTGCGGCGGCCTGAAGAGGATCGAGGAACTGCAGACCCTCGAGAACCTGGTCGATCGACTGACGACGCTCGCGCCGAAGGAGCTTGACGATATGGCATCCGAATACAACATGATGGAAATGATGATCTGCGTGGCCTCGCGCTATCTGGAGGACGGCAAGACCGTCGCCGTCGGTACCGGCGCCCCCTGCGCCGCCGCCATGCTGGCCCAGAAGACCTGCTCGCCCAACCTGGTCATCCTCTTCGAGGCCGGCGGCGTGGCCCCGCATGCTGCCGATGATGCCGATCTCGGTCGGCGACTCGCGGACGTTCCACAGGGCCGTCATGGCAGCCGGCATGTCCGAGATGATGACCACCTGCGCCCGCGGCCAGGTGGACTACGCCTTCCTGGGCGGCGCCCAGATCGACAAGTACGGCAACATCAACTCGACCCTGCATCGGCGACTACTAGCAAGCCCAAGGTGCGCTTCCCCGGGAGCGGCGGGGCCAACGACTTCGCCTCCCTGTGCTGGCGGACCATGATCATGACCGTCCACAGCAAGGACGCGGTTCGTCGAGAAGTGCGACTTCATCACCTCGCCCGGCTTCCTCACCGGCGCCGGCGCGCGCGAGGCGGCCGGCCTGCCCGAGGGCGGCCCCTACAAGATCATCACCGACCTGGCGGTCATGGGCTTCGACCCCGAGACCAAGGCCATGATGGTGGAGTCGCTCAATCCGGGCGTGGAGCTTGATCAGGTCAAGGAGAACACCGGCTTCGAGCTGGTGATCCCCAAGGAGATCGGCCGTACCGAAGCGCCGACCGACGAGGAACTGCGCATCCTGCGCGACGAGGTCGACCCGCAGAGAGTGGTCATAGGACGGGCCTAGGCCGGGGGCTCATGACCCCTCGTCCCGGCTGCGTTTCACGACTCCTCCTTCGAGGGGCCTCATAGCCTCTCGCGTCGACCAGGAAGGTTGCCCCGCCGCCGGCTCAAGCCGGCGGCGGGGCTCTCTGTGTGGTTGGCCGGACTGACGCGGAGCACGGTGTGGCGGGCTCCTACGGACACCAGGGTAGCCGGAGCGCCCACTTTCGTGCCGCGGGGGAGTAGATGACTCTGGCTTTGACCGTCTTGGCCATGATCCTGCGCGAAAGACGCGCGAACGTCCTAGCATAAGCCTCTTCTGGATGGGTGGCCGCAGTAGCGCGGCCGGCGGCGGCTCCACTCAGACAGCGCGAACGAGATCCCCTCGCCGCTGGAAGGGCTCACCAGCCCCGCAGCTTCCCCGACGAGTAGAACACCTCCCTGTCCGAGACATAGCTGCGACCGCCTCGTGGGCTGAGAGAGATATCCGCCCGAGAGCTCCGCCGGCCCGTCTTCCAGGCCGAGTTCGTTCCTATACCAGGAGAGAACACCAGCAAACCTCTCCCGTGCGTCCCGCTTCTCATGAAACGCGCAACCGACCAACACCTGACTGTCCTTGGGGATCGCCCAGGCGTAGAAGTCTGTGAAGGCGTGAGCAAAGAGGACGACGTGTGCCAGAGGCGGGTCCTTGCAGACGAAACGGGCCTGGAGGGCGAGCAGAAGAGGCGGACTGGGCCGTCGGGGAATACACGTCCGCCTGACGACGGAGACCGCTCCGTCCGCCCCGATCACGGTGGCTGCCCGCACGATCTCGGTCCTGTCTCCAGACCTCAGTACCACGCCAGCGCCGGTCATCCCCACGAACCTGGTGTGGCAGCGCACCTCCACCCGCTCCCGAGCAAGATCGAGAAGCCAGGAGTCGAAACGGGGCCGATCAACATTGACGTAGTCGCGCCGGTACGACTGCCGGCGACCGGTATCGAGGTCGTGCACGCAGACGACATGTGGCTCCGGCTGCACGCGCACCTCGTCGGGCAACTCCAGGCCGAGGGAAGCGAGCGCATCCTGCGCGTCGGGGGCCAAGAGCCCGCCACAGCACCGTTCGTATCCCGGTCGAGCGCGCTCCACGAGCAGCGCACGGGTACCCGGCCGCAGACTCAGCGCCGCTGCGCATCCGGCAACACCCCCACCGACGATGAGCACGTCATAGGAGCCGCCAGGATTCACGCAGAATTGGTGAGGCCATCGGAGGTTGCCGCCATAGGAGGTTTAGCTTAGGGGGAGCTGGGCACGATGACAAGTGAATCGCTGTCCACCACGCTTGAGGAGATGTACCGTGCATGAATGGCGGCCGGCGAGGCCGGCATCCCTTTCCGGTTACCTGGAGGCGATGACCCGGGTGATCATGGCGGCTGGCATCAACTGGAAAGTCGTCGAGGCGAAGTGGGACGGCATCCGGGAGGCCTTCGCTGCCTTTGACGTACAGAAGGTGGCAGACATGAATCCCGAGGACGTCGATCGCCTGGTCGCCGACCCCCGGGTGATCAGGAACCGGCGAAAGATCGAAGCGATCATCGACAATGCGGCCGCGATGGTGGAGCTGGACGCCGCGTTCGGGGGGTTCGACAAGTACCTTCGGGCGCACGAGAGCTACGAGGAGACTGTGGCCGCCTTGCGGAAGGATTTCAAGTTCCTGGGTGAGTCTTCGGCGTACTTCTTCTTGGCTTCGGTCGCCGAGCCCGTGCCTGGCTGGAAGGACGTGCACCACGCCCGATAAGGGTGGCGGCCGCCCCGCCGTTGCGGGGGCGGCCGCCCGCCACTTCTAGCCTTGTGTCTCGATCTTCACGGTTCTCAGTCGGCCATCACCACGATGGCACCGGTGTACGGGGTGCCCGGTAGGATCGTCGTGGGCACGCCGCCGATGGTGACTTTGCCGTCGAGGACGCCGCCGGCGTTCACCTGGAGGCTGGTCAGGTACGAGGTCTTCGCGACCGTCCATGTGCCGCCGGCGTTGATCACCAGTTTGACGCCGTAGGCGTCGGCCGTGGGCGCGTAGGTGGCCTTCACCATGCCGATGTCGTCACGGTCCTCGGGAGTCCTCGGGTAGGTTCCGACGAACGCTTGGGTCCCGGTCGTGATCGCACCGGTGATGCTGGCTTTGGTGAGGGTCACGTTCACGTTGCACTTGGTCGTGTTGGTGTTGACGATGTCACCCTTCATGGACATGTTGCTGAAGTTGGCATCGACATTGGTGTCGCCGCCGGACTGGTCAGGCGACATGGGATCGTCGCTGAGCATGGCGTGCAGGATGATCCCGTTGGCAGGGTTGAGCTTGGCGCTGTCGATGTTGAAGGTGGGATAGCTGTTCTTGAGCAGGAACGTGGTCAGACCCGTGTTGAAGGCCGACCCCTTGTCGACCACGACCGTGCCGGGGGCCCCACCGTGGAACATGACCCCCCAGCGCTTGGAGTTCACCACCGTCGCTTTGGTGAAGGTCGTGATGCCGGGCCCGGTATGGATGACGCCGTAGTCCGGCACATCGAACGTGCAGTGGATGAAAGTGTCGTCCACCTGCATGTCGGCGTATGCGCCGTAGCCGCTCTCGAGCACCTTGATCTTGGAGTTGGTGACGGTCAGGCTCGCCCCGAAGCACATGTCGGTGGAGAGGGCTCCCCACTGCTGCGCCTGGATGAAGCAGTTGTTGTAGTAGGCGTCGCCCGAGCTCACGACGCTGGTGGCGCGGCAGTTGCCGCTGATGCCCAGCATCCAGGGGACCGTGAGCATGGAGCCGCCATGTCCCGGTGGGAAGGGGCCGCCCAGCCAGTCGGCGGGCAACACTCCGAGGCCGGTCTGGATGAAGGTGTCGTTCACGGTCACTTTGGCATCGTCGCCCACCCAGACGGCGCTCCTGACCACGCCGTCGGTGACGATGCGCCCCTTGTCGATGACGACGTCCGAGGTCCCGGCGACCCTGACCGCTGCGCCAAAGCCCCCGAAGTCGTCATGACCGTTCCCCGTGAAGTCGAGCTTCGGACCCCAGAGCTTGTATTTCGAGTTGCCCATGACCATGACGCCGTTGAAGTAGTCGCCGGTCGATGTGATGCGTAGGTTCTTGGCGGAGGTGTTGGTGACCGGGCCGCCCTTCACCGCCGACATGACCGACTTGTCCTTCACCACGCCGCCGTCGATGTAGAGGGCCGTTCTGTAGGGCCACAAATAGGGCTCGTTGCCGGCCGGGAACGGGGCGCCCCTCGGCATCAGCATTTCCGTGGTGGGGGTGAGGACGATGTTACCGCGGTAGACTCCTGGCTTGATGCGGCATTCCCCTGCATATTTGATGCTGGGCGGAGTCCCCGGTGGGTCCATGGGGGACGGCGGGATCGTCTCATTGGTGGGCCAGACCTCGATGTAGCCGCCGGTCTCGACCCCGTTGATGGTCATCGTGAGTGAGTATCCCTTGGCGGCTTTGACAATGCCGCCCTCGGCGATCTTGAGATAGTTGAGTTTGGTGATCTGCTTGACCTCGTAGGTCTGACCCGGGCCCACGACCTTGCGGCCGCTGGTGGGCATGGCCAGGGCGGTACCGGCCAGCAGCAGCAACAGCGCTGCCGCCACCGCGGCGACCACCAAGACAGAGAATGTGCGATTGGTCTTTGTCATGCCTGCTACCACTCCCCTTGTCGGGCGGACGCCCCGAAGATCGCGGAACAGACGGCAGCCCTTCCTGTCCTCTTGGACTGCCTCGAGTAGCGATCAGCGGACGCCGCTCCCCTCGATGTCTGTAACGGCAGTGCTCGTAGATGCTAGGGCGGCGACCACCTCCTCCGGGACGTGAGCCCCCTCTGACCGGAGATACGCGCAAACAACTTAAAGGCTAAACCGTTTAGCCAATTGGGTCAAGCGTCTTCGCGCAGAATTGCGGTCACCGACGAAGAAGAATCACGCCACGCAAAGCCCGCGCGTGGCGCCCACCGAAAGGGAGGTCGCTCTCTACTCCTCGCCCGACTCTACGAAGCCCTCCACCACGTAGGTCCAGCCGGCCTTCTTGTCCCGGTGCAGCTTGATGAGCCCGCGCTTCTCGGCGTCCACCAGCAGGCTGCTGAAGCTGCGGTAGCCGTAGGCGGACTCGTTGAACGAGGGCTTCTTGCGCTGCATGGTGTCCTTGACCATGGAGGCGAAGATGGGGTCCTTGTTCTCCCGGATGAGGGCGCCGATCGACTCCAGGAGCAGGTCGAAGACCTCTTTCTTCTCCGGCGGGATGTCTACGGCTTGGGGGCCGGAGGCGGCGGGGAGTGGCCGCCTGCTTCTCCAGGTCCTCGTAGAAGATGAACTCGTCGCAGTTGGCGGCCAGGAGGTCGGAGGTCGAGGCCTTCATGCCCAGGCCGATGACGTGCTTGCCGTTCTCCTTGAGCTTGGAGACCAGCGGCGAGAAGTCGGAGTCGCCCGAGACGATCACGAAGGTGTCGATGTGCTCCTTGGACCAGGCCAGGTCCATGGCGTCGACGGCCAGTCGGATGTCGGCCGAGTTCTTGCCGGTCATCTGCCGCCTGGGGATCTCGATGAGCTCGATGGCGTTCTCGTGGAGTGGCTTGGTGTACTGCTTGTACTCGCCCCAGTCGGCGTAGGCCTTCTTGACGATGACCTTGCCCTTTCTCTACCAGGCGCTCGAGGATCTTGTGGATGTCGAATTCGCCGCGCCGGTGTTTGAAGCCGATGGCGAGGTTCTCAAAATCGATGAAGACGGCGAGAGTGCGTTCGGTCTCTGCCATGTGGATGCGGTGCTCCTTCCTCAGAAACGCACCATTAACGTGCTTTGTGATTCGAATTCTTGCACGATTCCCTCATTCCTGTGCCGCCGGTCTGCATACGAGCGCATACGCGGCGCCGTGGAGCGGCCTAGTCCGGGGGTCGCGCCACCCTTGGGTGCGGCGCTTTTTGTTGTACGATTGGCATCGGTGTCTCCAATCCCCGCCCGAGATCCTTGGGCGGCCGACAGCATAGACGTGCTCGTGAGGGCCCGCACGTCGACTGTTCTGGCGACGTGAGGCCTTAGCGCACATCGGTCCCGGCAAGACGAAGTGCCTGATAAGAGGAGGCTGTCATGTCGCTCGGGATTACCCCCGACACCCTCACCGCCCTGGGCCTCGCCCCCGAAGACGCGGACGAGATGGTCAGAAAGCTCGACAATCTGGATCCGGGCGTCCCGGCTGGCGAGTTGTGGGGTCGTGTCTCGCGTGAGTTGCTCTCGCCCGATGTCCCCTTCCCCGTCCATCTGCACCTGTACAAGTCCATCTTCAAGGACTGGGATCAGTCGCAGGGACCATTTCCCGCCTGGACTCCCAGCGAGCGGGACATCGCTGAGTCGAACATCGCTGCGCTGGCCGAGAAGGCCGGTCTTGCCTCGGTCCACGATCTCCACCGCTGGTCGGTGGAGCACCGCAGCCGAATTCTGGGAGCGGGTGATCGATACTCTGGGCATCAAGTTCAAAGAGCCGCCGTCCGCGGTGGTCGATCTTCGCCGCGGGGTCGAATGGCCGCGGTGGTTGCCCGACGCCCGGCTCAACATCGCGGAGAGCTGCCTCCTGGCACCCGCCGACACCCCGGCGATCCTACACCAGGCCGAGGGGGGCAAGATCGAGGTCACGACCTACGGAGAGCTGGACCGGCTTTCCAACCGCTTTGCCAGAGCCCTGGCGGCCTCCGGCCTTCCTCGTGATGCCAGTGTCGCTCTCGTGATGCCCATGACCCTGGAGGTGGTCGCCGCGTACTTGGGGGTCATCAAGGCCGGGTACGCCGTCGCCTCCATCGCCGACAGCTTTGCCCCGGACGAGATCGCCACGCGCATGCGGCTGGCCAAGTCGGGAGCAGCCGTGACTCTGGACGTCATGCCTCGGGCGGGCAAGGCCCTGCCCATGTATCAGAAGGTCGTCGATGCCGGAGCCGCGCGGGTCGTCGTCATCCGCTCGGGAGCAGCGGCCGAGCCGGTGTCTCTGCGCGACCAGGACGTCTATTGGGAGGATTTCTTAGCCGCGGACGACACGTTCGAGGCTGTGTCGTGCGATCCCGACGATCTCATGCAACGTGCTCTTCTCGTCGGGGACCACGGGCGATCCCAAGGCGATCCCCTGGACGCATACCTCGCCCATCAAGTGCGCCATGGACGGCTATCTGCATCACGACATCCACCCGGGAGAGGTGATCGCTTGGCCCACGAGCATCGGCTGGATGATGGGGCCGTGGCATATCTACGCCACTCTGATGAACCGGGCTACCATGGCCCTCTACTATGGCGCTCCGAACACCCGGGAATTCTGCGAGTTCGTGCAGAACACCCGCGTCGCCATGCTGGGGCTCGTTCCGAGCCTGGTCAAAGCCTGGCAGAACGCGGACCTGGTCCGCGGCCTCGACTGGTCCTCCATCAAGCTCTTCAGCTCCACCGGCGAGACGTCCAAGGCGGATGACTATCTGTACCTGATGTCGCTGGCGAACTACCGACCCATCGTCGAGTACTGCGGAGGGACGGAGATCTCCGGTGGCTACATCACCGGCTCCATCGTCCAGCCGGCATCACCGGCGACCTTCTCCACCCCTGCCTTCGGTCTCGACTTCCACATCCTGGACGAGCACAACCGCCCGACCGAGATCGGTGAGGTGTTCCTGGTGCCGCCCTCCATCGGCCTGTCCAACACGCTTCTCAACAAGGATCATCACGAGGTGTACTACGCGGACACCCCTCCCGGTCCCGATGGGGAACTGCTGCGCAGGCACGGCGACGAGATGGAGCAACTTGCCGGGGGCTTCTACCGGGCGCACGGCCGCGCCGACGACACGATGAACCTCGGGGGCATCAAGGTGAGCTCGGCGGAGATCGAGCGGGCGCTGGTCACCGTCGACGGGGTGGTGGAGACGGCGGCGGTCGCGTTCAACCCGCCGGACGGTGGACCGAGCCTGCTCGTGATCTACGCGGTGATGCTTCCGGACGCGCCCTCGGCCGGCGACGCCCTCAAGAAGGAGATGCAGCGGGCGATCGCCGGGAAACTCAATCCGCTGTTCAAGATCCACGAGGTGCTGCCCGTGGCGGCGCTCCCTCGGACGGCCTCGAACAAGGTCATGCGCCGGGTGTTGCGCGACGAATACGGCAAGAGAGGCGAGGCCACTACCGAGCGCTGACGAACGGCGGCGCGCTCCGCTACAGTAGCTCGAGGAAACTCTCCATCTGTTGTAGAGACTTCTCCTGATTGGGCCCGCCGCGGGCCAGCGCGTCTCCGTCGATGGCCAAGAAGGGGATGCCGGCCTCCATGAAGGCCGAGCGCACCACGGGCACCGATCCCAGTCCGTGCCGGCAGCCCCAGTGGTTGAAGTGCACCGCTCCGTCCACCTTGAGCTGCTTCGCCAACGCCACGTTGAGGCGGGCGCGCCTGGCCGAGGTGCCCCAGAGTGCGTGGTCGGTGAGCCGGCGGGCCAGACCCGGGAAAGGATCGTCCGGATCGAGGGTCTCGAGGTGCATCTGCCCCATCTCTTCGAAGATGACGACCGCGTCACGCTTCGCGATGAGGTCGAAGATCTCGCGATCGTGATGCGGGACGGTGTGTAGCCACAGCAGCCGCTTGAGCGTGCGGCCGCCGGGCAGGACCGGCGCCATGAGGTCGCGTCTGCCCTTCTCGGTGAGCAGGCGCTCGAAATCCTTGGCTCCCGCTTCGGTGCCCCACAGGAGCTGCCCCAGGAACACCAGGGCGAACGTCTTGCGGCCGTCCATCTCCAGCTCTCCCGCCAGGCGGGCAGCCATGATGGTGCCCCAGGCCTTGGAGGCTCGGTTCGAGAGCTCGATGGCCTTCTTCAGGTTGGGCTTGCGGCCGGTCCAGCGGCCGATATCGTCATGCAGCGCACGTATCTGTTCGGCCACGTCGGCGACGACCTCGGGCGGGGCCTCGCCCTCGTCGGGCGGCAGGGGCACGCGGATCTCGCGGAAGGGCGCGTTGTGCCTGACGGCCAGCATCTCCAGGAGGCACTCCTTGCCCAGACAGAGAGGAGTGGTGCCCAAGCACATGGTGGGCGCGGGTAGCAGCCCGTTCTCCACCGCGGCCAGGGCGGTGCGGTGATAGCTGCAGACATCGCGGGCCAAAGGCATGCGGGCGGACGCGGCCTCGACCTCGTCGCGCAGATCGGTGCCGGTGATGGTGGCCGAGCCGATCTCGGGGATCATCGGCGTGATGCCGTACGAGCTGAGGATCTCGGTGGGAAACAGGTACGACACCCAGGGGACGATGGCCCCGGTCTTGAACATCTCCAGGGAGGCAGCGAGCGCATGAAGGTCCAGGTAGGCTCGGGCGGTGCGGGTCTGCATGGCCCTCCACCGGACGGCGGTGAGAAAGGCCGTGCGGATGAGGGATGCGCTCAGGGAATTCCCGGTGACGTTGGCCATGCCGGGCACGGTCAGACCTCCTCGTCGCATGTCGTCGAGCAGGTCATCGTCGAGCAGTTGGGCCTCGAGGAAGGCCTCCACTCGGGTGCGGAGCGGGCCGCTCGCCTCGAAGGGGAACCCCACCTCGATCTCGAGGTAGGGGAGACCGCGCTCCTCGGCGAGCTGCGCGACCAGCACGGCGTCGTACGCACCCGGGTCGCAGAAGCTCTGCCGCGCGTATATCACCGAGGAGGGCCGGCTCTCGTCGAGTCGCTGGATCAGATGGTCGCGCCGCTCGACGGTGGAGCGCCGCGGGCACATCCCCAGTGGCCAGGAGCTCCCGGGCGAGGGTGATGAAGCGGTCACGGTCCGGTTCCGCCACGGGACCGCGGTCGGCAGCGGACGCGGCCCTGGGGCGCCTTCTGCGTCCCCGGCGTCGTCTCGGCCGCGCCGCCGGCCTCGGCCAGAGGCCTCCAGCGGTCGGGAGACGTGCACGATTCGAGTCCGGAGACGGTGCGCCGAGCCGCCCGATCAGGCGCAGCAGGGAATCGTCCGTCAGCGGCCCGGCCACCACGAACACGCCGCCCGGTCGAGGCGGCGTAGGGTAGTCGACGCGCGGGGACTGCTTGGCGGCCGCACTCGCGACCGTGTTCGGCTCCGCGCTGCCCTGTGCTCGGGACGGGTCCGCGGTCGCCTCCGGGAGCTTGGCGGTTCTGCGCGCGCCGGCCTTGTCTTCCAGCCACCGTTCGAGCTGGGCCAGGTCGGAAGCCAGTCGTCTGAACGACTCCGTCCTCCGAGGAGCGGGCCGAGCGGAAGGGTGAACACCCGGCCGGGGTAGGTGGCGGCGAGCAGATCACCCATGTCGTCTCATGGCGTCGCAGCCGCCCGGCACCAGGAGCACGTCTTCGCCGGGCGGCGCCGTCGAGAAGGGCGTCGGCCGCGGCTACCAGACGGGTCACGTAGGGGCAGGTCATGGGGTGGATGCTGAGCGCGTCCCGGCGGGCAGGCGCCCCGGGGTCCTGCAGATGCTCGCCAAGCCACCGAGGGGAATAGCCGGTGCGGGCCACTAGTTCGAGGGGCAGGAGATTGCAGGTGTAGTAGGCGTTGGGCATCGAAGGAGTAGCTTAGGCCCCGAGCGCCCAGAAGGCAAGTGCAGGACGCTCGCGTCTCGGCTCCAAAGACGATAGAATCCCTGCACTGCGCGAGAACCCGGCCGTGGGGGACGGGTCGGCGCCTGTCTCAAGGAGCAGGTCGAAGTGAAGGTCGTGGGTGGGGACCGCGGCATCTTCTGAGCAGGCCGAGAGCCGAGCCGGTCGGCCCGTCCTTGGACGTTGCGCCGAGACGGCCCATCCGTTCGCGGCGCCGCAGTCTGCTCCGCCAGCTTCTGGTCGTCGTCTTCATCGGTCTCTGGATCGGAGCGGTGGTATACCCGGATCCCCGTCCCCTGGTGAGCTCGATGGCCCGTCTGCAGGATCCCGCCGGTGGACGCATCCGCCGTCGCTGCGGTGGCGGCGACGCTTCCCAACGACTACAAGGCCATCGAGGACTTCGCCCTCGACTACGTCGAATACCGGCCGGCCTGGACCGTCTACGGGCTTCCCTGGTACTTTCCCGACCGTGGAGGAGGTCCTGCGAGGCGCGGGCGGGGGATTGTCAGGCACGAGCCCTCCTGGCCGCCAGCATCTTCGAGGCAAAGGGCATGCCGTACACCCTCCGATACTCCTTCGACCACGTGTGGATCGACTATCCGGGCAAGACTCCCGCCGAAGATGGAAGATCCGGCCACCTCCTTCGTGTCGGACGACGGAAAGGGTTGGTTGGCGAAGCTACCCAAGCGGATCCCCCTCTGGTCCATCATCAAGACCCGAGTGGGCTATCACTGGACGCCCATGCCTTTGCTGCAGAAGATCATGATCGTCTTCGGTTCGTTGCTGATCATCGGCTGGGGGCAGAAGCCACGGCTGCGTCGCTGGAGCCGCGGAGCAAGATGGCCGGTACGAAGGAGGGCCCTCGCCTAGGAGGCTGCTCGACCTAACTCAGGACCTCCTGGAACACGCTCAGGAAGTTTCGGAAACAGACCTTCTCGATCTGGCGCTCGGGCAAGCCGCTCCGCCGCAGCAGATCCTCTATCCGTGGGTAGTCCTGGACGCCCTTCGAAACCCGCCGGCAGACGGTCCACACCATCGAGGTCACCGCCCAGACCGACGCAGTCTTCGCCCCCCACGTTGATGGCCCATCGTATGTGATCGACTATGAGAGACAGCGGAGGCCGCGGCACTCCGGCCATCGCCCCGGCGCTCCCAGCCGCGACCTGCTCGAAGGTCCGCTGCCCGGAGGACACGGCTTCGTACCACCGGTCGGTGGCTGCGCGCTCAGCCTCGTAGTAGCTCGGGGGATAGGAACTCCGGGGCCAGCGAGATACCCACGACGCCGCCCCGCAGGGCGAGCGCCCGTATCATCTCGTCGGTGAGGTTCCTAGGATGTGGACAGAGCGAACGGCAGTTGCTGTGGCTGGCGACGAACGGCCGCTCGGCAACGTCGCATACGTCCTTGAAGGCCTGGTCCGAAAGGTGGGAGACGTCCACCATCGACTCCCAGGGACTCGCAGGCGGCCACCAGGTCGGCCCCCTTCTTGGTCAGCCCTGTCCGTCACCGTACGTGGAGCCGCAGAACGGGTTGTCGCCCCAGGCCAGCGTCAGCAGCCGGACGCCGGCATCGTGGAACGCGAACAGGTTGTCGACGTCGCCCAGAAGCGGGTCGGCGCCCTCCAGGCTGGGGAGGACGGCCACTCGTGCCGGCTGCCTGCCGTCCGCGGCGAACGTCTCCGCGGCGCCCGCCCCTGCGGCGGATGTCTCCGCGGCGCGCCCCAGAACGGCGAGCGGCTCAGCGAGCTCCGCGCCGGTGAGGGCCAAGACCAGGTCCTGGGGATAGTCCGCGCAAAGCCTGCGCACGGCCTCCACCTTCGCCATCCCGACCTCGTACTCCCGTCCCTTGTGCGTCGCGCTCCAAGTCCAGCTGGCGAAGACTTGGGCGCCGATGCGGCCGGCTCTTCAGATCCGGGTAGAGTGACGTGGAGCGGACGGTCCGTCGGGCCGTTCGCGGTGGCATGAGCGACCGAGCCCTCTTCGGCGAGGGCTTCCGCCGCGTTCGCCGCGGCGAAGTCGGCCTTCCCCTCCCAGATCGGGCCTATGGTGTCGCAATGAGCGTCAAGAAAGCGCATGTTCTCCTCGATGAAATGATGCGCGTCGGTGCCCGCCGCGCTTCGGACCTAGCGGTCGCTGTCTTCCGTCCCGGCCAGCCGGCGTTCGAGAAAGGCGATCCTCTGGCGCAGTTCAGCGATCTCCGCAGCCGTGGCTTCGACGGCCCGCTGCGCCGGGGTGAGCGGCGGGGACGCAGCCGCAGGTGAGGCCGCGAGGGAGACGACGAAAGGCGCGGTCGACGTCGCCGGCGTCGCCCCCGGGGCAGTGAGCGCCGCGGTATCCGGCGCCGCCGGGAGCCACTCGTCCGGGTTCTCCATGGCCTCCATGGGCACGATGGGCTCGTAGTCCTCTTGCCGCACGCGCAGACTCAGGATGTCCCAACGGCTGTAGAGGCCGGTGATATTGATGATGCCCCGCGCCATCTCGTTGACCTTGAGGTCGATGTCGGCGTAGACGATGCCTTCCTGGTCGCGCAGCGGTCCCGCACACGATCTCACCGAACGGACTGATGATCGCGCTGCCGCCAAAGCTCTGATAGAAGCTGGTGTTGGGATAGAAATCCGTAGGCCGCTTCTCCGGAGGGATGTATTCAGCGGCCAGCACGCACCAGCAGGCGCCGGTGGAGGCGACGGCAGTGGTCACGGCCGGGGTGACCCAGGGTAGTTCCTCTGCGCCGCCCAGATATCCCGGCCACATCGAGCAGTTGACCTTGGTCCCCTGGATGATGTAGTTGTTCCAGAGCATCGGCTGATTGTGCTCGCCGCAGATGAGGGCGCTGATCTTGCCGAAGTCGAACTCGGGTATGACCAGGTTCTGGCCGCCGTTGCCGCGGGTATGGATGAGCAGTTCCTGGACGGTGATGTTGATCTTGCGGTGGACGTGCGACGATCTCGCCCCGGCTGGTTGATGAACACGCGCCGAGTTGTGCTGCCGGCCGCCGTACTTGGCCACCCGCTCGTTGATGCCCATGACCACGTTGACCTTGTTCTCGACGGGCCGCCCGGCAGAGGATGTCGGTCTCTTCACTGGGCACCTCGATGCCGTGGCGGAGGTATTCGGCCCAGATGCTCGTGTATTCGGGGCCCTTCGTCAGTTCGAGGGCGAAGTGGCAGTAACCGGGGATGTGCGAGTTCGGGGAAGACGACCAGCGACGCGCCACTGGACGCCGCCTCCTTGATGGCCTTGACCGCGTTGTCGAGGGTCGCCGGCATGTCGAAGTAGACGGGTCTTGTCGTGGTACACCGGGGCGTGTCTGCACCGCCGCGGCCGTGAACTTCGGGTATTCCTTGAGCACGCTACTCTCCTTGATCCGACTCCGTCACTGTCTCCGCATCCCGGCCAGGATGAGCTCCCGATGCTCGGCCACGTAGGGGCTCGAGGGATCGCGCCCGCAGGCGCGACACGTGAGGTCGTAGGCGGAGTTGAGGGTGCCGCAATCGGGGCAGGCGTGACGGATGGTGGCCTCCACCAGCCAGGTCCGTCCGCCGATCTCGGCGATGCGGGCCAGATCGCGGGGAGATGTCGGCCCGGTGAGGCCGTTCGACGATGAAGGCCTGCAGCTCGGGGCAGGGGTACTCCGGGCACTCGCAGCAGAACCCGTATCCCCGCTCGGCGGCGCAGGCGAACATATGGCAGTTGCTGCAGTAGAAGAGACGGCGGTCGGAGCGGCAGCCGTCGCATTGCAGTCGTTCCACCTCCAGGCCGAAGCGCCTCGGCGAGACGTTGCAGTCGCTCCGGGTCTTCGTGGGTGCCGATGAAGAACGTGCAGGCCGAACAGAACAGGCCGCACACAGCAGCGGTCACCGGCTGACGGCCCTCCGCACCCTCCTGGCTGGGACCCACGCTGCCCCCTCTCCTCGTCTCTATCGGGCATCCGAACTATGGCACTTCGGCGGGCCTGAGGGAAGGGGTGAGGACGCGTGTCACCGGTGTTACACTGACGACCTCATGGAGACCATGGTGACCATCCGCTGGGACGAGGCGGGCGCTCGCGCGCTCCCCGGGTCGGCACGCCGCGCTGAGGGTCTCGTTCTCCTCCTGCTTCTCCCCCGCTGAGGGGGAGGATTCGCGCGGCCGGCGCTTACCGGCATGTCAGCAGCTATCATTGAGTGCAGATACCAGGAGGTACAGCCATGTCCACGGCCAACAGCGCGAGGCGCGGCAGCCAGTCAGGCGGAGCCGCTGCTGGGCGGCGCAACATCGGGAAACCGGTCGTCTTCTTCGACACCACGCTGCGCGACGGCGAGCAGTCGCCCGGCAGCAGCCTCAACGCGTCGGAGAAGTTGGAGATCGCCCACCAGTTCGCGCGACTGGGGGTGGACGTCATCGAGGCCGGGTTCCCGGCCAGCAGCCCCGGCGATTTCGACGCTGTGCAGACGATCGCCCGGGAGGTCAAGGGACCGGTCATCTGCGGGCTCGCACGCTGCGTGGAGAGCGATATCCGCACCTGCTGGGACGCCATCAAGGACGCCGAGCGGCCCCGCATCCACACGTTCGTCTCGACCTCCGACATCCACCTGGAGCACCAGATGCGGGCGACCCGCGCAGAGGTCATCGACCTGACCCGGCGCATGGTGGAGCTGTCGGTGTCGCTCTGCCCGGACGACGTCGAGTTCTCGGCGATGGACGCCACCCGCTCCGACGTCGACTTTCTCGCCCAGGTGCTGCAGACCGCTATCGAAGCCGGGGCGACCACCATCAACGTGCCCGACACGGTCGGCTACACCCTGCCGACCGAGTACGCGGCGCTGATGGACAGCCTGTACGAGAAGGTCCCCGGTCTGGAGAACGTGGTGCTGAGCGTGCACTGTCACAACGACCTGGGGCTGGCGGTGGCCAACTCGCTGGCCGCGGTAGAGCGGGGTGCGACCCAGGTGGAGGTGGCCGTGAACGGCCTGGGCGAGCGGGCCGGCAACGCCGCGCTGGAAGAGGTGGCGATGGCCCTGGTCACCCGAGCGGATATCACCCAGCGCCCGGTCAACATCGTCACATCGGAGATCTTCCGGACCAGCCGCATGGTCTCGAGCTACACCGGCCAGATGGTGCAGGCCAACAAGGCGATCGTGGGCAAGAATGCGTTCGCTCACGAATCCGGCATCCACCAGGACGGGCTGCTGAAGGAACGCACCACCTTCGAGATCATGCACGCCAAGGACATCGGGCTGACCGAGTCCGACATCGTCCTGGGCAAGCACTCCGGGCGCCATGCCCTGCGCACGCACTTGGCCGAGCTCGGCATCCATCTGGAAGGGGCCGAGTTGGACGAGGCCTTCCGCCGCTTCAAGGAGATCGCCGACAAGAAGAAGGAAGTCACCACGCGCCGACCTCGAAGCGCTGGTGGGCGAGGAGATCCGGGAGCGTGAGGATGTCTACTCGCTCGACCACTTCTACGTGGCCGCGGGCTCCGACATCATCTCGTCCGGGCAGGTGGGTGTGCGCAAGCAGGGAGAGCCCCATGCCGGGCAGGGCCTTCTCCGGCGGGTCGGTGGAGTCGATCTTCCTGGCCATCGACGACGCGGTGGGCGTGAGCGGCAAGCTCATGGACTACCAGGTGCGCTCGATCACCTCGGGCAAGGACTCCCTGGGCGAGGTGCGCGTGGTGGTGGAGGTCGACGGCAAGCGCTACGCGGGCCAAGCTGTGTCCATCGACGTGCTGGAGGCCTCGGCCAAGGCGTACGTGCGGGCCCTCAACAACGTGGCCGCGAAAGCGCGACGCCGGCGGAGCCCGGGGAGACCGGGTGTACCTGTGAGCGAGGCGTGACGATGAGTGCGAGGCAGGGGCCGGCGACCCGGCCGGCGCCGCGGTCCGTTCGGCGCCTGGAAGAACATGGAGTTACCCGGGGGAAGCTCCCGGGTGGCCGACCTGCGACGACTGGCCCAGGCGGCGGGCGGGACCTGGGCACGGTTGCCCTACTCCATCCGGGTGCTGCTGGAGAACGCCCTTCGCCACTGCGGCCAGGGCGTGACCACCGAGGAGGACGTGCAGGCCCTGCTCGACTGGGATCCTCACTCTGCCGGAGCGTCAGGAGTTCGCCTTCATGCCGGCGCGTGTCCTGCTGCAGGACTTCACCGGTGTGCCCTGCGTCGTCGACCTGGCCGCGCTGCGCTCGGCGGTGGCGCGCGCCGGGGGCGATCCGACGATCATCGACGCCAGTGTTCCCGTGGACCTGGTGATCGACCACTCCGTCCAGGTCGACTACGCGGGCGTGCCGGACGCCTGTCGACTGAACATGGAGAAGGAGATGGAGCGCAACGGCGAGCGCTACGCGCTGCTGCGTTGGGCTCAGGATCAGTTCGGGAATCTGCGGGTGGTCCCGCCGGGGGCCGGCATCTGCCATCAGGTGAACCTGGAGTATCTGGCGCAGGTGGTACGCCGGGAGGCCGCGGCGGGAGAGTGCGATCCCGAAGCGCCGCCGTGGGCCTATCCCGACACCGTGATCGGCACCGACTCCCACACCACCATGATCAACGGGCTCGCCGTGCTGGGCTGGGGAGTGGGCGGCATCGAGGCCGAGGCGGTCATGCTGGGCCAGCCCTACTTCATGCTGGTGCCCCCAGGTCGTGGGCGTCCGTCTTACCGGTGCGTTGGCCCAGAGAGCGACGGCCACCGACCTGGTCCTCACCATCACCGAACTGCTGCGGGCGGTGGGGGTGGTGAACCACTTCGTGGAGTACTTCGGGCCGGGGGCCGAAGGGCTCAGCGTCGCCGATCGGGCCACCGTCGCCAACATGGCGCCCGAATACGGGGCCACGTGCGGCTTCTTTCCGGTGGACGCGAGGACCGTCGCCTATCTGCGGCAGACGGGGCGGTCCGACGAGCTCTGCGAGCGGGTGGAGGTCTTCAGCCGTATGCAGGGCCTTTTCCGCGAACCCGGCTCGCCGGACCCGGAATACTCCCGCGTGGTCGAGCTCGACTTGGCTGATGTCCGCCCCAGCCTGGCCGGTCCGCGTCGGCCCCAGGAGCGGGTCCCGCTCGAAGACATGCCCGCGAAGTTCAGACAGAACCTGCCGGCCCTCGCTCAGGGGCGGACCGAGGTCGCCAAGAGCAAGGTGGAGCTCGAGGGCAAGCGCGAATCCGTGCGCGACGGCGACGTCGTGATCGCCTCCATCACCAGTTGCACCAACACCTCCAATCCCGCGCTGATGTTGGCGGCGGGCCTGCTTGCGCGAAACGCGGCGGCGCTCGGCCTAAAGCCCAAGCGCTGGGTCAGGACCAGTCTGGCCCCGGGTTCGCGCGCCGTCACCGGCTACCTGGCCGGGGCCGGTCTTCTCGAGCCCTTGGAGGCGCTCGGCTTCGCCACCGTCGGCTACGGCTGCGCCACCTGCATCGGGAACAGCGGTCCCCTTCCGGACGACCTGGTCCGGGCCATCAGGGACGACCGGCTGGTCGTGGCGGCTGTGCTCAGCGGCAACCGCAACTTCGAAGCTCGTATCCATCCTCAGGTCCGGGCGAACTACCTCGCGTCGCCGCCGCTGGTGGTCGCATTCGCCCTTGCCGGGACCGTCGACATCGACCTGACGAAGGAGCCCCTCGGGACCCGGGGCGACGGCCGGCCCGTGTATCTGCGCGACCTCTGGCCGTCTGCCGACGAGGTGGCAGCGCTCGCCGCGGGCGCGCTTCAGCCGGGCGTGTTCCGCGAGGAATACGCCGGAGCACTGGCGGGCAACGAGGCCTGGAGACTCCTGAAAGTGCCCGCAGGCGCCCTTTACCAATGGGACCCCGAGTCCACGTACGTCCAAGAGCCGCCGTTCTTTGCCGGATTCACCGCAGAGCCCGGTCAGGTAGGCGACCTAACCGGCGCCCGCATCCTCGCTGTGCTGGGGGATTCGGTCACCACCGACCACATCTCGCCGGCCGGATCTATCGCCGTCGATAGTCCGGCGGGCCGCTACTTGCTCGAGCACGGTGTCCCACCGTCCGACTTCAACACCTATGGAGCCAGGCGGGGCAACCACGAGGTGCTCATGCGAGGCACGTTCGCCAACGTCCGTCTCCGCAATCGGATGACAGGATGCGGGGAGGGATGCTGGACAGTGCACCATCCCTCGGGGGACATCTCGTCCATATTCGACATCGCCATGCGCTACCAAGAGGCGCGCGTGCCTCTGGTGGTGTTCGCAGGCAAGGAGTACGGCAGTGGCAGCTCCCGGGATTGGGCTGCGAAAGGCCCGGCCCTTCTAGGAGTCAAGGCGGTCATCGCCGAGAGCTTCGAGCGCATCCACCGCAGCAATCTGGTGGGGATGGGGATCCTGCCGCTCGAGCTTGAGAAGGGTATCACTGTGGAGGATCTTGAGCTGGACGGCTCGGAGGCGGTCGACATCACGGGGGTGAGGGAGGACCTCTCGCCGGGCGCCGCGGTGCAGGTGGCCATCAGCCGGGCCAACGGTGACAAACTGCGTCTCGCCTGCCGGGCGCGACTGGATTCGAGCGTGGACGTCGAGTACTTCAGGCACGGGGGTGTGCTGCCCCGGGTGCTGCGTCTGAAACTTCGCGGCGACGTCTGCGAGATCTGAGGGAGGACGTCATGACCTTCATCCTGCACCTCAAGCTCACACTGGTCGACGTCAAGCCCCCGATCTGGCGCCGGATGACGGTTCCCGACCAGATCACGCTCCGGCGGCTTCACGAGATCATCCAAGCGGTGGCCGGCTGGGAGGACTACCACGCGCACGAGTTCAACATCGCCCACGAGCGCTACGGAGAACCGGCTCCCCATGAAGTGGTGCCGGTGCGGAACGATCTCCTCACTCACCTGCACGGGCTCCCCCTCGACGTGGGTACGACGTTCACCTACGTGTACGACTTCGGGGATCACTGGGAGATCGAGCTCGAGGTGGAGAAAGTGCTTCCACCTAACCCGCGTGAGGTGTGCCCCCTGGTGCTCACGGGGGCCAGGGCCTTCCCTCCCGAGGACTCGGGAGGACCATCGGGTTACGAAGGTATCCTCGAGTCTCTTGCCGACCCCGCCGATCCCGAGCGCGACGAATACCGGCAGTGGGTGGGCGAAGACTTCGACCCGGAGAGATTCGATCGGGAGGCGGCCAACGAGCGTCTGAGGCGCTTGGCGGGCGACTAGCAGCGCTCAGTCGCGCCGCCGTTCCTCACCGGGGCGTCTAGTAGATGGCCGGATCGGCCGCCAAGACCGCCACCGGGATGGTTCCGCGGACGGAGTTGCCCACTACCATCTCGTCGGCCTCGAGCAGTTCGGCCAGCGCCAGCGAGCGCTCGACGCGCACCCGTCTGCAGCGAGATAGTGGGCCCGCCAGATGCCGGGGAGCAGTCCGTCCTCTGAGCGGGGGCGTCACCCAGGTCTCGCCGAACCGGGCGAAGAGGTTGGTGATGGCTCCCTCGGTGACGAAGTCCAGACGATTGACGAAGAGGGCGTCGAAGCAACCCTGCGCGACGGCGCGCCGATACTCCCGGTCGTAGAAGCCCCTCCTGCTGGTCTTGTGGGCGAGCAGGGCGTCGTCGGGGTCCATGCGGAAGGGCGACACCAGGAGAGTGACGGGGGTGTCGGGGGCCGCCGGGAGGGGTCGGGTGGAGAGCTCCATGATGCCCGAAGCGTCCACGTCCAGACGGACCACCAGCGGTCCCAACACGGATCGAGTCACCCGATCCAACGCCATGGTCGCGGCCTCCACATCGAAGGGGAAACCCAGCACCGAGGCCGAGGCGGTCAGGCGCGTCAGGTGGTCGTCCAGGTAGCGGTAGTAGCCGTCCTCGTCGAGCAGCATCGTCTCGAAGAGCCGCAGATCGTCCTCGGGCACCTCCTCGGCTGCCCCGTCCTGCCGACTGCTCCCCGTGTCGTCTGCCGTCCCGGTTGCTCGCGGCCGCCATCCGCCGCCCGACGGAGGCGAGAGCGAACGCCGCCTTCGCCAGCGTCTCCTCGTACTCGGCGGGCGCGGACGCGTCCCACACGATGCCCGAGCCGACGCCGAGCGTGCATTGTCCGTCGCGGTGGACGATGGTGCGGATGCCGATGTTGCCGGTGAAGTCACCGCCCGGGGAGAACAGCCCCACGGTGCCGGTGTAGACGCCCACGGGGCTCGGTCTCCATCTCGGCGATGATCTCCATGGTGTGATGCTTCGGCGCCCCGTGATGGAGGCGCCCGGGAACACGGCCCGCATGATGTCGATCAGCGAGGCGCCCGGCTGCACAGTCGCCCTGCACGGTGCTGGTCATCTGCCAGACGGTCCGGTACGGCTCGAGGGCGTAGAGCGATCGGCACGTGGACGCTCCCCGTCCGGCAGACCCGGCCCAGGTCGTTACGCACCATGTCGACGATCATCAGGTTCTCCGCCCGCTCCTTCTCGGTCTCCACCAGCTCGTAGGCGAGGGCGACGTCGGCCGGCATGGGTCTGCGCCGCGGGGACGCGTGCCCTTCATCGGCCGGCTCTCGAGGCGCTCGCCGTCCCGGCGCAGGAAGAGCTCGGGCGAGAGGCTGATGACCTGAGTGTCGCCCAGGTCGAGGTAGGCCGCGTACGGCACGGGCTGGCGGACGAGGAGCGCGAGGAAGTAGTCGAGGGGATCGAGGCCTATCGACGCGGGTCGGCGCCGGCGAGCTGGGATAGCGAAGCGCCCGGACCGTGTAGTTGACCTGATAGGTGTCTCCAGCCGCGATGAAGTCGCGCACGCGCCCGATGGCCTCGCGGTACTCGTCTTTGCTGACGTTCAGCTCCGGTCTTGCCGCTGCCAGAAGCCGGGCCGCTCTCGATGTACGTCCAGTGCAGTCCAGGAAAGGGGCCCACTCCGCGGCGGGGATGATGACGGCCGATTCGGCCGGGTAGACGGCCATCCAGGCGAGCGGGATGGAGTCGCAGGCAAGGGCTCCGGCGGGGAGCGTACCTGCGGAGCCGTCACGGATGCTCAACCCAAAGGCGGCGCCTGCCTCGTAGGCCAGGTATCCGGCCACGTAGCGGCCCTGCTGTTGCTCGGCCTCGACCTCGGCCAGCAGAGGCTGCACGTCGCCGGGCTCCGCGGCCACCAGGACCCGCAGGGATCGCTCAGCAGCACCGCCTCGTCACCGCGCCGACCAGGCCCATCGGCTGGGCTGCCTGCTCCTCGCGGCAGCCATGCTCCCCCGCCGGCGAAGACGGCCGTGCCCGCACCGCGGGGCAAGCGCTCCATCGGGCAACGCGAATGTCGCCGGTCGGTGCAGGGGTCCTCTGCCCTCTCAGGCCTGGCTCATCGGCCGGTCAGGAGGTGTAGCCGGCGAAGCTTTCGACCACGATCTGACCTTGCGGGATCTCGAGCTGCTGCAAGCACCTTGTCCATGGCGGTGATCATGGGCGGCGGGCCGACGATGTAGTAGGTCCAGGCGCTGGGATCGGCCAACTCGGCCCGGACGATGCCGGCTGTGATGAACCCGCCGTAACCCTTCCAGTCCTCGGTGGGATTGGTGATGACGTGGACCACCCGAAGCCCCGGGATGACCCGCTCGAACTCGTCGAAGTCGTCCTTGTAGACGATGCCGTCCTCGGTCATGCTCCCGTAGAAGACGACAAGTTCCTGCCCTGCCTACCCTGCCCGCTCCCTTGGTGTCGGCCAGGTACCGCAGCATGCTGCGAACGGGTGTGACTCCGATGCCTCCGGTCAGGAAGGCGATCTTCGGTTTGTCGTACCCGAAGAGGAAGAGGCCGTAGGGCCCTTGGATCTCCACCTCGGCGCCGACAGGAAGCGCGTCGAGAGCGTTCTTGAACGTGGAACCGGTGAGCCGGGTGGTCAGCTCGATGTGCGACTCGGTGGGCGAGTCGGCGTGACTGAAATGATGGTCGAGCGGCCCTTCGGGGGACGGGACGGTGATGGTGTACCACTGCCCCGCCTTGAAGGTGTAGTCGGGAGGCCGCGAGAAGCGATAGCTGGTGGTGTCGCTGCTGCGCGGGATCTTCTCGAGAAGTGTGCTGGCGAAGCTCGTAGCTGCCATGGAACGTCGACCTCCCGTGGACGGTCGTGCGGGGGCGAGCGGCGCGTAGAGCGGCTCCTGCAGGATAGAATAGCAGCCGCATCAGACAGGAGGCGCCATGCCACAGATCAACAGACGTCCGAGTCGGGTCCGCCCGCCGGACCCGTTTCGATAGTGCGCTGTAGCGACTACGAGCTCGAAGCGGTGCGGGCGGCGCTCCGTCAGAGGCGCTCGCCCCCCTGGGCGGCATGGGTGCCTTCGTCAAGCCGGGCGAGCGCATAGGTCTCAAGCCGAACGTGCTGCTGCGGCTCGGACCCCGAGCAGGCCATCATCACTCATCCCATGGTGCTGGCCGCGGTGGCCTTGGAGGTCAAGGAAGCCGGAGGCGTTCCCGGTGGTGGTGGAGAGCCCGGGCTCGGGGGTCGTCCCCACTGCGAGCGGTGCTCGAGCAGGGTCTTCCGCAAAGTCGGCTACCGGGAGGTGGCCGATCGCTACGGATTCGAGCTGAGCTTGGACACGGAATGGGAGGGGGTCCCGCACCCGGACGGGCAGGTGGTCAAGCGGGTGGAGGTGATCAAGCCGGTCCTGCGGGTGGACGGGATCATCAACCTGCCCAAGTTCAAGACCCACGCCTTCATGATCTTCACCGGGGCCACCAAGAACCTGTTCGGGGTGATACCGGGGCTCACCAAGGTCGGCGTATCACGGCAAGTTCGCCACAGCGCGAGCGCTTCGCCGGCATGCTTCTGGACGTGGCCTCGCTCGTGCGCCCGCGGCTCAGCATCATGGACGCCATCGTGGCCATGGAGGGGAAGGGCCCGGGCACCGGGGGCACGCCCCAGGCCCCTGGGCCTGCTCATGGCCGGCGACCGACACGGTGGCCATCGACGCGGTCTGCTGCCGCATCGCCGGGTTCGACGCCGGCCGCGGTGCCGCTGCTTCGGTCGCCCGCGACCGGGGACTGTGGGAGGGCCGAGCTGCTGACCTGCCGACCCTGGGCGTGCCGGTGGCCGATCTCGTCTCAAGGACTTCCAGCCTCCGTGCAAGGGCGTGGCGAGCAGCGGGCTGGATTCGTCTGTCATCGGCGGGCATCGGCGCGGCCGCTGCTGCGCAGCGGCTTCAGCCCGCAGGCCCCGTCCTCAGGTGGGCCCCTGTACCCTCTGCGGGTCGTGCGAGCAGGCGTGCCCCGGCCAGGCCATCATCATGGACAAGAAGGCCCGGGTGGCCAAGGTGGACGACGACAAGTGCATCCGCTGCTACTGCTGTCACGAGGTCTGCCCCAACGCGGCCATCGAGCTGCAGTTCACCGGGATGGGCAGGGTGGTGCACGGATTCAGGCTGGTGTGATGGACGGGCCGCTCCGGCCAGGTCGCGAGTGAGCGGCCTGCCTCCGCGAAGCGAGCGCCCGATCCGAGCCCGGGGTCCGGACCGGCCTCGTCCGGCTGGTGGCCGTGGATCTCGACGGGGTCGTCTGGCTGGGTGGCACGGTCTTCCCGGAGGCCGCGAGCGCGCTCTCCGCTGTGGTCGAGCGCGGCCTCGATCTGCGCTATGTGACGCAACAACTCCACCGCTCATCGGAAGACGGTGTCCGAGCGCCTCGCCGCCGCCGGCCTGCCGGCCGGCGCCGAACGGGTGTTGACCTCGGGCTACGTGACCGCTCGCTGGCTGCGGGAAAGGCTGCCCGAGGGCGCCCCGGTGCTGGTGGTGGGCGAGGCCGGTCTGCTGAGGGAGTTGGCGGAAGCCGGGCTCGCGCCGGTCGCAGGCTGGGGCCGATCTCGCGTCGGCGAGGACGGCGACCCGGTCGGCGCCGCTGCCGGGCCGCCGCGCCCGGCTGGCGCCCCCGCGCCTCCTACCAGGCCGTCGTCGTGGGGATGGATCGCGGCTTCACCTTCGCGGTCTCTGGCGCAGGCCCAGGAGGCGATCCTGGCCGGCGCTCTGTTCGTCGGCACCAATCCGGATCCGACCTTCCCGACTCCGGCCGGTCTCCTGCCCGGGGCGGGATCGGTGGTGGCGGCGGTGGCCACGGCCGCCCAGCAGGAACCGGTCTTCATGGGCAAGCCCGGTCTCGGCCTGGCCGAGGTCCTCGCCGCCGTGACCGGGGTGCCCGCGGCTCAGACCCTCTTCGTCGGCGACCGGATGAGCACCGATATCGGGATGGGCCGGCGGGCCGGCATGATCACGGCTCTCGTGCTCACCGGCGTCACCAGCCCCGCCGACCTGGAGCGCGCCCGAGCGGAGAGGAGCCCGGACCTGCCCGATCACGTGCTCGTCACTCTGGCCGACCTTCCGCCGCTTCTCGATGAACTGGGCGGTGCCGGGCCGGCCGGGTGAGGGGCGCCAAGGTGCGGCCTCACGGGCGCTCCGACGACGCGGAGCCCTCGGTTCACTCCGGTCTTAGTTCACTCCAGGCTTAGTTTCTCACCCTCCCGACGGACTCTGAACTCCCTCTCCCAAAGCGCCCCGGCATCTTCGGGAGCATCCGCAGCCCGGGACCGTACCGAGAGCCTCACCTTGTCGCCCTCGCGCAGATGGCGGGCTAGGGCGTAGCAGTAGAAGGTAGGAGTCTCATCCTTCTCCCACTCTTTGAAGCTCGCGACCGCTCCCGGACTGGGAGCGGGCCGGCCCTCCACCGAGCATTCGGCGGCCAGTTCCGTTCCCCAATCCTCTCCGGGATCCGGCTTGACTTGGAAGCGGATCTCGACAGGCGTGACTGGTGCCGCCTCGGGATCGAGGAAACTGTCCAAGCGCTCCAGCTCGGGCCATCTTGCCAACTCTGCCATCAACTCACCCCCGCGCTCGTTGCGATCGGCTGGATATACTGCTCATATGTCTACCGCGCTCCCCATAATCATAGTCGTCGTTGCGGCGCTTCTTGCCTTCGCGGCAGGGGCGGTCATCGCGCGGCGGCGCGGCTACACCGATCCCACCGAGACCATCGCCCGCTGCCGCCGGGGTCACCTCTTCACCACACTCTGGGTCTCTAAGACGGCGGGCAGAAAGCTCGACCTGGGATGGGCGAAGGTGCAGCGCTGCCCGGTGGACGGTCACTGGACTCTGGTGACGCGGGTCGATTCCTCGAGTCTCACCGCCGAGGAGAAGAAGATCGCCCGGAAGCATCGCGAAGGGCCGAAAGGTTGACAGCCGACACTTGAGGTGACCTGTCTGCAAGGCTGCCGCGCGTCGGCGGGCGTGGTGGTCAGGTGGAGGTGTGGGTCAGCGCCCACGGCTCAGGGCCGTCGGGACGATCGCGCGCTTCCCTCGGGGTGACGACGGGGGGCAGCGTGGGACCGTTAATGTCCAGGTCGGCGACGAGGGCAAGCAGCCGTTCACGAGCCGAGGCGTAGGCCGCCTCGGCCGCCCGACGTTTCGCCGGATCGCACGTGCCGGCTGAGCGCTCCTCCTCCTCTCGCGCGCTTTCACAGTCGCGGGCCGCTCGTTGGGCCTCTCGCGCCGTCTCGATCACCTCTGTCCAGTTTTCCGCCAGCTCGAACACCACTTCCTCCTTCCGCCCGGTTCCTTTGCTCGCATTGGAGAGAGTTCCCCCAGGGTCGCGAGCTCACTCACGGCGCCGGGCAGCTTGACAAGGACAGCGTAATACTCTACTATTCCGACCAAGTTAGTGTACTTGGGCGACCCGACACGTGTGTTCGCCCGGCGATCGGTCCGGAGGAGCGGGGATGGTCCTCTCTCAGAGATCTCAATACGCGGTGCGGGCGGTCTTCGAGCTGGCTAAGCTCGAGGGCTTGGGGCCGATCAAGGCCGCACAGATCGCTGAGGCTCAATTCATCCCCGTCCGCTTCCTGGAGAACATCTTGAGTCAACTTCGGCAGGCAGGTATCGTCGAGTCGGTCCGTGGCAAAGACGGCGGTTACCGGTTGAGGCGGCGAGCCCGGACAGATCACGGTGGGAGAGGTCGTCACGGATCATGCAGGGGCCCATGTCGGCCATCGACTGCGCGAAGGCCGAGATGGGCCCGGAATGCCCCCTCCGAGTGGGTTGTGTCCTGCTACCCATGTGGGAGAGGGCCCACCAGGCGATGATGGACGTGTACGACGCCACCGATTTTCAGGATCTGGTAGAGCAGGATGCCAGGGTGAATAGATGCGAGGCGCTCGACTACGCCATCTAGCGCGACTCACGAGGACCTTGCGAACGGCGACCTCAGATGAAAGGCGAACCGAGATGACAGACCAGACAGCAGACGACGCGACAGCGGGCCGGGAGGGCTACGGAATCGACACCCTGGCTCTCCACGCCGGTCATACCCCCGACCAGGAGACGCTCTCGCGGGCGGTCCCCATCTATCAGACCAGCAGTTACGTCTTCCGCGATGCCGAACACGCCGCCGACCTTTTCGCCCTGCGGGCCTTCGGTAACATCTACACCCGGCTCATGAACCCCACCACGGACGTCCTCGAGAAGCGGCTGGCGGCCATCCACGGCGGCACGGGGGCTGTGGCCACAGCTTCGGGGCAGGCGGCCATCTTCTATACCATCGCCGCCATCACGTCGGCCGGCCAGAACTTCGTGACCGGCGACAAGCTCTACGGGGGTACCTACACGCAGTTCTCCTACCCGCTCAAGCGCTTCGGCATCGAGGCGCGTTTCGTCGACTCCGGGGATCCGGCCAACTTCGAGCGGGCCATCGACGAGAACACGAGGCTGCTCTACACGGAGTCCATCGGCAACCCCAAGGGTAACGTGGACGACTTCGAGGCGATCGCCGAGGTCGCACACCGCCACAAGCTGCCGCTCGTGATCGACAACACGGTCACCCCGCCGCCGCTTTTCAACCCGTTTGACCATGGGGCCGACATCGCCGTGTATTCGCTCACCAAGATGATCGGCGGTCACGGCACCTCCATCGGGGGCGCCGTGGTGGAGAAGGGCGACTTCGACTGGAAGGCCGCGGGCAGATATCCGGAGATAAGCGAGCCGGACCTTGCTTATCACGGTGTCAACTTCTGGGACGCGTTCGGCGGCCATCCCGGAGCCGTCGCTCCTGGGCTCGCCTTCGTGCTCAAGATCAGGACCGGACTGCTTCGCGATCTGGGCGCCGCCCTGTCGCCGTTCAACGCCTGGCTCTTCATCCAAGGGCTGGAGACGCTGCCGCTCCGCGCGCGCAAGCACACCGAGAACGCGCTTGCAGTGGCGAGGCACCTGAAGGCCCACCCGGCCGTGAGCTGGGTGGACTACGCGGGACTGCCGGACCATCCCGACTACGAGCGGGCGAAGCGCTACCTGCCGCTAGGCCCCGGGGCTGTGTTCAGCTTCGGCATCAAGGGCGGTCTGGAAGCCGGCAAGACGTTCATCGACTCGGTCAGGCTGGCTTCCCACCTGGCCAACATCCTTGACGCCAAGACGCTGGTGATCCAACCGGCGTCGACCACCCACCAGCAACTCAGCCCCGAGGAACAGGCGCAGGCCGGGGTCACTCCCGACTTGGTGCGGATATCCGTGGGTATAGAGGACGTACGCGACATCATCGCCGACCTCGACCAGGCTCTCGAAGCGTCGCAGCGCTAGCAAGGAGAACACGATGGCTCACACTCACGGTCACATCTTCCGTGTCTACGACGACAACTCGCTGTCGATCGGGCACACCCCGCTCGTAAGGCTCAACCGGGTGGTGGGCAAGACCACCGCCACCGTGTTGGCCAAGATCGAGGGGCGTAATCCTGCCTACTCAGTCAAGTGCCGCATCGGCGCCGCCATGATCTGGGACGCCGAGGAGCGGGGGATCATCAAGCCGCACACGGAGATAATCGAACCCACCAGCGGCAATACCGGGATCGCCCTAGCCTTCGTGTGCGCAGCGCGCAACTACAAGCTCACACTCACCATGCCGGAGACCATGAGCCTGGAGCGGCGCAAGGTGCTCCAGTTCTTTGGAGCCAATCTCATGCTGACACCGGGCGCGGAGGGGATGAAGGGAGCGGTGCGGACGGCGGAAGAACTGGCTGCCGGCGACCCCGAGCGCTACTTCCTGCCGCAGCAGTTCAGCAACCCCGCCAACCCGATGATCCACGAGAAGACCACCGGTATGGAGATCTGGGACGACACCGAGGGGACTGCCGACGTTCTGGTGGCCGGGGTGGGCACCGGCGGCACGATAAGCGGGATCTCGCACTACTTCGAAAGGGTGCAGGGCAAGGCGCTCCACTCTGTGGCGGTGGAACCGGCCGCAAGCCCGGTTATCAGCCAGAAGCTGGCCGGGATTGATCTCAAGCCGGGGCCTCACAAGATCCAAGGTATCGGGGCGGGCTTCATCCCCGCCAACCTCGACTTGGCGATCGTCGACCGGGTGGAGCAGGTGGAGAACGACGAGGCGATCGAGATGGCCCGCAGGCTGGCCAGGGAAGAGGGCATCCTCTGCGGCATTTCCAGCGGTGCGGCGACGGCGGCAGCTGTCAGGTTGGCGGCGCTTCCCGAGTTCGCGGAGAAGACGATCGTCGTCATACTGCCCGACGCGGGAGAGAGATACTTGTCGACGGCCCTGTTTGCAGAGGACTGAAGACCAGTTCTAGCGCCGCAGGCGGGAGCGCGGCCCGCAGGCGGCCGCGCTGGGGGAGCGGCCGGCAGCCGTGCTAGAATACCCGCCAGGGTATCCATCCGTCGTTGGGCAGAAGGAGCAAAGCCATAGGTTCCTGGATCAACATAGCGATCATCGTACTCGTCGTGATCGTGCTGTTCGTCACCATCGCTCGAAGGAGCAGCGGTGGGGGCGGCGGCGGGGGCGGTGGCTGAGGGCTGTAGCGCGAGGCTCCGTGCGAGCCTTATAGTCCTGGGGGAGATACATGGAAGAACTCGACCGCTATTCCCGGCAGGTCCTCTTTCCGGGCATCGGGCCCGAAGGACAGCGCCGGTTGAGCGCCGGGTCGGCGGTAGTGGTGGGTTGCGGAGCCCTGGGCACCGTCGTGGCCAGCGCTCTGGTGCGTGCGGGCGTCGGCCGGGTGCGGGTCGTGGATCGAGATTTCATCGAGACCCACAATCTCCAGCGCCAGATCCTCTTTACCGAGCGGGACATCGCCGAGAACCTGCCCAAGGCCGAGGCGGCCGAGCGGCATCTTCGCGAAGCCAATTCGGCGGTGGAAGTAGAGGGGGTGGTGGCCGACTTCAGCCGGTCGAACGCCGAGACCCTCGTCGAGGATGCCGACGTGATCGTCGATGGGCTGGACAACTTCGAGACCCGGTTCCTCATCAATGACGTTGCCCTCAAAAGAGGCATCCCTTGGGTCTACGGAGGGGCGATCGGTTCGACGGGCATGACCGCCACCTTCCTACCGGACGAGCCTCCCTGTTTTCGCTGTCTGGTGCGGACGGCGCCGAGCGGCGGGATGCCCACCTGCGACACCGCCGGCGTGGTAGGCGCCGTGCCTTGGACGATCGGCTCGATGGAAGCGGCCGAGGCCATCAAGGTGCTAATAGCTGACGAGAAGGTCGCCCCGGTGAGCCGCGACCTGGTGGTTCTCGATCTCTGGCAGCGATCTTTCGAGTCGTTGCCCCTGAGCGGCTTCGCCGACCCCGATTGCCCGGCCTGCCGGGGCACCTACGACTACCTCGAAGGTAAGCCGCGCACCCGGGTCACCAGTCTGTGCGGCCAGAACGCCGTACAGATCTGGGACACGGCGTCCACCGGGGTGCCGCTCTCCCAGATCGAGGAACGCCTGAGGGCTCTGGGGCCGGTCGAGAGTGGCGCGCACATGCTGCGCTTCCCGGTGGGGGAGCAGGAACTGGTGGTCTTCTACGACGGCCGCACCATCGTGCGGGGGACGCGCGACGAGAAGCTTGCCCGGTCCCTCTTCGCGAAGTACATAGGTACGTAGTCGCCCGCTCCCTGCGGGTCCAGGGGCACCGGCCACTAATCAAGGGTCTGCCATGTGCCGATATTCCTCACGAGCGTCTTACAGGCTGCTGCCTGCCGCGGCGCTTTGCAGGTCGAATGACGAGGAGGAGAACGCGATGGACGCCATCGCCCGCCCCCAGGACCAGCGAGCACGGGTCAGCATCGAGGCCAGCGACTTCAGCTGCGAAGGCACCGTCCACCTGTCTGGGATCAGGCTGTCCGACGTTATGAACGAGAAGTACCCGTTCCTCGCGGTGATCGACGCGGTGGTGGTGCACCGGCTGCCGGGCACGGCGGAGAAGCGGCTCATGAAGTACGACACCATCCTGATCAGGAAGGGTGAGATCAAGTACGTGGTGCCGGTAGACACCCCCGTTGCCGAGCCGAGATCGTCCTCCGGGCTGCTGGCCGTGCAGTCCCCCGACTAGATCCGGAGATAGTTCGCCAGACCTTCCCCGACCGATGTCGCGCGGAATTCTGGGAAGCGTTCCGCTAGGAGTTGTCGGTCCATACCGGTGACGGCGCCCGCCTGAGAGACGAAGTCCACCGCACTTGGTGATAGTGGTCGCCCGGGGAACCTGTACATCACCGCCCCCTGCAGCCTTCCCAGCGGCTTGGGGATGTGAAGGATCGGCCGCCTCCGTCCCATGGCTCGGAGCGCGAGATGCAGGAACTGGTCGAGCGTCACCACGTCAGGGGAGCCGAGTCCGAACAAGGTATCCCGGCTGCGTTCGGGGTGGGCTACCAGCAGGGTGAACAAGCGTCCGATGTCCTCGATGTAGGCGGGGGTAAGCGGCTGCCGGCCGTCTCCGAAGATGGGAACGAAGGGTAGATGGTCTGAGTAATGGAGGATGCGGTTGAGAGCGGCGTCGTCTCTTCCGTATGCCCAACTTGAGCGCACGATGGTCCACTCCCGCCCGCTGCCTCGGATCGCCTCTTCGGCCTGCCACTTGGCCTGGTCCCAGGAGTAGGGGCTGTCCGGTGACACCGAGATCCCGCTCATGTACATGAAGCGAGCGTCGCAGACGGCAGCGAGCAGGTTGACGGTGCCGCGGCGGTCGACCGCGTCGTAGGTGAGCCCCTTGGCCGGGTCCTCGATGGGGGCGCCGGTGAACTGGGCTGCCTGCACGACCACGTCCACGCCCCGTACCGCCTCGAGCAGAGTGGCCGGCCGGGTCACGTCGGCCTGGGCGAAGGTGAGCCTGCCGTCCGCCAGAGCGCGACGGCCGGTCTCGTGGCCGGCGTACATGGTCATGGCTCTGCCTGTGGAGCGGCTCATAGCCCGGACCTCGTGACCCGCGTCGAGCAGATGGCGGGTGATGGTACCGCCGACGAACCCGGTCGCACCGGAGACGAGGATCTTCATGTGCCCTTCCTTCCTCGGGGCGGGCCGTCAGATACCGGGGTTTTGAGCAGGCCCGGACCGCGAGCGTGCCGACAGCAGCCGACTGGTTCCAGTCTAGCTCGCTCGGTGGCTGCAAGACCAGCCGGCATCGCTATTGCGGCTGCGGAACCAGCGCCACCCGGCATCACCGCGCTATAGTGGACGCCATCATGGGCTTCTGGGAAGAGAACAAGACCATCTTCACCGATGCCATCGGTCAGCATCGCGATCCTGATCGGCGCCTGGCTCATCTACTGGATCCTCAGGAAGGCCATCAACGGGTTCTCCCGCCGCCGCAATCTGGCCGAGACCGACCCGGGTGCAGAGACTCGTTTTCGCATGATCCAGCGGCTCTCCGCCGTCGGTGATCTTCTTCATCGCGCTCGGCCTCATCTTCTGGGTCATCGACATCGAGGCTCTCAACAATCTGGCAAAGGGCATGTTCGCCTCGGCGGGTATCGTGGGCATCGCCATCGGCTTCGCGGCGCAGACCACGATGGCCAACCTGATCTCGGGGATCATGATCGCCTTCGCCCAGCCCATCCGTCTCGGTGACCAGCGTGCGCATCGACGACGAGTTCGGGGCGGTGGAATCCATCGGCCTCTTCTACACCAACATCAGGCTCTGGGACAACCGTCGCCTGGTCATCCCCAACAAGCTGCTCTCCGACCGCACCATCCGCAACTACACCCTCATCGACTCGCGCACGCCGGCCCTCGTCATGCTCCGCCTGCAGTACGGCTCCGATGTGGACGCGGTGCGCAAGCTGCTCCTCGATGAGGTACGCGGACACCGGTTCTTCATCGACGATCCGCCCCCCTCGGTGCTGGTGACCGAGGCCGACAACCTGGGAGTGACGGTACGGCTCATGGCCTGGGCCGCCGACCAGGCCGACGCGTGGACCATGACGGCAGAGATTCGGGAATCGGTGCTGGCCAAGCTTCCGGACGATAGCTACCCCGGTGGGGCTGAGTTGGAGCGGAACGCCGCCTCAGAATCAGCCGTAGCGAGTTCCGACCGGCCTGCGACCGACCCGGCGAGCGGGGAACTCCGGCCCGACCTGGACGCTGCGTCCAGGTCGGATCCGGGCGGCGGCACCGGATCGCCGCGCCGCAAGATCTGGGGACTCGATCGCAACGTCTTCTGGGCGGGGGTCGCGTCCTTCTTCATGGACGTGAGCTCGGAGATGGTCTACTCGCTGGTCCCCATCTTCCTGTCCTCGGTCCTGGGGGTGAACAAGTCTCTCATCGGCCTGATCGAGGGGATCGCGGAAGCGACCGCCAGCCTGGTGAAGCTGTTCTCCGGCTGGTTCAGCGACCGTCTGGGCAGACGGAAGCCTCTGATGCTGTTCGGATACGGCATCTCTACGCTCAGTCGACCCTTGCTGGCGGTGGCCACCGGCTGGGGGATGGTGCTGGGGGCGCGGTTCATCGACCGCTTCGGCAAGGGGGTGCGCACCGCCCCGCGCGACGCGATCGTGGCCGACTCGTGCTCCCCGGCGCGAACTGGGACGGTCCTTCGGGTATCCACCGGGCCATGGATCAGTTCGGCGCCGTGATCGGGCCCGGCCATCGCCTTCGTGATCCTCCTCGCGCAGCCCGGGGGATACAGGACGGTCTTCTGGGTGTCGATGATCCCCGCCGTCTTGTGCGTGGCCGTCATCTGGTTGTTCATCAGGGAGAAGCGACGCCGGCCGTCGGACGCGATAGGCGCCCCGGGCGGAGCCGCCGGCGCGGCTGTCGGGGCGCGGCGGCGGTACAGCTCGACGACCGGGCGAAGCAGGACGCCACTCCCCATCAGACCGACGAGCCTCCGTCAGCGGCTGCGCCGGCTGCGCGGGCCGCTTCTGGCATATCTGTTGGTCACCGCCGTCTTCTGCCTGGGCAACTCCTCCGATGCCTTTCTCATCCTCCGGGCCCACGACTTGGGGGTCGCCACGGTGCTCATCCCCATCCTCTATCTGGTGTTCAACCTGGTCTACTCGGCGCTCTCCATCCCGGCCGGGCTGCTGGCCGACCGGGTGGGCAGGCGCAAGGTGGCTCTGATCGGCTTCGCCGTCTTCGCGGTGACCTACGCCTGGATGGCGCTGGCCGCCTCGGAGGCGGCGGCCTGGGGCGTCTTCGTGCTGTACGGCGTGTACATGGGGATCTCCGACGGCAACGGGCGGGCCCTCCTGGGCGAGTTCTCGTCGGGAGAGCGCCGCGGCACCGCCTTCGGTACGTACCACATGGTGGTCGGATTGGCGGCGCTGCCGGCCAGTGTCATCGCAGGGCTGCTCTACGACCGGGTCTCACCCTCGGCGCCCTTCTGGTTGGGCGCCGCCGCGGCGGTGGTTGCCGGAGTGCTCATGCTGGCACTCGTACCGGAGACGAAACGGGAGAGCGCCTGAGCGGCGTCAAAGCGGTCATACTCTCGGGGGAGGCGATGAGCGCGTGATCAGACCATGGAACCGGCACGTGCGATGCGGGACCCGGCAACTGGGGTCGGCCGCCCTGGGAGCGTTGCTTCTCGCGGGTATCGGGGTCGTCTTTGCCGGGGTCTTCGTAGCCGCCTGTGCAGGCGAGACCGAGTCCAGCGCGACCGCCACGACCCTGGCCACAACTGCCACCTCCGTGCCCGCGGCCGCAGGCACGGTGACCACTGGGCCGGACTGGGGGACGACTCCCTCGTCGGGGCATGGTCCTGACACCACCGCGCCCTCGGAAGCTCCATCGACCACCTTCACGTCCGAGGGGGAGGAGGTGGCCCTCTTCCCAGTGAGGGTGGACGAGAAGTGGGGGTTCATCGATAGGAGCGGCGCCTGGGTGATCGAGCCGCGGTTCCCCGGCCACGAGCCTCCTGTCTTCGTCGACGGGCTGGCCGTCATCGAGACTCAGGCGAGCGACGGCACCGGGCGTTGCGGCTTCATCGACAAGACCGGCGCGTGGGTCATCGAACCGACGTTCGAGCAGGTCCGTCCCTTCGCGGACGGTGTGGCCCCCGCGGCCGTCCGGACTCCCGAGAACCGGATGTTCTGGGGCTTCATCGACAAGACCGGCAGTTGGGTGATCGAGCCCCGCTTCGCGGACGCCTGGGGCTTCGCCTATGGGCTCGCCCCCGTGCAGGCCCATGCGGAGGTCGAGAGCAGCGACAAGTGGGGTTACATCGACAAGACCGGCGCCTGGGTCATCCAGCCCCGCTGGACCTGGGCAGAGTCGTTTCAGGGTGGCGTGATCGCCCTGGTGCAGACGGGCAACCGCATGGGCTTCATCGACCGCACCGGGAAGGTGCTGGTCAAGCCGCGGTACAACCTGGCGATGGCTTTCAGCGAAGGACTCGGCGTGGTGCGCGTGCGCGTGGACAACAAGACAGAGCTCTGGGGCTACATCGATACGGCCGCCGAGGAAGTGATCAAGCCCCGGTACTTCCAGGCCTACCCGTTCTCCAACGGTCTCGGACTGGTGTTCGTGGATGACGTGGGGCACGGGTTCATCGACAAGACCGGCGAAAACGTGTTCGACCGGTGGTTCAAGGACGCGGAGCCGTTCTCCGAGGGGCTCGCGGCGGTGGCCACTGAGGGAGCCGGCGGCGGCTGGGGACGGGGCTACATCGATACCTCCGGTACGTGGGCCATCTCCCCACGTTTCGATCGAGCGGGGCCTTTCGCGGGCGGCCTTGCAGTTGCGGGCGTGGCCCTCAAGCCGGCCTTCAGCTCGAACGACGACCCGTGTCTTTATGGCTTCATCGACACGACCGGCGCGTGGGTCATCGAACCGAAGTTCGAGCACGCCGAGCCTTTCGAGGATGGACTCGCGTACGTGCGGACGAGCGCGCTGGAGGGCTACATCGATATCACGGGCTCGTGGGTGTTCTCGCAGCCTTGGACGCCGCCGGCGGGCGAGGGTATCGCCCAAGGCGGATCGGGGCGGCCGCGCGGCGCAAGACAGTCCGCTTGACGGGCACCTTTTCCCTGCCGCGGCACAACTCTTGCCGAGGCCGGGGCCTCGCTAACCCAGACGCGTGAGGATCTCTGGGATCTCCCGATGGTCGCTGATGACGAAGTCGGCGTGCGGTGGCTCCGGATGGTCGACGACTCCGGCGCAGCGGATGGTGGCCATACCCATGGCGCCGGCTCCGGCGATGTCGGTGCGGGGCGTGTCGCCCACGTGCACGGCCTCCGCAGGCCGGGACCCGAGTCCCACGAGCGTGTTCTCGAACATGCGGGGGTCCGGCTTGGGAAAGCCGGTCTCGTCGGAGAAGGTGAGCGTGGTGAAGCAGTCCAGCAGACCGTCTTTCTTCAGGAAGTCTCTGAGGATCCGTCCCGGGGTCAGACTGGTATCGGAGATGATCCCCAGGCGGTACCCAGCCGCCGCCAGGGCAGGGACGGTCTCGTAAACCCCGGCGACCAGGGCCGGCGGGGCGAGGTAGGAGGCGTCCTCGAGCGCCGTGACGGTTCGCTCGAACTCCTCGTCTTCGCCGAGTCCGCTCGCCGGCCGGGCGTGGAAGTACTCCAGGATGAAGGCGACATCCTCGCGCGCCCCGAAATGCCGCCCGCTCGTCCAGGCCGCCATGTAAGCGTCGAAACCGGCTCGATAAGCTGCGCGAAGTTCGTCCTCACCGGGGCGTATGCCGCGGCCTGCCAGGATCTCGGCCAGGAGCGCGAGGCGCCGCGGGCGGACTACGTCGGCCGACACCCCGTCGGCGGAGTAGAGCGTGTTCCAGAGATCGAACGTGAGTGTGGTGATGCGTCCGGGCATGCGGGCAAGTATAGAGGGCGCGGCGGACGGGAACGTGCGCGGCGGCCTGCGCGACGCGTGGCGCCCGCGCCTCCGGTCGCCCGCTCAGCCTCGCGTGGCCCGCCCGTCGCCCTCGATGGGGATGACCGGGCCCAGGAACCGGGGGCCGGGTCTGGTGATGTACAGCTGGAAGAACGCGTTGAGCCGCGCCGGCCACTCGCGGAGGGAGAAGCGCCACTCGCTGGTGTAGGGCCGGAGGTCGGCCACGACGCCGGTGGCGTCGAGACCGAGTGCCCGTGCGGTCTGAACGGCCCGGGGTAGGTGGAACCCCTGGGTCACCACCAGCGCGTCGCTCACTCCGAACACGTCCCGCGCCCGGTACATCGTGTCGTAGGTGTCGAAGCCGGCGTGGTCCGTGAAGACGTCCTGGTCTGGAACGCCTTGGTCGAGGCAGTACCGCAGCATCGCGTTGACCTCATCGTATTCCTTGCGTCCGTGATCACCGGACAGCAGCAGCTTCCGTACCTTGCCCAGCTTGTAGAGCTCCACGCCGGTCGCTAGTCGGTCGGCCAGCATGGGGGAAGGGGTGCCGTCGGGGTGGACCCCGGCGCCCAGCACGATGGCGACCTCGGCTCGAGGGGCATCACGGGGTTCGGTGACGATGTGGGCGTTTGCGGCCCGCACCATGGCTACGTTCGGGATCACCACGGCCAAGGCCAGCACCACCACCGCGATGCCCGCGGCGACGAGTATCCAAAAGGACCGGCTCCGCTTGCTGGTACGCCTGGCCATGGCGGATAGGGTAACACGGGGCGCAGCTGCCGGCCGCGCCCCGCCGAGGCGGACGCCCGGGTGCTTAGACCCACTCCTCCGAAAGGATCTCGCCCTGCAGGCCGACCACGACGGCCTTCACCGGGACCTTGCGCGACGACTCCGACAGAGCCTCCGAGACCAGGCCCAGCAATCCTCGGCAACAGGGGACCTGCATGATGACAACGGTCAGGGTGTTGATTCCGGCGTCCTCGGCAAGAGCCCGGATCTTCTCGACGTAGATCTCCTGCCCTTGGTCGAGCTTCGGGCACGCTATGGCGAGGGATCTCCCCTTGAGGTAGTCGTTGTGGAACGCCCCCAGTGCGAAGGCGGTGCAGTCTGCGGCCAGGAGTACGTCCGCTCCCTGGAAATAGGGAGCCTGGGGGGAGACCAGGTGGAGTTGGATGGGCCACTGCCTCAACTGAGAGGGGGCCTTGGTCGTTGGGGCATCTTCGGTCGAAGTGTCAACGTTCCGTAGGTCCATCGTCGCAGACCCGGGGCAACCGCAGCCGAATTCGCTCATCTTCTTACCTCTTTCCCTTCGTTTCTCTCGTGGTTCACAGTGTCACTAGCGCTTCGACCCGCTCCACGAAGCGGGTGTAGGTGGGGGTGAAGTCCGGCCCCGCTTCCCGATCGACGGCGGCGAACTTCGAGAAGAGCTCTCCGACCTGGGTGGTCGTCAGCTCCCTGTCCATCCAGGGGTAGAGGATCTCGTCCTCCCTCTTGATATGACCGCTCAGTAGCTCCCCGTACGCGCTGAGGTGTTCGGCTACCTGCTCGGCGTCCCGTCGGTCGACTGCCTCGACCACCTGACGCACGTGATCCCGCGCGGTCTCATGATCGGCGAGCATGGCCTGGATGATCGCCTGGGTCTCGTCGAAGTACTTGAAAAGGATGTCCTCTTCCTTGGCGTGGTGGAACCTGTCGGCGTAGGAGCGGATGAAGTCCACACCGTCCAGCAGCAGCTGCCGGTCCTCGGCCTCGTTGACATCGGTGCCGGCGAGGACTGCGGGGATGATCTCGGCCCACCTCTTGATGAGCACGTGTTCCTCAACCAAGGCCTTGAGGGGAGGCGAGTACTTGAACTCTCTCGGAGGAGGGTCCTTCCTGGCAGCGGTCGGGGACTGTGGTGGCGTCGTAGCCTGTCTGGGCCGCGTTTGTTCCAGTTCCTGTGACGAAGTGAGCACCGCCGCGATGCGCGCCATGAGTTCTTGCTCTGTTTCGCGGGGGAGGCTGTGGATGGAGACGACGTCCTTGAGCGCACAGGTGCCGACGTAGCAGCCTACGCACGCCACGTCGTAGTCCTGCAGGATCGTCCCCACCTCGGGGAACTCGGTGATGACATCTTTGATGCCGGTATCCAGATATCTCTGCATCGCTGCCTCTTTGCGCGCCGTGCCGGTGGTACCATTCAATTGTAGATTACATTAGTAATGATTTCCTTGACTTAGGTCAAGTCGGGGTGAGGCCGGCCACGGGCCGGAGAAACCGAGGCCGAGGGCCATGCACTGCAGCGGCAAGCGCGGCGCCCCTCGGTTGCCGCGTGCGCAGCGGTGGAATAGAATGTCCTCTCTCTTGGTCGGCCGGCTCCCCGCGCTTCTGCGCCCTGCTCCGAAGCGGGCGGGCCGCCGCTGGAGGGCGCACACATCCCGAACGAAGCCTCGACGACTGGGGGTACGTGGCATGGCCATGACCATGACCGAGAAGATCCTCGCTCGAGCTGCCGGCAAGGAATCGGTAGCCCCGGGCGATCTGGTGATGGCACGACTCGATCTCTGCCTTGGCAACGACGTCACCGCCGGCGTGGCCATCGACGAGTTCGAGAAGGCCGGGTTCGAGCATGTGTTCGATCCCGAAAGGATCGCGCTCATCCCCGACCACTTCACGCCGAACAAGGACATCAAGTCGGCAGGACTGGTCAAGCAGATGCGCGAGTTCGCGAAGAAACACGAGATCGTCCACTACTACGACGTGGGCCGCGTGGGCGTGGAGCATGCCTTCCTGCCCGAGCAAGGCCTGGTCGGCCCCGGGGACGTGGTCCTGGGCGCCGACTCCCATACGTGTACCTACGGTGCCCTCGGTGCCTTTGCCACCGGCGTGGGCTCCACAGACCTGGCCGGCGGGATGGCCACCGGTGAGGCCTGGTTCCGGATCCCCGAGACCCACCTGTTCGAGTTCGAGGGCACCTTGGCCCGCTTCGTGACGGGAAAGGACATCGTCCTCTTCACCATCGGGCAGATCGGCGTGGACGGCGCGCTCTACAAGGCCATGGAATTCGCCGGGTCGGCCATCCGCGGCCTCTCGATGGATTCGCGCTTCACCATCTGCAACATGGCTATCGAGGCCGGCGGCAAGAGCGGCATCATCGCCCCTGACGACATCACCAAGGCCTACGTGGAGGGGCGCTATCGCCGTACTCCCCGGTACTACACCTCCGATCCGGATTGCTGGTACGAGAAGGTGTACCGCTGGAAGGCCGAGGAGATCCCGCTGATGGTGGCCAAGCCGCATCTGCCGTCCAACACGCAGCCGGCGGCCGAGTTGAGCGACATCAAGATCGATCAGGTGGTCATCGGTAGCTGCACCAACGGTCGCATCGAGGATCTGCGCCAGGCGGCGGAGATCCTGCGAGGGCGGAAGGTGCACAAGGACGTGCGTCTCATCGTCATCCCGGCCACTCCGGCCATCTGGAAGCAGGCCAACGACGAGGGCCTGTTCGACGTGTTCGCCGACGCGGAAGGGGCCATCTCGGCGCCCACCTGCGGACCCTGCTTGGGCGGCCACATGGGCGTCTTGGCCGAGGGCGAACGAGCGGTGGCGACCACCAACCGCAACTTCGTAGGTCGGATGGGGCACACGGGCTCGGAAGTCTACCTGGCCGGCCCCTATGTGGCTGCGGCCAGCGCGGTCGCCGGGTACATCGCTACCCCCGACCAGCTCGGCACCCGTAGCGGAGGCGGCGCCGGCGCGCCGGCCGCCGCCGGGGGAAGGAGGCAGCCATGACGGCTCTGCTGCACGGACGAGCGTGGACCTTCGGCCGCGACGTCGACACCGACCTCATCATCCCGGCGCGCTACCTGAACATGAACACCGCGGAGGAGCTGGCTCCGTACTGCATGATGGACGCCGATCCGGACTTCGCGAAGAAGGTCAGCCCGGGTGACATCGTGGTGGCCAAGGAGAACTTCGGCTGCGGGTCGAGCCGCGAGCACGCTCCCATCGCGCTCAAAGGGGCGGGCGTGTCGGTGGTGATCGCCAAGAGCTTCGCCCGGATCTTCTACCGCAACGCCTTCAACACCGGTCTGCCCATCCTGGTGGCGCCGGAGGCCGTGGACGGCATCAGCGAGGGCGACGAGCTCACGGTCGACCTGGCCAGCGGCCAGATCAAGGACCTCACCACCGGCGTGGATCTACCAGGCGCAGCCTCTGCCGCCGTTCATGCGCGAGTTGGTCGAAGCGGGTGGCCTGCTCCCCTATCTCAAGCGTCAGAAAGAAAGGAACGAGAAGTGAACTACGACATCGCAGTGATGCCCGGGGACGGCACCGGTCCCGAGGTGGTGGCCGAGGGGCTCAAGGTCCTCAAGGCCGCGGCCGCGCGCGCCGGCTTCTCGTACTCGCTGACCGACTACGATTTCGGCGGCGACCGCTATCTGCGCACCGGGGAGACGCTGCCCGACTCGGCCATCGGCGAGCTGGGCGGCCACGATGCCATCCTTCTTGGGCGCCATCGGCCATCCCGAGGTCAAGCCCGGCATCCTGGAACTGGGCATCCTGCTCAAGGCCCGGTTCGCTCTCGATCTCTACATCAACCTGCGCCCGGTCAAGTTGTTCCCCGGGGTGGAGACTCCTATCAAGGACAAGGGCCCCAAGGAGATCGACTTCGTCGTGGTGCGGGAGAACACCGAGGGGCTCTACGCCAACACCGGCGGCTACTTCAAGAAGGACACGCCGGATGAGATCGCGACCCAGGTGAGCGTCAACACCCGCAAGGGGGTCGAGCGCTGCATCCGGTACGCCTTCGACTACGCGGCCCGGCCCGACCGGCGCGGGCAGCTGACCCTGGTGGGCAAGACCAACGTGCTGACCTACGCGTGGGATCTCTGGTGGCGGGCGTTCAACGAGGTCGGCGACGCCGACTATCCCGAAGATCAAGCGGGAATATGCCCACGTGGACGCGACCTGCATGTGGTTCGTCAAGAACCCGGAGTGGTTCGACGTCATCGTCACCGACAACATGTTCGGCGACATCATCACCGACCTGGGCGCCATGATCCAGGGAGGCATGGGCGTGGCCGCGGGCGGGAACATCCATCCTGGGAAGATCGGCATGTTCGAGCCCATCGGCGGGTCGGCTCCCAAATACACGCGGGCAGAACGTCATCAACCCGCTGGCCGCGATCGGCGCCGTGGGGATGATGCTCGACTATCTGGGGCAGACCGAGGCCGCCGGATGGGTGGAAGCGGGGGTCGTCCACGCAGTGAGCAAGATGAAGTCGCTCTCGGCCGGGCAGATGGGCATGGGCACCGATGCCGTCGGCGACCTGGTGGCGGAGTACGTGGCCAAGGGCTGAGGCGGAGGACGCCACCGGCAACGGGCCGTCGTATCCATCGTGGGGTCTGGCTTCATGCAGGAATAAGTGCGGAAGTCGGGGAGGTCGGACATGTCTCTCGAAAGCGGGGCCGGTGCACAACAGGGACCGGCTGGACCAGGACATCCGGGACATGATCTTGAGCCGCGCGTGGCGTCGCTCCTTGGGCGGCGGGCGAGCCGCAACCTGAACGTGGCCCGTGCGGAGGAACAGAAGACTCTCGGGGAACGCATGGCTGACCGCTTGACGGCCGGCGCGGGCAGCTGGACCTTCATCCTGGCCTTTCTCGGGTTCATAGTGATCTGGATGATCGTCAACGCGGTGGCCGCCTTTCAGCACTGGGATCCCTACCCGTTCATCCTTCTCAATCTCGTGCTGTCGTGTGTGGCCGCTATCCAGGCCCCGATAATCCTGATGAGCCAGAACCGCGAAGAGGCTCGCGACCGGGTAAGGGCTGAGGCCGACTACGAAGTCAATCTCAAGGCGGAGCTTCTCCTGGAGCACCTGACCCAGGAGGTGAAGGGTCTCAAGGCCATGTTGACGGAACGCCAGCAGGTTGGCGGAGAGTGACGCAGGCAGGCAGTGAGCGAGGACAGCCGTGACGGAGGAAGAGAGATGAAGACCATCGTCGTAGGGGTGGACGGTTCGCCGGGTGCGGAGCAGGCGGTCAGAGTTCGCTGCAAGGGAGGCCGCCGCGCATGGGGCGACTCTCCGCCTGGTGTCGGCTTGGGACGTTCCTGCCAGCGTGCTGGCGAGCGGGGGCGTGGGCGCCGAGATGTACCGAGCCTTCGAAGTCGAGGCCCGGGGAATCGTCCGCGATGCCGCCGCAAGCGCGGCGGCGGTGGAGCCGGCCATCGTCGTCGAGGAGGCGACTGTCGAAGGTCACGCGGGGAACGCTGCTGGTCAAGGAAGCGGACAGGGCCGACCTGGTTGTCCTCGGCCGGCGGGGGCATGGGGGGCTCTCGGAGCTTTCTTCTGGGCTCGGTCAGCCACCAGGTCGTCGATCACGCCCGGTGTCCGGTGGTCATCGTGCCGCCGGCTGCGGTGGAGTGATCCCGGCTTCGGTTCCCCCGAGGGCTTCCTGCCGCTATAGTGCTGCATGGGGAAAGCTCTGACTACAGGTGCAGGGGGGTCTGATGGAAACCATCGCCGTCTTCGTAAACGGCTCCGAGGAGGCGGCCGCTTCACTCGAGTTCGGGGCTCACGAAGCAGCCATACGGGGAGCACGCCTTCGATTGGTGGCGGCGTGGGATGTTCCCTCCTCGATACTCGGTGGCGGTGTCGCCGGCCAGGATGTCTACGATGAGTTCAGGGAGAGCGCCGAAGCGCTCATCCAGGAGGCCCTGATACGGGTGGCCGAGTGGGAGCCGTCGGTGGAGGTGGAGACCCGGGTGGTCAAGGGTCAGCCGGGGCCCGTGTTTCTGGAGGAGTCGCGAGACGCGGCGCTGATCGTGGCGGCCAGAAAGCGACACGCGGGCATCAAGGAACTCGTCCTCGGGTCGGTGAGCAAGCACATCCTCAACAACTCCGACCGCCCGGTGGTGGTGATACCCATCCTGCCTCGTTAGCGGGTCGCAGCCGGCGAGCTGAGTGCGATCGCAGCGGCGTCCAGGTCGGCAAAGACCCGGAAATCAGGCTGTTCTGTGAGTCCCGTCATTTCCAGCAGGCGGGCCACCGGCGGGATCGGCCCCACCGCGCCGAGCCAAGCAGTGCCCCTCAACCAGGTGAGCGCGTCGAACAGCACCGATAGCCCCCCGCTGTCCAGATAGGACATCTCGCTCAGTTCCAGGATCACCGCCGGCGGAGCGGTGGCCCACTCCTCCTGGATGGCGGCCCGTAGTTGCGGGGCCGTCTGATGGTCCAGTTCTCCCTTGACGTAGATCAACGGTACGCCCAGGCGGTAGGAGACCTGCAGGTCGAGGGGATGACTCGATGAGGATGGGGTCACCGATGTCGGTCTGGCCATGCGTCTGCCTCCTTGCCCTGGCGCCACGCTGCGTGTGCGCCCCTTCTACCCGACGGAGACGGCTTCTAACCCTCGATCGGCAGTCTAGTCCGCATGCTATACTGCCGCCGACATCCGATAGGGACGTACTTCAGGCGCTCATGTAGAGGCAAGCTTCTCTCTATTCCGGCCCTCAGTCCTGGCCTCTCGAATGCCGAAGTGTAATTCTCCCTTTGGAGGACAGAAATGAGTTCCGCAAAACTGTACGTTGGCAATCTGAGCTACAGCACCTCCGAGGCTCGAGCATCAAGGCATTGTTCGAACAGCACGGTGAGGTCGTTTCGGTGAACCTCATCACCGATCGCGACACCGGTCGGCCCAAGGGCTTCGGATTCGTCGAGATGGCGACCCCCGAGGCGGCCGAAGCGGCGAAGACCGCTGTCAACGGTACCGAACTCGACGGGCGCACGCTCAAGGTCGACATCGCCAAAGAGATGCAGCCCCGTCCGCCCCGCAGCGGCGGCTACGGCGGCGGCTACGGCGGCGGTGGCGGCGGTTACGGTGGCGGCGGCTACGGCGGCGGCGGCGGCGGGCGTCGCTACTAGTCTCACCCACCCGCATCCAGCGAGTACGGGGCGCCGGCCTTTTGGCCGGCGCCCCTTTTTTTCGGCCTCTCTCCGCTCTTGTCATGTTAGGGCGGGCGCACTAAAATAGGCGCAGCTAACTTTCGAAGTCGAGGAGCGCTGTGAGCAGCAAGGTATCGGTGCACGCGGGCGATGTCCCTCAGCAGGTGGGTGGCGAGCCTCTGAGCGCGAGTCTGGAGGACTACCTGGAGACGATCCTGCAACTGGAGACGCGCTTCGCGGGTGGCCCGAGTGAGCGAGATCGCGGGTCATCTGGGGGTGTCCCGGCCTTCTGTGACGGGCGCGCTCAAGCAGTCTGGGTGCGCGCCGGCTGGTCGCGCACGCGCCGTACGGGCATGTGACGCTCACCACTGAGGGTGCGCGGATCGCGGTGGAGGTCGAGCGCCGGCACCTAGCCATCAGGGACTTTCTCACGGGCGTGCTCGGCATCCCCGACGACCGAGCGGAGGCCACCGCCTGCAAGATGGAGCACGTGCTCGAGCCCGAGATCCTCGCGTACTTCGTCGCTCACGCTGAGAAGCCAGGGGGCGCAGTCAATGACCACCCTCTCTCACCTGCCCAGGGGAGCCGGGGCACGGTGAACCGGCCTGCCTCACCAGCATGGTCTGGCCAAGCGGCTCTGGTCGCCTGGGACTCAATCCGGGAGCCGAGGTGTGCGTGCTCCAGAACCGAGGCCGAGGCCCAGTGATCGTCGAGGTGCACGGCGCCCGACTGGCTCTCGGGCGGGGCCAGGCGGAGCGGGTGACCGTCGAGCCGGTCCCGGCCTCGCCGTGCGCGGTGGATGTAGCGGCGGACCAGTAGGACGGCGGCAGTGAAGGCGCCGGCTCCCCTCACCCTGGCCTTGGCCGGTCAGCCCAACGTGGGCAAGAGCACGGTCTTCAACGCGCTCACCGGCCTCAATCAGCATGTCGGCAACTGGCCGGGCAAGACGGTCGAGCAGAAGACCGGCCGCTTCGAGCACCATGGCCGCCGCGATCACCCTGGTCGACCTCCCCGGCACCTATAGCCTCACCTCGGGCTCCGAAGAGGAGCGGGTGGCCCGCGACTATCTCATCGACAGAACCGCCGCAGGCGGTCATCGCCGTCGTCAACGCCGCCTCGCTGGAGCGGAACCTCTATCTCGTGGCCGAGCTGCTCACCCTGCCGGTGCCGGTGGTGGTCGGGCTCAACATGCTCGACGTGGCCGAGGCGCACGGTGTCCACGTAGAGGCCCCGGTCCTGGCGGCCGCGCTCGGCATCCCCGTGGTCGAACTGGTGGCCAGCAAGGGCCGGGGGCTACGTGAGTTGATCGATGCAGCGATCGACTTGGCGGAGCATCCCGACTCGTTCCGCCCCAACCGTCCTGCCATCCGCGCCAAACACCTGCCGGTACTGCGCGAGATCGAGGCCCTGCTGCCAGGGCAGGGCCCCGGCCGGGTATCCGCCGGGATGGCTCGCGCTCAAGCTGCTCGAAGGCGACAGCGATGTCGCGCGACTGGTGCAAGGAGCAGATGCCCGACGCTCTGGGAGGCCATCAACGAGCGTCTGGCCGAGCACGAGGACGCCTATCTCGACATCGCGGGCGGCCGCTACGACTGGGTGGCCCGCATGGTGCGGGCGGCCGTGGTGCGAGCCCCGTCGCGGAGTGACCGTGGTGACCGACCGCATCGATCGGGTGGCCACGCACCCGCTGTGGGGCCTGCTGATCCTCATCGCGGCGCTGGGGCTCATGTTCTGGATCACGTATACGGTGGCCAATCCTGCTGCCAAAGCGCTGAGCGGCTTCGTTTCCGGCGACCTCTCCGACCTGGCTGCATGATCTGCTGGAATGGGCCCCGGCTTGGCTCTCGGGCATCGTGGTCGACGGTATCGTGGCCGGTGCGGGCACGGTCCTCTCCTTCATCCCCATCCTGGTGATCTTCTTCGCGGCTCTGGGGTTGCTCGAGGACGTCGGCTACATGGCCCGCACGGCGTACGTGATGGACCGCTACATGCACTGGATGGGTCTGCACGGCAAGTCGTGCATGCCGCTGCTGCTGGGGTTTGGCTGCAACGTGCCGGCCATACTCGGCACCCGGATCATCGAGGACCGCAAGGCCCGCATGCTGACCATGATGCTCACTCCCTTCGTGCCCTGCACCGGGCGGCTGGCGGTGCTGGCCTTCCTGGCCCCGGCCTTCTTCGGTGACGCGGCGGCGTGGGCGGTGATGGCCCTTGTCGGCGGCAATCTGATCCTGTTGGCGCTGGTGGGCGTGGTGGTGAACAAGGTGGTCTTCAAGGGAGAGCGGAGCGCCTTCATCATGGAGATGCCGCTCTACCACGTTCCCAACGCCCGTACCATCGGTCTGTACGTGTGGCGCAACACGCAGGCGTTCATCAGGAAGGCGGGCACGCTCATCGTGCTCGTGTCCGCGATCGTGTGGGTGCTCTCCAACTACCCCGGCGACGAGCCGAGCGAGAGCGTACTGGGAATCATCGGGCAGGCGCTGGAACCGTTCTTCAGTCTGATGGGGCTGGGAGACTGGCGTCTCATCGTCGCCCTGCTCTCCAGCTTCGTGGCCAAAGAGAACAGCGTCGCCACGCTGGGAGTGCTGTTTGGGAGCGACCGGCGAGCACGACGGCGCCGGTCTGGCCGCCGAGGTGGCCGCCGTCCTGACCCCGGCAGCGGCTGCGGCCTTCCTTGTGGTGCAGATGACCTTCGTCCCCTGTGTCGCCACCGTGGCCGCATTCAAGCAAGGAGTCGCGCTCGTGGCGCTGGACGGGGGCGAACCTCGGGCTGATGCTGGTGGTGTCGATGCTCCTGGGAATCATCGTCTATCAGGTGGGATCACTGCTTCGAGGTAGCGGGATTTTGTATACTTCAGCCTTCGACAAGCGGACTCCGCTCTGCCCAGGAGGGTCACATGCAGATCTACATCGATGGCGAGTTCTACAGCAAGGAAGACGCCAAGATAAGCGTCTTCGACCACGGTCTTCTCTACGGTGACGGCGTGTTCGAGGGTATCCGGGTCTACAACGGCCGGGTATTCGAACTCGACGCCCACATCGACCGGCTGTACGCCTCGGCGCAGATCATCGCCCTCGATATCCCGCTGTCGCGCGACGAGTTGGTCGACGCGATGATGGAGACCATCCGCCGCAACGATGCCGAAGTACGTCCGCCTGGTCGTGACGCGCGGCATAGGCGACCTCGGGCTCAATCCCAGCCAAGTGTCCCAAGGCCACGGTGTTCTGCATCGCCGGCGGCATCACTCTCTACCCGGACGAGGTGTACCGGAAGGGCTTCAAGGTGGTCACTCTCTCCACTCGGCGGAACGACCCGCAGGCCATCAACCCGGCGGTGAAGAGCCTCAACTACCTCAACAACGTCATGGGCGCCCTGGAACTGAGAGGCTGCGACGTCAACGAGGGGCTGTTCCTCACCACGTCCGGCTACGTGTGCGAGTGCACCGCCGACAACTTCTTCCTGGTGAAGGGGCACAAGCTGCTGACGCCCCACCCGGCGCTGGGGGCGCTCAAGGGCATCACCAGAGGAGTGGTGATGCGACTGGCCGCCTTCATAGGGCTGGAGGTGGAGGAGGGCTTCTATACCCTCTACGACGTCTACACCGCCGACGAGGCCTTCCTGACGGGGACGGCCGCGGAGGTCGGCCCCGTCGTGGAGGTGGACAAGCGGATCATCGGCTCGGGTGTGCCGGGACCGGTGACCAAGGAGATCACCGCCCGCTTCCACGAGTACGCGCAGAATTCGGGTACCCCGGTGAACGGGTAGGCTGCCCGCCGGGCGCCTGCGGAGCGCGATGAGACGGACTCCGATGGCCGCGGTGCGCCCCCTGCTTCTGTACGACACCACCCTGCGCGACGGGATGCAACGCGAGGGCCTCAGCGTGTCGGTGGACGAGAAGGTGCGCATCGCGGTGCGTGTCGCCGACCTGGGCGTGCATATCATCGAGGGTGGCTTCCCGGGATCGAACCCCAAGGATGAGGAGTTCTTCCGCAAGTTGGAGGGACAGCCGCTGGGGAAGACCGCTGTCGCCGCCTTCGGGATGACCCGGGGCCGGGGTAGGGCCGCAGACAAGGACGAGAATCTCCGTGTGCTGGCCGAATGCTGGGCCCCTGTCTCCTGTATCGTGGGTAAGACGTGGGACCTGCACATCCAGAAGGTATTGCGTGTCGACCGGGACGAGAACCTGCGCATGATCGCCGAGTCGGTGGCCTTTCTCGCTCGAGCAGGGCAAGCGGGTGCACTACGACGCGGAGCACTTCTTCGACGCGTACGCCGCTCATCCCGACTACGCGCTCGCGTGCCTGCGGGCGGCCGCCGAAGCGGGGGCGGAAGCGGTCGCCCTCTGTGACACCAACGGGGCCACGCTGCCGATGCAGGTGGGTGAGGTGGTGGGACGCGTGGTGTCCGAGCTGGGCGACGACTGTCGGGTGGCCATCCACGCCCACAACGACGGTGGCTGCGCCGTGGCCAACTCGCTGGTCGCGGTGGCCCGCGGCGCCGACGTGGTGCAGGGGACCATCAACGGCTACGGTGAGCGCTGCGGCAACGCCGACCTGTGCGCCATCATCCCCGATCTCAAGCTCAAGATGGGCGTCGACTGCATCTCCGACGCCGATCTCGCCAAGCTCACCGATACGGCCCGTTTCGTGGCCGAGCTCTGCAACGTGTCTCCCGATCCGCATCAGCCCTACGTGGGCGTGGACGCCTTCGCTCACAAGGGCGGTATGCACATCTCGGCGGTCGAGCGCGATCCGCAGCACCTTCGAGCACATCGACCCGGCTCTGGTGGGCAATCACCCGCACGTGCTGGTGTCGGAGCTGTCCGGCAAGGCCACCATCAAGCAGCGGGTCAAGCAACTGGGCTATCCGGTGGACGACGACAAGGACATCGCCGACCGGGTGCTCGCGCGGCTCAAGGAGAAGGAGCACGAGGGCTATCACTACGAGGCGGCCGACGCCTCTTTCGAGCTGCTGGTCCGGGCGGAGATGGGCCTGGAAGCGGAGCTGTTCCGCCTGGAGGCGTTCCGCATCATCGTCGAGCAGCGGGAGGATGGGTCCACACTGAGCGAGGCCACGGTCAAGGTGCACGTGGGCGGCGAGCGGTTCATCGAGACGGCGGAGGGCAACGGGCCGGTGAACGCCCTCGACAAGGCGCTGCGCATGGGCATCGAACGCCGCTTCCCGAACGTCCACGACATCCACCTGGTGAACTACCGCGTGCGCATCCTGGACGAGGATAGGGGCACCGCCGCCACCACCCGGGTGATCATCGACTCGTCCGACGGAAGGGATTGCTGGGGTAGCGTGGGGGTGGGTGAGAACGTCGTCGAGGCTTCGTGGGAGGCCCTGGTGGACTCCATCTCCTACGGGCTGCTGCTTGCTGCGGGAGCCTTCGAAGGCGACAGTGCGGCCGGCAGCGCGCTCGTCGGTCCGGAGGAGTCTCGTGGAGAGGAGCGATCTATGAAGCTGGCCCGGATCCTCTACCAGGGTGAGGCCTGCGAGGCCTCGGTGGAGTGCAACGGCTACCTGATAACCCACCCGGCCGGCATTGGCGGGACCCTGGTGTCCGAGCAGGAGGTCGTGCTCCTGCCGCCCGGTCGCGCCGGGCAAGATCCTGGGAGTCGGTTGGAACTTCCGCGCCCACATGAAGGAGATGGAGGAGCGGCGGGCAGACGGCCAAGCCGTAGCCGCGCCGCCGGCCGAAGAGGTGCCGCCACCCATCCTGTTCTTCAAGCCGTCCGTCGAGCCTCATCGGGCATGGGGACACCATCGTCTATCCCGTCCGACGCCACCCGGGTGGAGTACGAAGGCGAACTGGCGGTGGCCATCGCCCGCGACACCCGCCGGGTGACGCCCGACGAAGCCGAGACGCGCGGTGTGGGGCTGGACCTGCGCGAACGACGTCACCGAGCGCGACCTGCAGGGCCAGGACAAGCAGTGGTGGCGGGCCAAGGGCTTCGACACTTTCGCCGTGGCCGGACCGTTCCTGGAGACGGAGACTCCCATCTCCGGACGCGTGGATCCGCACCCGGGTCAACGGACACGCTCCGCCAGGAGGGACAGGTGCGGGACATGATCCGCGACCCGTTCGAGATCATCTCGCTGGTCAGCCAGGCCATGACTCTGGAGCGGGGCGATCTCATCATGCTCGGCACTCCGCCCGGGGTGGGCGAGTTGCATGCCCGGGGACGAGGTGGAGGTCGAGATCGACGGGGTGGGCTACCTGCGGAACCCCGTGCGGCCCGAGGGCGAGTGAGCGCGATCGTCGCGCCTGTCCGGCCGCGTCCGCGACGGACTCGGACGGCCGCGCGAGGTGGCGGCCGCCCTTGAGCTGCTGCCTCACCGCGAGGGCGGCTACTTCCGGGAGACCTACCGATCGCCGATCATCGTTCCTACGCCCGCGGGCACGCGCTCGCTGTGCACGGCGATCCTCTATCTGCTCACCGCGGCCGATCCCAGCCGCTTCCACCGGCTGCGTTTCGACGAGGTCTGGTTCTTCCACGCCGGGGCTCCGGCGGAGCTGGTCTTCCTCGATCCGCTCGAGACGCACGTGTCGGCGCTGACGCTCCGCAGGCCGTGCGTCCCTGGCGGACGCTGGATGGCGGCCCGGGCGGCACCGCTGGTGCAGGCCGCGGCGTGGACCGTCGGCGGTCCGCAGGACTGGACGCTTGTCGGTTGTGTCGTCGAGCCCGGGCTTCGCGTACGAGGACTTCGAGCAAGGGGAGCGCGAGATCCTCGCGCAGGATCATCCCGAGGCCGCGGACTACATCCGCGCCCTCACGTGAAACCCGCTCACAGCGGACTTTGTTCTCCGACAGCCGACGCGGATGCTTGAGCGGTCCCGGCCGTTCGGGTAGAATCGAGCCGATAGGGGCATCCGTCCCCTGTTCGATTTTCCAGGGAGTTCTTGACTCTAGCATCACCATCTCTTTCCGCCCGAAGCGAGACCCCGGATCCGGTCGCGCAGCAGGCTCCGACGGAGCCTGCTGCGCAGCGCACGGGCTTCTGCCACCTGCACGTGCATACTCACTACTCCGCGCTCGACGGCGCCTGCAAGGTGGACGACCTGGTCGCCCGCGCGGCCGAGATGGGCATGCCGGCGCTCGCCATCACCGATCACGGCGTGCTCTCCGGCATCATCCAGTTCTATCAGCAGTGTCGCAAGAAGGGTGTCAAGCCCATCATCGGTCTCGAGGCCTACGTGGTGGAAGACCGCTTCCGTAAGGAAGGTCAGAACGAGGAACGATGGCACCTCACCCTCCTGGCCCGGGACCTTGCCGGCTACCGCAATCTGCTCAAGCTGGGCAGTCTCGCCTTCCTCGAGGGGTACTACTACAAGCCCCGCATGGACTATCGCGCCCTCAAGGAACACTCGGAAGGGCTGATCTGCCTCACAGGCTGCGCGAGCGGGCGTCTGTCTCGGGCCCTTCAGAACGGGCAGACGACTGCTGCCGAGGCCGAAGTGCAGCGGTTGCTGGACATCTTCGGTGAGGGCAACGTCTACCTGGAGATGCAGGAGACCGGCATCCGCGAATTGGCCGAGATCAACGCTCGTATGGCCGAGTTGGCCGCCAAGACGGGGCTCAAACTCGTGGCCACCAACGACGTCCACTACCTGCGGGAGGGCGACGCCGACGCGCACGACGTGCTGCTCTGCATCCAGACAGGGTCCCGATTGTCCGAAGAGAACCGGATGCGCTTCGATTCGCGGGAGTTCTTCTTCAAGACCGAAGAGGAGATGCTGGCGGCGTTTCCGGAACACCCGGAGGCCGTGGCCGCCAGTCTCGAGATCGCCGACCGCTGCGCGTGGAGATAGAGCTCGAGGAGATGCTCATCCCGCACTTCCCGGTGCCCGAGGGCCATACCGAAGCCTCCTATCTCCGCGAGCAGTGCGAGCTAGGGCTGATCCGCCGCTATGGGGACGAGGTGACGCCCGAGATCCGGGAGCGCCTCGAGAGCGAGTTGGCCGTGGTGGAGAAGATGGGGTTCCCGCCCTACTTCCTCATCGTCTGGGACTTCGTCGCCTACGCCAAGAATTCGGGCATACCGGTGGGTCCCGGCAGGGGTTCGGCGGCCGGCTCCCTGGTCTCGTATCTTCTCGGCATAACCGACCTCGATCCCATCAGCTACAAGCTGCTGTTCGAGCGCTTTCTCAACCCCGACCGCATCAGCATGCCGGACATCGACATCGACTTCTCGGTGAACGGCAGGGAGAAGGTCATCGAGTACGTGGCCGCCAAGTACGGGCGCGATCGGGTGGCCCAGATCGCCACCTTCGGCACCATCAAGGCCCGGCAGGCCATCCGTGATGCCGCCCGGGTCATGGACGTCCCGTACGCCCAGGCCGACCGCATCGCCAAGCTGGTTCCCGAGGTGCTCAACATCACCCTCGACACCTGCCTGTCCGACACCAAAGGCGACCTGCGCAAGGCCTACGACTCCGAAGACGTGGTGCGCGAGGTCATCGATATGGCGCGCCCGCTCGAGGGGCTGATCCGTCAGGACTCCATCCACGCCGCCGGTGTGGTCATCTCCAAGGGCCCGCTCACCGACCACCTGCCCATCATGCAGAAGGGCGACGCCGAGGTGGTCACCCAGGTATCCATGACCGACGTGGAGATGCTAGGACTTCTCAAGATGGACTTCCTGGGCCTGCGGAATCTCGACGTCATCGACAGCGCTGTGAACATCATCCGGGCGGGGGGAGACCCGGAGTTCGATATCGAGACCATCCCTCTCGACGACACGCCCACCTACAAGATGCTGGCCAAGGGAGATTCCGAAGGGGTCTTCCAGTTCGAGTCCAGCGGGATGCGCGAAGCGCTCCGCGAGATCCAGCCCACTCGTCTGGACGATCTCATCGCCCTCGTGGCGCTCTATCGCCCGGGTCCCATGGAGTTCATCCCGCAATACGCCCGCAACAAGCGCGATCCAGCGGGTATCAAGTACGAAGACGACCGCTTGGAGCCCATCCTGAGCCCCACCTATGGGGTCGCCATCTACCAGGAACAACTGATGGAGATCTCCAAGACCATCGGGGGCTTCACGCCTTCCCAGGCCGACGACCTGCGCAAGGCCATCGGCAAGAAGATCCGGGCCAAGATGGACCAATTGGAGCCGAAGTTCCGCGCCGGGGCCGAAGCTTCGGGCACCGCTGCTCGGGTCATCGACCATCTGTGGTCGCTCATGGAGAAGGCCGGCGACTATTCGTTCAACAAGTCACACGCGGCCTGCTACGCGCTCATCTCCTACCGCACCGCCTACCTCAAGGCCAACTACCCGGTGCAGTACATGGCGGCCCTCATCTCCAGCGTCATGGATACCAAGGACAAGGTGCCCTTCTACGTGAACGTGGCCAACGAGATGGGCATCGAGGTACTGCCCCCCGACATCAACGAATCGGTGGTCGACTTCCGTGGCGTCGAAGGGCGCATCCGCTTCGGTCTCAACGCGGTCAAGAACGTGGGGGAGACCGCCATCCGCAACATCCTCGAGGCTCGCGAGAACGGGGGCCCCTTTGTCGACCTGTTCGACTTCTGCGAGCGGGTGGATCTTGGCGTCGTCAACCAGCGGGCGGTCGAGAGCCTGCTCAAGTCCGGAGCTATGGATTCCATCGGCCCCTCCCGCCGGGGGATGCTGCAAGTATTGGCGCAGGCTATGGCTCACGGCAAGAAGACCAGAGCCGACGCCGACCGAGGGCAGGCGTCGATCTTCGACCTGTTCTCCGATCCGGAGCCGACCTCGGCGGCTCCGGCCAACGGCAAACGCAACGGCAGCGGGGCGCCCCCGATCGTCATCCCCAGCGACGACTTCAGCAAAGAGGATCTTCTGGCTCTGGAAAAGGAGACTCTGGGCCTCTACGTGAGCTCCCACCCGCTCAAGGATATCCGGCACGAAGTGCGGCGCGAAGCCGGTCATCTCATCTCCCAGTTGGGCGAGGTGCCCGACGGGACCATCACCACCATCGTCGGCATGGTAAGCGCCGTCAAGCGCATAACCACCAAGAAATCGGGCGAACTGATGGCGTTCGTCACGGTGGAGGGCCTGGAGGGCCAGGTGGAGATGCTCTGCTTCCCCGCGGTCTACCAGGAACACCGGGAACTGCTCGTGCAGGACAAAGTGGTCAAGATCAAGGGCCGGGTCGACCGCAAGGACGAAGCCGAGACCAAGTTCATCCCCCTGGCCATCGAAGCGTTCACCCCCAAGAGCGGACTGGAGCCACTCGCGCTCAGCGTCGACGGAGACCGTCTGCCCTGCACCGTCATCGACGATCTCAAACGCATCTTGGTCCGTTTCCCGGGTTCCTGCACCGTGGAGATGCGGGTGCGGCACGGGGAGACGTTTCGCCGGCTCCGCTTGGGGGATGGGTTCCGGGTCGACCCGCAGGCCAGCCTGTTCGCCGAGCTCAAGGCTCTCTTCGGGGAGGCCTGCGTTTGTCAGGGCCTGCCCCGTAACGGCTCCGGCACGTAGCAGGCCGGTGGGAGAGGACGACTGAGTTCCATGCGTGTCGAGGCTCTCACCATCGCGGCCGTCGGATCTACGGTCGCTGCCTTGCGCCCCGGTGAGGCCCGCAGCCGGGAGATCGCCGACACCGTCTCCGCGCTCTTAGCTGATGTGCGCGCCCGGGGTGACGCCGCCGTCGCCGAGGCGACGCGGCGTTTCGACTGGCCCGGCGCGACCGCGGAGTCTCTCGGCGTCCCTGCGCGCGATCTGGACTCGGCGTACGCCGAGGTCGACCGGGAGTTGCTGGCCGCCCTGCAGACGGCGCGCGACGAACTGCACCTTCTTCCATCGCCACGAACTGCGGTCCGACTGGGAGGATACCGGCGCCCAGGGGCAGCTGGTGGGCATCCGCCATCTGCCCGTGGAGCGGGCGGGACTGTATGTCCCGGGAGGACTGGGGGCGTATGCCTCCACGGTGATCATGAACGCCGTGCCCGCCCTGGTGGCCGGGGTGCGCGAACTGGTGGTGTGCACTCCCCCGGGGCGCGACGGCACCGTGAACAGTTCGGTGCTCGCTGCCGCCCGGCTCATGGGGATCGAGCGGGTGTTTCGCGTAGGCGGGGCCCAAGCGATAGCGGCCATGGCCTACGGCACCGAAAGCATCCCGCGGGCCGACGTCATCTGCGGACCCGGAAACGCCTACGTTATGGAGGCCAAGCGCCAGGTCTACGGCCGCGTCGGCATCGACAGTCTGGCGGGACCCAGCGAGGTCTTGGTCGTGGCCGACAGCACCACCCCGGTGCAGTGGATCGCCGTCGATATGCTGGCGCAGGAGGAGCACGGCAGCGGGGCCGAGGCGCTACTCATCGCCGAGAGCAGAGAGATCTGCCAAGCGGTGGAGCAGGCGATGGTACATCTTGCGGCGCAACGCACGCAGCGGGTTGGCGCCGTGCCTTCGGGCGCCGAGGCTTCAGGCACTGCGCCTTCAGGCGCCGCTTCTCCTGGCGGGGGGCGCTTCTGGGCCTTCTACCCGGGGCCCGGCGAGGACTTTCTCGACCTGGCAGCTGCCTTCGTGAACGCCTACGCGCCCGAGCACCTCGAGATCCAGGTGGCCGACGCCCGCTCGTTCCTTGCTCGTGTGAGGTCCGCGGGGGCGGTCTTCCTGGGAGCGGGGACGCCCACAGCCTTCGGCGACTACATCGCCGGCACCAACCACGTTCTACCCACCGGAGGCTCGGCCCGGTTCTCGTCGCCCCTGTCGGTCGACACCTTCATGCGCAAGTCGTCCTTTGCTGAGGTGCCGTCTGATGCCGCCCGGACTCTCGCGCCGGCGCCTTGCCCGAGTGGCCGATAGCGAGGGCTTCTTCTTCCATCGGCGATCGGCCGAGCTGCGTACCGAAGCGGAATAGCCGCAGGGCGGGGGCGGCTGCGCGGGCGCCGTCGGTAGGGACGCGGGGCGGCGCGACCGGCCAGCGGTTGGCCACGGGGCCGCTGTGCGGGCGCGGTCCGCGGCCTCGGACCCGCCGTCCTACTCCGTCCGGCGGGGGAGCGCCCTGTGCTATTCTCCGCAAAACCAGGCCCGGCACGAACTGCGACCACGGAGGCGACAGTGCAGCCCGAAAGCCCCCCGAAACCGCCTGAGGCGGGTAGCCGGACGGCCACGATCGAACGCAAGACCCGCGAGACGAGCGTGGTGGTGAGGCTCGATCTGGATGGCTCCGGCAAGGCCTCCATCGCCACGGGACTGGGGTTCTTCGACCACATGCTGGAACTTGTCGCCGGCCACGGCCTTCTCGATCTGACCGTGCAGGCCGAGGGCGATCTGCATACAGGCGGCCACCACACCGTCGAAGACGTGGGCATCTGCTTGGGCGCGGCACTGGCCGAGGCAGTGGGCGACAAGCGTGGTATCAGCCGGTACGGAAGCATGCTGGTACCCATGGACGAATCGTTGGTGCTGGTTGCGCTCGACCTCAGCGGGCGGCCCTTCTTCGCGTACGAGGGCGGCCCCGTGGGCGAAGCCATCGCGGGTTTCGATGCAGGCCTGGTGGCCGAGTTCTTCCGTGCGGTGGTCAATCACGCCCGCATAACCATGCATGTGCGTGTGTTGGCCGGAGGAGATGTCCATCACACCATCGAGGCCGTGTTCAAGGGCTTCGGGAAGGCCGTGCGCCAGGCGGTCACTGATGATCCCCGCTCCGCGGGCATCCCTTCGACCAAAGGGGTCCTGTGACTGGTGGCGACCTGGTGAGTGGCCGAGGATCCGTCGGCGACGGCGATCCCGTCGGGAAAGCAGGTCTGCTCTACATCCTCGACTACGGCTCGGGGAACCTACGTTCCGTCCAGAAGGCCTTCGAACACGTGGGCGTGCCTGCCGTCGTGGGCTCCGACCCTCAGGCCCTTGACCGGGCGGCCGCGATCGTCCTACCCGGCGTGGGGGCTTTCGGGGCGGCAATGGCGCAGTTGCGAGACCGGGGGTTGGTCGAGCCGTTGGTGGAGAGGATCGAGGCGGGTGTGCCGTTCCTGGGTGTCTGCCTAGGTCTGCAGCTTCTGTTCGACAGGAGCGAGGAGTCCCCGGGAGTGGCGGGACTGGGCCTCATCCGTGGCGACGTGCGCTCTCTGCCCGCAAGCGTGAAGGTGCCGCACATCGGCTGGAACCAGGCCGAGCTCTGTACCTGCTCCGACCTGTTCGACGGGATACCCGACGCGTCCGCGTTCTATTTCGTCCACAGCTACGCGGTCGTGCCCCGCTCGCCGGGTGAGGTGATGTGCATGACCGACTACGACGGGGTTGCCTTCGTCTCCGGCATCGAGACCGGCAATGTGGCGGCCGTGCAGTTCCATCCGGAGAAGTCCAGCACTCTCGGTCTGCGCTTCTACCGGAACTTCGCCCGCAAGGCCGGGCTGGTGGAGGAGGCATGAGACTTCTGCCGGCCATCGACATCCAGGGGGGCCGCTGCGTCCGGCTGCGCAAGGGCGATTTCGCCGACGAGACCGTCTTCGGAGAGGACCCGGTGGCGATGGCGGCGCACTGGGTCGCCGAGGGCGCTCGCTGTCTCCATGTGGTCGATCTCGATGGGGCTCGGGAAGGAACACCTCAGAACTTCGACCTTATCCGGGCTATCGCCGAGGCCGTACCTGTGCCGGTGGAAGCCGGGGGAGGCCTACGGAGCGAAGCGGCCCTGGAACTCCTTGGGAAGAGCCGGATCGCCAAAGCTGTGCTGGGGACCAGCGCGGTAGAGGACAAGGCTTTCCTGGAGTCGGCACTGGCGCTGCTCGGATCAGAACGGGTGGTGGTCGCGGTGGACGCCGAGGGGGGCATGGTCAAGACGCGCGGCTGGCAGGAGCAGAGCGGGGTATCGGTGCTCGCTCTGGTACGAGAACTGGAGGAGAGAGGGGTCCGCGAGATCCTCTACACGGACATCAGCAGAGACGGCATGATGCAGAGCGTGAATCTCGACGGGGTCCGCGAACTGGCCGAGAACAGCTCGGTGGAGATCATCGCGTCCGGCGGGGTCACCAGCCTGGACGACCTCCGCTCTCTCAAGATACTCGAACCTCTGGGGGTGACCGGGGTGATCGCCGGGCGTGCACTGTACGAAAAGCGGTTCACCGTGCTGCAGGCATTGGAGGCACTGGACCCGGGCTCCACAGATCGCCCGGCGGGGGCCTGATGCTGCTCAAGCGGATCATCCCCTGCCTGGATGTGGACCGCGGCCGGGTGGTCAAGGGCACCAACTTCGTCGATATCCGCGATGCCGGCGATCCGGTGGAGCTGGCCTCGCGCTACGACCGCGAGGGGGCCGACGAGGTGGTCTTTCTCGACATCACCGCCTCGCACGAGAAGCGTGACACCATCGTGGAACTTGCCCGCCATTGCGCGGAGGAGCTGTTCATCCCCTTCACCATCGGCGGAGGCATCCGCAGCGAAGACGACGTTCGGGCGCTGCTGGGCGCCGGCGCCGACAAGGTGTCGCTCAATTCCGCGGCCATCCGCGACCCGGGGCTGATCTCCGCTGTGCGCGCGACCGTTTCGGGTCGCAGTGCGTGGTCATCGCCATCGATGCCAAGCGAGTGGGCGCTCCCGACGAAGCCAAGACGGGTGCGCGCGTCGGAGACGCTGAAGCGGGACCGGGGTCGGCCCGCTGGGAGGCCTATCTCAACGGAGGCCGGGTACCGACCGGCCTTGACGCGGTCGAATGGGCGGTGCGCGCCGTGGGGCTGGGAGCCGGTGAGATACTCCTCACCTCGATGGATCGCGACGGCACCAAGGACGGCTACGATCTGGAGCTCACCCGCGCGGTGGCCGAGGCCGTCAACGTCCCGGTCATCGCCAGCGGCGGCGCGGGCACTCTGGACCACCTGGTGGAGGTGATCGAGGAGGGCGGTGCGGACGCAGTCCTCGCCGCGTCCATCTTCCACTACGGGGAGTACACGATCCACCAGGCCAAAGCGTACCTGGCGGCCCACGACATACCCGTCCGGCTATGACCTTGCTAACATAGGCCCCCTCATGGGCACTTCCCGCAGAACGGGATCGCGCACGGGCCGGAGCGTGTTGGAAGCCTCCTCACTTGTGGCCGCCCTTGTCCTCCTGGTGGTACTGGCCGTCACCCCGCTCTTCTCACCCGCTCTGGGCTCCACTCTGTCGCAGAAGCGGGCCGAGCTCAAAAAGGCTCAGACCGCGTTGGCCGACCTCCAACGCTCTTTTGACGACCTTGCCGACAAGGCGGCCGCGGCCGAGGTGCGCAGAGCCAAGACCGAAGACGCCATCGCCGCTGCGGAGAAGGAGCTTGCCCGTTCCGAAGGGGACTACGCCGAAACGCAGGCCCGCCTGGCCACACGGGTCGTCAACCTTTACAAGGACAACCACTCCTCGGTGCCCCGCTATCTGCAGATCCTCTTTTCGCACTCGGACTTCTCCGCCGTCATGGAGCGCTTCAACCTGCTCAACAAGCTGGCCGACCAGGACAACGAGTTGTACGACCAGATCGCCGGCTATATGCAGAAGACCCGGGAGCAGCGGGCGACGTTGGAAGAGCAGAAGAGGCTTCAGGCGGCCCAGATGACCGAGTTACAGACTCTGCAGAAGGAGATGAACGAGAAGCTGACCGGCTCGGAGGCCACCTATCGCGCGCTGAAGCAGCAGGTCGCGGCGTTGAAGAAGGCCGCGGCGGCGGCAGCGGCAGCCGCGGCGGCCGCCCGGGAGGCCGCAGCCAAAGCCCGCTACTTCTACTTCCCAGTCGACGGTCCCCACAGCTACTCCGACACGTTCGGGGCCGCTCGGCCGGGCGGGCGCACGCACAAGGGCACCGACATCATGGCGCCGCGGGGCACTCGGCTCGTGGCCTGTGTCTACGGCACTATCCTGAGGACGAACCGTTCAGACACCGGATTGGGCGGAGTCAGTCTCTGGATACGGGGAGCCAACGGCAATTACTACTTCTACTGCCATCTGCTCCGCATCGCTTCGGGGATCACTGCGGGCGCCCGGGTCAGAGGCGGCCAGACCGTAGGTTGGGTGGGCGACACGGGAGATGCCGATCCCGGCGCCTACCACCTTCATTTCGAAGCGCATCCTGGCGGAGGTGCGGCGATCAACCCCTATCGGATCCTCCGCGCCGCAGACTGACTCCGTCGCACCCTGTCCCTCGGACTCGCGTCCTGGCGCGAGGCTGGAGGGGAGCTACTCTCCTCCTGATCCTGGCTTGACGATCACTCCCCGCTGTCGTTTGCCGTTGATCGCCACCAGCAGCGGCTCCTCGAAGTGCAGCCGGCGCACGTATCCAGGCTCTTCACCGCCGGTTGGGCCGCCAGCCAGTCCCAGTCGAGGAAGCCCTCGCCCTCCTCTGGGTTGACGGTGAAGTAGCCCACCCGGAACGAGGTCAGGTTCTGGAAGAAGTGGCTTCCCTGCGAGGGAGTGACCTTGATGTCCTTGAGCCCCGATTCCACGATCACCCGCGCGCCGGAGATCTGCTCCCACGTGACCGGGATGCCCAGCCAGGGATCGGCCGAGCCCCAGCGGCCCAGGCCGATCAGGATGTAGGGCACTCCCTCGGCCACCAGCTCCGCGTTGAGCCGGGCGACCTCGCGCGGCGATCTCGCTGCTCTTCGCCCGGTCGAAGCGCTCGTAGTCGACCACGACCACGTCGCGTAGGTGCGCGAACTTGCCGTTGCCGAGGACGCTGCTGGAGCGGACCAGGACCTGCTCGGGCTCGACGCTCTCCGTGTCGAGCTCCTCCAGTTCGCGCGACAGCGCCATGGGCCTCATCTGCAGGAAGCCGAACTCGGCCGGCCTGCCCCGCGCGGTCCGACAGCTCGACGGCGAACTCGATCTCCACCTCGGTGTTCATGCCCCAGCGGCCCAACTCCATGAGGCGCTCGAAGACCGCCGGGAGGGGGAGGGCGCGTTGCTTGAGGAGGGGGGCGAAGCTGACCAGGCGGACCCCCGGGCGGGAGATGCCGTCGTAGACGGCGTCGTTCTCCGGGCTGTAGGTGGAGGCCACCCAGGCCGAGGGTCCCGTCGGTCTCGGCCACCGCGAGCGGGATAGTGACGCTCGGTGACCTCGTCGTCGTCTTCCTCCATCTCGACGGCGATGAAGTCCCGCTGCGAGTTCGCCAGCATGTCCTCGACGGTGGAGAAGTGCAGGAGGTGCTGCGGGTGCCTGGGGGAGAAGGACAGGGCCCGGCCGCCGTCGACCACCGTCCGTCCCAGACCCAGGGCCACGGCGACCACGCCGTCCTCGGCCGCGAGCGGCCCGCGTGGGGTAGAAGTTGTGCGAGCGGGCCACTCCGGCGAAGTTGGGGTAGAAGCGGCTGCCGTGGCGCGAACCCGACCATCTTCTGGATGATCACCGCCATCTTCTCTTCCTCGAGGCGGTACGGGGTGACCTTGAAGTAGTTCTTGGCGTAGGTGAGGAAGGTGGAGGCGTAGACCGCTTGACCGCCCGCACCAGTTGATCCAGGCGGACCTCGTCGTCGGCGTGGTTGTTGGGCAGCATGTAGGTCTCGTAGACGCCGGCCAGCGGCTGATACTGGGAGTCCTCGAGCAGGCTGGACGACCGCACCGCCAGGGGGTAGCGGACCAGATCCAGGTAGGCGGCCAAGCGTCGCTCGATCGTCCGCGGGGAAGGTCGGCGGCCACGAAGCGCCGCTCGATCTCGCTCGTCGTCGTCGGTCGCCATGGCGAAGTGGCGCAGGTCGTTGTCGCTCGAGGAAGCGGTCGAACACGTCGGTGGCGAGCACGACGGCAGGGCGGCACGGTGATCTGCATGCCCGCGAACTGCTCGACCACGCCGAAGTCGCGCAGCAGATGGCGGACGAAGGCCAGCGCCCGGGCCTTGCCTCCCAGCGAGCCTTCGCCGATGCGGGCGAAACTGTTGTCGGGATCGAACGCGCCCGGGTCGAAGTCGCTCACCGATTCCCGGGTCTGCTCGCGCCGGTAGGCGTTGATCTCCTCGATGAGGTACTGCCGCCGGTCCTCGACGGTGGTGTAGTCGGCGGCCGTTCGCGGGCGGAGGTGGTGGGCCAGGTGGAACTCGGTGCGGGCCTTGAGCCAGCGGGAGAAGTCGTTGCGCTCGGCGTGGTAGGCGATCGACTCGGCAGGCACGGTCGCGCAGCAGCTCCGAGCAGGCTCTTGAGATCGCTGGCCCGGCCCACCTCGGTCCCGTCCGGCAGACGGAAGATGAAGTCGCCGAAGGCGAAGTTGTCGACGATGAAGCGCGCGCAGGTCGTTCGAGAAGCGTGGGCGAGCCCTTCGAGCAGGAAGTCGGCGCCCACCTCGCGGGCCAGCGCCTCGCTCTCGGGCCGGCTCGACTGGAGCAGCACGGGGATGTCCGGTACGCGGCCTTGACCTTGCGGGCGAACTCGGCGCCCGGCTTGCGGGTCCAGCCTCCCCTCCTGGGGGAACTCGATGTCGGAGATGACCCCCAGCACGTCCTCCTGGTAGGCGGAGAAGTACTCCCAGGCCTCCTCGAAGCTGGTGCAGAGCAGGATCTTGGGGCGGGCCCGCATGCGCAGGATCTTGTGGGCCACGTTGACGCCCTCGGTGATGAGCGTGCTGCGAGTGGTTGATGATCTCGGTGTAGATGAGTGGGCAGGAACGAGGAGTAGTAGCGGATGTTGTCCTCGATGAGCAGGATCACCTGCACGCCGGCCACGCCCGTGTCGTAGGCCACGTTCAGCTTGTCTTCCACGTACTTGGTGATGGCCAGCAGGATGCGGGAGTCGCCCTGCCACAGGAAGATGCGCTCCAGGGCGGCACGTGTCGTGGTGGGCCATGAACTCGGCCAGTTCGCCGCCGTCGTAGGCCAGCAGGACGACGGGGATGTCGAGGCCCGCCTCCTTGACCTTGCGCGCCAGTTCGGCGGCGTCCATGTCGCCCACGTTGACGGCGGTGACGATGAGGTTGAAGCGCGGCTCTCGCCGGCGGCCAGCGCGATCGCCTCGGCGCCCGTGGCCACGTGGCGCAGGCCGGTGGTGTGGTGGAGGTTGAGGTCGAGGAACTCGTTCAGCATGAGCTCGCTGAGCTGCCCGTCCTCCTGCAGGATGAACGTGTCGTACGTGCTCGAGACCAGGATGATGTTCTCCACCCGCCTGGCCATGAGGTGCTGGAAGTCGTACGAGTGCCGCCACTCCAGCTTGAGCGGCTGCTCGGCTGCCGGGCACCGGCGGCGCAGGGTCGGGCATCTGCGGCTAACCTCCTGCGGGAGGCGTCACACCACTCCCTGGTCCATCATGGCGTTGGCCACCTTGAGGAAGCCGGCGATGTTGGCCCCGTTCACGTAGTTGCCCGGGGTGCCGTAGTCGGCGGCGGCGTCCACGCAGGACTGCGTGGATGCTCTTCATGATCTGCCTGCAGGCGGTCGTCCACCTCTTCTCGGAGCCAGCAGAGGCGCATGCAGTTCTGGCTCATCTCCAGGCCGGAGGTGGCCACGCCGCCGGCGTTGGCGGCTTTGCCGGGGGCGTAGAGGATGCCGGCGTCCAGGAACACCTGCACCCCGTCGGCGCGTGGTGGGCATGTTGGCCCCTTCGGCCACCAGGTAGACGCCGTTCTTGAGCAGGTTGCGGGCGTCGTTCTCGTTGATCTCGTTCTGGGTGGCGCAGGGGAAGGCGCAGTCGGCCTTGATGTCCCACTGGGGCGAGTGGTCGGCCAGTGGGGTCGAAGGCGGTGTAGACGGCCTCCGGGTACTGCGTCCGCGTATTCCTTGATGCGGCCCCGGCGCACGTTCTTGAGCTCCTTGAGGAAGGCGAGCTTCTCCCAGGTGATGCCGGCTCTCGTCGTAGATGAAGCCGTTGGAGTCGGAGGCGGAGACCGGCTTGCCGCCCAGCTCGAGGATCTTCTCGATGGCGTACTGGGCCACGTTGCCGCGACCCGGAGACCAGGCAGGTCTTGCCTTCCAGGGTCTCGCCTCGGGTGGCCAGCATCTCGGCGGCGAAGTAGATGCAGCCGTAGCCGGTGGCTTCCGGACGGATGAGCGAGCCGCCCCAGTTGAGGCCCTTGCCGGTGAGCACCCCGGTGAACTCGTTGGCGAGGCGCTTGTACTGGCCGAAGAGGTAGCCGATCTCCCGGCCGCCCACGCCGATGTCGCCGGCGGGCACGTCGGTGTCGGGGCCGATGTGGCGGAAGAGCTCGGTCATGAAGCTCTGGCAGAAGCGCATGACCTCGGCGTCGGTCTTGCCCTTGGGGTCGAAGTCGGAGCCGCCTTTGCCGCCGCCCATGGGCAGGGTGGTGAGGGCGTTCTTGAACACCTGCTCGAAGGCCAGGAACTTGAGGATGCCCAGGTTGACGGAGGGGTGGAAGCGCAGGCCGCCCTTGTACGGGCCGATGGCCGAGTTCATCTGGATGCGGAAGCCCCGGTTCACCTGGATCTCGCCCTCGGTCGTCCACCCAGGGGACCCGGAACATGATCACCCGCTCCGGCTCCACCAGGCGCTCCATGATCTTGGCGTGCCCGGTATTCGGGGTGGCGCTCGATGACCAGGGCGGTCGATTCCACCACCTCGAGGACGGCCTGATGGAACTCCGGCTCGGCCGGGTTCTTGGCCTTGACCAGGGCGACGATCTCACCGGCGTAGTCCCGCATAGGTTCCTCCCGTTCGGCCCGCTGCTTCATCGGCGCGGGCACGGTTGCGCGAATGGTGGCTCGCGGTCCATGATAAGTCCAGAAGGTGCAGCACGTCCACAAGGAGAGGGTCATGGAACAGCGGCGTCGCTATCGCTACCGCTCATTGTTCTGGCCTGTGGTCCTCATCGGAGCCGGGGTGGTCTGGCTTCTCTACTCGCTCGACGTTATATCGGGTTCGAACCTCGCGGTCCTGGGGCTGGTGTGGCCGATCCTGATCATCGGGATCGGGGTGGACCTCATCGTGGGCCATCGATCGCCGGTCGCCGGCGCCATCGTGGGGGTGGTCACCGTCGCCGTGGTGGTCGTGCTCATGGTGCTTGGTCCCAGTCTGGGTCTGGTGGACGAGACCGAACTCACCACCCAGACGATCGTGACCGAGGTCGGCGAGGCGACTCATGCGCAGGTCGACATCGGCCTCTCCGGCTACTCGGCGTCGGTCCACGCCCTACCGGCCGCCACCGGTCCGGATCGACCCCTTCTGGCGGCGACCCTCACTTACCGGGGTACCATCGACTTCAACGTGGAGGGCACCACCGACCGCATGGTCACCCTGAGATCGAACAGCGACTGGCGGTGGTGGCAGCGGATCGGTGACGACGCAGCCACGCCCTGGGATATCGGACTGGACGGGGGCGTGCCCCTCGACGTGACGGTGCAGTCTTCATCGGGGTCGAGCACGCTCGATCTGACCGGGCTTCAACTGCGGAGCCTGGAAGTCGACGCCAGCTCCGGGGATAGCGAGGTGATTGCTGCCGGCCGCAGATCCGCTCAGTTCCCACCGTCTTTCGCTACGATTGCAGACCAGTTCGGGACGGATGGATGTCGAAGCGCCGGACGGGGCCGCCTTTGGCGCCGACGTGCAGATGAGCTCCGGGGACACACGCCTCACTCTCGGTAGAGACGCGGCAGTCGACGTGGCCTTTCGCGGGTCGAGCGGCCAGTTCGTCGTCACCGTCGCGAGCGGTCAGGCTCTCAGGGTGGAGGTGCAGAACGTGTCTTCAGGCGACGTGGACCTGCCCGACGGACTCATCCGTGTCTCCGGGGACGGAGACGAGGGCGTGTGGCAGACCCAAGGATACGATTCCGCCCCCTACCGGGTACATGTCGTGATCGAGCAGATGAGCTCGGGGAACGTAGATATCCGGGTGGAGGGCTGATCTTGGAGTTGCGGAGGGTGACCAAGGCGCAGATAGCGGGGCTGCGGGCAGGTCGGCTGGAATCCTTGCCGCTACCGATCATGCCTGGGTTCTACACCGGGCTGGCGGAGGAGGCCGAGCCCTTCCTCATCGTGGAGCACCCCTGGGCCGCCGGCCGAGAGGAGGCCATGGGCGAAGCCGGTGAAGAATCGCTCGGCTACGCCCTGCTCCTGAGCCACGAGCATGAGGGTCACACTCACGTCACGTTGGTCGAACTGTGTCTCGGCGACGAGTTCCAGGATCGCTACGAGGACGTGCTCGACCAGATCCGCGAAGAGACCAAGCCGACCGCGTACCTCGTGCGCACCGACGATTGTCGGCTCAACGCCACCTTGCTCGCCCGCGGTCTCCAGGTGGAGCCCACCGCTTTGCTGATGGTGCCTGAGGAGCGCCGGGGGCCGCGTCTGTCCGCTGCTGTGCCGTCGGAACCACCCTCTGGCGGCGTGGCGGTGCCGATCGCCGCGGGCGGAACGCCGCACGGCGCGGCAGGCGCTGCCGGCAGTTGGGAGCTGAGCGTCATCGCCCCGTCCCACGTCACCGGCGTGGCCGCGCTGCTGGAGCCGGACGACTCCGAGTCGGAAGGGGCGGGCCGGAGCCATCGCCACGGCTCCACGCCGGCGGAGGTCCTCACTGAGGTCCGAGTCATGGCCGACGCAGGCGCCGGCTGGGTCTTTCTCGACGGCGGCCGGCCTCAAGCCGTAGTCGCCCGGCTTGCGACCGAAGACGGGAAGTTCGAATTGCTGGACTTCGTTGTAGCGCAGGGGGAGGAGGAGGGATTGTCGTGGGCGGTCGCGCAGGCCTCCGACGCTGTGCGGGCCGCCGGCCTGCGGCCGGCGGCGGTCATCGACGCTCTGGACCCGGTGCGTCGCCGCATCCTGCGCGGCGCGGGCTTCTTCACGGCTGCGGCCTACATGGTCTTCTACGATCCCGTCGCGGGCCGGCCCAGCGTTCCCACCGTCAGCCTCGACGAACTGCGCGCCATGATCAAGCGCAGGGAAGCCTTCCGCCTGGTGGACGTGCTGGGCGAGGAGCATTGGAACGACGGGCACCTGCCCGGCTCGGAATGGATAGACTTCCGAGGGTTGGGCCGAGAGGCCAGGCGGCGTTTTAAGGTTGATGAGACGATCGTGGTGTATTGCAGCGGGTTCACCTGAGAAGCCAGCGGTATCGCCGCTGATAAGCTGCGACAGTTAGGCTTCACCCGAGTGTTAGACTTCGCCGGCGGGCTCAACGAGTGGGTCTCGACCGGGCTGAGGCTGGAGCGCACATGAGGGAATCGCTCGATCGACAGGGTGGCGATCGAGAGGCTCTTCCTGTTAGCAGGAGCGCTCCGCGCTGGGATCATCGACGCCCTCGCCGTCGCGGAGGGTCTCACGGCCGCCGAGGTGGCCGCCGGTGCGGGCGCGGATGGGCGCGCCACCCTGGTGGTACTCGAAGCGCTGGTCGGCGAAGGGGTGGCCGCACGATCGGGGCCGGTGCCGGAACCGCCTTCTTCGCCGCCGGCCCCGGAATCGCTGGCGACCGGCCGCCGCGGTCCTGGGTCCGGCGCCACAGTCGGGGGTGGAGCGAAAGCACCCACATACCGGCTCACGCCCCTCGGCAGAGCCCATCTCGTCGACCCGGGTCCGTCAACTCGAGCGCTGGAGCATCCTCCACCAGGCCCGCAAGTCCCTCGGCTGGCAGGAATTGGCCGAGGTCATCCGGAGCGGCACGCCGACACCTCGCGACGCGGCCAGGCGCGATCCCACGCACCATGGTGTCGGCCATGGGAGAGCGCGACCCCGATATCGTCGACGAGATCGTCGAGCGCTGCCTCGCCCACGCCGGTCCCATCCAGAGCATGGTCGATGTCGGGGGTGCAGTGGGGCACGTGGCTCGGGCTTTCGCCCGCTGCGGCGTACGGACCACCCTGTTCGACCGACCCGCGGTGATACCGCTCGCGCGTGAATACCTGGGTGAGGACGGCCGCGATATCGCGCTTGTGGAAGGAGACTTCACCGAGGCTTTGCCGCCGGGGCCGTTCGATCTCGTCTACTTCGGCAATGTCTACCATATCTACAGCCCGGCCATCATGGCCCGAGTCACCGGTGAGGCCTACGGTACGGTGTCTCCCGGGGGGCATCATCGCGATCCAGGACTACGTGTGGGGGCGGAGTCCTCGGGCTGCCATCTTCGCTGTGAACATGCTGCAGGCCACCGAAGCTGGCGGGGTGTGGAGCGAGGCCCAGTTCCGAGCCTGGTTGGGTGCGGCAGGCTTCGTGAACGTGGAGTTGTTCGACCTGGAAACAGCCGGGACCCATCTGGTCCTGGCGAAACGGCCTCTCGAGAGCAAAGGATAGGAGCCCGGATGGAACGGTACCTGCTGCGGGATGACATCTGGTGGGTAGGCGCGATCGACTGGGACGTGCGCGACTTCCACGGCTACGAGACCCCTCGGGGGACCACCTACAATGCCTACCTCATCCTCGACGATAAGGTGGCACTGGTCGACGGATGCCGGGAGGGCTTCGGCCCGGAGATGCTGGCCCGGGTCACGGGGTGCTGCAGCGGTCGTCCGGTCGACTATCTGGTCATCAATCACGTCGAACCCGACCATTCGGGTTCCATCCCCTGGCTGGTGGAGCGGCTGAGGCCCGAGCGCATCTTCTGCTCAAAGAGGGCCAAGGAGACCCTCGCGCTCTACTACGGGGCGGGTACCGTGCGAGGCCTGGGATCTGCAGGTGGTGTCGACCGGCGACGAGTTGTCGCTGGGTCGGAAGACGCTGCAGTTCATCGAGGCTCCCATGCTGCACTGGCCCGACAGCATGTTCACGTACGTGCGGGAAGCCAAGACGCTCCTGCCCAACGACGCGTTCGGCCAGCATCTGGCGTACCTCGAGGCGGTTCGCCGACGAGGTCGACAGGGGGGTGCTCATGGAAGAGGCGTCCAAGTACTACGCCAACATCCTCATGCCGTTCGGCAGCCCGATCGAGAAGATGCTGGGGAAGATAGGCGACATGGGGTTGGAGATCGAGACCATCGGTCCGAGCCACGGGGTCGTCTGGCGGAGACCCGAGGATATCGCCCTCATACTCGGCGCCTACTCACGCTGGAGCCGGTTCGAGGCTCCCGAGCGCGTGTCGCTGATCTACGACACCATGTGGCACTCCACCGAGAAGATGACCATGGCCATCGAGGACGGCGTGGCCCAAGAGGGCGTGGAGTGTTCGGTCCTCAAGCTGACCGTCAACCCTCGGTCGGAGCTTGCGCGTCATGTCCTCGAATCCCGGGCCTTCCTCGTGGGATCTCCCACGCTCAACAACAACATGTTCCCCACCGTGGGAGGCTTTCTCACGTATATCAAGGGTCTGCGGCCCAAGAACCGCTTCGCCGGGGCCTACGGGTCCTACGGCTGGGGCGGTGGCGGTGTCAAGCAGGTCGACGCCGACCTGCGCGCTCTGGGGCTCGACGTGGTCGATCCGCTGGAGGTGCGGTACATGCCGAGCGTGGACGACCTGGAGGCCTGTCACGACTTGGGACGCCGGGTGGCCAGACTGGTCAAAGGCGAGGAGCAGGGATAGGGGGCCCGGAGATGGCTGTCACAGTCCTCGGCCTTGCGGGCAGCGCACGTAAAGGTGGCAACACCGACACTCTGCTCGAGTGGTGCCTCGAAGCGGCCGCTGCGGAAGGTGCCGAGATCGTACGGTTCCGGCTGTGCGACATGGATCTGCGCGGGTGCCGGGCCTGCGACGCCTGCTCCAAGGACGGGCGCTGCATCCAGAAGGACGACATGCAGCAGCTCTATCCCTACCTGCGCACGGCGGATTCGATCGTGCTTTCGGCTCCGGTCTACTCCATGGGGATGCCCGGGGTGCCGAAGATCATGATCGACCGCTGCCAGCCGTTCTGGGCCATCAAGTACGTGCTCAAGCAGCCGGTAAGCGCGCCCGGCGGTCCGGAGAGGCTGGGCGCCTTTCTCAGCTGCGCGGGTACCACGTTCGCTCACGTTTTCGAGGGCAGCCAGCGGACCGTCCGCTATCTTTGGCATGTGCTGGGTGTCACTCCGGTCGGTGAGTTGGTGTGTCCGGGAGGTGGACGCACGGGGAGAGATACTTGAGCAGGCGGGAGCCCAAGTCGCGGCGGAGGACATCGGCCGGCGGCTCGGCGGCCAGCGCTAGACGAAAGGGGGTAGGGTTGCAGACGAAGTCAGGACCTGCATGGAATGCGGCAAGCCTCTGGCCGACCGCGTGGAGGAAGTGGAGCGTACCGGGACCGGGGTGAGCCGCTCCACGGGCGAATGCAGCACGTATCGAATATGGTCGTGTGTGAACACGGACTGCGTCCTCTACAAGACGGACATCTACCGGGACCAACTGGCCGACCGGACCGACAGGTAAGCCGCGGGCCCTTCCGACCGGGCCCGCGAGGCTGCACGAGGCAAAGGAGACAAGGTGGAGAAGCGGCTACATAGATCGCGGACCGAGAAGATGATCGCCGGGGTGTGCGGGGGATTGGCAGAGTACTTCGGCGTCGATCCCACCCTCGTCAGGGTGCTGTGGGTGCTCATCACCCTGCTGGCGGGGGTCGGAGTGCTTCTGTACCTCATCCTCTGGCTGGTGATGCCGCTCGACCTGCCGGCGCCGCCTCAACGCTGACGGATCCCTGACCCGAGGGCGGTCCCGGTCGCTCGAGAGCGGTCCTCAGCGCGGGCCGCGAACGAGCGTTGCCGGCACGAAACCATGAGGAAGCTCCAGGTCGTGCGCCGATAGCAGCTCGGCGTCGGCCAGCACTTCCTCGGTGGGGCCATCGGCGACGATGCGCCCCTGGTCGAGGATCACGGTCCGCTCGCACAGCTCGTAGGCCACCGTCATGTCGTGGGTCACGACGATCTTGGTGACCGGCAGGCTGCTGAGGATGTCGATGAGCCGCCTCCGCGACTTGGGGTCGAGGTTCGAGGTGGGCTCGTCCAGTACCAGGAGATCGGGCCGCATGGAAAGCACGGTGGCCACGGCGATGCGTTTCTTCTGGCCGAAGGAGAGATGGTGGCTCGCAGCGGTCCCCACTTCCCTCCATCCCCACGGCTGCGAGCGCGTCCTCCACCCGTGCCGCGATGTCGTCGCGCTCGAGTCCCATGTTCGACGGTCCGAAGCCCACGTCCTGGGCGACACTGGTGAGGAACAGCTGGTCTTCGGGGTCCTGGAAGACCACGCCCACCCTTCGCCTGACTCTCTCGCAGGTTCTTCGGCTCCACCGGATAGACCGAACACCGTGACGCCGCCGCTTCCGCGCAGGATCCCGTTGAGATGAAGCAGCAAGCGTGCTCTTGCCGGCCCCGTTCGGTCCGATCACGGCCACCGACTCGCCTTGGCGGACGACGAGGTCGATGCCGTCCAGCACCCTGGTGCCGTCCGGATACGCGAACACGAGACCCCGGATCTCGAGGGCGGCCGGCGGCCCCAGGGCCGGCGCCGACCCGGCAGCGCCTACCGACCCGGCAGCGCCTACCGACCCGGGCGGCTACCGATCACGGCGCTCCCAGCAGCGCAGCCGCCGCGATCCGTACGACCAGGGCCGTACCCAACAAGCCCGCCACGAAGAGCGCCTCGCTTCGGCCGAAATCGCCCTCACCCTCGAGACGGATGGTCCCCTCGTAACCGCGGCTCACCATGGCCACGTATACCCGCTCGCCCCGGCCGTAGCTGCGCAGGAAGAGAGACCCCAGCATGCGGCCGAGAGTGGGGACGTTGCCCAGCCAGCGGCCTCGGAAGTTGCGGGAGGCCATGGCTCGCTGCATCCTGCGCGATTCCTCGAGAAAGACGTGGCTGTAGCGATGCATGAAGCTCACGGTCAGCACGATGACCTTGGGGATCCGCAGCCGCTCGAAGCCCGGTGACGAGCTCGGAGAACGTGGTCGTCGAGCCGAGGACCACCATGCTGAGGACCCCCAGCAGCGCCTTGGCCAAGGCATTCCAGAGCACCAGCAGCCCCTGCTCGGTGACGCGTGCTCCTCCGAGCGAGAACACCGGATCGCCGGCTTGATGGAAGAAGGGCAGGAACACGGCGACCATGATCACGAAAGGGATCACCACCAGCGCTCGTTTGGCCAGAGCGACGGGGGAGAGGCGGGCGAGCCCTGCGACGAAGGCCAGAATGACGGCGTAGAGGACAAAGGCCCACAACGCGTTGAGGGGGTGTGCTCACGACGATGACGGCGAATCCGATGAGTCCCAGGATCTTCGCCCGGGCATCGAGGCGGTGCACCGGAGTGGCGACCGCCCCGCGGGCGATCACGGCCTGGGTCACCCCGACTCCGCCTTGGGACGCCTGCGTCCCAAGGCCCGCCCCGCTAGTATCACCACCGCGAAGAGGGCCGCAGTGCCGATGAGCCCGGCAAGGGCTGTGGATACCGCCTGGCTCTCCACACCGGGAAGCTGGTAGTCGGGCGAGAGGCGAGAACTGCCAGCGGGGGTGGCGGTCGCCGCGCCCTCAGCCCCCTGGGCGACGGCCACGCTCTCGAGACCGTCGGGGAGCCGCGGAGGCGAAGGGCGAGACGAAGACGGCGAGCGCCGCCGCCACCACGAAGGCGCCGGCGACGAACGACCAGAAGCGAAGTCTGGAGGCGGATCCACCAGCCGATCCCTGCGGAAGGCCTCTCCAGCGGGCAGATCGTAAGTCCTGACCAGATCGGGGCGGGCGACCAACACGGCGGACGCGATCGCCACGGTGATCAGGGCTTCTCCCAGCCCGATCACCATGTGGACCGAGACCATGGCTCGGCAGGGCGTTGCGCAGTGGCACGGTGCCGGAGACGGCCAATTCGACCGCGCAGGCCGCGGCGGCCGCCACGATCGACAACCAGGAGGCGATCGCCGAGCGAGACCAGGTACCCGGTCGAAGTGCGCGGCAGCAGACGTTTGAGCAGAAGGAAGGCCCCGTATGCCGACGAAGACGGCGACGATCGCCATGTTGAGGACGTTGGCGCCGAGAGCGGTGATCCCTCCGTCCGCCATGACCAGGGCCTGGACGGTCACGACCACGGTGAGGGTGACCGTCGCCGCCCAGGGCCCCAGGAGACGCCGCGGCCAGCAGCGCTCCCAGGAAGTGGCCGCTGGTGCCCGGCGGCGACGGGGAAGTTGAGCATCTGAGCGGCGAAGATGAAGGCGGCCGTGACGCCAAGCAGGGGGATGGTACGCTCGCCCAACTCCTTGCCGGTCTTGCGGACCGCGACGGCGACCACTCCGAGCGACACCGCGCCGGTGACGACCGCGACGGGGACGTCGACGAACCCGTCGGGGATGTGCATGGCGGTCTGCCCGCCTGTGCGTGTCGCCCTTGCACGAGCTGCGCAGAGCGCCGAAGATGGTCAGCTCGCTTGGGGCAAAGCCCTGGCCGGGTCTGCATCAGCCTCCGAGCAGCGTCGCCCAGGTCCTCGTCGTGGAGTGGGTCGACACTGCCGCAGGTCTCGCAGACAAGATGATGATGGGGGACCTCCTCTTCGACCTCGAAGAAGCGCCGTGCCGGTCCCAGGTGGGTCTCCCGCACGAGATCGAAGCTCCACCAAGCAGCTCGAGCGTGCGGTAGACGGTGGACATGTTCACGTGGGGGAACTGCTCCTGGACGAGCGCACAGACCTCTTCGGCGCTCATATGCGCGCTCTTCTCGCCGGAGCACGTCCCAGACGAGGGTCCGCTGGGGAGTGAGCCGGTACCCCATGTCTTGAAGGGTCCGTGTGGCGTGATGAGTCATCGCATCTGCAAGTTTATTGCAATAGCGTATCGGTCGTCAACGGCGGTGTGCCTTACCGGCCGGCTTTCGTGACCGCCGGTCGCCGCGTGCCGACCCTCCTGTGGATACCGGACCATGCGTCTGCTAGTGTCTGGAGGACAGGTGCGGCGCACGTACGTCGGGCGTTGTCGCTCGTAGCGGCGCGAGGTGATGGAAGGAGGTGATGACCGATGGAAGAGATCCCGAGGTTGACCACGCTTTCGCACGGTTCCGGCTGAGCGTGCAAGCTCGGCCCCAAGGACTTGGGGCAGGTCATGGCCAGCTTGCCCGCCGTAGACGACCCGGCGCTTCTCGTGGGGTCCGACACGCTCGACGACGCGGCCGTCTACCGCCTGAACGACGACATCGCTCTGGTCCAGACGGTGGATTTCTTCACGCCCGTAGTGGACGATCCTTACGACTTCGGGCGGATCGCAGCGGCCAACGCCTTCTCCGACGTCTACGCGATGGGCGCCCGTCCTCTGACCGCTCTCAACATCGTCGCCTTCCCCTCGGGAGTGCTTCCGCTCGACTATCTCAGCCGCATCCTGCAGGGCGGGGCCGAGACGGCCCGTCTCGCTTCGGCCACGATCGTCGGCGGCCATACCATCGACGACCCGGAGCCCAAGTACGGATTGGCGGTCACCGGCATCATCAAGCCCGGGGAGGAGACTGACCAACGCCGGCGCCGCTCCCGGGCGACGTCCTGGTGCTCACCAAGCCGCTGGGCACCGGGGTCATCGCCACCGCCATCAAGCTGGGCAGGGCCTCGCGCGAGACGTCATCTCGGCGGCCACGGCCTCCATGGCCACCCTCAACCGGGACGGGGCGGAAGTGGCCCGCGAACATGGCGTGCGGGCGCTGACCGATGTCACCGGTTTCGGTCTGCTGGGACATCTGAGCGAGATGTGCCGGGCGAGCGGGGTGGGCGTCGATCTCTGGTTCGATCGGCTGCCCTTCTGCCCGGGGCGGACGAACTGGCTCGCGCGGGCGTCGCGCCGGGCGGGACCAAGAGGAATCTCGAGTTCGTGGAGCCCTGGACCGGCTTCGACCGAGTCTCTCGAGCCCTGGCAGACGACTCCTGTGCGCCGACGCGCAGACCTCGGGAGGCCTTGTGCTCTGCGTGCCGCCGGACAGAGTGGAGGCCGTGGTGCACGACTCTCGAGGCGCGGGGCACGCCCGCGGCCGCTGTCATCGGGCAGGTCCGGGGTCCTGGGGACGTCATGATGAGGGTGCTGGCAAGCCCCGAGGGGACAGTCTAGGTCCGAACGGCCTAGAAACCGGTCTCAGACGATCGCCTCCGGCCTCCGCGAGGTCGCCGAACACCCGGAAGTTCGGATCGACGAGAAGCCCGACTATCTCGAGAAGACGCCTGACGTTCGGGTTGGGTCCCACGACGCCCAGCCAGCCGCGGTCTCGCAGGCGGCGGACTCCGGACAAGAGGACGGACAGGCCTCCGCTGTCGATGTAGGTGACGTCGCGAAGGTCCAGCAGTACCACGAGATGACCTTCATCGAGGGCACCGCCCAGAGCCGACTCCATCGAGCCACAGTTGTTGTGGTCTATGTCTCCATGCGCCTCGATCAGCGGCGTGTTACCGAGCCGGGAGACCCGTACGTCCATGGCCATCTTCTCGCTCTCACTTGGGCCGTCGATCCTAGCGCGTTTATATCAAGAATCGGGACGATTGTGGTCGGGCGACCAGCGCAGGATCGGGTCGCGCGCGGCTCGTCCTTCGTCGGGTCGCCTCACCGGCGTGGAGTGGGGCGCGCCGGCCACGATCTCGGGATCGTCTCTCAGTTCCCTCCGTATCTGCTCCATGACCTCGACGAAGGTGTCGAGCGTGGGCAGATCCTCGGTCTCGGTCGGCTCGATCATCAGGGCTTCGTGCACGATCAAGGGGAAGTAGACGGTAGGGGCGTGCATGCCGAAGTCGAGGATCCGCTTCGCGATGTCGTGGGCGGCGCCGGGGCCGTGGCCGGCGGCGGAGAGCACGAACTCGTGCATCGAAGGGCCGTCGAACGGAAGCGGGTAGAGCGGCTGCAGGCGGGCCCTCAGGTAGTTGGCGTTGAGCACCGCGTCCTCGCTCGCCCGGGTGAGCCCGTCGCCTCCCATGCGCAGCAGATAGCAGTACGCGCGGATGAGAACGCCCACGTTGCCGTAGAAGCCTTTCACCCGGCCGATGCTCTGCGGCCGGTCGTAGTCGAGGCGGTAGCCTCTGCCGTCCAGGGCGAGGAGCCACGAGGGGCAGCGGCAGGTAGGGTTCGAGCGCGCTCGAGACGGCCACCGGCCCCGCTCCCGGCCCGCCGCCTCCGTGAGGGGTGGAGAAGGTCTTGTGCAGGTTGAGGTGCACCACGTCCATCCCCATGTCCCCGGGGCGGGCCTTGCCCATGATGGCGTTGAGATTCGCGCCGTCGTAGTAGCAGAGGGCGCCGGCCTCGTGGACCAGACGGGAGATCTCGAGGATGTCTTCCTCGAAGAGACCCAGAGTGTTGGGGTTGGTGAGCATGATCGCCGCGGTGCGCTCGGAGAGGTTGGCCCGCAGAGCCTCCAGATCGACCAGGCCGCGGCTCGAGCTGGGGATCTCGACCACCTGGTAGCCGCCCATGGTGGCCGACGAGAGGTTGGTGCCGTGGGCCGAGTCGGGCACGATGACCGTGTCCGCGCTGCGACGCCGAGTGGTCCCGGTGATAGGCCTTGATCATGAGGATGCCGGTGAGCTCTCCCTGGGCGCCGGCCGCGGGCTGGAGGCTGGCCCGGTGCATGCCGGTTATCTCGAGCAGCCCCTGCTCCAGCTCGTGCAGGAGCTCGAGGATCCCCTGCACGTCCGCCTCGGACTGGTAGGGGTGAAGCTCGGCGAAGCCGGGGAGCGCCGCCACCTCGTCGTCGACCTTGGGGTTGTACTTCATGGTGCACGACCCCAGCGGATAGAAGCCGGTGTCGACGCAGTGGTTGAGATGGGCCAGGCGGGTGTAGTGGCGCACCACCTGCGCCTCGGCGACTTCGGGCAGCGCCGGAGGGACCTGGCGCAGCCGCACGCCGGGCAGCAGGTCGGCCAGGTTCGGACCGCCGGGACTCCGGGGGACGGGAGGTCGACGCCGCGATGACCCGGCACGCTGTGCGCGAAGATGGGCGGTTCCAGGCGTGATCGGGGCTCACGAGCCTCACCGGTCCACGCGCCTCGTTCTGGGCTCGACCCGCCCGGCCTAGCGGCAGCAAGGACCCGCCGGCGGCGACGATACGCACCGAGCGCCTCCGGCGGGTTGAGTTCGGTGACCGCGACTCGACGTACGTCGTCGCAGCGCCTGCCGGTCGGTTGAGCTCGCACCGCGGACCAGCAGAGCTGTCGCGACCGGCCCGCGCGGCCGCGTCCGGCAGGTCGCCGCGGTCCTCTGCACAGCCGGGAGAGCGGCACGCCCGGGATCCACGCCCTGTGCCCGCATGGCCGACGCGAACTCCTCGGCCGGCAGAGGCAGCCGCAGAGCGAACTCGTTGAAGAACGGGCCCTCGACCAGCGGGGCGCACGCCGGGCAGCGCGCACAGCCGGGAGTGCAGGTAGTGGGCTCGCTGCAGGCAGATCTCTCCCCGTTCTCTCAGACCGGTCGGCCCGAGGAGTGCCAGGTGGATGGTGGCCGCCAGGGCGCTTAGGGCCTGGTTGGAGCAGATGTTGGAGGTGGCTTTGGCTCTGCGGATATGTTGCTCCCGGGTCTGCAGGGTGAGCGTGTAGCAGACCCGCCCGTCCGCATCGACGGTCTGGCTCACCAGTCGTGCCCGGGATCTGGCGCACGTGTTCTTCTCGGCAGGCGAGGAAACCCACCGATGGTCCGCCGAAGGAGGGCGGGCAGCCGAAGACCTGGGCGTCGCCCACCACGATGTCGGCTCCCAGCACGCCGGGCGACTTCGAGCACACCCAGTGTGGCCGGGTTCGACCGACACCACCAGGAGCGCTCCGCACGGCGTGGGCCGCCTGCGGCGAGCGGTCCGAGATCCTCGACGACTCCCGAGGTGGTTCGGTTGCTGCACGAGCAACGCACCGACGTCCGGACGCCCGCTTCGGCGGGCGGAGAGGACCGTCGTTTCCGGCCGCGTCGCGCCCGTCTGCGGTTCGAGCGGCAGCCGTCGCACGCGGATGCCCGGGCCGCTCGCGTAGGTGGCCAGACCACCTGTGCGCTCTCGGGATGCACTCCGGCCGACACCGCTATCGTCGTCCCGCCGGGTGGCGCGCAGCGCCATGAAAGCCGCCTCGGCCAGTGCCGAGGCGCCGTCGTAGAGCGAGGCGTTCGCCACGTCCATGCCCGGTGAGCTCGCAGATGCAGGTCTGGAACTCGAAGATGTGCTCGAGCGTGCCCTGGCTCACCTCCGGCTGGTACGGCGTGTAGGCGGTGGCGAACTCGCTCCGGGACACGAGGGCCCGGACGGCCGCCGGCACGAAGTGGCGGTAGCATCCCGGCGCCGAGGAAGGAGAAGCCGGGCTCGGCAGGCCGATCGGCGGCTGCCACAGCGCTCGGTCCGGTCGCATAGCTCCTGCTCGTCGATCCCGGCAGGAAGAGCCAGGTGCGGATCCCGGAGCGGCTGGGGGATCTGCGCAAACAGGTCGGCGATACTGCCGGCGCCGACGTCTCCAGCATGTGGATGCTGTCCCTTGCATCGGTGTGGACATGCAGGTATTCCCCATGTATCGGCTCCACACCTTAGCGCCGGAAGCGGCCGTGAGGGCGTGTGCTACCATACGTTCCGCGCGACCATCGACACCCCGAGAGGCGGGCGTGCGAATCACGTTCATCGAACCTGCCGCTCCAGGTTTCCACGTATATAGCTTCGTAAAACAGATGCGCCTAGGTCTCCCGCTCCTGGGGGCTCTCATGACTGCACGAGGTCACGAGGTCCGCATCTACGCGGAGAGCCTGAGCGAGGTCGACTGGGACGACGTCCTGTCGTCCGACCTGGTGGGTATCTCCACCACCACGTCCACCGCCATCAGGGCCTACCGCTACGCACAGCGTGTGCGCGACGCCGGAGTACCGGTGGTCATGGGCGGGCCGCACGTCACCTTCATGGCCGACGAGGCCCTTGATTTCTGCGACTACGTGGTACGCAACGAGGGTGAGGAGACCGCTCGTCGAACTGGTCGACTACCTGCAGGGCCGGGGAGCTCTCGAGGACATCGCCGGGCTCTCGTACCGGATCGGCCGACGGGACGGCGGTCCACAACCCCGATCGACCGCTGCTGAGCTCTCTGACCGACCTGCCCTGGCCGGACATGGGTCTGGTCGTCGGGCGGAGCCAACCTCAATCCCACGCCCATCCTCTCCTCGCGCGGGTGCCCGTTCGACTGCGAGTTCTGCTCGGTGGTCCTCATGTTCGGCCGCCGAGTGCGGGTCGTCGACCCGGCGGAGGTGGTCAGGCACATCCAGCGGGTGAAGCCGCAAGAAGCTCTTCTTCTACGACGACAACTTCTTCATCAGCAAGCGCAGGGGCAAGGAGCTGCTCGACGCTGATGATCAAGGCCAAGCTCGACGTCCCCTTCTTCGCGCAGATACGGGTGGACTCCATCTGCAAGAACGGAGTGGTCGACAAAGAGACGCTCGACATGCTGTGGAACGCCGGCTGCCGCATCGTCTACCTGGGGCTGGAGTCGGTCAACCCGGCCACTCTCAAGGAGTATCACAAGGAGTCGAGCGTCGACGACATGGCCGGCGGCCTGGAGGCGCTTGCCAAGAGGGGCATCCGCACTCACGGCATGTTCGTGTTCGGCGCCGATTCCGACACGCTGGATTCGCTCTCCAACACGGCCGACTTCGCGGCCGAGCAACGGACTCAACACGGCTCAGTTCCTGTGTCTCACGCCGCTGCCCGGGCACCCGGCAGACGGCCCAGTTCGAGGCCGAAGGCCGCATCTTCACCAAGAACTGGAGCCTGTACGACGGCCACCATGTGGTCTTCTGGCCCAAGCAGATGACCCCGTACGAGCTGCAGATGGCGACCCTCGATGCGCACAAGCGCTTCTACCGGCTGAGCCGGATCTTCGCCCTCAAGCCCGGAGACTCCGCGGTATCGCAAGCACCAGTTCGAGGGGTATCTGCTCGGCGCATGCCTGGGAGCACGTGCGGGAGAACCGTGAGTTCCTGCGCGAGCTCAGGGACTTCTCCGAGATCCCAGGCGCCACCGGTCTCGGCCGAGCAGCGGCTTCATGGGCTCAGGGCATGGGCTCTGGGCTGGAGACGGCCGTATCCTGACGGCGCTCCGCGGGCGGCGTCCTCATACAGAGGATTTTCTCCACTCTTTACGAAAAGATATCGATGGCTATCCGCGTGCTGTCCACCCAGGAGGGGGATGACATTTGGCCAAGGTCTTGGCCTTTGCAAATCAGAAGGGTGGCGTCGCCAAGACGACCACCACGCTCAACCTCGGCGTGGCCTTCCAGGAGATGGGCCACACGCGTGCTCGCGGTCGACATGGACCCCCAGGGCAACCTCACCATGAGCCTGGGTCTCGACCCCGATTCGGTGCGCCCCAGCATGTACGACGTGCTCGTGAACGGGGTGAACATCGAGGAGGCGCTGCTGCGCCGCGAGCTGGACGTGGTGGTCTCGAGCATCGACCTGGCGGCGGCCGAGATCGCGCTCAGCTCGCAGATCGGCCGGGAGCGGGCGCTCAGCAAGGCCCTGATGCAGGTGACCGATCGCTACGACTACATCGTGATCGACACGCCGCCCGTCTCTCGGGCTGCTGACCATCAACGCGCTCACCGCGGCGGACGCGGTGATCGTGCCGGTGCAATGCGAGTATCTCTCTCTGCGCGGCCTGGCCCAGCTCGAGAAGACCCTCGAGCTGGTGCAGGGAGAACCTCAATCCTCGCGTGCACATCGCCGGCATCGTGCCCACGATGTACGATTCCCGGACGGTCCACGGCCGGGAGGCGGTCGAGGTGCTCAGGCAGCAACTTCGGCGATCTGGTGTTCCAGACGCCCATCCGCAAGACCATCAAGTTCGCGGAAGCACCGGTCAAGGGGGAGTCGGTGCTGAAATACGCCCCCGACAGCCAAGCGGCCAATGCATATCGGCAGCTCGCGAGAGAGGTGCTCAGTGGAAAAAAGATCTAGCATGAAGGACAGCGGCCTCAGCTTCCTGTTCAGGGGGCGAGAGGCCAAGCCGGCGGACGGCAAGGCCGCCGAAGCGCCGACACCGACAAGACGCCAGCGGCCGAGTCGTCATGGAACATCGGCGAGCACACCGACGCGGCCCGCCGCTCGCTCATCCAGCCGTCGCGCACCTTCCCGGCGGTCATCCGTGTGGTGGGCGTAGGCGGCGCCGGCACCAACGCCATCAACCGCATGCTCGAAGCCGGGCTGGAGGGAGTCGAGTTCATCGCCGTCAACACCGACGCTCAGGCCCTGGCGATGTGCGAGGCCGACCACAAGCTGCGCATCGGCCGCGACCTCACCAAAGGCCTGGGCGGTGGCTCCGACCCCAGGATCGGGCCGCGAGGCCGCACTGGCCGCCTACGACGAGATCAAGGGCATCCTCAAGGGCAGCGACATGGTGTTCATCACCGCCGGCGAGGGCGGCGGCACCGGCACCGGCGCCGCTCCGGTGGTGGCCGAGATCGCCAAGTCTCTGGGGGCACTCACCATCGGGGTGGTCTCCCGGCCGTTCGCCTTCGAGGGCAAGCGCCGCGGACTGCAGGCCCTGGACGGGCGTGCGCATGCTGCGGCAGAAGGCCGATACCGTCATCGTGGTGCCCAACGACAAGCTGCTCCTGGTCGCCGACAGGGGAACCTCGATGCTCGACGCCCTGCGGCTGGCCGACGACGTGCTGCGCCAGGGCGTGCAGGGCATCTGCGACCTGGTGACCGTGCCCGGTCTCATCAACCTCGACCTGGCCGACGTGCGGACCATCATGACCGGGGCGGGCACCGCCCACATGGGCATCGGCCGGGCGCGGGGCGAGGGACGCTCGCAGAAGGCCGCCGAGATGGCCATCAACTCCTCGCTCCTCGAGACTTCCATCGACGGCGCGCGCGGCATCCTGCTCAACATCAGCGGCGGTTCCGACCTGTCGCTTCACGAGGTCAACGAGGTCGCCGAGATCATCAACGCGGCCGCCGATCCCGAAGCCAACATCATCTTCGGCGCTGTGGTCGACGAGACCCTGGGCGACACCATCTGGGTGACGGTGGTCGCCGACCGGGCTTCGACGCGACCAGCGAAGAGTCCGTCCGCGGAAGACAGTCGACGCCACCCGCCACGACACCGGCGCTGCACGGGCCCCGCGCGGCCGCCGGCCGCGGACGAGGCACCACGTCGTCCCGCATCGGCGTACTGTCGCGGGAAGAGGCCCGCGCGGCTACCCGCGATGCGAGGTCGTGGAGGTCTCCGCAAGCAGTCCGGGCGACGAGGACCTGGAGGTCCCGCCCTTCCTGCGCGTAGCGCCGTTCAGTCCGGGGCGCCGCGCTGAGTTCGCGCTCGAAGTAGAGGCAGGTCTTCTCGCTGGAGGCCCAGGCTGCGGTAGAAGGCGTGCGCGCCGAGGTTCCACGACTCGGCGAGCAGGAACAGCCGGCGCAGCCGCGGGCCCGGGCGATCTCTTCGGCGGCGCGCGAGAAGCCCCCGGCCCGACATCGTCGCGGCGATGGTCCCGGTCGACGATCACGTCCTGGAGTTCGCACACGGGCGAGCCGACCACGTGCTGATGGAGAAGATGAGGGCGCACATGCCGACGAGGCGGCCCATCTCGTCTCGGCCACGAGGAAACAGTGGTCCGGGCGCTGCGATAATGTCGGAGACGGTCGCGGCCAGACGGGAAGGCTCTGGGGGAGCGACTGCATGGTGCTCCATGATCTCGTGGAGCAGACGACATGATGGCAGGAACGTCTGCCTGGGTAGCTAGGCGATAGGCGATCACGACGCGAGGGTAGCAGATGGATAGCGAGACGCTGTATCTGAACGGGGCAGTTCAGGCCACTCGACGAGGGACGGGTCCACGTGGAAGACCGCGGCTTCCAGCTGGGGGATGGCGTCTACGAGGTCATCAAGGTCATGAACGGGCGACCGGTGTGGCTCGAAGATCATCTGCGAGCGACTGGACCGCAGTCTGGCGGCGGTCCGTCTCACCGAGGCCTCCGCCGGTCACGTCTTCGAGACCGTGCTACCCGAGTTGGTGGAGCGATCCGGCGTGGTGCACGGCATGGTCTACGTCCAGGTCACGAGGGGGACCGCACCCCGGGAGTTCGTGTTCCCCCGTCCGCCGCATCCCACGGTGCTCGCGTACGCGCGGGCCAAGGCCGCTCCCGACTCGCTGCCGAGATCCTTGCCGGCACCAGTCTTCACCCTGTCGAGGACATGCGCTGGGCGCGGTGCGACATCAAGTCCACCAACCTGCTGGCGGCGGTGCTTGCCAAAGAGGAGGCGAAGGAGGCCGGCGCTGACGAAGCCCTGTTCCTCAGCCCCGAGGGTGTGGTGCGCGAAGGGGGTTCGTCCAACGTCTTCGCGTTCATGGAGGGGACACTCCGCACCCACCCGCTGAGCAACCGGATCCTGGGCGGCATCACTCGTCTGCATGTGATCGAGATAGCCCACCGTATGGGGATCCCCGTCGAGGAAGAGGTCTTCAGCCTGGCCGAGATCACCCAGACCGCTCCGACCGACCTGCGAGGTCTTCTCCGCCTCGACCACCAAAGACCTGATGCCGGTGGTGCGCATCGGCGACGCGGTGGTGAGGGACGGAAGGTCGGGGCCCGTCACCCTGGAGCTGCTCGACGCGTTCCGGCGCGAGCAGGCGCTCGTCGTAGGAGTCGAGCCTCCGCCCAGTCTGCGCCAGGCCCTCGAGTCATAGCCGTCGGTCGGCCGGCCTGGTCACCGCGGTCCCGGTTCGGGCCGCGGCAACGCCGGCTCGGGCCGCAGCGGCGCCGGCTCGGGCCGCCGCCTCACTCCGTAGGAGCGAGCGGGTCTCGCGGCGACCGCGTCCGCCGGCCGGGCCGCGGCGCTCCGCTCCGCATGCGTTTGGCGACCGATACATTGACAGCGTCCGGTCCGTGGCCCTCGGCGCCGGGTACTTCCAGGACGAAGGGCACCTGGGCGAGAGCAGGGTGTCGGACCACCCGGCCGAGCGCCTCGTACCCGATCAGCCCTTCGCCGAGGTTCTCGTGGTGGTCCCGCCTGCTGGCGAACGGCGTGTGGGAATCGTTGAGGTGCACCAGGCCGATCCGATCGAGGAGCCTCAACTCGCGGAGTTCCGCGATGAGCTCCTCGAGCCCGGTCTCCTCGTGGATGGCGTAGCCGGCTGCGAACAGATGAGCCGTGTCGATGCATATGCCCAGGGATGGGGACCGGACGTCCACGCCGGCCGGTGCGCCGGCAAATAGCCGGTCGGGGCTCCCCGCCTGCGCCGTGGCAGACGGTCCCTCGGGGAGCGCTGCCCCCGGTACGGCAGACGGACTATCGGGGCCGTCCGCTCCCGGCACGGCGGTGCGGCCGGTGTGGTGCAGGGAGATCAGGTTCGCGAGGTCTTCCAGCCGGCCGCCCACGGTGTTCCCGGCTCCGGCCGCTGTCTCCAGCAGGAGGCGCGGAAGCTCGATGGCGCCGGCGGCCTCGCGCTGGGGACCGCGACCGGCGGCGGCTGCCTGTTCGTCGGCCAATTGCCGGGCCAGGGAGAAGGCTCCGGTCATGGACCGCACGATGCGCGACGCAGCTTGGTCTGGCGCCTCTCCTCGGTGTGAACCGACGTGGGTGACCACGGCCTCCGCCCCGGCCGCGGCCCCGGTCGCCAGGGCGAGGGCCAGCGCCTCCAGGGAGCGCTGTCGCAGCGCGTCGTCGGCAGAGGCGAGGTTGATCAGGTAGATGCTGTGGAAGAACAGCCGCAGCCGGTGCGTGCGTAGCCCGGCGGTCAGGGCCTCGATCTCGCTCGGGGCGGGGATACGGGCCCGCCACATGCGCGGATTGGTGTTGAAGATCTGCACCACCTCTGCGCCGATGGCGGCGGCGCGCTCCGGCACGGGTGCGAAGCCTCCCGCCGTGGAGAGCTGGGCGCCGATGAGCGGCAACTGCCTCCTGGAGGCCTGCGCGCGCCTTCGTCTTTGTCGACTCGCCCTTTTTCGCGGTGCATCCATGGAGGGTGAGCATATAGAATCGAAGCAGTGTTTTGAACCGCATGAAGAGGGGCCGGCGCGGGAGGGAGAGGACGATGGACAGGCTTTCGGTTGATCTGACCCGTTGCATGATAGGCGGCGGGATCACGCGGGGACTCACCCCGGAGGCCATTGACGGCTTCAAACCTCGGCTGGACGCCGCTCTGGCGGCAGTGACGGCAGCAGCTGGCACCGGCATGCTGGGGTGGACTGAGCTACCCGGACCGGAGCCCTGAGGACCTCCTCCGCTTCGCGGCGGAGAACCACGGCAAGTACGACTGCCTGGTGGTGATCGGTATCGGGGGATCGGCTCTCGGGACGACGGCTCTGGCGACCGCTCTCCTGCCCTTCTACTGGAACGAGCTCAGCTCCACCCGCGCGCAGGCACGGGCCGCGCCTCTACGTGCTCGACAACGTGGACCCGGACGAGACGGCGGCGCTGCTCGATCGCCTCGACATGGAGCGGACCCTGGTCAACGTCATCTCCAAGTCGGGTACTACCGGCGAGTCCATGGCCGGATACCTGGTGGTGCGGCAGCGGCTCGAGGCGATCGTGGGGGCCCGCGCCGTCAAGGAGCACCTGGTCTTCACCACCGACCCGGCGGGCGGGACGCTGCGGCAGATCGGGCAGGCGCTGGGCGTGCCGATGTTCGATCTTCCCGCCGGGGTGGGAGGGCGCTTCTCGGTGCTCAGTCCGGTGGGTCTGCTGCCGGCCGCCCTCACCGGCATGGATGTGCCGGGGTTGCTCGCCGGGCGCGCGCGACATGGCCGAGTGGATCGCGCGACTCGGAGGGGTGGGACAACCCGGCCTGCGCCTTCGCCGGAGTCCAGTACCTGGAGGACGTGGAGTTCGGACGACGGGTCAGCGTGATGATGCCCTACTCGGCCCGTCTGCGCGATCTGGCCGACTGGTACCGACAGCTGTGGGCGGAGAGTCTGGGCAAGAGCGTCGACCGCCAGGGCCGCACGGTCAACGTCGGGCCCCTGCCGGTGAAGGGGCTGGGGGTCACCGACCAGCACTCCCAGCTGCAGCTCTACGCCGAGGGCCCCGACGACAAGGTGATCACCTTCCTGGGAGTCGGCGAGTTCGCGCGGACGGTGACCATCCCGGCGCCCGGACCGGAAGCCGAGGCGCTCAGCCTACCTGGGTGGGCATTCGCTCGCCGAACTGCTGTGGGCCGAGCAGAAGTCGACGGCCTGGGCGCTGGCCCAGAAGGGCAGACCCTCGCTTACCATCACCCTGCCCAGGGTCGACGCCCACTCTGTGGGGGCTCTCATCTACCTGCTGGAGATGGCGACGGCCGTCGCCGGAGAACTCTACGACGTGGACGCTTTCGACCAGCCAGGGGTGGAACTGAGCAAGAAGGCCACCTACGCGCTGATGGGCCGCGCCGGGTACGAGGACCTGGCGGGGGAGATCGGGTAGCGAGCCGGAGCGCGGTCGGGCCGCGAGATTCACCGGCGCCTTGTTCGGAGGAGAGCGGTACGCTGTGAGCACCGACTCTTGCTTCCGAACAAATGTTCGTATATCCTGTCCGTATGGAGCGACAGGGGGACACGCGGCACAGAGGGAACATGCGGCGCCGTGGGGGCACGAGATCATCATCCGTCCTCGCGCGCCCTACCGGGTCATCGCCCACCTCGATTTCGACGCCTTCTTCGCCGCGGTGGAGGAGAACCGCGATCCGTCGCTGCGGGGCAAGCCGGTGATCGTCGGGGGTGGGGAGCGGGGGGTGGTGGCCACCGCCAACTACGTGGCCCGGCGTTACGGCGTCCACTCGGCCATGCCGCTCCGCACCGCCAGGCGCCTCTGCCCCCACGGGGTGTATCTCACCGGGCACCATCAGCTCTACCACGAGTATTCCCGCCGTCTCATGGCCATGCTCGACGGCTACTCGCCCCTGGTGGAGCAGATCAGCCTCGACGAGGCCTACATCGACCTCACCGGCACCGAGCGACTCTTCGGTCCGCCGGTACGTACGGCCCGGCTCATCCAGAAGCGGGTGGCCGACGAGCTGCGGCTGAGCATCTCGGTGGGGGTGGCGACCAACAAACTGGTGGCCAAGGTGGCCTCCGATCTTCAGAAACCGGCCGGATTCACCGTGGTCCGTCCGGGGGAAGAAGCCGATTTCCTGGCTCCTCTCCCCGTAGAGACGACTCCCCGGAGTGGGTCCCGCCCTCCTCGAGCAACTACGGGACCGGGGCGTGGCCACCGTGGGCGATCTGGCCCGGATACCGCCGCATCTGCTGCGGCTTTCTTTCGGGGAATGGGGGGAGCTCGCTCGCCCATCGCTCTCGAGGGGAAGACCTGCGCCGGGTGATGCCGCGCGAGGAGGTCAAGTCCATCTCCCGGGAGCACACCTTCGACGAAGACGTCTCCGACGTCGGGGTGCTGGAGTCGACGCTGATCGCGCTCACCGAGGATGTGTGCCGCCGCTTGCGGCGCAAGCGCCTGGAGGCGCGCACGGTCACGGTCAAGATCCGCTACTCCGACTTCGTCACCCATACCTGCTCGCGCACTCTGTCGCGCCCGCTGGACGTGGACGAGGTGTTCTTCGAGGAGGTGCTGGCCTTGTTCCGGCAAGGGCAGGCGCCGACGCTACCACCTGCGTCTGGTGGGCGTGGGGCTCAGCAACCTGGTACCGCGGGCCTGGCAGGACGATCTGTTCGACCAGGAGCTACCGTTGCTGCGGGAACTGGACCTCAAGCTGGACGCCATCAGGGAGAAGTACGGAAAAGACGCCATCCGGCGGGGAGCGGCGCTGCCTCTGCCTAGTCGCCCACAGCGGGGGTGGTCCTCAGTCGCCACCCTCTCGTAGACCCGGATCTCGGACAGCGCCGCGTCCTCCCACTCGTACGCGGATAGACCGACAGGATGGTGAACTTGATCCAGCTCGGTGTCCTTCGACCTTCGGCTTGATCATCTGCAGCCCCTGGGCGTCGAGCAGTTGGACCACCTGCGTGGTGCCGTCGGAGTACTCCAGCTCGAGGCTCTTGACCCGGACATTCCCCGCGAAACGCTCTTCGTCCCTCTGGTAGCCGTTGGCGATCTCGATGCGGGCCAGAGGCACGGGCTCTGCCGAAGTCGAAGCGCACCCATTCGCCGACGCCGGTCCGTCGGCGCCTTCGTTCCAGGCGCTGGCCAGGTCACCGTCGAGCAGGTTGGTGGGGCTGGAAGTCGCTGATGGTGGTGGCCTTGAGCGCTGGAGGAGGCGGTGGCGCGTCGGGACGGACCAGGATGGCGCCGCCGGTAGTCCGTCCGCCGGTCGTGCCGGTGCCGGAGCCGCCCGTGGTGGAGGTGTCGAGGGTGGCCACGGTGCCCGACACGCCCGCGTAGGGATCGACGGTGGTTTCGGTGGGAGCGAGCACCCGGGTGACGATGGTGTAGAGGACGAACACGGTTATGGCCAGGGCGAGCAGCATGGCGAGGGCCATCGACGAAGCCGGCGAGCGAGACGCCTGCGCCGGCGGCTGCCGGCATACCCGGGCGGATCTGCGAGGCTCCGCAGCGGCTGCAGAAGAGAGCCCCCGGCTCGTTGGGGACACCGCATTGTGGGCATCTGACTGGTTGTTTCCAGCCACTGTCTGGCGGTCCTTCTTCCACGCGTCGCCTGGAATACGCCTGCGTCATTATGGCAAAGTGCGGGCCTCGTGCTCAAACGCACCGCGCGGCGCACATGACGCATGACTCGCTCAAACATTCGCGGGTTCCGCGCCGGGCCCTGCTAGAATCTCCTCGTCCGTCCCTCGCGAGCCCAAGCGGAGAGTCATCCATGCCCGATATCGACAGTCTCAAGGAATCCAAGAACTACTACCTCGATATCCCGGCCACGCAACGAGCCCTTCTTCCTCAAGGGCTCCGGAGCGCTCGACTGGGGCATGCAGAACCGGCTGTCCCGCGTATTCCGGGCCCAGTCGGGACGCACGGTGATGCTGGCCGTGGACCACGGCTACTTTCAAGGGCCCACCTCGGGTCTGGAGCGCATGGACGTCAACATCGTGCCCCTGGCCCCCTACGCGGATGCCCTGATGCTCACCCGGGGCATGCTGCGCACGCACCATCCCCTCCACCTTCGAGCGGGGCATCGTCATGCGGGCGAGCGGCGGTCCCAGCGTGCTGCAAGGAACTTTCCAACGAGCAGATGGCCGTCGACATGGAAGACGCGCGTCCGCATGAACGTGGCGGCCATGGCCGTGCAGGTGTTCATCGGCGGCGAGTACGAGACCCAGTCGATCTACAACATGACCCGCCTGGTCGACACGGGCTATCGCTACGGCATCCCGGTTCTGGGCGTGACCGCCGTGGGCAAGAACATGACCCGCGATGCGCGCTACTTCCGGCTGGCCTGCCGCATGGCGGCCGAGCTGGGCGCCAACTTCGTCAAGACCTACTACGTCGAAGAGGACTTCGAGACCGTCACCGCTTCCTGCCCGGTGCCCATCGTCATGGCCGGCGGCAAGAAGCTGCCCGAGCTCGACGCCCTCACCATGGCCTACAAGGCCGTGAGCGAAGGCGCGGCCGGCGTGGACATGGGCCGCAACATCTTCCAGTCCGAGGCGCCGGTGGCCATGATCCAGGCGGTCGGCAAGGTCGTCCACGAGCTGATGCCGCCCAAAGACGCCTACGAGCTGTTCCTGACTCTCAAGAACGAGAAGCGGACGACTGACGACGGCGGACGATCGGGCGACCGCGGACCGCTGCCGATCGGGAGGCGGGAGGACCAGATGAGCGGCACGCTGGCCAGGTTGCGGTCGCTCTGTCCCACGGTGAGCGTGGGCACGCTCACCGCCGACCTGATGCACCTGGGCGTCCGAGCTGGAGCTGCTGGAGCGGGCCGGCGTGGGCATCGTGCACGTCGACGTGATGGACGGCTGCTTCTGCCCGCAGATGACCGTGGGCCCGCCCTACGTCAAGGGGCTGCGCACGCCCTTGCTCAAGGACGTCCATCTGATGATCCGAGGAGCCGCTCGACAAGCTGGACGCGTATGTCGCTGCCGGCGCCGACATCGTCACGGTGCACGTGGAGGCGGCGGTCCATATCCACCGAGTGCTGCAGCGGCTGGGCTCCCTCGAGCACGGCGAACGGCCCGGGGGAGGGCATCGTGCGTGGGCTGGCCCTCAACCCGGGGACGCCCCTGGAGTGGCTGGACGCCGCTGCTGGACGAGATCGACATGGTGACGCCTCCTGGCGATCGATCCGGGGTGGAGCGGCCAGAGCATGGCTCCCGGCACGCTCGGACGCGGGTGACACGGGTCAAGGACATGATCGCCGCGGCCGGCAAGGAGATCCTCGTCTGCGTGGACGGCGGCGTCACCACGAGCCAACATCGCGGAGATCGCGGCGTGCGGGAGCCGATCTGATCGTGACCGGTAGCGCCGTGTTCGACGGCAAGGCCGCCGAAGCCAACGCCCGTTTCGTCCTGGCGCGGCGGCGGTCGTCGGCATCTTGACCAGTTACTGAACCGCGGCGACGCGGGCGAGGAGGCTGCATGCGCTCTAGGTGGTCGGACGACGAGGCCGCCGGGTTCGTCGCCCGATACGCTGCCGATTGGGGAGAGCCTCTGGCTCTGCGCACGTATTCCGCCCGCCTGCTGGGCGCGGAGCCCGGCTCTGGTGCTGCACGGCGGCGGCAACTGCTCGGTGAAGGCTGCCTGGACGAACGTTCTCGGCGAGGACGATCGAGGCGATCTTCGTGAAGGCTTCCGGCACCGACATGGCTACCATCGAGCCCGAGGGCCATCCGGGACTGGATCTGGGCTATCTTCGTCGCCTGCGCATGCTCCGTGCGCTGGACGACGGGGCGATGGTCGAGCAACTGCGCACCCATCTGCTACGCGCCGACAGCCCCACCCCGTCCATCGAGGCGCTGGTGCACGCCTTCCTGCCCGGGGTCTTCATCGATCACACCCACGCCGACGCCGTGCTCCTGCTGACCAACCGCGACGACGGGCAGGCCGCGGTCGCCCAGGCGCTGGGCTCCGACGTGATCGTCGTCCCCTACGTGACGCCCGGCTTCAAGCTGGCTCTGGCGGCGGCGGAGGCGCTGGAGTCGCGGCCCGAGGCGCGAGGGATGGTCTGGGCGCATCACGGCATCGTCACCTGGGGTGACACCGCCCGGGAATCCTACGAGGCCATGATCGAGCTGGTCTCGCGCGCCGAGGCAGTACGCGGCGGCGCGCCGCGCGCAGCGCGGCGCGCGGGGCCCGGACGCTCACGCGACGGTCCGCGCCGGCGCTGCTGCCGCGCCGCGCCCCCGGTGGCTCCGCCGGAGTCGGCGCCGATGCCTCGGTCGCCGATCTACAGGCCGAGATCGTCCCCGTGGTGCGCGGCCTCCTGGCCGCGCGCACCGACGATTGCGACCGGCCCTACCGGCGGGTGGTCATCCAGATCCTCGACGATCCGGAGACGATGGCTGCGCTGCAGTGCGCCCGGAGCTCGGGAGACGCTCGTCACTCCCCCTCTCACCACGGACCACCTCATCCGCACCAAGCCGTTGCCGCTCTGGATCGAAGGGCTGCGGTAGAGGGCGACCCTTCGGGAGCGACTGAGCGGATCGTCGCCGCCGTCGAGACATACTGCGCCGAGTACGAGGCATATCTGACGCAGGCACGCGGCCGAACTGCCTGCCGAGGTGGAGCCCTTCGACAGCCGTCCGCGCGTGGTGATGATCCCCGGGGCTGGGAGTCATCTGCGCCGGTCCGGACCTTGAGCAGGCCGCGATCACCCGCGACATCACCAGGCAGACCATCGCCGTGAAGATGGCGATGGCGGCTGAAGGGGTCAACTATCAGGGGCTCGCCGAGGACGAGCTCTTCCGCATGGAATACCGCACGCTCCAGCACGCCAAGCTCAAGAGGTAGCGCGAACGGTCGGCGGCGACCCGGCGGCGGCTCCTTCGAGGCCAGGTGGCGCTCGTGACCGGTGCGGCCGGGGCCATCGGCACCGGCATCTGCGAGGGGCTGCTCGAGCGCCGGATGCTCTCGTCGCAGCCACCGACCTGCCCGGGAAAGCCCTGGACGAGCTTGTGCGTACTCTGGGAGCAGAATTCCCCGGGCATCTGCTCGGTGTCCCGCTGGACGTGACCGACCCCGCTTCGGTCGCCGGTGCCTTCAAGCAGGTGGTCCGGACCTGGGGCGGCGTCGACCTCGTCATTCCCAACGCCGGCGTGGCCGCCGTCGCGCCGCTCACCGAGCTCAGTCTGGACCGCTATCGCGCTCTGGAGAGGGTGAATGTCGAAGGCACTCTGCTGGTGCTGGCCGAGGCTGCTCGCCTCTTCCGGCGCCAGGGCACCGGGGGAGACGTCGTGCTGGTGTCGACCAAGAACGTGTTCTCGCCCGGCGCCAACTTCGGGGCCTACAGCTCCACCAAGGCGGCTGCTCACCAGTTGGCCCGCATCGCGAGTCTCGAGTTCGCCGCTGACGACGTGCGGGTCAACATGGTGTCTCCGGATGCGGTCTTTGCTCACGGCACCTGCCGCTCCGGCCTGTGGGCCGAGGTGGGTCCCGACCGGATGAAGGCCCGCGGGCTGGATGAAGCCGGTCTCGAGGCCTACTATCAGAGCCGGAACCTGCTCAAGGCCCAGGTCACCACCAGACACGTGGCCAACGCGGTGCTGTTCTTCGCCACACGGCAGACCCCGACCACGGGCGCCACCATCCCCGTGGACGGAGGATTGCCCGACTCGACGCCTCGGTAAGGAGGAGGACATGTCGTATCCTGCCGCACCGATCGATCTGCGCAGCGACACCATCACCAAGCCCAGCGAGCCCATGCGCCGCGCCATGGCCGAGGCCCCGGTGGGAGACGACGTCTACCGCGAGGACCCCACGATCGAACGGCTGCAGGAGATGGTGGCCGACCTGCTGGGCAAGGAAGCCGCACTGTTCGTCCCCTCGGGCACCATGAGCAATCAACTCTGCCTGCGCACGCTCACCCACATGGGCGACGAGGTGATCGTCCACGAAGACGCGCACGTGCTCCACTACGAAGGAGGCTCGGCTGCCGCCCTGTCGGGCTCTGCAGCTCCGCCCGGTCGCCGGTCAGTTCGGGGTGCTCTCCCCGGAGGCGGTGGAGGCGGCCATCCGTCCTTCCGGGGAGCACTTCGCCCACACCGGAGCGGTGGAGATGGAGAACACGCACAATCGCTGCGGCGGGACCATCTGGCCCTTGGACGCTATGAAGACGGTGGCGGCGCTCGCCCGATCGCAGAGGCATCAAGGTCCACCTTGACGGCGCCCGACTCTGGAACGCGCACAAGGCGACCGGGGTGTCGCTGGCGGACTACGCGGCGACCGCCGACTCGGTCTCGGTGTGCTTCTCCAAAGGGCTGGGGGCGCCTGTCGGTTCGGCGCTCGCCGGATCTTTCGAGTTCGTGGAGAGGGCCCGTGACAACCGCAAGCGCTACGGCGGGGCCATGCGGCAGGCGGGGATCATCGCCGCGGGTGCCATCTACGCGCTCGAGCACAACATGGACCGGCTCGTGGAAGACCACGAGAACGCGGCGACGCTCGCGTCGTACCTGCGCGAGGTACCCGGGCTGGAGATCGGCCATCCGGTCGAGACCAACATCGTCATCGCTGATGTCTCGCGGTTCGGCGGGGCGGAACGGGTCGTGGAGGCCCTCAAGGAGGAGGGAGTGCTGTGCGGGGTGGCCGCGCCCACGCGGGTGCGCTTCGTGACTCACCTCGACGTGACGCGCCAGGCGGTCAGGACGGCGGGGGAGATCGCCGTGCGGCTGCTGCCGGCTCTTGGGCGCAGACCCGGGAGTGAGCATGGATCCTGCCGCGGACGCCCGCGCGCCCTACGCACGCCTGGCCGTGGTCGGGCTGATCTGTCGGCCGGACGGCGCCGGGGCCAGCACGCGAACGCGGCGCGCTGGCTGCTTGCTGCACCGCGCTCAGCCCGTTCGACGCCTGGGACCCTCCCGGCGGGCGCATGGAGGCCGGACGAGGATCTGGTCCAGGCGGTCAAGCGGGAGGTGTAGGAGGAGACCGGGCTGGACGTGGAGGTCGGGGGCCCCTGTTACGCCTTTCTGACCTTCTACAAGAGGGGAGCGGCTGCTGGCCGTCAGCATGGCCTGCCGTCCGCTCGGGCGACCCCGACAGCGTCCGGCTGGAGGGCGACGAAGTGGCGGGATGGCGGTGGGTGGACACGAGCGAGTGGGAGACCATGGCAGCTGCGGGCGTGAGCTCGTGGGAGCCTGAGGACGTGAGGAAGGCGACGCGCATGGCGATAGCCCTGTGGGAGGCGGAACAAGGATGACGCGAGAAGAGGCGCTCGCGGTGCTGTACGGGAGCGGGTGAAGAATCCCGAACATGGTGAGCCACATGCTGGCCGACCGAGGCGATCATGGGAGCACTTGCGCGACGTCTCGGCGAGGATGAGGAGCGCGTGGCGACTCAGCCGGTCTGCTTCACGACCTCGACGCCGAGCAGACCGCGGACCGCATGGACGTCCACGCCACCCTGACCGTGGAGTGGCTGCGAGAGGCCGGTCTGGACGACGAGGAGGTGCTGCACGCGATCCTGGCCCACAACCCCGGCAACGGCTCCACCATCGAGACGCCCGATGGACCGGGCACTGTTCGCCTGCGACCCTCTGACCGGGCTCATCACGGCCGCGGCGCTCATCCGGCCGGAGAAGAAGCTGGAACTGGTGGCGCTCAAGAGTCTGCAGAAGCGATTCAAGGAGCCGTCGTTCGCCAAAGGTGCGCGCAGGGAGGACATGCTCACCTGCTCCGAGCTGGGGCTCGAACTGGACGAGTTCCTCGCGATCGGACTGGAGGCCATGAAGGAGGTAGCTGATGAACTCGGACTCTGAGGCGAAGGCGACCCCGGGGCAGTGGAGGCGGTCCGGTGCTGCTTGTTCGCGTGTTCGACCCGGTGGAGGCGGAGATCATCGTGGGCAAGTTGCGCAGCTCGGGTATCGACGCGTACGCGCGAGCACGAGGCTCTGTCGGTGGTCTATGGGCTGACGGTGGACGGCTGCGGGCAGCAGGACATCATGGTCCGGGCCGAGGATCTCGAGGACGCCCGGGCCGCGCTGGCGAGTGGCCCCGAAATGGACGACGGCGAGCCGGACGCCGCGGGGCCGGATACTCGGGCCGATCGGGAGCTGCGGACTAGGCCGCGGGGATGACGGAGGGAATGCCTCAGCGGGGAGAGAGCCCGGCCGTTCCGCCCTCTCCGGGGACGTGCGACTCGACCCTTGCTTCGAGCCGCTGGCGGCCGTGGTCCGCGGCCGCGCCGTGGAGTCCCTCCACCGAGGAGCCATCGCGGTCGTCGACATCGAAGGGAGGCTCGTCGGGGTTGCCGGCGATCCTCTCGTGGAGATCGTCCTTCGCTCGGCGGCCAAGCCTTTTCAGACCGCGGCGGTGGTGGAGAGCGGGGCGGCCGATGCCTTCTCGCTGAGCGATGCGGAGTTGGCGGTCATCACCGCTTCCCACACCGGGGCTCCCGAGCATGTGCGGGTGGTCCGGGGCTTGCTGGACCGGGTCGGGGTCGACCGCCGCCTCCTTGGTCTGCGGGTCGCTCGGAACACATGTGCTCGGGGAAGCACGCGGGAATGATCCTTCTGGCGCACGCACCTGGGCGTTCCCGCGGAGGGCTACGAGCGCGAGGACCATCCCGTCCAGCGAGTACATGGCCGGATATGTCGACTCGCTCCTTCGACGAGTGTCCGAGGCGGCTGTGTCGGGACCCCGACATCGGGGGACCGGTCCCGCGGACCCTCTTCGCCGGCAGCGACGGCTGCGGCGTGCCCGTCTTCAGCCTCACGCTTTATGAGGCGGCCTGGCTGTACGCTTCGCTTGGCAGCCGGGGCCACCTCCTGCGCTACGCCGAGTGCGCGACGCCATGATCGCCCATCCGGACTTGGTGGCGGGGGAGGGTCGCTTCGACACGCTTCTCATGAGGGCGGCGGGCGGGCGGGTCGTGGCCAAAGGCGGAGCCGAGGGAGTCCAGGGTGTGGGCCTGCTTCTCGGGGGTGAGGGTCTCGGGGCAGGCGAGGGTCAGGCGCAGGGCGGCGGGCGCGGGTTCAGGCGCAGGCACGGGCGAGAGCTCCGGCGTGGCCGCCGCCGCGCCTCGCTATCTTGGGTGCGTCGTCAAGGTCGAAGACGGTTCGGCCCGGGCGATCCCGGCCGTGGTAACCGGGCTGCTTCGAAGTCGGGGACTGTCGGAGACTGCCACGGCGGTCGAGGAGGGCTTCTCCCCGGTGCTGCGAGACTGCAGGGGCGTCGAGGTGGGGCGCATCGACGCGCTGGTAGGCGCCGCCGATCTGCGGCACCGCGGCGTCGCGGCGACGCAGAAGGACGGCGCGGGCGCATCCGGCCGGTCCGGGGACCGGCTCCCGGTCGGTCTGCACCTTTTCGGACGAAAGGACGACCGCGTCACGGTGTGCCGAGGCGACGAGAAGGAGGTCCTGCGCTTTCTCCGCGACCAGTGGCCCGCGGTGGACGAGCAGTACTTCGGGCGAAGGGTGGAGTGGTCGGCCGAGCCCCACTCGCTGGTCTTCCGCCGGGAGGGGAAGATCGTTGGCAGTACTCAAGGGGCACTTCATCGGCGGCATCGGGTCGGTCGACGAACTGATGGTGGATTCAGGGACCCGGGGCGGCGGCCTGGGCTCGCTCCTGCTCGGCTCCTTCGAGGACGAGGCGCGAAGACGAGGCTGCACCCGGATCGTCCTGCGAGCGGTCAAGGGCAGCGCCGCCGAGGACTTCTACCGCGGGCGCGGTTATCATCGCGAGTGCGTTCAGTACGGCTACGAGTTCGGTTACGACTACGTCCGTCTGACCTGCGACATCCATCAGGATGCCGGTGAGACCGCGGGGCGGGAGAGGAAAGGGGAGGGCGCGCGATGACCTCCGTCCTGGGGGTGGATGTAGGCGGCACCAAGGTGGCGATCGGACCGGTCGATCGCGCCGGGGTCGAACTCGCTTCCACGCTCGTGGAGGCGACCCGCACCGAAGACCGGGAGGCTTTCCTTGCAGGACTCGAGGCCGGCCTGCGACATGCCCTGACGGTCTTCGCCGCCTTCGAGCCCAGAGCGTTTGGATTGGCCTGCGCCGGCACCATCGACTCGGAGCACGGGCTGGTGGTGGCGTCGCCCAACCTGCCCCTGGAGAACGTCCCGCTGGCGGCGCTGCTGGAGAGAGCGCTCGGTCTGCCCGTGGTGCTCGAGAACGACGTCAATGCGGCCGTGAGAGCCGAAGCCACCGTGGGGGCGGCTGAGGGCCTGCGCGACGTGGTCATGCTCACCTTGGGCACCGGAGTCGGCGGCGGGCTATGGCTCGACGGACGGGTCTACCGGGGGGCGGGCGGGGGTGCGGGAGAGCTCGGCCACACCATCGTCCGGGCGGGTGGTCTGCCCTGTCCCTGCGGTTCCCGGGGCTGTTTCGAGGTATACGCCTCAGGTAGGGCACTGGTCCGGTACGCGGCCGCTCGTGCAGGAGATCCGGCCAAAGACCCAAGTGGTGAGCTGACGTCACTCCAGGAGCAGGGTCGCTTGACCGGAGGGGCCGTGACCCGACTGGCCGTGGTCGGCGACAAGGCTGCTCTTGAAGCCGTGGACGAGCTGGCCCATTGGCTGGGGGTGGGTCTCGTGAACCTGACCAACTCGTTCGACCCTGAGATGATCGTGGTGGGGGGAGGAGTCAGCGCTCTAGGAGAGCTGCTGCTGGGCCCGGCGCGTGAGATCGTACGGAGACTGGCCATCCCTCCCGGGCCGCGACCGGGTGCGGATCGAACCGGCCAGACTGGGGAATCGAGCCGGCCTTGTGGGAGGGGCACTGACCGCCTGGGAGCGATTGGGGGAGACGCATCTCTCGACGGCGTTCTTACTCGGCGGGCTGAATCTCTCATGCTCTACATCTGTCCCACCCCCATCGGCAATCTGGAGGACGTGACCCTCCGGGTGCTCTCGGTTCTGAAGGAAGGTCGATCTCATCGCTTGCGAGGACACGAGGCACACCCGCATCTTGCTCGACCGATACGGCATCACCGCCAAGTCGATGAGCTTCCACGAGCACAACGAGGATCAGAGGCTGCAGACCCTTCTGCCCCTGCTGCGCGAGGGCAAGGACGTCGCGCTGGTGAGCGATGCGGGGATGCCGGGGCTCTCCGATCCGGGCTTCACGCTGGTGCGCGCCTGCGCCGAGGAAGGCCTGCCGGTGACCGTGCTGCCCGGTCCGTCGGCCGTCACCACGGCTCTGGTCATCGCGGGGCTCCCGGCCGATCGCTTCGCCTTCGTGGGCTTCCTCGCCCGGGGCAAGAAGCAAGCTGGTCGAGCAGATCGCGGCCTTCGACGGCACGGGAGCGGCGCGTGGTCGCCTTCGAATCGCCGCGTCGCCTGCGGACCACGCTGACGGTGATAGCATCGCGCTGGCCCGAACGCCGGCTGGCGGTGTGCCGGGAGCTGACCAAGATGCACGAGGAGGTGCTGCGGGGGACGGCGGCGGAGGTGCAGGACATGCTTCCCGAGACCGTCCGCGGCGAGATCGTGCTGGTCCTGGAGCCGACCGGACGGGCCGGGCAGTCGGCCGCGACCGGTACGTCGAGCCTGGGGGCAGAGTCGGTCGAGGAGCGGGTCCGGGCGGCGCTGACGGAGTTGATTCGGCTGGGCGTGGGTACTAAGAAGGCGGCCACCATCGTGGCCGGATTCACCGGATTGCCGAGCCGCCAGGTGTACGGTCGGCGCTCGAGGTCAAGGAGGCGCAGCGAGCGGAGGCTGGAGTGAAAAGGACGGATAGCTGGTAGCGTACAAGGTGCTTCATCGATTGCATCAAGCAGGAGAAAGGGAGGCGTTCATATGACCTCGGAGCTGAGCCAAGAGACCAAGGCTGCCGTGATGAAGGACATCATCCTTCAGCTTCATCAGGGCCTGCCCGTCACTGAGGCGAAAGAACGTTTCGAACGGGAGATCGGCGACGTCACCTCCACCGAGATCGCCGCGATGGAGCAGAGCCTCATCAACGAAGGTCTGTCGGTGGACGAGATCAAGATGTTCTGCAACGTCCATGCCCTCCTCTTCCAGTCTGCGCTCGAGAAGGCCGGGTTGGAAGAGACCTCTCCGGCCCACCCTGTATCCCTCTTCAAGGCGGAGAACGTCGAGATCACCAAGCTCGTCGCTTCGCTTCGCGACCTGGCGGGCACCGTGAGCGAGGGCCGATCTGGTGCTGCCGGCGTCGACCAGGTCAAGGAAACGCTCAAGGAAGGATTGACCCGTCTGCGTGACATCAACACGCACTACGAGCGCAAGGAGCAACTGCTATTCCCCTACCTGGAGAAGTACGGCTTCATGGGTCCCTCGAAGGTGATGTGGGGCAAGGACAACGAGGTCCGCGACCTGCTCAAGAAAGCGGTGGCAGAGCTGCAGACCGTCACCGACGTGAGGACTTTCGCCGCCTACGCCGAAGCCGCTTTGACCCCGCTCCTCGATGAGGTCGACGGCATGATCTTCAAAGAGGAGAACATACTTCTCCCCACCTCCCTCGAGAAGCTGCAGCCTGCCGACTGGGTGAGTATCCTCAAGCAGAGCCCCGAGATCGGTTACGTCTTCATCCAGCCCCCCGAAGAAGCGGATGTCCTTATCCGCAGCCTGCAGGCGGAGCTCGAGGAACCTCTGATCTTGGACGGCGCGGTCAGCTTACCCTCGGGGACATTGGCTCTGGGCGAGCTCATGGGTCTTCTCAACACTCTGCCCTTCGACCTCACCTTCGTTGGCGCCGACGATACGGTCAAGTATTTCACCGAGGGTGGCGAGCGCATCTTTGCTCGGCCGCGGGCGGTGATCGGCAGAAACGTGCAGAACTGTCACCCGCCTCAGAGCCTGGACGTGGTGGAGGGGATCCTGGCCTCCTTCAGGAGCGGTGAGAAGGATCACTACGAGTTCTGGATCGGGATACAGGGCAAGATGGTGCACATCCGATATTTCGCCGTGCGCGGCCCGGCTGGGGACTATCTTGGCACGTTGGAAGTGACCCAGGACATCACCCACATCAAGACCCTCGAGGGCGAGAAAAGGCTGGTTGATGAAAGAGATTGACCTGGGCGCGAGTCTCTACCAGCTGACGGACACATACCCGGAGTTGATCCCCATCCTCAAGGGGATGGGGTTCGTGGGGGTCGCGAACCCCATGACCCGGAATACCTTGGGGAGGGCGACGACCCTGCCTGAGGGGTGCAAGAAGCAGGGTAAGGATCTTGCGGAGGTGCTCGCTTTGCTGCGCGAGCACGGCTACGAGGTCAAGAAGTAGGGGCGGGCCCGGGCCGACTCCGGAGTGCGCTTCGCGGCGCCCTCCGGCCGCCGGCACCGGGCGGAGGCCGATACGGCGTCTGTTAGAATAGCCCGGCCATGGGCCGTTTCTTCATCACCACACCCATCTACTACGTCAACGACGTGCCGCATATCGGGCACGCGTACACCACGGCCGCAGCCGATGTAGCGGCGCGGTTTCATCGCCAACTCGGGGACGACGTCTTCTTTCTCACCGGCACCGACGAGCACGGCACCAAGGTCGAGCAGGCCGCGGCGGCCCGGGGGCTGACGCCCGAAGGAGCACGTCGACGAAGTGGTGCAGAAGTTCCAAGAAGTGGCCGGCAAGGTGGGCGCCAGCAACGACTTCTTCATCCGCACCACCGACCCGGAGCACGAGCGCTTCGTGCAGCAGTTCGTCCAGCGCTGCTACGACGCCGGAGACATCTACAAGAGCTCGTATTCGGGCCTCTACTGCCCGGCCTGCGAGGCCTACTACATCGAGGAGAACCTGGTCGACGGCCTGTGCCCGGACCACGGCACGGCGCCGGTCCGCATGGAGGAGGAGAACTACTTCTTCCGTCTGTCGGCGTTCCAGGAACGGCTCGCCGACCACTATCGCGAGCATCCCGACTTCGTCCGGCCGCGCCATCGCTACAACGAGGCGCTCTCGTTCATCGAGCAGGGTCTGGAGGATATCTCCATCTCCCGGGCCACCCTCAAGTGGGGGATCAGCCGTCCCCTGGGACGAGTCGCAGGTGATCTACGTGTGGGTGGACGCGCTCATCAACTACCTGAGCGCGCTGCACTACGCTCCCGGGGAGGATCTTGGTCCGGCGGTTCTGGCCGGCGAGCTACCACATGATGGCCCAGGACATCCTCAAGTTCCACGGCATCATCTGGCCGGCGCTGCTGATGTCGGCCGGCTACGAGCTCCCCGAGCATCTCTTCATCCACGGCTATCTCAAGCTGGGCGGAGAGAAGATGTCCAAGACTCGGGGCAACGTCATGGACCCGTTCCCGCTCATCGAGCGGTACGGCGCCGACCCCTTCCGCTTCTACTGTCTGCGGGAGGTCAGCTTCGGCCAGGACGGGATGGTGAGCGAGGAGGGGTTCAAGGCCCGCTACAACAGCGAGTTGGCCAACGAACTGGGCAACCTGGTGTCGCGGACCACGTCGATGATCGGCAAGTACCGGGGCGGCGCCGTCCCGGCGCCGCCCGCGTCTCGGCGGCCGAACGCGACCCCGCGCCGGGCGCGGGCTCGCCGCTGGCTGCGGACGCCGACGACACCGCCGCCAAGACCCGCGGCCAACTCGAAGACATGGATCTGAGCGGTGCGCTGGAGACCATCTGGGTGTTCGTACGCCGGCTCAATCGGTATGTCGAGGAGCAGGCCCCGTGGAAGCTGGCCAAGGAGGAGGTCTCCGAAGCGGCGGCCGCAGCGGCGCGCGGCCAGGCGGCGCGGAAGCGCTGCCGCCGCCCTCGACGCCACGCTCTGGGATCTGGCCGAAGGCCTGCGCCTGCTCTCCGTGCTTCTCCACCCGTTCGTCCCGCAGACTGCGGCGGCGATCCGGGAGCGATTGGGCTTCGTCGCAGCGCCACAGGCTCGCGGGCCTCGATGCCGGCGGGCTCCGACATGGGAGGAGGCGCGCTGGGGACTGCTGCCCCCCGGACTCACCGTGGTGGCCGGCGCCCCGCTCTTCCCGCGCATCGAGGACTGAGCAGCGAGGCCAGGACCGGCTGATCGCCCACCTGCGCGGGACCGCATGTTCATCGACTCCCACACCCACCTGGACCACTGCAAAGACGACCCCGCGGTGCTCGTCGCCGATGCTCGGAAGGCCGGGGTGGAGCGTCATCATCCAAGCAGGCATCGACCTGGAGCGGTCGCGCTACTCGGTGTCGCTCGCCGAGCGCTTCCCCGAGGTGTTCGCCACCGTGGGGTTCCACCCGCAGGAGGCGGGACTCCTGGACGACGAGGGACGGCGCGGACTCGAAGCGTTGGTGACCCATCCGCGAGTGGTGGCCGTGGGCGAGACCGGCTTCGACTTCTACCACGACAACTGGCCGCACGAGCTCCAGGAGGATGTGTTCCTCTACCACCTCGACCTCGCCCGCCGGGCGGGTCTGCCGGTGGTGATCCACACGCGCGACGCGGCCGACGTGACACTGCGGCTGCTTGGCGGAGCACGCCCGGGATCTCACGGTCATCCTCCACTGCTTCTCGCTGCCCGACCGTCTCGCGGAGGTGGTCGACCGCGGCTACTACATCAGCTTCGCCGGCAACGTCACCTACAAGAACGCCGCCGACCTTCAGGAGGCGGCGCGGGCCGTGCCCGCCCACCTGCTGCTTCTCGAGACCGATGCCCCCTGGCTCACGCCGGCGCCCCTTCGCGGGCGGCCGAACCGTCCGGCGCTCGTGGCGGCGGTGTATGAGTTCGTGGCCGGGCTCCGCGGCGTGGACACCGAGGGACTGGCGACCCAGGTGGAGGCGAACGTGCTGCGGGCGTTCCCTCGCGTGGCCGCGGCGCTTGGGCGCCCGGACGTGGGGACGGTAGGCCGTGACCGGTGTCGCGGAGGCCCGGGAGTGAAGAGCACCGCACCCGACGGTGGCCGGGAGGCCGGCGCCGGCCTGCGCCAGGTCTCGCTGGCCCGACTGTCCGAGTTCGGGATCGACCCCAAGCGCGATCTGGGGCAGAACTTCCTCATCGACGACAATATCCTGGGCGTGATCCTGGGGCATCTCGAATGCCGGCGCGGATGACGTGGTCCTGGAGGTGGGGGCCGGGCTCGGCGTGCTGACGGCGGCCCTGGCCGGAGTGGCGCGCGCACGTCCATGCCTTCGAGGTGGATCGGAGCCTGGAGCCCGCGCTTCGCAGACACCCTCAAGGGCCAGCTCGAACGTCACGCTTCACTTCGAGGACGTACTGAGGGCCGCTCTTGAAGGCCTCCGACCCCGCTGCCGACCCTGTGCGCCAGCAACCTGCCCTACTCGGTGGCCGGTCCGTTCGTCGTCGAGTCACTGCAGCGTCTGCCCGGCATCCGCCGCTACTGCCTCATGGTGCAGCGCGAGGTGGCCGAGCGCATGGCCGCCGGTCCGGGGACCAAGGCCTACGGGACCCTCTCGGTGTGGGTGGGGCTCTATGCCCGGATCGTCCGGACCCGCGCATCTCTCCCGGACCATCTTCTATCCCCAGCCCCACGTGGATTCCACCCTCGTGGTGCTCGACAGGCGCGGCGACGGAGACGCTGCCCGCGGTGGACCCCGGCCAGGTGCGGGCCGTGATCCAGGCGGCGTTCGGCCAGCGGCGCAAGACCGCTGGCCAACGCGCTGAGCTCCGGCCTGGGGCTGTCGCGGGAGCAGGTGCTGCAGGCACTCGGCGAGCGGGGCCTACCTCCCGACGTGCGCGCCGAACGCCTCACGCCCGAGGATTTCGTCGGGCTGACCCGCCGACTGACCGCCTAGCTCAGCCTGGCTCGGCTCGGTCGCGGATCCTGGAGGGGTTCGCGCGACGGCCGCCGGGGAGGGAAGGCGCGGGTTTTGCGGTATTGTCAGATGCAGGCAAAATCCCGACGGCTCCAAATGGACGACACCATGAGCAACGGCACCCCCCGTGGGGCTCTTCGCGAGAGCGGCAGGCCCGGGTCCAAGCGCCGCCGCTGGCCCTGGGTGGTCACCGCGCTTGTCGTGGTGCTGGCGGCCGCGGGGGTGTATGTGGCGTTCCAGAACGCCCGTTCGGTGACTCTGGCCGCCTTCTCGCCGGCACCGGGGGCGGTCCTCAATTCCCGCCCGCTCACCGTGTCCTACGCTCTGCCCCGCTTCGTGCCCGGCACCGGCACGGTCTCGCTCAGCGTCGACGGCCAGGCGTTGCCGGCCGACAAGGTCATCCTGCAGCCGGAGCTGGTGCAGACCGCGATCGTGCTGCCGGACGGGGAACATACCGTCACCCTCGATTACCGCTCCGGCAATCTGTTCTCGCGACATCTTACGCGCACGTGGTCGTTCCTTGTGGATACCACTCCTCCCGAGGTCAGTATCGCCTCGCCCGCCTCCTTCCCGTTGCTCAAGGCCAGGAGCACCGACCTGAGCTTGAGGTTGTCCGAAGAAGCCGTGGTGGCGTTGACACTCGATGGGGACCCAGTCCACGTGGACCCCAGCGGGCCGCCGGGCCGGCCGCTCGACGCGGCCCTGACCGCCGGCGAGGGTAGACACCTTCTTGCACTCAGGGCGGTCGACCAGGCGGGCAACGTGACCACGGGACAGTGGCAGGTACTGGTGGATTACAGAGCCCCCTCGGTGGCGGTGGAGGGTCATCTCCGACGAGGAGGTGTGGAACGGGCAGAACTCAGCGGCGGGGACCTTCACCATCTCCGACTCCTTTCCCGAGGAGCTAAGGGTCGAAGCCAAGCTCGACGGCGGTCCCCTCGTCCTCGCCGACGGCGAAGTCACGACCCCGAGTGAACGAGTCTGCTCCTTCGAGACCGGGACTCTTCCCGAGGGCCTTCATGAGATCGAGCTCTCCGTCGTGGATCTGGAGGACACGCCACTACGTGGAAGCGCGGGTTCCTGGTGGACACGTCGAGCACCTTCGGGGAGAGGTCTCTAGCGGCCGGCGCCTTTGGCTCCGACGTCAAGCAACTGCAGCGGATCCTCAAGATCAAGGGGGTCTACACCGGCGAGCCCGACGGGACCTTGGGCGAGAGCACCGCGGTGGCGGTGGCCGCGTACAACGCCGCGCAGGGTCTGAGCGGGGGCCGGTGGTGACGGCTGAGACCCTGGACCACCTGCTCGGAGCCATCCGGATCGATCTCTCCGAGCGCAAGCTGTACCTGTACGGCGGCGGGGGCGAGCTGGCCAAGACCTATCGGGTGGCCGTCGGCATGCCCGCCTATCCCACTCCGACAGGGGACTTCCGTATCATCAACAAGGAGGTCGACCCCACCTGGAACCCGCCCGACTCGCCGTGGGCGGTGGGTCAGGATCCGGTGCCGCCGGGACCGGGCAACCCACTGGGGACCCGGTGGATGGGCCTGAACAGCCCGGGCATCGGTATCCACGGGACCTACGCCAGTTCGTCCATAGGCAGAGCGGCCTCGCACGGCTGTATCCGCATGCTGGTGCGCGAAGCGGAGGACCTCTTCGGCCGGGTCTTCGTCGGCACCCCGGTGGAGATCGTGAAGTGAGCGGCGCGCGAGCGCTGGACAGGGGTCGTGTGATGCAGGTAACGAAACGCGCCCCGGCAAAGGTCAATCTGTCTCTTCTCGTGGGCCCCACGGATCCATCCGGATACCACGAGCTCTTCACGGTCTTCGTCCCGGTGGACGTCTACGACGTGCTCGGCTTCGCCCTGGAGGCGAAGCCGACGCAACGGCAGCCCGGGCCAGGTGCACGTGAAGGCCCACGCCATCGAGGCGGAGGCGAACATCGTCGCTCACGCCCTGCAGCGCGCTGGAGCGCCACACCGGCTGGGTCTTCACCGGGCAGGGTGACCATCGACAAGGGCATCCCCATGGCGGCCGGCATGGGAGGAGGCAGCACCGATGCGGCCATGGCTCTGCAGGTGGGGGCCCAGGTGCTGCGCGAGGCCGGCGGGACCGGCGCCGAGCGACGACGAACTGCGCAGGCTGGCTCGGGCGCTGGGCGCCGACGTGCCCTTCTTCCTGGATCCGCAGACCGGCGATCGGCGCGGGGGATAGGCGAGCTTCTCGAGCCGCTCGCGCTGCCGGAGCTGCCCGCTGGTGCTGATCTTCACCGACCAGCCGCTCTCCACCGCCCACGTGTACCGGGAGTTCGACGCTCCAGAACCTCGCCGAGAGCCGCGCCGATTTCCCGCTCGCTCACGAGGCCGAGGAGGCGGTGGCGGCAGGTGCAGACCGTCGCCGACGTGGCCGAGCTGCTTGCGGAACGACCTGGAGGAGACCAGCTGCAACCTGCTGCCCGGGCTCTGCGACGCGAAGGACACGCTTGCTGCAGGAGGGGGCGCTGGGCGCGCTCATGAGCGGTTCGGGCCCGACGATCTATGGGGTCTGCGCGTCTCGGAGAAGACGCGCGAGGCGCTCTGCGCGAAGGTCTCCGCCGACGGCATGAACTGCCGGGTGGCAAGGTCGTCGGGCGGTCCCTAAGCCGCTCTGCGCCGTCCAGCGATGAGGGCCGCCGGCTCGTCTTGACGCGCCTATCGAACGACTGACCTATACTTCGTGCGCTCGTGGCGCGTTTGCCCACGCAGTCGGAAGCGTTGGGGCGTGGCCAAGCGGTAAGGCAACGGGTTTTGGTCCCGTGATGCGTAGGTTCGAATCCTGCCGCCCCAGCTTCTCTCTTCCGTCGTCGATCTCATCGGAGGTGCAGTCCTGGACTCCGAGCTCGCACATCGCCACTGTCGTCGTCCTGGCCGCGGGCCAGGGCAAGCGCATGAAGTCGGAGCTGCCCAAGGTGCTGCACCCGGTCTGCGGCAGGCCCATGCTTCTCCACGTGCTTGGCCGCGGCCGGCGAGGTCGGAGCCGCGCGGACCGTGGTGGTGTCTGGGGCACGGGCACGCCCAGGTCGAGCCTCACCTGCCCGCCGGGCTGCCTGGTCGCCCTGCAGGACCAGCAACTGGGCACCGGTCATGCCGTCTCTGGCCGCCGCCGAGCAGATCCTCGCCGGGGCCGTTCCTGGTCCTGTCCGGCGACACTCCGCTCATCACGGGGAGCGTGCTGCGCGCCCTGGTGGATCAGCATCGAGCGTTCCGGCGCCGCCGCCACCGTGCTCACCATGGACCTGCCCGATCCCACCGGCTACGGCCGGGTGGTCCGGGACGAGAGCGGAGACGTGGTGAAGATCGTGGAGCATCGCGATGCGACTCCGGCGGAGCGGGCGATCGCGCGAGGTCAACAGCGGTATGTACGTCCTGCCGGCTCCTCTTGCCCTCGACATCCTGCGCCGAGGTGGGCTCCGACAACGACCAGGGCGAGATCTATCTGACCGACGTCATAGCCGGCCTGCGCGCGCGCGGCGAGCGCGTGGCCGCGTGCAAGGTCGAGGACGCCTCGCTCGTGCTGGGCGTGAACTCCCAGGAGGAGTTGGCGCTGGCCGAGGAGCTCATGGCCGAGCGGTCGCAGGAGCAGGAGGACTCTGCGGATCGAGTCAAGGGCAGACGGACACACGCTCATAGTGGTACCGTACGCGTGGACGTGCGGGGAGATCAGAGGACGAGGAGGACCACCAGGATGGGAGATTGGGAGCCGCGCCGGTGCACGCGCATCACCTCTGAGCGCTCGCTCATGGTGTTTGCGGGCCGCGGCACTCCGGACCTCAGCGCCAAGGTCGCTGAGAAGCTGGGTATCGAGCTGGGCCAGGTCGACATACGGACGTTCGCCGACGGCGAGATCTACGTCAAGTACATGGAGAGCATCCGCGGCGCCGACGTGTTCATCGTCCAGTCGACGTGCCGGCCGGTGAACGAGAACCTCGTGGAGCTGCTCATCATGATCCAGGCCGCCCGGCTGGCCTCGGCCCACCGGGTCACGGCCGTGGTGCCCTGGATGGGCTACTCGCGGCAGGACAAGAAGAGCTGCCCGCGGGAGCCCATCACCGCCCGGCTGGTGGCCGATATCCTCGAGGCCGCGGGAGCCGACCGGGTGATCACCATGGACCTCCACGCCGGCCAGTTGCAGGGTTTCTTCAGCGTCCCGGTGGATCACATGACCGCCCTGTCCATGATCGCCGACTACTTCAAGCTCAAGGGCCTCGAGGACATGGTGGTGGTCTCTCCCGACGCCGGGGGCCTCAAGACGGCCAAGCGGCTGGCCGACCGCCTGGAATGCGACGTGGCCGTGCTCACCAAGCTGCGCCCCGAGCACAACGTCTCCCGGGTGATGCACGTCATCGGCGACGTGGCCGGCAAGACGCGCCATCATCGTGGACGACATCATCGACACCGCCGGCACGCTGGTCAACGGGGTCCAGGCGCTCATCGAGCAAGGGGGCCAAGGAGGTCTACGCCGCCTGCACGCATCCGGTGCTGTCCGATCCGGCCTACGAGCGCATCGCGGATTCGCCGCTCAAGGAGGTGGTGGTCACCGACACCATCCCGCTGCGCGAGGACGTCGACCACAAGAAGATTGTGGTACTATCCACGGCCGGCATCCTGGCCGACACCATCAAGAGCGTGTTCACCGACGAGTCGGTGAGCGAGCTCTTCCAGGGAGAGAACCAGCTTTTCTAGCTGCTTAGAGCTTTTAGGAGACGAACATGGACACCGTGAAGCTGTCGGTCAACGAGCGGGAGCAGACGGGCAACGGCCCGGCGCGCCGGCTGCGCGCGGAAGGCCGTCTCCCCGGTGTCCTCTACGGCAAGGGAACCGGAGTCCAAGGCCATCTCGATGGACACTGCAGGAGCTCAAGGACGCCATGATCCATCACGGCCACAACGTGGTCCTCGAGCTCGATCTGAGCGACGCGGCCAAGCCGGCCAAGAGGCAAGAAGAAGGCCGTCCCTCACTACGCCGTGGTCAAGGAGCTCCAGTTCCATCCCACCAAGCGCTACCTGCTCCACGTCGATCTGCACGAGGTCGACCTGGCCGTGGAGATCGAGGCTCCGGTGGCCATCGAACTGGTCGGCACGCCGGCCGGCGTAGCCGACGGCGGCGTGCTCGACTGGGAACATCGCGAAGTGACCGTGCGGGCCCTTCCCTCGGACATCCCCGAGGCGCTCGAGCTCGACGTGAGCGGGCTGCAGATCGGCCAGCACCTGTCGGTGGAAGCCCTCGACGGCTCCCGCCGGGACGCAAGATCCTGGACGATCCCCAGATCATGCTCGTCGCGCTGGTGCCGCCGCGGGTCGAGCAGGCTGCCGCCGAGGTCGCCGAGGTCGCCGAGCCCGAGGTCATCGGCGGCGCCAAGAGCGAGGAGTAGCTCCCGGGGCAGTGGAAGCTGCCGCGAAATACGTGGAAGCTGCCGCCGTCTACCTGCGTCGTCGCCCTGGGCAATCCCGGGCCGGAGTACCAGTTCCATCGCCACAACGTGGGCTTCATGGTGGGCGAGGAGCTGCGCCGCCGCCACGGTCTCCCGGCGCTCCGCTCCCGGTTCCAGGGCCTCACCGCCGAGGGGACGCATCGCCGGGCACACGAGTGGTCGCTGCTCCTGCCCACGACCTTCATGAACCTCTCCGGCCGGGCCGCGGCCGAGGCGGCCCGCTGGTACAAGATCCCCGTGGAGCGGATGCTTGTGATCCACGACGAGGTCGAGCTGGCCTTCGGCGATGTCCGCCTCAAGGAAGGGCAGGGTCTGGGAGGGCACAACGGCCTGCGCAGCCTGGAGCAGTCCCTGGGATCGCGCGACTTCTGGCGGCTGCGAGTGGGGGTGGGCCGCCCCGAGTCGTCCGACAAGCCGCTCATCGACCACGTGCTCGCTCCGTTCAGCGAGCCCCGGGAGGAGGTGCTGGCGCTCATCGGCGGGCCGCCGACCTGGCCGAGGAGTGGCTGGCGGCGCGGGGCGACGCCTCATGCCCCGCCTGACCGACTTCCTGCGCGGCTACGCGCCCTTCGAGGAGTTGCCTGGACGCGGGCGACCGGCGGCGCGCCGGCGGCTCGGCGCGCGGAGCCCGATCTGGCGGCGCCCAGCTTCGTCCATCCCTTCCTCACGGCCGCCGTCGCTGAGCGCCGGCCCTGGCGCGACGGTGCCGCTGCTGGTGGTCGCCGCCAACCAGGACGCGGCCGTGCGAGCTGGAGCACGAGCTCGCCCTGTACTGCCCCGACCGCCCGGTGGTCTATCTGCCGCCCGCGGGGCGTGTGGTACGGGTCGGAGGGCGAAGTGCAGCCGCGGGTGGCCGGGCGCCGGGCCCGGGCCGTGGCCGCTCTCGCGCGGCGCCGGCGAGCCGGCCGCGGCCGGCGCCGGCCAGTCGTGGTCGTCGAGGCGACCACCCTCATGGAGGGGGTGATCGCGCCGCCGGGTCCGCCGCTGGCTCGTGTCCGCCGGGTCGCGGCTCGACTTCGAGGACCTCGTCCGGAGGCTGGTCGCCCTGGGCTACGCCCGGGTCGACCAGGTGGAGGACGCCGGCGAGTTCTCGGTGCGCGGCGGCATCATCGACGTCTTCCCGGCCACCGAGCGCTACCCGGTGCGGGTCGAGTTCTGGGGCGACGAGGTGGAGAGCCTGCGCAGCTTCTCCGTGTATTCGCAGCGGTCGCTCGGTCCGCTGGAGAGCGTCCGGCTGCACGCGGCCGCCGAGGAGGCCGGGAGCCTCGCCCGTCAACCTGCTCTCGCTGCTTCCCGCAGGGCACCCGGGTGATCCGGCTCGACCCGGCTCGGGCGCGGGCCCGGGTGGAGGCCTTCGAGAGCCGACCTGCGTCGACGTGCTGGGCGAGCCGCTACGCGGGAGACGAGTACGAGTCGTGGCCCGAGGTCGAGGAGCGCCTCGCCGCGCTCCCGGTCGTCACTCTCGACTCGCTCGGGCATGGCGCGCGGCGGGAGGCGGGACGCCGGACGAGGTGGACGTTCCGGCCGACCAGCGGCGAGCTGCCGGTCACCAACCTGCCGGAGGCCGAAGAGGCCATCCGCCGCCTGGTGAACGACGGCTACCGGGTGGTGATCGCCTTCGAGCAGCGGGCGGAGGCCGAGCGGGCCGGCTACGTGCTCCGGCGCACGAGCGGGACGCTGGTCCACGGCGGAGAGGTGGAGGCCGGACCGGGCGTGTCGTTCCTGCCGGTGCCGCACCGCCGCCACTTCGTGATCCCCGAGCTCAAGCTGGCCCTGCTCACCGACGCCCAGGTCTTCCCGCGCCGGCACAAGGCGGTCGCGCCGCGCGGCGGCCCACGCCCGGGGTGACGCTCTCCAGCTTCCGCGACCTGCGCAAGGGCGACTACGTGGTGCACGAGGACCACGGGGTGGGCCGCTTCGAGGGCATCTCCACCAAGACGGTGGCCGGCGTCACCCGCGACTACCTCGACCTGGCCTACCGGGACACGGACATGCTCTACGTCCCGCACGACCAGATCGCCAAGGTCATGCGCTACGTGGGGGCGGGCGGGGCGGCGCCCGGCCTCTCCAAGCTGGGCGGCAAGGCCTGGGAGCACGTCAAGAGCCGGGTGCGCAAGGCCGCCCGCCAGGTGGCCGGCGAGCTGCTGCACCTCTACGCGCTGCGCCAGGCCACCAAGGGCTACCGCTTCTCCGAGGACGGCGAGTGGCAGGTGCGCTTCGAGAAGGCCTTCCCCTACGAGGAGACCGAGGACCAGCTGCGGGCCATCGACGCGGTCAAGGACGACATGGAGTCCGAGCAGCCCATGGACCGGCTGCTCTGCGGCGACGTGGGCTACGGCAAGACCGAGGTGGCGCTGCGGGCCGCCTTCAAGGCCACGCTGGACAGCAAGCAGGTGATGGTGCTGGTGCCCACCACCATCCTGGCGCAGCAGCACTACGGCACCTTCCGGGAGCGCTTCGCCGACTTCCCGGTCAAGGTGGAGATGATCTCGCGCTTCCGCTCGGCGGCCGAGCAGAAGAAGATCCTCAAGGACTTCGCCGCCGGCAAGGTGGACGTGCTCATCGGCACGCACCGGCTGCTCTCGCGAGGACGTCAAGCCCAAGGATCTGGGCCTGGTGATCGTCGACGAGGAGCAGCGCTTCGGCGTGGCCCAGAAGGAGGCGCTGCGCCGGCTCAAGCTGCGGGTGGACGTGCTCACCCTCACCGCCACCCCCATCCCGCGCACGCTGCAGATGTCGCTGTCGGGGGTGCGCGACATCACCGTCATCGAGACGCCGCCGCGCGACCGCCATCCCATCCAGACCTACGTGGGCCTCTACGACGAGGGCATGGTCGAGCGGGCCATCGAGCGCGAGATCGACCGGGGCGGCCAGGTCTACTACCTGCACAACCGGGTGGAGACCATCGACAAGGCGGCCGTGCGGCTGCGCGCAGCTCATGCCCGCAGGTGCGCTTCGCGGTCGCCCACGGCCAGATGCCCGAGCAGGAGCTGGAGCGGGTGATGCTCGAGTTCCTGCGCGGCGACTCCGACGTGCTGGTGACCACCACCATCATCGAGAGCGGCCTCGACATCCCCAACGCCAACACGCTCATCGTGGAGCGGGCCGATCTGCTGGGCCTGGCTCAGCTCTACCAGATCCGGGGACGCATCGGCCGCTCGACCCGGGTGGCCCACGCCTTCCTGTTCCATCCCGACGAGGCGGTGCTCACCGAGGAAGCCGTGGCGCGGCTCTCCACCCTGGCCGACTACACCGAGCTGGGCTCCGGCTTCAAGATCGCCATGCGCGACCTGGAGATCCGGGGCGCCGGCGAGCTGCTGGGGGAGGAGCAGTCGGGCCAGATCGCCGCGGTGGGCTTCGAGATGTACCTGTCGATGCTGCGAGGAGGCCACGGCGCAGCTGCAGGGCGAGGAGCCGCGTCGGAGAAGCTGCCGCGGGTGGAGATCGGCATCGACGCCCACGTGCCGGCGGCCTTCATCGGCTACGAGGCGGCCCGGGTCGACCTGCACCGGCGCATCGCCTCGGCGCGAGTCGCTGGAGGAGCTGGCCGACCTGCGGGCGGAGCTGATCGACCGTTTCGGAGAGTTGCCGGAGCCGGTGGACAACCTGATCTTCCTGGGAGAGGTGCGGGTGACGCTGCAGGACCTGGGGGCCGACTCGCTGTCGGTGCGGCAGGACCGGCTCGCGGTGAGCGGGCTGACCCTGCCGCCGGGGTCGCGCGAGCGCCTGCGCTCGCGCGACCGCCGCTACGTGTACGCGCCCGTGCAGGGCCAGCTCTCCCTGGGTATCCGGGGCGACGAGCGGGGGCTCCGCCAGGTGGTCCAGGCAGTGCTCGATGATATACTCCCCCTCTCCGCCGGGGAGGTGGACCCTGACGGCTATGAAGACGAGGCGAGCCAGGGCTAGATGCCGCAGGCTCGCCTTCGCCCTCCTTCTCCTGCCCTCTGCTCCTGGCGATCTACGGCTGCGGAGGGGAACTGCCCCAAGGGGCCGTGGCCCAGGTGGGCGCAGGCCCTCGTCTCCCAGGAGCAGTTCGACAAGCTCGAGGCCGCCTACGAGGCCGCCGGCCGCGCTCCCGACAAGAAGACGCAGAGCAAGGAGTACCGCACCTTCCAGCAGAGCCTGGCCGAGTATCTGGTGATGCTCGAGGTGCTGCGCCAGGAGGCGCCGGACTTCAAGGTCACGGTCACCGAGAAGGACGTCGCAGGCCAGGTCGCCCAGATCAAGGAGATGTTCCAGGGCGACGAGGAGAGGTTCGACGAGGCTCTCGAGAAGCAGAACCTCACCCTCGAGCAGTTCAAGGAGTCGCTGCGCGAGCGCCTGCTCGTCGACGAGATGAAGGCGGCGGTCACCGAAGGACGTCACGGTGACCGAGGACGAGGTCAAGGCCTACTACGACGCCCACAAGGCCGAGTACACCGAGCCCGAGGAGTCGCGAGACCCGCCACATCCTCATCTCCCCGTTCGCCGACGGCGGCCGGAGGGCGCGGCACCATCACGCCCACCGAGGCGACTGGGACGCGGCCCGGGCGGAGGCCGAGAAGGTGCGGAGCGAGATCCAGAACGGCGCCGACTTCGGCACCGAGGCCGCGAAGTACTCCGACGACGAGGCCACGCAGGGAGCCGGGGGCGAGCTGGGCAACGTGATCCGCGGGCAGATGGTGCCCGAGTTCGAGGAGGCGGTCTTCGGCCTCAAGAAGGGCGAGCTCTCGCAGCCGGTGAGGACCCAGTACGGCTATCACCTCATCCAGGTGACCGACATCACGCCCGAGGCGCAGATCGCCTACGACCAGGTGAAGGAGAAGATCCGCAGCGCTCTGCTGGCCCAGCACCAGGCCGACGACCTGGGACGCCTGGCTGGCAGGGCATGGAGGACGAGCTGGGCGTCGTCTACCGGTCCGGGCTGCACGCCCGCGCGGCAAGGCGACGCGGACCACCGACCACGTACCGAGCCCTCGTCCACGACGACCGAGCGACGGAGGACTGAGCGGCGACGGTGACGCGCGAGTCCGATCAGTCTCCGAGCTGGGCCGTCTGTACGACCTCACCATGAAGCTCAGGCAGCGAGTGCCCCTGGGACCGCAAGCAGACCCAGGAGAGCATCATCGCCTACACGCTCGAGGAGACCTACGAGCTGGCCGACGCCATCCACGACCGGGAGACGCGGGGCGACGACGCCGTGCGCGGCGAGCTGGGCGACCTGCTCTTCCAGGTGTACTTCCTGGCCAGCGTGGCCGAGGAGCAGGGGCTCTACGATCTGGGCGACGTGGCCGCCGGCATCCACGCCAAGCTGGTGCGCCGGCATCCGCACATCTTCGGGGAAGCCCAGGCCGAGACGCCGGAGGACGTGCGCAAGACCTGGGACGCCATCAAGCGGGAGTCGGAGGGGCGCGAGGGCATCTTCCACGACGTCCCCGCGGCCTTCCCCTCCACTCTGCTGGCCCAGAAGCTGCAGCAGCGGGCGGCCGCGGTGGGCTTCGACTGGGAGCACGCCGCCGACGTCATGGCCAAGGTGGAGGAGGAGACGGCGGAGATCGCGCGAGGAGACTGGCCGACGGGGGGCGATCCCGAGAGGCTGGCCGCGGAGATCGGCGATCTGCTGTTCTCGGTGGTCAACCTCGCCCGGAAGCTGAAGGTGGATCCGGAACTGGCCCTGCGCCGTTCCGCGCTACGCTTCAGGGAGCGGGTGGAGGCGGCGGCCCGGGCGGCGGGAGAAGACGGACGCGTGTTCGAAGACATGGAATTGCACGAGCAAGAGACCTACTACCAGCAGGCGAAGAAGGAGCAGAAGCGATGACCGTTATCCTCGGTGTCTTCGGACGGCAGATCCTCGATTCCCGCGGCAACCCCACGGTGGAGGTCGAGGTCGAGCTGGCGAGCGGAGCGCTCGGGCGGGCCGCGGTGCCTTCGGGCGCGTCGACGGGCAGCTTCGAGGCGGTCGAGCTCCGCGACGGGGGCGAGGCCTACGGCGGCAAGGGCGTGCTGAAGGCGGTCGAGCACGTCAACGGCGAGATCGCCGACGCCCTGGTGGGCATGGACGCCGTCGACCAGCGCGAGATCGACCTGCTGCTGATCGAGACCGACGGCACGCCGAACAAGGGGCGCCTGGGCGCGAACGCCATCCTCGGGACCTCGCTGGCCGTCGCCAAGGCGGCGGCGGAGGCGCTCGGCCTGCCGCTGTACCGCTATCTGGGCGGTGCCAACGCCCACGTGCTGCCGGTTCCCATGATGAACATCCTGAACGGCGGCAAGCACGCCGACAACAACGTCGACCTGCAGGAGTTCATGATCGTGCCGGTGGGCGCCGCCAGCTACACCGACGGCCTGCGGATGAGCGTGGAGGTGTTCCACTCGCTCAAGAAGGTCCTGTCCGGCCGGGGTCTGTGCGACGTCGGTGGGCGACGAGGGCGGCTTCGCGCCCAACCTGGCCAGCAACGAGGACGCCATCAAGGTGATCCTGGAGTCGGTGGAGAAGGCCGGCTACACCCCGGGTGTCGACATCGCCATCGCCCTCGACCCGGCGGCCTCGGAGTTCTTCGACGCCGGAAGGAAGCGTCTACGACCTGGCCAGCGAGAACCGCAAGCTGGACCCCCAGGAGATGGCCGCCTACTACGCCGATCTGTGCAAGCGCTACCCCATCGTGAGCATCGAGGACGGCATGGCCGAGGAGGACTGGGACGGCTGGGCCGCCCTCACTGAGCTGGTGGGCGACAGGGTGCAGCTGGTGGGCGACGACCTCTTCGTCACCAACGTCGAGCGGCTGGCCATGGGCATCGAGCGTGGGGTGGCCAACAGCATCCTCATCAAGCTCAACCAGATCGGGACCCTCTCCGAGACCCTCGACGCCATCTCCATGGCCCATCGGGCCGGCTACACCGCGGTGGTCAGCCATCGGTCGGGCGAGACCGAAGACAGCACCATCGCCGACCTGGTGGTGGCCACCAACGCCGGGCAGATCAAGACCGGGGCTCCGTCGCGCGGCGAGCGCACCGCCAAGTACAACCAGTTGCTGCGCATCGAGGAAGAGTTGGGAGACGTCGCCGACTACCCGGGCTGGAGAGCGTTCCGTCAGGGTGGAGAGTAGCGATACGCGTCTGCGGCTGGGGCTCGGCGCAGTGTCGCTCCACATGCTTGTGCGGGCCCGCTGCAGGTCGGCGCTCAGGCGCGGCGAATAGTACCTAGACCATGCGAGGATCAAACGCTCCCACCATGCCGGTGCTTTCCGGCGAGATGGCGGTCCGTAGGCGGCGGTCGTCGCCTGCCGGCCGGCGCCGCTGGCTGGTGGTGTTCGGCGCGGTCATCCTCATGGTAGTGGCGGTCCTCGCCAACATCGGTCCCCTCACGCATTACGAGGACGCACGTGCACGCTTCGACGTCGCCACGGAGAAGGTGAACGCCCTGGAGGCGCAGAAGACCGAACTACAGGGTCAGCTTGCGAAGCTCAGCGAGGCCGGCTATCTCGAGACCCTCGCGCGCGAGCAACTCACCTACGTGCGACCCGGCGAAGAACTCTACATCGTCACCGAGCCCGCCGGAGACGCGGATGGATCCGCTCCCGTAGAGGTGGCGCCGGGCGCGACCGCGCTGGCCGGTATCGGAGCGGCTGCGCTGGATGGTCTGGGATCGGGCGCCACGAGCACGACCGAAGCTGCCGGCGACGATGCTGGGGCCGGCGTTTCCACGGCCGGCGCCGCGGAGTCCGACGCCGACGCCGGAACCGAGGGATCGCCCGGGTTTCTCGAGCGGATCGTCTCTGGCATCCGCGGTCTCTTCTAGCCCGCCGTGCCCCATCAGCCTGAAACACCGAGCGGCCGCAGGGTGAGCGTCTACTCCAGCGGTGCAGAGAGGCATGAGGGACCACCGGCCTCCCGACCGCGCAGGCCGAGACGCTCGCGCGTCCTTGCCGTGATCGTCCTGGTGGCGATGGCTGTGCTCATCGCCCTTGTGGGAGTGGCGGCAAGAGATGGAGGGCTGGACGGGGCGGGAGACAACGCCGGCACCTTCCGGTTGCTGCCCCTCACCACCAGTACCTCGTGAGCCGCTCGGGCGGGGGTAAGCCTGTGGGTCCCGCCAATGGCCTCGACGAAGCGGATCTGGACGATCGTCTCCGGGCAGCTGGGCAGGCCGGCCCGGGATGTGACCGGGATCGGCGTGCGGTGCCCGTTCGGGCGGCCGGTCGTCATCGAGACTTCCCCGGTCCTCTCAGGCGGCATGCCCAACCCGACCCTGCTGTACCTCACCTGCCCGACGGCTGCGACGGCCATCAGCCGGGTCGAATCGGCGGGCGGGGTCAAGCGACTCAAGTCGGTCTGCGCTGACGACCCCGGGCTGCGCCGGGCACTGGACGCCCTCACCGATGCCTACCGGCAGAAGCGAGCCATGCTGGCCGGCGGCGAAGACCCCCGTCCGGATGCAGGTATCGGGGGTCCCGAGGGCCCGGAGCTGGCGTCCTGCCTTCACGCCTACACGGCCGCGCTGCTCGCGGCACTATCTGGGTGGCTGCGGTCGGAGGCGGCGCACCCGCAGGACACGCTCGCCGGTGCCGCCGAGGCGGCGTGGGACCGGTTTCTCCCACCCCGGGACACGCTTTGGTGTGACGACGATCGTTGCGCACGGTGGGCCCTGGAGCGCCGCAGGAGAGTGGCCGCCATCGATGTGGGGACGATCTCCGTCCGCCTATTGGTGGCCGAGCTGACGGGAGGGCGCCCCGAGCATGTCTACCGGCAGGTCGAAGTGACCCGACTGGGGGAAGGACTGCGGTCGGGCGGCAGGTTGGGCGGGGAGCCGGCCCGGCGCACGGCAGCCGTTGTCCGCCGCTACGTCGATGACGCTCGCGGCCTGGGGGCTTCCGAGATAGTGCTGGCGGGGACCAGCGCCACTCGGGACGCCGTCGACGGCCGAGAGTTCATTCAGGCGCTCGGTGACGAGACCGGCGTGACGGCAGTGGTGCTGACCGGGGCGGAGGAGGCGCGGCTGGCTTACGCCGGCGCCTCCCTCGATATCCAGGGCGACTTGGTGGTGCTCGATGTGGGGGGCGGTAGCACCGAGCTGATCCGGCGCACCCCTGAGGGCGCCATCGAGGCGGTGAGCCTGGATATCGGAGCGAGCAGGGCCACGGAGCGGTGGCTGCATTCCGATCCGCCGCGACCTGAGGAGATGGCCTCGGCCGCCCAGGAGGCGGCCGCTCTCCTGCAACCACTGGCACCTCGCTTCGGTTCCGTCGCGGCCGCGAGCAGTGCCGCCGCCGCGGGGGCGGGCGTCGCCGCCGCGGGGGCCGGGGTCGGCGCCACCGCCGCCGGCGTAGGCGCCACCGCCAGGGCGGCCGGTGCTGCGTTACCCCGCCTCGTCGGCGTCGCCGGCACCATCACCACCCTGGCCTGCCTGGACGCCGGTCTTGAGGTGTACGACTCGGAGCTCATCCACTTGCGGCGACTCTCACGGGATGCCGTCGAGCGGTTGGTGACGCGTCTGGGCGGGATGACCACTGCCGAACGCGCCGCCCTTCCCTGCGTCCAGGCCGGGCGGGCGGCCGTGATCGTCGGCGGCGCGCTCATCGTGAAGGCGGCGATGCAGGTCCTCGGCTACCCGGAACTGGTGGTCTCCGAGCGCGATCTTCTCGACGGATTGGTGCTGCGCAGCCCGCCGTCGTAGGGAGGACCGGCCGGGCTACATCCGCCGCATCGCCGGGACGGTCAGCAGGGCTGCATGCGCTCCTCAGTGCTCTTCGTGGGCCGCCTCTCTCAGCGGCAGTTTGATGGTGGCCGCGGTGAAGATGAGCGCTCCCAAGCACAGGACTCCCAGGACGACGATCCACTCCACCCAACTCGGAAAGTATGACTGCACAAGCACGAACGACGTCGTGCCCTGCGGCTGCGGAGTACCTACCGATACGCCTGGCGGGTAGGAGATGGTCGCGTGCGACAGGCCGTTGAGGACGATGTTGAACCGATGCGCGAAGATCCCCACCACGGCGAGCACCGAGGCCACGGCCACCCAGCGCATATTCATGCGCATGCGCGGCCTCACCAGCAGCAGGAGAGGGATCAGTAGACCGACCACGATCTCGAACCAGAACAGGTAGGCATAGGGGGCGGTGGTGAGGACGCGGGCTATGGGATCGGCCTCGAAGCTCGCTCCCGGGTACGCGGCGGTCAGCATGTCGGCGAACACGAGGAAGACTTCGACCGCCAGGAAGATCAGGAGCAGCTTGCCCAGGTAGGCGATGAGGTCGTCGCGGAACGACAGCCGCCGGACTCGGCGGACAACCAACGCCAGCAAGATCATGAGTCCGGTACCTGACACCAGTGCCGAGCCGATGAAGAGCGGCGCCATCACGGCCGTGTACCAGAAGCCCCGGGAGATCTGCAGCCCGAAGATCCAGGCCGTGATGGAGTGGAGCAGGATGGCGGCCGGCAGGCCAACGGCGGCAAGAACGGTCTTCATGCGCTCGTCCCGGCGCGTCGCGTCGGCAGAGTCGCTGGTGCCGAACGCCAGCCAGCTGCCCTGGCGCGCATGGTCGGCGCGCGTGTACACCCACACGTATACCAGCGAGATGATCAGATAGATGGTGACGATCACGATGTCCCACATCAGGGGCGATCTGAACTGCGGATAGCGGAACAGGTGCCAGATCCGGTCGGGTCGGCCCATGTCGGGGAGCAGGAAGATGGCGGCCAACAATACCGCCACCGTGGCTTCGACAACCGCCAACCGTACGATGGGCTTGAGTCGAGGGCCGCCGAACAGCCGTCCGGCCGAGGCAACGATAAGACCCCCGGCCGACATGCCCACGAAGTACATGAAAAAGGTGATGTAGAGCCCCCACATCATGGGGTTGCGCATGTTGGTGACGGCCAGACCTTCGGAGAGCTGGTAGATCCAGGCGCCCAGTCCGGCGAGGAATCCCAGGGTGATGAGGATCAGCCAAATCAACCGCCCCCGGCCGGGGGCGGCTACTGTCGTCGTGGCGGTCGCGACCGCCGGACCCGCGGGGGCGGCCGCAGTCGTCATGGTCGTGTTCATAGTCACAGCCCTCTCTTCCGCCGGACCGGCAGGTAGAAGACCTGTGGGTCGGTCCCCCGCTCCTCGAGGACCTGGAAGCCCGCGCGCTCGCGGACGAGACGGCTGACCTCGCTGTCCGGGTCGTTGAGGTCGCCGAAGATGCGGGCCTGTCCCGGGCACGACCACACGCACGAGGGGATCTGCCCGTCGGGAAGCCTGTGCACGCAGAACGTGCACTTCTCCATGGTCCCGACCGGCCGAGGCTCGACCATCCCGGTGTCGAAAGGCACCGGACGCTCGGCCTCGCCCCAGTTGAAGACGCGTACGCCGTACGGGCAGGCCACCAGGCAGTAGCGGCAGCCGATGCAGCGCTGCGAATCCTGCATCACCACCCCGTCTTCGCGGAGGTAGGTGGCCTCCACCGGACAGACGCGGGTGCAGGCCGGGTTCTCGCAGTGCTGGCAGGCCAGAGGCATCCAGTGCATGGCCGGCCGGCCGTGCTCCTCATACGGAGTGTCGAGCGCGTCGCCGACCGTGTCGATGCGGTTCCACCACATACCCAGAGGGACGTCGTTCTCGGACTTGCAGATCACGCAGCACGACCAGCAGCCGACACAGCGCTCGAGGTCGACGACCATGCCCCAGCGCGGCTCCGGCGGTGACGGGGCCGATCTCGCCGTACGCGCGGGAGGCAGGAGAGAGGGCCTCGATGGGTGAGACTTTCTCAGGCATGGGCCACCTCCTCGATCACCGGGGCGGCGAGGCCGGCTCGGGCCGTGACGCCCGTCCGGGCCGTGGCCCCGGGGGCACCGAGCTCCAGCGCCTCATCAATCACCTTGGCGATGCGGCAGCGGCAGTCCTTCCATCCCGTGGACGGGGCCCACATGTTGGGGACGAAGAACACCTCGTGGATGGGGTTGACTTCCGAAGAGGTGAGCTCGTTCACGCATTTGCCTCCGCCGAGTTGGTTGCTCCACCAACCCTCGAACAGGGTGGCGGTACCCGGGAGGGCCGCCTTGGTCACGTGCGCCCACGCCCGCACGATGCCCCGGGTGTTGGCCATTTCGACCAGGTCGCCGTCGGCGATGCCGTACTCCTGCGCGGTCTCCGGGCTCAGAAGCACCGGTGCGCGTCCGGCTGTGATCTCGTTGAGCCAGGCCACGTTCGCGTAGCTCGAATGGATGCGCCACTTGGAGTGGGGAGAGAGCAACTGGATAGGGTACTCCGCGGGATCGTGGATCTCGTCGTCGCGGGGCGGCTTGTAGGTGGGGACGGTCTCCTTCAGTTCGATGAAGCGGTCCTGATCCTTATAGAACTCGATTCGCCTGGTGGGGATGAAGGCCGCGGTGGCTTCGAGCGCGGCCGGCAGCGAACGCGGGGGGAAGGGGATGAGCTCTTCCACCTGCCGCTTGAAGGCCACGTCGGGGTCGGGGACCTTGAGCCGGGCCGGACCGGCCTTGAGCTGATCCAGGGTGATGCCCTCGGCGTTACCTCCCTTGGCCAGGATGGCCTCGATGGCTTCTTCCTCGGTGATGTCCAGGCTATCGGCGAACCCCTCGGGAGCGATCCTTTTCACGATCTCCTGCCAGACCCAGAGCTCGGAGCGTGACTCGCCCACCGGCGGGATGGCCGGCTGCTGGATCTGGAGGAAAGGATGGAGCGGGGTGGCGGTGAGGTCGGTCTTCTCGTACCAGCTGGTGGCGGGCAGGACGATATCGGCCCACTTGGCGGTGTCTGTCATCTGATGGTCCATGACGACGACCAGTTCGCAGCCCTCCAGGGTCTGGTGGAGCCGGTTGACGTCCATGGCCTGGATGAACATGTTGGCGAAGGTGCAGAACAGCGCCTTCCAGCCGTTCTCGGGATAGGGGACCGATCTTGTTGATGGTCTCGGTGCGCCCGCGCACGAAGTAGATGGTGGGGACGACCTTGGCTTTCTTGTCTCCGATGTTCCACCAGGGCGAAGTATCGACGCGGACCTTGTACTGGCCCACGTACACGGAGAAGCCGCCGCCGGAGCGACCGACGTTGCCGGTGAGCGACGCCAGCAGGCCGAAGGCGCGGCCGTTCAGGTCTCCGTGATACCAGTGGTTGGTGCCCCCGCCCATGATCACGGCGGCCGGCCGTTCGGCGGCATAGGCCGCGGCCACCTGGACGATCGACTCGGCGGGGATGCCGGTGATCTCGGAGGCCCGCTCGGGGGTCCAGGTCTGGAGTTCCGCGGCCACCAGGGCGAAGCCGGGGGTGACCTCCACCTCCGTGCCGTCGGCGAGGCGGACCGTATAGGTGCCCTCCAGCGCCGCCTGGACGCCCTCGGGGATGCCGAGCCGATCGACGGTGATGATCACCGGGGCGCCGGCGGCCTCGTCCCAGGCCACGAACTTGGGAGGCGGCGGCGCATCCGGGGCCGGTGCAGCAGCTCCCGGGATCTCCGGCGCGGTACCGACGGGGAGGGCCTTGCTTCCGTAGCCGCCCAGGCCGCCGCCGGCGGCCGGACCGGGATCACGCGCCACCCCGGGCGCGAGTTCGTCGGCGCGCAGGCGTTTGCCCGTATCGGCGCGGACGAGGAGGGGCGCGTCGGTGTAGGTGCGCATGAAGTCCCAGTCGGCCTTGCCCGCGGCGATCACCTGCTGGCAGAGCGCCAGTCCGAAGACGGCGTCGGTTCCCGGCTTGATCTGCAGCCAGGCATCGGCCTTGGAGGCGGTGGACGAGAAGGTGGGGTCGACCACCACCAGACGAGCACCGCGTTCCACTGCGTCCATGATGAAGTGGGCGTCGGGGATCCGGGTCTCGAGCGGGTTGGCGCCCACCATGAGGATGAAGCGGCTGTTGGCCCAGTCCTTGGCCTCGTGCTCGGCGTTCTGCACCCCGAAGGTTATGGGCATGCCCATGGGGAGGTCGCCGTTGAAGTCGAAGCTGGTTCCGTGGGTCATCCCCAGAGCGGCGCAGGCGCGGTAGTTGGCGCCCTTCTGGATGTAGCCAGAGCCGGGGACCTGGCCGAACACGTGGATGGTGTCCCAGCCCCAGGTATCGCCGATACGCTTGAACTCGGTGGCCATGCGATCGAGTACTTCTTCCCAGGAAGCCTCGCGGAACTTGCCGGAGCCCCGGTCGCCGTCGCGGACCAGGGGCGTCTGGATGCGGTCGGGGCCGTGCACCAACAGGTGGTAGGAGATGCCCTTCATGCAGCCGCGGGGGTTGTAGGCCTTGTCGGGGTAGTCGGCCGCCTGCTGCACCTTGACGATGTTGCCGTCACGCACGAACGCCAATTGGCCGCAGGACCCGGTGCAGTTGGGAGAGCAGGTGGTCCGGACAACCCGGTCGACAGGGAGGGAGCGGATAGGGTCGTCACGACCGGCGAGCACCTTATCGGCAGCGCCCCCCAGCGCAGCGCTCACCGCGGCCGTGCCTGCGATCGCGCCCGCGCCCTTGAGGAACTGACGGCGGGTGACTTTCATATCTCTGCGACCTCCGCCGCGGCGGAGGCCACGTCGGCGGCGGCTAGGACCGCGGCGCCGGCCGGCGCAGGCGCCGCCTTCGCGCGCGCAGCCGCCTGCAGGGCGGACCGGGGTTCGGCATTGGCGGGGCAACTCGGGTCGAGTGCGGTGTGACCCTGTACGCCGCAGCGCGGGCAGGTGCTCGCGCTGGAGCCGGCCGGATCAGGCCGGAACATGGCCGCGGAGGCGGTTGTCGCCGACCTCCACTTCTTGGCCTTCAGCGAGAGCGGCAGCAGCGCCATCGCGCCTGCGGCGAGTAGGAATCCTCTGCGATCGACATCCATCGGCTCTCCCCCCGAGATAGTGACCACGACCCCAGCCTACGCTGGACCGCGAGCCAGCAAAGAAACAGTCACAGCATACAATACTTGAGTATTAAAGTACCATATTGATGGTTCCTAAATCGTGGGCTCGATGCGGATGATACGATCGTCGCCGGGTTCGGGATCGCCTCTGCCATCTTGATTGCTGGTGCCGAGGTAGAGAGCGCCGTCCGGCCCTTGAGCGATCGCCCGTAAACGGCCGAACTGTTCGTCGAAGAGGATGCTCTCTTCAGCGACTCCGAGGAAATCCTCGGGTGACGCAGGCGCAAGGACCCGAAGGTCCTGCTCCTTGAGGGTCACGAAGAGGAAGGCTCCACCCAGGTCGCCCATCGTGCCTCCTGCGCAGAAGAGGGCCCCCGCCGGAGCGATGGTGGGGCTCCAGGTGATGAGGGGGTCCACGAACCCCGGTGTCTGGACGATACCGCGCAGATCGGGCCAGCCGTAGTTGCCCTCCGGCCGTCAGCCGGTTGACCTCGTCGTTGTCCGAAGGTCCGTGCTCCGTCACGAAGGGAGCGCCGCTCTCCGGATGGAACGCCAAGTCCCTGGGGATTCCGATGCCCGAGCGTGTAGATGAGCGAGAAGGGGTACGGCCGATCGGCGAAGGGATTGCCCGGGGCCGGCTGCCCTTCGGACGTCATGCGCAAGACCTTGCCGGCCAGCGAGTCCATGCGCTGCGCCCGGTCGCCGTCGCCCGCGTCGCCGGTGGTGACCCACAGATAGCCGTCAGGCCCGAACGCCACCCGGCTGCCGTCGTGGTTCGTTCCCGCGGGGATGCCGTCCACCAGTACCGTCTCCGCGCCCAACTGCGGCGTGCCCGTGTCCAGACCGCTGAGCGTGAAGCGGCTCACCCGATTGCCGCGGCCGTCGCCCGAGTAGGTGTAGCTCACGTAGATCGCACCGTTATCCTCGAAGGCGGGGTCCAGCGCCAGCCCCATCAGTCCGCCCTCTCCCCGTGCGGACACCTCGATCCGACCCACCTCCGTCACCATACCCGAGCCCACGTCGGCGATGACGATCCGTCCCTCGCGCTCGGTCACCAGGAGTCGCCCGTCCGGGAGGAAACGCATCTCCCAGGGGATCCGCAGGTCTTCGACCACGGTCACCGCTCGGTACCCGGAGTCGACGACGGAGGTAGGAGTGGTCCCGTCGGTCGCGGACGTAGAAGACGGGGCGGAGGACGGGGGAGGCGACGAAGGCGACGACGTCGACGCTGATGATCCAGTGGTCGTAGGGGCCGAGCCTGTGGTGCCGCCCGTCCCTGCGGTGGTCGTCGCGCCGGTCGTCGAGCCGCAGGCGGTCGCCGCCAGCAAGAGCGCCATCAACGTAACCACGGTCGCCGCCGCGGTGCGGGCTGTGAAGGGTCGCCTCACTGCCACCTCCTCCGACCTGTCGACCTCTGTGGGGTCGTGTCGGAGGCAGTCTACCCGTGGGGGCCCGTGGCTATGCGAAACACCGTGCTAACGTAGTAGCCGTCCGGACTCGAACGGTTCTGACCCTGAGTCCGGCGCAGCGGCCGGAGTGGCGGAATGGCAGACGCAACGGTCTTAAACACCGTAGGGCTAAGCCCATGCGGGTTCGAGTCCCGCCTCCGGCATTAGGCGATTTGCAGGGATTTCTAATCCCGCTAAGACCCTTGTCTCTGTCAGTCCGCGCCATTTTGCTACACGTTTGCTAGCGTTGCCGGCCGACGATCTTCAGGTGTCTAGCGGTCCGGCTTGGTGTTCCGCCAGGCTTCTGCACGGCCTCGCGCTGCATCCCGGGTAGTACGTGCTGATAGACGGTCATCGTGAAGGCCGGGGTGCTATGCCCGAGCCGCTCGGATACCACCTTGACGGGCGCGCCGGCCGCGATACAGTAGAGTGGCGTGCGTGTGCCTGAGATCGTGCAGGCGGATTCTCGGGAGCCTTCGCCCTCTTGGCGTGGCGTCGGAAGGCCGGCTCAGGTAGTCAGGATCGAGTGCTGAGCCGTCCTGCACGGTGAAGACGAGCCCGTGAGTCGGCCATTGGCCTACCCGGCCATTCGTCCCGCTCGTCGCGCCTGTCCTGTCGCTCCTGCCAGGCCTCGAGGGCCGCAGCGTCTCGTTGTCGAGCTCGACCTGCCGGCGGCCGTTGGTTGTCTTCGGGCTTGCTCTCGCGCACGTCCCCGCTCTTGACGGTGACTCGCGCCCGCTGCACGGTGATGGTGCCGGCGTCCAGGTCTACGTCGCGCCAGACAAGGCCGCACACCTCGCCGCGGCGCATACCCGTCCAGGCGGCTAGCCGCCACATGGGGAAGAGGCGGTCAGATGGCGACGGAGGGACGAGGAACGTGTCCAGCTCTTCGCGGGTCCAGGTCTTCGATCTTCGCGCGGCGCCGTCCGCGTCGCGCTGTACCTTTGGCAGTTGGGCCGCGTCGGCGGGGTTGTAGGGGATCAGAGTTCTTCCCTTGATCCGCGTCGGCCAGTGCCTTGTGCAGCGTCGCGCCGACATGCCGGACGGTGGTGGCGCTCAGAGGCTGGGCCTTCGGGCTTTTCGCCCTCTTTGAGCTTGTGCCTATCCTGGCCGCCCGTCTTCGAGAGGTGGCGGAGAGGTGGTCCACCATCGTCGGCGTGAGCTGCTGCAGACGCTCGGCGCCGATCCGAGGCACGATGTACTTGTTGACGTGGAGGTGGTAGCTGACCAGCGTCGTGGGGCGCACCTGCGAGCGCCTGGCTTCGAGCCAGCCACTCGTCCAGGTACTTCCTTGACGGTGATCCGGGAGGTGGCGACGGCGTACGTCCTTGGACGCCTGCGCGGGCGTCATCCCGGGCGGTCTTGGCGTCGTCCAGGTCGCAAAGCCACCGACCCATCGGTCCTTCATCTTGCCCGTTCGGGTCGCGGACGCGGACCAAGTAGCTCCAGGTCTTGCCCCCGTCTCACGAGGCCCGTTTTCATCTTGCCATTCGCCTTTCCTCCTTACTTGGTTTTGTCGACGGTGCGGATATCACGGAAGCGGATCCCGTGGTCGCCGGGGTAGAGTCGGGTGTGAAGTCTCTCCTCCCAGACGATCGCCGCGGGGACACCCTCCGGGAAGGCCTTGGAGACGTAGGTGCAAACCGTCGCTCGCGAGCGGGTCCGCTTCGTCCGGCAGGTCGACGTACCGCTCGGGCCGCTCGAGATAGAGGCAGCGGGAGCATTGTTCGGTGGGGACGATGCTCATGTTCGGACGTATGCCCCTGAGCCCAGCCGGTCTGGTCATTCACTCCCCTTCTGTTTGCGGTCGCTGGCAGCCGCGCGATAGGCCTCCATTAGTTCGGGCTCTATCCAGCGGGGAAAGAGCTGCATGATTCGGTCGATTTCGCGCTTTGTAATGTCCCGCCTCTCTCAAGACCCGACGCGCGTAGTCGGGGTCAAACGGGTTACGACCACCAGCGTGACCCGCTTGGTCGCCGGCAGCAGACTGTTTTTGCGGCACAGCCAGACCCAGCGGGCGGCACGCTCTTTCGACACCCCGAAATGTTCCCGCACGGCCTTGGTTGGCGGCTGGCCGTTGTCTTGCGCCTCTTTGTAGACGCGGACTACCTCGAGCAAGGTCTCCTGGAGGTATCTGAGCGTTGCGGCGTTGCCTCGGCGCCTCGTCTGCGTCGGGAGAGAGATTCGGTTGCTGCGGCAGGAGCGCTGCGGCTTTCTGAAGTAGCGCCCCTAGCGCGATGCGTCCATAGTCGGCCGTCTTGAGCGGGCGCGGCGTAGTGCCCTCTGCAAACCCGATTCGAATACTCGACACATTCCCACCGTCCGTTGATGAACTTCCACCGCACTTCAATCTCTAGCGGCCGATAGTCCGCGCTCGGCCAGGGGACCCGGATGGTGGTGTTGTCTGTTCGGTCTCTGTCCATGTCCTAGAGTACCTGGCGCTCATAAATGTTGTCAAGTTATAGTCAACGCGCAATCATCGTTTCATGAGCGACGGTGCCAAGCCCAGAGATTCGCTAGCAATCGCGAGAGTTCGGCGCCTCCTGAGTAGCGGGGAGGCGCGGGAATGGCGCACACGTGCCGGCCTGAGTCTTGCGGCCGTCGGTTCTCAGGTGGGGGTGGACGCTTCCACGATTTGGTATTGGGAGAACGGCCAGCACACGCCCCGCGGCGACCTGGCCGTGCGCTATCTCCGCGTTCTCGAGCGCCTCGAGCGAGAGCTGAAATGACCCCTGCGGAACTCGAGGAGCTGCGAGGGCAGACGGTCCTTGACCCCGAAAAGGCTTTCGCCTTGCTAGGAGTGAAACGGACCCTCGGATATCGGCTGCTGCGCGAGACGGGCGGTCTCTGCGAGGGCGTTAGGCCTATCAGAGTGGGCCGGTTCTGGAAGATTCCAGCTCGCCAAGTGCTCGCCGTTCTCGGATACGAGCCACACCCCACCCCGGAAGACCGCGACGAGTCCAGGTACCCTGTGAGCGGGCATGACTCCGGACCCTGAATCCTACCTTCACGGATTCGTGAAGTTTCCGAAACCGCTCTACGATGCCATTCTCGCCGCGCCGATGCCGGCGATTCATAGGGCCGTTGCCTTCGCCGTGGTGAGGAGGACGATCGGCCATTACGGGCAAGAGGGTGGCGCCGGTCGGGCTCGCCCTCTTGGCCCGAATGACCCACCACCATAGGAGCCGCCTGAGCAAAGCCCGGCAAGAGCTCTTGCGCGAGGGAGTGCTCGAGATGGTCGCGACCTACCAGGCCGGCGGCAAGGCCGCGGTCCTGCGTATCAATCAGGATCCGACCACCTGGGGAGCCTATTCGGTCCGACTGTCCGCACAAAGCGAACAGTCAGCAAAACGCGGACAGTCCGACAGTCAGCAAAACGCTGATACAGAGTCAGCAAAACGCGTACAGACAGTCAGCAAAACGCGCACAGAACTGTCAGCAAAGGGAGAACCATTGAATCTACCTTTTGAAGACTCACTGAACGGCCTGCTGCCGGCCGACGACCCCGAAGGGTCGGCCGTCGCCGACCCGGAGCAAGTCCGCGAAATCATCGAGCGCGAGTACCGCGCGAAGATCCCCAAACTTGCTGGAGGTAGAACAACATGACCGACCAACTAGCAGAACTGCGCGCACGGATCGCGGAGAGAAGAGACCGAGTTTCTCTCTCGGCCTTTCGCCTGCATTCCGGCGCGACCTACACGACGCGAACTGTTCAAGACCTACGAGCAACCGCCGCGGCGAACGCCAGGAAGAAAGCGGCCAACGGGGCGCAGTACCGTGTGGAAGGGCTCCGGGGCGACGACACCATCCCGGTCGAGTCCCGCCGTCGGCAGATCGCTGAGGCGCTCGCCAAGGGCCAAGCCGATACGCGGAAGCAACTGGACCGCATGGAGGACGCGCTCACCGTCCTTGAGAGCGGAACTGTCGACCGCCGCCCTCCCGCGGTTGGACAGAGCCAGGGATGCGCCGGTCCGTGACGAGCTCCGGTTTGCGACCCGACAATGCCCGCGATCCTGTGGCGACCCTGGCCGAACTAGCCCAACGAGACGATGAGCTCGGGCGCGGTCGCCGTCACGTCGTACGCAGAGTCCTACCTTCGGGCCCGGATCATTCCCAACGCGAAACAAGCTGCCGCGATGATCCGCGAAGTAGCGGCCGCGTCCGCCGCCCACAGTTCCGACCCTGGGCGTCGTGCCGTCGGGGAAGCGCGCGCCGAACTGGGCGCGTTGGAGAAAGCCCTGACCTGCACGAATCAGATCGTGGGGGATACGCTCAACGCGGTACAACAGGCGGGCTCTGGCCTATGATGCGCGACCGAAGCGAGACGGGCGCGCGGGCAAACGACCCAGACGCCTAGCAGACGCCTAGCAGACGTCAAGAAATCCGCCGCATTTCAGCGTGTTCTTCCTGAACGCGCAGCGGATTCCCAGTCCGTTGCTAGAGGAATGACATGGCCCGCCAATGCACCATCTGCAACCATCCGGAGCGCGATTCAATAGAGGCCGCGCTCGTTTCTGGTGAGCAAGATACCGTGATCGTGCGGCGCTACGGGCTCGGAAGGACGCCATATGCCGGCACCGGATAGCAAGTACGTAACGGAACCAAGAACAAGCACA
>CAVZSN010000008.1:0-143701 GCA_963777945.1 uncultured Actinomycetota bacterium
GCCGGCCCGTAGGCCTCGCGGATGCGAGTGATCTCGCTCGTGACTAGGTCGAGAGCCTCGTCCCAGCTTATGCGCACGTACTCGTCCTTGCCCCGCAGCTCGGGATGCCGCTCGCCTTTGGGATCGAAGTTCTTGCGCTTCATGGGGTACTTGATGCGGTTCTCCGCGTAGATGCGCGCGCGCTCGCCCACGATGTAGGGGTTCATGGTGGTCTTGCGCGGATCGGAGAACTTCTTGCCCCTGGCCTCGATGGTCCAATGACCGCCGTCCTCTTCGGTCAGGCGCAGTGGACGCATGCGGGTGATGACACCGTCCTTGACGGTGACCTTCGCCATGCCCCCGATCGCACAGTTTATGAATTCTTGCTCTGCCATATAACTCTCCTCCCTCCTTGCCGCCTTTCGCAGCTTCTTTTCAACGAACCTCAGCTTGATGCAGCTCGATATCTCCTACGTTGACGTCCTTCGTACCGTCGATGGAATCGATAGTCGCGGCGGCATAGCCGCTCTTTTCGATCTTGAGCGAGTACCGTCCCGGTTCCTGTCTTTCGAACCAGAAGTCGCCGAAGAAGTCGGTCTGCAAGGTGGCCGTCTTCTTGCTGGCGAGATTGGTGAGGGTGACGGAGGCACCTTCGAGGACTTCATCTGCTTCCGGGTCCCACACCGCGCCCGCGATGAAGTACTTGTTGGGCAGGTTGAGGTAGTAGACCCGCGGCTTGGCAGCGGCCTCCGGGCGTAGCATCTCGGCTTTGGCTATCAGCGCCTGCAACTCCGGCTCCGTATCTTCGCCGAAGCGCAGGGCCCCGGTGGGGCAGGCGTCTACACAGCGTGGCTCTTTCCAGCCCTGATCCAGAAGGTGCGCACACATGGTGCACTTCTGCGAGATGTTCAAGTCGGTGTTGAAGTAGATGACTTTGTACGGGCAGGCATCTATACAACTACGATTGCCGGTACATTTTTCCGGGTCGATAATGACTATCCCATCAGATCTCTTATAGATAGCTTTTGATTTACATGCGGGGATGCAAGGGGCGTCATCACAATGCTGGCAGATGTCATGCATGTACCGTACTCTTACTTTCGGCACGGTCCCCTGCACGATGTCAGTCACTTTCATCCAAAAGTGACCGGTATCCGGCTGAGGCTTTGCAATCGGGGTCCAGTCGTTACCGACGTGCTCGTCCTTACACGCCACCTGGCAGTTGTAGCAGCCGTTGCACTTATCGATGTCGATTATCAAAACTTTCATAGTGCCTGACCTTTGCTCGAAAACTGCACCAGTTGCCTACGCTTCCCACTTCGCTACATCGACCAGGCATGAGTTGTTGGCCTCGCCGGGAGCGTTCTTCGACACCAGCCTCGAGGGGGTGAGCAGGTTGACGCACCCACCCTTGTCAGGACTACCGGCTTTGCCCGGCTCCAGCGGGTCGTACTTGGCGGCGGCTTCGTAGGAATGCACCGTGCCCGGCCGCACCCGCTCGGTCACGTGCGCTATGCAGAGCACCGTGGCCCGGTCGTTGTAGAGCTTGACGATGTCGCCTTCCTTGATGCCGCGAGGCTCCGCATCCGACGGGTGGACGCGCACCGGCCACCAGGCGTAGCCGTCTTTCTTCACACGGTGAGTGCGGGATGTCGTCCAACCAGAAGCTCTTGTTGTCGTTGTGGGTGTGATACGAGAACCTGGGATGCGGACTGATCATCTGCAGCGGATACTTGTCGGCCAGCTCTGTGGTGTTGTAGCCCTCCCAGCTCGGCATATAGCGCGGCATGGGAGGTCTCTCTTCGTCGTTCGGATCGAACGCCGCGAGGGTCTGCGACACGAACTCGACCTTGCCGGTCGGCGTGGCTAGGAGATGCGCCCGATCGGTGCCGTTGTTGGGGGCTCGCGTCTCGGAGTACAGGTCGTTGGGCCGGCCTTCGTAGAACCAGCGGAAAGAGACGCGGGGCTCCTCGTCCGGCGGCATCGACGGTACGACGAAATAGCCCTTTTCCTTGAATTCCTCGAAGGTCGTGTATTTGGGAAGATCGGAGTGCTCGAACACCTTTCGGTTCCAGTCTTCCAAGCTGTTGCCCTCGGTGTACTTGTCCTCGAAGCCCAGCCTCTCGGCCAGCAGTCGGTAGATCTCGTAGTCGGCCTTGGCTTCCCACAGGGGCTCGATGCACTGCTGCATGTAGATCATGATGCGGTGGTTGTTGTTCATGTCGTTGTAGCCATAGCCACCGGCGCTGGCCCACTCGCAGATGTCGCTCCGCTCGAAGTTGGTGGAAGCCGGCAGGATGATGTCGCCGAACGTGGTCTCGCTCTGCCAGTGGCAGTCCTGCATCACCACGAACTCGAGGTTCTCGTGCTGGTACATCTGCACCCAGCGGTTGGTGTCGGTCATGGTGCTGATGAACGAGCCGCCATGGCGATGGATCATCTTGATGGGAGCGCCGTTGGGACCGGGCTCGGGGCAGGTGAAGCGGTTGAACTGCTGCTGGATGGAGTTGCCGCAGAAGCCCTCTCCGATCCAACTCACCGGCGGATTCATCACGATCTCGGGCAGTAGGAGCCGGTAGGTCTTCTGGGTGACCGGGTTCCCTTCCGGGAAATAGGACTTGTCGGCCACGACACCGAAGGCATCCCAGCCGTTGTCGGAGTATCCGGGGAAGCTGAACCGGTAGTCGATCGGCGCAGCCCCACCGGTGCCGCCCCAGAAGTTCACGCCGGGTTTGCCGAAGCCCTGCATGGCCATGAGCAGGACGCACAGCCGGGCCCATTCGGTGGCGTAGGCCTCCCGGCAGGCGCCGGTGGCTCCGAAGATGCTGCCCACGGCGATCATGGTCTTCTTGGCCGCCCATTCCCGCGCCAGCGAGAGGATGGTGTGGGCCGGGATATCGCAGATCTCGGCCGCCCACTCCGGAGTCTTCGGAGTGCCGTCGGTCTCCCCGAGGATGTGCTTCTTCCACTCATCGAACCCGTAGGTGCGGTTCTCGATGAAGAAGTGGTCGTAGGTGTCCTCGGTGAGCCACACGTAGGCGATGGCCTCCGCCAGCGCCGCGTCGGTGCCGGGCCGCGGGGCGATCCACTTGTCGCCCATGGTGCCGGCCGTGCAGTTGCAGTAGGGGTCGATGACCACGAACTGGATGCCCAGCTCCTTCATCCAGACACGCCAGATCAGGTTCTCCTGGCCGCTGTACATGTAGGAGGTGCTGTTGGGGTCGACCGACCAGAAGATGATCTGCTCGGTGTGCTTGAGGGCATCCTGGAGAAGCTCGGACTGCTCGCAGTGGCCCAGGCGCCACCAGTATCCCCACGTATGCATCGCGCCCCAGTGCCAGCCTTCCCAGCTGTCCGGGTTATCGAAGCACTGGCTGTAGCCGAGGATGTTGAAGAAGCGCCCCAGGGGCCCCAGCTTGTAGTGAAGGAAACCCCAGTTGTGATGGGAAGAGGTCATGGCGGTGATGGCCGCCGGACCGTACTGCTCTCGTATCCGGTTCATCTCTCCGGCGACGATATCGAGCGCTTCGTCCCAGGAGATGCGCACATATTCGTCTTTGCCGCGCAGCTCCGGATGCCGTTCCCCGTTGGGGTCGAAATGCTTCCTCCGCATGGGGTACTTGATCCGGTTCTCGTATACGCGCTGCCGTTCCGGCACCTCGTAGGTCTGGAGGGTCGTCTTGCGGGGCGGGGTGAACTTCTGCCCCTGGCATCTGATGACCCAGGACGGCGCGTCTACTTCATCGTCGAAGATGATGGGGCGCATCCGTTTGATGATGCCGTCCTCGACGTAGACCCGCATGGGTCCGCCCACTGTGCATTGAATAAAAACCTGTTCCGGCATGTAGCTACTCCCGCTCACTCAAAGATGTGCCTACTCTCACGCCAACATCCTCTCCCACGCCAGCCCCGTGCTCTTGTGGTAGGGCTGGGAAAACGCTTCCGGATACTGTCTCCGCAGCTCATCGAGGTCGACGGGCTCGACGTCCACCAAGAACCCGCCCGAGACCATGCCGGTGGCGTTCTTGGAGATGGTGTTGCGCGGGGTGATGGTGTTGATGGCGCCTCCGCGGTCCAGCTCGCCCGGCACGATCGGGTCGTACCTGGCGCCGTGGTCCACGTAGATGACGCCGGGCATGATGCGCTCGGTGACGTAGGCCCCGACCAGCACGCCGCCCCGCTCGTTGAACACCTTGACGATGTCGCCGGTGCTTGATGCCATGCTTGCGCGGCGTCGTCGGGATGGATCCAGGCCGTCTGGTAGGCGTAGCCGTCCGGCCCGACGATCTTGCAGGTCTCGATCTCCCTCAGCCACTGCATGTCGTCGTGCTGGGAGTGCACGCGCCAGCGCGGATGGTTGGAGATGCAGAGGTAGGGATACATCTTGGCCCGGTCGCCGGAGAGCCTCTCGTCATGGCTGGGGCCCCGCTCCACCCAGTGCGGGCACCGGCGGCCGTTCCTTGTCGTCGGGGAAGTGGTCGGCCAGACGCTGCGAGAAGAACTCCAGCTTGCCGGTGGGGGTGGTGAGCGGATTGTTCTCCGGGTCTTCGGCGAAGCCCCGCAGCGCCGATCTCGTGCTTCTCCCAGTCGGGGTCGTTGGGGATCACGTAGTGCCCCTTCTCCTTGAACTCCTCCCAGGTGACCAGGTCGTGCGACGCCGGAGGTGTCGAAGCCGACCCTGATCCACTCGTCCACCGACTTGCCCCCGGTGTACTCCTCCAGCACGCCCAGCTTCTCGGCGACGGCGCACACCGCTCTCGTAGTCGCTCTTGGACTCGCCCCGCGGCTCGATGCACTTCTCGTCCAGGAACAGCGTGCCGAACTCGGCGGTGAAGTTGTCCACGCCGATGTCGTCGTGTCTCGAACTTGGTGGTCACCGGCAGGATGATGTCGGCGAACTGGCAGTCGTTCTCGATCCAGGGATGCTGGGCCAGGATGAACTCGATCTTGGGGTTCTGGAAGGCCTTGGCGATGTAGTTGGAGTCGTTCCAGCAGGTCATCAGCGCCGGCGTAGTCGGTCCAGATCATGTGGATCTCGGAGCAGCCCTCGACCGGGTACTGGTACTGGACGAACTGGTCCTCGGTGAGCTGCCCGGCACTGGGTGGTCCCGTACCAGGTGATGGGCTTCTCGGGCGTAGCGTCGTTGATGGCCTCGTGGATCATGTCCTTGGGGATGAACTGCGCCGGCAGGTCGCCTGCCCCTGGGAGCGAAGCCCCGGTTGGCCGCGCTCGACAGCTCGGGATAGACGAGATGGCGGGGCACCGGCACCGACTTGCCGAAGGCGAACTTGGGCGGGTGCCCATCCGACTCCCATGAGGCCCCACTCGATGGTGGTCAGCATGTGGCGGCCCGGTTTGCCCAGGCCCTGCATGCCCAGCAGGCAGACCTCCAGTCCTCATGTTCTCGGTGGCGTAGGGGCCGCGGGACATGTTGCCGCCGTTGCCGTGCACCGTGGAGGTGGGGCCGCTGGCCCAGGCCCGGGCCAGGGCCTTGATGATGCGGGACGGGACGCCGGTCTTCTCCTCGGCCCACTTGGGGGTCTTGGGGACGCCGTCTTCCTCGCCCAGGACGTAGGCCGCGAACTTGTCGAAGCCCACCACGTGGGTCTCGACGTACTCCTTGTCGTAGGTGCCCTCCGTGCAGCCACTGGTAGGCGATGGCCAGATACAGGGCCGCGTCGGTGTTGGGCAGGATGGGGATCCACTTGTCGGCGTGCACCGCCGCGCCGTAGTTCACGTCAGGACAGATGTAGACCTGCTTGATGCCCAGCTCGGTGAACCAGTAGCAGAGCTGGCTCACGGTCTGGCCGCCCCAGCCCCAGGTGGTGGTCTCCGGGTCGCAGCCCGAGTAGATGAGCATGTTGCGTGTGCTCGGCGATGTCCGGGATGATGTTGGACTGATAGGCGGCCTTGCCCACCGGTTCGCATGCCCCACACGTGCTTGGCGCCCCAGTACCAGCCCTCCCAGCTGTCGGGGTTGCGGGTCTGCAGCGTGTAGCCGCCCAGCAGCGACAGCAGCGGCCGGTTGCAGCCGTGGGCGGCGTGCACCACCTTGGTCTCGCCGTGCCCGTCGGCCTGCAGCGAGGATGGCGCGAGAGGCCGTACTCCTTCTCGATGCGCCGTATCTCGGCGGCGATGAGGTCGGTGGCCTCGTCCCAGGAGATGCGCACGTACTTGCTCTTGCCGCGGTTCTGGGGGTTGCGCTCGCCGTTGGGGTCCCAGTCCACCCGCTTGAGCGGGATACATGATGCGGTTGGGCGAGTTGATGCGGTTCTTGTAGCCGAGGGTGAAGGGCGGGATGAGCGTCTTCATGCTGGCTTCGAAGACCTTGCCCGCGGGCCTCCATCCGCCACGGCTTACGTCGTACTTCCAGTCGAAGTGGAACGGCCGGATCCTGACGTATCTTGCCGTCCTTGACGTCCACCTGGACGCAGTTCGCGTCAATACCAACCCCGAGAAAAGACAGACCCTTGACTACGGTCTTTTCATTCTCGCCCATGTATCAACCTACCTTTCACGTGCATCCAGGCGTTCTCCGATGTCTTTGGCCGCAGCCTTCAACTGATCGATGAAGGATGGCAGGGCGTCATCCGTGAAGCGCTCCACTGGAACGATCAGAGAGAGAGCGGCTACCACCTTGCCCCGCGACATGATCGGGACCCCGACGGCACACGTCCCGATATCATGCTCTTCGCGGTCGTAGGCTACGCCTTCTTCCAGGACCCGCTCCAATCTCGCCTGGGCAACCTCTCGGTCAACAACAGTATGTTCCGTGAAGCGGGTCGGCTGGATGGCGAGCATCCTTCGCTTCGTGTCTCTGCTGGAGAAAGCCAGCAAGATCTGTGCGTGGACGTTCCACGTCGAGTGCAGGGGATGGAGACGGGTCGCCGGGATCTTCGGAACGAACCCTCTAGACGAGGGTGAGACGTGGACGTTATGAACGTTGTCTCCCTGCCTGACGCCCAGCGTGACGGTCTCGCGGCTCGATTCGGCCAGAGCCCGGAGATCGGTGCGGAGGACCTCGGCGAATACCGTGTCGCTTCCGAGATCGTAGAGGGTCACCGCCCACGCCGGTCCGATGCTGTACAAGCCTGATTCGGCATCGTAGGTGAGGTAACCCTCGATCTCAAGGGTCTTGACGAATCGATACACGGTCGCTCTGTGCAGACCGGTCCTGCGGCTGAGTTCGGTCAGACTGAGGCTCCTGCTGTCTGAAGTGAACTGACCGAGGATCCCCAATCCGCGTGAGAGGGACTGGACCGGCGGCGGGCCGCTCACATCCAGGACGCTCCGTGGCTCAGCGATCGCCGCGACTTTTCCCATTGTCGACTATCGCCCCCGGCGGAGAGCTAGGTTCCGCATGGCTGCTACTCCATCCCCTGCTGGGTTATCAGCGCTAGGAGTACTGCAACTCCTCCACCGGGGTCACTTCAGTCGCCGCAGGAACATACTTCTTCGAGACCATGAATTCCTCGAAGGGCCACTTCGTGCCCTTGCGCCACTGGGCCGCCGACGTAGGCATGCGCAGGCAATTGGGTACCGGATGCGTCACCGGGGTGTTGGCAGTCGGATCCACCGGCACGGTGAAATCTACCGGTCCGTACATGGTGTCGAGCTTCGCGGTGGAGATAGCCTTGATGACCGCTTCCTTGTCGGTTGGGTCAGCGGCCTGCTTCAGCGCGTAGACGTAGAGCTCCATGAGCGAGTAGACCTCCGTCCCCGATACCCATTGCGTGCCGGTATCGGCCTCGTAGGCGTCGGCGATCTCCCGGCAGGTCTGTCCGGTGAACGAGCTCTTGTATGGGTAGTCCGCGTGCCAGGCCATCTCGGTCGTCAGTCCGTATGCGGTGGGACCGATGGCTTCACACGTCTTGGCAAAGGTCAGAGCCATGGCCATGGTGCAGGCCTTCGGCTTGAGACCCTGTTGCAGGCACTGTGACCAGAAGTTCGTGAAGTCACCGGCGGTCATGAGGCCCGAGAGGATCTCGGAGCCGAACTTCTTGTACGCGCTGATCTGCTGAGTGTAGTCCTCACTGCCGACCTGGTAGAAGTCGGTCGAGAGGACCTCATAGCCGCCCTGCTCGAACCAGAACGGGCCCCCCGTCGCCGGGTCGCCCCAGGCCTGCCCGTCGATGCCGTTGCTGTAGTTGCATCCGACCTTCTTGTTGGTCGAGAGCTGGTCCCACATCTCCACGTAGCATTGGGCCATGGCCTCGGTGCCCACGCAGAGGGCGTAAGTCCACTTGAAGGGATTCTTGTCCGGAGTGCCCCCCCTGCCGAAGTAGAACGGCTGCCAGGGGCCGCAGGACATCAGGCCCGGGCATTCCAGCGCTTCGCACTGGTCGGCGGCCGGGTTCATGGTGTCCGGGGCGCCGGCGGCGAAGATGACGTCTACCTTCTCGTTGGTGATCAGGTCACCGGTCACCTGAGCACAGCGGTTGGTGTCGGATTGCGTGTCGGCCAGCGACGTCTTGACGGGGTGCTTCTTGCCGTCACCGCAGACGACACCATCCGCCAGGAATTTGGTCCACTGTCCGTGGACCCAGTCGAACGGGATCGTGAACGTCGATAGGGGGCCTGTCATGGGCACCGCGATGCCGACTTTGATCTCTCTGCCGGTCTCAGGACCTGCCGACACGGTGGTGGTGGCGCCCGCCGTGGTGGTGGTGGCCCCAGCGGTAGTGGTCGTGGCCCCAGCGGTGGTGGTCGCTCCGGCAGTGGTGGTGGTCTCTTCTTCGCCACACGCGGCGACGAGCCCGCCAAGACCGCCGGCGACGCCGATGGTCGCGCCCGCGATGCCGGCTATCTTGAGGAATTCCCTGCGGCTTACAGCCGTGCGCCCATCATCTGTTGAGTTCAAATCAGTCATCTGAGCCGTCCTTTCCTTGTCTGGTGCCGAATCTGCTAACTGGTTTGAAATGGGTTTGCGTTTGGACCACGAACGATTCCCACAACTCTTGATGGATCCCCCCCTTTTCGGCCACCTTCTACTGCAGCGTCCCCAGGCGAAGGCCTTCCCGTTCAGAGCCGCTCACGTGAGATGCGCGTTATGCGCAACATCGCCTACGCATGGTGAGACAAAGATAAACAGATGTGTCCCGGAAGTCAAGGCCACGTGGCCGTCTGTTTCAAAACGCGCCGGCGGCGTCGAAGCCACGACCATGACCGGCACAGGGATCCTCGACACTCACGGAGACGAAACAGTTCAACGGACAACCGTTTCCCGGTTCCCCCCGTGGGTCAACTTGCCTTTCTCAATTCGGCAGTACCGGCGTGATCGATCTCAAACGTCTCCGGGTCGATGACCACCTTGTAGACGTCCCTGGCCATCTCCACGGACACCAGCTCGTTCCTGACGTCGTCTCGCCACAGCCTCGGGATCTCGCTTCGTCGGATCGCCCACTCCCGCGCCACCCCCGCTCAACGTGACCAGGTGGTCACCGCGTTGCAGCTTCAGGGGACGATGCGGCTCGAGGATGTCTATCTTCTCCTCGCCCCGGAGCACGTAGGCCTTGTTGAGCGGGGTGGCTCCACCGCCGTGCTGGCCCTTGGCTCTGGTGGTGAAACCGGTCCAAGGACCCCCGATGAAGTTGCACTCGCCGCTCTCGTTGACCGCCTCCCAGACGATGCCCGGGCGCTCCGCGCCACTGACCGGCGCCGTGCGAGTCGGTGCTGAACTCGTACTGGTTGACGTGCCAGGGGAACCGGGCCATCTCTTCTTCGGCGTCGGTCTTGCCGACCACCCCCAGGGTCCCCATGTCGCACATGCACTGGTAGCCGTCGTAGCCGGCCACCGCACCGCCTCCGGCGACCGCGCAGAACGAGGTGTACACGTAGATGCCGTCGGTCTCCGCGTCTTTCCCGACGATCAATGGCGAGACCAGGCGTGCAGTAGGGACTGATGGCCTTGTCGGGCAGAGCCTGGGACAGCACGGACATGCACCGCCTCGATGACCAGGCCGCCGGTGATCGCCGGCGCGCCGGCCACCAGGGCGCCCGGGCTTGCAGTCGACCATGGTGCCCTTCCTGGTCTTCACGTGGACCGGCCTCATGCTGCCCTCGTTGTGATACGCGGCCAGATCGCTGCCCAGGAACAGGAAGGTGGTGCAGAGCGCGCAGCTGAGCGTCTGCTGATAGTAGGCAGTTGATCATCCCCGCGACCTGGTCGTCGCGTCTTGGAGAAGTCGAAGTACAGCTCGCCGTCCTTGATGGTCAGGTCGCACCGGACGGTGACGGGCCGGTCCATGGTCAGGCCGTCGTCGTCGGTCTGCGACTTCCGCGGACCAGGTGCCCTTCGGGCCACTTGGCGATCTCGGCCCGGACGGCCTTCTCGGTGCGCTCGATCATCTCTTCCACGCTGGCCAGCACCGTGTCCTTGCCGTACTTGTCGAGCAGCTCGATCATGCGCTGCTCGGCGACGGCGGTGCTGCCCATGAGCGAGGCCATCTCTCTGCGCATCATGTCGGGCAGCCGGTTGTTGGCCAGGATCAGCTCCACCACGTCTTCGCGGTACTCGCCGTTCTCGAAGATCTTGATGAGCGGGATGTTCAGTCCTTCGGCGATGGAATCGAAGGCCAGGAAGTGGCTGCCGGCCTGCGCTCCTCCGGAGTCGGCGACGTGGGTGCCCATGCAGGTGAAGAACAGCAGCTCGTCCTGGTAGAAGATCGGCTGGATGAAGCATCCAGTCCGGCAGATGGATGGCGCCGTCCTGGGGAGAGTTGGTCAGATAGATGTCACCCGGCTTGATCTGCCCGGCGAACTTCTCCTTGACCCGCCTGATGGGAAACGTGCTGGAGATCAACCGCGGCGGGAAGCCTTCGGGTATGGCGATGGCCCTGCCTTCGGCGTCCCAGATGCCGTACGCCATGTCGTGAAGCGTCACCACCAGCACGTTCGTGGCGGTGCGCTCGGCGGTGTACCTCATCTCCCGGCACACCCGCTGGATGTAGTGCCAGATCGTCGCGATCGTGATGGGGTCTATCTGTTGGCTGCGCGCATTCCGTTCTTTCCCTCTTGTAGAACGAGCTCTCACTCGCTCGGGCGTGATGATGTAGTTGCCGAAGGCATCGACCGTGCACACGCTGTCTGCCGGTATGACGGTCGTCACCGTCGGCTCTTGGATGATCGCGCGCCCCGGATGATGTTGCCCGCCTCCAGTTTCACCCCGTCGTATACCGGGGTCGCGGAACACTTGTTGTCGAAGTAGCAGTCCTTCGTCGCCGATCAGCGCTTTGGACGGGTCGGCTGATGCCCATGGCCATCTTCGGTATGGGGACCTTGGCCGACTTGATCTTCGCGGTCAGGCGCAGGTTGATCATCTCCAGGGGCACCCAGGGAAGCGAGAACGTGAAGAGCTCCTCGTGCAGCACGTGGAACCGCTTCTCCATGTCCCTGATGTCCTGCGTCGTTGATCTCGTGCTCGGGCAGACTTGATCTCCAGCACGTGGTACTGCCCCTGATAGCGGACCTCGGCCGACTTCTCGAACGACCAGGTCGTCGATCCCGACGTGGAACGCCTCGACATCTCGCAGCGCCTCGTCGGCCATGTCTTTGTAGAGTCTGTTGATGAGCGTCCAGATCGGCCCTGTCGGACCTGACGAGGTACGAGCGCACGTAGTCTCGGCCGATGTCCAGGAAGAACATGCTCCAGGCGCAGAACGACGAGGAGTAGCGCGGGACTATCGTCTTCTTCACACCCAGGACCTCGGCCACGAAGGCTCCGCACAGCGGGCCGCCGCCGCCGATGGCGAGCAGGTTGAAGTCTCTGACGTCGTAGCCCTTGCGGGTGGATATCTCGGTGATCGCGTCGGCCATGTTGGAGTTGACCGTGTTGAACATGGCCTGTGCGGCCTCCTCGATGCTCATGTTCAGGGCGTCGGCGATCTTGCCCATGGCCTGGCGGGCCAGTTCGAGTCTGCAGCTTGATCTTGCCGCCGTTGAAGTTGTCGGGGTTGATGTAGCCCAGGACCACGGCGGCATCGGTGACGGTGGGCTCGGTGCCTCCCAGGCCGTAGCAGGCCGGGCCCGGGTTGGACGAAGCGCTCTGCGGACCCACTCGGAGCAGGCCCAAGGAGTCGATCCAGCCGATGCTGCCACCGCCGGCTCCGATGCTGATCACGTCGGCCACCTTGATGCCCAGGCGGTCGTCGCCCAGCCACTCGCCCGACCTTCAGGCTGACCTTGCGGTCCTTGACCACGCTGGCGTCCCAGGTGGTGCCGCCCATGTCGCCGATGAGGAAGTTGTCTTCGCCGATGGTCTCGCCCAGGTACACCGCCCCGGCCGGGCCGGCGGCCGGACCCGAACCGGTCAGATAGACCGGCTTGGCGACGATGGCCGGAACGGACTGCACGAACTGGTTGGCCTGGACGATGAGCAGCTGGTTCTCGAACCCGGCTTCTCGCAGCTTGGTCTCGAGCTTGGTCAGGTACTTCTTGACGATGCGGCCCGACACTGGCGTTGATGACGCAGGTGCTTTCCCGCTCGTACTCACCCATCTTGGGCAGAAGCACGCTGGAGCACGAGATGAAGACCCCGGGCGAGCGTTCCTGAGCAGATCTCCGCCGCTCTGAGCTCGTTCGCCGAGTTGGCGTAGGAGTTGATGAAGCAGATGGCTACGGCTTCGACCTGCTGCTTCTTGATCCGCTCGAGCACCTGCGCGCAGCTCTTCTTCGTCCAGCGGGCATGACTATCTCGCCGGACGCCTTGGTCTTCTCGGTCGACCGTGAACCGCAGATAGCGCGGGACGATCGGCTCGTAGGGAGGGATGTAGGCCTCGTACATGGACTTGGTCTCGATCTTGAGCGAACGACGCATCTCGATGATGTCCCTGAAGCCCTTGGTGGTGATCAGGGCCGTCTTGGCCAGCTTCCTCTGCACCAGCGCGTTGGTCGACACCGTCGTGCCGTGCACGATCCATTCCGTCTGCTTCAGGAAGTCCGCGGGTGCTCAGCTCGAAGTACCCGGCGGCGTCGACGATCGTGTTCAGCACTCCTTCGGAGAAGTCCCACGGCGTCGTCGGTGACTTGAACTCGATGCAGCTTGCCGCTCTCCGTCCAGGACCATGCAGTCGGTGAAGGTGCCCCCGGTGTCAATACATATCTTAAACATTGCTTCCGTCCTTTGACTTCTCCCGCTCCATTAGGATCCAGACGGGAACTTGAACCGCCATTCCGGAATACCAAGATCTCGAAGAGCAGCCGCCCCTCAGCTTGAAGAGGTACGACGCCAGACGCTCACGTTCTCTCTTCGTCAAGACGGAGAAGATCCTCTTGTCGGTCTCGTTGTGAAGTGACTGATTGAACACGTCCAGCCCCTTTTCGGTCAGCGTCACCTCGACCTTCGACCTGCCTGAACCTTTCTGTCTGGTTATCAGGCCGTCTTTTTCCATCCTCTTGAGCATCTCGGTGACGGAATGAAGCTCGCGAAAGAGACCTCGGGCTATGTCGACAGGCGTGGCCCGGCCACCGTTGTTCTGAATGATGAAGAGGATCGCCCGTCGTCTCGTTGCTGATGCCATAGCGCGCGTAGTCTCTCTCCCGCGCTCTCAGTATCGCGTCCTTGGTCTGGGCGATCAGCACCCACAGCATGAAGTACTCGTCCGGCGCAGGTGCCTGATCGACTCAGCGCTCATCTCAGCCCCCGATCTTGAACAACCTCGCCGCGTTGCCACTCAAGGATCAGGGCCTTGCTCTCTTCGGGGATGTCCAGGCTCCGCACGAAGTCGATGCCTTTGACGAACCATTCCCGCCGGACCGGATAGGAGCTTCCGTAGAGGATGTGGTCGGCCCCCAGGACCTCGATGGCGCACTCCAACTGGGCCTTGCCCCACTGCATGGCGCCGGAGATGTCGAAGAAGATGTTCTTGTCGAGGCGGTCCCGCGCCGTGTCGGCGCTGTCGAAGCGCTCCAGCTCTTCCTTGGATCTGCGGGACCGCGGAGCGAGCATGTTGGTGAAGGCGAAGAAGCCGCCGCCCAGCATGGAGTGGATGAGCTTCAGGTTGGGGCACTCCGTCGAACAGGTCGCTGAATATCTCCCGGCCCACTCCGGTCGCCTGATCGACACAACGGCCGTATTGGCGACGCTGGTTGGTGTACTTGAGCAGAGAAGCGTAGTCCACGGGCAGCGGCGTGTGGTGTACGACGATGGGCACGTCGAGCTTGTTGAGCTCCCTGAAGTAGGGACGGAACTCGGGCTCATCCAGGTACAGCCTGCCGTAGTGCACCGCCATCTGCACCCCGGAGAAACCGAGCTTGTCGAGGCAGCGCTCGACCTCCGCCAGCGCACTCCGGCGTGCCCCAGGGCGGCGACCACAGCCAGAGCGCGGAACCGACCGGGATACTTGTTGATGTGAGCGTACAGCTTGTCGTTGACCTGCCTGCACACTGGTCGAGCGAAAGCCACTCCTGCCAGCAGGGCACCCGAAGGACGCCGACGCCCACACCGGCCTCGTCCATGTCTTTGAGCTGGATCTCGATGTCGTACTGGTTCTCGGCGTAGTTGAGGTTCTCGTAACCCTGAGGCTTTTCCAGGACGATCTGCTGGAGGTCGGTACCCGGCATGGGCTTGAGACAGCCGTACCATTCATCGGAATTCGGAACACAGCTGACGAAGGAATCCCTCAGCGCCTCGTCGGTGAAGAGGTCTTCCGGAAGCCAATGCATATTGGCGTCGATGATCATGCCCTACCTCCAGAGAAATACGTATCAGAGTTCGTATACGAAGTTTCATCACGGTACTGTACGGTACCGTCAAAGTCAAGCGTGGTCCTCTTCAAAGCGACGGCGCCGGCCCGCTGCGGGGGGGTGCATACACGAGCCGGCGCCATCATCAAGGGGGACCACACCGTTAGGTGTCACATCATTGGTACATCAGGTTCGGCAGCCACGTGGACAGCCAGGGCAAGAAGACGAGCATCACCAAGAAGATGAGCATCGTCCACACGAAGGGCCAACATCCTCTGAAGATTGTGTACATGGGCACCTCTTTGTGCATGCCGGCCAAGGAGAACACCACCACCCCCACCGGCGGCGTGATGCAACCCACCATGATGCAGAGGATGGCGACGACCCCCAGTTGAAGCGGGTCGAAGCCCATGTCGGTCAGGATGGGGAAGAAGATGGGCAGGGTGATGATCATCACCGACCAGATGTCCATCAGCATCCCCAAGATGAAGTACAGGATGATCACCAGGAGCAGCACCAGGTACCTGCTCAACTCGGCCTCCACAAGCGCGTTGGAGATGGCCGGAGCGATCTCGCTGGTGGTGAGGAAGTGGCTGAAGTACTGGGCGCCAAAGATGAGCAGCAGGATCATAGCCGAGATCTGGGCCGCCTCGAGCAACGCGTGGCCGACCATCTTGAGCGAGAACCGCTTGTAGAAGATGCTCACGATGATGATGGCCACGGTACCGGCGGCGCCGGCCTCGGTGGGGGTGAACAGTCCCGACAGGAGCCCACCCATGACGAAGATGAACACGATCAGGATGCCGATGATGCCCTTCAGCGACTTGAGGCGCTCCGTCCAACTGGCCTTCGGCTGGACCGAGGAGAGACTGGGGTTGATCTTGCACTGGATGGCGATCTGGACCATGAACATCACTGTCAAGATGATCCCCGGCACGATTCCGGCGATGAACAGGGCGGCGATGGATGTCTGCGTGATGAAGCCGAATACCACGAAGGCCGTGCTCGGAGGGATTAGGATCCCCAGGTTGCCGCCCGCCGCGATGGACCCGAAGGAGAGCCGATCGTCGTAGCCGTACTTGCGCATCTCCGGCAGGGCCGCCTTGTCCATGGTAGCCGCAGTCGCGATGTTGTCACCGCATACGGCCCCGAACGCGGCGCAGGTGCCGACGGTGGCCATGGCCAGACCGCCGCGCAGATGGCCGACCCAGCGGTTGAAGGTGTTGAAGGCACTCTCGGTCACCCCTCCCTCTCCGGCGACGATGCCCATGAGGACAAAGAGTGGGATCACCACCAGATACTGGGAGTTGCCCACCCGCCACACGGTGGTGGCCAGGGTGTTGAGGGCCGGGTCCAAGCCTCGGGAAAGCCAGATGCCGATGAAGCCGGCGATCATCAGAGAAAGCCCCACGTGCATCCTCAGGAACATAAGGATGAAGAAGATGCCCGCGCCGATGATCCCTAAGGCCCACAGGGGAAGCTCGCTCATTTCTTCACCGCCTCGGCCAGGGACCGCAGGAAGCGCATCACGAAGACGGGGATCATGGTGAAGATCCCGAAGGCGGCCAAGTACGTGAAGGGATAGATCTCGATGTCGACGTTGCGCGTACGCTGATTGGCCTCCTGGTAGGTCATCGCCAACACCACCAACTGCCAGCACAGGATGCAGAAGATGGCTATGCCCAGGAGATAGATGATCGGTTGGATGATCAGTTGCGCCCGTTTGGGCAGGTGCTTGGCCACGATGTCGACGGTCATCTTCTCGTGCCGCCCCATGTGCTCGTACCCGATCACCAGGAAGGTGATGATCACCAACCCCAGTTGGGTGATCTCGGTCGATCCTTTGAGCGGCGCGTTGAAGAAGCGGCGCCCGATGATCGACCAGATCATCGCCACTACCATCGCTCCCAGGGCCGCGGCCCCGGCATACGCAAGCCACTTGTAGATGGGCTTGATGAAGGCCTCGATCGCATCGGCGGCCTTGGCAAGGCCGGTGGTCGGCACCGCGGCCGCGCCCTCGGGTTGCCCGTGTTCAGTCATGCGTGTCCTCCGGCTGGGTCGGTCGGCCCCGGTCGAGACGACCGGGGCCGACCATCATCGCGTTGGCTTACGGGATCATGTACTCGTAGGTTGCGCCACCGTGCGGAACATCGGTGACGACGATCTTGGCGATGCCGGCGACTCCGGAGTAGTCGAGGACGCCCTCCAGCTGACTCGGGAAGCTCGAGGGCGCCGAGGCTCTTGCCGCTACCGTCGAAGGCCTCGATGGTGACACCGAACGGACCACCTGTCTTGGCGGGGAACTCCTGGCCAGGTTCAGGCTTGGTGACAATCTTGACCTTGTCGTTGCCCAGGTCTTCGAAGAAGATCCCGGTGGTTCCGGCCGGTGCGGTGGTGGTGGTCACCTCGGTCGGGGCCATGGCACCGTACTTCTCGACGAGCGCGAGGGCCTGGTCAAGCACCGCCTGAGCGTCGCCACCGGTCTCCTGCTACCCACGTGCCCCAAACCGGCTCGGCAGCGGCCTTCCACAGCGCCAGCTCTTCCGCGGTGGGGATATAGATGGGAGGATTGCCGGCACCCTTGTCGGAGCCTTCGATAGCGGCCTTATCTTCCGCCGCCAACGCCTCGTTCGCCGCGTTGTAGGCCGAGAAGGCGTCGGGATTGCTGACGCTCATGATCTGGTCCTGAAGCACCTTGGGCATGGAATCCCACACCTTCTGGTTCAGGATCAGGGCGAAGGCGCGGTAGAACATGTCGGTCTCGGTACGGTACTTGGTGACGTCCTTGATACCGGTGATCAGGCCGAACGAGTAGCTGAGGAAGCAGGAGTCGGCCATGCCTCTTTCCATGGACGTCGCCAGTTCACCCGTGCTGATCTCCACCGGAGTGGCACCCAGCTCTTCGATGAGCCAGGCCTCGATCTGTCCGCCCGACCGCACCCTCTGGCCGGCCATGTCGGCGGGGACTTTGGCCTCTTTGTTGCCGAAGTACTGGGCCGGCGCGATGACCGGGCAGCCCAGCAGCACTACGTCCTTCCATTCCTCGGCCGCGGGCGAATCAGTGAGGATATCCCAGTAGACCCGGCCCGTCACTTCGGCGCTGGGGAACATCTGCGGCAGGCCGTAGAATTCCGACAGCGGGAAGCGGCCCGGGGTGGCGTCGGCCGTCAGCGAGGCGATGTCGGCAAGACCGGAGGTGACGGCGTCGTACTGGTCCGCCTCTTTCACCAGGGTCTCTTCGGCATACAACTCGATCGTGACCCGACCGTTGGTGGCCGTCTTGACAGCCTCGATCCACGGCGTGTAGTAGGCCCCGACGATGCTGGCTCTCGCCGGGACGTGGATGGACATCTTCAGTTCGTAGGTCTGCCCGGTGTCGGGCACCCCGGCCACCGTAGTGGTGGTCTCAGGCGCGGCGGTGGTAGTGGTCGGCGCAGCGGTGGTGTCGGTGGATGGGGCGGCAGTCGTGGTGGTCGTTTCTTCGCCGCAGGCGGTCAGAAGCGACACCAGACCGAGCACCAGCACGAGAACCACTAGTCCGACGACCCATTTTGCTTTCTTCATCTCACTCCCCTTAAACCAAGTTTCGACGATAGACCCTTGTCTTGTTGTCTACGCGGGGACACCCTGACGCCCTGTCTCTCGATATCCACCCCCTCTGGTCTTTCCCCCTCGCTACACCAGGACGAACGATCTGAGCGGTTCGGCCCATACGTATCAGAGTTCGTATACGAATACGGTCCGGTCCGCAATCTCTGTTTACAGCGGGACCCACGCGCTGTCCATCACTTTGGTTGACCAACTTTGGTCGATGGCCGTGAGGTATCCTGACAAGTATGGATAATGCGTCGGGCAGCGGGACGTTGGGTGGCATCAGATCGGCCGTCTCGAGGGCCGTCAGGAACCCACACTTCTGGGTGGTCGCGGGCCTTTCGGCAGGACTCCTGTTCATCTATCAGGCGTGGCCCTGGCCCGATTGGCGGTTCGACGGGGGTATCTGGCGCTTCCTCCCCTGGCTCTCCGCACTGGAACCGCTCGTCCTGCACGTGGAGATCAAGTACCACATCTTCGGCGTGCTCTTTCTCATCCCCATCATCTACGGCTCGCTGACCCTCTCCTGGCCAGGAGGCATGTTCGCCTGGTTCCTCACTCTCTTCTGGCTGCTCCCCACCCTTCTCTCCTGGAGCAACAGCGTGCACTGGATCAGCCTTGCTCTGCTCCTCCTGCCGGTCCTCCTCGTGGCCATCATCCGGGTGGAACAGAGATCGCGCGAGAGCGAGAGGCGATACTTCGTCGAGCGGGAGCAGGAAAGGCAGGCCTACATCGCCAAGCTGGTGGAGACCGAGGAGGCCGAGCGCCGACGCATCGCCCAGGAACTGCACGACGAGACCCTGCAGACCCTCATGGTGATCGCCAACAAGGCCGACGCTCTGGCGCTATCCGGCACCGAGGAGAACCAGGTGAACGGGAACCTCTGGATCAAGCAACAGGTGCTGCAGACGATGGACGATCTGCGGCGCTTGAGCATGAACCTGAGACCGAGCATATTGGACAACTTCGGGCTTGTCTCGGGGATCAGGTGGCTGGTCAACAACAGCAACAACCAGAACGGTTGTCATCTGGACATCTCGGTCGTGGGTGAGGAGCACAAGATGTCGAGCCTGTCCGAAGTCACGGCCTTCCGCGTGGTGCAAGAGGCCATCGGCAACATCCAGCGGCACGCCCAGGCAAAGAAGGGTGCGGTCACCCTGGAGTTCGACGAGGAGAGGCTATTCCTGGAGGTCAAGGACTACGGTATCGGCTTTCAGCCGCCTGAGAGACTCGGGACTTACGTCAGTGAAAGCAAGCTCGGCATGATGGGCATGGAGCAGAGAATACTGTCGATAGGCGGCGAGCTCGACGTCGAATCTACGCCCGGGCGGGGCACGGTGATACGGGCGACGATCCCGTACGCAGCGCTCAGCCCAGATCGTCCAGAGTGAGGATGCCTGATTTGAGACTGACAAAGATGGCCTCCGTGCGCGAGCGCACGTTCAGTCTCTGGAATATGTCCACGAAGTAGCTCTTGACGGTGGCCTCGGTTATTCCGAGCTTGGCACCGATCTCTTTGTTCGACAGGCCCTTCGCCGCAAGCGAGAGGATCTCCATGCCTTTGGCCGAGATCCGGTCCTGAGGCACCGGCTTGACCGGCTTGGTCCCGTGCTGGAGCGTGTACTTGACCACCTCCTGGGAGACCTCCGCCGACAGCACCATGTCGCCGTCCATGACGGCGCGGATCGTGTGGATGACTTCAGGCCCGAATATCGACTTGACCAGATACCCGCTCGCTCCGGCCTGAAGGATGCTGAAGATCGTCTCCACGTCGGTATGGACGGTGAGGATCAGGACCGAGGTCAGGGGGTTCGCGACCTTTATCTGCTTGGTGGCCTCGACGCCGTTCAACACGGGCATGCTGATGTCCATGATCACGATGTCGGGCTGGTGTTCCTCGGTCATTTCGATCGCCTGCTGCCCGTCGCCGGCCTCGCCGATCACCCGAAGGTCCGCTTCCTTCTCGAGGATGTCGCGCAAGGCCCGACGGACGAGCGGATGATCGTCGACCAGGAGGATGCGGATCTCTTGCGGATCAGGCGATTCCAACCGGAGGGTCCCCCTCTCTCCGCCAGCCTGACAGGACCGGCAGACTTATGCCGCTGGTTCAGTCCCTCATCATAGTCGGAACCCCCTACCCGTGCCAAACCACCTGTTGACGCCATCGCGTCTATCCGATATATTTCGATATATCGATAACATACCAGCAGGAGAAGACCCTTGGGACACGACAGGCAGAACTCAGCAGATAGACACCACACCGGCGGCGAGCACCCCCATGGAGGCCACGGGCATGGAGGCCATCGACACGGTGGCCACGGAGGCGCCAGGCATGACCATGGCTTCCACGCCGCTCCTATTCATGGCCCGGCCTACGAGGCCGGCGCAAGCTCCCCTGGGCCCGGACAGACCGGATCGACAGACGCGGGGGTGTTCCCCGCTCTCGATGATTGCCCCAAGCGGGGCGGCTCGGGCCACTGTTCACACGAATGTAGAGCATGCCCCAACCGAGGACTGTAGTCTTTTCACGTCCTCGGTGAGCACGGTCCGGGGGGTGAACCGTACTCACCGAGGACGTGAGGCCTTCTACTCGGTCCCTCCTAGGCGCCGGCCTCTCGGTCGGCCGCGAAGCGGCGCTACCAGTTCGACCCGCAGAGTGTCGCTACCCTACCGCACCAGCTCCGGCGTGAGTCTTCAGCCGCTCGACGACCTCGTCGACCGTGGCCGGCTGGAGGTTCATGGACTTGGCGACGCCCACCAACTGTTCCACGAGCTGAGCGTTGGACGACGCCAGTTCCTTCGGCCGCACGTAGATGGTGTCCTCGAGACCGGTGCGGGCGTTGCCGCCCATGGCCAGCCCGATGGTGGTGAGCGGCAGATTGGCCTTGGAGATGGCGATGACCTGCCAGCTGGTGTTCTGCGGCAGCTCCTTGACCAGGTAGGAGAGAAGCATGGGATCGGCAGGCATGCCGCCGTTGACGCCCATGACGAAAGAGACCTGCAGCGGTTCCGTGAGCAGCCCTTTGTTCAGGAGACCCAGCATCAGGCCCAGGTGCCCGGTGTCGTAGATCTCGACCTCCGCTTTGACGCCCAGCTCGAGCATGCGCTCGGCGAGCTGCAGCATCTGCTTGGGCGGGTTGCGGAACTCGTTGGGACCGATGGTCATGGTGGCCGGGTTGAGCGTGGCCATGGCGGGCTTCGCTTCGACGATCCTCATGCGGTCTTCATACGCGAAGCCTCCGCCCGTGGAGAGCTGCACGATACCGGGGCACTTCTCGCGGCAGAGCTCCACCGTGCGGCGGGCGACGTCGAGGTCGGTGGTGAAATCGTCGTTCTCGCGCAGATGGATGTGGATGACGGCCGCGCCGGCCTCGTAGGCTCCCTTGGCGGCTTCGGCGATCTCGGCCGGGTTGCCCGGCATGGCCGGGGTGTCCTTCTTGGTGGCCGCAGGGCCGGTGAGCGAGGCGGTGATGATCGGGTTCACGGTGCGGTTCCTCCTAGTCGGGCTCAGGTCTTGGGCAGCGTGTTGACCACCACCAACATGGTGGCGGGCCTGCTGGTGTTGTTGACGATCGAACGGCCCTCGTTCGGCCCTATGTAGAGCGAGTCTCGGGGGCCGAGCACAAACGTCTCGTCCTTGCTCGTGACCGTCAACTCACCCTCGAGGATGAAGTACACCTTTTCTTCGGCCGAATCCTCGCCCGACCATTCCACCCCTCCGCCCGGGAGGTAGTGCGACATCCCCATCCAGAAGGCCTTGAGACCGGTCTCGGTCTCGCCCTGGAACCTGCCGGAGACCACGTTGAAGTGCTTCGGCGGAACGCCGTATTTCGTCATGTCTGCGTAAGCGACCTTCTTCACGGTCGTTGACTCCTTTCCGTCCTGTGTGCGCGTCCCGGTGTCCGGTGCCGGTCAGACGGCCGACAATCCGCCGTCTACGTAGATGATCTGACCGGTCATGAAGTCGGACTCGTCCGACGCGAGCAGGACGATGGGACCGATCAGGTCTTCGGGGAAGCCCAGCCGGGCAAGGGGGATCTCTGCCGTCATCTTGGAGTAGATCTCCGGCTTGGAGAGGAACTCCCGGGTCATGTCGGTCATCACCAGCGCGGGTGCGATGCCGTTGACGTTGATGCCGTACTTGGCCCATTCGGCCGCCAGAGTGCGGGTCAACTGGTGGACGCCTCCCTTGCTGGATGCATAGGCGGTACCGCCGATGGAGGGGGCGACGCTGCCTCTCACGGAGCCCATGTTGATGATCTTGCCCCGCTTCTGCTCGATCATGACCTTACCCACCGCCTGACAGGGCAGGAAGGTCCCGGCGATGTTGAAGCGGATCACCTTCTCGAACTCTTCGGCGGGCATCTCCTCGGCCGAGAAACGCGCGTTGATGCCGGCCACGTTCACAAGGATGTCGATCTTGCCGAACTCCTTGACGACCAGGTCGGCCATCTCCTTCATCGACTCGGCGCTGGTGACGTCGGCCGTGACGGCCAGCGCCTTGCGCCCCAGCGCCTTGATGTCGTCGGCCACGCCCTGGGGGTTCGCGGACGCGAGATCATCTACCACCACATCAGCGCCGCACTTCGCCAGGCCGAGAGCGATGGGGCGCCCCAGGCCCCCGGCGCCTCCCGTCACGATCGCGACCTTGCCTGTTAGATCGAACACTGGGACTCCTTTCGTTGACGGCGGCGAGGAACGCGCTCCTCGTTCTACTGCTGCCCCATGAACAGCTTGAGCTGGGGAAGCAGCTTGCGGTTCTTCTCCTCGAGGACCTCAGCGCGCGTCCTGCCGGTGTAGTCGTACCAGCCCTTGCCCGACTTGATCCCCAGTTCTCCCCGGTTGACCTTCTCCACCAGGATAGGAGACGGTTCGGTGGCGTTGCTCAGCCCTTTGAACACCCGGCCGGACACCGTCATGGAGATGTCGAGGCCGATCATGTCCTCCACCTCCATGGGACCCAGGCAGGCGAACCTGAAGCCGGTGCTCGACTTGACGGCGATGTCCAGGTCTTCGGGGGTCACGATCCCCTCATCCAACAGGTAGTCGATCTCGCGTTCGAGCGCCCCCATCAGCCGGTTGACGATGAACCCGGGCCTCTCCTTACGGACGAGCACCGTCTTCTTACCGGAGGCCTCCATGAGGCGCTTGGTCTCGTCGAAGGTAGCTTCCGAGCACTCGCTGCCGCGATGGATCTCGACCAGGGGGATGATGTGCGCGGGGTTGAAGTAGTGGATGCCGATGATGTTGTCGGGGCGGGGCAGCCCTTCGGCGAGGGCGTCCATGGTCAGGCTGCCGGTATTGCTCCCGATGATCACGTTCGGGTCGGCCGCCTGGATCGAACTCAGAAGAGCCCGCTTGTCGTCAAGGACCTCGCGGATGGTCTCCACCACGTACCTGCACCCTTCCACGGCCTGAGCCATGTCGGTGGTCACCATGCCCTGGATACGACCCATCACCTGTTCGACGGTCTCCTGGATGAGACCGAACTCGATGAACTGCCTGACGTTGTGGGGGATCTGCTCGAGGGCCCGGGTCAGCGGCTCTTCGCGGCGCGCGACGAGCCGCACGTCGAACCCGTTCTGAGCGAAGGTCTGCGCGATGCCCTCACCCATGGTGCCCGTGCCGACGATTGCTATCTTCCCTGCGGTGTTCGTGCTCATGTCTCCCCCGTTCTCTTACTGCTTGTGCTGGGGACGATCCCCCAAGAAGTCGGCGGCGATCTTGTCGAAGTTGTGGCGGGTGGCCTGCAGCGCGACGGCGTACATCTCGGCCAGTACGTGGACGCGTTCGTCGTCCTGCAGAGCGCGCTTCCACGGCCGCATGACGAGCTCATGGGTCAGGCGGCGGACGGGCCGGCCTGTCTTCATGATGTGGTTTGCGATCTCGTAGGCGCGCGGAATGAGCTGATCGTGCTCTACGATCTCGTTGATGAGACCCCACTCCAGGGCGGTCTTGGCATCGATCTTCGGTTCCATGTAGGCCATGTAGGCCGCCCGCTTCTGCCCCACACACACGCGGTAGGAGAAGTTCATGCCGTCGCCGGGAACGATGTTGTGGGAGAAGTGAGCGTCGGAGAAGTAGAAGTCGGGCACGCAGATGGCGATGTCGGCCATCAGGGCGAACTCGTAGTGCTGCCCGATGCCGTTGATGGCCGCGATGACCGGCACCTCGATGTCGTTGATGAAGTTCTCGACGAAGTTCATGGTGTCGGGAACGTTGCAGTTGTACTTGAGGGCAAGGTCGCCGGAATCTTCGACTTCATCGAACGAGGCGGGATCGCTGCGCTGGGTGATCCAGTAGGGGTCCGCGCAGGTAAGGATGATGATCTCGTTGGCCTTGTCGTGTCCCAGGGCGGTCCAGAGTTCGCCGTAGCTCATCTGGGTCTGGTAGCTCCACACGCAGGCCTCGCCCTTCCAGTGAAGGCGGCACAGGAGGATGCCGTCCTCGGTGCGCTCCAGGTGGGCGAAATCCTTGAATCGTTCGCTGTATTCCTCCAGCGTCTCCACGTGGACGTACGGTTGCAGCGCCATGGTCATCTCCTCCTTGTTGTCACAATCTGCGCTTTCCGCGCCTCTACATCGTCGCCATCTTGTCGTCGTTGTACTTGATGTAGTCGAAGTCGTGGTGCGACTTGACCAGGTTGAAGGAGTACATCTCTGCGTAAACCTGCTGACGGAGATTCTGCTCGACCACTTCGCGCCAGGGACGCACGGCGACGTGGTGGGTCATGCGGCGGGTGGAGCGGTTGGTCTTCATGATCATGCGGGCGAGCTCCCAGGCCCGATCGAGGATCTTGTCGCGCTCGACGACCTCGTTGACGGCTCCGAGTTCGAGGCATGTCTGCGCGTCGATGCCCTTGAGGGTGTAGGCCAGGTAGTTGCCACGCTTGAGACCGAGCAACACCTGAAGGGCCATCATCTGGCCGTCCCCGGGAACCATGCCGCTGTGCATGCCAAAGTGGTCGTCCTGCAGGATGAAGTCAGGGGTACACAGCGTGATGTCGCTCATCAGGGCCGTCTCCCAGTGGATGCCCCGGCCGTTGATGGCACTGATCGTCGGGATCTCGATGTCGTTGACGAAGTTCTCGACCACTTTGAGCGTGTCGTAGATCTGCACATTGAAACGCTGGTCGTCGTCCGGGGAGTCTTCCACGTCCTTGAAGGAAGAGCCATCCGTCTCGGCGATCCACTTCTCGCCGGTGGACGTGAAGATGAGGAGCTCGTTCTTGGTGTCATGCCCGACGACGGTCCATAGCTCCGAAAGCGCGTGGTGCATCTGGTAGCTCCAGTGCACGTGGCCGCCGAAGGTGTGCATCTTGACTTCCAGGATGCCGTCTTCCGAGCGCTTGAAATTGAAGAAGTTCTTGAAGCGCTCCGAGTATTCTTCGAGCGTGGGCATGTGGATGTAGTCCTGCTCCGCCATTCTCATCAACTCCTATCGCTCACGTTTTGGTTCTTGGCGGTGATGGCCCCATTAATTCATATGGGACAGGGTGGTGTCAAGAAAAAGTTCATGATATGGTCGTGTTGTTCACTATATGGACAAGGAGCGCAGTGGCCCCGAAGTTGGAAAAACCAGACCCCTACCGGGTACGCGTACTCGACAAGGCCATCGATATTCTCGACGCCTTCACGCTGCGCGAACGAGATCTGAGTATGCGGGAGATCGTCGAGGCGACGGGTCTGAACCGGTCGACTGCCATACGGCTCGTGGCGAACCTGAAGCGGCGCGGCCTACTGCAACAGTCGCCCGCCACCGGCCGGTACTGGCTTGGACGCCGGCTATTCGAGATGGGGAGCCTCGTCCGCTCTTCCCTGTCCCCCGTCGAGGCCGCCGCCGGACCTCTCACCGTCCTCGAGAAGCGTTCCGGGGCCACCATCGTCCTCGTCATGCGCAACGGCGACTTCTTGGTCACCGTGGAGAAACGACAGGGCTTCGGCGACGGGTTCGCCATGGTCCCCATGCCGAGCGAAGTGGGGACGGTGCGGCCCTTGACCTATGGTCCCGTAGGCCAGGTGCTTCTGGCGACACTCCCCCGCGAAGCCGTCGACGCCCTTCTTGAGAGATACCCGCTCGAGCAGCACACCCCCTACTCCATCATGGAGCGCGACCTGTTCCTCGAACGGCTCCCGCTGGTAAGGGAACGCGGATATGCCCTCGAAGTCAACGAGGTGGTGGAAGGCCTCATGGGACTGGCCGTCCCCGTCCTCGACTTCACCGGCAACACGGTCGGCGCTCTGTCGTTGGGCCTCCCGTCCACGCGGGAGAACGACAAGGAGTACCTCGACGCCGCCCTACACGACCTCAAGGAGGCGGCGGCCGAGATCTCGGTGAACCTGGGCTACATCGCCGAGGACGACGGCCGAAAACGCCACCGACGACAAAGACGACGAACGCGTCACAGCCGCTGGTCCCTGTGAAAGCGAGAGTGAACCGGCCAAGGCCTATCGAGGCTGAGCCTGCACACCGTCCAGATCGTCTGGACCCCTCAAGAACACACTGGGAAGACCCCGCTCGTTCGATCCTACTATTGACTTTCATCCCGAGGAGCGCTATATGGTGAAGCTAACTTCGTATACGAAGTCTGATACGAATGGTAATCGATTCCGGGAGGGGTACAGATGCCAGAAGAGAGAGCCGTAAGCCGTAGGGAGTTCCTCAGGATCGCCGGGATCGCCGGCGCCACCATCGGCGTCGCGGGTGGTCTGGGCGGGTTCGTCGCTGCCTGCGGCGAAGCCGAGGAGACCACCACCAGCGCGGGTGCGACCACGACGGTGTCTGCCGCGGCGGAGACCGGCCGGGAGATCAAGATCGGAGCCGTGGTGCCCAAGACCGGTCCCCTGTCCGTTTTCGCCGGCCCGTTCGACTGGGTCGAGGAACAGTGGACCAAGGCCGTCGCCGGCGGCGTCGTCTGCGGTGACGGCAAGAACCACCCCATCAAGATCCTCACGCAGGACACGCAGTCCGCCACCGACCGGTGCGCGCAGGTGACCGGCGACCTGATCCAGAACGACAAGGTGGACATCATCTTTGCCGGCGGCGCCCCGGAGACCATGAACCCGGCCGCCGAGGTGTGCGAGGCGATGGAGACTCCGGGCCTCATGATCCAGGGCCCGTGGCAGGCGTTCTTCTTGGGCCGTCAGAAAGACCCGGCCAATCCGGTGCCCTTCAAGTGGGGCTACGCCCTGTGCGTGGGGATCGAGGCCATGGTGGGATGCTTCATCGACATGTGGGAGAAGATCCAGACCAACAAGAAGGTAGGGCTGATCTACAGCAACGGCGAAGACGGACGGGCGTGGTCCGACGAGAAGACGGGCGGTCCCTTCTACTTCACCAAAGCGGGCTACACCTACACCATGCCGGGCCTGTATCAGGCCGGCTCCGAGGACTACACCCAGCAGATCAGCGAGTTCAAGAGGTTCGGTGCGGAGATCTGCGCAGGCGCGATGCAATCCGGTGATTTCACCAACTTCTGGAAGCAGGCCCTCCAACAGGGCTTCAACCCGAAGATCTGCACCGTGGGCCAGGCTCTCAACTTCGCCGAGACCGCCAACGCCATCGGTCCGACCGTCATCGGGTTGACCACCGAGATCAGCTGGCATCCGGACTACCCGTACACGGACTCTCTCTCCGGACGGACGTGCAAAGAGTTCGCCGACGCGTATGAGGCCGACACGGGCAAGCAGTGGTCGGCGGAGCTGATCGTCCACTCGCTCATGGAGTGGGCGGTGGCCGGCCTCAAGGGCTGCGCCAACATCGACGACAAGGCCGCCGTCATGAAGGCGATCGTCGACGCCAAGGTGGAGACCATCTACGGACCTGTCGACTTCTCGATCCCGGTGGATCCGGCCGCCGAAGGCGCGGTCACCCACCCGGTGCCCAACTGTCTGCGCATGCCCACCGCCGGCGGCCAGTGGCTCGAGGGCACCAAGTGGACCTACGAGAAGTTCCTCGTCTCCAACAAGTACGTTCCCGACGCCGAAGTCACGACCCAGGTCCAGGAGATCAAGTACAGCTAACTGCAGCTCCGAGCGCGGCTCCCAGCCGCTGCTCCGAGCTGCCCCGCGACACGCTTGGCGGCACGCTTCGTGACGCGCTTCCTGGCCGCCGGGGACGCCCTCCGGGCGTCCCCGGCGGCTCGTCTGCGGCCTTTCTCCTTATGACCCTCTTTACACCGTCTGGTAGCCGTACGCCAGCCAACCTCCGTCCACCGGCAGCGTGACCCCGGTGATGAATCCGGCATCGTCCGAAGCCAGGAAGAGGATGGCCTTCGCGACCTCTTCCGGCTCTGCCGGGCGGCCCAGGGGGCATCTCCTCTGGATCTCTTCCAGGGAGACGACACCCCTGCTTATGGCGGCCTCCAGACGAGCGGTCCGCGTCCAGCAGGGGGCCACGCAGTTCACGTTGATCTTGTACTTGGCCCACTCCACGGCAAGCGAACGAGTCATGTTGATGACGGCGGCCTTTGACGGACCGTAGGCGTTGATGTTGGGGGCTCCGGCCACGCCGGTCTGCGAACCTACGTTGACGATCTTCCCGCCGCCGTGGTCCTTCATCCACCGGGCCACGTGCTGACTGCACTGGAAGACCCCGCGAACGTTGATCGCCATGACCCGATCCCAGGCTTCCATGTCGTCCAGTTCGAGCGTGGCAACGGGGACCTTGCCCACGCCGGCGTTGTTGACCAGGATGTCGATGCCCCCGAACGCGGCGATGGCCCGGTCGACCATGTCGGATACTTGACCCGGGTCGGCGATGTCGGCAGCTATGCCGACGGCCTTCGCGCCCCTACTTCTCACGGCCGCGGCCGTCTGCTCGGCTCCGGCAAGATCGAGGTCGGTGGCGACCACGCGGGCACCTTCCTCGGCAAACAGTAGCGCCGTCGCCTCGCCGATACCGGTGCCGGCCCCGGTGATCAGCGCGGTCTTATCTTCCAGTCGCATCTTCGGCTCCCCTGTCGTGGGTCCCTGCCCCGTATGGACTGCCCCATATAGAATGTCATGGACCGTGACAAACAAACATCTGAGACAGCAAGCCTATCTCCCCTTCGTAGCGCTCGCACTGCTCGCCCTCATCTGGGGCTACAACTGGGTGGTCATGAAGGTGGCCGTCGGCTATGCCGATCCCTTCACTTTCGCTGCCCTCCGCAACGTACTGGCGGCACTGACCATGTTTGTGGTCGTGGCCGTGCGCCGCCGCCGGCTGGGACCGTCCGTCCCCTGGGCGTGGACGGCACTTTTCGGCCTGTTTCAGACCAGCGGATCCGGTCTTTCTGTCCTGGCCCTGTACGTCGGGAGTGCGGGCAAGACCTCCGTCCTCACCTACACCATGCCCTTCTGGCTGCTGTTGATCGCGTGGCCTGTACTGAACGAACGGATCCAAGGGATCCAATGGGTGGTGGTGGGACTGGCGCTCGCAGGCCTGGTGCTCGTGCTCGAGCCCTGGAACCTGAGGGGACTCGCGGCCGGCCTTCTCGCCGTGGCGGGGGGCCTGTGCTGGGCGATCGCCTCAGTGCTCTTCAAGATCATCCGCAGGCGTTACGAGGTGGACATCGTGCCCTTCACCGCCTGGCAGGCCCTGCTCGGCTCGATCCCTCTGATTCTTGCCGCCGTGTTCACCGCCACCGCCGCGCCTGTCTGGAACGCGAGCCTTCGTGGCGGCTCTCGTCTACAACGTGTTCATCGCGGGAGTGATCTGCATGCTGGCTTGGCTCTACGTCCTGCACAACCTGCGCGCCGGCACCGCGGGCATCAGCAGCCTGGCCATCCCCGTGGTGGGGGTGCTGGCAGCCTGGATACAGTTGGGAGAGCAGCCGGGAGCGCTCGAGGCGGTCGGCATGGGGCTGATAGTCGCGGCCCTCGCCATCCTGACGGCGAGGGGGCTGCGCGCCGGCCGAGAAGCGCCCCTCGAAGTGCCCGTCGGGCCGGCGGCCGAGGTCTAGACCCTGCGAGAGCGGCCCCCGGGCTCTACTTCAACGGGCGCAGGAGCGCGCGGCAGGGGCCGGCGTCGCCGTGATACATGAGGAGGGGCAGGCAGAGTAGTTCGTACTCCCCGGGGGGCACGTCCGCCAGAGCGCAACCCTCCATGATGTAGATCCCTGCCGAGAGCAGGGTCCGGTGTGTCTCGAGCACACTGGGTTCGTTCCTGAAGTCGCCCACGGTGATGAAATCCAGCCCGAAGAGCCGGATCTTCTTCTCGGCGAGATATGCGGCAGCAGCCCCGTCAAGATAGACATACTCGTCGAGCCACTGCTCTCTCTCGAAGACCCGGGGCGAGTTACGGGTCTTGCATAGGATCCGCTCGCCCTCCTTGATGTCGTGCTTCTCCAGTTCCTCTACTTTGATCGTCTCCGGATCCTCGAACTCGATGACGCGAGCAGGGCCTACCGTCGCGTCGAGCGCCATGTCCGACACGGTCGAGCCGCCGGGGATGAAGTGCAGGGGGGCGTCGACGTGCGTGCCGGTATGCGAAAGGATCTCCATCATGGTGATGGTGACTTTCCCGCCGAGTTCGACGTCGTGAAGACGATAGATCTTCGGCGGCACCGGGTCTATGGCCAGATAGTGCATCCCCTGCTTCAAGGGAAGCGAGATGTCATACCAACCCGGGGGGACTGTTCCAGCCACAAGAGCCTCCTTGGTACGCGAAGATCCCGGTCAGTCTGAAGCTTTGCGATCCGCCGCCGCGCTGAGAGCGACCGCGAAGATGATGCGCGCTCCCTTGGCGATGTCCTGATAGTAGCAGGAACTTTATTAACCTTTATTAATTGTCTTGACGCCTCCCCAGGGTTGAAAGTATGGTGTCCTTGACCACGCAGAAGAGGGAGGACGGAACCATGGCCGACAGGATGTATGCCAAGTATGTCCAGCCGCTCAGGCTGAGGACGGAGCTCATCTACCCCTCGTTCAGAGGCAAGATCTCGGACTTCTCCCTGGTCCACGATCAGACGACCACACCGGAGTCACCCATCTGGATCGAGACCTATCATGCCTACGCCCCCGGGACGGGAGTGATGGCGCCCAGCACCCTGGCCCCCGTTGTCGACGGCAGGCCGGCGGCTGCGCTGAAGAGCGTGGGGCAGCATGCGCACAACGACTTCGACGAGGTCTACTTCTTCTACGGCACCGACCCCACCGACAACACCCGCCTGGGTGGGCAGGTGGAGATGTGGTTGGGCAGCGGTGAGGACGCCGAGAAGTTCATCATGAAGGACCCCACCGCTGTGTACGTCCCCAAAGGATTGGCCCACAACCCCTGGATCGTCACCAAGGTGAACGATCCCAGCCACCCCATCATGATCACGACGGTGGCCCTGACCAGGGACTACAGCCTGGCGCCCGCGGCCGTCACCGACTATCCCTATCCCCCGATGTTCACCCCGGATCTGATCGGGGCGCCGCAACCAGGGAAAGGCAGGTACGCCCAGTACGTCAACAGGCTCACCCTGTCGCAGGACATATACATCTCGTTCCTCCTGGGCAGGGTCTGCACCCCCAACCTGATGTTCGACGACAAGGTGTGCCGGGCGCCCCTGTGGGCCGAGTTCTTCCTGGTGTACGCCGGCGGGACCGGAGTCGGAGTCCCCACCCTGGCCGACATCGCCAAGAACGACGGCATGTCGTATTGGGACTGGACCAAGGGGATGCAGCACTACCAGAGCTACGACGAGGTCTTCCTCTACGTCCCCACCGATCCCCACGACACCCTGAGCCTGGGGGGAGAGATCGTGGCCTATCTGGGCGACGAGGACTACAGCATCACCGAGCCCAGCGCCATCTACGTACCGGGCGGAGTACTCCACAATCCCAACTACTACAAGAAGGTCGACCGGCCGTACTACATGATCGTCCTGGCTCTGACCGACAACGCCAAGTTCCACGAGGGCGAGTTCACACCGGTCCCGGCGCCGGCCACCTTCAAGTTCTAGGTGAGGGTTACACCTGGTTCGGCGGCTATTCGGGGTGCCTCCGCGTGGTACGGGGCAGCCGAAAGCTCACTGGGCCAGGTGGATGCCGGCCTTCTGGATGTTGAGATGGCTCATGGACGAATCCTCGCAGGCGCCGTGCCAATGGTTCTCGCCCGCGGGGATGTAGACGATACAACCCGGGGTGATGACGTACTCCCGTTCTTTGGTGGCGACGATGCCGCGGCCTTCGGTGACGTAGAGGATCTGCTCGGAATCGTGGGTGTGCCAGTTGAGCCTCCCGCCGATGCCGAAGCTGGTGAGCGAGGCCGCCCAGCCGTCGGTGTCGGTCATGGTGAGCAGGCGCCGCCCGCCCACGGGAGAGCTCTTGACGATCGGGTCGTCTTCGGGGGCCATGGTAGCCGGGTGTACGGTGCTACCTTCTACGACGATCATCTTCTCCTCCTAGGTGGTCACGTTCACGGTGACGCCGGCCGCTTCCTCCAAAGGAAGTATGACCGCGTCGACGCCGTTGCCGCCAAAGCCCGTGGCCATCGCCCCGGCGAGATCGTCCCTGACGGCCTCGGCCACCGGCAGAGGCACGCCGTATTCCTCCCCCAGGCCGAGGGCAAGGGACAGGTCTTTGTGGGCCAGGCTGATCTTGAAGCCGGGAGCGAAGTCGCGCTTGAAGACCGTGCGCGGATACTGACGCAGGCTCCAGTTGTCGGCGGTGCTGATGGTCATGAGATCGTAGAGCACCTGGGGATCGATGCCCGCCCGGGCGCCCAGGACCATGCCCTCGGCGCAGATGGAATTGCAGGCCAGCCCGATCATGTTGTTGACCAGCTTGGCCACGTTCCCGCAGCCGACGTCGCCCAGATGGAAGATCTTGTTGGACATCGGCTCGAGCACCGGCCGTGCCTTCTCCAGCGCGGCCGCCTCACCGCCCACCATGATGGTGAGGGTGCCCTGCTCGGCCCCGCGAGTGCCCCCGCTGACCGGGGCGTCGAGGACGCTGACGCCCGACTTGGCCGCCTGCTCGGCGATGCGCCGGACGGTCGAGGGTGCATTGGTGCTCATGTCGACGTAGATGTCGCCTGCCTGCCAGCCGCTTGCGAGACCCGACGGGCCCAGGGCCACTTCTTCCACGATCTGGGGGGTGGGTAGGCAGGTGATGACTACGCGACACGATTCGGCCACCTCGGCCGGCGTCTCTGCCCATTCGGCGCCGCGCTCGAGGAGCGGCTGGGCGGCGTCCTTGTCCGTGTCGTGGACGACGAGATCGAATCCGGCCTCCATGACCTTTCGAGCCATGTGGACGCCCATCTGTCCGATCCCGATGAAACCCACTTTCATGCTCATACCTCGATTTCTTGGGAATATCCCCACGTGATGATCGACTTTAGTTAAGGTCGATTAAGTTGTCAAGGACACCGACACGGCCATCTGGTATGTTGATAGGGAATGGGATTTCGGCCACGATGCGGAGGCCTCGACGCTATGGCGGTCAGACGGCGGTTGGGTCACGAGGAAAGACGGGCGCAGATCCTCGATCTGACGATCGCCTCTGTGGCGGAGAACGGCGTGCAGGGCACGACCTTGTCCCGCATCGCCACCGGCGCTGGCATCACCACTCCCGCGTTGTACGCCCATTTCGAGAACCGACGCGAGATCCTTCTGGCGGCTCTCGACGTGTTGTTCGAGCTGAGGACCCTTCCCCACCGCTATCCCATGGAGGGCAACGCGCTGGAACGCCTGCGGGGCATCGGCCACCGGCACACGCAACTCCTTTCCGAGGAGAACGACCGGTCGGTCCTCGCGCTCTTTGAGTTCATCGCTGCACCACCCGAGGAGGGACTTCGCGAGGCTCTGGGCGAGAAGCATCTCCTTCTGGTCGGGGACATCGCGGGGATCGTACGCGCGGGCCAGAAAGACGGCAGCATCCGTGACGACGCTGACCCCGAGCAGACGGCCTGGATGATCGTGGGCCGGGCCTGGACCGAGGACATCACGCATCTCATGGGCGTCTCGGAAGCGTGGAACGAGGAACGCTCCAAGAAGATGCTGGAACTCATACTCGAATCCGTGGCCGCCCCGGCCCAAGCCGACGCGGCGGCGGATGGCCGCCGCGCGCCCAACGGCGCGGCGGCCCGACGGCGACGGTGGCCGGCGACCAGCGCGGCCTAACCCGCCTCCGCCCGCCTACGCCTAGCTTCTCCCTCGCGGCGGCCGGCCGTCTCGGGACCGGCCCGGCGCGGTGCGGCGCGAGCCGTCTGAGCGGGAGCTGGAACAGAAGTGACAGCACGGGCACGGCGATCGCGACGACCATGGCCATCCGCAGGCCGTACTGCGCCGGATCCCAGTCCGAAGGCGCCCGGGCGGCGAAGTAGTCTGACAGCCAACCCACGAGCTGACCGACGACGGCGATGCCCAGGTCGCCCCCGCCCGCCAAGAGGGCGAAGATGAGCGCTCCCGTGAAAGGAAGCCTGTCCGCGGCCACGATGAGGGTGCCGGTCCAGAACATCGACGAGCAGAACCCGATGAGGGCGAAGGCCACCAGTACCAGCCAGGCCGTCGGGGCGAGAGCCACCACCACGTAGAGCACGATGCAGGCGACAGACCCCCAGATCATGAGCACGTTGAGGTTGAGACCGCTGCCCCATTTGGCGTAGAGCAGGCGGGCGGCAGCCAGCATGGCCGCGAACAGACAGAGGCCCAGGACATCACCCAGGGCCTTGGGCAATCCCAGACCTTCTTCCAGGTAGGTGGAGCCCCACTGGACGATGAGGAGCTCGGTGGCCGCGCCGAAGAAGATGGCGAAGAAGGCCACGATGAAGACCGGGCTGCGCAGGAGCCGGGGGACCTTCATGCGCTGGTGCTCGGGGATGATGGCGGGCATCGGAGCTCTCACGAAGCGGAAGGTGTTGTAGAGAGGGAGGACCGTCCAGAGCAATACGACCAGTTGCCACATCTCGTTCCCGAGGAGACGAAGGAGCACGGTGGTCACCAGCGCTGCGGCGAATATCCCCCCGGCGAACGAACTGTGCATGATCATGAAATTGGCTTCGCTGTTCTCCGCCGGGATGGTCTTGGTGATCGGCGAGAGCAGGACTTCCAGCAGTCCCGCGGCGGCGGAGAAGATCACCGTGCCGATGGAGAGCACCACCATCTCGTGACCGGGAGCGATCCAGGGCGCACACGCAAACAGAGCCAGGCCCACGACGATGGCCACCTGGGAACCGATGCAGAACGCGCGGTAGCCGTACTTGTTGACCGGCCAGCCGAAATAGAGGTCGGCGGCGAACTGGGCCACGAAATTGAGCAGCACCAGGAAGCCGAGCTGCGTATAGCTGAGGCCGTAGAGGAGCATGAGCGGCACGAACAGGAACGGCGACAGGTTCATGGTCGCGCTCTGGATGAACCCGGCCAGGTTGCAGGCCGCCAGGTGCGCTTGTAGCTTGTCATGCTTCGAGCAGCAACGGCACCAGCCCCCGCATGTCTTCCCGCTCGTCGAGCCGGGCCACGAAGTCGATGATGGCAGCCGCCTTCTCGGCAGGTACGGGCCTGTCGGCGAATTCGAGGCAATCCCTGAACCGCCGCAGATGCTCCTCCCTGGTGAGAGGGCTTTCCGGGAAATCCTGGGGCGACGTCGGTGCTTCGCAGGTACTCTCGGGAGTCTTTGGTCAAGACGCGCATGTCCACCGCCGTGTGCCCGCGCGCGTCCAGCGCAGCGTCCGGGATCACCTCGATCCTCTCGACGAGCCGCAGCACTCGGGATCCCTGATGGCGTCCTCCTCGAAGTGAGCCAGCCGTGAGCCTTCGCGGCTGAGGGCGTTGGCCACGCAGTAGCGGATGCTGAACTGGGCATTGACCTTGGGATTGCTCCCCACCTGGAAGGGATGGCCCACCAGTCTGTAGATGTAGGGCGGGACGGTGATCTCGACGCGCTCCACGTCATCGGCCCCGAATCCCTCTTCGGCCATCAGATCCAGGATCAGCTGCGTGCTCGCCTGGGTGGCTCCACAGCTGGGGAACTTCTTGAACACCAGGTTCCCGGCCTGATAGTCGGTCCCCAGTCCCGAGACGATCGACCCGCCGGTCACCCGGTCTCTGCCGAAGAGATGCGAGGTAGCCGTAGACACCCTCCAGGAAGTTGGCTGGGCCCCGTGATGCCGCGCGCCGGCCAGCCTGGCGCAGGTGACCCCGGTCTCTGCCACCCATCCCTCGATCACCCTCACCGCGAGGGCTCCGTCGACGTTCGCCTGGAAGCTGCCTCCGCACCGGCAGAAGGCCAGAGCCGAGCGCGTTCCACGTCTCCGCCTCGGAGAGGCCCAGGATCTTCGCAGCCGCCGCCGTGGAGCCGAAGGGGACGCAGACGCCGGTGGGATCGAACCCGTCGTACTCCGCTTCTCCCAGATTCAGCCGCAGCGCCACTTCGGTCCCTACGGCAGACCGCGGTGAGGAAGTCGGCCCCGCTCACCCCGCCGGCGAGTTCGGCCGCCGCCAGCGCCGCCGGGATGATCGCCGTACCCGGGTGCGCGCCCGGGACGACCGCGTCGCAGAAGTCGAGGGCCCTCGCCATCACGGCATTCACGAAGGCCGCTTGCTGCGCCGGGACCTTGCCGCCATGAACGAGGATCGACGCCTCCGGCCTGCCCCCCGCCTCCTTGGCCATGGCCACCACCGTCTTCGCAGCCCTCTGCCCAAGCCCCGGCGATCACCGTCCCGATGTCGGCGAGCAGTTGGTCCTTGGTCGACGCTCACCACGCGCCGGCGGCAGGTCGTGGAAGGAGGTGCCGCAGACGAAGCTCACAAGCTGCTGCTCTGCCTTCACGACCTACTCCCAGCTCTGTCGCTGGTCTCGACCCCGGCCGGCTTGGATCAGTCGCCCTCAGGTATCGTCGCCCTCAGGTATTTCTTGGCGATCCGGAGGGCCTGCACCGGATGGTGCTCGGCCAGCAGCCCGACGCCGTACAGCATACTCCCGATCGACGAAGGTGCTGGGGAGCCCGCGGCTTCAGACTCCACGGCGTTTCCGGGCTGAAGAGCGCGGAGCGCAGGACCCTCTCCGGGTGCAGGCCGTACCTGAATATGCCACCGGTGCCGATGACGTTCTGGACCTCGAGCAGGTTCTTGCCCTGCTGCACCAGGATCTCCCCGACGACCGAGAACTCCTGCCGGACCGTGCCGGCGTGGCGCTCGACGGCGATGGAGGCCGCGGACTCGGCCAGCACGATGTCGGCGTCGAGCTCGAGCTCGGTCGCGGGCACGTGCCCGACGTTCTTGGAGAGGAAGTCGATGTGCGCGTCCGGGTCGAACGCCTGCTCGTCGACCGCTGGGTAGAGACTCGCGCAGCTCCGGCGAGGAAGGCATCCCTGCCGACGAAGATCGTAGATGGTGCGGCGCGTTGTACCTGATGCCCAGGTCGCCCTCGACGGTCCGCTTGACCCGCGAGCTCCGGCAGGCCTCTGAGCACGGTCTGAGGAGTGACCAGGGACTGGTCCATGACCGAGTGGACGTTGGTGGTGGCCCCGCCCACCTCGAGCACGAGGAGGCTGCCGATCCCAGGTTCGCCGTCCGTCCCGTCGGCCAGCAGAGCCGCCGCCTGCAGGGTCGCCTTGGGCGTGGGGATGATGGGGCCGCCGATGAAGTCGGCGGCCTTGTCCAGGCCCTTCGCCTTGGTGATGTGGGCGATGAAGATCTCCCGGATCAGCTCTTGGGCGGGCTCCACCTCCACGGTGTCGAGGCGCGGCAGCACGTTGCTCGCCCGGTACACCTTCTTGCCCTGCCTCTCGAGGATCTCCCGCACCACGTCCGCGACCACCCGGTTGCCCGCCACCAGGATGGGGCAGTCGACGGTCGAGTGGGCCAGCATGCGGGCGTTGTGGGTGATCGTCTTCTTGTCGCCCCCGTCGGTGCCGCCGCACAGGAGGATGATGTCGCACTTGGCCGCCTCGATGGCCTCGACGATCTCTCTGTCGATCTCGAAGCCGTAGCCGCAGACGAGCTTGGCGCCCGGCCCCCAGGCAGGCCCTGCGCGCCCGCTTCCAGCGTCAACTCGGGCACCAGGCCTATGGCCGCCATCTTCAGGCCGCCCGCCGCGCTGCTGCTGGCGTACTTGCCCGTCGACGCGCGCCAGGTCGAGCCCGCACGTGTCGACCAGCTCGGCGAGGGCCTTGTTCAGCCCGATGGTGACGTCGGTCTCGATCGTCGTGGGCGACTGCGCCCGCCCCAGGATGGTCTCCTCCGCCAGATCGACCGCAAGGATCTTGGTGTAGGTGGACCCGATGTCGACCAGCAGGTAGATGCTCATGGCCCGCGGCTCAGTCGAGACCGAGATCGGCCTTGAGGGCCTGCACCGCCTCTTCCGCGGTGCAGGTGTTCGGGAAGACCCGGTCGAAGCCGAGCGCCTGTGAAGCGCCGCTCGACCTCGGGCCAGTTCTTCTCGATCTCGATGGGAGCCGCCACCGTGCCGCCCGCGTAGAGGATGATGTCCTCCAGGCCCGCCTCGATGCACTTCTGGCGAAGGCCCTCGCAGTCGAGGATGCCCATCCCGTACATCGAAGACACGAGGATCGCGTCGGCGTCGATCTCGATGGCGGCGTTGATGAACTCCTGCTGCGGCACCACGGCGCCCAGGAAGGCGACGGTGAAGCCGGCCTGACTGAAGGCCTTCTCCAGCACCCAGCCGCCGATCATGTGGGCGTCGGCGCCGATCGTCCCGATGACGACGCTCTTGTTGACCTCTCTTCTGTCACGTGACCTCCCTGATCTGCACGGGGCGGCGCCGAGCCCGGCGTCAGCTCGCACTTCGGCAAGATCGAGGCGAACTGCAGATCGCTCACGAGCATCTGGAAGTCGAGCGGGCGGCCCTCCTTCTTCTCGCGCCCTGCCAGCTTCTCCCGGTGATACTCCCTGCACCTCGTCCGGCAGCGGGATGTCGCCCGGATCCCAGTAGCGGACCGCGCCCTCCGCGTCGCGCATGACCATGACCCGGCCCTTGTTGTGCTTCCACGGGGTGAGCATGGTGTCGACCCAGCCGGCCTCGACGCCCCTGCACATCCCGACGGCCATGTCGCCGTCGCCCGCGTCCAGGCACTTCTCCATGACGGCCCGCACCTCGAGCTCGATCATGGCCTCTTCGGTCCTCAGCTCCTCGCACTCGGGGAGCCGTCTGGCTTCCCATGCAGCGTGAGCAGGTGCCGAGCCAGCCTGACCGAGCTGGCCATGCCCTCCTTGGTGGGGGTGGCGAAGGCCTCGTCCTCACTCTTGAGGATGACGGTCGTGAAGCCGCCCATGATGGGGATGATGGCGTTCCAGGCGATCATCGCGTTGGCCTCCTCCGCGCGAGGCGGCCAGGCTCCGAGGAACGGGTAGCAGCCGGTGAAGAAGTCCACGTCGTCGTAGCCGAAGCGCGCGCAGTACTCGCGGCACAGCCGCTCGGTCACCCTGACCATGGCGATGTCCTGGATCAGGTTCATGTTCAGGCCGTGCTCCAGGAACTGGTACTTGATGCCCTGCTCCGCCCCGAGCAGCGACTGGGAGACCGACCACGAAGGAGCGGTAGCCGGGGCTGTCGTATCCGGTGCAGGTTGCAGGCGTTGTGCGTGCAGATCGGCACGCCGCGCTCCGTGTAGATGGCGGCCAGCCGGCTCTCGTACTGGTTGATCCTGATCTCCTCCGCGAGAGTGATGTCCTTGCAGTGAGCGACGCACTCCTGCAGGGAGCGGGTGTTCGCCCCGTTCCAGCCCGCGGCCAGGGCGATCTCGGAGGCCAGCCGTCCGTCCTCGTCGGTGGAGTTGAGCGTCAGGGGCACCTGCGACGCCCGGCGTATCCTTCGGGCTTCCTCCACGCCGAAGTTGACGATGGGCCAGCCGTTGAGCATCGACAGGCCTTCCTGCCTGCTCCGCTCGATGCCGGCCGCCGCTCTTTCGAAGTCGAGCTTGCGGGTGTAGGAGTCGGAGAAGATGATCCACATCCCGTCCGGCGCCAGGCCACCCTCGGTCTCCACGTACTGCAGGCCCTCGATCGTGTACTCGGTGAGGGCCCGGCCGAACTGGGGCATGAGCAACTGGATGCCCTTCTCCCGGGCCTCCATCAGCTTGAGCGCATAGCTCTTGCCCTGGGACAACTCCTTGGCGATGGCGATGCATTCGTCCAGGTCTTCGATCTGCTTGCCCGTCTCCCACTGGGGCAGCACCTCTTCCTTGCGGATCTTGAAGAACTGGTCGTCGGACAGCCTTACGTTCCTGATCTGCCTGTCCATGCTTCCCCCGTCTGCGCCCCGCGGCGCCCCTGCTACCGGCAGGTCAGACCGCCATCGATGCCGAGAGACTGGCCCGTGATGAACGAAGCCGTGTCCGAGCAGAGCCAGATGACCGCCTCCGCCACGTCCTCCGGAAAGCCGATCCGTTGGAGGGGAAGCTCGGTCACGAGTTTGTCGGCCACCCCATGCTGCGTCCCGGTGAGGTACTCCCACAGCAGCGTGTTCTGGATGGGGCCGGGTAGGACCTCGTTCACTCGTATGCAGAAGGGCGCGCCCTCCAGCGCCGCCGATCTGGTGAGGCCCCTGAGGCCGGCTTTGCTCGAGTTGTAGGCGCAGAACTGCACATCCGGCTTGACCGCAGCGGCAGACGAGGTATTGACGATCGCCCCACCGCCCCCCTGGGCGATCATCTGCCTCATTTCATACTTGAGGCAGAGAAAGACACCTTTGAGGTTGATGTCGAGCGTACGGTCCCAGAGCTCCTCCGGGCAGTCCACGATGCTCACCAGAGGGACGCGCTTGCCGTCTGGACCGATGCCGGCGTTGTTGAGAGCGTAGTCCAGCCGGCCATAGTGCGCTACGCATTCTTCCACCATGGCCTGCACTTCGGCGTTCTTGGTGACGTCGCAGCGCACGAACAGCGCGTCTCCGCCGGCATCCGTGATGAGCTTGACGGTCTCGTGCCCCCCGGCGACGTTCGTGCCGGTCGACACCACCACTCTGGCGCCTTCCCTGGCGAAGAGCTGGGCGGCCACCCTCCCGATCCCCGAAGCCCCGCCGGTGACCAGTGCCACTTTGCCATCAAACGTCCCGGCCATGAGATCCTCCCTCAGCGACAACGTCGACAGGTGCAGCCGGTCCTGCTCAGTAGGGAGATCCGGCCGGCGTGCTAGACACCCGAACTATAGCGAGGCAGCCGTCCGCCAGTCAACAGCTTAATTCAGTTTAACTAACCAGGCTCTGGAATCGCCTCAGAACTCGTTGTTAGGGCGCGGCCGGCTTGGTACCCACGGCGATCTGCCTCGGGTACATCGGCCAGGTGCTGATCCAGGTGTTCCGATGGATGACCGTGCCGTTCGGCAGCTTGACGACCCGGACGGTCTTGAGCTGTTTTCCGGTCTGGCCGTCATCGATGACCTTCTTGGTCCCCACGGGCAGTGTCGGGTCTTTGATGGTGACCGTCGTGGGGCTCTTCACGTTGTAGAAGTCGCCGACGCTGTACGTCACCTTACGGCCGTCGCTGGTCCCGTAGATGGAGATGGTGGTGGTGACGCCGTCCGATGTCCCCCGAATCCAGATGTGGTGATCGGTGTCGTTCACGAAACGGAGGTTCTTGCCTCCCGCGCTCACGGTCGCGTCTCTTCCCTTGGGATAGTGGTTTATGTAGATAGAGTGATTGTGCCGTTCGGTGATCTTGAGGCCGGCGAAGAAGGCCGCATTGAACATCGTCGTGGACACCTGGCAGATGCCGCCGCCGAGGACATCCTCGAGGGTGTTGGGGCCGACGATGCCGGGAGCCAGTTCGTATCCTCGGGCCTCGGTGCGGGCGCCGATCTGCCGGTCGAAGTTGTACTGCTGCCCAGGAGCGAGGAAGACGTTCGTCGCATACTTAGTGGTAACACGGACGTTGACCTGCCGGTTCGTGGACCCCACGTATTTGGTGGTGTATGTCGATAGCCGATCGTCGAACGTGGTGGCCTCGGCCTCGGCCGTGGTGAAGTCCGGCTCGACCACGTTCACAGCAACGTCGACGGTCCGGTCTCCGGGGTCGGCCGCCGCGGCGTTCACAAGCTTGGCGGTAGCCGTCGCATCGAGCGTCTCTCCGTCGATGGCGGGGACGACCTGCGCGCTGGTCCCGTTGCTCTTGAACCTCGCGTTGACGGGCTTCTTCTCCACCTCGGAGGCCAGATCGTCCAAGAACCACCACATCCTGACCTCGGCGATGTACGGGATCAGCCTGGGGACGCCGTTCTCGTACTCCGTCCGGAAATCCATCCACGAGGCGATCTGCTCCGCCGAAAGCGTATATTCCTCGTCGCGGTTGATGAGAACGATGGGCGCGCTCAACATGGTCTCCGCCTGAGTCTGCGCGGCCCGGTGGTCCTCGACCTGGACCTCGGCTTCCTTGACTACCAGGGGGATGTCGAGCGATGCCACCCGCAGACTCACGAAGAGAGGCTCCATCTGCCCGCTCAGGGCTGCCACGTCCACATCTTGCCCATCCATGGCCTCGATCACCTTGACCGTGCCGTTCTCCATGGTCAGCCAGGCATTGAGTGGCGTCACATGCAGCTCGGTAGCGATGTTGCCAAGCACCGCGTCGAGCTTCGCCTTGTCGATCTCGCCGCGAAGCGGCAGGTCCCGGGCGTTGCGATACAGCTGGAACCTTGTCACCACATCCTCGAAGAAACCGCCTTCGCGGGAGACCGCCATGGCCTCCGCGACGGCGCCGCCGACGTCCATCGCTCTGCCCGCGTCGTCGGGCCTGACCGACCAGCTCTTGTCGCCGTTCTTCAGAACGACGGGGCCGGCATTGGCGACCAGCCGGGCGAGGGCGGCTTCAGCCTGATCCTGCGTCATGCCGCCGAGGTCCACTCCGTACACGCTCACGCCGGCGTGCACTTCCTCGTAGTACAGAAGCCAATCGGCCAGGACGGCCGATGCGCAGATGACCAGCACGGCAGCAACGGCTATGAGGACCCAGAACCACCAGGTCCGCACGAGACGCCTCTTCTTGACCGTCTCTTGCTGCAAGGCCCTCCCCTAACGACAGAGGACACCGCACGACCGCGGATGCCCCTGACCCTAACACAATTCCCCACCCGTTCGGTTCTTCCTGGCCACCGCCCGGTTCTCGGGCGTCTGACGGTGCCAACCCCAAGAACGTGCCGAGATCTGGCGCACGTGCCGAGATATGGCGCGCATCTGCCGCATCACCGAGACAGGACTGCTGTGCCCGGAAGAGTTGCCCCGAGCGGCTCGGGACGCCTTCGTGGCCGAATGCGGCCGGCGCGGCCTGCGCGTTACCCGCACAGAGACAGTGACGGTGAACTGACACCTTGCATATCATCCTCAGCCGGGAGGCCGCAGCGGCCGTCACGGATAAGGAGGACGCGGTCGGCCAAGAGACGTGAATCGGGATTGTGGGTCACCATCACGACGGCATGCCCAGCGGCAGCGAGTTGCCGCAGCAATTCGAGGACCAAGAGGCCGTTCTCGGTATCCAGGCTCCCGGTCGGCTCGTCGGCGAGAATGATCGGAGGATCATTGACGATGGCCCGTGCTATCGCCACCCTACCCTGCTCGCCCCCCGAGAGTTCAGCGGGGAGCCGGCCGGCTTTCGTCGCGTCCACACCGAGTTTCTCCAAGGCTTCTAGGGCCTTGGCCCGTTTGCCCGGCATCTTGATGGTGACCAGCGGAAGCATGACGTTCTCGAGCGCGGTGAGATAGGGCAGCAACTCCAAGCGCTGGAACACGAAGCCGATGTATTCACGACGCAAGTCGGCCTGCCGTTCCTGCGACAGGGCGTACACGTCGATCCCATCGATCGTGACCGTGCCGGTGGTGGGTGGGTTCATGGCTCCAAGGATCGAGAGGAGAGTCGATTTGCCCGAGCCCGAAGGCCCCATGACGGCTACGAATTCGCCACCGCGGACCTCGAGGCTGACGTCCGCGAGGGCGACGACTCGACCCGGCCCTTCGCGTCCGTATTCCTTGCTCACTCGGGTGACAGACAGCACTTCAGACCTCCGTCTAGAGTTTCCGGAGAGCGATCGCGGGATCCAGGCGAGTAGCCAAGAACGCCGGGTAGACGGTCGCGATGGCCGCCAATACGATGGCGAGCGCGGCTCCGGCGACAAGGACCGGGGCTGTGACAGAGAGATGGAGATCGAGGCCGGGAACGATCTTGGGCCCGTACGCAGCACCGAGCACTCCCAGGACCAGTCCGACCCCAGCAGCCACCGCACTCAGGAGCAACGACTCCCTGAACATCAGACTCATCACGTGGCGGGTCCGGAAGCCAAGGGCTCGGAACACCCCGATCTCCTTCTGCCGTTCGCGCACCGCGGCCAGCATCGTCAAAACCACGACGAGTGTGGCGATGAGGATGATGAGGACGGTTGCCCCCAAGACGATCTTGGAGAGAGATGAGCCGGCCTGAGCGTTGAACTCGAGGCTCTGTTTGACCGAGCGCACATCCACCCCCGGCACCGCGGCCTGGATCTCACGGACTACCTCTTCTACCGCCGCAGAATCGGTCACGGCGACTTCGATCATGTTGGGGTCGAGGCTTTCTCCCACCGCCTCCGCCAGCGCGGTCCGTTCCATGATGATCGCGTTGTCTTCTTCACCGCCGGTCTCCTGCAGCACCCCGCTGACCACGAACGGCCGGCCCGCCACGGTCAGGGTGGCCCCCACGTCGGACCGGAGTCTGTTGCGGGCGCTCAGGCCGAGAAGTACCTCGTTGGGGTGGGCGGGCAGGGAGCCCTCGACCTTCCACCACGGCTTCACTCTTGCGCTGGTGGCGATGTCGGTGCCGATGACAAGGTAATCCGCGCCAGAGACGTTCACCGCGCGCAGCGCCACCGGCAGCACCCCGGCAAGCAACTCCCTCGACTGGATGTTCTCCACGCGCGAGATGACCGAGGGATCAAGGAGCGCCGTCTGCCCTGAGCCGGCCGTAGCCACGGTCATCCCCCCGTACTGCAGCGAAAGCTCGGGACTCTGCGGAACCACGGTGAGACTGGCGCCATACCGAGCCAAGCGACTGTCGAGTGTCGGTCTGCAGCGAAAGCACGAGGGACATCACCGAGACGAAGGCAGCGACCGCCACGGTCAGCCCAAGGATGATCAGCACGCTCTTGCCTCTGTAACGCACCAGGTGCGCCAGCGCGATGGTGTTGAGCCCCAGCCCTGCCACGCTTCTCAGAGCTCCCGCAGAGCGGACAACGGGCTGAGCCGGGAGGCGACCCAGGCCGGATACAGGCTCGACAGCAGGACCAGCAGAGTGGCCGCGCCAATGGCCGCGAGCAGGATCTCGAACTCCGGGGCCGTGGCAGTAGAGACCCCTGCGACCAATCGAGCGAACGGCCCCGAAGCAAGGACGGCCAACAGGACACCCGCTACCGATGCCGCGACGCCGATGACAAGATTCTCGAACAGCACTATCTCCATGACGCGTCGCCTGCGGAAGCCAAGGGCCCTGAAGACACCCACTTCTCCCCTGCGACCGCGAACAGCCCCCAGAGTCGAGGCCAGGATGACCAGACCTCCCGCAACCACCATGAACGCGGAGATCACGATGCTGAACAGGCGAAATTGGCCCACGAGGATCTCGCGAGCTTCCATCGCCTTGCGGAGCGGTGAGACCCTGCTACCGGGAATGGCCGTTGCGATCTGCGCGGAGATGTCCTCGATGGGGCAGGAGCTGCACCAAGCCGACACTTCCACGAAGCTCACCTCTCCCGGGCGGTCCCAGAGAGCCTGTGCCGTGGCCAAGTCGAGAAAGACGATGTCGTCTTCCTGCGACCCGGTGGGCTGCAAGACCCCAGCCACGTTGAATTCCTGGTCGCGCAGCTCGATGGTCGAGCCGGCCTGCTTCCCCAGACGGACGGCCGCCCGCGAGCCCAGCAGAACATCCCGGTCGCCGCTCGGGGTCCGACCTTCGATCTGCCACCACTTCTTCAGCCCCAGCTCCTGGTCCCACTGAACGCCGGCCGCCATCAGAGTGACGCCCTGAACCTCCGCCAGCTGGAGAAGCTTGGGAGCCACCCGGTTGATGTTCTCGTTGTTCTCGATCGTGCGGATCAGAGCCACTTGATCCATGGTCAGCGGACGTGCGTCGAAGGTGAGGTTGCCCAGCCGTACCCCGCCGTAGGTCAGCGGGAGTTCTTGGCTGCGCGGCACCACGGTGATGTTCGCGCCGTATTCGTCCACCTTGTCGGCCAGGTCGTTATCCGCGCTGCGATTGACGAAATAGAGCGAAGCGACCACCGCCACCACCGAGGTGATCAGGACCGCGAGCGTCAGCGTTCGCGACCAGTGCATGCGCATGTTCCGCAAGGCGATGTGGGAGAGTCGCATGGCCGCCGCTCACGCCACCTGTGGAGTCCCGGATTGTCACGCGTCCGCTATGCGCGAGGGACCCAACTCTCCAAGATCTCGGTCGGGACGTCCACCGTATCCCCCTGGACGACATTCGTCAGTTCCATCGGAGGATAGGCCTTACAGCCACCGTCTATGCCCTCGAGAGTATCGAGGTCCCAATGGGTGAAGCAGGAGTTGCAGACCAGATCGTTGCCTTCGATATGGAACTCGTAAGAGTGGCAAGGCTCGCACAGAGAGCTGGCGACCACGAGACGACCGCTCGGAGCGATATACGCCAGGACAGGCAGAGCGTTCCCGGCGATGTCGTCATAGCCGGCCGGCATGGGATTGGTACGGTTGTACAAGAGTCCGACGATCTTCTTGGCCTTGATCTCGGCCACAGGGATCTGCAGATTCCCCCCGGCGACGGAGGCAGTCGTCACAAGGGTCATAGCCACCGGAGCGTCGCCGTAGTCCGAGCCCACCCTGTTGCACTACCGCGCCACCGACCTCCGGCGCATCCGTGGCCAGGCGATAGCCGAAGAAAGCTCCGACCGCTACAACTACCACCGCCAAACCGATCACCGCCGCCTTCGTCATCGGAAAACGACCCGCTTTTTCGAACTTCTGCCGTTTGGTCAATTCAGCCGGCGCCTTCTTGCTAGGCATCATGGGCTCCTCTTCGTCAGGTCACCTCGTTCGTACACGAGGCCGGTTAAGCCGAATATGCTGATTATTTTACTACACTTATAGGATGGGCGGCACCAGGGGACGGTTCCATCAGGTCTACGCGGCAGGCGGGAGCGCGGCCTGCTGGGCTTCCGCGGCCGTTACCACCGGGCGGCGTCTGATCCACCAGCGGCCCGCTCTACCCCCGAGATACTGAGCGGCGGCAAACGTCACGAGGGTCAAGGGGATGAAGACGTACGAGAGATGTGCCTCGTACCGGGCGAGGAAGACAAGGACGACCGGCACGTGGATCGCCAGGAACCAGCGTAGCGACAGCCTGCGCGTGTAAGCACGATAGAACCCGAACGGCAGGGTCACGACGACAACGATAGCGAGTACTACTGCAATGCGAACCAACCGCGTGACCTCCCCTGGTCACGGCTTCTATCAGCCGGCGCTCATGGTACCAAGAAGACCCCTAAAAAAGTCATAAAGATTATCAACTTAGTCTTGGTTGGATGCATCACAGTCGGTAGACTTGCAGCACTGAAGTGGGGCATGTCGGTGCGTGTCGGCTGCCTTTGAGCTGGGAATGAAGATAGGGGTATTTTGCAGGGTATCTTGTTGCTCGCCCACGGCGGTCCCAGTTCCCTCGAAGACCTACCAGCGTTTCTCGAGCAAGTCCGAGGGGGTCGGCCGTACTCTCAAGAACTGCTCGATGATGTGCGGGAGAAGTACCGTTTCATCGGGGGAGCCTCCCCGCTGCCGGGTATCACGCGCCACGCGGCGAGCAAGCTCGAGAAGGCGTGCGGACTGCCCGTGTACGTGGGAATGCTACATTGGCACCCTTTCATGGAGGACACCATCGTCCAGATGGTGCGGGACGGGATCTCGAGGGCTCTCGTGATCTGCCTTGTCCCCCATTTCAGCGATTGCAGCGTCGGACGATACCGTCGTAAGACCGCCTCGGCTGCCGAGGAACGCGGACTGTTTTGCGATTTCGTCGACAGCTGGCACATGTCGCCCCCCTATCTCGACGGCCTGGCTGATTCAGTGATGGCTGCGTGGCAGGGACTCGGGTGCGGATCTCGAGGCGATGTCCACGTCATCTTCTCGGCGCACAGTCTTCCGAAGGCCGCGATTCCCGACGGCGATGCGTATGAGCTGCAACTGCGGGAGACGGCGGACCTGGTGGCCGCAAGAACGGGGTTGCCCGATGGCGGGTGGACGGTCGCCTACCAGAGTGTGAGCGGTCCCGGACAGGATTGGCTTGGACCGTCGGTAGAGGAGGTCATCGCCAGGCTTCCCGAGCGCGGGGTCCACCAGGCGGTGCTTTGCCCCTTCGGCTTCGTGGCCGACCAGGTGGAGATCCTTTATGACCTGGATGTAACCGTGAAACAGATGGCGCAGGAGGCGGGGGTCGCGCTCGTCCGGACTCCCGTTCTCAACGACGGTCCCGCCTTGATAGATACCCTGGCCCTGCTTGTAGAGGGGCGGCGAGCGTGAACGCGTTGCCTGAGACTGGCGCCCATCCGTGGCCCCGTCTCGTGTTCTGGGAGACGACTGCGGCCTGCAATCTCGTGTGCTCCCACTGCCGTCGGACCGACGTGGCCGGCGAGATCTCCCCCGAAGAGCTGTCCCAGCACGAAGCGGAAGCCCTGATCGACGAGATTGCCCGCTGGGGGCGCACCATACTGGTGCTTTCGGGAGGAGAGCCGCTGATGAGGCCCGACATCCTCCCTCTCATGAGCTACGCGAAAGAGAAGGGGTTGATCGTCGCCCTGGCGACCAACGGGACCTTGATCGAGCCGGATCTGGCCAGGCGCATCGGGGAGTGCGGCGTCAACCGAGTCAGCATCTCCCTGGACGGGGCGGACGAGGCCACCCACGACGCCTTCCGCCGGCTGCCGGGGTCGTTCCGTTCGGCTTTGGCCGGCGCTCGCGCGCTTCGGGCCGAAGGCATCCCGCTGCAGATAAACGTGACCGTAGCCAAACACAATGCCGACCAGTTGGACCGGATGGTAAGCCTCACCAAGGAACTGGGCGCCGTGGCGTTGCACCTTTTCCTCTTGGTGCCGGTGGGCTGCGGCATGGAGATCGCCCAGGAGCAGACGCTCCAAGCGGAAGCCTACGAGGAGACGCTCGACTGGCTCTATCAGACGGAGCGTCGCGAGCAGGACCTCGAGCTCAGGGCGACATGCGCTCCTCACTATTTCCGCGTGGTCCGTCAGCGACAAGGGGCGAATGCCGAGGGCAGCCTATCCCCCGCCGGCGGGCGGACCGGCCATCCGGGAACCGGCGTCTCCGGACACGGGCGAGGGACACTCCACGCAGCCACCCGGGGATGCCTGGCGGGAAGTGGAGTCTGCTTCGTCTCGCACACGGGCAAGGTCTACGGCTGCGGATACATGCCCATAGAGGCCGGCGATCTGCGGCAGACCCTCCTGGCCGATATCTGGCAGACCAGTGAGTTCTTCGCCGAGCTAAGGGATCTGGAGCGCCTGAGGGGCAAGTGCGGACGCTGCGGCTACGCTGGGGTATGTGGCGGGTGCCGGGCGCGCGCATATGGGACCAGCGGCGATCACCTCGCCGAAGAGCCGTTTTGTGCTTATCAGCCCGGCGGTGGCTCCCCTCTGCGTGCCGGGCCCGCCGAACACCGCGTCGAGGTGAAGAGTTGAGTATCGTGCTGGTGGGACTGAGCCAACGCACGGCTCCAGTCTCCCTGCGGGAGCGACTCTCTCAGGGACTGGGGCCGTCAGGGTGCGGTGATGACGCGGCTTCATCGATGTCTCCCGAGTGGAGGTCCGACTTCCAGGAGTCGGCCCTTCTTTCGACGTGCAACCGCCTCGAGGTCTATGTGGTCCCCAACGGCACGAACGGGAACACGCGGGGATTGATCGTCACGCGGCTGGCGGAGTCGGGCGGCCTGGCGCGGGAGGAGTTGGAGCCCTACCTCTATTGCAGGGAGGACGCGGAGGCGGTCGGACACCTGCTCCGCGTAGCCTGCGGTCTCGATTCCCAGGTGTTGGGCGAGACTCAGATCCTGGGTCAGGTGTCTCAGGCATTCGCCTCCGCCAGGGCGAATGGGACTTCCGGCCCTCTGCTCACCTACCTCTTCTCCCGAGCCGCCCACGCGGGCAAGAGGGCGCGCTCGAAGACGGAGATAAGCACGGGGAACACCTCCATAAGTCATGCGGCTGTGGACCTGCTTGAAAAGGAGCTCGGCGATCTGTCGTCGCGGAATATCGTGGTTGTCGGCGCCGGAGAGACTGCCGAACTCACGGTCCAGGCTCTGCACAAGCACGGCTCCCCGCAGATGTGCTGCATCAACCGCACCCTTGCCAGCGCTCAAGCACTGGCCGCTCGTTGGGGGTGTCAGGCGCGGCCGTGGGGCGAGGTGGCCGCGGCGCTGACGGATGCCGACGCCGTCATCACCGCCACCGGGTCTCCTCATCCTGTGATCTACGCTGAGGACGTGGTCCCCATTCTCGAGCGGCGGCAGGGAGCGCGGTTGGTGTTCATCGATGTTGCCGTGCCGCGGGACGTCGACCTGGAGGTCGCCTCGCTCCCCGGGGTGGTGCTCCACGACATCGACCAGCTCGAAGCGACTCTTGACCGGAATCTCGGCCGCCGTGTCGCAGCCGTTCCGGAGGTGGAGGAGATCATCGCCAGAGAGACGGAGGTGGTGATGGAGTGGCTCCACGGGCGGGAGGCGACCGATCTGCTCGCGGAGCTCCGCGAGCATGCCAGATCGGTCGCTGACGCTGAGCTCGGCACCGCCCTGCGCAAGCTTGACGGTCTCGACAGTACTGCCGAGGATGTCATCACGCGCATGGCCAACCGCATCGTCACCAAGCTCCTTCATCAACCGACCAAACAGCTGAAGGCCCGAGCCCCACACGAAGACTTCGAGGTGTACTGCGATGCAGTCGTCGACCTCTTCGGACTCGACCACAGACGCCTTCCCGGGTCGGGCAGACCGATGGGGGAAAGCGAGGACGATTGAGTACCTCCGTTCGTATCGGGACGCGTGGCTCCACTCTTGCCCTCTGGCAAGCCGAACATGTGCGGCGATTGCTGGCGCAGCGGCACCCGGAGTTCGCGTACGAAATCGTGGTGATCACGACCAGTGGCGACAGAATGCTGGACACGCCGCTTCCAGCGATCGGCGGCAAGGGGGTATTCACCGCCGAGCTCGAACAGGCCCTCCGTGAGCGCTCCATCGACCTGGCCGTTCACAGCCTCAAGGACCTTCCTACTGCCGCAACTCCCGAGCTTGCCATCGGCGCCGTGCTCGAGCGCGGGCCCTCGGCCGATGTGTTGGTGAGCAGAAGCGACCACAGTGTCCGTTCTCTGCCGCGCGAGGCGCGTGTTGGAACGAGCAGCACCCGCCGAGCGGCACAGCTGCTCTATTCGCGCCCTGATCTGCAGATCATCGACCTCCGTGGTAATGCCGACACGCGGCTTCGCAAGGCGCTGGATCCCTCGGGACCGTACGACGGCGTGGTCGTGGCCCTGGCGGCCTTGGAAAGACTGGGCCGGGTGGAGGCCGCCTCGGAGGTGCTTTCGGAAGAGCTGATGCTTCCGGCGCCCGGGCAGGGGGCTGTGGCGGTGCAATGCCGGGACGAGGCAGAGGGCTTCAAGTTGGTGCACGCTATCAGGCACGAGCCCACCGAGTTGGAGACCACCGCCGAGCGCTCCTTCTTACAGGGGCTGGGAGGAGGCTGCGCGGTACCTGTGGCAGCCCGAGCCCGCCTGGAGGAGGAGGGTCGGCTTTGGCTCAAGGGGCGAGTGGTGGCTCTGGATGGATCGCTGCGGGTGGACGTCGAGGTCAACGTACAAGTCCCCCTGGGAGATCCGGGTCGGGAGGCGGCCTACGATGCCGGCCTCAGGCTGGCGGAAGAGGCCCTTGGTCAAGGTGCCTCGGAGCTGCTGACCGATGCGACCGACGTGACGGGTCGGGGCGGCCTGTGAACACGCAGCTGAGCGAGAAGAGGTCCTCTCTAGAGGGGGCATGGGTGGTCAACACCCGGAGCCCCAAGCAGGCGCGGGAGCTGGACAGGTTGCTGGAAGCGCGGCTCGCGCATCCGCTGTCGTACCCGTGCATCGATATTGCGCCGGCCATCGATCCCGCTCCTCTCGACAACGCCCTTCAAAGAGCGGTCGAGGGAGCTTTCGACTGGCTCGTCTTCACCAGCGCCAACGCAGTCGAAGCGGTGGAGTCGCGGTTGACGGCCCTGGCGCTATCGCCGGAGCATTTCGCCCAGATGAGCGTGGCCGTGGTCGGTCCGGGGACGGCGGCGGCTCTGGAAGACAGATTGGGGATCGCAGCCGACCTGTGTCCCGAGGAGCATCTGGCCGAGGCCCTAGCAGAGCACCTGGTGGCCCGGCGAGCCCGCAGCGTGCTGCTTCCCCAGGCCGACCGAGCGCGCGAGGCCCTGGTTCGTATCCTTCTGGCGAACGGAGTGGAGGTCGAGGCTGTGACGGCCTACCGGACGATCCTGGGCAGCGGTGGGGCCGATGTTCCTCGGCTTCTGCGGGACGGCCGAGTGGATGCGGTCGTCTTCGCGAGCCCCTCGGCCGTGGACAACATGGCGGTGCGGTTCCAGCAAGAGAGACGGCGACTGGGACGATCTGCGGCAGGTTTGCATCGCCTGCCTTGGTCCCATCACCTCGGCGGCAGCCGAACGGCGAGGACTGGCGGTCAGCGTGCGGGCCCAGGACAGCACGATCGTTGACCTGGTCGAGAGCCTCGAGCACTACTTCCTCGATAGCCTACCGATCGGAGAGCGGGTACCGTGAGCACAGGTAACCTAGGCGGTCGGCGCAGGGATGTCTGGTCGAGTCCGGTCCGCCTGCGCCGTCTGCGCTTCTCGCCCGGCATGAGGGCCCTGGTCAGAGAGACCACCCTGATGCCCTCCCAGCTGATCTATCCGCTCTTCGTCCGTTCCGGAGCCGGGATCAAGAAGCCTATCGCCTCGATGCCCGGCCAGTTCCAGTGGTCACCCGATACGGTGGTCGAGGAGGCCCGCGTGGCCGCTGAACGGGGCGTGCCCGCGGTCATCCTTTTCGGAATCCCGGAACTCAAGGACAGCTGCGGCAGCAGCAACCTCGACCCGGACGGCCCTGTTCCCGCCGCGATCAGAGCTTTGAAGAAGGAGATGCCCGACCTCGTGGTGATGTCGGACATGTGTTTCTGCGAGTACACGGACCACGGTCACTGCGGTGCCGTCAACCTCCCTGGAGAGCCGGGCTACCGAGCGGAGCTCCCCGAGGGTTACCTGCTGAACGACCAGACCCTGGAGCTGCTCGGCCAGGCGTCGGTCGTGCACGCCTCCGCCGGCGCAGACGTGATCGCGCCTTCGGGGATGATCGACGGCATGGTGGGGGCCATCCGGGGCGCCCTGGACTCCGCCGCGCTGGATCACGTGGTGATCATGAGCTATTCGGCCAAGTTTGCCAGCGCCTTCTACGGACCCTTCCGGGACGCAGCCGAGAGCCCGCCTCAATTCGGGGATCGAGCGCAGTATCAGATGGACCCGGCGAACTGGCGGCAGGCGCTTCGCGAGGTGGAATTGGACGCGGCCGAAGGAGCCGACATCATCATGGTCAAGCCGGCGCTACCTTACTTGGATGTTATCCGGGCCGTGCGCGAGGCTTGTACTCTGCCGTTGGCGGCCTATCAGGTAAGCGGCGAATACTCCATGATCCATGCGGCGGCGGCGCACGGCTGGCTGGACCTGGAAAGAACGGCGCTCGAGAGCCTCGTGGGCATCCGGCGGGCCGGAGCGGACATGGTGATCACCTACTTCGCAAAGGACGTGGCAGGTTGGCTGACGTGACAGATTCGGCACACTCCGATGAGGTAGCAGGCGTGGCCGGCGTGGCGACCCGGGCGGTCGCAGATCCGATGGTTCGCGCTTCCTGCGGGCCTGCCGGCGCGCGCCGGTCGATAAGACCCCGGTGTGGCTGATGAGACAGGCCGGGCGCTACATGAGCGAGTACCGGGAACTCCGGCAGAAGTATGGGATGCTGGAGATCATCAAGCAGCCGGAACTGAGCTGCCAGGTGACGATGCAGCCCATCGAGGCGTTCGACCTCGACGCCGCGATCATCTTCGCCGACATCCTCCCTCCTCTGGAGGGCTTGGGCCTGAAAGTGGGCTTCGAGGCCGGAGAAGGTCCCGTCGTATACCACCCGGTGCGAGACGAGGGGGACGTCGTCGCGTTGGCCACTCCCGACATAGAACAGGCCACCGGGTTCACCCTTGAGGCCATCCGGCTTGCGCGGCACGAACTGGAAAGCCGGGGTATCCCCCTGATCGGTTTCAGCGGAGCCCCTTTCACGCTCGCCTGTTATGCGGTGGAAGGTGGCAGCAGTAAGGATTTCACCGTCACCAAGCGCCTGATGATGGGTCGTCCCGATCTCTGGCGGCAGCTGATGGGCAAACTCAGCGGCCTCGTGGGAGGATACCTTCTGGCCCAAGCGCGGGCGGGAGCGCAAGCCCTGCAGCTGTTCGACACCTGGGCGGGCCTCCTCAGCCCGCGTGACTACCAGGAGTTCGCTCTGCCCTACAACCAGGCGGTGGTCCGGGAAGCCTCGCAGGCAGGGGTCCCGGTCATCTACTTCTCGACGGGCACCGGCGGGATACTCGAACTCGTGGCGCAGTCCGGCGCCGACGTCATCGGCGTCGATTGGCGCGTCGATCTGGGTGAGGCCTGGCGGCGCCTGGGATCCGGCGTGGCCATCCAGGGGAACCTCGACCCGGTGGCCTTGCTGGCAGACGGGCCGGAACTCGAGAAGCGCGCGGCCGCCGTGCTCGAGAGCGTGGCCGGCAGGCCCGGACATATCTTCAATCTAGGGCACGGGGTCTTGCGCGACACCCCCGTTGACAACGTCCGGAGGCTGGTCGATTTCGTTCACCATTACCGGCCGGAGGAAGGCTCGTGAGGGAAGGAGCCAATGGCGGCGCAGAGTCGCCGGCCCACGCGGGAGCGCCCTTCCACGTGGCCGTGGTCGGCGGAGGGATCAGCGGGCTGAGCACCGCCTGGTACGTCCAGAAGGAGGCGGCAGCGCTGGGCCTTCCCGTCGTGGTCTCGGTCTACGAGTCGGAACACCGTTGGGGCGGCCGCATCCTCACCGACATCGTCGACCGGGAAGAGGGCCGCTTTGTCGTGGAGGGAGGCCCCGACTCCTTCTTGATGCTTCAGAAGCCGTGGGCGGCGGACTTGGCGCTGGAGTTGGGTCTCTCCGAACGGCTGCTCGGCACGAACGACGCCGCCCGCAAGGTCTACGTGCTCTCGGGGGGTAGACCGGTACAGTTGCCGGAGGGGGTCTTTCTACTGCTCCCGACCAGATTCAAGCCGTTCCTTCGGTCGCCGCTCATCTCCCCGGCCGGCAAAGTGCGCATGGGCCTCGACCTTTTCGTACCTGCCCGAAAGGGCGACGAGGACGAGACACTAGGGGATTTCGTGACCCGCCGGCTCGGCTCCGAGGCGCTGGACAAGATCGCGGAGCCGCTCTTGTCGGGCATCTACAACGCTGAAGCTCAACGTCAGAGTCTGCTTGCCACCTTCCCTCGCTTCCGCGAGACAGAGCGGGTCTACGGCAGTCTCGTCCGGGGGATGTTGGCGGAGAAGGCACGGGCCCGAACTGCGAAGAGGGGCACGGGCTCCGGCGCGGAGCCCGACACGAGGGCTCCCGCGGGTAGTTCGGGGAACGGCCGTCCGAAGTCCATGTTCGCCTCGTTCGTCGGTGGTACCGAGGAGATCGTCATCGCGCTGACGAACGCGCTGGGGCCGGCGCTCAAGCCGGGGGCCCGGGTGCGAGACCTACGCCCCGACCCCGGGGGCGGGTATCTGCTGGAGGTGTCCCGCGACGAGGTGGTTCGGGCCGACGCAGTGATTCTGGCCACCCCGGCTTACGATGCGGCCGGGCTGCTCGCCTCGCTCTGTCCGGAAGCCTCCGGTATCCTCCGCACCGTCCGGTATGTCAGTACGGGCACCATCTCCCTCGCCTACAGGCAGGATGCGTCTGCTGAGCGGCTCGGCGGGTTCGGAGTCCTCGTCCCCCGGAGTGAGAAGAGGCCGCTCAACGCCATCACCTGGTCCTCGACCAAGTTCGATCACCGCGCTCCGCAGGGGTGCTCTCTGTTAAGAGTCTTCTTCGGCGGGTCGCGCAGTCCGAGCAGCATGCAGCTCGACGATGACGAGCTTCTACGCATGGTCAAGAAGGAGCTGAGAAGCATCATGGGAGTCGCCCGGGAGCCCCTCTTCCATCGGGTCTACCGCTGGGACAAGGCCAACGCGCAGTACGACGTCGAGCACTTGAGGCGGGTGGAGGCCGTCGAGCGAGCTCTCCCCCCGGGCATCTGGGTCACCGGTAGCCCGTATCGAGGAGTGGGGCTGCCTGACTGCGTGCACCAGGGCCGGATGACCGCGAGCCAAGTGGTCGACAGACTCGCAAGCCTGCAAGGGAGCACGCTGTGAACGTCGCGGGATCGGAACAGCTCTGGGCGGACGCCAGGAAACTGATGCCGGGCGGGGTCAACAGTCCGGTGCGGGCCTTTGGCGCAGTCGGCGGAACCCCGCGTTTCATAGAGCGGGGGGAAGGCGCATATCTCTACGACGTCGATGGCAATCGATATCTGGATTATGTCCTTTCCTGGGGACCTCTGGTTCTCGGCCACGCCCACCCTCGGGTGGTGGAGGAGCTCGAGAGGGCAGTTCGGCAGGGTACGAGCTACGGAGCGCCAACCCGTCTCGAGGTAGAGCTTGCCCAGACGATCACCGACGTGATGCCCTCGATCGAGCTGCTGAGGCTGGTGAACAGTGGGACCGAGGCGACCATGAGCGCTATCCGGCTCGCACGGGCGTTCACCGGTCGGGACAAGATCATCAAGTTCGCCGGTGGCTATCACGGCCACGCGGACGCCTTTCTCGTGCAGGCGGGAAGCGGGGTCTCCACATTCGGTCTCCCCGATTCCCCCGGGGTGACGAAGGCGGCGACGAGCGACACTCTCACGTGTGCCTTCAACGACCTCGGTGCACTCGAGGACCTCTTCGGCTCGTTTCCCGGGCAGATCGCGGCGGTCATCACTGAGCCCCTCATGGCGAACATGGGCTTCATCATGCCTCGCCCGGAGTTCTTGACCGGTGTCCAGGCGCTATGCCGAAAGTCTGGCGCCTTGTTCATCCTGGACGAGGTCATAACGGGGTTCCGACTCGCCATCGAGGGTGCGCAAGGTGTCTGGGGACTGGAGCCCGATCTGACCTGTCTGGGCAAGGTGATAGGCGGAGGACTGCCCCTGGGGGCGTACGGGGGTAGAAGGGCCATCATGGAGATGGTGGCCCCGGCCGGTCCCGTGTACCAGGCAGGCACGCTCTCCGGCAACCCTCTCGCCACCACGGCGGGTCTGGCCACTTTGAGGACCCTGCTCGAGCCCGGCACTTTCCGACTCATAGAGACGACCGCCCGCGAGGTGGCGGCCGGCGTCAAGAGGCTCGCCGACGATGCGGGAGTCCCCATCCAGATCGGGCAAGCAGGCACGATCTTCGGGTTCTTCTTCCTCAAGGAAGCAGGCGTACAGATCCGAGACGCCGCGTCGGCCAAGGCCCATGCCGACACGGAGCGCTACGCGAAGTTCTTCCACCTCATGCTCGACAGGGGCTTCTATTTCGCCCCCAGTCAGTTCGAGGTGGCCTTCGCGAGTGCAGCGCACACCAAGAGCGACGTGGAGGCCACACTCCGGGCGGTAGAGGCAGGTCTTCGTCGGCTGGCCGACGACTGACGGGGCGTCAAGGAGCCCGGACCATGATGGTGATCTCCTCACGAGGGCGGTACTCACTTCGGATTCTTGTCCTGATGGCCTCCGGGGTAGAGGGGCGCGTATTCACGAAGCATGAGATCGCGGAACTGGAAGAGGTCCCCTACGCATACCTCCAGCAGCTCATGATCACGCTCCGAGCGGCCGGATTGGTCTACAGTCACAGGGGAAGGACGGGCGGCTTCACCCTTGCTCGGACCGCCGAGACGATCACGGTGGGAGACGTACTGAGGGCCACCGAAGGCCAGACGGCACTTGCCCCCTGCCTGGGCAGCGAGAAGTGCGAGCGCGAACCCGGCTGTCCCACGCGCCCGCTTTGGATGAGGGCGACCGAGATGCTCGACGGCTATTTCGCTGGAGTCACGGTCGCGGAGTTGGTCCGCGGGAGCGAACCTCTTTCTCGCCGTGGATCACTCCGCTCCGCCCTCGGTCCCGTCAAAGCGAAATGATTTAGTCAATTGCTGACTAAGGTGATTTCTATAATCTTTTTTTGCCACTCAACCGGTACTGGGTGTAATATACGTCGACGCCCCGAGGGGGCTGGCGTGGAACAGGTCGCGAACGTCGATGGAGGCATGAAGTGAGCGCCCGGGCGATCAAGATCCTGGTAGGCGCCGTGGTGGTCGCGGTGGCCGTGGGGGCACTCGTATGGGTGGGCGTCGGCAGGGGCTCTGTCTACTACTACACGGTCTCCGAGCTGCTCGCCAAGGGGCCGGCGCAGACACGTGCGCGTATCCGGTGAACTGGTGGGGGGGACCGTCGAAGGTCTGGGGACCACCACGCTGAAGTTCGTTCTCCACGACCGAGATCAACACGCGACCAGACCATGCTCCGTCGTCTACAACGGCGCCATACCGGACAGCTTCAAGGACCAGGCGGACGCGGAGGTAGTGGCCGAGGGCGACTTCGCTGGCCGGCGGCTCGTTCGCTGCGACGGTTCTGACCCCGAAATGCCCGAGCAAGTACGAAGCCGCCAAGTGAACATACTGGGCTATCTCTGCCTGATCCTCATCACCATCGTCTGCTTCGCCGGTCTAGGCGCTGGCGCTCGCAGCTCTTTCGACCGGTAGACGCGAACTGATGCGCGGCGCGGTGACCGCGGTGTACGTGGTCGCCGGTCTCGCCGTGGTCGCGTCCATCGTGCTCGTGGTGGCCCTGGTCACCCGGGACTTCAGCAACCACTACGTCTACGACTACACGTCGCGGAGCCTCTCCCTCGCCTACACCGTGTCCGCCTTCTGGGCGGGCAATGCCGGCTCTCTTCTGTTGTGGCTCCTGCTGATGGCCGATCTTCTCTCTCGTCGCGCTCCGGCAGATCCGCAGGGAGGACCCGCCCTCTGCCCCGTATGTGACGGCCATCCTGCTGGCGATCACCACCTTCTTCTCGCTGCTGACCGTGTTCGGGAACGATTCCAACCCGTTTCGTCCAGGTGCTCCCGCCGGATCGCGGGACGGTTCCCGCCGACGGCCAGGGCATGAACCCCATGCTGCAGCACCCGGGCATGGTGATACACCCGGTCGCGCTCTACCTCGGCTTCGTCGGCTGCGCCATCCCCTTCGCGGTGGCCATGGGCGGGCTCCTGGCGCGCAGCCCGAGCACCGCCTGGCTGCCGGCAGTGCGCCGCTGGGCGCTGGTGGGCTGGCTCTTCCTGTCCATCGGCAATCTGGTGGGAGCCTGGTGGGCCTATGTGACCCTGGGTTGGGGAGGCTACTGGGCCTGGGATCCGGTGGAGAACGCCTCCCTGATGCCGTGGCTCACGGCCACCGCGCTGGTCCATTCGGTGGTCATGCTACGGAGACGGCAGATGTTCTTGGGCTGGACGGTCGTTCTCGTGGCGGTCACCTTCTTGCTCACGATCTTCGGCACGTTCCTCACCCGCTCCGGGATAGCCACCTCGGTCCACGCCTTCTCCGACAACACCTTCATCCCCTGGTTCACGTTCTTCCTGCTCATCGCCGTTCTCTTCTCCGTGACCGTGATGGTGTCCCGCCGGTCGGAGCTGAGATCGGAGAAGAGGCTGGACGACCCGCTCTCGAGAGAGTCCGCCTTCTTGTACACCAACCTGGTGCTCGTGGTGATCACTTTCGTGGTGCTGTGGGGGGTCGTGTTCCCCACCGTCACCGGAGCGCTCCGCGGCACCAAGGTCGAGCTGAATCCCAACTTCTTCACGGTGGTCACCGTGCCCCTGACGCTGATCTTGATGTTCCTGACGGGGCTGTGCCCCTTGCTGCCGTGGCGGGGCAGGGACCGGTCGCAGCTGGTGAAGGATGCGGCCTGGACCGCCGCCCCCGCCGTGGTCGTGCTGGTGGTGCTGCTCGCGCTCGGCCTGAGAAAGCCGTACACCCTGCTGAGCTTCACGCTCGCGACGTTCGCCGTGGCCTCGATAGCGCTGCAGTATGGTCGCGGTTGGCGGAATCGGCACAAGGCCTCGGGCACGGGGTGGCTGAGATCGTTCGGCGGGATGGTCTGGGCCAACCGGTCGCGCTACGGAGGGTTCCTGGTCCACCTGGGAGTCATCATCGTGCTGGTGGGGATCACCGGCTCGTATGCGTTCAAGCAGGTTGTCGACGGAGATCTGTCCAAGGGTGAGCTCGCTCAATGTCGGGCGGTTCGAGCTCACGTATGACGACCTCACGTTAGAGCAGGCGGCGGACAAGCAGATCGGCGCGGGCCACCTTCACGGTCAGCCATGACGGCAAAGTGGTCGGTCAGGTGGACCCGGTCAAGGAGTACTACCCGCGCCAGCGACCAGGTCTGGACCCGGGTGGACCTCTACAGCACTCTTGCCGGCGACGTGTACGTGTCGCTGCTTGGCTATGCGGAAGATGGCTAGCAGCGTCACCATTCGAGGCCCAGCTCAACCCGCTGGTCGGCTGGCTGTGGATCGGCGGGGGAGTCCTGGTCGTGGGCGGGCTGATCGCCCTGTGGCCGGTGAGGCGGTCAGCGAAGCGCCGGCAGCCGACCGGTCGAGGTCGCGTCGCGGCGAGCCGACGCGGACGGCGGAGAGCGAGTCACCACCGGGGATCGAGTCGCCGCCGGTGCCCGCCGTTCTGGTGCAGCGGTCTCCGGAAGGCCTACGGCCCGGTGGAAGCGTTGCGCGGTCTCGATCTGCGCGTGGAGCCGGGCGTCTTCCTGACGATCTTCGGGCCGAACGGAGCCGGCAAGACGACACTCATGAAGGTGCTTTCCACCCTCACCCGGCCCACGGAGGGCTCGGCGCTGGTGGGCGGCAAGGACGTGGTTCGGGATGCCGCGGCGGTCCGGAAACGGGTGGGCGTCATCTCGCACAACACCTATCTCTACGCGCAACTCACCGGCCTCGAGAACCTGGAGTTCTACGCCCGCATGTACCGGGTGCGGGACGGTCGCGAGCGGGCCCTGGCGCTGCTGTCCAAGATGGATCTCACCAAGCGCATGCACGACCGGGTGGCCACCTACTCTCGGGGCATGCAGCAGCGTCTTTCGGTGGCGCGCGCCTTGCTGCACGATCCCGAACTGCTGCTGCTCGACGAGCCCTACACGGGACTCGACCAGCATGCCTCCCGAGTGCTCGCCGAGGTGCTGGAGGGGCTGAGAGACGGCACTCGCACGGTGATCATGACCACCCACAATCTCCAGGAGGGCCTCTCCGGCTGCGACCGGGCGGCCATCATGGTGGATGGGCGGCTCGTCTTCGATCAGGGGATCTCGGAGATCGACGTGCCCGGTTTCCAGCAGACCTACTTCTCCTGCGTCCATGACGAGGTCCCGCAGACGTGACGGCGGGAAGCAGAAGGTGAGCATCTAGGTGGCTTTCTTCTCCCAGGCCTGGGCCATCGTGCGCAAGGATCTGCTCACCGAACTGCGGGGGGCGAGCACGATCGTGTCGATGGTGCTTCTCGGGCTTCTGGTGGTGCTGGTGTTCAACTTCGGCACCGAGCCGGGTACCCGACAGCGCGGCCCTGGCCCGCTCGGGCGTGCTGTGGGCTGCCTTCCTCTTCTCGGGAGTGATCGCGGTGGGACGCTCGTTCGCCTCGGAGAAGGAGGCCGGATGTCTCGACGGACTCCTGCTCTGCCCGGTGGACAGAGGAGTCATCTACCTGGGCAAGCTCCTCGGCAACCTGATCCTGGTGTTCGCCACCGGCGTGGTGATCCTCCTCTTCTTCACCGTCGTCTACAACGTGGGGATAGGGGCGGGCTGGCTCGGACTTCTGCTGCTCTTGGTGCTGGCCAGCGTGGGTCTCTCGACGCTGGGGACGCTCTTCGCCGCGGTCGCGGCCGGGGTGAGGGCCCGAGATGCTTTGCTGACCGTGTTCATCTTTCCCCTGCTCGTGCCGCTGGTCATCGCCGCTGCGCATTGCTCCACCCTACTGCTGGACGGGAAGAGCCTTGGCGAGGCGGGCTCTGGCCCTGGCTGTTGGTTGTGTATGATGTCGTCTTCTTGGCGGTCTCGTTCATGGTCTTCGATTTCGTGGTGGAGGATTAGGATGGAGAGCGGTCGAGAAACGCCGCGGTCTCGCCACAAGCGTACTGGTGATCGTGAGCTTCGCTCTCATGGTCGTGGCGCTGGTGGCCGCTCTGGTCCTGGCTCCGCGCGAGGCGACGATGGGAGACATCCAGAGGCTCTTCTACTTCCACATGCCCAGCGCCTGGATCGCTCTGGGTCCGGCGTTCACCGTGGTGTTCGCGCTCAGCATCGCGTACCTGGTCACCGGCAAGATGGTCTACGACCGCTGGGCGGGCGCCTCCGCGGAGATAGGGGTGATCTTCACCACCATCACCCTGATGACCGGGCCGATGTGGGCGAAGCCGGTCTGGGGAGTCTACTGGACCTGGGAGCCGCGCCTCACCACCACTCTCGTCCTGTGGTTCATCTATGTGGGCTACCTGCTGCTGAGGTCCATCGCGGGCGAGGGCCCGCGGCGCGCGCGTCTCTCGGCCGTGTACGGCATCGTGGGCTGGATCGACGTTCCCATCGTGTTCCTGTCTATCTGGTTGTGGCGCACCATCCATCCCCGGATTCTGGGCAGCGGCGGGTTCGACATGGACTCGCGCATGGTCGGGCGCTCATGGTCTGTCTGGTGGCGTTCACGCTGCTCTATGTGTGTCTGCTGGTGTTGCGCGCGGGGACTTTGGACATGGAGGCGGAGGTCACCGAGCTACGGGCGCGCCTGCGCCGTCTTGACCGTCGAGGAGGCGGGATAGTGAGCGATCTCGGTTTTCTGACGTTGGGCTACGGGCTGATCTGGGTGCTCATCGGCGCCTACGTGTGGTTCATCAGTCGCCGTCAGGCGACTCTGCGCCGTCAGGTCGACGTGCTGCAGATCGAGGTCAACGAGGCCGTGGAGAAGTCGACGCGAGAGTAGCGGGCCGGGAATAGCGGCCGCGGCGACCCTGATGCCGGGCGGGGTGCTGACCCCGGAGACACGAGTCGACTGAGACAAAGAGCCCCACATGCGCGGGGCTCTGGCTCTTTTGTTTGCAGGCTAGAGCCGGTCTACACCCGCAATGCCACGGCGCTCCCAGTCAGGGACGGTAGCTGCAACCTCAGTGATCGCGCCCGCAGTCGCCCGGATGTGACTCCCGACGGTGACCGTGTGCCTTCCTTCGAGACAGCAGGCGCCGAGTCGGAGCGCCGGCGAACGCCAGGAGCGCAACCCCGGCCACCATCGGTACCGACGTCGTCGTGGTGGTAGTCGGCGGATCGGGGGGCGGTGTCGTCGTAGTGCTTTCGCTCGTCGTGGTGGTGTCGGTGACCGCAGTGCTATCCGTGGTCGCAGTACCGTCAGTCGTCACCGTTGTCGTGGAGGTATCGGGCGTTGTGGTAGTGGTGGTCGCCGTGTCGGTCGTAGGAGGCAGAGTCGTACTCGTCACGGGCGTGCCGCCGAAGGCCAGAGCATCCTGCAGAACCGCGCAGTACGTCACGAAGCCGCTCGCCCCCGCTGCCAAGGTCCCGATGTTCCACTGGATGGCTGTCCCGTCGAACACTCCGTCGGCGGCGATTACCTCGACAGAGGCGACATGGTCCATATCCGGCCCACCGCGGAGAATCACCCCAGTGGCGTCTTCCGGCCCGGGGTTTCCGAAGTCGATGCGGTAGTGCACGCGGTCTCCCGGGCTGAGGTTCCCGTCCGCGTCGAGATCGTCATAGCCCTCGATCTGCTCGCTGAGGGTGAGGGCTGCCGGGTCCGCGACCACGGTGGGGACCTCGGTCGTTGAGGTCGTTGTCGACACCGTCGCCAGGCCGGGAACCACCACGGAGACGATGGCCGATGTGGAGACCGGGGCCCGATTGTCTGCGGTGAGCACCGCTGTATTGAGCACGATAGGCCCGAGCGGAGTCGTGGTTGAGGTCGTCGGCGCCGCAGTCGTCGAGGTCTCCGGATCCGTGGGCACCGAAGTCGTCGGAGCGCTCGAAGGGGTCGTGGCGATCGGATCCCCAATCACGACGGATATGGTGGCCGACGTCGACACGGGGGTCCGTTCGTCTGCCGTGAGCACCGCCGTGTTGACCACCTCGACGGCCCCGGCCGCAGGCGTGCTGGTTGGTAGCCGTGGTCGTCGTGGTGCTGTCGGTCGTCGTAGAGGTATCGGTCGCGGTCGTGGTCGACGCATCGGTCGTCGTGCGTAGAGGTGTCGGTTGTCGTGGTGCCGCCACCGTCGAAGGCGGCGGCGTCCTGCAGCACGACGTCATAGGTCACGAAGCCACTCGCCTCAGCGGCCACGGTCCCGATGGCCCACTGGATACCAGCCCCGTCGAACACCCCGCCACCGGTGATCGACTCAACTCCGGCGACGTAGGCCGTGTCCGGCGTGTCACTAAGCACGGCGCCGGTGATGTCTTCCGGTCCGGGGTTGCTGTAGTCGACGCGGTAGTGTACGCGGTCCCCCGGGCTGAGGGTGCCGTCCACATCGAGGTCGTCGTAGCCCACCACCGTCTTGCTGAGGCTGAGGGACACCGCACCGGAGACCGGCATGAAGCCGGAGCTGTGAGGATGGCAGGTGAAGCAGTCGCCCGAAGTCGATAGCACACTCTGCTGAAGGGCAGGGTCTTCGTGCCCCTCGTTGACGTCGTGACACGTCCCGCACACCGCCGCCCCCTCCGCTCTTAGGAGCTGCGAACCAGGCGGCTTCGTGCTGCACGTGACACGCGCCACAAGCAATCGAAAACGAATCCTCGTCACCGCCATCGCCCGCATTCGAGTGCGTCCTGATCGGGCCCGCCTGCTCGGAAGTGCCACTCGGGGTCGCGGGAAGGAGCGTCTCGGCCTGCGCAGAGACCGACAACACCACAAGAAGCGCCAGGGCCACAACGAGAACCAGGGCCAACCTAGGTTGCGAACGCCCGGCGCCGACCCAGTCTTTCACGGTCGTCAGCGACTTCAGCACTGTGGTCTTCGTACGTTCCACTGCATCCACGTCCTCGCTGGACCTCGCGGAATCACTCTGAACTTGTGGTCTGGGTAGTCTCCGGCTGAGAAGCACCCGGCTGGGCAGTCGACAGATCGAACACGAAGACACCGTTGTAGCGGTCGACGACGTAGAACTTGCCATCGACGATCTTGAGTCCATGCGGAGCCGAAAACAGCGATTCCGAGTTTGGGTCGGCGGGATCTTTGCGCCCGACGAAGCCCAGGTAAGTACCCTGTTGGTCGAATACCTGGACGGCGACCTGCAACCCATCGCTGACATAGACGTTGCCTTGAGCGTCCACAGCCACTGCCTTCGGCCGCGAGAACTCGCCGGCTCGGTCACCCGCTCGTCCGAAGGCGGACAACGAACGCGCCGTCGGGCGAGTACTTCTTCACCTGGGAATTCAGGATGTCGACGACATAGACATTCCCAGCGCCGTCCAGCGCCAGCCCGCCAGGCACGTTGAAGCCGTCCTCCCCTCTCGCCGGCGCTCCCGTACCTACCGTCCAGAGCAGATTGCCATCCGCGTCGTACTTGAGGAGCCTGTGGTTGTTGGCATCGCTCACCGCGAAGGACCCGTCATCCCAGACGACGATGCCGAGGGGCCGCGGTGGCAGCGCGTCCGCACTACTTCCTTTCGCCAGCGTGATCACTCTGCTCACGGTTCCCGACGGGGCCACCACCAGGACTTGGCCTTGCCCGGAATCGGCAACATAGAGCTGCCCCTGGTGAGTGGCTACGGCCATGGGGATCGACAGGACAAGCTTGGGATCCACCTGCTTGTCGAGCACGCGAGGCTCCTTGCCGTCGGTGCTCAGCTCGAGGAGCCGACCGCGCGCCGTGTCAACCAGGAACATCTTCCCGTCGACGAGTGCGACATCCGCAGGTTGGTCGGCCTGCTCGGGATCGACCGGGATGTGCTGTTCGAGGATGGCCCCCCACACCTTGCTGGTGACGGGCCGCTCCCCGTCGTCCTCAGGAGCCATACCGGGGATCGGCGGAACCTCGTTGTCGTCAGACCACGGGCTGACTACCACAACAACCTACGATCGCGATAACGATCGCTGCGACACCGGCCGCTACGAGGTACCAACCCCGCCTGCCTCTCATAGGGTCTCCTCCCGAACTACCTCAGACCGGCCGACGTGGACGTCGCCGCGCGCAACGGCGTTCCAATCGACGAAGGGCAGCCGGTGCGAACCGACGGCGGGCCCGTCGCCTACGCAAGGCATTAACAGAGTATAGAGCATTATATTACTAACAATAACCACTACCGTCCAACCGCGGCAACTTCGAGGGGCGCCGCGGTGCCTAACCGGCCACTGCGGCGCCCCTCCAGTTTTCGCCCACCCGCGCAGTCACCTGCGCGGGTGGGCGCACTACCTTCAACCAGATCAGTTAGCGTGGCAGTTCAGGCACAGTTCCCCTGCGCCGGTAGCCATGGTGTTCAGGCTGTGGAAGATCGTCACAGCGCCGGTCGTCGCGTTCGTCGACTCGGCCTGTGCATCAGGATCAGCACCGTGCGGCGTATGGCACGACGCGCAGTTGACCTGAGCGGTGGCAGCCGTCGACACGAGATGGCTGGTGGGATCGTACAACCTCGTCCCGCTGTAGTCGTCGACAGCCGGAACCCAATCCTGATCGGTGGGCGTGGAGCCTGCGCTCGGAACGACGTCGATCGGGTGGTTGGTCGCCATGTCGAGGTTCCCGGAGTGGCAACTGCTACATAGGTTGCCTCCAGCGGTGATAGGCGTCCAGGTGGTGACTCCGTTGCTCGTCCTGCCGCGTTCGTACTTCAGGAAATCCGTGTTCCCGTCGTCGTGCGGGTCGTGACAAAGGTCGCAGTCCCTGCCGGGTCCGTAAGGCTGACCGGCTGACGTACCACTGGTCCTGAGCGCGGTGGCCGCTCTGGTCCTGTGGTTGGTATGGGTCGCCGAGAAAGCGGTCTTCAGACCGGCACTGGCGATGGTCCCGTCATGACAGCTGTAGCACATCGGCTTGATGGCCGTGCTGATGCCGGCGTCATCGTTCGAAGTGACGTCTTGCGCGCCGTTCGTGGACGTGCTGTAGTCACGCGCCCACAGGAAGTCGCCATTGGCACCGTGCGGGATGTGACAGCTGCTGCACGGGTTTTCGGCGTTGACGTCATGGGGGCTGTCGACCACCATGGCCTTGTCGGTCGCGTGGGTTGGCCAGTCGTAACTCAGCCAAAGCCGGTCGCAGCAAACGCCATGAAGACGACGACAAAGACGACAGACCAAGCGGCACTCAATAGCCCGATTCTCTTCTTATCCAATTTCCCTCCTTTCGATCACTGCGTCAATAGAGTTCTCTGCTACTAGGAGAAGTCTCGCGCGCCACCTGGGTGGCCGACACATCATCGGTACCGACAGTCCGAGGGCCCGTCCGGGTCGTCGCGAGCCTTGCTCTGCGACGCGGGGGTCTAGGGACAGAGCCGCGCGCCTAGCCTCGGACACGGACCGGACTATCGATACCCCTCACCTCCCTTCTCTGGCAGATCCCAACCCAGCGGCCCCCCATGCCCAAGACCGGGCATAAATGGATAGTGATCTGGTCATGGTTACTTTACCGGAGGTTGCCAAAGAAGAGGCTAAGAGGTGGGCCCGGGAGCACTAAGAAAGACCTAAGAAGGCCAGCAGCAGGCCCTGAAAAGCCGCCAAGCGGGACCTTTGGCGCCGGTCACGCGTCCGGCGCGCGGAAGCTGTAGCCGACGCCCGGGTAGGTCAGGATGTACTCGGGATGCCGCGGGTCTTGCTCCAGCTTGTTCCGCAGGTAACCGATGTAGACCCAGACGTACTGGATCTCGTTGTGATAGGCACTTCCCCACACACGCGCCAGCAGTTCCTCGCGCAGGATGACCCGGCCGGCGTTGCGGCAAAGTTCCGCAAGCAGCTTGTACTCGGTGGCGCTCAGACGCACCTCCTCGCCGCGCATCTCCACTTTTCGCCGCTGAAAGTCGATGACGAAATCGCCGCAGCGAAACTCTGCGCCCGGACCTTCGGTGTCGCTCGCCCGCACGCGACGCAGCAGCGCCCGGACGCGGGCAAGCAGCTCCGACGTGCTGAAGGGCTTGGTCAGGTAGTCGTCGGCCCCCGCATCGAGCCCCTCCACCTTGTCGGTGTCGTTGGTTCGGGCGGTGAGCATGAGAATCGGCACGCTCGATGTCTCGCGCAGCCGCCGGCAGACTTCGAACCCGTCCATGTCGGGCAGCATGACGTCAAGGATCACCAGATCGGGCCCGCGGGCGGCGGCGGCCCGGAACGCGCCCTTGCCGTCTTGGGCCACACTGACCTGGTAGCCGCTGGTCTTCAGCTCGCTACGGAGGAAGGCGAGCAGGCGAGGTTCGTCATCGACGACCAGAATGTGACCTTGATGCACGGATCATCCTTTCGCAGCCGGATGTATCGGCAAGCTGAAGTAGAACGTACTGCCCTTGCCCAGCTCGCTCTCGACCCAAATGCGGCCTCCATGGGCCTCTACGATCCCCTTGCAGATCGCCAGACCGAGCCCCGTACCTCTCGGCCGCCCTGCATTGCCGCCGTCGCCGCGATAGAAGGGTTCGAAGATGCGCTCGCTTTCGTCGGAACGCACTCCAACGCCGCGGTCGGCGACGGCGAAGCGGATCTCCTCTCCTACGAGAGTCGCGGAGACCGTCACAGGAGAGGTAGGTGTGGAGAAGTTCAGCGCGTTCGTCAGGAGATTCGCGAGGACCTGGTGCACGCGCTCCCGGTCCGCCCACACGAGTGGGGTCTCTGGATCCGTCTCGCAGATGATCGCGCGGCTCTTCGCGACAGGCCGGATCGCAGCGATGGCCCGCTCGATGACGGCCGCAGGTGATAACGGCTCCCGGTTGAGACCGGGCATACCGGCCCTGATGCGCGACATGTCGAGAGACTCCTCGACCAGTGTCGTCAGGCGATCGCAGTCCTGATCGATGGCGCTCAGATACTCGCGCTGCATGGCCGGGCTGCGCTTGACGTCCGTCCTCAGCAGCGCGGTCGCATAGGCCTTGATCCCCGCGAGCGGCGTCCGCAGTTCGTGCGATACCGTGGATACCAGTTGCGAGCGAAGCGCGTCCATCTCGCGCAGCGCTTCCACCTTTCCCGCCTCTGAGAAGAGGCGGGCATTCTCTATAGCGATGGCAGCATGGCTGGCAAACCCGACCAGTAGCGAGACGTCCTCCTCCTGGAACTGGTTAGCCGACGCGCTCCCGACGTATAGGATCCCGATGACTCTACTGCCCACCTGAAGTGGCACCGCGATGGCCGAACGGATCCCGTCCGCCCACGCGGCCTCCAGTGCCGCTGGTCTGAGTCTCGGATCCGCCGCGTAGTCTGCCGTCCAGACCGGTGCCCCGGTGGAGACGGCCAGTCCCCCGAGCCCTTGCTCCCGCCCCGGTTGCTTGGGCGCCACTTTCACGGTCCGGTGCCCGGAGGCGACGCTCACCGTCGTGTCCAGCCCATCTTCGCCGAAGAGGAGGAGTTGGGCCTTCTCCATCCCGAGCAGCGTGGCGGCCTCGTCGACGATCCGTTCGAGGACGTGGTCCAGGCTCTCCAAGGCGGAGATCTCCGTGGCGATGCCCAACAGAGCGGACGCGCGAGCAGCCGCTCGCTGTTGCTCCTGGTACAGCAACGCACCGTCGATCGCGAGCGCAAGCTGGCTGCTGATCGAGCGCAGCAGGCCGACGTCGCGGGAGGAGAACCCCCGTGCGCTCGCGGAATGCGAGCGCGAGTGAACCTACCGGTCGTTCTCCGAAGGTCAGTGGGATCACCACCAGCGAGCCGATGCCCGCAGCAACCAGAGAGTCGAACACCGGCTCAGACTCGTCCGGCAGATCCTCGAAGACGATCGGCTCCGGCGAACCGTCCCGTGGCCGTGGCCATTCTGAGAAGCTCCCCGAAGCAGATCGCGGAGCTGCGCCTCGGGCAGGTCCATCCCGTCGTGCCACATGGTCTCTCCCCCCCGCGGCGCGAGGAGGATCGTGACTGCGTCGGCGCCGAATACGGTCCTCACAGTCCGCACCACGTGGCTGAGCACCGTGCCCAGCTCCAGGGACTCCCCGGCAGACAGCAGCACCTCGTTGAGCGCTGAGAGCTCACGGTTGCGAACCACGAGGTCCTCGGTCTTTTCCTGCACGCGTTCTTCCAGCGCCGCGTTCCAGGAAAGCAGCTCCGATAGCGCCGCGGCCAGTCTGTCGCGCACCGTGTCGAAGGCGTTGGCCAATCGACGGATCTCCCCCACGCCGACGGCAGGCACCGGCCGCTCCAGGTCACCACCAGCGATGCCCTCGCAGGCCACCATCAGACGGTTGAGCGGTTTGACGACGTTGCGTCCGGCAAACCACGCGAACAGAAGGGCAAAGGCGAGCAGGATCCCGCTACCCCACAGCAGGGGCCACTGCAGCTCACGCAAGGGAGCAAGGATCTCGCCTTCCGACTGAGCCGCCACCACGCCCCACCCGGCACTCAACACGGGAGCGAACGCCATGATCTGTTGCTCCGACACCGGTCCGCTAGGCTCGTGGCAGGTGTGACATTTGGTGACCTCGGGCTGCCCGACGACCAGGAGCTCCGCAAGCCGCTGCTGGTGCACGGCATTCCCGAAGGTGCGCTCGGGGTAGATGTCGACCAGCGCCAGCCCGTCATCGTCGAAGATCTCCGCGTAGCCGGTCTGCCCGAGTGCCAAGGGCTGGATCGCCTCGACGAAGCCCGAGTCGACAAGTCGGCTCACTCCGAACAGGACGGCGCCTGTCTGGCTGCCGCTCGGGATCAGCGGAACGGCGACGAGAAGAGATCGTGCACCGCCCGGCCCGAAGGGAACGGCGCCGCTCACGCCCGGCTCCCCACTTTCGACGAGGGTTCGCAGGAGGTCGCGCTGGGGAAGAACGGCGCCGACAGGGGCTACCGTCGATCGGATCGCTGCCCGCCAGAAGCCGGCCGGCGCTATCTACCAGGTAGACACCGCCGCTAAAGGCGTCATCCGGGCCCCTGTCGCGCAGCAGAACCTCCTGGGGCTGGATCTGGTCGTCCCTCCCTTCGGCAAGCGTTTGCGCGATCCCCCTGAGTTCGGCCAGATCACCACGCACAAGACCATCGATCCGAGCAGCCGCCAACTGCACGCTCACCGCTCGTTCCTGCTCCATCTGGGTGCGAGCCTGGTTTCTCGCCTGCCCTCCCCACACCGCAAAAAAGGCGAAGGTCGCCGTCATCAGGATCAGCACGCCGACGACGATCCGGAGCTGCAGGCTTATCGTGGTGATGCGGGGCACGTGCTCCTCAAGAGCTCGTATTGCTTAGTATTTAGCTAATCATTACTGTCGACAGCAGTATAGTGAACATTGACCGCTTCGCCAACGCCTCCTCTTAGGTCTTCTTTAGTCTCGGCGCCCCAGGTCTTAGCTCTTTCTTAGGTAACCCCCGGATAAAGTATTAGAGACTACTGAACCACTGCCCATTTCCTGCCCGGACCATCGGTCCGAAGTAGGGCCAGGCTGGGTATTCGGCGGCTAGCGAGAGGAGTTGCGGCGTGAGGGACCGCAGGCTTGCGAGGGAAGGCAGGTCTCGAGCTGACGTTCGCTCTCGGGTTCGGGATAGTGTTTGCGGCAGTGCTGGCCCTCGGGCTCTCCGCGTGGTTGTACGCCGGACCGGCCAACGCCCGCCCGGGTAACACCTGCGACCCAGAGCCCGGTCACGGCGCGCCTGGTTGCCACGTGGACGCCACCGCCACGACGGCCAGCCCCGGTGACCACGACTGTAGGGGGCAGCACGGGCGCTGGGCGAGACTGCGAGTTCGGCTCGGACGACCACCAGCGTCGTCCCGTCGGTCGGCCCGCCGCTCGGGATCGATCCCAGCGCACCTCGGACGTACGTGGATCACAACAACTGTCTTTCCTGTCACGGGGATCCTTCGCTCAAAGACCTCATGCCCAAGACGCGCCCCGATGGATCCTCCGTCACCCTCTTTGTGGACCCGAACGGACTGGAGTACTCGGTGCACCGCTTCAGTGACTGCACCTCGTGCCATACCGAGAAACCCCACGAGGTGAAGACTCCGCTCACCAAGCTGTCTCTGGCCGAGAAATGCGGCTCGTGCCACGCGTATGAGTACGACCAGCACAAGAACAGCGTCCACGGCGCCCCCCTGAGGGAGGGCAACAGTGACCCTGCCACGTGTGTGGACTGCCACAGCACCACCTCCAATCCCCACAACATCGTGAGGGTCTTGGAGCCCGCGGCATCGACATACCCGAGAAACATCGCGGAGACCTGCGCCAAGTGCCACGACGATTCCAAGCTCATGAGCAAGTACGGGATCGTGGAGAAGGTCTATGACTCCTACATGAGATCGTTCCACGGCAAGGCCATAAGCCTTTCCGGGGAGAGCGCCGCCCTACAACAGCTGGACAAAGCCACCTGCGTGAACTGTCACGGTTCACACAACGTCAAGCTGGTCTCGGATCCCAACTCGCCGGTAGCCGGCATGGATAACCTGGCGAAGACCTGCGAACAGTGTCATCCGGGCGCAGGAATCGAGTTCGCCAAGGGATTCCTGGGCCACCAGGAAGCGGAACCCGACCACATCCCCGCGGTGTTTTGGGGGGAGAAGTTCTTCTTCGTGTTCACGCGCGTGGTCCTCGCAGGAGGCGTCGTGCTGGTCGTCGCTCCGCTCGGGCGACGGGTCGTGGATAGGGTCAGGCCCCCTAAGAAGAGACCTCCCGAGGAAGAGCAGCAGAGCCAGCAGCAGGACCAGGCTGAGGAGGAGTAACTCATGGCCACAAGTGGAGCCACAGCCGATCGGATAGACGGCGACCAGATCCGTCGCTTCGACGTTCATCAGCGGATCCAACACATCATGATGTTCTCTTCGTTCATCGTGCTGGCTATCACCGGCCTGCCCATGAAGTTCAGCGAATGGGGCATGAGCCTGTGGTGGATGGATGTCTGGGGCGGCATTCAGAACCTGAGGTCGGTCCACCATGCGGCTGCCTGGGTGATGATCGCGTGCTGCGTCTACCACCTGGTCGTACCTGGTGGTCTCGCTGGCGATCCTGAAGCGCCCCTTCCCCACCCACATGCTCCCGAGGATCCAGGACGTCAGAGGATCTGGTGAAGGACATGAAGTATTACGTGGGTCTGAGCGACGAGAAACCGAAGTTCGGCCGGTTCAGCTACCGGGAGAAGTTCGACTACTGGGCGGTCGGATGGGGGATCCTCATCATGGTAGGTGGGGGCTTGATCCTCATGTACCCCGTCGAAGCTGCCAAGATCCTGCCTGGCTGGGCCGTACCCTTCGCGCTTGTCGCCCACAGCGATGAGGCCGTTCTGGCTGTGGGCTGGATACTCATCGTCCACATGTACTTCGCCCACCTCCATCCGTTGGTCTTTCCCATGAACAAGTCGATCTTCACCGGCAAAGTGCCCATGCACCAGTACAGGGAAGAGCACGAACTGGAATACGCCCAGATCATGGCGGCTGCCAACCTACCCTTGGTGCCGCCCGAGCAGCCAGAGCCACCGGCCCTGCCGGAGCTGCCGGTGATCCAGCAGCCCGTGGCCGAGCCCATCCGCGTCGAGCCGATCTAGTCTTTCGGCGCGGAGGATGGACGCGGTGAAACGCATCCCGCCGACCGGGAGCAGATCCCGGCGCGTGCTACTGCTCGGGTGCCTGGTGGCACTCGCGGCGTTGCTCGCCATCGGGATCGCCGCATGGTTGAACGTCGGGCCCGCGAGCGCCCACCCGGGTAACTCGTGCGACCCAGAGCCGGGTCACGGTACGCCAGGCTGCCATGTGGAGGGCGCCTCGACGACGGAGGCCCCCGTCGGCTCGGTGCCTACCAGCGACGTCATCCCCTCTAGCGGCCCCGCTAGCTCACCTGATCCAAGTGCGATCCAGATGTTCGCCGACGAGAACGGCTGCCTTTCCTGTCATGGCGACCCTTCCATCGCGAGCCTTCTGACCAAGAAGCGACCTGACGGCTCCTCCATCGCTCTCTACGTAGATACCCAAGGATCGGCCAATTCGGTCCACCGCTACAAGGACTGCACCTCGTGCCATAGCGACGAGCCCCACACGGTGAACAGTCCGCTCACGAAGCTGTCGCTGAGCCAGAAGTGCGGCACGTGCCACGAGTACGAGTACAACCAGCACAAGAACAGCGTCCACGGTGTGCCCCTACGGACCGGCAACAGCGACCCGGCTACCTGCACGGACTGTCACAGCGAGACCTCGAATCCGCACAACGTGGTACGGGTGCTGGATCCATCGGCCTCGACCTATCCGAAGAACGTCGCCAGCACCTGCGCCAAGTGCCATGACGATCCCACGCTGATGGACAAGTACGGCATAGTCGAGAAGGTCTACGCCTCCTACATGAGGTCCTTCCACGGCAAGACGATGAAGTTGTCGCCTGACAGTGCCGCCATCCAGCAATTGGACACGGCGACCTGTATCAATTGCCACGGGGCACACAACATCCGTTCGTCATACGACCCTAGTTCGTCCGTCGTGGGCATGCACAATCTTCTGGAGACCTGCCAATCCTGCCACCCCGAGGCCGGACCGGAGTTCGTCGAGGGGTTCCTGGGCCACAAAGCCGCGACCTCTGAATTCCTCCCGGAGGTCTACTGGGGCGGCAAGTCCTTCTACGTTTTCAGCCGCGCGATGTTGGCAGGCGGCGTGCTGATCGTGGCGGCGTCCATCAGCCTCCGGGGCTTACCGTGGATCGGTCGCAAGATCAGGCGCCGCTCGAAGAAGGAGGGATAGCTCGATCATGCCTTCGCGGATCGTGAGGGAAAAGCCCAGAACGCGTGTCTCCATCATCCGTTTCGACACGCAACAGAGAGCCCAGCATATCCTGCTGATCGGCTCGTTCTTCGTCCTGGCCATCACCGGGCTTCCCCTGAAGTACAGCGACTGGGCCGTCAGCGGCTGGTGGATGGCGGTCTGGCATGGCGTCGACAACGTGAGAGCGGTACATCATTGGGCCGCCTGGGTCATGATCGCCGCCTGCGCCTATCACCTGATGTACTTGCTGGTCAGCCGTCCGTTCTCCACAGCGATGCTGCCCAAACGCTCCGACTTCCGGGACTTCGTCCAGGACATGAAGCACACGTTCCGCTTGAGTAAAGAAGCGCCGCAGTTCGACCGGTTCAGCTACCGGAACAAGGGGGCTTACTGGCTGGTCTACCCGGGCGCACTCATCATGATAGGCACCGGCCTGATCCTTCTCTACCCTACTGGGTTCACCGCCTATCTGCCTGGATGGTCGCTGCCGCTCTCCTTGATCGTCCATAGCGACGCGGCGATCTTGGCCATAGGCTGGATCGCCATAGTCCACATGTACTTCGCCCACTTCTCCCGGCACACTATCCCGTTTGACAAGGCCATCATCACGGGCAAGGTGCCCGCCGAGCGCTACAAGGAGGAGTTCCCCCGGGAGTACGCCAGGATCATGGCCGCCGAGGAGGCACTTCCGGCGACGGAGGCGACGCCACCCGAGTGGGAGGAACAGCCCGAGCTCGAAGAGTCGGCGGCCGAGGACCAGTAGCATCCCCAGAGTAGAAACGACCGATCGACTTCCTGGTTGAAACCCATGGCTCCTACCCTTCGTCAATAGGTCATTGACATGAGCGTCTTGCTAATGTATACACTCCCGGATCAAGCGCGCGGAGGATGAATGTGAGTTCCCACGATCTCGGACAGGACGCAGATCACGGTTCAGTGGATCCTGCGAGTCCGAAAACGGGCGACGGGGCGGTGACCGGGTCGTCTGTCGACCAGGTGGGATCCACGGACCCGACAGAACCCCCAGACCTGGCGCAGTCCGCAGAACAGACGAAGCCGCGTCGTCGTCGGAGGGTGCGGACTGCGTTGCGCAAGTTCTTTCTTCCCGCGGAAGGCGCCCCGCGCTGGCGGCGAGTGATGCCTTGGGTGGCGCTCGTGGTGATCGTGATCGGCATAGTGATCGGGGGCGCCCACGGCTGGGAGTGGACCAACTCGCCGGGGTTCTGCGGCACCGTGTGCCATACCATGCCGCCGCAGTACGCGTCCTACCAGCTCTCGCCCCACTCGCGGGTGAGTTGCGTGGAGTGCCACATCGGACGCGAGTTCATAGGCAAACAGCTTCCCCGCAAGACTGTGCATGCTCAGTTCATCTTCCGGATGATCGTGGGAGCGTACGAGTACCCCATCTACGTGAAAGGCATGCGGCCCGCTCGCGACGCATGCGAGACGTGCCACGCTCCTGCCAAGTTCTCCGATGACAGTGTGAGGGTGAATCAGCACTATAGGCCTGATGAGTCCAACACCCCCTACAGCGTGACGCTTGTCATGAAGACCGGCGGCGGTACGAAGCGCGAGGGCTTAGGACGGGGGATCCACTGGCATGTTGAGAACAAGGTCGAGTACCTCTCTACCGACAAGCTGGACCAGACCATCCCCTACATTCGGGTGACGAACGACGACGGCAGCGTCGAAGAGTACGTGGACGTGGAATCCGATCTCGACGCCTCCAAAGTCGACCCGGCCGGTCTGAAGCCCATGGACTGCATCACCTGCCACAACCGCGTATCACACACGGTCGCGCCCCCGGTCGACTCGGTCGAGAGCGCGATGTCACGGGGTGTGATCTCGAGCGACATCCCCGGCATCCGCGATCTGGGGGTCGAGGTTCTCACCGAGGAGTACGCGGATCAGGAGCAGGCCGTTCGCCGGGATCGCCGCAGGCGGTGGATTCGTACTACAGGTCCTCCTATCCGGACTTCTATGCCACCGATGGGGGCAAGATCGAGGCCGCGATCGCGGAGATACAGAGGATCTACTCGGTGAGCGTGTTCAAAGAGCAGGAGATCGACTGGAACACGTATCCGGACAACTTGGGGCATATGAACTCGCCGGGCTGCTTCCGCTGCCACGATGGGAAACATCTTGACGCCGACAAGCAGGCGGTCCGGCTGGAATGCAACCTCTGTCACTCCATACCGGTCGTTTCGACTGGCGACAAGCTGGTGACCGACATCGAGATCAGCCGCGGGCCGGAGCCCGATTCGCATCGCAACGCCAACTGGATCAGCCTGCACAATGGGGCCTTCGACAGCACGTGCGCCAACTGCCACACCACCTTCGACGCCGGTGCCACGAGCGACACCTCGTTCTGCTCCAACAGCGCCTGCCACGGGACGACCTACCCCTACGCCGGCTTCGACGCTCCGGCCCTGCGCAACGCCCTGACGGGGCAACTGCCGGAGTCGGCCACCGGCACGCCGGTCCCAAGCACCTCCGGGAAGCCGACGTGGACCTCCTTCTTTGGCTCCTTGTTCCTCAAGAATTGCGGGGCATGTCACAGTGCCGGGGCCAAAGCATCAGCCGGCCTGAACTTGACCACCTATCAAGGCGCCATGAAGGGGAGCAACCTCGGGCCCGTCATCATCCCCGGCGACAGCGCCGGCAGTAGACTGGCCGTAGTGCAGGGAGAGGAGCACTTCGCCAACTTCTCCGTCCAGGAACTGGCGGCCGTCAAACAGTGGATCGACTCGGGTGCTCCCGAGAAGTAGCGTTCGGAGGAAGTACATGCGTTCGTCAACCGGCTCGCGGGAAGGACCCGTCGAATCCTGCCACTGTTAGCCGCCTTCCTGATCGTGGCGGTCATGGCCGGCCCTGCGGCGGCTCAAGCCGCCGAAGACCCGACCTCGCCAGCTACGCTTTCTGTTGCCCAAGAGACGACTACGTCTTCGTCCACGTCCACCGGACAAACCGGCATCTTCCCCACGACCACAACCGTCGCGGCCGGCCAGGAAGCCCAGCCGGGGCAGGCCGCGATCGTCCCTCCCTCCGCAGGCCAGACCCCTCTCAATCCCGGCTTGAAGATCGATCAGATGAGTGTTCGCATCTGGCCTGAGTACGACGTGAGGGCCGTCCTCGTGCTGATGAACTTCTCGTTGCCGGCCGACGTCACCCTTCCGGCCACCTTCAAGTTCGCGGTCCCCGCTGGAGCTCAGATCGCCGGCATCGGCGAGATCGACCCGACCGGGCAGTTCACCTACAACTACACGACGTCCTACCCGCCGGTGGAACCAGGGACCGACTGGGACATCGTCACGATCGAGGTGAAGAAGTACCGTGATCTACAGATAGACTACTACTACGATCCCGGTCTTCCCGAGGGAGCCGGCCAGCGCTCCTTCCCGCTGCTCGTGCAGATTCCGACCGACCTGGGGACGCTGCTGCTGCACGTGCAGCATCCAGCCGGGGCGACAGACTTCTCGATCCAACCCGCCCTTGACGCATCCGGCCAGATCGAGGACGGCTTCACCTATTCGGTAGCCTCGTACCCTGACGTCAAGGCCGGCAGTACTCTGGGCCACACCGTGTCGTACTAACAGCCCCGACGGCGCGCTGTCCGTCGACTCCTCGGGCCAGGGTCAATCGAGCACCACCCAGGTGAACACGAACACAGTGCTGCTTGCGGCGATCTTGGTCGTCGTGGTCATAGTCGGCGGACTCGTGGTCTATCGCGTGTTCTTCTCAAGTTCTCGAGGGGGAAATCGGCGAGGTGACCGCCGAGGCGCTCGACGAAATCAGGAACGGTCGGCGCCAAGGCGGCGGGACCAAGCAGCAGAGGCAGACTGGCAGGACCCCAAAGGGCCCGTCAGCGAAGAACGGCGCGGCGAAGAACGGCGCGGCGAAGGGTGCCACGGCGAAGACCACCACAGCCAAGCCGGCGACCCGACAGGCCGCGGTCCAGCAGGCCTCAACCCAGCAGGCCGCGACGCCTCAGGCCGCGGCCACTGATGCCGGCGCGACCACCGATGCCGGCGCGACCACCGATGCCGCCACGACACCGGGCGACGAGGCGGCCGAGTATTGCGTCGCGTGCGGCGAGGAGCTGACCACAGAATCTCCCTTCTGCCCCAACTGCGGCGAAGCGCGACGCTGAGCGCAGTCGTCAGAACTAGGCGGCTCCTCAAAAGGCTGGCGAGCGGTGACCCGCGCGATTAGTGACCGGTGTCCCGCGCGCGCCTCGGCGGGATCGTGAGCACGCAGAGGAAGGCGGCCAGCGCGGTCACCCCGACGATGAGCATCGCCCACGTGAAGGTCGCCTCGGCCGGGAAGACCTCCGCGACGGGACCGGCCGGCGCAACCACCTCCACCGTCACCTGACGCAAGCTGAGAACGTATCCGGCCAGTGCACCCGCGACCGCCGCGCCGCTCGCCGTCGCGGTGTTGTACAGCGTGCCTACTATCACTCCCTGCTCCGGAGAGACGGCTTCGGCGCCCATGGCGTACGAGGCCGATCCCGCCCAGGCCGACATGACCCCGATCGCTGCGAGCCACACGACGACCACCCACACGGAAGCGTGGGCGAAGGCCAATCCGAAACCGGCCAACCCAAAGAACGTGCCGAGCAGCAGCGTGGCCCTGGCACCGTACCGGTGCATCAGCGCAGGAGTGGTGGCCGAGAACACCATCATCACGACCGCAGGAACAGCGAGTACCAAGGACACTACGAATATGTCTTCGCCAAGACCGAAGCCCGAAGCCTCCGGCGTCTGGAGCAGGTAGGGGATGGCAGTCGAGGTCACGTACAGAGCCATGCTGATGGCCACCCAGACGACGAAACCCTGCCATACCCCCGTGCGCCTGAGGATCCGGAGGTCTATCAGCGGAGCGGGAGAGCGCAATTCCCAGAGCACCCACAGAACAAGGACCGCGAGGCCAGGCAGCAGCAGGCCGAGTACCTTGGCACTTTCCCAGCCCCATGCGTTGGCCTGGCTGAGCGGCACAAGGATCAGGATCGCCCAAGCGACGAACCCGATGCATCCCGGATAGTCGATGGGCACGCCTCTCACTCGTTTGGTCTCTTTGATGAGAGCGAACGTAAGGATGAGGTCGATTGCGGTGCCCGCGAAGACGATCCAGAAGAGGGTGCGCCAGTCGCCTCCTACCCTCCACACGAGGCCACTGAGCAGGTAGCCGAGAGCAGCACCCGCACCCATGGCAACGACGATGAGGCTCAGAGCCCGGCGCAGCCGGGCGCCTCGCCAGTACGCGGCGACTATCCCGACCGCCAGAGCGTGAAGCGCCAGGCCGATCCCTTGAAGTGCGCGTCCGACGATGAGCACGCCCAGGTCGGTCGATAGCGCGGCTATCAGACACCCGGCGAGGAGGGCCAGCAGCGTGAAGGCGAGCATCCGTCGATTGCCTAGGGTCGCTCCGAGCGCGGCCGCGACGCCTCCCACTCCGCCGGCGAGAACGTCGAGGATCACCATCGTCCATACCACACTGCTGACCGGTTGATCGAACTCGACGGACAGACTGACGATGTGAGGGAAGAGACAGACGCTGGCGATGTTGACGAGGATGACCGCGAGCATCAGGGTGGCCAGCACCGGCCAGCCGCTCTCGCGGGGCCCAGGCGGTTCGGACGCCCCGGCGATCGCCGGCGACGGGTCCTCGCGGTCGGAGTTCACCTCGCTCAGATCATCACCACTCCGTCTCCGTCAAACCTCCGCCGCACCTCCCCAGACCAGGTCGGGCGGGAAGTCCTTGGAGACCCTGGCTTCCAGATCCTTGACCCCGTTCACGAAGCCGTCTCTGCCCAGATTGAACCAGTGGGGCTCCCACTGCATGTCTTGCAGGTTCTCGATCATCATGGACAGCATCTCTCCGGGGATGGAGATGATGATCAGGCCGTCGGGCAGGACCTGTCGCGCCTTCATGCTGAATCCCAAGCCGCTGATGCCGTAGTTCAGCTCGCCCGTCAGGTAAGGGTATGCGTAGATCCAGGCGCAGGCCAGACAGGTGGAACCCTTGGCGTTCCACATCCGGCCGTCCGAATAGCTGCTGGCCCTCAGGAGCACTTCCGCCTGGGAGGCGTTCGCCGTGATGATCAGGACATCGGGGTCGAAGGTCAGCTCGTCCAAGGAGGCATGGATGATGTAGCGGGCGGTGTCTTCGGGCAGTATCGGCATGTAGTCGTAGACTCGCCGGTTGGCCGAAGGGGTCTTGAACATGGAGAACTCCGAGCCCAACTGCCCGCTGTGCATGACCGGCGGGAAGGCCTCCATGCCCACGACCTGGGTGCCACACTGCACGTTTTCCAGGGCGGCGTAGAAGGGTGGGCCGGTCTGGGCCTCCTTGAACATCTCGCAGATGGCCAGGCTCTTGTCCAGTTGCCGGATGCCCACCGGTTCCTTCAGTGAATAGGTGACACCTACCGGGCTTCTCTCGAAATCGAACTTCCTGAAGATCGAATAGTCGCGCATCTGAGACTCCTCGCAACCGGGGCATTGGTGCGTCAGTCCGCGCGTCCGCCCTATCTCTGGATCGTGTCCTCTATCTCCTTGAGCAATTCAGCGAATCTCGCCTTGTGCTGATCGCCCGTGACGGTCTCGGAGAGGGGATGCCACTCCATCTTGTTCAGGTTGGTGATGATCATGGGAAGCTTCTGCCAAGGAATGGTGATCAACATCAGCCCTTGCGGCAGGACCTGCAGGGTCTGCATGCCCATGCTCATCCCGGTCACCATGTAGTTGACCTCACCCGTCAGGTACGGATAGATATAGAGCCAAGAACAGGCGAGCACGGGTGTGCCCTTGGAAGACCAGGCCTCCCCAGTGGAGTAGACCAACGCCCTCATGATCACCCGCGCCTGGTCCGTGTTGTCCGTCGTGATGATGAGAACGTCCGGATCGAACGTCAGCTGGTCGACCGATGAGAACACCACGCACTTCACACTGCCCGGTAGCATCTTGGGCACCAGTTGGTAGATCTTCTGGTTCGCCCTCAGCTCCTCGTAGAGGCCGTCCATCTCGCCGACCAAGCCGCTCAGAAGAACAGGGTCGAAGTCCTCCATGCCGAGTATCAGCGGCTCCACGCAGTGGAAATCTTCCTTCTGGACGTAGAAGGGCGGACTCGTCTGGGCCTCCGTGAACATCTGGCAGAGGTTCAGACTGCGCTGCAAGCGCTCGATGCCCTCCGGCCTGTAAGGGAGGTACTTGACCCCCACCGGCTTCCTGGTGAGTTCAAGCTTGTCCAGTACGGAGTAATCCAGGGTATTGGGTTTCATGGCCCGCCGACCGCCGCTCTCTCCCCCGTCACCGGGTGGTCGAAGTGGAAGGGGACCTGGTATCCGGAAGGATAGGGATGGAAGTGCGGCGCGGGCGCATCGGCGTCGGGCCGGTCGAGTAGGCCCAGGAGGGGCACCTTCAGCCAGCCGCGCTCGAACGAGGTGAAGAAGGTGACGTTCCAGTGCAGCTTCTTGAACAGCCACCTGCCGTCTTCCTTGACGTACTCGTTCTCGTAGTAGCCGTGGACCCACTGCTGCCGGGGGATGCCGCCCACGATCATCGCCTCGGCCAGCCAGGTGGTCCATCTACCTTTGGCCGTCGTGCCCCCCGGGTCGATGTCGATGACGGGTTGGTCCATGAGGATGAGGATGTTGATCCAACCCGGAGTCTCCGTCTGGCCCGGCTGCAGCAGGTCGTTGTCGAGGAAGAACTTCTTGACCCCTGCCTTGCCGATCCAAAGTCCCGTGCTCTCGATCTCCACAGACTCGGTGTCTTCGGAGAAGAGGTCGACGACCTCCCGGCGATGATGGGAATCCATGTAGTAGCCGTATTTCTGCTGCAGATCTTTGATGGCCTGGATATCCTCCAGGCGGATCACTTCGCGCTCCAGCTCTTCCAGAGTCATGGCTGCCGGCGTGTCGGTCTTCATAGTCCGTCTCCCTTCACTCGCCGGTGATGGGATGCGGGAAGGAGAACGGCATGTGATAGCCCGAGGGATAGGGATGATAGGCCGTGGGCTCGGCATCCGGCGGGACGGTCCGATCGGGCCCATGCTGGCCGACCACCGGAACGTTGAGCCACCCGTCCTCGAAGGGCGTGCGGAACACGAGGTTGAAGTGGAGCTTCTTGAACTTCCAGATACCGTCTTCCTTGACGTAGCTGTTCTCGGAGATGCCGTGGATCCAGGTCTGCCGCAACTCCCCTTCGTGCAGGGAGACGATGGGCTTGGCCTCCATGCCCATGACGTACCAGCGACCGTGACCCGTGGCCTTGTCGGGATCGATGGTGATGACCCCCTGCAGCTGGAACATGATGGAGAGCCACCCGGGCCGCTGCGGCCGACCCGGTCCGCCCCCCAGAAGGTCGACAAAGTACCGTCTTACACTGTCCTTGCCCTGGTAGACGCCCCGGTCGGCTTCCTCGACGGTCGGGTCGTCGTCGGTGAAGAGGTCGACGATCTTCTCCCACTCGCCGTAGTCCTGGTAGTAGCCGTATACCCTCTGAAGCCGCTCGATCTGATTGACATCGTCCAAGCGGGTCAAGCGGGCCTGGAGTTCTTCTAGCGTCGCCATCCGTGCCTCCCCGTGAGATGGAGCGTCTACCGTCACCCGCGAGCCCAGATGTAGAGGTTTGCGCGGGCGTCCTATGACTTTAGTTAAAGCTAAATTAAGGTGTCAAGAAGCCGCTTGTGGTCTGATATTGTGAGTGCCAGACGAGCACTGGAGGACGTGCAGATTTGAACGCCGCAGCATCGAAGGCAGGCGACATGGACGTGCCGGTTGCGGATCCCCAGCTCACGATGGAGCAGGTCTCTGAATCGATCTGGCGGCTGACCGAGGAGGTCCTCGAGCTCCTGCGCACGCAGTCGACCGGCGAGGTCCAGCGCAAGCGAAGTCCGGACGTCCTGTGGGTCGACGACGTGACCCGCAGTCAGGGCAACACGGTCATAGCCGTCAGACAGTTGTCGGAGGACTATCCCGAAGGGGTCACCCTCAAGAAGCTTGCGGAGACCATCGGCGTGACCCCGGCGGCCGCCTCGGTGATGGTCGACCTTCTCGTGAAGAAGAAGATGCTCAAGCGGACCCGGTCCAAGAGCGACCGGAGATCCGTCCTCATCCGCCTGGCCCCGGACACCTCCCGCCTGTTCGAAATAAGCGAGCAGAGCTTGCGCCATAGCGTCATGAGCCTGCTTGACCTGCTCGGTCCGGAGACCCTCCGCGATTGGCAGAGGATCCTCGTCACCGCGGCGGCCGCGCTCCGCCAGGTGGTACAGGCGGCGGCATCCACCGACCAGGAGTCGACGGAGACTCGGGCCGACGGAAACGGAGGATCTCCGGGCGGGCAGGCATGAAGCTGGAGGGCCAGGGGGCGCAACTTGACAGACGGAGCCTTCATCAGTTAATTAGTGTTAAGTAAAAGGATGCGACCCTAGCGCGGCGACGCAAATCACTACCGGGAGTATCCACGTGAAGATCACCAAAGTAGAGTGCATCCCGGTGTCCATCCCCTTCGCCAAGCCCATGGTCATGTCCGGCGGGCCCGCCACCAAGGCGGATGCGGTCGTCGTCAAGATACACACCGACGAGGGCATCACCGGCGTCGCGGAGACCGGCGACACCTCCCTGTGGTACATGGGCGAGAGCCAAGACTCCATCATGTACAACCTCACGAACGTCTTCGCGCCGCAGATGCTCATCGGCGAAGACCCGTTCAACATCGAGACCATCGTGGCGAAGATGGACAAAGCCACCCGCGCGAACAGCCAGTCCAAGGCGGTGGTGGATTACGCCCTGCACGACCTCATGGGCAAGGCGCTCGGCGTGCCGGTCTACAAGCTGCTCGGCGGCCTCTCCAATCCCAAGATCCCGCTGGCGTTCGTGATGTCTTCCGGCACGGCCGAGGAGGTGGGGGCAGAAGGCGAAGCACTGGTGGCGGCGGGCTTCAAGGGCCTCAAGCTGAAGGTGGGCGCGCACACCCCGGATGAGGACATCGAGATGATAGGCGCCCTACGGGCGGCGGTGGGCGGCAAAGTCAAGGTGATGATCGACGCCAACGGCGGCTGGATGTACCACCAGGCGCTGTACGTGCTGCAGAGAGTGGCCAAGTACGACATCTTCCTGGCCGAACAGCCGGTGCCGTGGTGGGACATCGACGGACTGGCGAGGCTGCGCCGCAAGGTGGACGTGCCCATCTTCGCGGACGAGTCCGCCGCCGAGCTCGGCCACCTGCTGCAGATCATCGAGAAGGACGCCGTGGACGGCTTCTTCCTCAAGGTGCCCAAGGCCGGCGGCATCCTCAAGTCGAGGCGGTGGGTATCGGTCGCGCAGGCCGCCAACCTGCCGGTGATGTGCGGGTGCATGATCAATACCGGCTTGGGCAGCGCCGCGGAGGCGGCCTTCCTGGGCGCGACGGCCTGGATGGGCAGGATCGAGCAGGAGGCCATCGGCCCGCTGAACCTCTACAACGTCTACGACACGGTGAGCGCGCCCATCAAGAACGATCTGGCCAAGAAGCCGCCGCGTTACGAGAAGGGGTTCCTGTACCCGCCGGACGGGGTAGGCCTGGGGTCGAGCTGGACGAGGACTCTGAAGCGGTGGCACCCGGGAAGCCCGGTGGTCATCGGAAAGTAGCTGATCGACTCCGTCTTTGCGCGAATCGAGCCTGAGGCGTCGGTCGCCGCTGCGTTCACCCAGAAGCTGACGTCGAGCTCAGCAGCTAAACTAGATTAAGTAAATTCTTGACGGACGGTCTGCGCGCGTTATGGTGTACGGGCGCGGTCATCTTCGCCGGTTGCACGAAGGGTCGACGGTCGACCGTGGTAAGTCGCAGTGTGCCTCTGGTCGACACAGGAGGGAGGGGGTGTTGCGCGTACCACACGTCGTGGCAAGGCTCCAGGGTCGACCGGCAGCTCTGCCCCGAACCGAACGTCGGCTACCGCTCATTCCATGCGCACCGTGAGGGAGTAGGAAGCGTAATACCGCAAACCGTCGCAAAGGAGGTTGCGCCCAAGTGACTGCAGTCGGACCACTGACTCGTGAGGAGTAAGAGAGTAATGAAGAAATCCCTATTCCTCTTGATCGCGGTAATGCTGCTCGTATCTCTGGCGGGCCTTGCGCCGCCTGCGGCGACGAAGAAACGACCACGACCGCAGCGGCCCGGCGACCGAGACCAGACGGCCGCGGCAACGGGCGGCGACGCCAAGGTCCTGAGGATGGCGGTGCCGTGGCCGGTGGGCGACCCGGTCACCGACAACATCCAGCAGAACTTCGTCGACAAGTTCAACGCCGCCCAGACCCAGTACAAGATCGAACTGCATCCCGGCGGGCTCGCTGCTCGCGATGCCCGACAGCTTTGAAGCCGTCCGCACCGGCGGCGTGGAGATAGCCGGCTGGCCTACCGCCGTCTTCGGGAGCATCGTGCCCGAATTCAAGCTGGCCGAGCTGCCCTTCTCGGTCAACAGCATCGAGGCCGACGCCGAGTACAACGTCATGATGACGCCCATCTATGACAAGGCCTTGACCGCGAAGCACAACATGAAGACCGTCTACAACTTCACCTGCCAGGGCCTCGATGTCATCAGCATCGACCCGGTGAAGACATCGGCCGACTGGGACGGCCTGCTCTGCCAGACCATTTCTCCGGTGACCGCCAAAGTGGTGGAACTGCTGGGCGGCGCCGGTGTGGCCCTGGACTTCTCCGAAGGCTACCAGGCCCTGCAGAAGAAGGTCATCGAAGCCACCCTGCAGTCCGGTTCGATGGTCATCATGTTCAAGCTGAACGAAGTCGCCAAGAACATCACGAGGGCCTACCTGACGCCGGCGAGCATCGGCGCCTGGATCAACCTGGATGTCTACAACGCCATGCCCGATGACGTCAAGGCGATCTTCGACAAATGCGGCAAGGATGCGCAGGCGGCCATCAACGCCAACATGATCAAGCTGTACCACGAGAACTACGACACCATGGCCGGCATAGGCATGACGGTCTACCCGCTGCCCGGCGCGGAGCGCGCCAACTGGGCGGAGAAGCTGCAGCCCTATGCCGACGAGCTGCTCGCGGGCGTCGACCAGGCCACCGCCGACCAGGTGAAGCAGGTCACTCAGCAGCTGGACAAGAAGTATCCCTACAAGGACTAACCGGACGATGCGCCAGCCTGCAGCCTGCCGCCGACCGGGCAGGCTGCAGGCTGCAGGAGTGAACCGTGAAGAGATTCTTCATCAAGGCAGACCGCGTAATCGAGATAGTGGGCGACTGGGCGATGGTCGTCAGCGGCATCTTGATCCTGATAATCGGCTTCCTCACCACCTACGGGGTGGGAAAGCGGTACATATTCAATAATCCTGACCCATACAGTTACGAGCTGAGCATCATATTCCTAGTGGCCTGCATATTGCTGGCGATGCCAGGCATACAATGGCAAAGGCGCAACCTTCGCGTCGATTGGATACTCACCCACTTCTCCCCAAAATGGCAGGGAATAATCGGGGATATATTCACGACTGTATTGGCGCTGGTGTTCGTTTCGATAGTCATCTGGAAGAGCTGGGGCATATTCCTGCTATTCCCTTCAGGTGGGTGAGACCAGTCAGTCGGCTTGGCAAGAACCGCTGTGGCCCATGAAGCTCCTGATACCGATATGCTATGGCCTGGCTATTCCTGACGCTCATCTCGCAGCTGGCGTACACGGCAGTGATACATCTGGCAAGAGGAACGATCCGAGAAGATACGAGAATCCAACTGTAATATCCAAATAGGTCCAAGAAGGATATGCTATGGGGCTGGACCCAGCAGTTGTCGGTGGCATCGTCGTAGCGGCGTTGTTCGTGTTGATGATGATCGGGGTGCCCATCGTGTTCTCGCTGGGTGTCTCCGGGATCATTGGGGCACTGCTTGGTTACGGCCTTCCGTCGCTTCAGAAAGCCGGCGCGTCGCCCTTCAGCACGGCCTTCAACCTTTCGTGGACGGCGCTGCCCTTGTTCGTGCTGCTGGGAACGATCATTGCGTCGTCGGGGATGGGTGACGGCGTGTTCAAGGCAGCCGGCAACTGGCTTTCCAGGGTGAGAGGCGGTCTGGTCGCGGCGGGTATCATCGGCGAGGGCGTGCTCGCGGCGACCCTGGGCACGAGTGCGGCGACCATCATCGTGGTCGGCAAAGTGGCCGTGCCGGAATTCGACCGCCAGGGGTACGACCGAGGATTCAGCTTGGGGGCGCTCCTCGCCGGGGGCGCGCTGGGCCCGCTGATCCCACCCAGCGCCACCTTCATCATCGTCGGGATCCATCGCCGGCCTGTCGATAGGCAAGCTCTTCATCGCCGGGGTCATTCCCGGGATCCTCCTGATGGTCTTCCTGTCGTTGCCCGCCATCGCCATGGCCTATCTCAGGCCCGGCCTGGCCCCAAAGGGATACAGCGTCCCCTGGAGCGAGAGATGGAGATCGCTGCTGCATGTCTGGCCGATCATCGTGGTGATGGGCAGCATACTCGGATGCATCTACGGCGGTATCGCCACCGCAACCGAGACGGCCGGCGTCGGCGTGGTGGTCACCCTGATCATCGCCGTGGTGTTCTTCAAGATGCGCTGGAAACAGCTGAAGGAGGCCCTGCGGGAAGCGGCGATGATCAACGGGATGATCCTGTTCATCATCTTTGCCGCCAACTTCTTCACCTACGTCCTGGGGAGCACCAACGTAGCGGCCGGGCTGGAAGATCTGGTGGGCGCTTCGGGTATCCCTCCGTACGGGGTGATCGCCATCATCATGGTCATCCTGCTGATACTGGGGTGCATCCTCGACCCCATCACCATCACCCTGCTCACCATACCGATCTGGATACCGTTGATCGAGAGTCTGGGCTTCGACCCGATATGGTTCACGGTGCTGTTCTGCGTCAATACGCAGATAGGCCTCATCACACCGCCGATGGGCACGGACCTCTTCGCGGTAAGAACGATATTCAATATCCCGACGATGCAGATACTGAGAGGCGTAGCGCCTTTCCTGGCCTTCGAACTGGTCTTTCTGGTGATGCTGGCCGCCTTCCCACAACTGTCGCTCTGGCTACCCAGCCTGATGGTGGGCAAGTGACACCGCAAGCCGCCGCAGGAGCTCGTCCCTGACGAGGTACGACAAATACATCTGCACGACGCTCGAGAAGCGGCACCTGCTGCCCGGCCCCACCCCGGAACAGCGGGAGCGGCTGACCGCCATGGGCACGCGGCTCCCGATGGAGCCCGTCCACTGGATCGACGAGGATGTCATTCCGGGGGCCTACTACGGTGAGACGGTCTGGATGTGGCCGCCAGAGCCACCCTGGACAGGTGACGTGGGAAGAGCTGGCCGCGCGCGGGTACGCCACTCCCACCATGTTCCCCCACAGCCACGGCTTCCCGGAGCTTCTCTCCTGGTGGGGCACCAATCCCGACGATTTCGGCGACACCGACCCCATGGGGATGCAGATCGGCGACGAGATCATCCCGCTGCCGTCGAGCTGGGTGGCGTACGTCCCCGCCGACCTGCCTCACATGCCCATATTCAGCACCGGGGTGCGCAGCCAGATCTTCTATCGACCGACCCTGCACTGGACGTCGGGGCCGGGTGGCGCGTACACCAGGGAGAAGGACGACGAGGTCAAGCCCGTCGGCGCCGAGCACGAGGAGCCGGAGCAGCAGCAGCAACCGGCCCCGCCGGCCGCCCGGGTGGTCGATCCCGGCGAGTCGAAGTACGCACGGTACGTGGTCTACGGCACCGACCCGGGCATCGTGCGGCCGGACTACATGCGCCCCCTCGATCCCGCTTACAGCCGCCCCATGGCGTACATCGACGAGACGGTCATCCCCGACGCCGAGTTCGGGTGCGACACCAGGTGGCTGCTCCCCGGGGACACCTCAAGGGCCGGCCAGGTCATCATGGACGAGCACACTCTGCCTCACGGGACGTCCATCGCCTGCATCGCTTACAACTACGACGACATCACCGACCTTTGCGCCGAGGTCGAGCTCTGGATCGGCAGGGAGAAACACATCATCAGCAGGGGCTTCTGGGCCTATATCCCGCCCAACGTGTCTCAGGGCCCGATGATCGTCCGCGACATCAGCAGACAGGTCTTCTTCAAGACGTCCTGGCCCATGGGCGAAGGCCTGCATAAGTACCCCGGAGGGAGATAGCGGGCCTGAGCACGGTGCGGATCAGCAGCGGTGGGGGCCGCTCCGCGTCGAAGGCCGGCCGCGGCTCGGGCCGCCACGCCGCCTTCCTGCTACTTGGCCGATATGTGGTTGCTCGCCTCCGACACGCCGTTGGGATCGAAGCTCTTCTTGATCCTCCGCAGCCAGTGCGTGTAGTTGGTGCTGTGCGGCCCGAAGAAGTCGTGCTGCACGTCGCTGAACAGGTGGTGCGGCAGACCGTGGTGGCCGTCCACGGTGTTCTGCGTTCGCCTTGCCCACGAACTCCATGGCCCCGGCCGCCACGTCGGGAGCCGGGCGTCCAGCGCAGCAGCACTTCGGAGTGGGTGAGCTGACCCTGCTCGAGCGAGGTGATGAAGGGATCGACGTTGTCGGGGTAGACGAGCCCCCGGTCGATGAGGTCCTTCTTGTCGGCCCGCGAATGCTGGACCGCGTTCCGCAGGACCCGGTAGGAGTCGGTGCCGAAGACCTCGCCGCCGAACACCCCGGTGGCCCGCATGGTCTCGCGGATGGAAGCGGTGACGCGGATGAAGCGCCAGATGAAGGCGTCGTGCACGTCGCCCTCTTCGACCGCCTTGAGCGACGTCGCCTTGGTGTCCTCGATGATCTGCTCGAGCACCGCCTTCTTGTACTCGAAGTCGCGCGGCGAGTTCCCGACGATGACGACGCAGATGCCGGGGCCGACGATCTCCTTCGCGTACTCCTCGGCCAGGACCAGTTCCTGCTCGTTGTTGGTCGCGACGTTCGCCGCCACCATGTTGGGGTTGAAGCCCATGATGCCGAAGGCGATCTCGCTCTCGCCGAGCTTCTGGATGCCGGCCTGGCGGCCGTCCTCGTCGGGCCAGGAGAGGTACCGGAGCAGGAAGTTGCCGGGGTTCTGCGCGACGTAGTCGGGCGAGCAGCCCTTGACCTCCATGGTCGGCGGGCCGGCCCAGTGGTAGATCTTGAGCGCCGCCCTGGTGTAGACGCCCAGTCCGCCCAGCGGGACCACGTTGCCGCGGATGATGCCGCGCAGCGAGGGGCCGGGGCCGTCGGCGCAGAACCACTCGCCCAGGGCCGCCAGCGAGCCGGTCTGGATGATCTCGCCCTCGGGAGTGACCCACTCGAGGGCCAGCTGGTTGCGCTCGCTGATGCTGCAGGTGCCGCTCATGTGGCCGATGCCCTCGTGCGCGGCCAGCGGCATGGCGGAGGTGACGCCTCCCGCCCCGTTGACGTTGCAGGTGAAGCCCCGCTTCATGAGCTCCGCCTGCAGCTGGGCGTGGATCACGTACGGCTCCACGACCGCGTACATGTTCTCTTCGTTGATCTCGATGATGCGGTTCATGCGGCGCATGTCGAGCTTGATGCAGCCCGGGCCGCCGGCGTCGCAGTAGACGCCCCAGCCGGTGCTGGAGGCCTTGAACTGCACCCCGAACTTGTTGCACAGCCGCACGATGGCCTGCACCTCTTCGGTGCTGCCCGGCATGAGGATGGCTTCGAAGCGCGGTTTGAAGTCCTGCGCCAGCGCGGCCTGGCCCGAGCGCCACGCCCAGGCGTCGAGATCCACCGGGTCGTCGGAGATGTTCTCCGGGCCGACGACGGCCTCGAAGGCCTTGTATTGCTCTTTGCTGAGTGCCATGTCTCGACGCCCCCTAAATCGCTTTGTCCAAGATCTCGACGACGTCATAGACCTTGAGGTCGCTGCCGCTCCCTGCGAGGTTCTGCACGCAGTGCGGGCAGGCGGTGACGAGCGCCTCCGCCCCGGTCGACTCCGCCTCTCCCATCCTCTCCGCGGCGGTCCAGGCGGCGAACTCGGGGTTGGTCTCCCGCACCCCTCCGCCGGCGCCGCAGCACCAGGCGTATTCCTTGATGCGGTCCATCTCCACGAGCTTCACGCCCGGGGATGCTCTTGAGGAGCTCGCGGGGCGGCTCGTAGACCCCGTGGGTCCCGCGGCGCAGGGTGCGCGGCGGGTCGTACACGCGCATGTGGCGCTCCCGCTGCACGCCCTTCCAGGCGATCCAGGGCTCGCCCAGGCGGCCCAGGTGGCAGGGGTCGTGGTAGGTGACGGTCATGTCGACCGGCTTCGTCGGCTTGCAGCTTGCCCTTCTCGACCAGCTGCGGCCAGGTACTCGGTGATGTGCCAGACCTTGACGCCGGGATCCAGGCCCAGCTTGGGATACAGCACCTTGAAGTACTGGTAGCAGTGGGCGCAGCCGGTCACCAGCTCGGTGGCCCCGGACTCCTTGAAGCGGGCGACGTTGAGCTCGGCCTGCTTCGAGGGCCTCGTCTCGGTAGCCCATCTCGTAGGCGCGGCCGCCGCAGCAGAGCTCGCCGTCCTTGGCGATGCCCACGTCGACCCCGGCCTTGCTCGAGCAGCGAGACGGCGGCCGCGGCCACCCTGCCGCTCGCCTCGTCGTAGCTGGCCAGACAACCGGCGTGGTAGATCACCTCGGCCTTCTCGCTGCGTGTAGTCCTTGACGTCGAGGTCCTTGGCCCACTGGCCTCGTCTTGCCGGTCGGCCCCAGCGATCGTGGGGCCCCCTTCTTCATGCCCTCGACCAGCTTGTCCCAGACCGGCACGGTCTGCCCGTTCTTGACGCACTCCTCGCGCATCGCGTAGAGGGGCTCGAGGACGTCGAACTCCATGGCGTACTTGCAGGAGACATCGCAGGCGCCGCACAGGTTGCAGTTGTAGACGACCTCCGCCGTCTTGGGCGTGTACTCCACCCGGCCGTGCACCAGGCCCAGGCCGAAGCCCATGCGGCCGCCGCCCGAGTAGCGAATGCCAGTTGTAGCGGGAGATGCTGGGGCAGGCGTTGGAGTACTCCTGGCCGGTGATCTTCTCCAGGGGGATGAACTTGCAGGCCGAGCAGCGGCAGCAAGACTCCATCTCGGCTCGATAATCTTCTAGCGCCATCGTTCTGGTCCCTTCCCTTAGAAGCAGAGTTTGCCGGGATTGAGGATGCCGGCCGGGTCGACGATGGCCTTGAACTTCTTCAAGGCCTCGACGGAGGCCGCATCCCGGTTCATGATCTGTCTGGCCGCTTCGCCGAACGGTCTCGAGAAGAAGGCCCCGGCGTTCATCAGCGGCTGGATGGCGCTCGTCGCGAGCCCCCGCACGATCGCCGGCCTCGGCCTGGTCGTCCGGGTCGTAGAAGAGGCTGAACTCCACGTGGCAGCTGGTGCCCTGGACGATGGGCTGCAGGTAGACGCCCATCTTGCCGGCGCAGTAGCCGGCAGCCTCGGCGGCTTCGGTCATCACCTTGATCAGCCCGGGGATCTTCGCGTAGGTGGTGAGGAAGAAGATGTCCTGGCAGCCCCCCTGCCGGCGGAGCTTCCAGTAGGGCTCGCCGGACGGCCGGCGGATGGCCTCCAGGAACTCGCCGGCGGCCACGCCCGCCGACGTTCTGCACCGTCTGCAGGCTGAGCCGCTGCAGCAGCTCCCGAGTGTCCTGGATCTGGCCCTCCATCCTCATGTCGGGGAAGTACTTGTAGGCGCCCAGGTTGAAGAAGAGCACCCACGGCGGCAGCTTGGCCTGAAGCCGGGCGTAGGCCGCGTCGTCCTCGGCAATGAGGGCGGCGACAGTCGGCGGCGTTGAGGATCAGCAGCTCGTTGCCGAGCCGCAGGCGGATCAGCCAGTGGGCCGCCTCGCAGGAGCTTGGCCACGTCGCTCGAGGCGATGAAGTAGGGCTGCTCCCTCTCCGGGATCAGCTCGCACCTGACCGAGGCCCAGGTCACGATGCCCATGGTCCCCTGGGCGCCCTGCAGGAGACGGTGGAGCGACATGGCCGAGGGGCCGGCCGCTTCCTTCTGCACGCCGCCCCCGGCCCGCTGCTCGGCGATGTCGCCGGGCCCGGCGGCCGCGCCGGTGCGGAACATGTCGCCGGTGCCGAAGACCACCTCGGTCGAGCCGATGGGGTCGGAGATGTCCCAGTGATAGTGGGGCATGATGACCGGCTCCCGAGACAGCATGCTGCCGACCACGGACTTGGTCGCCCGGGGCTGCAGGGGCATGTTCAGACGCAGCCCCTCCTTGGCCACCGCCGGGATCAGCTCCCCGAAGGTCACCCCCGGCTCGACCATCGAGGCCACCCGCTCGAAGGGATCGATCAGGTCGACCTTCTTCATGCCGCTCAGGTCGACGATGACCGCGTCGCCGGTCGAGGGGACGGTGTCGCCATAGAAGTGCGGACCGCCCGAGCTCACCGGGACGAGGGGCGTGCCGGTCTCTTTGGCGAGCTTCACCAGCTTCTGGACGGTCTCCAGATCCGTCGACTCTTGACCACGAACCGCGGACGCACCTTGCCGACGAAGCTCAGGTCGCCGGCGTAGGCTTCGAGGATGGCCGGGTCCCCGCTGACGTTCCCGTCCCCCACGATCTCTGCTAGTCCGCTCTCCGTTACCATCTTCCCTGCCTTCCTCGGACCGACCTCCCACTCCGTTGAGCAGTCGCTCATCATTGTAGTAGCTGAAAGGGTGGAGATGAAAGGCTGCGCACAGTGAGTCCGCGCGGGAGAATCAGACATCGACCGGTGTCGGCCCACCAGCGCGCACAAGTACAATGGACACCAAGCGACTGAGCACCAGCGGAACCAGATGTCGAGGAGGGTACCGTGGCAGGACCGGCCGAGGTCGATCTGACGCAGGGCCTGCGCGAGTTCGCGCTCGAGCGGCTGGAGGTCGATCTGGTGGGCGTGGCCCCGGCGGAACGGCTTCAAGGGGCACCTGTGGGGGCACGCCCCACCGACTACCTGGCCGCAGCCAGGTCTGTCGTGGTGCTCGCGGCCAAGATGCCGGATGCCATCATCGAGGTCGCAGGGCGTTACGACGATCCCGGCAAGACCCTCAGCCCCTACATGTGGTACGGCTATCCGGTCATGAACTGGGACCTGTCGTCGGCAGCGAGCCGTGTGGCTAGATTCCTCGAGATCCACGGCTTCAAGGGATTGCCCTTCCCCCCCACCGGCCTGCTCTACAAGTTCGGGGACAGGGCGGATTTCTCTCATCGGCACGCGGCAGTGGCGGCCGGCCTCGGCGAGTTCGGGTGGAGCGGCCTGCTGCTGACTCCGCAATTCGGACCGAGGCAGAGACTGGTCTCCATCATCACCGACGCCCCCCTGGAGCCGTCCCCCATGTACGACGGGCCCCGGCTGTGCCGCCCGGTTTCCTGCAAGCGAGCGTGCGTGACAGCCTGCCCCACCGAGGCGATGAGGGGAAAGTTGTCGGTCGAGATCGACGGTAAGAAGTTCGAGTACACCGGGTTGCATCAGGTCAGGTGCAAGTGGCCGTTCGCGGAGAGGGGATTCCGAAGGACCAAGGTGGCCATGCCGGAGGACCCGACGGAAGAGGACCTGCGGGCGGTGATGAGCGCGACGACCCCGCACCCGTTCGATGCCGCCTTGAACCAGTTCACCTTCGTCCCCCAATGTGGGGCGTGCATCTTCTCCTGTCCTTCGCCGCACTTCGACGACACAGTCTAGGTCGGCTGGTTTCTCTTAGAACTGGTTTCAGAATGAAGCCGCGGCCGCCCAGTGCGCCGGGACACGCCCAAGTGTTATGCTCGGAGGACCTGACGAAAGGGGGTCGGAGTCCATGGCCGTGATCACGATTTCCAGGGAAGCGGGGAGCGGGGGAACCTACATCGCCGAGAAGGCAGCGGAGGTGCTGGGCTATCACTACGCGGACAGAAGTACGGCCGTAGCGGTGATGGAAGAGCACGGCTTCTCCCGCTTCGAGGAGGAGTTCGATTCCGAGTCACGCTTCCGCCTCGACCTTGTACGCAGCGGGCAGGAAAGGCCGGAGCTGAAGCCCATGGTCGATCTGTTGCCCAAGGTCAGTCTCGCGCTCGCACGACACGGTAACGTCGTCATCCTTGGAAGAGGCAGTTTCGCCGTGCTGGGCGGCCTCACCGACGTGCTGAACGTGCGTGTGCAGGCCCCGTTCGGCGTCAGGGTCAAGTGGTTCATGGAGCACGAGGACATCCCGAGGGGCGAGGCTGAGGCTCTCGTGAGAGAGAGGGACAAGGTGCGGGCGGCGTTTGTCCGCTCTTGGTACGGCGTGAGTGCCGATGAGACCAGCCTTTTCGACCTCGTGATCGACACCAGCAAGGTTCCTCCGGAGATGGGCGTCGGCTGGCTGGTCGAGATGGCTCGACTTCTGGATGCGAGAAAGAGCGACCACGGGCGGACCACCGCTGGGATCCAGATAGACCCCGCTCTAGCGTCGACCGTTTCCCGGATGCTCAACTGCGAGGTCACCCACAGATAGCGGGTCAGGTGACTCACAAACAGCGGGGGACCGCTCCGCGCGGCGCGCATCAGTCCGCCGCGCGAAAGACCCGCTTGATCTCGTCCAGAGCGCTCGGATCGTCGAGGGTGGGGGGAACCGCATAGCTCTCGCCGTCGGCTATCTTGCGGATGGTGGCGCGCAGGATCTTGCCCGACCTCGTCTTGGGAAGATAAGAGACGACGGCCGCCTGCTTGAAGGCCGCGACCGCGCCGATTTGCTGCCGCACCATCGCCTGCAGTTCCTTCACGAGTTCGTCGGGATCCCGTGCGCGACCTGCTTTCAAGACGACCAGCCCGAAGGGGACTTGCCCCCGGAGCTCGTCGGCCACGCCCACCACGGCGCACTCGGCCACATCAGCGTGTTGGGCGATGACCTCCTCCATACGCCCGGTGGACAGACGATGGCCCGCGACGTTGATGACATCGTCCACGCGCCCCATGACGAAGACATACCCGTCAGCGTCGATGTACCCTCCATCGCCGGTGACGTAGTAGCCCGGACGGTCACGAAGGTAGCTGTCGAGGAAGCCTTCGTCGTTCTGCCACAGGGTCGTGAGACAGCCGGGCGGAAGCGGCAACTTGATGGCCAGCAGACCCTCCGCGGGCGGCTCTTGGGGCCGGCCCCTCGAATCGAGGACGTGCAGGTCGAACCCCGGGATCGGTTTGGTGCAGGAGCCGGCCTTGACAGGCAGAGGCTCGACGCCCATGCAGTTTCCACAGATGGCCCAGCCCGTCTCCGTCTGCCACCAATGATCGATCACCGGGACCTCGAGGAGATCGCTGATCCAATGGAATGTATCGGGGTCCAGACGCTCGCCCGCGACGAAGAGAGTTCGGAAGCACCGCAGGTCGTGCCGCTTCAGATGGACGCCCCTGGGATCCTCACGCTTTATCGCTCGCAGCGCGGTGGGAGCCGTGAACAGCGCTTTGACTCTGTGCTCTTCTATCACCCGCCAGAAGGCTCCGGGATCCGGGGTTCCGACCGGCTTACCCTCGAAGACGACGGTCGTTGCGCCGGACAAGAGCGGCGCATACACGATGTAGGAGTGGCCCACGACCCAGCCGACGTCGGAGGCGGCCCAGAACACGTCGCCGGGCCCGATGCCGTATATGTTCTTCATCGACCAGGCGAGCGCGACCGCGTGCCCGCCGTTGTCACGGACCACGCCCTTCGGCTTCCCGGTCGTGCCTGAGGTGTGGAGGATGTAGAGAGGATCGGTGGCCTCGACGCTGACGCAAGGCGCAGGACTCGAGGCAGCCATGGCCGCAGTCCAATCGTGGTCTCGTACCGGCACCAAACGCGCAACTGCCTGAGAGCGCTGGAATATGACGCATGACTCGGGCTTGTGGTCGACCAGGTCGAGAGCGTGATCCAGAAGGGGCTTGTACGGAATGACGCCGCTGGGCTCGATCCCGCAGGAGGCGGAGACCACCACGCGCGGGCGCGCGTCTGCGATCCTCGTGGCGAGTTCGTGGGCCGCGAAGCCGCCGAAGACCACCACGTGCACGGCTCCGATCCGAGCACAGGCGAGCATCGCCACCACGGTCTCGGGGATCATGGGCATGTAGATGACGACCCGATCCCCTCGTTCCACTCCGAGGCCCCGTAGCACCCCCGCGAACTTCGCCACCTGATCCTGAAGTTCGCGGTAGGTGATTCGGGAAGACGCTCCTGTGATGGGGCTGTCGTAGATGATGGCCGTCTGATCACCCCGACCGTCAAGGACATGCCTGTCCACACAGTTGAAGCACGTGTTGAGACGAGCCCCGACGAACCACCGGTAGAACGGAGGCTCTGACTCGTCCAGGACAGTACGCCAAGCGGCATCCCAGTGCACCGTCGCCGCAGCCTCGGCCCAGAATCCCGTGCGATCCTCTAGAGAACGCCTATAGATCTCACTGAAGCCCATGGACCCGGTCACCGCGCGCTCCGTTCACGTGCCGGCCGATCCTAGATCGCCAGACCCCCGTCGACGGGGACGATCGCCCCGGTGATGAATGAGGCCGCGTCCGAGCACAGCCAGAGGACGGCCTCGCCCATGTCGTCTTGAGGATCGCCCATCCTGCCCAGGGGAACGGCCTCAGTCATACGCTCGCGCATGCCTTCGATCGACGTGATGTTGTCCGAGAGCATGGTGTTGGCGATGGGCCCGGGGCACACGCAGTTGACGCGGATGCCGGACCGGGCTCCTTCGAGGGCCGCCACCTTGGTGAGAGCGACGATGCCGGTCTTGGTGGAACCATAGGCGGCGAATCCGGGGATCTGGCGGAAGGCCTGGGCCGAGGAGCAGTTGACGATGGCGCCCTTCCCCTGCTTGATCATCTGCCTCATCTCGTACTTGAGGCAGAAGTACACGCCGGTGAGGTTCACATCCAGGTGCTTCAGCCACAGCTCGGTGGAGGACTCAGCTATGGGCTCCATGGGGATACGCACCGCGTCGGGACCGATGCCCGCGTTGTTGTAGGCGAAATCGAGCGAGCCGTAGAGCTCGACCGTCGTTGTCACCATCGCTTCGACGTCGCTCTCCTTGGTGACGTCACACGTGACAAAGGTGGCTTCCCCCCCGGCCTCCCTGATGAGACGGACGGTCTCGCGCCCGCCCTCGATGTTGATCCCATCGGTGACGACCACCTTCGCTCCTTCGCGGGCGAACACGATAGCGGCGCCCCTGCCGATCCCCGAGGCCGCCCCGGTGACCACTGCCACCTTGTCTGCGATGCCCATCCGGTTGTTCTCGCCGTACCGCCTCATAGTCCTCCCCCTGTATGGCGCAAGAAGCCCCGCAGACACGGGGCTTCTCTCGTACGCCCTGATTGACTCAGACAGCAGATTCCAGAAACTAGAACAGACCCACCACTCGCCCGGTCACCGGGATCCAGATCGACGTCGTAGAAGACGGGGCGGGCCGGCAACCCGGGCATGGTGCGCATCTCGCCCAGGAGCGGGTACAGGAACCCGGCACCCACGGAAGCACGGATGTCGCGGATAGGAACACGGAAGCCTTTGGGCACACCCTTCAAGTTCGGGTCGTGGCTCAGGCTCAGGTGCGTCTTGGCCATGCACATCGGTAGCTTGTCGAAGCCCAGGCGGGTGTACAGCTCGATCTTCTCCTCGGCTTCGGGCAGGTAGTCCACGCCGTCCGCCCCATAGATCTCTTTGCAGACGATCTCGATCTTCTCCTTGATCGAGAGATCCAGCGGGTAGAGGAACTGGAAGTCGCTGGGCTTCTCGGCAGCCTCGATGACCGCCTTCGCGAGTTCGACTGCACCAGCACCGCCATCCATCCAGTGGGTGGCGACCACAGAATCCTCCGCGCCCGCCGCAAGAGCGGCTTCACGCACCAGTTCGATCTCTGCCTGGGTATCGGTGGCGAACGAGTTCACCGCCACCACCACGCGCACACCGAAACGGAGGGCGCTCTTGATGTGGTGCTGCAGGTTGCCCAACCCGGCGCGCAGCAGATCCAGGTTCTCATCCGTGTACGCCTGGTCCAGCGGCTTGCCGGCGACGACCTTGGGCCCGCCGCCGTGCATCTTGAGGGCGCGCACGGTAGCGACCAGCACCACCACGTTGCGGGATCAGACCCCGAGGCGCGGCACTTGATATCGAAGAACTTCTCCATTCCCATGTCCGCGCCGAAGCCGGATTCCGTGATCACGTAGTCCGCCAGCTTGAGAGCGATGCGGTCCGCGACGATCGAGCTGTTGCCATGGGCGATGTTGGCGAACGGGCCGGCGTGCACGAAGACCGGCGTGCCCTCGAGGCTCTGCATCAAGGTGGGCTTGATGGCGTCTTTCATCAGCACGGTCATGGCACCGGCCACACCCAGATCCTCGGCGGAGACCGCTTCGCCTGCCTTGTTCGTGCCGATCACCATCCGGCCGAAGCGCTCGCGCATGTCGGCCATGTCGGTGGTCAGCGCCAGGATCGCCATGATCTCGGACGCGACGGTAATGTCGAAGCCGGTCTCACGGGTCATGCCCTTCTCGTCCGGCCCCTGACCGATGGTGATGGAGCGCAGGAAGCGATCGTTCGTATCCATCACCCGACGGAAGGTGATCCCGTCGGGATCGATGTCCAGCCTGGCGAACCTGCTGCGCTCTTCCGGGGTCAGCTCGTCCGGGTCGGTCTTGTCGATGCCCAGCTTCTTCAGACGCCGGAGCATGGAAGGCGAGAATCTGCGCTTCCCCTGCTTGTTCGGTGGGCACAGGAGGTTGAAGAGCTCCTCGTCCGTGAGGCCGGACTCGTGGAGGATGCGTGCGTCGATGGCGGCTGCCAGCAGGTTGTTCGCGGCCGTGATGGCGTGGATGTCGCCGGTCAGGTGCAGGTTGAAATCCTCCATCGGCACCACCTGGCTGTAACCACCTCCGGCGGCGCCTCCCTTGATCCCGAAGGTCGGTCCCTGGCTCGGCTGGCGGATGCACGTGATGACATGCTTGCCCAGGTGGGCCCCCAGCGCCTGGCTCAAGCCCATCATGGTCGTGCTCTTGCCCTCGCCCAGAGGGCGTGGGCGTGATGGCCGTCACGTCCACGTAGATGCCATCCGGCACGTCTTTGAGGCGGTCGAGCACCTCCAGCTTCACCTTGGCCTTGTACGGACCATAGAACTCGATCTCATCCGGCAGAAGCGCCAACTCTTCCGCGATCAGGGATATCGGCTTGAGCTCCACTTCCTGCGCGATCTCGATATCGGAGGGGACCGGGGTACGCAGATTCAGCTTGGTCGGCGTAAACTGGCGGGCGCCAGGGAAGTCCTTCATCGTGCTCATGGCTCTCCCTTCGTCTGACAGTGTCTGGCAGCCTGATTGAACCCTCTGATTGTGACAGGTTTTGCCGGTTGGCCGCTAGCAGCAGGGTGATCATCCGTCGGGAAGCTTCTGATCAAAGGGTTTGATCACCCCCGAGAGGGTATCCCGCCTTCGTCGTTCTCAATCGCCTGCGCCGATGAGGGGCAGTTCCCTATCGATTCTAAAGAACACTACGAACCGGGGCTCGGCCACCAGCAAATCTCTGGGATAGCAGCGTCGACAAATCTCGTCGATCAACTCCGAATCCTGTTCTTCTCCGATCTTTGTTAGAAAGAGACGCTTCCCTCGATATCCTTCACCCTCTTCGAGAAACAGGTACACAGCGTGCGGATTTGTCTTGAGATTCTCATGGGTCAGCCGGTCGCCCATGATCGAGGCGATCGTCCCATCTTCCATTACGTGTGGTCTCGAATAGACCGCCGCGTCTACCTCCCCGTCTTTGTCAGCAGTGGATAGAACTCCGAAACCCATCGTGTTCTCAAAGTATCTCTTTAGGTCCATGGCATGCCTCTCATCACGTCGTTCCTGTCGATGGTTCGACCAACAGCAGGCAAGGTGCGCTATCGGGCTGCCGACATGCTAGCACGCACGTTCTCGGCCGAATCACAAGACGGGACGGCTCGTGCCCGGGGTCGATTGACAATGGAGTCGGCCGCCGGACCGTGGGGCTTAAGAGCACAAGCACCGTTCTCGATCGAAGGAGGGAAGAGGCCTGGCTGATGAGATGAGGAAATGTGCAAACTGCGGCCACACCAAGACAACGGGGGTGTTCTTGAAGTCTGCGGGACCAAACTGCCGGAAGCGGCTGCCGCAGCTGCAGCTGCTGCCCCTTCGGAGCCGACGCCCGTCGCCGTCGACCCTATGTGACCTCGTAGGCGGTGATGATCACTCCCCGCGCGAGCCGCTCTCCGGCCGCCACGGCGATGATCCTGTTCAACCATCCATATTCGGGCGCCGCGGTCTCGAAGACGGGCCTGGTCCTGAAGTAGTACTCACGCGGATCGCAGATCTCGCCCCGGGCCAGACGCTCCATCACCTCCGGAGGACCGGTGCGGATCCCCGGATTCGACACGTAGATGAGCGCTCCGTCATTCGTCTCGAGCGTGTAGCGCGCGTCCACCTCGATGACGCCGTCCGGACGGACGACCTGCCAGTCCGCACCCCCGGGCAAGACCCTTCCCGATAACCTGGGACCGGAGAAAGAGCCGCCCTCGATGGGGACGATCCTTCGGAATCCATGGGGACCGTCTCCCACGGCCAGCGTCGTCCCCAGTTCGACCCTGCAGGTGTAGAGCAGTCGTAGCGAGGGTTCGATGTTGTGGAGAACTCGACTGCTAGTAAGCATTCTTCCTTCTCGGCTTGGAGGCGGAGAGCCTCGGGCGTCACCCCGATGATGTGGTTCCTACAGCTGCCAAGACGCTCTGTGCTTCTTGGCGGTGCGGACCATCGCGTGTATGTTTTCTGCTCTTGCTCTGTCAGGGCCGGCCCCGAGGTCCAGGATGAACCCTCCGCCCGACCCGACGCTATCGATGAGTCTGCGACAATACTGCTCTACTTCTGCAGGCTCGCATGCGGTCATCATGGAAACGGGCACGTTCCCTTGAATACAGCCAGTCGCACCCAGTACCTGCTTGGCTCTGAAAATATCCGTAGTGTTCAGCCAGTAGACAACCTTGCCTTTGGGTAAGTCGCTTATGGTCTCCAAGCGAGTGTCATACCGTCCCTCGGTGAACAGCCAGGGAACAAACCCCTCTCCGATCAGCTTGATGACGAGCTTTCTGAGGCTTGGCCAATAGAAGGTGTTGAAGTGATCCGGAGACATGAAGTTGTCGAGGCCCTTGTGGAGCGGAATGAAGACCCCCGGAATACTGTTTGGCGTCGTCTTATCTAGTACTGACATGAATAGGACGTCGACCAACCGGTCACACGCCTCTACGACTTTCTCGGGCAATCGGTACAGATCGAGCATCATCCCGTGTGTGCCGCGCAGCGTGTCCGCGATCATGTCGAAAGGCGCTAGAACAGTGACCGGGGCAAGAGACGGGAATCCGTGGGCTTTGATGCGGATCGACACCTCATCCAACGCTGCAATCCAGTGTCGCATCTGACGCCCAGCGTTCATGAGCTTCTCGAGACTCTCCTGTACCTCGGGAAGGCCCCACCGCGCTACATGGCGAGGACATGCCCCAATCCCACGCATATCGAATGGTGTCTCCAAAGACGAGAGGCCCGCATATGCGCCGACCACCCGGGGAAGCACCCGGCGATTCATGAAGAAGCTCGGGTCAGCGATGAGTTCGTCGTATTCGCTAGCGAACATGAACTCCCCGTCGTGATATTGGTAACCAAACTCGTGGCTGACTCCGTGACCCGGCCAGGAGTAGTTGCGCAGATCCAGCACCTCCAAGGCACTGGCGGGGACTGTGTATAGGGCAGGTGACACAGCGGCGTCAGGCTGGAACTCCACGTTGTACTTGAACCATGCTTCCGACGCCCGCTCCATATCGTGCATTGAGTCGTACGGCGAGAGACCAGCATGCCAAGCGGGAAAGAAACCCATAACGGTGCAAACGGGTACTCTGTCGGGTATCTCTTCTAGGGAGATAGCTTGGATGAAGCGGACTACACGCTCTCGATAGGCTTGCTCAGCCTGCGCACTCACGAAGGCGATATCGGGGCTAAGCCATGATTGGAAACGAAGCTTCCGCTTCTCATCGGGAGAGAGTGCACTCCACTTGCCTTCTGACGCGATCAAGGCCAGGTCCCCTTCTTGTCTCTACGGTGGCTCGTCTCCCGCTCACGGCGTCTCAAGTGAGCCGCGACCTCAGCTCCCTTTCTTGATTACCTCAACGATTCCCCTTCTCGCGTCTACCTTGACGTAGTCTCCTGTCTCGATGACCGTGCACGGGTCCTTGTCGAGCCTGTCAACCAACGGTAAGTTCAGAGCGATCGCGAGGGCCGCCCATACGGGATGAGTCCTGACGTTGACGATAGCCTTGGGCGCACAACCGACGGTGGCGGCATCCAGCACGATGTTCGAGCTGAAGATGCCTCCCTTGCCCGTCGGGAAGACGAGCACCTTGCCCGCAAAGCTCTGGCCGTATGCCGACGGCGTGCCCACCCTGTTGGTGAAGGTGGTATCCGTCAAGTCAGTCCAGACATTCCCGGTGTCGGCCATGAGGTTGATGGGCTCCTGGCAGACCAACGCCTCGCCTTCCGCAGTGCCGCCGATGCCCTTATGACCCCTGAGGATGATCTTTGCCATCTGTCACCCCTCGAATCCTGCCGGTAAGGGCGATCTTCGCGCACTCATCTACGTGCTTCAGCACCGGCTCGATGTCCTGGTTGCCTATGTAGTGGCAGGACTTCGCATCGGCAAACACCAAGGTGTTCCAACCCATCCGCTTGGCAGATATCACCGCGTTCTGTGACCAGCCTGTCGCCTCGAGACCTCTTTCCTCGAACACTTCCGGCATACCCAACTTTACGCCGGCTTCTCTCAGGATGTCAGTGATGCCCGTCTTGTCCGCCACGGTCCTCACCGGCCCGTCTATCATCGCCACCGTCGGGAAGTCTCCGGTGACCTTCTTTCCTTCGAGCAAGCTCGCCATCTGGTATAGGGCACTTATCGAGAGGTTGACCCCGAAGCCGCCAAAGCACACCATGTCGGGGCCTTCCTTCGGTGGTCGAGAAAGTATCGAAGACTTCCTGCAACTCCTTGGGTCCCACCACGTAGGTCTCCTCGGGCTTGCCCCCTCCGAAAGCCTGCTCCAAGGTCCGCCCTTCAGGCGAGATGCCCACAAGAAGTGAGTGAACGACTGCGCCGTACGACGGCACGCTCATCGAGAAGGCGACAAGCTCGTCATTGGTCACGTCGACGGGATCTGATCCCGTTTATCACCGGCACATCCCAGTAGTGCTTCGCCAACTTGCGCGAAATGTAGTAGCCGAGGGCGCTCCAGTCAGTTTCGTCCCGCAGCGGCACCTTGATGTCGAACAACGTCTTCCCCACCCTGTTCTCGGGCAGGTGGTAGCCGTATTCCGGAGTCTTTCCCACGATCGCGGAGGAGTACTGTCCAAGGAAGTCTTCGGTGTTCGACCTGGCCCCAACGTACGAGTTCATGTAGTGAGTCACGGCAGTGCCGCCAGCGGTGATGTGTTGTCCGAACACCGGCATAACGAACGGGTTGCGGGGATGCCCCCCGCCCGATACCGCGAACACCGTGCCGAGTCGCTTATGCACTTCGTAGTCGGTGAAGGTGCCCCCCTCCAAAGGCGCGGTGGCCAAGGGACACTTGAACGTCGTTCCCAGGTCGGCAATTTCCTCGAGCCATCTCGGTCGCATACCCGGGTTTGCCCGGGCTTGGACCTTCGACCAGGTACGCCATCGAGATCGGGACAAGACGCTCCGCGTCGTAGAACTCCCCCATCTTCACGAGGATCTCAATGGCCCGCCGGTAGCCTTCTCCGTATTCGCCGGCGAGCATCCTCTCTTCGTCTTCCGTCAGCCGCATGGGATCACCTCCCTCCCCAGCTCAGAAGCGTCAGTCTTCTTTCTTTGTCACCTCGACGATTCCATTCTCCGCATCCACCTTGACCCAGTCCCCAGTCTCGATCACGTCGAGGGGATTCGGGTCAAGCCCATCCACGGTGGGCAGGTCGAGGACTATCGAGGCGTACGCGAAGACGGGATGGGTCTTGATATTGATCATCGCCTTTGGCCCCAGGCCCTTCTTGGCCAGGCCCATGAGCATCGCCGAGCTGAAGATGCCGCCTCGGCCCGTGGGGAAGACGAGTACCTTACCGGCCAGATCCTGCCCATACCAGTCGGGCATCTCTATCTTGTTGGTCACCTTGGCGCTCATCGGTTCTTCCCATATGCCGCCGACGTCGAAGATGTAGCTGAGGGCATTCTGGCTGACGAGTGCCTCGCCCTCGGCAGTCCCGCCAATACCTTTGTGTCCCTTCAAGATGATCTTCTTCATCTCTCAAGCCCTCCAGTTTGCCCGTAATGGCAACTTCAACGATCTTCTCCAAAGAAGGCAGCAGAACCATATCGATCTCCTGCTGGCTGATGGCATTGCAGTCCTTGAGGCTGTCGGTCACCATCGTCCTGACGCCTTCGCGCTTCGCGTCCACCCAGGGGTCGATCATCTTCCCTTTCCACATCACTTGGCCTTGCCGCTCCGCCACCAAGACGCCGGCGTCCTCTAGAGCCTTCCTCATACCGGTTCTCTCTGCGACCAGCTTGGCGCCCCACGTCAGGTCGACGGAGAAGGAGACGTCTTTGTGAACCTTCTTGCCCTCGAAGAGATTGACCACCCGATAGAGACGCTGAACGGTCAGCGGAAAACGCAACGTGACGATTTCCGGCGGGTTTCCCTTGGGCGGGTAGGTGTCGTATATCTCCTGCATCTCCTTAGGTCCCACAGACCATCTCTCCTGGGGCTTCTTGCCGCCCAAGGCCTGCTCCAACGTCCGCCCTTCCGGGGACAGGCCTTCAATCAGGAAGTGCGTTATGGAGCCGGGATTGTTCATACTCGCGCAGAAGGACATGATGTCGTCGCTGATGACGGCCACGCGCATCTATCCCCGTGATCACCGGCACGTCCCAGTAGTGCGCACTCAGCCTCTTTGAAATATAGAAACCCATCACGGCCCATTCGATGTAGTTCTTCGGCACTGCCTGCGCATCGACCTGCGATCTTCGCCCGCCGGTTCTCGTCGAGAAGATAGCCGTATTGAGGCGTCTTTCCGGTGATGGCGGCCATCCGTACGCCTATAGGTCCCTCGTTGTTGCCTCTGGCACCGATCATGCTGTTGCAGTAGGTGTTGATATTGGTGGCGCCAGGGGTGACATATTGTCCGAAAAGCGGCAAGGGGAAGATGTCATGCGGACTGGATGCTCCGGCGGGCGAGATGAGCGTCGCGCCCATCTTGTCAGCTTTTCGTTCCTCTCGGCGTCGCCGATATCGGCAAGGACCGTAGGACACCCGAACTTGACGTTCTCTTGTTCACACAGATCATCGAACTCCTGTATGAACTTGTACATGTCGTTGTCCGGACTGTCGCCGTGTCCGCCCGCCTATCCCGGAGAACGTGGACAGGTCCGCCCAGCTTACGGGCACCATCCGCTCGGCACCCGAGTAGTCGCCCATCTTGACGAGGATCTCCATCGCTCGTCTTTTGGCTTCTCCGTCTCCTCCGGACAACATCTTCTCTTCGTCTGGCCTCAGTCTCATGAGCGTATGCCCTCCCTGCAGTAGTTGGATGTTCCCCTAGGTTCTGTCGATCATCATCGGGTTACGCTCTCGGAGTCCAGACCATGCTTTTCTCGACGATCTCGGCCACCTCGTTGAAGTCGTTCACAACGTAGTCGTATGGCTCGCCCCAGATCTCGAGGCCGACGTGCGCCTCATCTGCCGGGATGTCGTCGTTCCTGCGGATCCATGCCCCCTTCATGCCTAGGGCCATCGCCGCCTGTGTATCCCATTGCGGCCCGGCGACGTACAGGATGTCAGAGAAGCTGAGGTCGAGACCTAGATCGCGTCCAGCTGTCTCGAGAACCCAGTGATAGGCGCGGGGCGATGGTTTGCTGCAGTGGCCTTTCTGCATGTCGCCCACGAAATCGGGACGAAAATCACCAAGCTTGTCGACCATTAAGTCCAAGGCCCATGTCTCCACATTGGAGAAAATGAGCACGGGGACCAGCTTCTGGACCCTGCTCAAACCTGGGGCCACATCGGGATACGGCATGACCTCGTCCCAGCGCTCGTACATGAAGGAGATGTCGTCGCGAGTTCCGGGAATACCCGTCAGCTTGAAGGCGTATTCCAGACCTACCTGGAGCGTCTCTATGAACTCCCGATACCTGCCGAAGGCGACCTTGTGGTTCTCGCCCGCGCCCACCCTAATCCAGATACGCCAGAAGTCGATCGGGGCCATCGAACTTCCGTACTTTTCTAGTATCTGCCGGCAGGAATCGATCCAGATGTAGTCCCATGCGAACAGGGTGTTCTTGGAATCGGTAAACACTGCCTTCGGCCGCCAGAAGCCCTTCTTCTCCATTAGCGGGATCCTCCCTTTCCTTTCCGTAGGGTGACTCCGACTCGGCGCTGAGCGATACACGACTTGTCCCGTACTGCTGACCGTGCCGGACGCGAAGGCCACGTACGCCCATGTTTCCTCGGCTTGCGTGCGGGTATAGACCCGATCCTCAGAACATCACCACGTTGCGGATGACGTCACCCTTCGCCATCGAATCGATGGCTTCCTGAATCTGATCGAACTTGTAGTGGCCGCCGATCATCTCGTCGAGCTTGATCCTGCCGAACTGATATAGCTCGACGATCCTGGGGATGTCCACGCGCAGCTGCACGGCGCCCATGGCACTACCGGTGATGGTGCGGCCCAAGCAGAACTCGATCGGGTGCCACGCCTCTAGCGTCTCTTCAAAGCCGTGGCCGATGACGACGGTCGTGCCCTGGATGGCCGAGGCGTCCCAGGCCTGGCGGAGCAGCTCGGCGCCCATAGAAGCCGCGATGCAGTAGTCGGAGCCCCGGTCGTAGGTGATCTCCTTGACCTTGGCCACCACATCCGCTTCCTGCTTGGCGTTGATGGTGTGCGTGGCCCCGAACTTCTTGGCCATCTCCAGTTTGCTGTCGAGGATGTCGACGGCGATGATGGGATGGGCGCCAACGAAACGTGCTCCTTGAATGGCGTTCAGGCCGACGCCGCCGCACCCGAAGACGGTGACGCTCTTGTTCGGCGGTACCTTCGCCCGGTTGAGAACAGCCCCGAAGCCGGAGATCACACCGCAAGCGATGAGGGCGGCGAGATCGACGCGGAAGTCGGAGGGAACCTTAACCACGTTGGCTTCGGGCACCACGGTGTACTCGACGAAACCGACCACTTCGCCCTCGAAGGCGGTCAGCCGCTGTCCCTTGCTGTTGGTGAACCGGCTGGGGATGAAGAGCTGGATCGGCCGCTCCAGGCACTTGCCGGGGACGCCCATCATGCAGTAGTAGCACTGGCCGCAACCGGTCGGCATGATGCTCGCCGCCACGAGGTCGCCGGGCTTCACGTAGGTGACGTTCTTGCCGACTTCTTGCACCCACCCGGACATTTCGTGCCCGCCGATACCCGGCAACGGTGGACGGCCGTGTTCGGCTCTCTGGCAATGGACATCGCTGTGGCAGATAGCGACCGCGGCGAGCTTGAGGAGCACCTCGTCGGGGCCGACGGGGTCGAGCTCCACCTCCTCCATGCTGAGAGGCTCGAAGAATTCGTTCTGGACGGCGGCTTTGACCTTCATGTTCACTCCTCCTAGAGATGGCTCTCGCTGGCTGGAAAGTCTGTGCATGAAGCTGCGACGATCGCTCAGGCCACCCCCACGGCTTCCTTTGCGAACGCAACGGCGGCCATGGCATCGTCGCCGTAGGCGTCGGCGCCGGTGTACTTGCGCACGGTGTCGTCCATCTGCCCGCCGCCGATGATGACCTTGAGGTCTTTCCTAAGGCCGGCCGCTTCCACCTGCTCGATGGTGGACTTCATGGAGTCAAAGGCCACACTTAGGAAGCCGGAGAGGGCGAGAACCTGAGGTTTACGTTCGGAGACGGCTCTCACGAAGGCTTCTTCGGGCTGATCGATACCTAAGTCGTAGACCTCAAAGCCGTTTACTTCCAGCATGAAGCCCACGATGTCTTTGCCGATGTCGTGGATATCGCCTCTTACCGTACCTAGGACCACCACTCCCAGTTTCTTCTCTTGGTCGGTCTTGGCGGCGAGAAGAGGTTTAAGGATCTCCCCGATCTTACGGAGCATCTCGCCACTCATGATGAGTTCGGGTAGGAAGTAGGAGCCTTCCTGATAGCGTTCCCCTACCACCTGCATAGCTTCAGAGGAGAGATCTAAGATCTTGTTGGGGTCTTCACCCTTAGCCAGCATGTCATCGACGATCTTTAAGGCTTCTTGTTCCTTCATGTTGGCCATGGCTTCTACCAGTTCGTGGGCCATAGGGGCTCCTTTCTCGGATCTGTGCGTCTACCGCTAGCGGTAGACGCCGTACTTCGCGGCAGAATCGATCATCGCGTGCAGCGTCTCGGCTCGGCCGCTGTCGGCCCCGGCGCCGAAGTCGAGAATGAAACCGCCACCCTCACCCGCGGTCTCGAAGAGGTGCCGGCAGTAGGCGGTCATCTGCTCCGGCGTTCCGGCGTGGACCATGGAGACGGGCACGTTTCCTTGAATGCACGCGACGTCGCCCAGGATCTTCTTGGCCAACACGATGTCGCTGGTGTTGATCATGACCACCGCTTTGCCCCGGGGCAGGTCACGCAAGAACTGAAAGCGCGTGTCGTAGTGTCCCTCGGTAAAGAGGAAGGGAACAAACCCCTCGTCGATGAGTGCTAGACACACCTTCCGAAGACTGGGCCAGTAGAACTTCTCGAACTGTTGCGGGGACATGAAGCCGTCAAGACCCTTATGCAGAGGCATGAAAACTCCTGGAATCGTCTCGGGAGTCGCCTTCTCGAGCACCGACTCGATGACTACGTCGGCCACGCGGTCGCACGCTGCGATGAGCTTGTCCGGGTGGTAGTACATATCGGTGAGTATCCCGCGGGTGCCGCGGAAGGCGTCGCCGATGACATCGAATGGGGCTTCGGCTAGGCTAGGCCACAAATCTATGAAGCCCTCAGCCGTCAGCCGAACATGCAGGTCGATGAGGTCGTCAAGCCAGGCCGCCATCAAGCGACCGGCTTCCATCATGCGCCCGACACTTTCCTTGACTTCGGGATGGTTCCAGCCGACTACGTAGCCCGGGGTTAGAACCAAGTGCTTCATATCGAGAGGGCTGGTCAGATGACGCATGCCGCTAAGCGACCCAACGAACCGCGGTAAGGCCTTGCGGAACAGGAAGTACGTAGGGTCTCGGATGAGATCGTCATACTCCTCCGCGGTCATATTTTCGGCCTCGTGGAACTGGTAACCAGCCTCTTTGGCGACCCCGTGACCCGGCCACGAGTAATGCTTCAGGTCGATGATGTCTAGAGCGTCCCCAGGAACGGAGTTGATGGCCGGAGAGACCATGACGTCCTGCTGGAACTCCATATTGTGCTGGAACCAGGCCTCACTGGCCCGCTTCATGTCGTGCATGGCGTCGTAGGGAGTCATACCTGCGCGCCATGCCGGAAAGAAGCCCATGAGCGTCGACACCGGCACCCGGTCGGGCGTCTTCTCCAGACAGATCGCGTCGATCAAGCGGGTTACCCGGGCCCGGTAGGTCTTCTCAGCGTCATCGCTCACAAAGGTGACGCCTGGGTTCAGCCACCTCTCGAAGCGGTGCGCCCGCTTCTCTTCGGGGGTCATCTTCGCCCAGCGCTCTTTCTCCATTACGGCTCCTCAGCTCCTAGTATTTCAGCTCCAACAACGCGCCGCGCCTCTCCAGCTCGGCCTGTATATCTCCCACCGGCACGGCCCGGACTGGCACTCCTGAAGTCAGAGCCTTACCCGTGGTCACACCTGCCGCCTCGCCCATGGCCCATGCTTGCGCGATCACTCTGGTGGATGCCTGGGCGATGTGGGTCGTCGAAGCGCAACGCCCGACCACCATGAGGTTCTCCAATCCTTTGGGCAGCAGGCACGGCAGGGGGATCGAATAGCATTCGTCAGGCTTGTCCACGTAACGCCAGTCGATGCGCCCGGTCTCCGGGTTGTGCACCTCCACCGGCCAGGCACCCAGACCGATGCCGTCGGGGAATTTCCGCCCGACGATGACGTCGTCCTCAGTGAGCACATAGTCGCCGGTGACCCGCCTGGTCTCGCGGACGCCGATCTGCGGCGACACGGCGACGAGCTGAGCTTGCTCGAAGCCGGGCACGTACTCGCGTATGGCACGGAAATACTCGAGCACCTGGCGCCGCCCTTCGATCTCGGCCGCGCTCAGGTCGGCCGCGTCGGTGGCGTTCAAACCCCTGACACTCACCAGGTTCAGAGATACGGTCCCCGCCGGCAGTGAACGGAACACCACCGGGTCGGTCCGGACGAACTGGTAGCGTCCCGATTCCTTCGCCTCGGTCAGGTGGCGGCGCATGTCCCGTATCCCCTGCTCGGTGCGCTCTCCCGGCTCCACCTGGTTGACCTTGAAGACGGTCGTCATTGCCTGGGCGCCGCCGTGTCCGTCGCCGTATTCGAAGTCCACGCCCGGCGCGCACCGCCAGATCCGCGTCGCCGCTGGCATCGATGAAAAGTGAGGCGAGGAGGGCTTGGCGGCCCGACTTGTTCTCGACCACGGCGCCCCGGATCAGCCCCGGCCGTTCCAGAAGGACGTCCGTGACCAGCGTGTGGAAATGGAGGTCCACACCGGCTTCCAGGGCCATCTGCTCAGCGGCGAACTTGAAGAGTTCCGGATCGTAGCTGATCGCTGCCAGCCGGGAGTCGACGCCGGACGAGCGCTTCTCCTCGGCGCCCCCGATCCGTTGCAGCCGGACGATCAGCTCGTCCCCGACGCCCCGGACGATCTGCTTCTTCTCGGGACCCGTGGTATAGAGGCCGCAGAAAGCGCCCACCAGCGCGGTGGTCGCCAGGCCGCCGAGGAAACCGTAGCGCTCCACCAGAACCGTCTTGGCGCCGGAACGGGCCGCAGCCACTGCGGCGGCGATGCCGGCGCAGCCCCCCCCGACGACGAGCACATCGCAGGCCGCCGCGACCTTCACGTGCTGATCCCGACTCATACCAGCTCCCTACCTAGCCGCCGACAACGAGCGGGATGATGGTCACCTCGTCCCCGGCCGACAGAAGCTGGGTACTGAAGCGTGAGACGGGCACGTACTGCCCGTTACAGGTCACGATCAGGTTCGATGGTACCCCGGTGGTCGTGGGGCTTTGCGCGCCCGCCCGCTCGGCAAAAAGGACTTGGAGCAGACCCTCCACGGTGGTCTCCGCGTTCAGCTCGATATCCGTTCGGCCGACGGGGAGTCCCGTCGCCCCTTTGGTGTCCACTGTCACGCGCATCGCGAGCACATCCCTGGGCTTCAGGATCTCTTGGTGACTTCGACGATGCCGTGGTCCCCGTCGACCCGCACCCAGTCACCCGTTTCGATGACCGCTGTGACGTCCTGGTCGAGTTCGGCGACAGTCGGCACCTTGGCGTTCATTGCGGCCATCACGGTGATCGAATTGCCCTTGTTGTAGATGATGGCCGCGGGATTCGTGTTGTAGTGCCGGGTCCGTCCGTATGAGATGAAGCCGCCGGAGCCACGCATGAAGGGAAAGACAAGCACCTTGCCCTTGATCGACACTTCGTAGAGCGGGTGGCCCTTCTCCGTGGTGTAGCCCATCTTCTCGTTGACCATGCCCCAGCCCATCAGCGGGCGGGGGAGACGAGGGCCTCGCCCTCTGCCACTCCGCCGATCACCTTCTTGCCCTTGAGCACTATCTTGCGTGGGGTTGCCTCAGCCACGGCCTATCTCCATTCCCCGTGCCATTTGCCGGTAATCGCCGCCTTGACGCAGTCCTCGGTGGTCCCGTACCACACGCCCATCTCCCTGGGATGGACGTGGCCGGTGATGTAGTAGGCCTGTTTGGCAGCGTCCGTCGCAAAGGTCTGAGCGGGCGGATACTCTCCGCGAAGTTCGCAGGCGCAAGTGCCGGAGAGGAGATTGCCTCCCGCGTTCTCGATGATGGTCTTGTAGCCCATCATCTCCGCCAACTGGTAGGTCGGTGGGTTGGTCATCACCCAGATGGGTATCCGGCACTTCCTGCCTTCCAGCAGGCGGGCGGCTTTCTGGACCTCTTCGATGGTGTAGTGGGGGCAGCCGAGGTAGACGAAATCGACCTCGTCGCTCTTGGCCGTGTTGAGCAGGTCGTAGACGCGGCGAAGCTCCGTTTCGCCGATCACCACCTCATTCGCCCAGCCTGCCTTGCGCTGTGCGAACTCTAGAGTCGGCGCTTCGGGCGTTACACCCACGATGTGATACATCCGTACCTGCCCGCCCGTGCAGAGCGCGGAGTTCATCTTCACCAGCTGGTTGACCTTCGGGAGGCCCGCGCCCACGATCGCGGGTATTTCGGGACCGCAAGCCTCGCCGACCGCCCATCCGAAGAGATCCCAATCCATGTCTCTGCTGAGCGCGCGCTCGGACGTGACCAGAATGCTCGCCAGCCGATTCTCGGACAGGTGCAGGTCGTACTCGGGGATCTTGCCCAGATAGGCGCTCTGGAAGCAGCCGTCGAAGTTGGTCCGTGCTCCCAGGACCGCGTTGCACCAAGGGATCGCCGAGCTCTCGCCCCAGGAGCAGTGCTGGCCCTTGGTCGGCCAGTTGGTGCCGACCAGGTAGTAGTCGCAGGAGAGGGTGGGCACCATTCCCATCTGGATGAGCGGCTTGAGCTGCTGCATGCGACCCTTGTGGTACTCGGGATCGCTGTTCGGCCGAGTCCCGCACGTCTCCCAGCCATCGATGATGAAGCCGGGGTTGACGGGCTTGTTGCTGTAGGTCGGGACCTTGAACTTCTCGCCCTTCCGCGCCAGTTCTTCGACCTCTTCCTGGGTGATCGGAAAGTCACCGACCCAGGACAGGGAGTTCGGGTGGATGTCGACGGTCCCGTCGATATCCACGAGGCGTTCGGCTCCCGCCGCCTCGCCGTACGCGACAAGGAAGCGCATGCACTTCTGCGCCATGTATCCCTGAGCGCCATCGAGGATGCGCTGCTCTTCATCGTTGAGCTGCAATGTAGTCTCCCTCACTTCACGCGACTATCTGTTGATTCGCTTCTCTTACAGCTGTATGAACTCTGTGGTCTTCGAGAAGTCGAAGAACTCGTCGATCTCCTCCTGCGGCACGTCGAACACTTCGTTCGTCGGCTGCAGCTTCTCCGTCCGCATCCAGTTCGGGAGCCGGTCGGCAGCCTGGCCGATGCCGGCCCTCCGGTTGAATTCCCGCTCCTGCAGGAGCATCTCTTTCCCAAGGGCGACGAAGTCGGCTATCGAATAGTCGATGCCGTACAGGGTGGCGATCATGGGGATGAGAAGATCCATGTGCGTCTTGGTGTGATACAAGAAGGTGAAGTGGCAGAACCCGGTGGCGTCCATCGCCGTGTTCACTATCTGTGACCAGCGCGAGCGATCCACCTGCAGCTTCGGGGAGAGAGGATCGGCCGTCACCGCTCCAGTCGTGTGATCCGCTCCCTGGGGACTGGTCGCATAGGTGACTCCCCAGCCCTTAGAGGAGCGGGCCGCATGCCCCGGGATAGCTTGACCCTTGACGGCGGGCACGCGGTCGATGCCGAAGATCTTTGCAGCGCTCGCTACGCCGTTACCCACGATCCGGCCGAGAGGCGTCCCCTCCGCTACTTCATCGAGGAGGGCCATTGCGTTCGCAAAATCGCCCATCGTGTAAAGCCCGGCGTCACTCAGCAGCCCGATGGTGGCCCCGGTCTCGATGGTGTCCATACCCAGGTCGTCGCAACGCCGATCGAGAGTAGCCACTTCCTCGATGGAGGTGAGCCCGAGGTTGGTGCCACATAGAGCCATGGTCTCGAACTCAAAGCTCGCGGTTAGGTAGTTGCCTCTAGAGTCGTGCACGATGTTCGAGCAGGCGACCACGCATCCGGGAAGGCAGCGGTGCCCATTCTCCCCGCCGTGCAATTCCTTCCAGCGCTCGAAGCTCTCGGGACTCATGTTCTCTGCCCCGGGAACGGTACCGGCCCGATGGTTCAGACTCACAGAGCTGCCGCGCTCGTACTCGACCTGATAGAAGAAGGCAGTGCCGAACTTGTGCACCAATCCGCACAGCCCGTCGTTACGGAGGAAGTCGGAGGCAGCCTTGGTCGCCTGCTTGAACCCTTCCGGGTCGGCGGCCTTCTTCGTCGACCCACCGGCGTCGTCGACGACGATCGCCTTGAGCATCTTCGAGCCCATCACGGCACCCAGTCCACCCCTGGCCGCGTGGCGAGCCGGGCGCCCCTCCATGTCGGTGACGGCGATGGAGGAGTTGGCGTACCTCTTCTCACCCGCCGGTCCGGCGAGCATGCAGCATACACTTTCGCCGAACCGCTCGCGAAGCCTGGCGGCAGCCGCATAGTTCAGAAGCCCGACCACGTCTCCGGCCGGCAGAAGGGATGCCCCGGACGAATCGATCTTCAGTACCTGCCACTCGTCCGCTCTGCCCTTCACCACTATCGAGCGGATCCCGAGACGCCCCAGCTTGTGACCCGCGGTGCCTCCCGAGTTGGCTTCCTTGATCCCCCCCGTCAACGGGCTCTTGCCACCCAACGAGATCCGGCCGGACGTGGGCGCCGCGGTTCCGGCGAACATGCCCGGGGCAACGATAAGGACGTTCTCGGGCGAGAGCGGGTGCACCGAGGGCTCCACATTCTCGGTCATGTGCCAATCGATGAATGACCGACCGCCGAGCATGCTGCCTTCGGGCACGGGTCGAAAGGAGACTTCTCCTGACGTCATGTCGATAATCAGATCCTTCACGACCTCACTCCTGGTCGAACAACCCTTCTGTAACTACGATGGCCGCGCATTCAGGCCAGGTCGGCGACGCCGAGATACAGCTCGCGAAGGTTCGGTGCATCCCGCACCTCGGCCGCGCTCCCGGACAGAACCACCTCGCCGGTTACCATGACCACCGCCCGGTCGGCGATAGACAGCGCCGCTTCCACGTTCTGCTCCACCATGAGAATGGTCAGTCCTTGACTGTTCAGCTCTTGCAGGGCCTTGAAGATTACTTCCACGGCGAGGGGTGCCAGACCCATCGAGGGTTCATCGATAAGAAGCAGCCGGGGAGCGCGCATGATGCCACGTGAGATGGCCAGCATCTGCTGCTCGCCACCCGACAGCGATCCGGCGGTCTGCTCGGCCCGTTCGCGAAGGATCGGGAACAGTTCGTACACAGACTCCAAACGAGTGCGAAACACGTTGCCCTTGTACTCCTTGCCGGCCCCGAGTTGCAGGTTCTCGAGCACGGTCAGGGTCGGGAACACGTGGCGCCCCTCGGGCACCAGTGCAACGCCGAGATCGGCTACCTTGGCCGAATCCAGTCGACTGATGTCGCGGCCCTCGAAAATGGTCTTGCCTCGTGTCGGCCGTAGCACTCCGGAGATGGTGTGCATGAGAGTGGACTTGCCCGCTCCGTTGGCCCCCAGGACGGCGACTATCTCTCCCGGCATCACATGCAGATCGACATCGCGCACGGCGCCGATCGAGCCGTAGTAGGTCGACAAACCTTGGACTTCAAGTAGAGGTTCGCCGGACGCCTGAATGGCAGTGGTAGCACGGACCTTGGCGCGCCTCTCTGCTTCTCTCTCGGATGCGTCCTTCGTCCCCAAATACGCCTCGATAACCCCGGCATCGCACTGGACCTGCGACGGAGTGCCTTGACAGATCAGGCTCCCGTGCTCCAGAACAGCGACGTGGTCAGACATGCCCATGATCAGGTCCATGTCGTGCTCGATGATCAGCACATCCACGCCGGAACGGTAGATGTCTTGGATCTTCTCCACCAGCACTTCCCGCTCGCCGGTGTTCATCCCGGCCGCCGGTTCGTCCAGCATGAGCAGTGACGGCTCCGAAGCAAGGGCTCGAGCGATCTCTACCAGGCGCTGTTGGCCATAGGGCAGACTGGTGACAGGTGAGTCGGCCAGGTCGGCAAGTTTGAAGCGTTCAAGCAGCCTCATCGCCGACTCATAGGACCTACGTTCTTCCTTCCTCTGCGACGGTAGACGAAGCCCGGCGGTGAGGAAGTGGCTTCCCTCATGCTTGTGACAGCCCACCATCACGTTCTCCAGCACGCTCATGTTGCCGAAGACCCGAAGGTTCTGGAAGGTGCGCGCCATGCCCAATTGAGCGATCTTGTGCGGGTCTTCCCGAGTGATGTCGTGACCCGCAAACGACAACCTGCCTTCGGTCAGCCGCTGCAGACCGCTGATGGCGTTGAACAACGTGGTCTTGCCGGCACCGTTGGGCCCGATCAGCGCGGTTATCGTGCGAGGCGGTATCTCCAGTGAGACGTGACTGACCGCTCTCAACCCGCCGAAGGCGACCGTTACGTCGTCAATGATGAGAAGCGGCTGAGAGCCCGGCGGCGGCAAGCCCAAGGGCGCCGAGCCATGGGGCTGGCTGGGTGAATCGCTCTCGGACACCCGGCTTTCCAGCGAGACCGACGGGCCAGACAGCTGCCCGACAACGGCCGGCTCGCTTTGCGGCCCGGCAGGCGGAAACAGGCGAGCACGCCATTCGGGGATCTTGAGATAGCCTGCAAGCGCCCTGCCCAACCGTGGGAACTTGCCGCTGGCGACTAGGCCCGCAAGTCCCGCCGGCAGGAACAGGACCAGAAGAAGCAGGATCAGCGAGTAGATGCCGTTTGAATACGCCTGGAAGCGGGTGAGCCACAATCCCAGCCACGTGATGAGGACGGCGCCTACGACCGACCCTAGCAAACTGGACTGGCCGCCGATGAGGACCATGATCAGCGCCGCCACGGAGGTCCACATGGCGAAGTTGTTAGGTCCGATAGAAGTGATCAGCACCACCCAGATGGTCCCTGCGGCAGCCGAGAGCATGGCGCTCACGACGAAGACCCGGAGTTTCCAGGCCGGGGTGTCGATGCCGAGCGTCTGAGCGGCGATCTCGTTTGAGGCCAGCGCGCGAAGCGCTCGCCCCACACGAGACCGCATGGCAGCCAGCAGGAACAGAAGGACTGCAAGCACGACCACCCAGACCAGATAGTACTGATGAATTAGCTCTGAGAACTCGAAGCCGAAGATGCTGAGGAACGGCAGGCCCGCTATCCCGTTGATGCCGTGTGTCAGCTTGTTGAAGTTCATGACGAGGACGGTGAAGATCGTAGCCAGACCCATGGTCGCCAAGGCCAGGAAGTAGAGCTTGAAGCGCAGCACCGGCTTCCCGATTATCATGGCCACCAGACCTGTAAGCACTATGCCGGCGGCGGCGGCGGCAAGCGGGGGCACATTCCAGCGACCGATGAGGATCGCGGCCGTGTAGGCGCCCAGACCGGCGAAGGCCGAGTTGCCGAACGATAGGAGGCCTGCCTGTCCAAGTAGGATGCTGAGGCTCAGAGCGAGGACGGCGTTGTAGCCGGCCGTCACCATCCCGTTGAGGAAGTATGGTGTCCGATAGAGCAGCGGAAAGATCAAGATGAGCGCGAAGATGATGATCACCGGCACGAAGCGCTTGATGCGAAATCCGCCCATGATCAGCTCTCTTCGACGATGAGGGATTTGCCCAGGAGGCCACGAGGTCGCACCGCGAGCACCAAGATCAAGAGGATGAACGCGATTGCGTCTTGGAAGCCTACCGGCAGGTAGCCCCCGACGAGCATCTCGATGACGCCGAGGGCGACGCCACCCACCACCGCGCCGGAAGCAGTGCCCCAGCCTCCGAGGACTGCCGCGACAAAGCCTTTGAGTGCCAACCCGACCCCGATGATGTAGGTCATCGGTATGACCGGGGCTATGAAGATCCCTCCGATCGCTCCGATCGCCGCGCTGATGAGGAAAGCCAGCCGGATCATGGATCCGGCGTGCACCCCCACCAGACCGGCCGCCAGGGGATCGGTTGCAGTGGCAGTCATTTTCTTGCCCAAGTGGGTCCTGTTGTTCAGAAGCTGAAGCGCCGTCACCACTATCGCCACCATGGCGATCACCCAAAGGTTCTGTGAGTACAGACCCACGCCCAGAACGTTGATGATCTCGATACTGGGGGTGAAGGCTGGCCCATAGATGGGCCAGCCCTCAAACCACAGGAGTGCCATAGCCTCGATGAGAGAAGCGACGGCCAGAGTACCAAGGACGATCATCACGGCCGGGCCGCCGCGAAGGGGAGCTACAACGAGCTGGTAAATGCCGACGCCGACCACACAGACCGCTATGACGGTCAAGACGGCGGCGAGCGCATAGGGCAGACCGACTACCTTCCACAGCCAGTAGCTCATCATTCCACCCAGCATCACGAACTCGCCTTGGGCAAAGTTCACCACCCCGCAGGTGCGGTAGATGGTGACGAAACCCAGCGCGACGAGGCCGTACACGGACCCGATCGCGATACCGGCAATGATCAACTGGATGGCGGTGGTCACTGCTCTCTACTCTCCCCTTCGCTTCGATGCCCAGCGATAGCCGCTGCTACAGGTACGCGCCGAAGCCCGGGTCCGCGAATTCAGGCGGAAGGTCGGCCGGCAGGTACTCTGACATATCGAGGCCAGCCAACGTGTATTTGTTGTCCTTGACCAAGATGTGCTTGTAGCTGCCGAGCTTCAGGCCGGCATGGTCGGTGGGCGTGTAGGTGATGAGGCCCTCACTTCCCACGAAGTCCTTGATGTTGTTGTCGAGGTAGTTCTGGATCTTGATCGGGTCGGGCCCGACTTCGCCCATCGACATCTTGATGAAGTTGGTGACGGTGTACATGTGTGCGGCGATGCCCGAGAAGTACCGGCCGTACTTCTCTTCAAAGCGCGTCTTCATGTCAACCAGGAAGGCCTTGTCAGGAGCGTCATCGGGCAGCTGATCACAGACCACCGGGGAGTCGGTGAAGAACTGGACGTGGTCCATATCATGGTTGGCGACATCCAGCAGCTGGGACTGGCCGTAAGCCGGCTCGCCAAACATGAACACGCTGGTCGCACTGGTGGTGCTGTCCGGGGCGGCGGGGCTGATGCCGATCTTCTTCAGCGCCCGGATAAGGTTCAGGCCGTCCGAGCCGATATTCAGCATGCCGACCGCCTGGGACTGGTTCTTCTCGACGGAGGCCTTGATCTTCGTGGCAAGCGACGTCATGTCCAACTGACCGGGAGTGTGCTGGTCCGGCAGCAGATCAAGCTTGATTCCCCACGCATCGGCCGCATACGTGCAGTACTCGCCGCCGTCAATGAAGAACTGTTGCACGTCCGTGATGAGCGTCAAGTTAGATACCTTGTTCGTCCTGCACAGGCTGTAGATGCCTTGGCCCTGGACCGGGCCCGGGGCCACCAGGTTATAGGTGAACTTCCAGAACTGACCATCTCTCCACATGGTGTCGTCCGGAGCGAACAGAACGTTCGGGATCTGCTCACGCTCAGAAATGACCATCGCCTGCGCGTTTGTCGTGCTGGCGGCAGGGCCGGTCGTGAACGGTACCTTGTCCTGCTGGGTGAGCTTGGTGAAGGCTTGGGTGCACTTCTGCGGGTCACCGGCGCTGTCTTCCCAGATGATCTTGATGGGATGACCCTTCACGCCGCCTTCCGCATTCAGTTTTTCGATCTCGAGGTCGAAACCGTCTTTCAGGTCCACCCCGATCGTGGCCAACGGCCCGGTGACGTCGGCCACCCCACCGACATACCACGGGGTAGTATCGGCTCCGGCGGCAACGGTCGTAGTCGCACCACCGGCCGTCGTGGCCGTTGTTCCCGAACCGGCAGTGGTGGTGGTGGTTGCCGTGTCATCCCCGCATGCCGCGAGGAAGCCTCCAAGACCGCCTCCAAGACCGAGAGCCGCCCCCGCTATCCCCGCGAGCTTCAAGAAATCGCGACGGCTCACTGTCCGGCTTTCGGACGGTGCGCCCTCGTCCTCATGGTTGTGCTTGTCAACGAAGTCCTTCGACATTTGCCCCCTCCGTTCCCTTAGTCAGATGCACTTTGGCGGTTTCCCCTCCAGGGACAGGTCGACCATGCGTCGCACGACCCTGGTGTGTTGAGGACGTTCTGAATCGCCAAGACCAAATTGGCACCTCCCTCCCCCGTGGAAAGCAACGCACTTCCAGCCAGTTCCCGCGCACGTCGCCCCCAACGGCCTTCCCTGACTCCGCCAGCTGATGAGCCTTCGATAGGCCGAGGCTGACTTCCGCACGCGGACATTTCGAATAGTGGCAGCACCGCATAAAAAGGTCAATATGGCAAAAATTGATAGTTGAGAGGCGGCCAGGCGCCCGCAAAACGAACCGCTGGGACGCCGATCGAGTGCCCAGCCAGGGTGGCTTGCGCGGGCCCGCCTGGGACGGCATCGCAGCGGCACGGTCAACGAAGACGCTCCTGCAGAGTCGCGCTCGGAACGAAGACGAAAGCCCGGCTGCGCCGTTCGCAGACCAGGTATCCCTTATCAACTAGCTCCAGCAGGTCGGCGCGGGCGGTGGCGTAGGCTACGCGGTGAAGCGTCCCATGGTGCCGGATCCTGAACTGCGCGGTAGGCTCTCGGAGCGCGCGGGCGATGATCGAGCGCTGCCGATGGTTGAGCGATTTGTCATCCTCGAAGGAAGCCAGCACGGTGGCGTCCCTCTCCCGGGTCAACCGGATGTACCCCAGCAGCGCCTGCAGCTCATAGTCGAGCAAGTGGATGCTGACGGTCACGGACGGGGTGTTGTCCTCCCGGCCTTGCTCGTCGACGTAGGGTTCAGGAAGCTCTTGGCAGAGCACCGCGGTTGGGTGGATCTCCCCCCGGGCCCAAGCCTGATTGGCTCGGGAGAACGGCAGGTATCCCATGGCCGGATATTGATGCTTCAGACAGTAGAGCTTGAAGACCAGGGAGGCCACGTTTCCGTTCCAGTCGGGCGCCGGCAGCCAATGGTTTATCAGCCCCCGGATGTTCAGCGCCCGGACGGCCGGATGCTCTCCCGGGTCACCGATCTCGTCGTTGCAGTAGGCGCAGATCAGTGACACCGGTTTGTCCGAGAGGGTCCGCGCCAGTCCTCCGTAGGGTTTGCGCCTCAGACCGCACTCTAGTTCCTTACCGCGATCGCAGGAGCCAGGGTCCACGCCGTCGGTGACGCGGCGGTAGAACTCGTCGAGCAGACCCGGACTGAAGCTGTCTCCGGCATAGTCCTCGACCGTGGACATGGCGAGGAAGGTGTTCTTGACCAGGCGCTCACCGCCGTTCCTCGGCTTCCGGTCGAGTCGGATCACTTCGATCGCGTCCCGGGACAGGATCTCGAGCCCGTCGAGCTGGCTGGTCGCGATCGCTTCCTGGATTTGGGTCCGGACTACAAAGGGTGAGCCCCGCCGGTCGGCGAGGTCCAGGGAGAACCTCGAATCAGGGTGGCAGTGGTAGTCGATCTGGCCAAGACGGGCGAGAATGTCGTGATGGACGAAGTAGTAGAGTGTCGTGTCCATGGGACTGGGAACAGGTATCTCAAACGAGTACCCGAACCGGATCGCCTTGAGGATCCTCCATAGCTCGTCGGAGTCCACGCCTTGCGGACACTCGGCCTGTTTGAACTGCTCGAAGAGAAGCTCCTCCCGACCACACCGGCGCAGCAGATCAAAGACGTACGGTTCGCCCAGGAAATCGAGGAAATCGGGCGCCGTTATCGGACTCATGCGGGGTCGCTGCTCACGGCCTCCGCGGCCGCGTGTCTGGCCGCGTAGTACTCGTGGGATGCCGGTGACGCGTCTTGGGGCAGGCTCCGTGGGGATGTCTCGCCTTCTTCGGCTTTGGACGCCGGTCCGGCCTTGGGCGCCGGCGCGGGCACTCGCCCGTCCACCGCCGAGCTCAGCCCGCTCGAGAGCCGGCGTTCTTCGTCGTTTCCGATAGGGCAGTAGGCCAGACACCGTCCACAGAAGTACCTGTCGACCGGATGGATGATCTCTCCCCTTGCTTTCCAGCCCGCCTCGTCGCGCGCGTTGTCCACGTCCTGCCAGGTCGGGTTGGGGGGCAGGGGCAGATCCTTGAGCCCGAGACTCTTAGTCGTCAGTCCCTCAGAGGAGATGCGGCACTTCACCACGTTGAGCTCGGCGTATTCGAATACTCGGCCGCCGATCTCGACTGCCCTCGACCTTTTCGCGCTGATCGCGCCCACCGGACACGCACGGACACAGACGCGGCACTCGTCCCGGTTGCAGAGCCTTGGACCGGAATACAGAGGATCCGGCTCGAGTGCGGCCCGGGTGACGACCGTGACCCATCTGACCCTCGGTCCGTAGTTGGGAGTGACGACGAGGTTCGACCATCCGAACTCGGCGAGCCCGGCGGCCACGGCTGCGTGCCTATGGCTAAGCGGAGACCCTCCTCCCCCCGGCCCGGACTGGATGGCCGCCGACACATAGCCCTGACGTTCCAGAAACCTTGCCATCCGGTAAGCGGCGAAGTACAGATGGTAGTTGGGACCGAGAGAGTAGCCATACGCTGCGTACAACGACTGCAGGTCCCTGCGCCCATCCTCGCACGCGCGATAGATTCCTTGGACGGCGCCCCACGTGAGCCTCACCGCCATGACTATCACGGATTGCGCGCCTGGGAGGATGTCTCCCGGTCGGTGCCCGGCCGGCGCGCCCGAGAGTCGGTCCGCTCCGGTGATCCCCACCAGATCCATGTCGAGGGCGTTGTGTGCGAAGTCTTTTATCTGCTCTTTCAGGTCCATGATCGCTTACTCGATCCGTTCGGCGTGTAGTGCTGCAATGCTGATGCCTCGTTGGCGGGATCTACAGGGCCTTCAGGAACATCTCGGTGACTTCCCTCTCGCCCGCGGGCCGGGCGCACATGAAGTCGACCGGCGACTTCCAGTGGGTCATGTACTCGTGGACCACATTCGGGATGTCCGCTTCGGTGAGCCCGAACTCTCGCAGGTGCAGCGGGATAGCCAGATCGGTGAGAAGGCTCCGCACGGAGGCGACCGAGCGCCTGGCGGCCTCCATGATGGAAAGGCCGTCGGTCTGCTCGCCCAGGAAGCGGGCGATGTCGGCGAACCTCTCGGGCATCGCCACCAGGTTGTATTCCATGACGTAGGGGAGCAACAGCCCCACGCGGGCCCCGTGCGAATAGGTGACGTGCTTCTGGTGGAATGCATGGTTCATCATGTGCTCGGTGCCGTTCCCCGCCACCCAACCCGCGAGCATGGCAAGCGACGTCGCCAAGGACATCTCGTAGCGGGCCTCGGGGCTCGCTGCCGGGTTCGCATAAGCAGGCCTGAGGCTCTTGCCGATCAACTGGATGGCGGTAGCCGCGCACATGTCCGCGTACGGGTTCGCCCGCGATGACGTGTACGCCCCGATGGCGTGAGTAAGCGCGTCCATACCCGAATCGGCGACGATACGCCCCGGAAGGTTGCGGGTAAGATCCGGGTCGGTGATGACCGCTTCGGGGAGGATGAGGTTCGAGATGAAGGCGTAGTTGCGGTCATCCGGGGGGTCGCTCGTGAGGACCGCAATATTGCTCCACTCCGACCCGGTGCCTGAGGTTGTAGGCACGAGGATCGTCGTCACGCTTTTAGCCGGCGGCTTGCCGGCCAGAGAAACCAGCACGCCGCCGACCTTGAGTTCATCGATGGAGCCTTCGGGGTTTCCCGCCAGAACGCCCGCGGCCTTGGTCGCGTCCATAGCGCTGCCGCCGCCGACGCCGATAAGCAGGTCGTAGCGACCCTCGAGGATCTTGTCCCTGAGCTTCAGGACGATGCTGAAGGGAGCCTCGGCCGTCACCTCGTCAAACACAGCCCCCTTGAGACCAGCGGATCCCAGCCCCGCCTGCACCTTGTCTATGATCCCTGCCGCCACCAGTCCTTTGTCGGTGGATATCAGAGGATTCGTCGCCCCCAGTCCTTTCGCCACCGACCCGATCCTCGCCAGGGCACCGATGCCGAACAGGGTGTAGGGGACCTTGATCTCGACAACGTCTGTCAAGGACATCATTTCAGAGACCTCCTCCGGAGCGGAATGGCATCCCAATCCTGCTACCGCCCATACGAAAAGTCAATATGGCAGAAATTGATACATAGAGGGCCACCCAAGGGACGGTGGCGGACGGCCCCGGATGTCAAGCAGACCGGGGCCCTGAATTATCAATTGCTGCTATATTGACAGGTGGCAGGCTGACTGCCACTGTCGTAGTCGGGAGACGACGCTCGGTATCCGGTACTTTGGTGAGCTGAACCGGCCTGTCGACTCCCACTGGGCCGAGAAAGAGGGGGGCGTCGACCGAATGGTCAGCGGGCAGGAAAGCGTTTTCCAGGTGCTCACTTCCACCGAGATGCGCGCGATTCTGCGTCGGTCCCGGAGGGCCGCACTGCTTCACGAAGAATTCCTCAAGCTGCCGCAGCCCAAAGGGTGGAGCCCGGACGAGACCTGGGCTCTGCTTAAAGCCATCCAACGGGAGTACGCGCTGGAGATCCCCATCCCGACTCCCGACGGCCACAGGCTCTGCTACTTCTTGCACCACGACCTCATGAACAAGCTCATCGACTTCGAACGATACTGTCGGGCCGAGTCCGATCTCTACCTGCAGCTGGCCGACCGCGAGGGGCAGCCTTTTCTAGTGAAGGTGCAGGTAGAAGAAGCCATTGCGACCACCACGCTCGACGGCATCACCGTTCCCTACAGCCAGGCGGTGAGTCTGATCCGCCAAGATCGCAGGCCCCGAGACGGCGGAGAACGGGTCATCGCCAACACCTACCGGCTGATGACCAAGATCGGCACTTATGCGAGTGAGGGTTTCAGCCCCGCATTACTGCGGGAGTTATACGAGCAGGTGACCGACGGGGTGGACCCGAACACGATACAGCGGGGACCGGTGCGCTCGCCGCTCGCGTACAAACACTATCACCAGCCCGCCGGACCTCACGACCACCGCCGGCTGGACGAGATCTGCGCCTACGCCAACCACGAAATCGGCGATCCCGACGAGCACCCTGCCATCCGGGCTTTCGCCATCCGCGGCGCCATGCGGCAATGGCTTCCCTTGCCCGACTTCAACGGCAACGTGGCCTCGCTCATGTTCCGCCTGTACTGCTTCAAGCACGGATACCCGGTGCTGTCGTATCTGCCGTTCTCGCGCGTGGTCCTGGACTGGGAGGACGGGCTCATCCCGCGTGATCAAGTGCTGTGTTCCACGCTGCCTCCCCAATACGTGGACCAGTACGGCGATGAGGACCACACAGCTCAACTGACGCTGGCGATACAGCTCGGTCACCGCGAGGTGCTGCAGCTCCTGGCGTACGTCCAAGCCAGAAGGCAGCGAGACGAGCAGCTGGTCGCGGCCTTGCAGAGCGACCCCTCACTCAACCAACGGCAAAGAAGCATCCTCGGCCGCGCGATTCGGCGTCCGGAGGCCGACTTCAACATCGGGTACCACCGCACCAACCACAACGTTGCCTACGCGACGGCGCGAGCCGACCTGCTCGACCTGGTCGAGAAGGGCTACTTGGTGCTGCACAAGCGCAGTAGGGCGTTTGAGTTCCGTCCCCATCGCGACCTGCCGTCGCGACTTCATCTGAGCGAGTACCTGCAATTGTTCGATGAGGACCAAGGCGACTGAGGAGACCGGAGATGACGGTGACGAACGGAGATGCAGTCCCTGGAATTGCCGAACTGCACCGCTACGCCGAGGAGATCGAGCGGATGATGCTCCTGCGTAGCTATCCGCTGGCCGTGAAGATGCTCGAGAAGGAGACGGATATACCGGAAGGCGCGGTCCGGCCCAAGAGGGACCTGGGCTGTCACCTCACGCAATGCCAGGCTTTCACTCTCTCCAGGCGCAAGGGCATGGCCATCGCCATGCTCGCTGAAGATCAATGGTGCTGGGGCGCCATCATGGCGTATGGCCTGGTGGACCAGCGGATAGCGGAGCAGTTCCCCGAGATCAGCGAAGAGGTCAAAAAGATACCGCTGCTCGAGCACGGGCGGTATGCCGGCATCGTCTCCGCGCCCCTGAGAGACGCCGCCTTCGTCCCCGATATCGTCATCATCTACTCGAACGTGGCCCAGCTGAACAACATGCTGCACTCGCTCTCGTTCGCCGGGGAAGGGAAGGTCGGTACTCCCCTCTACCCCATCGCCAGCTGCTCCATGTCGGTGATCCCGGCGCTATCGGGGGAATACGCCGTGACTATCCCCGACCCGGGCGAGTTGGGCCGGGGCCTCGCCTCTGAGGACGAGATCATCTTCACCCTGCCCTTGGGCAAGCTAAGGACGCTCGTGGAGCAGTTGCGGATGTTCCGGGACGAAATGCACTGGGGCTACAAGGACCACGCCTTCCTGGAGATCTGCCCCGACTTCCCCCGGCCGGACTTCTACAAGCGGCTGTTCCGAGCCTGTGGTCTCGATTCGGATGATCTCGATCAGCCGGCGTAGTCCACCTTCTGGGCGGCGCCCCTGGCTCTAGGCGGCGCCCTGGCTGGCTGCCATGGCCTCCCGTATCGCCTGGAACTTCGTGGCTACCTCGTCAACGTCGACGATGAGCGCGACGATGCCGGCCGCCTCTTCGTAAACGTCGGGCGGTATGGCAGCCCGCACCTCAGGTTCGAGGATGTGGTAGATGGGCAGGCCCAGCGAGACCCCGGCGAGGGCTCCCGCATAGCTGGGGTCACCGACGGTCAGCGTCTCGGCTGCGATCTCAGCGCCTTCGATGTCGCTCGCGCCCAGGACCACCAGAACGTCTTCCGCTCCGTTTTCCTCGACGAGCCTCTTGATGGTTGCTTGACTCTCCAAGTCAAGTGTGCCGGCCGCCGTTCAGACGAAGCAGTCGGTCGTGACGAACATCACCTTCCCGCCCGCGGCCGTGATGCAATTCGCGATGGCCGGCCCGGGCACGCCATCCCGCTCCCCGACGATAATGACCCGCTTACCCTCGAACATGCGGCCTCCTTTCCGACAAGAGTCAGCTATAGGGTTACTGATGCACCTTCGGATTGGCCTCGAGAAGAAACGAGAGTCCGTCCGACAGTTGGGACATGCGCCCCAGAAAGAGGCTGCCCTTGGCGACGAACATGACCCGCTCCACGCGGCCCGCCCGCATCTCCTCGAGCGCGTGGCCGAGGTAGGGGACGGCTGCGGGGATGTGGCCCTGGGTGGGCGAGAAGCCGGGCATGCCCTTTTCCCGGACGAAGGCCTCCATGTTCGCCTGACTGATCTCCCTTCGAATGGCCGCCAGGGCCGCCATGATCTTGTAGTTCGTGAGAGGCGTGTTACCACTGCCGGCCGGGAGCGTCACCTCGGGATTGTGCATTTCGGTGGCGTAGCGGTCGATGTCCAGCATTTTCAGGCCGACCTTCTCGAGAGGCGTAGAGATGAATGAGGTCATGATGGCCTGCTGGCTCGATGCCGCCCCGATGTGATGCTTGCCCACCGCGTCGAGCCGGATGACCGGGTTGATGCCGTCGTCGGCCGTGACCAGGAAGGCGATGCCGCCGAGCACGTCCTCCAGCACCGGCATGGCGCTGCGGAGATGGCCGGAGTATTTCATTCCGATCTTCGCAAGACTGCCGCCCCCCACGACCGCCACCCGCTCGTACACCCCGGCCTCCACAAGGCTAGCCGCATTGACGAGCGCGTGGATGGGTGAGGCGCAGAACGCCTTGACGTCATGCCCGCTCGCGTTGACGCAGCCGCACATCTCGCCGATGGCCTTGGAAAGACTGCCGCCGCCCCGGTTGTACCGGTCGCCGACAGCGTCCTCGGAGCAGCTCAGGATGAAGTCGATCTCGTCCGGCCCGACCCCCGCCCGCTTCAACAGGTGATGCATAGCCAGTGCCCCGGACGCCTTCGCGAGGAGGTTTTCCAGGAGTACATGGGCTTTCAGGGAGTCGTCCGCTTCGTGGTCCCGGCGGACCAACCCGACGAGTTGCTCTTCGAAGAACAGCGGAAGGGCCGCTTCTTCGGCGATGCGCTTCTGGATGGCCTGCGGCTGAGCGCCCGGGCCTATCTTCTCTCGGCTCATTCCGCTTAATCGTTCGTCGGAAGCCAGCCGGTCTTGAAGCCGCAAGGAGAACTCCGGTGTGAGCCACACAAGATCGAAATCGTCGGCGCATTTCAACCACCCGTACAGTTCCAGCTCGGTCTGGATCTCGCCGAACGGCCCGTGCGAAGCTGCGTCGGGGACCAGATGCTCGTACCAGGGCTCCGGTATATCCCGCAGGCAGTCCGGCGTGAGGTTGCCGATGAAGACCTGATTCGGCGGATAGGCGACGGCGTCCGCAAAGCTGCGGACGTGGTCGTATATCCGTTTCTCGAGATCCCCTCCGAGGCCCCCGTTGGTCGCGATATCGCGGATCGGCTTGGACCCGTACCGGACGAAGTCGGGCACGTGGGCCAGCACGTACGAGCAGTCTTTGACGACGGCCATGCCGGCTCCCCTACGTTTGCGAGAGGCTGAGGAGCTTGGCGACGCTCTCTTTGATCTGGAGAGGTGTGACCGTGCCCGCGAGCCGCTCCATCTCGCGTCCATCCCTATAGAAGAGGAACGTCGGCAGAGAGAGCACCTGAAGCTGCAGGCAGAGGCGTCGGTTCTTGGGCGCCTCCACCTTCACGATCTTGAGCGAGTCGCCATTGTCGTTGGCGAGTTGCTCGACGAACGGCATGAGAGCAAGGCATGGAGCACACTGAGGCCCCCAGAAGTCCACGACCACCGGAGTCCCCGAGGCCACCACTTCTTCTTCGAACGTCTCCTTAGTGACTTCCAACACCTGCGACCCTCCGTTTCTTCTGTTTAGTTCGTCTGTTCTGCCGGCGCAGCAGGCCCGACCCGCGTCGTGGCTGCCGGCGCCCCCGGCTCGGTCGGGGCGGCGCTCAGCGTCCGCAGGCACTGTTCGGCGATGCGCTCTCGCAGCAGTTCCTCCGCCTCCGGCGCAAGAGCCGGGTCGCCCCAGGGATTGGTTATGCCCACACCCTGGACTATCCGGCTGACCTTCATCATCCGGGCGGTCGGGGGCAGGGCGGTCACCAACACGGCCGGTATGCCCACCCGTTCGATCTCCTTCTGAAGCGCTGACCCGCAGCGCGTGCCCGTCCCTCAGGTTGAGGTCAGGATGACCGCCGAAACACCGTCACGGAGCAGTTCCTCGGCGATGCCCCTGCCGATTCTCATGGAGTTCTCAAGTGTGGTCGCCACCCCGGTGGTCACGAAGAAGCGATGATGCAGTCGACCGAACGCCGCCCGGCGCTCCATATGCCGCAAGACGTCAACCGGGAGAAGCCGATCGGGGTCCTGGTTGATATTGGTGGTGTCGAAGCCGCGATGGATCGACTGGAAACCTTCAGCCCCCAATCTCTCCAGGTCGGCCACTTCATAGCTTGTGAACCGAGTGGCGCGGGAGTGTTCGAGGCGGTCCGGGTTGTCGCGGGGAACGAGCCCACCCTCGGTGACCAGCGCGATGGTAGCCGCGCCGAGGTCTCTGACCGGCGGCGCGGCGGGAACCACCTCCACCCCCACAGGCAACGGGATCTCAGTGGTCCAGGTCTCGCCGCGCATCTTCTGCAGGAGCATGGCGATGGCCCGTTCTGCAGCCGTCCGGGGGTCAAGCACGTTGGCCGCGACCCCATGGGCGAAACAGCCTTCCTCTGCCGGTCTGTCGACCCGCTCGCCCCGGCACAGTTTGAGGCCCAGCGCCACCATGCGCGGCAGGGCCTTTCCCATGTCCGCCGCACTGCCGCCCGTCTGCACTATGAGGGCGTCGCGCCGGTACAAGTCGAGTCCCGGGTTCTCCGCGAACATGCCGGTTACGGCCGGTACCCCGCGGCGTTCCCTGACCCGCACGCACATCTCCCCTACGGCGATGCCGTAGCGCCCCGCGTTGAAAGCGGGACCGGCCAAGAGGAGGTCGAAGTCGATGCCCTCCAACAGGTCGAGCACCTCGCCCGCACCCCGGGTAGGGTCGGCGCAGAAGTAGTTGTCGCCACAGACGACGGTGGCAACGACTTTCCCTTCGCCCGCCAGCAGCCTGTCGACCAGCATCCCGGGACCGACAGGTCCGTCGACGCGGAAGGGTCCGGTATCCGCCTTGTCTTCGCCGCCGACGCCCCCGAAGAACTGGTTGAGGTAGTGAGCCACCTGCAGCATATCAACGCCTCTCGGACGTGAGATGTGAGAAACCGATCTGACTTAGGGCGTTGGTGACCAACCATATGGGCGCCCGGAGGGGCTCGTGCACATCTCCGGCCGCCTCGTCCATGTCACCCCCGACGATCGTCTCGAACCCGGGAAGATCGATCAGGGCCTCGATGTTCCCGACGCTCACCATCGCGTCCGCGCGCTCGCTGACCGAGAGCAGCGGAGAGGTGCCGGTGCCATCGGTCCCCAGCCACTCGTTGTCGAGAATCACGGTGCGGATCCCCGCCTGCTCGCAGGCCTCACAACTTTCCATCAGGACGACGTCGGTATGGCCTCCCGCCTCCTTGGTCATCACGACCCCGTCTGCACCCAGGACGTCCTTGAGAAGACCGCAGGCCATCATCGCCGTCCGCTTCATGTCGACAAGAGCGACCGGTTCGTTGGCCACGACCACTCCCCGGAAGTCGAGGTCGATCCCGTGCCTGGCGTACAGTCCGCGGATGACAGGATTGTTGAGGAGGACGAACGTCAGGTTCTTGAACCCGGATGACAGGTCATAGGCGCCGCACACCAGGGCGCCGTCGAGCACCTCGTTGGGGTGCAGCACGGTCGGTTGATGGTAGCGGCCGGGACTGAACCCGTAGAGGAAGGGCTCCCTCAGGTCTCCAACGCTGTTCACGTGAAGGAGATAGGCGACCCGAGGCAGGGCGCGGGCGGGCGCCGATGTCTGCGCGAGAAGGTCGAGGTCGAACACCTCGATGTCGTCAGGAGCGGCTTGCGCCGCGGCGGCAGCGAGATAGACTGCAGTGGCCATGCTCGCGCGCTTGGCTGCCTGAGCGCACTCGACCGGCTGCAGGCCGACCTTCGGCCGCACCGAGACACAGATGTTGTGGGTCTTGGATAGGTTGGTGACAGCCGCCCCCGGCCCGCTCATGTCGATGAGGCTTCCCAGCAGGCCCGGGCTCGCGCTCATCTCCAGGACCGCCGTCCCGCGAAGGACCTTGGTGATCCCACTCCCCGCCCTACTCAACTCCCCAAGAAACCCCGGGAAGTAAGACCCAGTCTCGACCTTGACACGAGGTTCGAGGACGTCCAGGACGTTGGTGATCCTTACCGGAGTGTCGGGCGCGACCAGGTCGAGTGCAACGCTCTGGACCCGCCGGTCGGCCAGCAGCAATCCCGTCAACTCGTCGGTGTCGATGGTCAACACCCCGCCCTCATAGACGGTCGGCCGCCCGACGCGCACGGCGCTCACCTGGCAATGTTGAAGCTCCAGTCTCACAGCGAGGCAGATGCTACGCAAAGTCAGATAACTAGTCAATATGGCAAAAATTGATATAGTAGCTGCGGCCATGAGACCGGCTGGCCGGCGCAATGAAACTGCCAACGCCAAGGAGTCTGCCGCCGCGATGCACTATCACCCCGACATGCGCGCACTCCTCGAATCACCCGAACTTAGCGCCGCGATGAACCGGTTTAGCCGCGAGTGTGTGCTATGGAAGGACTTCTGCTCCATGCCCCTTCCTTCGGGCATCGCCCGCGAGGAGGCCTGGTCCCTGGCCGCCTCGGTGCGCCGCCTGCTCGCCACGGAAATCCCTATCCGTTCTCCTGAGGGCCACATCCTCTGGTACTCGCGCCACCAAGGCATCGTCAATCTGCTGTGTGAGATTGAGCGTCATTGCCGGGCGGACTCCGACCTGAACCGGGAACTGGCCGAACGGGAGGGCTCCCCTTTCGTTGTGAAGATCCAGATAGAAGAGGCCATCGCCACCAGCCAACTGGACGGGCTGGACATCCCCTCGGATCATGCTCGGGCTCTGCTACGCATGGACCGGAGACCGCGGCGCGATGAGGAACGCCTGGTTCTCAACACCTACAACGCGATCAGCACCATCGACGAACTTGTCGACGAGAGATTCAGCCCGGCCCTTCTGCGAGAGCTGCACGATCTGGTGGTCGACGGCGTCGACGCATCGTGCATCAAGCGCCATCAAGAGAGATTCGGTCTGTGCAGAAGCATCTACCGGGACATGGTGGAGCGGCAGTCGGCAAGACACATCGAGGAGATCTGCGCGTATGCCAACCACGAGATCGGAGATCCGGACGAGCACCCGGCCGTCCGGGCGCTCAATCTTCGGGGGGCCATCAAGCAGTGGCAACCCCTGCCTGATTGGAACGGCAATATGGCCTCGATCGTGTGGCACCTCTACTGCTTGAAGCAGGGATACCCGGTGTTGGGGTACTTGCCAGTCTGCCGGGCTATCCTTCACTGGGAGAATGGGGACATCCGGCCACCCGAAGTCGTCGCGAGGGTTCTGCCCGAGCAGTGGGTGGACGAGAACGGCAGAGAAGACTACACCGCGAACGTCACCATCTCGCTGCAGTTGGTGCACTTGGAGCTAAAGGGGCTGCGCGAACGGGTCGCCCTGCGAAGGGACCGCGACGGCGAGGTGCTCGGTTCGCTGGAGGACGACTCAACCCTCAACCACAGGCAGAGGTCCATACTTAGCCGTGCACTCCGACACCCAGAGGCGGAGTTCACCATCCGGTATCACCGCACCAACCACAGAGTCGTCTATGCGACCGCGCGGGCCGACCTTCTCGAACTCGTCGACAAGGGCTATCTGATCTGCGAGCAATCAGATAGGGCCTTCGTCTTCCGCCCCGATCCACGCATCAAGAGTCGCCTGCGCTCCTCCGGAGGCGACCGCAGGGACAACTAAGGACGCCCGCGGCGGCGGCCGACGTTGCGCTCCTGCCAAGGGCGGGCGGCCCCCTTACCGGCGTCCTATGACGTAGCGATGAATTCCTTCGTCTTGGAGAAGTCGAAGAACTCGTCGATCTCGTCCTGCGGGACGTCGAACACCACGTTGTTGGGCGGTAGAGGCTCTCTGCGGAGCCACTCCGGCAGCCTATCGGCGCAATCGCTGATGCCTGCGCGCTTGTTGAATTCCCTCTCCTGGTTGAGCATCTCCTTGCCAAGGGCGATCATCTGGTCCGCCGTGTAGTCGATGCCGTACAGGGTGGAGATCATCGCCAGCACAAGTTCCAAGCGGTTGAGGAACGAGAACGTAAAGTGGCACAGGCCGGTGGCGTCCATGGCGGTGTTGATGATCTGCGACCAGCGGGAGCGATCGACCTGTAGCTCCGGACTGAGCGGATCCTTGATCACCGCTCCGGTGGTGTGGTCCGCACCCTGCGGACTGGTAGCGTAGGTGACACCCCACCCCTTCGACGCCCGAGCGGCGTGTCCGGGTATGCCCTGGCCTTTCACCGCTGGGACGCGGCTGACGGCGAACACGCGCGCAGCAATCTCTGTCCCGCTGCCGATGATCCTTCCGAGCGGCGTATCCCGGGCGACCTCATCAAGAAGGTCCATGACCCGAGGGAAATCGCCGAACTCGTAAAGCCCCGCGTCGGTGAACATACCGATGGTATTGCCGAACTCAATGGTGTCCAGGCCCAGTTCGTCGCACCGCCGGTCTATGGTCGCAACCTGTTCTATGTTCGTGAGCCCCAGGTTGGTGCCGCACAAGGCCATGGTCTCGAACTCGAAGCTGGATGTGAGGTAGCCGCCCTTGGAGTTGTGGACGATGTTCGAGCAGGCGACCACACATCCAGGTAGGCAGCGCACGCCGTGCGTCCCCCCGTGCGCCTCTTGCCAGCGCTGGAAGCTCTGAGGGCTCATGTTCTCCGCGCCCTCGATGGTGCCCGCATGGTGGTTGAGACTGACACAACTGCCCCGCTCGTACTCCACCTGGTACCAAAAGTCGGTGCCGTACTGGTGCATCAGGTTGACGATGCCCTCGTTGCGCAAGAACTCGGAGGCCTCCTTGACTGCCTTCTTGAACCCCTCGGGATCTGCGGCTTTGCGCGCCCTGCAGCCGGTGTCGTCGAGAACGATGGCCTTCAGCCGTTTAGCTCCCATGACGGAGCCGAGCCCGCCGCGCGCGGCGTGGCGGGCCGGCCGGCCTTCCATGTCCGTGCAGGCGACCGTCGCGTTCGCGTAGCCTCGTTCGCCCGCCGGGCCGGTGATCATGAGGGCCACGTCTTTGCCATAGCGCTCGTGGAGGCGCTCGGCCGCCGCGTAATTCTCCAGGCCGGCGACATCGCCGGCAGGTTCGAGCGATATGCCCTTGGCGGAAAGTCTGAGCACCTGCCACTCCTCGGCGCGGCCCTCTACAACGATCGACCGTATGCCGAGCCGGCCAAGCTTGTGTCCGGACGGACCACCGGCGTTGGCCTCTTTGATCCCGCCGGTGAGCGGGCTCTTGCCCCCGACCGAAATCCGGCCGGAACTGGGCGCGGCGGTGGCCGCCAGAAGGCCGTTGACGACGATGAGGACGGCATCTTCGGACAAAGGATGTATGCCCGGCGAGACATGCTCGGTCAGGTACCAGTCGATGAACGCCCTGCCTCCCAGGAGGCTGTCGGCCGGAACGGACTCTGAGAAGATCTCCCCCCGAGTCATGTCTACCTTGATGTCCTTCATGCTGTTCCTCCCACGTGCAGGCTGACAAAAGAGGGGCACCGGCGCCCGGGTGATCCGCTTCCGGCCGCGGCGCCGGCGCCCCTATCGAGGATTACGTGCTGCTCAGTCGAGTGCGCGGACGAACGCGAACTGACCGCCCTTCAGCTCCCAGGTAACGTCGCCACCTTTGACACCGTTGTGGTCGCCCGGCGCATAGCTGAGAGTGGCCCCCTGCATGGACGGGAAGTTCTTCAGAGCTTCCATCGCGTCCCGGGTCTTGGCGCGGTCGTCGCCGCCGACTTTGAGGCCCTCCCAGATGATCCGGCAGGCATCGATGGCTTGGGCTCCCCACATGTCGAGCGGAGCTTTGTCTTTCGCCATCAACGCATTGTGGTACTCGACCATCTGCGCTTTGTTGGGGTAGTCGTCGGGCAGGCCGGGCGCGTTGGTGGCAGCGTTGCCGACGATGAGCGCCCCTTCAACCGCCTCAGGGCCCATGGCGAATGTCGCCACGTGGGCGCACACCGGGCCACCCACGATCGGCACGGTCAGGCCGACGCCGCGGAGGCCCGTGTACATCTGCGGGAATTGGATCATCGCGCCCATGTAGAGCACCGCATCTGCGGGCTTCTTATTCCACTCCGCGTAGATCTTGTTGACGTACGGGGTGAGGTCGGTCTCGGCCAGGGAGACCTGGTCGGCCAGAATGTTGGCCTCCACCCCGGCGGCGCTGGCGATCGGTTTGAGCTCATCAAGTATCTCGATATCCAGCAAGATCCCGTCGGCGATCCCTATGACACTCTTCCAGCCTTGAGCGTTGATCTCGTTGAGAACGGCCTGGGCCCAGACTGCTCCGTGAGCCATGACGTAGAACAGCCACTTACCCTTGTAGAGGTCGGCCTGCATGTTCAGCGGCGATGCTGCAGTGACCGATGGCATACCGTATTTCTCGACTACTGGGAAGATCGCCGCTATCTCTTCCGGGGGATAGGTCATGAAGCACGCATCGATTTCTTCGTTCGTACACAACTGCGTCGCATTGTTCGCTGCCGTAACCGGGTCCGACTTTGTGTCCAATTCGACCAGCTCGATGGTCCTACCGTTGATGCCCCCCGCGGCGTTCTGGTGTTCGAGTTCGAGCTTAAGCCCGATATAGGTCCCCGACCACGCAGCGCTGTTGATGCCTGTGTACGGAGCAGTCACACCCAGCTTGAATGGTGCCCCGCCTGCGGCGACTGTGGTAGTGGCGCCGCCCGCAGTGGTTGTCGTGGCGCCGCCCGCAGTGGTTGTCGTGGCGCCGCCCGCGGTGGTCGTAGCGCCCGCGCTCGTCGTGGTCGTCTCTTCTCCACAGGCCGCAAGCAGGCCACCCAGGCCGCTTCCCACGCCGATAACGGCACCGGTGAGTCCCGCATACCTCAAGAACTCACGCCGGCTGAGCGCCCTGTTGTTGAGCGGACCCTTTTCTGGAGTTTCCCGTGCGTCTCTTTCTGGCATTTCTGCCCCTCCTTGTTCTGGTCACCAGTTCTCGTCCACCGTTTGCTCCGTGTGACGCCTAGACCTGAGCCCTGCGCTCTTATCGATTGTCGACCACCCCCCTTTCCTCTCGCGCCCTCCGGGCCGATCGTAATAGCTGTGTCAGCGTTCCTACCGCTTGCCGGCCTGCCGGGCTCCCAAGTAGACATCGTGCAGGCGAGGATCATCCGCGACTTCCTCCACGGCGCCGGAGAGCACCACGCAACCCGCTCGCATACATACAACGCGGTCCGCAAGAGACAAAGCCATCTCTGCGCTCTGCTCGACGAGAAGCATCGTCATCCCCTGCTCGTTCAGCTTGGCCAGCGCCTCATACACGTCTTTCACGATCAAGGGTGCCAGGCCCATCGAGGGTTCATCCAAGAGCAGGAGACTGGGGTGACCCATCAGCGCCCTTCCAATCGCCACCATCTGCTGCTCTCCACCTGACAGGGTTTTTGCCATCTGATTCCGGCGTTCGCGCAAGACCGGCAGAAGATCATAGACGTAGGCCAGATCCTCATCGAAGCCCTTCCGCCAATTCCGCTTTCCCGATGCGCCGATCAGCAGGTTGTCCTCTACGGACAAGGTGGGGAAGAGCCGGCGACCCTCAGGAACCTGGCATATGCCCCGTGCGACCACGCGCTCGGCCGAGAGTGAGGTGATGTCCTTCCCGTCGTGGATGATGGTGCCGGCGCTTGGCCGGAGTAGTCCTTGGATCGTGTGCAGGAGGGTGCTCTTCCCGGACCCGTTGGCCCCCAGCACAGCGACTACCTCTCCCCTCGGGACCCTAAGACTCACGCCATGAAGCGCCTGGACGGACCCGTAGAAGGTGACAAGATCTTCGACCACCAGCACGTCTTCGTCCGTCACCCTCTCGTTGCCGCGAGTGACACGCGCGGCGCCTACCTGGCCGCCAACGCCCAGGTAGGCCTCTATCACCTGGGGATTATGCCGTACCTCGTCCGCCGAACCGCTCGCGATCAGTTCCCCGTAGTTGAGGACGTTCACGGCATCCGAGATCCCCATGACCAGGTCGATGTCGTGCTCTACGAGCAGGACGGTGATGCCTGAATCGCGTATCGCAACGATCTTCCTCACGAGATCCGCGCGTTCAACCGCGTTCATTCCCGCAGCAGGCTCGTCGAGCAAAAGGAGCCGGGGTTTCGAGGCGAGTGCCCGGGCTATCTCCACCAGACGGCGCTGACCGTAGGGCAGACTCGTAGCCAGCCGGTCGTACTGCTCGTCCAGCCCCATCAGGGCAAGGACCTCCATCGCCGTCTGGCGCGAGAGACGCTCCTCCGCCCGCTGGCGAGGTAGACCCAGACAGCAAGACCAGAAGCCGGACTTCTCGTGCCGGTGACACCCCGCAAGGACGTTCTCGAGCACGCTCATGTTCTCGAAGATGCGAAGGTTCTGGAACGTCCTCGCCATCCCCTGACGTGCAGCGTCAGCCGGAGAGAGCCTGACCAGATCCGTCTCCCCTAGTGAGACTTCGCCTGTGGTCAGCGTCTGCTGTCGGCTTATGGCGTTGAAAAGCGTTGTCTTGCCCGCTCCGTTCGGTCCGATGAGAGCCGTGATGCTACCCTCGGCGACGTCGAATGACACCTGGTCAAGTGCCTTCAGACCGCCAAACGTCACCGACACGTTCTCGATGCGCAACAATCGATCACCGGTTTGGTTCCTCGGTTCTTGGCTTACGGCGGCTACCTGCGGCGCCTCCAGCGGGTCGCAACTCTCGATGGCTCCCGCAACTTCCACTCTCTCGGCCTGCTCGGGCTCCCTCCCCATACTTCTCCTAAGAGAGGTCCAAACGGGTCGCAGGATTGACGGACGCACTCCCAGGATCCCGACCGGAAGGAAGAGAAGTAGCGCGATCATGATGATTGGGTAGGCTATGCCGCTGTACTGCCTGACTGCGCCAAGCTCATTGAGCACCCAGGTCATCACGACCGCGCCAATGACCGCACCCCAGATGCTTTCCGCTCCCCCGACGAGCATCATGATTATGGGCAGGATAGATGCCGCGAACTGGAACGAAACGGGGGTCACTGTGTTCGTCACGAAAGCCAATAGGGTGCCGGCAAGACCGCAAATGACCGCGGACACCACGAAGGCAAGGAGTTTCCAGTTCGCGGTCCGGATTCCCAGACTCGAGGACGCGATCTCGCTGGTAGCCAAGGCCCGCAGGGTTCGACCAAAGCGGTACTTGAGACCCCGGTCCAGGAGAACCAGCGTCGCAAGGGCGATGATCCAGATCAAGTAGTACTCGCTGAACAAGGTATCGAACCGCGTTGCACCGAAGCCGAGCGTAGGGACTCCGGAGAAACCGACAAGCCCGCCGGTGAACTTCACGCGCGTCACGGCCACTACGAAGATCTGTCCCAACCCTATGGTCGCCAACACGAGGTAGAAGTACCGTAGCTTCAGAACCGGCCTGCCGATGATCCAAGCGACGATGCCCGGCACGACCGTCCCTGCCACCATACAGAGCAGAGACGGCATACCCGCCTTTATAGCTAAGAGGCCGCACAGGTAGGCCCCTATCCCAAAGAAGGCCGAGTGGCCGAACGAGAGTTGGCCGGCCTGTCCCAGGATAACGGTGACACCCATGGTGAGAAGCGCGAACATGCCGGCTTGGTTCATCACGCTGATTCCGTATTGGCTCTTCGAGACGAGGGGCCAAGCGAGGATCGCCAGCACGACGACCACCTTGGCGACAATCGCCCGGCGACCGGCGAGACCGGAGGACAGACGATTGAGGGGACCGAGCGGCACTTCACTGGAGGCCTGGCCGGTCTTCGCCGTTGCCATCAGACCTCGCCTTCCGTCATGGTGGTGCCGAGCAACCCTTGTGGTCGGAAGTACAAGATCAAGATGAGAACGCCAAACGCGATGGCCGTTTGCCAGCCGGCCGGTAGGACGCCGGTCACCACGGACTGGATTATCCCTATCGTGAGTCCACCGACCAGGGCGCCCATACTGGATCCCCAACCTCCCAAGATCGCGCCCACCATGCCGACCAATCCAAACACGCCTCCAGACTGGTAGGTGATCGGTATCATCGGGGCAAGGGCGACCCCCCCGATCGCTCCGACGAAGCCCGAGATGGCGAAAGCAAGGATCATCACCCGCCGCGTGCTCACCCCAGACATCCGGGCGGCGAACGGGTCGGTCGCGGTGGCCGTCATCTGCTTACCTACTCGAGTCTGCGTACCCAGGAAATGGAGACCGATGGCGATCGCGATCATGAAGCCTATGACCCAGAGGCTTTGCGGGTTGACGGCCACACCCCCGCCGCGCAGATAACCGGCGTCGACGAAGGGGGGAAACGACTTGCCGTAGGGTCCCCAGACGATAAGGGCGATGCCTTCAAACAGGAGTAAGAAACCGATGGTTGCCAGGACAACGTTGACGAACGACTTCATCCACTTGAGCACGCCGACGTAGATGGCTACGGATATGATGACCACCGCGATCACTGCCAGTATCGCGGACGGCCAGAAGGAGAGGCCTGCTTGGGAAAAGATGGAATACGTGAAGTAACCGCCCAGCATGACGAACGAGCCCTGCGCCATGTTCACTACACGTGAAGTACGGTAGATGGTCACGTACCCCAACCCGATAAGGGAGTAGATCGATCCCATCGTGATGCCGGTCACAATAAGCTGGATCCATGTTGCCATCTCAGACCCCCTCCGGATCGGACCTCTCTGCACGCCCCGACAGCGCTTCAGACAGTCCCGGCCAGCCTTTCACACCCAGGGCGGGTGTGTCGAGTTGGATATTGACACCCGCCGATGACCACGTCAATCTGTCAAAAATTGATAGCTATAGTCGTCTGTTTCGGATGTTGACGTGTCGCAATTCGCACAACTGATGGCTTGTCAGCCGGCAGTCTGGTGGCGACCGGCGCCGGGCTGGCTCTGATTCGGTAGCTCTGTCGCGGGGGCTCATCGGCAGGCCAGGATCGCCCGTTTGACCATGGCCTTCGCTATTTCGACCTTGTAGCGATTGGGTTCCAGGGGCTGCGCAGCGGCGACTGCCGCGTCTCCGGCGGCCTCGGCAAGGGCTTCGTCTATCGGTCTGCCCGCCACCAGACGTTCCGCCTCGAGCGCCCGATAGGGCGTGTTGTACACGGCGCTCAGGCAGATGCGGGCATTGTTCCGGTCGACGGCCACAGCGCAGTTGACCAGTGGGAAGTCGATCGCTTTTCTGAGAGCATACTTGGCGAAGGCGCTCTTGCCGCCCTCCGCCATTGAAGGTATGCAGATCTCGGTGACTATCTCGTCGTCGTCCAGCACGGTGGTCTTCTCCCCGTTGAACTGGAAGAAGTCTTCCGCCCCTACGATTCGCTTCGTAGTCACCACGCTGCCGTCAAGGGCGACCAAGGCCGGAGCCAGGTCGGAGGGATTGACCCCCAGGCACCCGCCCGAACGTCCGAAGATGGAGTGGTAGCGGCTGTCGCCGGCAGCCGCGGGGCACCCGTGACCGCCCTTTCTGAGGCAGTCGAAGCGGTTATCGGCCACCCGGAAATACCAGCACCGCGGAAACTGGCAGATATTCCCGGCGACAGTTCCCATCTCCCGGATCTGCGGGGACCCGACCATGTCCGGCCGCCTGGGCGAGGGCCGCGTATCTGTCCTTGACGAGGCGATGGCTCGCGATGTCGGCGACCCGGGTCAGCGCACCTATCCGCAAAAGGCCGCCGTCTTCCTCCACGCCGCCCAACCCGGGGATCATCTTCAGGTCGACCAGCACGTCCGGGTATTCGGGAAGGATGGCGTCTTTGAGCACGCCGAGGAGGTCCGTACCTCCGGCTATCACGCGCGCTTTGGGTCTTTGGAGCGCTGCGACCGCCTCATCCAGAGTCCGAGCTTCGATGTATTCGAACGTCTTCATGGACGCCTCACATCTTTCCGAGCGCTCTCAATACTTTCGCCGGCGTGATCGGTATGTCGTCGATCCACTCGCCTATGGCGTTCTGTACCGCGCACGCGACGATTGCTTTGTCGACTATCGAGTGGCCGATCCCCGTCGCACCGTAGCAGCCGTTGCCGGTGCGCGTTTCGACGATTATTGGCTCGATGGCGCCCACGTCGAGGATCGTCGGGATCTTGTACTCCAGGTCGTTCCCGTTCAACAAGACCCCTGTCTTCTCGTCCCAAACGTATTCCTCCATGCGATGGGCACCGGTGCCCGCCACGATCATCCCCTCGATGTTTCCCTCGATCGAGGAGGGTCTGATGGCCTTGCCCGCATCGTGGACGATGACCCAGCGGGTGATGTCCACATCCCCGGTCTCGGTGTCGACCTCCACTTCGCAGAAGATGACGCTCATGGTGTTGAGCACGCTGTAGCGGGGCTCGATGAAGAACACCGACCGGGGCGGCTGCCCGGTGTAGCTGGCCACCAGGTCTCTCTGCCATTCGGTTGCCCAGTCCAGCACGAAATACTCGAATCCCCAGTTCTTGGCCGGGTCGGCCTTGAGGTACACCCGGGAATCCTGGGTATCGTAGT
>CAVZSN010000009.1:0-351582 GCA_963777945.1 uncultured Actinomycetota bacterium
GGCCGCGCCGTCCAGCGCCGCTTGTGCGCTTCTCGGTCACCGCCTACACTCAGGATTGGGAACACGTGGCGCGGGTAAGGTAGGGCAACGGCGCACTCAAGGAGGTAGGGATGGATCGGAAGTGGACTAACTGGGTCACGTTCGGGTCGGTCCTCATGATGATCGTGGGGGCGTTCAAGCTCATCTCCGGGATCATCGGCCTCTTTAGGGATGAGTGGTTGGTGTTGGGCTACAACGGCTACTTGCTGGTGGACCTGACCGGGCTGGCCGTGTGGTACATATGCGTCGGCGCGCTGCTGTTTTCGGCGGCATCGCTGCCCTGCAGGGAAGCAAATTGGGACGGGTGGTCGGCGCCGTCGCCGCAGGTCTCGCCGCCATCTCCGAGTTCTTCATGATCCCCTACTATCCCATCTGGTCGATCATCATGCTCGTGCTGTACGTCATCATCCTGGTGGCCTTCATAGCCTGGAAGGGGCTCAGCCCGTATGGGTCAGAAGAGTTCCCGGTGACGGCGACAGCGCCGCCGACCACGCCTGAGTCCACGCCAGTTGCTCCGCCTGTCGCCGCCACGGTGCCTCCGGCATCGGCCGCGGTTGCTGCGGCCGTGCGGTCCCGGTCGCCGCCGCGCACGTCGCCGAACAGCCGCCGACTGTGGTGGCCCCGGTCGCCGCGACCGCGCCGGAACCGCGGCCCGTCGTCGCGCCGGTCGCGGCGTCCGTCAGCGAGGAGCAGGCCGCGAGACGACCATATGACCTGACGGAGATCGAGGGCATCGGTCCCGCTTATTCGGAGAAGCTCGGCGCCGACGGTCTCAAGACCACCGACGACCTTCTGAGCGCGGGCGCCAGCCCGAAGGGTCGGGAGGACCTGGCGGCTTCCACGGGCGTCAGCGGCACCGCTGATTTTGCGCTGGGTGAACATGGCCGACATGTTTCGCGTCAAGGGTATCGGCGAGGAGTACTCCGATCTGCTTGAGGCCGCGGGGGTGGACACAGTCCCCGAGTTGGCCCAACGACGGGCGGACAACCTGACCCAGAAGATGGCGGAAGTGAACGAGCAGAAGCAGCTCGTCCGCAGGCTTCCCACCGAAGACGCAGGTGGCCGGCTGGGTCGAAGTGGCCAAGGGTCTGCCGAGGGTGGTCACGTACTGAGCAATGCGTTCGGGGATAGGAGGAGTCATGCCGGAAGAAGTCGCGCAGCCCACAGCGCCCGAACGCCCTCATCGTCCGACTCGCCCCAATCGCCGCCGGAGCGTCCTGAATCCTTCGACAAGTCGCTCGGCGAGCTCCTGAAGCAGCTGCTGCACGACGTCAAGCACCTGATCGACCAAGAGATCGCGCTCGTCAAGGCGGAGATGAACGAGAAGATCATGCTGCTCGCCACCGTCGCCGGGCTGTTCGCGGGCGCGGCCATCTTGGGACTGTTCGCCTTTGGCGTCCTCACCGCCGCCATCGTCCTGGTCGTGGACCTGTGGCTGCCCGCCTGGCTGGCCGCCCTCATCGTGACCGGCGCCTACCTCGCTATCGCCGGCGTGCTGGTCTTGATCGCCCGATCGCGCCTCGAGAAGGCCGGTGGGCCGGTGCCCGAGCAGACCGTCGAGTCACTCAAGGAGGAAGTCGCATGGGTGAAGGAGCAGGGGAAAGCCAGCAAGCCGTCAAACTGACGTCAGCGGAGATCCGTCAAGACATCACCGCCACGCTCGGGCGGATGGGCGGGACGCTGGACGCCCTGGGCTACCGGATGGACATACCGGCGCGGGCGCGCGATCTCTACGTCAAGAAGCCGGTCCCGGTCATCGGCGGGGGCGCCGGGCTGGTCGTCCTCATCGCCGGCATCGTCACCGTGATCCTCCTGCTACGAAGGAGAGGGCATCGTCAGGACGAGGCGCTCGGCACGGACGAAGGAGCATGAAGGACCGGGCTGCGAAGGGCGCTAAGTCAACCGCGGGGAGGAGAGAATGACCGGCATAGCCGAGATCTCGGGAATCGGGGACTTCTACGCCGAGAAACTGAGGGCGAGCGGCGTCGGCACGACGGAAGCGCTGCTCGATGCCTGTGCGACCGCCAAAGGGCGCAGTGACCTGGAGGCGGCCACAGGGATCAGCGGCAAACTGATCCTGGGCTGGACCAACAAGGCAGATCTCTCTGCGAGTCAAAGGGATCGGCACCCAGTATTCCGATCTCCTGGAAGCCGTCGGGGTGGACACTGTGGTCGAGCTATCCAATCGGCGAGCGGACAACCTTGCACGGCAAGCTGGCCGAGGTCAACAAGGAGATGCAGTTCGTGCGGCAGCTCCCGACCGAGGCCCAAGTAGGTGAGTGGATCGAGTCGGCCAAGGCGCTTCCGCGAGTGATGACCTACTAGGGTTCGCGGAAGAGCCGGCGACTGACTCGGGACCGTCTAGGTTAGGGCCCCAGAGCGGTGAGGCACACCACGCTTGAGGAGTCGGCCGCCGCGGGGAATAGTCGGTCCTTCACGGTCTCCTGGAAGAAAGACGGGCTCGTGCTCGGGGCCGCGGTGCTCGTCGCGGTGGTCGGCCGACCAGTGAGGGAACGCGTCGTCGAGCCGCGGTGTTTTCCCTGCGACGAAGAGGACGTCAATCTGTTCGACCGAGAGGTAGTGCGATGGCACAGCCACTCGCTCGATGAATGGAGTAACGTCGTCGAGATAGCGGCGCTGCTCACTCCGGTGGTCTCGTCGCTTCGGGCGCACGGCCTCAGCCGAGAACTGCTTAAGAATCTCCTGGTCCTCACCGAGGTCGTCGCCATCAACGCCGCCGCCAACATCGTGGTCAAGTCGATCGCCGCCCGACCCGTCCCCCGCGTCTACACCTCGCTGTTCCCGGAACTACAGCGCGAGTCCCGCGGCTACGGCTCCTTCTATTCGGGCCACTGTGCTCACACCACCGGGGCCTTGGCGGCAAACGCCATGATGGGCCACCTCCGCGGTCGAAACAGGATCTGGCCATGGGTGCTCGTGGCCGGCGGGGCCGCGCTCATCTCGGTCGCCCGAGTGGGCGCCGGGAGGCACTTCTACACCGACGTGGTGGCCGGATCCGTGGCCGGCGGAATTATCGGCGCGCTCGTCCCTCGGCTGCACGCGGGGACGCAAGGCCACGGCGCCGGCATCTCATCCCCTCATCCCCCTATGCATGGTCTCGATGCTCACCGCGGGTAGCACCCGAGAATAGGTGTGTGGGCTCTGCCGCCGCGTCTCTGCACGCACCCCTTCTGCTGATCGCGCCTTCCTGGAGGCTCGACGCTAGTGCTGCTCCTCGACCGTCTCGTGCCAGGGCCAGTGGGTCCCAACCTTCGCCCGCAGGCGCCAGGAGCGAGATTTTGGCTCGGCTCCGATGGCCTGGTCGAGGCGTGCGAGCTTCTCGAGCACTTGATCGCGCGCGCCGGGGTCCAAGGCGTATGAGCCCAGACGCTCGCGCAGAAGGGCGAGGTTAGACTCGACGTCGTGGAACAGGCCCCAGTCGTGCGCGCAGAGCCGAGCGATGTAGGGCACATCGATCGTGCCGGAATCGCCTGCCGCACCGAGGTCCAGGTCATGGAGAAGAGCGAAGATGTCGCGCTCGTCCTTCACGTTCAGGCTGGCCATCTGTAGCTTGGTGAGAAGCACGTCACTCACAGTGACGGTGTAGCCTTTCGGGTCCAACCGGTCGGTCAGATCCAAGGCATGGTCCATCTTGAACGTGTCGAGGAAAACATCGATATGGTCATTCTCGTGCTGGCGGTAGCGGGCCCATTCGTCCGCGTGACGGCACTCGCGGGCAAACTGCAGCTGGCGTCCGTCGGTAGCCATTCGCAGCTCCAGGTTCTCCTCAAAACCTAGGTCGGCGAAGAGGCTTGCGATGCGGCCAGCGTCGCGCCTGTATCCGACCAGATCGATATCACCATGGTCGCGATCGCAGAAATCGAGCTTCTTGCAGTGGAAGCGCACGGCCAGGCCACCCACGAGGCGCAAAGTGATTCCTCGCTCCCGGGCGGTGTCGATGATCCGCTTGGTCTCGGCGATCATATCCTCCCGGGTCGCGAGTACGAGTTCCAGGGGAGCGGAAGCTTCCATGGCGCCTATGCTCTCATAGAGGTCTTGGCGTCATCGCAGAGCACGCTCGCAATGGCGCTGGCCGATATGAAGCAGTCGTTCGGTGGTAGCCGGATAATCATCGTCTCCGACTCGTGGGCCTTTCTCCGCCCGTGCCTGCTACCCCCGCGGTATCACCGGCAGCAACAAGTGCGACGGATACTCGGCGTTGTGGAAGACCTTGTGGAGCACGGTCCTGCTCGAGCAGACGTGGTTGGGGATGTACTCGACGAAGGTCTCGCCGGCGACGCCCTCTGCCAGATCGAGGCTGGTGATCTCCAGGCAGATGCGGTGGCCTTCCTTGAACAGGTTGGCGGTCGAAAGGATCTCCACCTGATACTCGTTGATCTCGCCCGGCACCACCGGCCGGATGGTCTCGGGGCTGAGGTAGTGCCAGGGCTTCCATGGCTTGGAGCGCTCGGGGTCGAGCGCTCGGCGGGAGGCCTTGAGCCAGCCTCGGGTGAGTTCCCGCTCCGGCAGGTCGCTGGGGACCTCGCGCTCGCCTGGCCGCGCTGACTGCACCGACACATCCGGGCCCACGTCCTTGAGGATGACGATCCAGTTGGTGTCTTCCTGGTCGAGAGAGGCCCAGAAGGTGAGCGAGATGGGGCCGACGACCAGGGTGTCCTCGGCAAGCGGATCGGTCAGGTAGCGTAGCCGCTCGATCTTGTTGGTCTGGGTGGGCGGCATCTGCACGAACGCGTCCGGTGGCTCATTGACGAAGGTGTGCGCTGCCGGCAGGTGGCCTCTGGTGCTCAGCTTCTCCCAGCTGTGCAGGTAGTACTTGGTCCACTGTGTCTCCGGCGACCGGCCAGCCGTCGAAGGTCGCGCCACTTGTTGCTCGCCCTGGATCCACACCCTGACCGCCGGGTCGTCGTCCACCCCGTTGTCGATGCCCTTGAGCCAGTGGTCGTACCAGCGGATGATCTCGTCGTGCCACTCGTGGAAGGGGCGCTCGGCATGGGCCGGCGGAGTGGCGAAGAGGTGCTTGTGCGGGCTGGTCGATGCCGTAGAAGAAGTGCTGGGCGCCCTGCCAGTGCATCTTGTAGGTGTAGGCCCCCTCGAAGGCGCCGGTGACGAAGGGGATCTTGATCTTCTCGAACATCTCCTCGGTCTGCTCGATGGTCCCGGGGCGCTCGAACGGGAAGAGCAGCGGATAGAACATGCCCGGGTCCCGCTGCCCGCGCATGGTGAGGATGTTGTAGAGGTTCACGTACATCATGTAGTCGGGGTTCTGCATGGCTGCCTGCCAGGCTTCCTCGACCGGCGGCGGCAGCTCCGGGGGCGTGCCGATGTGCGTGCGCAGGCTGTTGTAGAGGCCGATGTGGTAGGGCATGGTCTGGATGACGCCGCCCGGGTGCTGGTCGCGGAAGCCCTCGAGACCGCCGTAGCAGCCGCCGGCGTCGAGGGGGAAGATGGCCTTGAGCGCCGGATGTCCCTGGGCGGCGGCCCGCCACTGCTCGGCCGCAAAAGCCGAGAGACCCGACCATCCCCACGTTGCCGTCCACCAGGGCTGCTGGGTGATCCACTCGATGGTGTCGTAGTGGTCCCAGTCGTCGCCCACGCCGAGTCGGCCCTCCGACTTGTGCCCGCCCCGCACCTGACCGATCACGTGCACGTAGCCGTTGGCCACGAACCGCTTGGAGTCGCCGCCCTCGATCACTCCGTACCACTGCGTGCGACCACGCCGGCTGGCCGACCTTGAGGTTCTCGGCCACCTCCACCCGCTGCAGGTCCTTGTTGTGCATGGCGCAGGTGTAGAGGACGGGGAACCGGCCGGGCGCATCGGGGCGGTAGACGTCGACGCGGAGGGTGACGCCGTCGCGCATGGGGACGGGGAGGTCGTAGTCCTTGATCATCGCGTCGTAGTAAGTGCGCTCATCGGGCATAGCTCCCTCCATCGGCTCGATTCTCGCCGGGCCCCAAGACCGGGGAGAATGCTACTCACCAGGATCAGTACGTATCATAGCCGGCTAGTGTGCCGACTGTATGGAGAAGCTCTCTGAGGAAGGAGCGTTCATGACCTGGGGAGCCCCAGATCCGATGTTCGAAGGCTGGGCTGGACTTGACTGGAGAGAGCGCCGCGAGCGCCGTTTCCAGCGCTGGCTGAGCGCGCGCGGAGTGGAGTTCGCGAACGACGCCGCGAGAGCGGACTACACAGGGCGCGTCCAGTTGCTCATCGACGCCATCACGCTCAAGAAGCCGGAGCGCGTCCCCGTCTCCGCCAACGTGCAGTTCTTCACGGCCAAGCATAGCGGCCTCACCAAGAAAGAGGCCATGTACGATCATCAGAAGTCGGCGGCCGCGCTAATCAAGTTCCACGAGGACTTTCGGCCCGACTTCCAGGTCAAGCCGGTCTCTCCGGCCAAGGTCTTCGAGTTGCTGGGTCTCGAGTTCATCGATTGGCCGGGCAAGGGCCTTCCGGAGGAGACCCCCTGGCAGTACCTGGAGGCCGAGTACATGAGGGCGGACGAGTACGACGCCCTCATAGCCGACCCCGAAGGCTACTTTAGGCGGGCTCTCTTACCCCGCTTCGGTTCGGCTTTCGCGCCTCTCGCGGCCTTGCCTCCTTTCACCGACTTCATGGAAGCGGCCGCCATGCCCTACAACATGCTGGGCTTCGGCAGTCCCGGGCTGGTGGGGGGCATGCAGCGGCTGGTGGAAGTCGCCGGAGAGTGCTTCGCCTGGATGAAGGTGACCGGAGCGGCTGCCGCTGACGCCGCCGGTCGGCTGGGCATCCCTCCTGAGTGGACAGGCTCCGCCAAAGCTCCCTATGACGTCCTCGCCGATACCCTGCGGGGAACCAAGGGCATCATGATCGACCGCTTCCGTCGGCCTGAGAAGATCCTGGCCGCGGCCGAGCGCTTTGTCCCTCTCATGATCGACCAAAGCGTCCGCCAAGCGGCCTGGGCCGAGTCGCCCATCATCATCTTCTGGCTGCACAAGGGCGCCGACAGCTTCATGTCCGAGGCCGACTTCCGCAGCTTCTACTGGCCTACACTCAAGGCGGTGATGAAGGGTCTCATCGACCAGGGTCTGGTGCCGGCCCTGTTCGCCCAAGGCAGCTACAACAAGCGCCTAGACATCGTCGCCGACGCGGAAGTCCCGGCGGGGAGCGTCATCTGGATGCTCGACCAAACCGACATGGCGGCCGCCAAACGGGCCCTCGGCGGCCGGGCCTGCATCGCTGGGAACGTGCCCACCGGGCTTCTGGCCCTGGCCAGCCCCGGCCAGGTGGAGGAGTACGTCACCCACCTGCTCGATACCTGTGCGAGAGACGGCGGCTTCTACCTCCGTAACGGAGCAGCGCTCGACGACGCCAAGGCGGATAATCTCAGGGCCATGATCGAGACCGGGCGTAACTGGCGGGGCTAGACCGGGCCGCGGACCTACGCGGCCGCTACGGCGCCACGGTCGTAGTAACTGGGCCCCAGCCGTCTCCGTACTTGATGCCGACCTCCTGCTTGGCGTTGGCGATCCAGAGCAGCCAAGCATCCCTCTTCTTGCTGTCGAGAAGCAGGCTCGCGATCTCCTGTCTGACTTCGTCCAGAGACTTCCCCGCGTAGGTCCCATCTTTGTTCTGGTCGTAGTAGGCTTGGATGTCGGCATCCGAGACCGCGGTGATGTCCTTGGTGACCTCCTCGAAAACCTTTCGCAGCAGTATCGACTCTTGGTAGCCCTGTTCGACCTGCTCTATGGTGAGGCCTTCGTCGGCCAGCGCTTGCTCGAAGGCGGCCTGATCCCCTCCGAACGAGGTCTCGAGGATAGCGTCGACTTGAGTCTGGACCTCGTCATCGGTGACCGTGATCTCGAGTGCCTTTGCCTTCTGCTTCGCTAGCTCGTACGTGATGAGGTAGTCGAGGACATCCAACTGGAACTCTCGGAACTGCTCGGGAGCGGTCTCCGAATCAGGAGTCTGCCCGGGGTACTGCGCCTCGAAATCGGCGACCCTGCGGTCCAGTTCCTCCTTGGTCACCGAACGCTTGCCCACCTTCGCCACGGTCGATGACCCAGAGATACTGCCGTTTCCCGGAGGGGACGTGCTGTCAGTACCGCCGCCCCCGCTGCCGTCCGAGATTTCGATGACGGCCACAGCTATCGCAACTACAGCGATGATCCCCACGATCGCCAGCGCTGCTTGGATCCCTCTCCTACGTAGCAGTGATGGCCTGCTTGCGGTCTCGTGCTCAGCTTCGTGCTCGTGCATCGAGTACACGGTCCGCTCGCTCTTCCCTCCCTCAGCATCAGGCGCCATCTGGCTGATGAGCGGTTCGGCCTCCTCGGGCGTGATCTCCTCGAGGCCGACGAGGACTTCGCCGGGGATCTCTCCCTCTACCTCGATCACCCCGTCGACGGCGTGGCTTTGCCACCGATCTTCCTCCTGGACGTAGATGACCGGGTCGGCAGGGGAGCGAGATCTGTAGTAGGCGGTCATCGACGCACGTGCCTCTCCTTGTGCACGAGTCTGGAATCCCTGGTAGGCAACATACTAAGGCATTCGAGGCTCCGGCACCGGCCGGCCCTCGTGGGCAAACCCCGCCGCCGTCTCCCAAAAAGGCTGCTCGGGGACTCAGAAGGGGGTCTGCAGGCCGGTCAGCGCTGCCAGGGCCAGGAACCAGAACAAGAAGCCTGCCACGCGCATCGCCACCGAGGCTAGGTAGGTGAAGGCCGCCGCGCGGAGGACCCTGCGGACGCTCGCCTCCTCGGACAGGGCGATCACGTGCTCTTCTTCCAAGAGCGCGATCGCCCGCCTGCTGGCGTTGAGCTCCAAGGGAAGCGCGGTGAGGGCGAAGACCACCTGTAGCGCCAGGATGCCTATCGCCACCCACATCAGGAAGACGTTGCCCAGCAAGAAGCCGCCGATGAAGGCGAAGGGACTGATGGTGGAGAGGACTATCAGCCAGCGCGCCAAGCCGTTGTGAAGGCGCATGAGGGGGTAGCCCTCCGCATCCTGGATGGCGTGACCCACTTCGTGGCCGGCCACGCCTACGGCCAACGCGGTGTCCCGTCGGGCGGTGCGGAGGGAAAGTACCAGCGTCTTGGTGACCGGATCGTAGTAATCGGCGGGAGGCCGCCCGCGCATCTCGAGGCGGATACCGTGGAGCCCCACGTGATCGAGGAGCTCTCTGGCCGCCTCCAACCCGGTGATCTGTTCAGCGTTCTCGACCTGGTCCTCTTGCCGGAACACGCGGCGCACGCGTGACTGCGCCCACCAGATGAGGATCACGGGCACCACAATCAGCAGGTAGAGAGCGATAGTCAGGACAGACAGCCGACCCCTCCCCTCGTCGAGCGGCGAGCGCGTTCAAGCCTAGCAGTTCCCGTCGTGCTCATTGCTCAGACATCGTTCGTCCATCAGCCGGCCGGGGCTGACCGAGCAGACGCGCGCTGGGGCAGAACGTAACAGAAAAAAGAATTTTGATTCGCCTACGGTGCGTGATAGGCTGAGACCAAGTAGATCCGCGTCGGTATCTGAGCAAGAGGCGAGATCAGCAGGGGGGGCCCACTGCATCGCCGGTAAGACTCGGAAAGGGGTGTGGATGGAGTAGCGTCTCTCGCGCCTTCCTGGCACTGTTCCTCAGTGTGACTTCCAGGTGATTAGCTATGGGGGTAGCTATGAGTACGAGATCGGATAGAGCTTACGGTATCGGTGCGCTGCGGATACCACTTCTAGCGCTTCTTCTGGTCGCACTGATCTGTGTCGCCGTCTTCGCTGCGGCCTGCGGGTCAGAAGAGACCACCACCACTGCCGGACCCGAAACCACTGCCGGACCGGCCACCACCGCCGGGCCGACCACCACGGTAGCCAGCACCGAGACCACGGGGACCACTCAGCCCCTGCCTGCATCCATCAAGGTCGGCGCGGTCATCCCTCTCACCGGGAAGTACGCCGGCCTGGGCTCGCAGGTCAAGGGCGGGTACGAACTCGCGGTCAAGGACATCAATGATGCGGGCGGCATCGACATCGGAGGGACGAAGGTCCCGATCGAACTCAGCATCCTCGACGACGAGTCCGACGCGACCAAGACCGTCCAGCAACTCGAGACCCATGCCTCCAACGGGGTGGTCGCCTATCTGGGCGGCGCGGGGAGCGACCTGCATGCCGCAGCGGCGGGCATCGCCGAGAAGAACAAGATCGCCTATCTGGGCATCGCTTTCGCCCTGTCTGAAAGTCCACGAGCAGGGCTTCAAGTACCTCTTCTCGCCGTTCCCGAAGTCCCCCGACCATGCCAAGGCCACCTTCGACCTGCTTGATTCCTTCTCGCCCAAACCGACGAAGGTAGCCATCTTCGCCGAGAAGACCGACTGGGGCGCAGAGATGGTCAAGTACTGGCAGCAGGAGGCCGACGCCAGGGGCGGCTACACGCTCACGGTCTCTGAGTATGCACCTGGGACCACCGACTACACCTCGCTGATCCTCCCGGTCAAAGACGCGGGTGCCGAAGTCCTGCTGGGGCTCTCCCAGCTCTCCTGACGGGATAGCGATGATGAAACAGGTCAAGGAGCTTGGCTGGAACGCCAAGGTCTACTTCCTGATCCGCGCCCCGGACCCGCCGACCTTTGGGGAGGCTCTCGGTACGGACAGCGATGGCGTCTGCCTGCTGCCCGGCTGGAACCCGGGCCTGCCGTACCCAGGTGTGAAGGAGATGACCGAGCGCTACAAGACGATGACCGACAAGCCGGCAGTGGCACTGACCGGCCCGGCGTACGCCTGCGTGCAGATCCTGGCCGACGCTATCAGCCGCGCCAAGAGCGTCGATCGCGATGCGATCCGCGACGCGATCGCGGCGACCGATCTGGACACCATGGTCGGTCACGTGAAGTTCGCCGAGAACGGCACCTGGGTGAACGCTCTGGACCCGGTCAACCAGTGGCAGGGTGGCAAGCAGGCCCTGGTGTTCCCCGCGGACGTCGCGCTTGTGCCGCCTATCTACCCGGCCCTTCCTTGGGACCAGCGTTAGTCAGCGACTCGGCCGCTCGATCAAGTGGGACAGCGCCCCATACAGTTCAGTGTTTGGAGGTCACGCCCTCGGGCGTGACCTCCAAGCCTCACCTCTCGGCGAGCGGAGACTAGCTTGCTGCTTGAGCTGCAACAGGTCTCCAAAGCCTTCAAGGGCCTGGTGGCGGTCCAGCACGGTCTCGGTGAAGCTCGAAGAGGGGCAGATCCTCGGTCTCATCGGGCCCAACGGCGCCGGCAAGACCACGCTCTTCAACCTCATCACGGGAGTCTACCCCCCTACTCGGGGGCAAGGTCTTCTTCGAGGGCATCGACATCACTTCCAGTGCGCCTCACAGCCGCTGCCGCTTGGGAATCTCGCGCACCTTTCAGCTCGTGCGCCCCTTCCCCGAACTTTCGGTGCTCGATAACGCGGCCATCGGCAGGATCTACGGACGGGACTGGGTGAGAAGCCGGTCTCGGGCCGAGAAGGAGTCCATCGAGGTCCTCGATATCGTCGATCTGGCCGGGCGCGCGCACGAGAAGGCCAAGAGTCTCACCCTGGTGGATCGCAAGCGCCTGGAACTAGCGCGGGCACTGGCCGCCAAACCCAAACTGCTTCTTCTGGACGAGTTGCTCGCGGGGCTGAACCCCTCCGAGGTGCTCAGCCTCGATGGAGCTGATCAAGAGCATTCGCGACATGGGCATCACCATCATCATGGTCGAGCATCTGGTGAAGGCGGTCTTCGGCATCGCCGACGGCATCGTCGTGCTCAACGCCGGTGAACTGATAGCCGAGGGTACGCCGGCAGAGATCTCCTGCAACGAGCAGGTCATCGACGCCTATTTAGGGAAGTCTCTCCGTGTCTGAATTCCTGCAAGTGACCGACGTCAGCGTCGCTTATGGCGACATCCAAGCGTTGTGGGATGTCTCCCTAAGCGTCGACGAGGGCGAGATCGTCGCGCTCATCGGGCCCAACGGAGCAGGCAAGACCACCCTCATGCGGGTGATCGCCGGGCTGCACCCGGTCAAGTCGGGCACCATCCACCTCGGTGACGCCGCCCTTCACGGCGCGCCAGCCTCACCGGATCGTGGAGCACGGGATCATCCTGGTCCCTGAGGGGCGTAGGCTCTTCGGCGGGCTGACCGTGATGGAAAACCTCGAGATCGGAGCCTATTCCAAGCGGGCGCGCGAGGTCCGTGCAAACACCTTCAAACTGGTCTTCGAGCTGTTCCCGCTCTTGGCCGATCGCAGACTGCAGCGCGCGAACACGATGAGCGGTGGTCAGCAACAGATGCTCGCGGTCGGCCGGGCGCTGATGGGGGTACCGAGACTGCTCATGCTGGACGAGCCCTCCCTTGGCTTAGCACCGATCGTTGTGGAGCAGATCTTCGAGACTCTGCAGCGCCTGAACCAGCAGGGTGTGACCATATTCCTCGTGGAACAGAACGCCCGGCAGGCGCTGGAACTGGCCGATCGCGCGTACATTCTGGAGCAGGGCAGGATCGTCGGCACCGGGTCTCGGGCGGGAACTGCTGAACGACGACCGAGTACAAGAAGCCTACCTGGGCATCTGCCCGGCGCCGGCGGACTGATCCGTGGGCGCTCGGATCCTTCATACAGACCGTCCTCTTCGGCATCTTCGCCGGTTCGATCTATGGCGTGGCCGCGATGGGTTTGGCCCTGGTCTTCGGAGTGATGAAGATCCTCAACATCGCCCACGGCGAACTCGTCATGATCGGAGGCTATGTAGGGTTCACCGCCTTCTCAGCGATGGGACTCGATCCCTTCGCGTCTCTGATCATCGTCATCGTCGCCCTGTTCGCGCTGGGCCTGCTGCTCGATCGGGTGGTCTACCGGCACATTGTCAAGCTACAGGGCGAAGAGAAGATCAAGAACTCGCTTCTTGTCAGCTTCGGACTGGGGCTCGTGCTCCAGAACCTGGCTCTATGGGTCTTCACCGGCGACGAACGGTCGGTGCAGGTCTCCTATGCCGGGGACGGTCTCAACATCTACGGGGTGCTGCTGCCGTGGACACGGCTGGGGACTCTGGCGATCGTGCTGATCATCACGTTCGCCCTTCACTTCTTCCTCCGCAAGACCTATCCCGGCAAGGCTATCCTGGCCACCGCGGAGGATTACGAGTCGGCAGGACTGGCCGGCATCAACATCAACCGGGTCTACATGCTGACCTTCGCCCTGGGAGCCGCTCTCGCGGGGGTCGCGGGACAGTTCGTCACCTTCACCTACGCTCTCGCCCCGAGCATCGGGATGTTCTGGACTCTCAAGGCCATGATCGTGATCGTCCTGGCGGGCACCGGTAGCATCCTCGGCGCTCTACCTGCGGGGATCCTGTTGGGTGTGGTCGAGGCGTTGTCCGGGGCGTACCTGGCCCAGACCTACAAAGAGGTCGTAGGGCTGGTCATCTTCTTGCTCGTCCTGATCCTGCGTCCGCAGGGTCTCTTCGTGAGGAAGTGATGGCCAAGACGAGCACCGACAACGCGGCACCCTCGCGCTCCCTCAAGCGGTGGCTGGCTCCGGCGGGCATCGTCGTGCTGCTCGCCTTCGCCTTCCTCTTTCCTCAGTTGATGGCCCAGGACAACATCTGGAACCTCTTCTTCCTTATCTGTCTCGGCATCAGCATCGGGCAAAGCTGGAACATGCTGGGTGGCTTCGCCGGGCAGACCAGCCTGGGGCATGCCGCGTTCTTCGGCATCGGGGCACTCGCGACGCGCCTCTTGTGGTTCGGTGGCGTCCCCTTCGTCCTGGCTCTGATAGTGGGTGGAGTGATAGCGGTCGCCTTCGCCATGATTATCGGCGCACCCACCTTCAGGCTTCGCGGCGCATACTTCGCCATCGGCACCCTGGCTGTCGCCGAAGTCCTGAGGATCACGGTCGCGCAGAACCAGCCGTATATCTCGACGATGTCCGGGGAGATGATCGCTTCCTACAATCTGCCCATCCGCTACTATGTCGCCTTTGCCCTAGCCATAGCCACCACGGCTGCCGCCTACTTCCTCCTGCGTTCCCGGTGGAGTCTGGGCATACTGGGGGTGCGGGAGGACGAAGATGCCGCCCAGGCCACGGGCGTCCACGTTCTGCGGCACAAGCTACTGGCCCTCGCGTTCAGCAGCTTCTTCATGGGTCTTGCAGGAGGCGTGTTCGCGTTCAAGCAGATCAGCTACTACCCGGAAGCTCCGTTCTTTCCCACCTGGACCTTCGATGCCTTGATGATCGCCTACATCGGAGGGCTGGGGACCGTCGCCGGCCCAGTGGTGGGCGGCGCCTTCTATGTGGTGGTGCGCGAGCGGCTGGCCGCCAACCTCACCGATCTCCATCAGGTCATCTTCGGAGTGCTGTTCATCCTCATCGTGCTCCTGTTCCCCGGCGGGCTGCTGGACATCTGGAACCGGGTGAGCAAACGCGTGATGCACAGGTGGAAACGCGGATCGGCCGGTGACCGGGCCGGCCCTGGCGGGCCGTAGCGACCGCTGCCCGGCGCCCGCCGCATGGAATAGAGCAAGTTTTCCACCCGGTGTCGCGGTCGATGTGAGAAACTAATGCGGAGCCGCCCACGGGCCGATAATGGGATCGACCCGAGGGGTGCCCGGCTCACCCATGAACCGGGCACGATTTTCGACCATGGGGGAAGCTGCCGCGTGAGGAGAGCGACCGCGTCCAACCTGTGTCGGGGCATCCCGAGACACATCATCCTGCCGGCCGCAGCGCTCCTGCTTGTGGCCATCACGCTGGCCGTCCTGCTTCCCGGTACTGCTCGCGCGTGGCCGGTGTTCGACACCGCTGGAGTCCGCCGGTGCGTACGTCGACCTGTCCGGCGGTTCGGCCAGCGGCGCATCCGGCAGCCCCTTGGCCGCCTCGTCGCAGGTCGCTGCTCTTGAGAACGCCGACCGAATGGGGGGGCTCACCCGTCCCTTCACCATCGCCGTCATTCCCGACACGCAGGTCTACACCGACCGGGGCATGCCTGAGTTCGAGAAGCAGATCGAGTGGGTGCTCGCCCATGCCGCCGAGAAGAACATCCTATTTGTGACCCATGTGGGCGACGTGGTGGACGATGGGCGGGTGCAGGCCCAGTGGGACAATGCCCTCGATGCTCTTGGTCCTCTGCTTGCTCAGAACCGGTTGCCCTTCTCCATCGTGCGTGGCAACCACGACGATCCGGAATACCTGCTCAAGAACGTGCCCCTTGCGCTCACGAAGCAGAAGCCCTGGTTCGTGGCTGCGTCCCCCTCCGGCCTGTGCCAGGCTCAGAAGTTCCAGGCAGAGGGAGCCTGGTTCCTGCATATCGGTCTCCAGCATAAGCCCACGGACGAAGAGCTTGCGTGGGCCAATGAACTGCTGGAGAGGCCCGATCTGGAAGAGCTGCCCGTCATCGTCACCACCCATGGCTACCTGGATGGCGGCGGCAAGAGCAAGCACGGATGGAGGATCTGGGACGGTTTCGTCAAGGACAACCCTCAGGTGTTCATGGTGCTCAGCGGCCATATCGCCCAGGAGCGGGCCTTTGTGAGCTACAACAGCGCCGGACTTCCCGTCTACGAGATGCTCTCCGACTATCAGCAGTACCGTCCGTTCGGCGGCAACGGCCTCATGCGGCTCATCACCATCGACCCGCTGAGCGACACCATCAAGGTGAAGACGTTCTCCCCCTACTTCCGCTACAAAGGCGGCAAGGAGACCGACACCGACTACTACGAGACCGACCGAGACAGCCAGTTTTCCTTCTCCCTCGCGGGCTCGGTCATCGACGCTGGCGAGTGGCTGGCGTCTGGCGAAGGCTCTACTCCCGATCTTCGCTTCCTGGCGTTGTCATCGGTGGCGAGTCGCGGCCCGTCCATCGCTCGCGAGTAGGTATCGGCGGTCCGCTTCAGGCCCGAGCTCCTGCCCCGGCGTCCGCTTCGTCCCGTGGCTTCTCCTCAAGCCCTCGTTAGTCGCTTGATTGCGGCGGGCCCCAAACGGGGTACAGTCATGTTGGTCGACATGATCTTCCCGCCGAGGAGGGCGAAGCGATGAGCAAGAGCACCGAGAGCCTCCGCCTCAACGAGATCAGAGAGGCGGGTGTCCCGTGGCGCAAGTGGGGGCCGTATCTCTCCGAGCGCCAGTGGGGGACGGTGCGCGAAGACTACAGCGAGTCAGGTGATGCCTGGGGATACTTCACTCACGATCAGGCCCGTTCGCGTGCCTATCTCTGGGGAGAGGACGGCCTGGCGGGTATCTCCGACGACAGGCAGAATCTCTGTTTTGCCCTGGCTCTCTGGAACGGAGTGGACCCCATCGTCAAGGAGCGTCTGTTCGGGCTTACCAACAGCGAGGGCAACCACGGGGAAGACGTCAAGGAGTACTACTACTACCTGGATTCCACTCCGACTCATTCGTACATGAAGTACCTTTACAAGTACCCGCAGTCGGCCTTTCCGTACGACGATCTCGTGCGCACCAACGCCGCACGCGGGCGGCAGGAGCAGGAGTACGAGCTCATCGACACGGGGGTCTTCGACGAGGACCGCTATTTCGACGTGTTCGTGGAGTACGCGAAGGCGTCCCCGGAAGATGTCCTCGTGCGGGTGACGGCCTGGAACCGCGGTCCAGAGGCCGCGACTCTGCACATTCTGCCGACACTGTGGTTCCGCAACACCTGGTGGCCGCTCCCCGAAGACGAGCCGCGTCCGCGGATCCGCGCGCTGCGGGCCGGGCTACCGCCGACCCTGGAGGCTGAGCACCCCGAGTTCGGCATGTACCGCCTGATGTGTGAGGGCTCGCCCGAGATACTCGTGACCAACAACGAGACCAACAACGTCCGGGTGTTCGGCACCCCCAACGAGACTCCCTATGTGAAGGACGGCATCAACGATCACCTCGTGGCCGGCGTCGCGCACGCGGTCGACCCCGAGGGCGAAGGCACCAAGGCTTCCGCGCACTACGGGGTCACTATCGCACCCGGAGAGAGCGCGGTCGTGCGGGTGAGACTGACGGCGAGCACAGCGACGGTCGGTGCGGGCCCCACGGGCACCGCTACGGCACCCACGAAGACCCCCGCGAAAGCCCGCGCGGCCTCCGCGAAAGCTCCTGCGGGCGCCACGGCGAAGGCGGCGACCCGGTCGCCCTCGATGCCGGGCTCGGTGGGGATTTCGAGGCGATCTTCGCTGCAAGGAAGGCGGAAGCCGACGAGTTCTATGCCGGTCTCACGCCGCCCGGTCTTAGCGAGGACCAAGCTCTCGTGATGCGGCAGGCGCTGGCGGGGATGCTGTGGACCAAGCAGTGCTACACGTACGACGTGGATCGGTGGCTTCGCGACCGGGGGACGCGCCGAGAGGGGAACGCGAGGACCAAGACCCGCAACTCCAACTGGTTCCACATGGTCAACCAGGACATCATCTCCATGCCCGACAAGTGGGAATACCCCTGGTTCGCTGCCTGGGACCTGGCCTTCCACACCATCGCCCTTTCTGTCGTCGACGTGGACCTCGCCAAGCAGCAGTTGGAGCTCATGTTGAGCGAGAACTACATGCACCCCAACGGTCAGTTGCCGGCGTACGAATGGGACTTCGGTGACGTGAACCCGCCCGTGCACGCGTGGGCCGCCGATTTCATCTTCAACCTCGAGAAGGAGGTCGATGGGACGGGGGATCTGGAGTTCCTCGAGCGCATGTTCGTCAAGCTGCTCATGACCTTCACCTGGTGGGTCAACCGCAAGGACCGCAACGGCAGCAACGTGTTCGAGGGTGGTTTCCTGGGCCTGGACAACATCGGGGTGTTCGACCGGAGCGCCCCTCTACCCACGGGAGGCTATCTGGAGCAGGCGGACGGCACTGCCTGGATGGCGTTCTTCTGCCAGAACATGCTGTCCATGGCTGTCAAGCTGGCCTTGGTCAATCCCGCCTACGAACTCCTGGCCTGCAAGTTCTACGAGCACTTCCTGTGGATAGCCGGAGCGATGGACCGGATGGGCGAGCACCAGGACGAGATGTGGGATGCCGAGGACGGCTTCTTCTACGATCTGCTTCGCCTGCCCGATGGTTCTGCCACCCGGCTCAAGGTGCGCTCGATGGTGGGATTGTTGTCGCTGTGCGCGAGCAGCGTGTTCCCTCATGAGGCGTTGGAGAAGCTCCCCAAGTTCAGAGAGCGGGCGGTCTGGTTCACACGAAACCACCCTGAGCTTGTCGCCACGATCGCGTCGCCGGCAGTCCGGGAGGGAAAGCATCTGCTCGCGCTGCTGAACGAGGAGAAGCTCCGATTGGTGCTCGCCAGACTCCTGGACGAAGAGGAGTTTCTGAGTCCGTACGGCATCCGCTCGCTTTCCCGACATCATCTGGAGCATCCGTACGTCTTCAGGGGGGACGGCCAGGAATTCCGCGTGGGATACCTGCCCGCCGAATCGGACTCCGGCATGTTCGGAGGTAACTCGAACTGGCGCGGGCCCATCTGGTTTCCCACCAACGTGCTGCTGGTGAGGGCTCTCCTCACTCTGTACGGCTACTACGGAGACGAATTCGAGGTCGAATGTCCCACGGGATCGGGAGTGAAGGTCACACTCTTCGACGCGGCCATGGAGATCATGCGCCGCTCATCGGCCATCTTCCTGCGCAACGAGGAGGGTATCCGGCCGGTCTTCGGCGGGGCCGAGAAGCTCCAGTCGGACCCTCACTGGCGTGACTACATCCTCTTCTACGAGTACTTCCACGGTGACAACGGAGCCGGTCTAGGCGCCAGTCATCAGACCGGCTGGACCGGGGTAGTGGCGCGCTTCCTGCGCATGACCAGCTCCCTGACGAAGGAGACGGTGGCCACTGGGCAGGCATCCCGGGCGCTGGCCTACGGATTGTTCCGGGAGGAGTCGGAATGACAGCCAAGGACGCGGTGGGGTCGGGTTCGCAGGCAACGCGACTCCGTCACAACCCCCTGCTCTATCAGATCAACGCGCGGGTATGGCTGGCGGATCTCTCGCGGGAGCTGGGCGGGCCGGCCACCCTGGACGACGTACCGGATGCCGACCTGGACGAGTTGATCGCGGCGGGCTTCGATCTCTTGTACCTGTTGGGCGTATGGCAGACGGGCGAAGCCGGCCGGCGTGTATCGCGAAGCAACCCCGAGTGGAGGGAGGAGTTCGCCCGGGCCCTCCCCGATCTGAGCGAGGACGATATCTGCGGATCGTGCTTCGCCATCACCGGCTACACGGTGGCGGCGCAACTGGGTGGTGATGAGGCCCTCGATCGATTCCGTGCACGCCTGCACCAGCGCGGTATCAGGCTGATCCTCGACTTCGTCCCCAACCACACCGCGCTCGACCACCCCTGGACCTTCGACCATCCCGAGTACTACATTCGCGGCGGCGAGGAGGATCTTGCCCGCGAGCCCCAGAACTACTGCCGCCGCGGCGACGGCGAAGCGCCAGGTCAGGGCGGTGGCGGCGGACCAGCGGCTCAGCGCAGCGGCGAGGTGCTGGCGTACGGGCGCGATCCCTACTTCGACGGGTGGCCGGACACCCTCCAGCTCGACTACGGCAATCCGGCCGTCCAAGTCGCCATGCGCGCGGAACTCAGCGGAGTGGCGGCCCGGTGCGACGGAGTGCGGTGCGACATGGCCATGCTCGTTCTGCCCGAGGTGTTCGCGCGCACCTGGGGCGTCTCCGCCCAGCCCTTCTGGCCTGAGGCCATCGTCGCGATCAAGGCGGACCATCCGGGCTTCCTGTTCATGGCGGAGGTCTATTGGGATCTGGAGTGGGAGCTGCAGCGGCAGGGCTTCGACTACACCTATGACAAGCGCCTATACGATCGCCTCGTGCAGGGCGCGGTGCCGCCTGTTCACGGCCACCTCTACGCGTCTCTGGACTTCCAGGAGCATTCGGCCCGATTCCTGGAGAACCACGACGAGCCCCGTGCCGCCGCGGTCTTCGCACCCGCGAAGCACAGGGCGGCGGCTATCGTTACCTATCTCTGTCCCGGTCTTCGGTTCTTCCAACAGGGGCAACTAGAGGGTGCCCGGGTCCGTCTGCCTGTCCATCTGTGCCGGCGTCCGCTGGAGCCACCGGACGAGGATCTTCGCGGGTTCTACCGCTCGCTCCTGGGGTGTCTTCGCGATCCGGGACTCCACGAAGGCATGTGGACCCTTGTGGACTGCAGGCCCGCATGGGACGGGAACTGGACATACGAGAGCTTCGTGGCGCAGGGATGGCGGGGCGATCTGGGCGAAAGGCTGATGATCGTGGTCAACTTCTCCGACCACCAGAGCCAATGTTACGTCTCTCCGCCGTTCAGCGACCTGGCCGGAAGACGCTGGACTCTACGAGACCTGATGCACGACATCAGCTACACCCGCGACGGCGCGGCTCTGACCGAGCCCGGGCTCTACCTGGACATGCCGGCCTGGGGATATCACGTCTTCGCGTTGACACCGGGGACGTAGCGGCGTCCCGTAGACGACCACGGCCTTCATGATGTCCTGTCTCCCATGTGAAGTAGGGTGAGGAGCCGGGTCTGCTCGTCCGCGGATCTCGCCTCGCGAGCGGAGCACCGTCAAGGGCAGCGTGCCAGGCCGCGTTCGTGAACCCCCTGACGACCTGACCCCTCCATGTGGCCAGGCATAAGACCGGCCACTAAGTCATCCCAAGACTGCCCTCCCGCCTGATTTGCGCCGCTCCCCGCCGGACGAATATGGAACTGCAACTGAGCACAGGAGTGGAGGCGGCCGATCCCGACCAGACAGCCCGAACGAGGGGGGACGTCATGAATACCTATGACAACTGGATGGAGGCGGAATACGGGGGCACGAGCAGCGCCACCGCCCGTATCGACGGCGGGCGGCTCAGGACGCCGTCGCACACGCCGTCGCACTTCTCTACGATCGCCGACGAGCCGCCGCGGGCCACCATCGCACGGTTCCCGCTGGCGAAGGTTCTAGCGGCCAACCCCGGCATGCTGCGGGTCCGGCCGGGCGCAAGCCTCTTCCTGTCCCGGTACATGGGCCGGTTCCCGGTCCGTCGCCATGGCGAGAATCTGATCCTCCACTCTCACCTGCCGCCCCTCACGAGCAAAGCATATGCGCGCTTTGTGGAACACCATCTCCTGGCGCGCCGCGGCGGCCCCTCGCACGCCCAGATAGGTCTGACCAACCTCTGCCCCCAGAACTGCGGGTACTGCTACAACAAGCACCGGCACGGCCAGTGCATGGACACTCCGACCATCCTTCGGGTGATCGACGACCTCCGAGTGGCGGGAGTGACTTGGCTGGGGTTCACCGGCGGGGAGCCTCTGCTCAATCGTGACATCGTGGAGATCACTGCATACGCGGCGGCTAGAGATATGGCCGTCAAACTGTTCACCACAGGCGTGGGCCTTACCCCGCGGCTGGCGGCCGATCTGGCCCAGGCCGGCGTGTTCTCGGTAGCCGTGAGCCTGGATCACTGGGAAGCAGCGCGCCACGACGCCTCGCGCCGGTATCTCGGCGCGTTCGAGGCGGCGCTCAGAGCCATCTCCATCTTCAAGCAGGTCCCCGGTCTGCACGTGAGCGTCTCTTCAGTTCTGAGCCGGGACATGATCAGGACTGGTCAGGTTGAGACCCTGCTCGCGTTTCTCGACTCTCTCGGCGTCGACGAAGCGTGGCTGAGTGAGGTCAAGCCGTCGGTGGATGGACTCTGGTCGGAAGACATGGTCATCACCGAAGACGACCGCCGGGAACTTGCCCGGATCCAAGACGAGCATAACCGGGCGGTGCGGCGATCCGGCTCTGGGATCAGACGGACGTCTTCGGCCGGCGGGCCCGGCAGACCGATCGGCATGACCGTCAACTACCTCGGACATTTCGAAGGAGCGGAGAATTTTGGCTGCAATGCCGGAGGCAAGATGGTCTATGTGGACGCCTTCGGCGAGGTGAGCCCCTGCGTGTTCCTGCCTCTGTCGTTCGGCAACGTGCGAGAGCGACCGCTCGGCGAGATCCTTGCTGAGATGGGGTCGTCCTTTCCGGGCGAGAATCGGTGTTTCATGAACAAGAACTATCGCCTTTTCGGCGACGAGACCGTAGACGCGCTTCCGCTCGACAGGGAGGGGAGCCGGCGACTGCTCAAGAGGGTGGAGTTCGGACCGGCCTCGGAGTTCGGACGCCGACTCTGGGGAAGGAGGGCCGCGTGATGACGAACACTCGTCTGGTCCGTCTGACGGGGTGCTGCCTGACGGGGACGTTCGCCATCGTCGGCGTGGTGTTCCTTGTCATCCCTGCTCAAGTGCTTGCCGCCTTCAACTGGCTGGCCGAAGGGTTGGGGTGGCCGGAGAGCACGGTCGAACCGCATACCCTTTTCCTTGCCTTGGCGCTGGGCTACATGTACGTGGTGACGCTTCTCGCTTGGCAGATGGCGCGCCATCCCGAGGCCCGCGCCTTTCCCTGGGTCCTCGTGCAGGCCAAGGGCGCCAGTGCTGTCATATGCCTGGGTCTCTTCATCTTCCAGGAGCAGTACCTCCTCTACCTGGCCAACTTCGTCGTAGACGGAGCGATCGCTCTCCTGGTGTGGTGGCTTTGTTTGCGGGCCAAGGCGGTCGATACGGTCGCGACCGCGAGCAGCCCAGGTGCCCCGGCCGGCGAGCCGATGGATGACCCAACGGGTCGCCTCCCTCGCACCGCCGACTGAGTAGGGCCACGCCTGCGATGAGTCTACGTCTGAGTCTGCTGCAGCGGGTGTTTCCCCTGCCGGCGCGGCAGGGGATGCTGGACCGATTGGCGCGGGTCACAGCTCAAGGGTTCGGCGTCCAGTCGCCGGCCTGGGTGGGTAGGTCCTTCGACGCTCGGCTCGCCCAGTATGCAGTCTTCACCGCGCGCCAGAGCGACGAACTTCTTGCCGCGGGTGAACCGGACAGGATCAGGGCAGCACGCGAGCGCCTCTACGAGGGCGCCGCCGACCTAGGACGCTGGGCTCGGCGACTACTTGGGATCGGGACTCCAGAGGAGGCCTTCACTGCGCTGACGCTGCTCTACCGCCAGATCGGCATAGAGATCAGTGGAGGCCCGACCGGGGCCATCGTGGTCAGCCGGTGCTTCTTCGCCAGCTACTACAGCGAGCCGGTCTGCAACCTGATAGGCGCGCTCGACCAGGGTGTCGCGGACGGCCTCTACGGTGGCGCGGCGCTCGACTTCTCCGAGCGTCTCACGGCCGGCAGTCCGTGCTGCCGGGCCCTTCTCCTGGCATCATCGGGGGCCCGGCCGTGAAGCGCGCCCTTGTCGTGGGGAGCGGCGCCGGAGGCGCGATGGCGGCGCGCGAGTTGGCAGCCGACTTCGAGGTGACCGTCGTTGAGGCCGGCGGTGAGTTCAGGCCCTTCGACGGGCGCCTCGATCGCGTCGAGCGGCTGCGGTCGTCGCGGATGCTCCGCGACCCCCGCCTGATCCAGCTTCTGTACCCGGCCATGCGCGTCACGAAGACCTCAGGAGGCATGGCCCTGGTCTGGGGGAGGGGCACTGGAGGGAGCACCACCCTTGCCACAGGCAATGCCGTCCGCGCCGACGAAGCCCTGCAGAAGCTCGGCATCGACCTCGATCCCGAATACGACGCCCTGCACAGGGAACTCCCGATATCCACCGAGCACGAGCAGCGTTGGCGACCGGTAACACGGGAGCTCTTCTCCGCATGTAGCGCTTTGGGCCTCAGCCCGGTGGTCACCCCCAAATTGGTCGACTACGGACACTGCACCCGCTGCGGAAGATGCGTCCTCGGCTGCCCCAGGGAGGCCAAATGGGATAGTCGCGAGCATCTCAGGCAAGCCGTGGCTCGCGGCGCGACCCTGCTGACGGACAGCGAAGTCGAACGCGTGGTCTTCGCCGACGGGGAGAGAGGACCACGCCACGCGACGGGGGTGCTGACCAGGCGCCGCGGGCGGAGAGAGTTCTTGCCCGCCGACCTCGTGGTACTTGCGGCCGGCGGCCTAGGGACACCGGCGGTCCTTTCCAGGTCGGGGATCAAGACCGAGGACCGCCTGTTCGTCGACCCGGTACTGTGTGTTGCCGCTTCGTTGCCCGAGAGCCGTGCGGACGAAGAGGTGCCGATGCCGTTCCTGGTCGAAGGCGACGGCTACATCATCTCTCCCTATTTCGACTACCTGAGCTTCTTCTTCGATTCCGACTGGAGGCGGCCGCGCCGCGATATCGCAGCTCTCATGATCAAGCTCGCCGACACCGAGGCCGGTTCTGTCGACCGCCGTCGCCGGGTGACGAAAGAACTGTCCGCCCGAGACGAACAGCGCCTGGCCGTGGCCCGAGAGTCGTGCCGGGAGATACTTACGCGCCTGGGTGTACGCCGCGAGTCCATCTTCCTGGGGATGCTCAACGCCGGTCATCCCGGCGGCATGCTCCCTCTATCGGCAGAAGAGCGCGACACCCTCCACTCCGCCCGGCTTCCCGAGAACGTTTATGTCGCCGACGCCTCGCTGCTTCCGGAGTCCTTGGGCAGGCCACCTATTCTCACCATCATGGCGCTGGCGAGGCGGGTCGCACGTCTCTGCACGGAGCGCCTAGGGTAGAGACTTCAGCAGGTCCACCATGGTCTTGATGTGGTCGGGAGACGTACCGCAGCAACCGCCCACGAGACGCGCGCCGGCGTGGACGCACGCTTCGACTCCCGCGGCGAATGTCGCGGGCGACATGTCGAACACCAGTTCTTTGTCCACCAGTCGCCCTTTGCCGGCATTGGGCTGGGCGATGATGGGCAAGGTCGTGGCGGCCTTCATCATCGCAACCACTTCGGCCATCTCCAGGGGGTCGAGGTTTCCGCAGTTGGCCCCTACCGCCGCAGCCCCCGCCTCAGTCAGGGCTTCCGCGCACCGGACGGCGGTGTCCCCCATCACCGTCCGCCCACCGTTCGTGGAGGTGTTGAACGCGATGGTCGCAAAGACAGGGAGGTCGGTGGCTTCCCTCGCGGCCCGCAAAGCGCACAGTGCTTCCCGCAGGTCGAACATCGTCTCGACGATGAGGCCGTCCACTCCGCCCTCCGCGAGGATGGCCGCTTGCTGCTTGAAGGCCGCGAAAGCATCGTCTTCCGGAAGTGGTCCGTACGGTTTCAGCATCTTGCCGGTGGAACTCATGTCACCGAGCACATACTGGCCCTCGCGCGCCGCCGTCCGGGCCAGCCTGGCTCCCGCCAGATTGACCTCGCTCACATCGACGCCCACGTTGTGGGAATCGATGTTGACGCTGTTCATGGTCAAGGTGTTGGTGATCAGGAGGTCGATACCGCAGGCGGCGTAACGCTCGTGAACGGCGAGCACAGCCTCAGGGTGGGTGACGCAGTTCTGGCCCCCCATCTCCAGGCCGGCTTGACCCAATTGGGTGCCCATGGCCCCATCGAGGAAGATGGTGGTTCTGCTGCTGCTGAGAAGTTCGAGCAGACTCATTTCGCTGTCGCCCCCTGGTCGTTGCTGGCAGTGAACGGTAGGTGGGAGATCCCGTACGCGTCCTTGGTCGCTAGTCTAGCGTTCGGCGCGGCGGCTGAGTAGCGCTCGTGGCGGCGTCTACAGCGGTAATCCGAGCAGGACCTCCGCGCCCTCCATCTTCCCCGTATGCTGGAACCCGGCCCGTAAATAGAACTCCTCCGGACAACCAGGTCCCGGTACGTATGAGACGAGCAGATCGGAAGGTGTCCCGCGCGCCTTGGCATGTGCGATGACCTGCTCGAGGGCGGCCGCACCGATTCCCTGGCGCTGAGACCGAGCATCGACCATGAAACGCCAGATAGCGATCTCCGGATGCTGGGGAGGTGTAGGCCGGAGCCGCTCGTCGTACAGCATCGACGAACCCGACCGGTGAGTCATCCAGGTAGATGGCGCGGTACCAGGCCTCGGGTGTGAAGAGAGCCTCGGCGAGAGAAACCGCGTTGCTGGCGACGAAGCGCTCTTGCCCGGGGGCGACTGCGAGATCGGTGATCTGACGTACGGTGTCGGCAGTGATCTCGCGCAGCGTCACCCGGTCGGCGATCGCGGACATCACTCATCCTCCTGGTCTGGTGCTTCCTGGACGATCCTGTCTCAGCCGATGTAGATCACGTTTCCTCTCGGCACGCGCTCCATCCGGCGGAACTTGTCCTCGTCGTCGGTGTAGCCCAGGGCCAGCCCGCATTCCATCTGGGATCCCTCGGGGATGCCGGCCTCGCGAGCGAGGTCGATGTTCTCCGGTGCGTTGAGCGCGTACGCGGGCGAGCGCAGGAAGCACGAGCCCAGCCCGAGTTCGGTGGCCTGAAGCAGCATGTTCTCGGCCGCGACCGCACAGTTGAGCTGCGTGATCGCCATGTCCTTGGGGCCGGAAAGCAGGATGACCGCCGCTGCACCGTAGGTGGGGAGGTACCCGGGGAGCGAGGCCCGCTCCACCAGGAAGTCGTTGCCCGAGGCGAGCATCGCCTGTAGCGTCCGTTCGTCGATCTTGCCCAGGAGCTCGCGGTCGCGGATGACCGACATCGTGTACTCGCCCGCGTTCGGAGCCCATCTGCCGGCCGTGATGATGGCCGCGAGATCCGCTTCCGGCACCGCTTTGTCCCGATAGGAGCGGATGCTTTTCCTCTTGAGTACTGCTTCATCGACGTTCATGTGTTTCTCCTTGGTCTTGAACCGGTGGTGTCGTCGGCTCTATCCGGTGTTCGCTCGATCTGCTCAACTTTTCCACAGTTCCACATCGCCCACGTTCTGGTCGGCGACGGTGGCATCGATAGGGCCCAGCTTCTTGGTGAGATACCCGTCTTTCTCTATGGTGAGGACGTAGCTTGCGTCCCCCAGGCCCTTGAGCCAGAAGTCGCCGTAGTTGTCGGTGACGGCGGAAAGGGTGTCGCCGGTTTCCGGGTTGGTGGCAGTGACGGTGGCCCCTTGCACGCACTCATCGGCCTCGGGGTCATAAAGGGCCCCGGCGATCCACTTCTTGGGCAGGTTCAGGTAGTAGACCCGGGGACGGGTGGGAAGCTCGGGCTTAAGGAGCTCCGCCTGGGCCAGCTTGTCCTTGACCCGGGGGTCGTCTTCGTCGGCGAAGGTGAAGGCTCCGGTGGGGCAGGCATCTGAGCAGCGGGTCTCGGTCCAGCCCTGATCTAAGAGATGGGCGCAGAAGGTGCACTTCTGGGCGATGTTGAGGTCGTCGTTGAAGTAGATGACGTTCTCGTAGGGACAGGCTTCCAGACACAGCTGGTTACCCCGGCACCACTCCGGAGAGATGATGACGATGCCGTCCTCTCTTCGGTAGATGGCTCCGGCCGGACAGGCCTCGATACAGGGAGCCTCCCGGCAGTGCTGACAGATACTGTGGTGATAGGTCACCATGACCTTGGGTACCGTACCCCGTTCCAGGTCGATCACCTTGTTCCAGAACTGACCCGTATCGGGCTGGGGTTTGGCGATGGGCGTCCAGTCGTTGGCCACGTGCTCGTCCTTGCAGGCGATCTGGCAGTTGTGGCAGCCGTTACAGATGGCGAGATCGATGAGCATGACTTTGGCCATCAGGCACCCCCTTCCGTGAAGCCCGCTATGCAGGGCCCGGCGGTGATGTGGCACTCGCGGGCGAACGCTTCGGGATACTTGGACCTGCAGACCCTCGAGGTCGGTCTTCTCCACTTCCACCAGGAAGCCGGAGACGGCCATGCCCACCGTGTTCTTGGAGGTGCAGTTGCGGGGCACGATGGTGTTGATCACCCCGCCTCGGTCGATCTCGCCGGGGACGATGGGGTCGTACTTGGCGCCGTGGTCGATACCCACCGCCCCGGCGATGATGCGCTCGGTGACGTAGGCGCCGGCCAGGACGGTGCCGCGCTCGTTGTAGATGCTGACCACATCTCCGTGCTTGATGCCGCGGGCGTTGGCGTCCGCCGGGTTCATCCACAGCGGGTGATACTGATAGCCGTCGCTGCCCCGGATCTTGCAGGTGTCGATCTCCCGGAACCAGGTGACGTCGTCGTGCTGGGAGTGCACCCCCCAGCGGGGGTGGTTGCTCATGACGAGGAGCGGATACTTCTTCGCGCGCTCCGTCCCCAGGGTCTCCTCGTGCGAGACGCCTTGCGGGATCCACTGCGGCACCGGCGGCCGCTCCGGGTCGTCGGGGAAGTGCTCGGCCAGACCGGTCGAGTAGAACTCCAGCTTGCCGGTCGGCGTGGAGAGGGGGTGCCTCTCCGGATCCTCGTAGAACTCGATGAAGCCGGCGGGGATGTCCTCCCAGCCAGGTTCGGTCGGCACGACGTAGTAACCCTTCTCGTTCAGTTCTTCCCAGGAGATCTTGTCGGCGACTCCGGAGAACTCCCAGCCCGACTTGATGATCTCGGGGATGGTCTGCCCTCCGGTGTATTCCTCGAGTAGTCCCAGCCTCTCTGCGATCTTGCACACCACCTCGTAGTCGCTCACCGATTCACCGAGTGACTCCATGCACCGGGGCTCGGGATAGAGCATGTCCATCTGCCCGCTGAAGATGTCGGAGCCGATGTCGTCCTCTTCCAACTTGGTGTTCACCGGCAGGAGCACATCGGCGAAGAGAGCGTCGTTCTCGATCCAAGGATGCTGACACAAAACGAACTCGATGGATTCGTCGCGCAGCGCCCGGATGAAGTTGTTGCCATCGTTCCAGCAGGTGATCCACGACGGCGAGTCGGTCCAGATCATGTGGATCTTGGAAGCCCCCTCGGCCGGGTACTTGTACTCCACGAACTGGTCGGTGGCTTCGCTCCGCATCCCGTGTCTGTTGCCGTACCAGGTGCCCTCACCGTCGAGGATCAACTTGGGCACCAGGGTCTTGGGGATGCACGATTCGCGGCCCTCTTCCGGAGGGATGTCCCCCCGGTAGGCGGCATCCAGACTGATTGACACCTCGGGTTTCGGAGCGGCCTGGTTCTCGGGATCACGGCCCAGGGCCCACTCGATCATCTTGGCCTGATTGCAGCCCGGCTTGCCCAGCCCCTGCATGGCGAGACAGAGCACCTGCAGCCGGGCGGGCTCGGTGGAGTAGGGGCCACGGATGGCCGGCCCGCCGTTGGAGATGACGATGGTGGTCCTCTTCGACGCCCATTCGTCGGCCAGGGCCTTGATGATGCGCGCCGGCACTCCTGTGATGGGCGCCGCCCACTCCGGGCTCTTGGGCTGGCCGTCCTCCTCGCCCCTCACGTAGGCCTCGAACTTGTCGACGCCGTAGGCATGGGTCGCGAGGTACTCCTTGTCATAGGTGCCTCGGTCGAACCAGCGGTGGGCGATGGCCAGATACAGGGCGGCGTCGGTGTTGGGGAGGACTGGGATCCACTTGTCGGCGTGCACGGCGTTGCCGTAGTTGCAGTCGGGCGCGATATAGATCTGCTTGATGCCCAGTTCGCTCCACCAGTAGTTGAAGCGGCTGACGAGTTGTCCGCCCCATCCCCAGGGCGTGGTCTCGGGGTCACATCCCCAGAAAAGAAGCAGTTCCGCGTTCTTCGAGATGTCGTAGAGCAGGTTCTTCTGCGGCAGTTGCTGACCGATGGGCTCGCAACCCCACACGTGCTTGGCTCCCCAATACCAGCCTTCCCAGGAGTCGGCATTACGCACTTGGTGAGTGTAGCCACCGAAGAGGGCTAAGCAGCTTCCGCCCGCAGCCGTGGGGTCCGTGCACGGTCTTGTTCTCGCCGTGCTGGTCGTTCTGGTAGAGGATGGCCGTCGGACCGTAGGCCTTCTTGACCCGCAGCATTTCGCTCGTGACGATGTCCAGCGCCTCGTCCCACGAGATCCGCAGGTACTTGCTCGCTCCCCGGTTCTGGATGTTACGGCCGCCCGGGCCGGTGGAGCCCGGCGCGCCGGTATGGTCGAAGTCCACGCGCTTCATGGGGTAGCGGATCCGAGCCGGGGAGAAGACCCGCTTCTTGTAGCAGAGGGAAAGCGGCGGAGGCAGGGTCTTTTCGCCGGGATCGAAGGTCTTGCCCCGGGCGTGCATCACCCAGGGTTTGACCTCCTCCTTGGTGTACTTGTCGTAGAAGCGGGCGGGGCGGATGCGAAGGACCTTGCCGTCCTTGGTGTCCACCATGCAGGCGTTGCCGCCCCAGGAGACGCCAATGAAGCACATATCGCGGACGATGGTCCTCGCCTCGGACTGCTGTGACCCGGTCGCCCCTGTCTTCGCCTGGTCGGCCACGTTCATCTCCTCTCGTCAAGACCTCGAGCCATCATAGTACGAGGAGGGCCTCCGGTGCATCCACCGGAGGCGCCAAAAAACTGGATGCGCTCCGGGCAGTGGCCCCTCGGCACCAGCCACCGGGCGCCGCCGTGTCCCTAGCGTGTCCCCGGAGGTTGACATGTAGATGCCCCAGGTATAGGATGCCTGATGCGGGCCCATGTGTCCCCATGGTGTCCCCGAACGCAGAATGGATCAGCCCCCGAGGTCGACTGTCGGGACGCAGCCGGGAGGTACGCCGATGGCCAAGATCACGAAGCGGCTCGTGGACAGCCTCAAACCCGATCCGACCCGCGAGACATTCGTTGCCGACGACGAGCTTCCCGGCTTTGGGATCCGGGTCAGGCCGTCCGGGGCCGCCTCGTACATCCTGAGGTACAGGAACGCCGCAGGACTGTCACGGCGGCTCACCATCGGCCGGGTGGGCGTCCTCTCACCGGAAGAGGCCCGGCGAGCGGCGCAGCAGCACCTGGCGGCGGTCAAAGGTGGGGCGGACCCGGCGCAGGCGAAGAGGCAGGCCACCCAGGCCGCAGACCAAGAGCCCAAGGAGGTCCAGCACGGCATCGACGAGCTTCGCCGGTTCAGGATCTTCGCCGAACTGGAAGACGAAGACTTCGAAGCCATCGCTCACATCGCCCGGGTCAAGGAATTCGAAGTGGCCGAGAAGCTCACCACCGAGGGGGCGCCGGCCGACCAACTCTATCTGTTCTTGAAGGGGCAGGCGGCGGTCAAGGTCCGTGATCCCTACGGTCGCCAGGTACTCATCGACGAACTCGGCCCCGGAGAGCTTCTAGGTTGGGGAGCAGTGACGGAGCCCCACGTCTACACGGCTTCGGCGTGGACCAGCCGACCCTCCCAGGCGATCGTCATCGACGGCAAGCGGCTGCGCGACCTCTGTGAAGAGAACAAGCGGATCGGCTACGAAGTGGCCAAGGGCGTGGGGGAAGTCATCTCCAAGCGTTTCGGACTTGCTGTGGCCGGCCGGGGGGGTCAGACCCTCGCCGGACACGGCATCGACGAACTTCGCCAGTTCAAGATCTTCGCCGAACTGGACCTGGGCGATCTGGACGCCATCGCGCGCATCGCCTATGTGCGCGAGTTCGCAGCCGGGGAGGAGCTGACGGTGGAGGGCGCTCCTGCCGACCACCTCTATCTGTTCCTCAAAGGCAAGGCCAGGGTCAAGGTCAAAGGCGCCAACGGTCGTCACGCAGTCATCGATGAACTCGGCCCCGGGGAGCTCTTGGGTTGGGGAGCCGTCATGGAGCCCCACGTCTATACGGCCTCCGCGTGGACGACGGAACCCAGCGAGGTGATCGTCGTCGACGGGACGGATCTTCGCGAACTCTGCAAGACCAGCAAGCACCTGGGATACCAGGTCTGCAAGGGCATCGGCGAGGTCATGTCCACCCGGTTCGGGCAGGCCGTGACCGGGCAGGGCACTCCCGCGCTTGCCGATCACGGCACGGACGAACTTCGCCAGTTCAGGCTCTTCGCGGAGCTGGAGGACGAGGACTTCGAGTCCATCGCGCGGATCGCGCGCATCCAGGAGTCCCAACCCGGCGAAGAACTGACCACAGAGGGAACTGCGGCCGACCATCTCTACCTCTTTCTCCAAGGCAAGGCGGCGGTCACGGTCAAGGGCGCCGACGGCCGCCAGGTGCTCATCGACGAGATCGGTCCCGGGGAGGTGCTGGGCTGGGGAGCGGTGACCGGACCTCCTCATGTGTACACGGCCACAGCCTGCACGATGGAACCGTCTCAGCTGATCGTCTTCGACGGCAAGGACCTTCTCCGGCTCTGCGAGACCAACAACCGCATCGGCTATCAAGTGGCGAAAGGCATCGGCGACATCGTCTCCAAGCGCTTCGGCCGGGTCGCATCGGGCAGGAAGGGGCAGGTTCTGGCGGGACATGCCATAGACGAACTCCGCCAGTTCAAGATCTTCGCCGAACTGGATGTGGCCGACCTGGATTCCATCGCCCACCTCGCCTATGTCCGGGAGTTCGACGCGGGCGAGGAACTGATAACGGAAGGCGACCCTGCGGAGCAACTCTACCTGTTCCTGAACGGCAAGGCGGTGGTCAAAGTCCGGGGTGCAGACGGCCGTCAGGTCCCCATCGACGAGCTCGGTCCCGGCGAGGTGCTGGGTTGGGGAGCGGTCATGGAACCGCACATCTATACGGCTTCCGCGTGGACCCTCGAACCGTCCGAGCTCGTGATCGTCAAAGGGAATGATCTGCGCGGCCTGTGCGACGCCAACAAGCATTTGGGTTACATGGTGTGCAAGGGGATCGGCGAGGTCATGTCCACTCGCTTCGGCCAGGCCGTCCGGGGCCATGGGATCGACGAACTGCACCAATTCAAGATCTTCGGGGAGCTCGACTTCGCCGATCTCGACGCAATCGGGCGTATCGCCCACATCCGAGAGGTCGGACCCGGTGAGGAGCTCATAGCCGAAGGCAAGTCGGCCGACGAGCTGTATCTCTTCTTGGAGGGGAAGGCCTCCGTGAAGGTACGTGACCCCGACGGCCACCAGGTGCTCATCGACGAGATCGGTCCCGGAGAGGTGCTGGGTTGGTCGGCCGCGGTGGAACCCTACGTCTACACCGCCTCGGCCTGGACGAGCGAGCAGTGCGAGCTGATCGTGGTGAACGGCCAACGTCTGCGCCAGCTCTGCGAGAGCAACAAACGCCTCGGCTACCAGGTCACCCGGGGTATCGGTGAGATCATCTCCAGACGCTTCGGACGAGCCATGGGCGCCCGGGGAGATTTGCAGGATAAGGATCTGCGGGCCTTCGGCGGCGAGGAGCGGGTCGTCTGGGATGACGGTCTGCTCCAACTTACCACCGAAGCGATCCTCATCGGTATGGGGAGCGACAGCCCCGAGGTGATCCCTCTTGAGGCCGTCTACGACGTCGACGTGGAGAACGGTTGCCTTGTCTTCCACGTGCAAGGCGGCGACGTCTGCTCGCACTGCATCGACGATCCGGATCATCTGGCTGCACTGGTCCGTGACGAGATGCTGCGCAGCCGCCACGCTCAGAGACGCAAGGACTACTACGTCCACTAGAGGTTGGGGGGCCCCTGGTCATGCATATCATCGTCGACCGTCGTGAGCTCACAAAGGGGGACATGATTTCCCTGACGGTGGAGGCCCCCGCCATTGCTCGCAAGATCCGCCCCGGGCAGTTCATCATCCTCAGGGTGAACGAGACCGGCGAGCGCACGCCCCTCACCGTGGCCTACAAGGATGAGATCCACGGCACGATAACCATCATATTCCAGGTCCTGGGCAAGACCACGGCCATGCTTGCCTCCCTCAAGGTCGGCGACGCTATCAAGGACCTGGTGGGTCCGCTGGGCTGTGACGAGCGCTTCAACAGGATCGGCACGGTAGTGGGGATCGGGGGGGGCTCGGGAATAGCCGTTCTCCACCACATCCTGCAAGGGTCCAAAGAGGTGGGGAACTCACTCATAGGCATCATCGGAGCCCGGGAAAAAGCCCTTCTCATACTTGAGGACGAGATGGCGGCTCTTTGCGACCGGCTGCTCATCACTACCAACGACGGCAGCGCCGGCATGCACGGCCTGGTCACCGATGCCCTCGCCAAGCTGGTGGAGGAGCAGGTCCACATCGACCAGGTCATCGCCGTCGGTCCGCTCATCATGATGCGTGCCGTCTGCGAGATGACCAAGCTCTACAAGATCCCCACGCTGGTAAGCCTCAACCCCATCATGGTCGACGGTACCGGGATGTGTGGCTGCTGCCGGGTGACGGTCGCCGGGGAGTGCAAGTTCGCCTGCGTCGACGGTCCCCATTTCGACGGCCATCAGGTGGATTTCGACGAGCTCATCCAGCGCAACAGCATGTACTCCCGCGACGAGAGGGCTTCCCTTCTGACCTCGATCAGGGCCCGCTAGGAGGTGAGCATGGCGCCGAGGACCGAGACCGAGTCCAAAGGCCTTCCCGCGGGGACCGAGATCGCGGCGTATTGCCCGCACTGTCACCAGGCGCTGAACGTCTTCGATGCGGCGACCAAACAGGTGTGGGTGCGCCTGATGGTGTCTGCCGACGGGGAGGGGGGAGAGTTGCTCCTGAGCCCCAAGCCCGATGTGTTCGAGCGACAGGTGAGCGTGGAGCTGAACGAGAGCAGGGTGGTCGACGACGTCTCCTGCCCTCACTGCGGCCGTTCGCTCGTGGAGCAAGGTGTCTGCGAGGTCTGCGGCGCGCCTGCGGCGCGCCTCGTCATCTATGCACAATCCCGGCTGGTCGAATATTCGATATGCACGAACATGACCTGTCACTGGCACGGGATGTCTCGCGCCGACCAGGCCAAGATCAAACCGAAGGTCCCCAGACAGAAGAAGCCCGAGCAGGATGCCCTTCTTCGGATACGTAACTTCAATGAGGTCTCGTACGGCTTCGACCGGGAACTGGCCGTCCTCGAAGCGAGCCGCTGTCTGGAGTGCAAGAAGCCGGCCTGCGTCGGGGGTTGTCCGGTGGGTATCGACATCCCGGGCTTCATCCGCCTGATGAAAGCCGGCGAGTTCGTGGAGGCCGCCAGGCACATCAAGCAGAAGAACGCCCTTCCTGCGGTGTGCGGACGGGTCTGTCCCCAAGACGATCAGTGTGAGAAGGTGTGCATCGTCGGCAAGAACGGTGACCCGGTGGCCATCGGCAATCTGGAGAGGTTCGCCGCCGACTTCGAGCGCGAGACCGACTCCGTCTCTCTCCCCCGCAAAGCCACGCCCACCGGCAAGCGCATAGCGGTGGTGGGTAGCGGTCCCGCCGGCCTCACCCTGGCGGCCGATATGGTGGCCAAGGGGCACTCGGTCACCGTGTTCGAGTCGCTCCACAAGGCAGGGGGGGTGCTGGTCTACGGGATCCCCGAGTTCCGGCTGCCCAAGGCCATAGTCGAGTCGGAGATCGACTACCTTCGCCGCCTGGGAGTGAAGATAGAGCTAAACTCCATCGTGGGACGCCTCTACACTCTCGAAGAACTCCTCGAGACCGGCTACGACGCCATCTTCGTGGGCACCGGCGCGGGGCTGCCCATATTCATGGGACTTCCAGGCGAGAACCTGTGCAACATCCTCTCCGCGAACGAGTACCTCACCCGGATCAATCTCATGAAGGCCTACGCCTTTCCCGAGTACGACACCCCGGCTCCGAAAGGTCAGCAGGTCGCCGTCCTTGGCGCAGGCAACGTGGCCATGGACTGCGCTCGGACTGCGGTACGCATGGGGGCCCGCGAGGTGACCATCGTCTATCGGCGCACCCGAGACGAGATGCCGGCCCGCAGCGAGGAGATCGAGCACGCCCTGCAGGAAAACGTGAGGTTCCGCTACCTGTCCAGCCCCATCCGTTTCGTCGGAGACGACCGGGGCTGGGTCAGGCAGATGGAGTGCATCCAGATGCAGCTGGGGGAGCCCGACGCGTCAGGACGGCCGAGGCCGATCCCCAAGGCCGGTTCCAACTTCATCATGGATGTGGATCTGGTCATCGTCGCGGTGGGGGCAGGTCCTAACCCTGTGCTCTTCTCCGGCTCTCCCGGTCTGGAGCAGACCAAACGGGGCTACATACAGGCGGTGACCCCTTCAGGTCGCACGAGCATCCCTCGCGTATGGGCCGGGGGTGACATCGTCACCGGATCGGCTACGGTGATCCTCGCCATGGGCGCCGCCCGTCAGGCGGCCGACGACATGGACGAGTATCTGAGAAGCGATTCGGCCGAGTGGCCGTAAGCCGGCGGCCGCGCACATCCCTGTGGAGTCGATCAGACCCATCTTCAAGATTGGGCACGGGCCGTCGAGCAGTCATACCATAGGTCCGGCCCGGGCGGCGGCGATCTTCGCCGGCTGGAACGAGTCCGCCTCTCGGTTCAGGGTGACGCTCCACGGGAGTCTGGCGCTCACGGGACACGGTCACGGTACCGATCAGGCGATCGCCAAGACACTCTCGGATCGCCAAGTGGACGTGGTCTGGCGCCCCGACGTCGAGCTCCCGCTCCATCCCAACGGCATGGTCTTCGAGGCTCTCGATACCGCTGGGGTGCCGGTGGATTCCTGGGTGGTCTACAGCGTGGGAGGAGGCGATCTTCGAGACGATTCCGGTCGATTCTCGGAAGAGATCGTCACGTTCCCCCACGATACCTTCGCGGAGATCCTCGGCTGGTGCGAGAGCACCGGCAGGGAGCTCTGGCAGTATGTCGACGATTTCGACCGGCAGCCGGGAGTGCGCGACCATCTGGCCGACGTTTGGGCGGAGATGCAGGCTTCGGTAGAAAGGGGGCTGGTGGCGGAGGGCGTGCTACCCGGTCCACTGCGGTTGGCGCGAAAGGCGAAGCACTACCACGCGCACGCGCTCGAAGGACGAGGAAGCGCCGACCGCGGTCTCGCGTTCGCTTTCGCGTTGGCAGTGGCCGAAGAGAACGCTGCAGGCGGGATCGTGGTGACCGCTCCCACGTGCGGCGCCTCCGGTGTAGTACCGGCGGTGCTCATGGTGGCACAGCAGACTCTGGGCAGCTCGGAGGCGGAGGTGATCAAGGCCTTGGCCACCGCCGGCCTGGTGGCCAGCCGGGTGAAAAGCGGCGCCTCCATCTCGGGCGCCGAAGTGGGTTGCCAGGGGGAGATCGGCACCGCGTGCGCCATGGCAGCGGCGGCTGCGACCTTCCTGATGGGAGGAACGCCCAAGCACGTGGAATATGCTGCAGAGATGGGGCTGGAGCACTATCTCGGGCTTACCTGTGACCCCATCGGGGGATACGTGCAGATTCCCTGCATCGAGCGGAACGCTCTGGCGGCGGATCATGCCTGGGCCTGCGCCGTCTACGCCCTGTACTCCGACGGGTCACATGACATCTCCTTCGACCGCATCGTCAGGACCGTGCTGGAGACCGGGCGCGACATCCCGGCGGCATATCGGGAGACCGGCCTTGGAGGGCTGGCTGGCGGCTACGCTTGAAACCAGTTCCTAGGGCGTATGGCCGTCCTCTGCGGCCGGCAGCCTCACGGTGAAGGTGGACCCCGACCCCAAGATGCTCGAGACCTCGACCTTGCCGCCATGCCGCTCGGCGACGTGACGCACGATACTGAGGCCGAGGCCGGTGCCGCCGGTCTCCCGCGATCGCGCCTTGTCGACGCGATAGAAGCGTTCGAAGATGCGGCGCTGCTCGGCGATCGGGATGCCCACACCATCGTCTTCCACGGTGAGCACGACCCAGCGGCGCTCGGCGAGCCCCTCCTCGTGCTGTACGCTCACCGTGATGTGCCCGCTGGGCTCGGTGTAACGGATGGCGTTATCGAGCAGGTTCCGGATGAGGGTCCGAAGGGCGATCTCGTCCCCGAGGACCACTCCGCCGAGCTTCACCTCGACAGTCAGGCCCTGGTTCTTCGCCTGCGCCAGAGGCAGCAGTTCGGCCGCGGTCTCCTCGGCCAGCCGACCGAAGTCGACGGGGACGAACTCACTCTGTATCTGCGCGCCCGGTTCCTCGAGCCGCGATAGCGTGAGGAGGTCGTTGGCCAAGTCCAGCAGACGCTCGATCTCGGCCGAGAGCCGGTCGACGAACACCGCCGCTTGCTCCGGATCCTCTCGGATGGCGTGTTTGAGCGTCCCCGCTAGCAGAGAGAGCCCGGCCAAGGGTGTCTTCAGCTCGTGGGAGACGTTGGTGGCGAAGTCCCGCCGGATGCGATCGGTGATAAGCCGCGCGGTCTCGTCACGGATCACGAACAGGGTCTGTCCTTGTTCGCCGCCTGCCGCGTGGAGGGGGACTACCTCGACTGCCGCGTACTGCTGCCCCGGTAACTCGACGATCTCATGCACGGGTCCATCGGCCTGGCGCGATCTCTCGGCCAGCGACCAGGCCGGGAAGGCTCGGGCCGCGACGACCAAGGGAGCGCCTTCGGTCCCTTCCAGCCGGCTTTGGAGGATGCGTTCCGCGGCCGGGTTGGCCCGTACCAAGCGGCCTTGCTCATCGACCACCACGACTCCCTCGGACATCGCCGTGAGCACCTGACCCGAGCGCTCCGTCTCGGTACCGAGCCTGGTGACCTGGGTCTCGAGTTGAGAGGCCATGCTGTTGAGCGATTCCGCGAGTTCACCGAGTTCATCTCTCCGGCGGACGCTGGTCCGATAGGCCAGGTCACCCGAAGCGACGCGTCTGGTCATCTCTTGCAGCCGCTCGATGGGTCTTGTGATCGACCGGGTGAACAGATAGGAGACGGCCAGGGTGGGTAGCAGCAGCACGGCCCATACGATGAGCGGTATCCGCCAGGAGGCGGCCACCATGGCATCGACCCGGCTGGCGGGTAGCGCAGCGCGCACCACGCCGTCCGACCAGCCGGCGTCGCCGGCGGGCAGCGGCATGGCGACATAGACTTCCTCCTGCTTCAGCGTGGCCGACTCGCGGCGCGCCCGGCCCTCGTGGCCGGCGAGGGCCTGAGCCACCTCGGGGCGGTCGGCGTGGTTGTCGAGCGTGGCCGGATCGACCTCCGAGTCGGCCAGGACCGTGCCGTCCTCGGCGATGATGGTGAGGCGGAGCCCTCCCGCGTCGCCCGCCGCGTCGGTGAGCGTCTGCAGGTAGGCCGGGTCATCGCCGGCCGAGGTGGAGGCCTCTTGTTCCAGGACGGCCGCGTACTGATGGGCCTGCCGGGACATGTCGTCCTCCAGCCGGTCAAGATAGACACCACGCAGCACCAGGGCCGCCACCAGCGCGACGATGCCGGCGAAGACCAAGGTGATGAGCGCGAAAGCCAGTGGCAGCCGGTAGCGCAGGCGCATCGCTCAGGTCTCCAGGGGCGATCGAGTTCTCACGACGGGGTCAGACGGTAGCCGACGCCACGTACGGTCTGCAGCTCCACCCTCGCCTTTATGCCTTCCAGCTTGGCCCGCAGGCGGCGCACATGCACGTCCAGCGTCCGCGAGGCCGGGATATAGCGCTGGTGCCAGACGCGCTCCACGATCTCCTCTCGCGGGAAGAGGTGGCCCGGCCGGGAGAGCAGCAGCTCGAGCAGATCGTGCTCCTTGGGGTTGAGCGCCACCTCCCCGCTGGGTGTGCGGACGACGTGGGCATCGCGGTCGAGTATCAGATCCCCGGTGCCGAGACTTCCGCCGTCGGGCGCGGCCGAGGGAACGGCAAAGCCGCTGGGCGCGCGCCGCAGGCGCGCCGCGATGCGGGCCAGCAGAACGTCGAGGTCGAACGGCTTGGTGATGTAGTCGTCGGCGCCCGGCCGAAGCCCTCCAGCATCGTCTCGCGCTCGCTGCGGGCGGTGAGCATGATGATGGGCAGAGTGGGCTTTCGCCGGACGATCTCCGGCTGGCCGCCATGCCGTCCAGTCCGGGCAGCATGAGGTCCATGAGCACCAGGTCGACGTTGCCGGCGAGGGCCGTCTCCAGCCCGGCGCGCCCGTTGTGCTCCTGCAGCACCTCGTAGCCGGCGCGCCGGAGGTTGTAGGCGAGAAGGTCGGAGATGGTCGGGTCGTCCTCCACCAGCAGGATGCATTTCTTGTCTGGTCTCAGCGCCCACCGGCCGCCTCGCATAATTAACCCGGGTGTAACCGAGTGTTAACACCACGCTGTCACGTCTCCGCTAGCCTGCAAGAAGCGGACAAAGCAGCGAAAGTGAGGAAGACAGGGATGACTCTGAAAGGCAAGCGCAACGGCCTGGTCGCCGTCCTGGCCATGGCGCTGATGTTGATAGTCGGCCTGGGGATCGCGGCCGCAGGCTGCGGCGGCGGCGATCTGCCCAGCGCGGGCGGCGGCACGACGACCTCGGACGGCACCGGCACCACCTCCGGCGGTGAACTCTCCGCCTCCCTCAACGGCGCCGGCGCCACCTTCCCCCAGCCGCTCTACGTCGAGTGGATCGGCGAGTTCCAGTTGGCCAACCCCGACGTGAAGATCAACTACCAGGGTATCGGCTCGGGCGGCGGCATCGAGCAGTTCACCAAGCTGACCGTCGACTTCGGCGCCTCTGACGCCCCCATGAAGGACGAAGAGATCACCGCCGCTGAGGCGGCGAGTGGGGCCAAGGTGCTGCACATCCCCACCGTGTTCGGCGCGGTCGTGCTCGCCTACAACCTGCCCGAGGTGTCGACGAGCTCAAGCTCGACTCCGACACTCTGGCCGGCATCTTCCTGGGCAAGATCACCAAGTGGAACGATGCCAAGATCGCCGCGCTCAACCCGGGCGTGACTCTGCCGGACAAGGCCATCCAGACCGTGCACCGCTCCGACTCCTCGGGCACCACCAACATCTTCACCGGCTACCTGACCAGCGTGAACCAGGCCTGGGCCGACGCAGTCGGCAAGGGCAAGGAAGTCAAGTGGCCGGTGGGCGTGGGTGGCAAGGGCAACGACGGTGTGGCCGCGGTGGTCCAGCAGCAGGAAGGCGTCGATCGGCTACGTCGAGCTCTCCTACGCGATCGAATCGGACTGACCATGGCCACGCTCAAGAACAGCCGGCAACTTCATCGCCCCCAGCCTGGAATCGACCTCGGCGGCGGCCGCGGGCGTCGACTTCCCCGACGACCTGCGCTTCTCGGTAGCAACAGCGCCAACGCCGACGCCTACCCGATCGTGGGCGCCACCTGGATCCTGGCCTACGACAAGATGCCAGACGCGGCCAAGGCCGAGGCTCTCAAGGCCTTCCTGACCTGGTCGCTGACGACGGCACCGCCATCGCCGAGGAGCTGGGCTACGCCCCCCTCCCGAGGATCTGAGAGCCCTGGCTCTCGCCAAGGTGAATGCGATCGGCAGCTGACATCTCCTCCTCGACCGCCGACACCCCCCTAGGCGGTGGCCGCCAGACCCCGGTCCGGGGGTCTGGCAGCGAGAAGGGAGTCGGCCGCAGGGCCGACTCCCTCTTCGCCATCCTCGCCGGCTCTCTGCGGCGTGCTCGTCCTGCTGGTGCTGGCCTACATGGTCGTCTCCACCACGGGCACGGCGCTGCCGGTCTTCCGGTCGCAGGGCATCTCGTTCGTCACCGGCAGCGACTGGGACCCCAGCAACGGGCGAATTCGGAGCCCTCTCCTTCATCTACGGCACGATCGTCACCTCGGTCATCGCTCTGATCATCGCCGTGCCGCTGAGCCTGGGGGTCGCCCTCTTCTCTCACCGAGTACGCTCCCAAGCGGCTGCGGAGCCCCGATCGGGTACGCGGTCGACCTGCTGGCGGCGGTGCCCAGCGTGATCTACGGCCTCTGGGGCGTGTTCGTGCTGCTGCCGCTCTTCCTGCAGCCGGTGACCGACTTCCTGGCCAAGTACCTGGGCTTCATCCCCATCTTCAAGGGCCCTGCCTCGGGGCTCTCGTACTTCGGCGCCGGCGTGATCCTCGCCATCATGATCACCCCCATCATCACCTCGCTCACCCGGGAGGTGCTCGCCACGGTGCCCACCGCCGACCGGCACGCCGCCTACGCGCTGGGGGCCACCCGGTGGGAGATGATCCGGCAGGCGGTGCTGCCGCGCAGCCGAGCGGGCATCGTGGGCGCGACCATGCTCGGTCTGGGCCGGGCTCTGGGCGAGACCATCGCCGTGGCTCTGCTCATCGGCTCGGCAGCCAAGGTCGACGCCTCGATCGTCAGACCGGGCTACTCCATGGCCGCGGTCATCGCCAACAGTTCTGGGAGGCCACCGGCGACCACATCCGGGCCCTGGTGGGGATCGGGGTGGTGCTGTTCGTCATCACCATCATCGTCAACATGGCCGCGCGCGCGCATCGTGTGGCGGTTCAACCGGATATGAACACCGAGCTCGACACCACCGCCGCCTCGGGCGATCCGGCCGACCGCTGGGCCGGGAGGCAGGGTCGGCCCCGGCGTGTCGCTGCGCGACTGCCGGCCCGCCCGGCGGCGGGTGTGGCGCAACCGCCGCAACACCTTCCTGATCGTGCTCGCGGTGGTGCTGACCCTCATCCCGGTGGTGATGATCCTGCTACAGATCGCCATCAAGGGCATCTCCGACCATGAGCTGGGAGTTCCTGACCAGCTCGCATGCCCTTCAGCATCCGCCGCGAAGGGGGAGGCTTCCTGAACGGTCTCATCGGCACGGCCATCATGGTGGGCCTGGCCAGCGTCGTCTCGGTCCCGCTGGGCATCCTGGCCGCCGTCTACCTGGTGGAGTACGGCAAGGGCAACTGGCTGGCCAAGCTCATCCGCTTCTTCTCCGACGTCATGACCGGCGTGCCCTCCGTCTTCGTGGGCCTGTTCGTCTACACGGCCCTGGTGATCCAGTTCGGGTTCGGCGCGCTGATGGGCGCGGCCTCGCTGGCCATCATCATGATGCCCATCATCGTGCGCTCCACCGAGGAGATGCTCAAGCTGGTCCCGCACGAGCTCAAGGACGCCAGCTACGCGCTGGGCGCGGCCAAGTGGCAGACGATCACCAAGGTGATCCTGCCCTCGGCCGCGCCGGGCATCACCACCGGGGTCATGCTGGCGGTGGCCCGGGCCGCCGGCGAGACGGCGCCTCTGATCCTGACCGCGCTCGGCTCGCATCCAGCTGACGACCAAGCTGTGGGGCGAGCCCATCTCGTCGCTGACCCTGGCCATCTTCGACGGAGCGGGCAACCCGTTCGCGGCCGGGCAGGCGCGGGCCTGGGCCGGAGCGCTCGAGCTGCTGGTCATCGTCCTGGTGTTCACCATCGTGGCCGGTGGTCGCCAAGGAGCCGTATCAGATGATCAAGAGTCCGTCGAGAGGCGAGCGCGAGGTGATACCCTCGCTGGCGAGTGGCCGCGCGGACGAGCGAGGCCGTCGGCCGCCGAGAAGCCGGTCTTCACGCGTCCGCGACCTGAACGTGCACTACGGCAAGAACCTCGCTCTCAAGGGCGTGACCATGGACATCCAGCCGCGGCGCATCACGGCCATCATCGGTCCGTCGGGCTGCGGCAAGAGCACGCTCATCCGCTGCTTCAACCGCATGAACGAGCTCATCCCCGGGGCCAGGGTCTCGGGCGAGGTGCTCTATCACGGCGAGAACATCTACGCTCCGGGCGTCGACCCGGTGGTGGTGCGCCGGCACATCGGCATGGTGTTCCAGCGGCCCAACCCCTTCCCCAAGTCGCATCTACGACAACATCGCCTTCGGGGCCAAGATCAACGGCTACAAGGGCGACATGGACGAGCTGGTGGAGCGGTCGCTGCGGCGGGCCGCCCTGTGGGACGAGGTCAAGAGCAAGCTCAAGAAGAGCGCGCTCGACCTCTCCGGCGGCCAGCAGCAGCGGCTCTGCATCGCGCGGGCCATCGCGGTGGAGCCGGACGTGATCCTCATGGACGAGCCCGCCTCGGCCCTCGACCCCATCGCCACCACCCGCATCGAGGACCTCATGCAGGAGCTGAAGCAGGACTACTCCATCATCATCGTGACCCACAACATGCAGCAGGCGGCGCGGGTCTCGGACGAGACCGCCTTCCTCTACACTGAGGTGGACGAGGCGACCTCGGCCCGCTGGGGGATACTGGTGGAGTTCGGCGAGACCGGCCAGATCTTCACCAAGCCCGCGCGACAAGCGCACTGACGACTACGTTTCGGGCCGCTTCGGATAAGCGGCCCGAGAAGGAAGGCTGAGCACGATGCGAGACGCATTTCACAGGGAGCTGGAGAGCCTCGACCAGGAGGTCGTGCGCATGGGCGCGCTGGTCGAGAAGAGCATCGCAGCTGGCGACCACGGCGCTGGTCGAGGGCGACAAGGAGCTGGCCCAGAAGGTGCGCGACGGGCGACGACGAGATCGACGCCATGTTCATGGACATCGAGAAGCGCTCCCTGGCCCTGCTGGCCCAGCAGGCGCCGGTGGCCGGCGACCTGCGGCTGATGGTGGCCATCCTGCGGGTGGTCAACGACCTGGAGCGCATCCGGCGACCTCGCCTACAACATCGCCAAGCTGGTGCAGCTGGAGGACTTCTGCGAGCCGGGGCCCAAAGGCCGTGCGCGCGCTGGTGGCCGAGCTGGGCGCAGGCGGCCAGCCAGCTCATGGCCGCGGCCATCGACGCCTGGGCGACCAAGGACGAGGCTCTGGCCGCCGACATCGAGCGGCAGGACGACCGCTCGACGAGCTGCACGCCCGGCTCATCGCAGCGCCTGCTGCGAGCTGAAGGGCGAGGACAGCGTGGCTCCGGCCATCCGCCTGGCCATGGTCGGCCGCTACTTCGAGCGCATCGGCGACCACGCGGTCAACCTGGGCGAGCGCGTGCGCTACTTCGTCACCGGCGACGAGGAGCACCTGGGGTAGGACCCTGACCCCTCGGGGCAGGGTCGCCGGCTTACTCGGCGGCTTGCGGGTCACGCCCGGTCGCACGCCCGACCCGGTAGCGCCACCGTCTGGTCCGACGTACACTGTTGGCAGGTGACGCCTGGACGTGGACGTCGATTGTGGGGCCAAGTGGATCGATCGGCCGAACGTCTCCACGATCAGAATGCTGAAGCTGATGCTCTCGTCAGTAGCTCGGATGCGGCCCTCGGATATCCGCCATCACCGCCGAAGGATCCTGATCTGCTTGTCGCCGGGGGGATATCGCTTCACCTGGCGGGCCGGAGCGCGAGGCTGGAGGATCAGCCCCTCTACTTGACGCAGACCGAGTTCGAACTCCTCAGACACTTCATGCAGCGCCCGCGCTGGATCTGGAGCCGGGAACAGCTGCTGGAAGAGATATGGGGGTACCAGTTCGCCGACCCACGTGTCGTTACTGTCCACGTGGGCAATCTGCGGCGGAAGCTTGCGCAGGCGGAGATCGAGGCGAGGCGGTCGGGCGCGCGCTCGCCGGTGGGAGGTGGGGAGGCGGAGCACGAGGCGCCCGGGGTGGCTTCGGACGGCCGCGCGGCCGCGCGACGCGCCTACATCGAGACGGTAAGAGGGATCGGGTACCGATTGGCCGATCGCCAGGTTCTCTGCGACCCGCGCCCCGAGGAGAAGCATGGTGAGGAGCGGGCGAACGCAGGGACGGGCGAGCTACAGGCGGCTTCAGACGCGGTGGCGGATCGACCTCCGTTTGTCGGGCGAGAGCGCGAGATGGCGGCGTTGAAGGGGGCTCTGTCCGGCATGGTGGCCGGGCAACTCCGGGCCGTGGGGCTTGCGGGCGACGCCGGTATTGGAAAGACGCGCCTTGCTGAGGAGTTCGCATCGTACGCGCAGCGGTGCGGCGTCGAAGGTCTCCTGGGGCAATTGCCACGAGGGCCTGGTCAGGGTGCCCTACGAACCGTGGGTGGAGATCCTGGACTCCTGGGATCGCGATGCGACGTGGACGGTCCTGGGCAGGGCCGGGAGAAGATCGGCTGGAGACGCCGGCGTCGAGCAGAGAGGCACAGCACGGCAGACTCCTGCTGCTCGAGCGACTTGCGGACGTTGTCCGTCAACGTGCGACCGGGCATCCTCTGTGTCTTGTGATCGAAGATCTTCACTGGGCTGATGTCTCGACGCTGCTTGCTCTCCAGCACGCCGATCCGGCACGTCCGCGAGGTCCCCCTCATGCTGGCGATGACCTACAGGCCTGGAGAGGGCTCGGCGCAGCGCGCTTCCGCCTCTCTCCTCAACCAGGTCCTCGCCGATATCACACGTAGCGCCGGCGGTTTCATCGTGCCTCTCGGCCCCCTGTCCGAGACCGAGGTCCGCGAGTTCGTGGACTCCTTCGGAGCCGGTCGAAGCAGCGGTCGGACCTGGCGCGTTTGGGCGGCGAGGCCTATCGTCAGAGCGAAGGAAATCCCTTCTTCCTGACCCAGTTCATGCGCCTGCGCAGACTCCAGCCGGACGGGCCGGACAGGGGAGCGTCGCAACTCCGCCTGGGCTCGCCACGAAGGAGTCCGCAGCGTCGTCCTGCAGAGGGTGTCGCCGCTATCCAGCCGATTGCCGGCGGTGGCTCGACGCGGCCAGCGTCTGCGGTCGAGAGTTCGTAGGCGCTGGTAGCGGCTGAGGCAGGCGACCTCGCTCCGGAGCTGCTGCTGCAGTTGCTCACCGAGGCGGCGGCCGCCCGGTTGATCACGCTCGACGAAGACAGACCCGAGGTCTGCCGGTTCGCTCACAGCCTGATCCGCGATGTCCTCTATGGCGAGCTTTCGCCGTCGAGCGGGCAGGTCTTCACGCCCGGGTGGGGGCGGATCCTCGAACGTCAACACGCGTGGCGACGGGGGGCATCGCGCCGCCGAACTGGCCCACCACTACTGCTGCGCCCTCTCCCTCGGCTACCGCCGAGAAGGCTTTCGACTTCTGTCTGCAGGCCGGCGACGTCGCCGCTCGCCAGTACGCCTGGGAAGAGGCGTGCGGTCACTATCAGCGCGCCCTCGATGTCGAGCCGCTCCTCCCAGTGCCGGCGGAGGGGCAGAGGGGTGCCGTGGCCGGCAAGGTGTACGAAGAGATGGGTGACGCGTTCGCGCTGGCGGGAGCGTTCGACAGAAGCGTCGACGCGTACGAGAGCGCCGCCGCTCGTCTGCCGAAGGAAGATCGGATCGCCGCGGCCCGCGTCAAGCAGAAACAGATGCTCCCGCTCTACAGACGCGGACAGTACGATCTGGCGCTCGTCGCAGTGACGCAGGCCGAGATCGCTCTGGGCTCGAACGCTGCCGAAGGCGCAGGCAGCGGTTGGTGGCAAGAATGGATCGAGGTGGAGCTGGATCGTTCGCTTCCTCCACTGTCAGGCGGGTGAGATCGAGGAAGCGGACGCCCTGACTCGAGAGCGTGCGCGCGGTCAGTTGAGGCCCACGGCACGGACGCGCAGCGGGCCAAACTGATGGTCACCACATGGCTGGTCGACCTGACGCAGCCGCCGCTACGTGGCCACGCGGAAACGCGGCGGATGGCCGAGGATGGCGCGCGGACGGCGATAGCCCGAGGTTCCCTCCTCGACCTGGAGGACGCGGAGATGATGTTGGGCACGACCCTCTTCTTCTTTCCGCAGGGAACGGAGGAAAGCGAGAGGGCAGGTACGCAACTGTATCGATATCGGGAACTCGCGACGCAGACTAACGATCACGTCTTCCAGATAGACGCGGCCGGGATGCTCTCCACCTGGCATCGCCTGCGCGGTGACGTGGAACAGGCCCGCCGGTACGCCACGGAGGTACTATCGGTGGGAGCCGGCAGTCAGGTGGTCAAGTACCGGGCAGAGGCGCACGGCAACCTGGCCTGGGCTGCGTGGAGGGCGGGTGACAAGGTCGGCGCCGAGAACCGAGGCCGCTTCCGCACTCGACGATTTCCAGGCGCGTTCTCCCCGCAGCCCCTTTGAATGGACCGCGCGCTGGCCTGCACTGGCGTTGAGCGCAGCGAACGGAGACCTCCGGGACGCCGCGCGGCAGGCAGCGGCCATGCTCGACCCCCTGCAGCAGAAGATGCCTGACGACCTGGAAGAACTTGCTCGGAGCTTTGTCGACCAGCAGGCGCTGGACCTTCCGGAGGCACGCACCAGCCTGGGCAGCCTACTGGCTCTTGCTCGCTCGTACGGCTACCTGTGATCACTCAGCCGCCAACCAGCAGGACCGCAGATTGAACGCGCCCTGCGGGCTGTAGATAAGGTGCCGAACCCGGTCGGACACCACCAGGCGATGGCGGTAGCCGACGATGGGGATCACGGGCGCCGACTCTCCGATCTCTCGGACGATCGCCCGATACGCGTCGACGCGCTCGCCGTCATCGCCGATCTGCCGTGCCGCCCTGATCAAGGCGTCGACGGCCGGGTTGGCGTACCCTGCCAAGTTATCGGGGCTCGTCGCTCATGAACAGCGGGTAAACGAAGCAGTCGATGACCGGTGAGTCGGCGATCCAGCCTAGATTCCCTATCTGGAACGAGCGGTTCTGAAGCTTGTCGAAGTACGTACCCCACTCCATGCCGTCCAGCTTCGACTCTACTCCGATCGCGCTCAGGTCGGCCTGCACCAGCTCGAGGACGTGGTCATGCCCCTTCCCGGTATTGTAGGAGAGGCTCGAGGGTGGGAAGACCATCCCCACCGGGGAAGCCGGCCTTTTCCAGCAGCGCCCTCGCCTCGTTCGGATCGTAGCGGCTGTAGGGCCAGGCGTTCGCCTCGTAGCCGATCATGCCTTCGGGGACGATGCTGGTGGCCGGTCGGCGCGCCCCGTCGAACACCGTCTCGGCGATGGCATCACGGTTTATCGCCAGCGAGAGTGCGCGGCGGAGGTCGGCGTTCTTCAGAAGGTTCGTCCCGGCCGTTCACGACCAGGTAGTAGACGGCGAGTTCAGGGCCGAGAAGCACCTGGTGCCCAGGTGACGCCTCGAGACCGTTCGCCGACTCCCCGTACTCCTCGACCGCCGCTGGACCTGCCCGGTGGGAATGAGTGCCGTATCGACTGCTCCGGCTTTGAACTCGAGGAAGGCCGTCTCCTGATCTTTGAAGATCCGAAAGTCGACGCCATCGAGCAATGCGGAGTAACTCCCGAGTAGTCTTCGAAACGGACCACTCTTGACGTACTGATCGTGACTCCAGGGCTCGGCCATCTTGAAGGGTCCGTTGCCCACCGGCATCTCGGAGAATGCTCGGGGGTCTTTCTCGACCTCCTCGCGTGGGACCGGGGCGAGTACGGGTAGGGCTAGTCCATACGGGAAATCAGCAAAGGGATACGCGAGGGTGATCCTGAGCGTGTACGCGTCGACCGCTTCGACACCGGTCAGCTCACTGGCCTGCCCCGACTGCATCTCCTTGAACCCTGCGACGGCCGCGAGGTAGAAGGCCACCGGCGACTCGTTCTGGGGGTCGCAGAGCCGCTCCCACTGGTACTTGAAATCCTTGGCGACCACTTCGCGACCATTGTGGAACTTCGACCCCTTCCTCAGGTGAAAGGTCCAGACGGTGCAGTCTTCGCTCGACTCCCAGCTCTCGGCCGCAAGGGGTTGGATCTCCGAGGTGAGCGGATCGGACGTGACCAGAGGATCGAAGAGTGCCCGGCCCACCTCGATCCCCCACAATTCCTGGATGCGCAACGGGTCGATGGCTTTGGGCTCCGACGTCGCGATGCGAAGGATGCCCCCCGAGCGTGACTGCTCGGTCGTTGCAGGCGCGGTTGCGGCTGCGCTCTGGGCAGGACCATCGCAGCCGCCGCCGGCGAGGGCGGAGATGCAGAGCACCCCCAGGCCAAGCAACGCGGCGAGCCGGAGAACTGGCACCTTGATCCCCCTGCCTCCTGTGCCACTTCCGCGAATACACCCAATCTGCGTCCTGTTTCCCTCTGCGTCAAGGGCCGTCTTTATTTAATCTTGCCTTCTTCTTGTTATTGCGCCGCCAGAATGAAGACAAGGCGGTCCGGAGCAGGAGGGTGTCTGCACCATGAGGTCCAAGAAGCCGGTGTCAGTCTTCCTGGCTGCCGCCGCGTCCATGCTTCGCGTGGCGCTTACCCTAGTCGCGCTCTTGGTCGGAGAGACCAGCGCATTCAACAACCGTGTCAGCGCTAGAAGAGGTGCCATCACGAGTAGGAGGTAGGGTCGATGAAAGTCAAGAAGCCACTTCTCGTAGTCGTGTTCCTTGCGTTGGTCCTGGCAATCGCGATCGCACCCGAGGCGCTCGCGAAATCGGCCCCGGTCGCCGGCTCGGGCTCGTGGGTATGGTCCGAGGGCGAGGTGCTCAGGTTGAATGAGCTGCCCAACGGAAAGGTCTTCGGCAAGGTCGTCGAGATCGGACTGTGGTCGGGCACCTTCTCAGCAGCCGACGTGTACGAGCCCTACACCTTGATGGTCAACAAGTCAGGAGACGTCTGGTTTCACCTCTATATCCACTTCAAGGATGCCACCGTGGACATGGGGAGTGGTGTACTCCTTCACGGAGACATGATGATGCTGGTCAAGTTCCTGGCCGCCTCCGCGGGGGACGGAGCTACTTGGCACATCATGAACGGGACGGGTGACCTCAAGCACCTTGGCGGAAGGGGTACCCTTGTCTGGAATGAGTCGGGGTACATGGACTACACGGGCGCGATCTGGACTAACAAATAGAGACTGCCACCGGGGGTGCCGCTCCTCGATCCGATCGTCGCCTACCTTCGTGGGATGGCCAGGACCGCCGTGGCGTGGTCGTCCGACGGGGAGGCCTTGGCAATAGCAGGTCTCTTTGACAGTGGCCGGGAGCCGTTCACTCATCTCTACGTTGTGAACGCCGACGGTAGCGGGCTTTCAATGGTCCCCGGCGTCGAGGCAGCGAGAGACCCCGCTTGGCGACCTGAGTAGACGCCCCGGCGGTGCCGGGGCCTCGCCGCATCAGCGCTGAGGGCGCGGCGGGACCAAGTAGCGCAGAAACCAATCGCCGGCGAGTCGGGAGACCTGCTCCAGAGTGCCCGGCTCCTCGAAGAGGTGACTGGCGCCGGGTACGATCTGCAGGTCTTTGATCGCGGTCAGGCGCGTGAGCGCGCTCTGGTTCATCTGTATCACTGCGTGGTCGTGACCCCCCACGACGAGCAGGGTGGGGGCGACGACCTTGGGCAACGCATCCATGGCCAGGTCGGGCCGCCCCCCGCGGGAGACCACGGCGCGCACGATGTTGGGCTCATCGGCGAAGTGGGCCGCCGCCTGCAGGGCGGCCGCCGCCCCTGTGCTTGCTCCGAAGTATCCGATCCCCAAGTTGAGCGCCTCCGGGCGCTGTCGCAGCCATTCGGTGGCCCCGATCACGCGTTGGGTGAGCAATCCGATATCGAAGCGCAGCTCCGCGGTCATCTGGTCCACGCGGTCCTCGTCCTCGGAAAGAAGATCGAAGAGGAGCGTAGAGAGACCACGCGACTGCAGGTCGCGCGCGACCGCCTGGTTGCGTGAACTGAAGCGACTGCTTCCGCTGCCGTGCACGAACAGAACAAGACCGGCCGAGTCGGGAACCAGGCTCGAGGATAGCCCGGCAGAACAGTCGCACCGAGGGTGATCTCGACGTCATGTTCGTCGCCCTGCGCCGGCCGGCCGAAATCCGCCGCCTTGCGCAGCGCCTCGAGTACCTCGTCGTCGGTGGTCTGGGAGAAGTCCGCGTACCACTGACCCACGCCGAAGAACATCTCAGGCGTCATGAGACAGACGGCCTCGTCCACCTCACTCTCGAGATCGCGGCAGGTAGACGAGGGGGCGGTCGGGACGGCCATCACCACTCTCCCCGGGCCGTGGGCCGCCAGCGACCGGATGGCCGTGCGCATGCTGGCTCCCGTTGCCAGTCCATCGTCCACGATGATGACCGTCTTGCCTGCCAGCTCCCGAGGAGGGGAGTCCCCACGGTATGCTTTCTCCCGGCGTTCGAGTTCGATCTGCTCCCGGGCGGCGACAGCGTCGATGCGGGCCTGGTCGAGTCCGACGCCTCGCACCACATCTGCGTTGAGGACCCGTATTCCACCGCTGGCGATGGCGCCGAAGGCCAACTCCTCCTGGCCCGGCACTCCCAGCTTGCGGACCACGTAGACGTCGAGGGGGACGCCCAACGCCCGAGCGACCTCATACGCCACCACGACGCCTCCCCGGGGGAGCCCGAGGACCACGACGTCGCTGCGGCCCGCGTAGGCGGCGAGTTTCTCGGCCAACCGGCGTCCGGCCTCGCTCCGATCTGCAAAACCGCGCATCGCTCGGCTCCCCTCGGCCCGTTCCCCCGATGACTCATACTCAGGGCCTGTGTTCGACGACCGGATATTCCCCGTTGTGGCGCGAGACTAATCCGTCCTGCGCTGATCGCCCGCAGAACGATAGAATCGCCAGTGAGGGCTCACTCGCTACAGCGGCGGCTAAAGAGCCGGAGCCGCGGAGGTCGTAGCTATGCCGGAGACAGCGGGGGAGATAAGGAGACTGACGACCTGCACCAACGGCGGGCCTCTCTTTGTCGATGTACAGGGCGGCCGCATCGTCCGGATGACACCCATCATCTTCGACCAGTCTGACGCGCCTTCGTGGGCCATCACCGCCCGGGGACGTACCTTCCGGCCCCCGCGCAAGACGACCAACTCCCCTTACACCGTGGCATATCGCTCGCTGGTGTACTCACCCAAACGGATCCTCACCCCGCTCAAGCGGGTGGACTTCGATCCCTCGGGCGCTCCCGGCTCGACCGGTCCGGGCGGGCGCAACGTCCAGAACCGAGGGACCTCCGGCTACGAGCCCATCCCGTGGGATGAGGCCCTCGACATCGTGGCGGCAGAGATCAAGCGGGTCAAGCGCGAATGCGGACCGGGCGCCATCCTCAGTACGCCCAGTTCGCACCACATGTGGGGCAATATCGGGTATCGCCACAGCACCTACTTCCGCTTCATGAACCTGGTGGGCTTCACCTACGGGGAGCACAATCCCGACAGTTGGGAAGGTTGGCATTGGGGGGCTACCCACATGTGGGGTCAGAGTCACCGCCTGGGCCTCCCCGAGCAGTACGACCTGCTGGAGGACGCGCTCCAGAACACCGAGCTCGTCGTGTTCTGGTCGGCCGACCCCGAGGCTACCTGCGGTGGCATCTACGCTGCGTTCGAAAGCACGCCGCGGCGGCAGTGGCTCAAAGATCTCGGGGTAAGAATGATCGTCATCGATCCCTACTTCAACCACACCGCGGGGTTGGTCGCCGACACCTGGCTGGCTCCGCGCCCGGGCACCGATGTCGCCGTGGCCCTGGCCATCGCCCATGTCTGGTTGACCGAAGGCACCTACGACAAGGAGTACGTCTCCGGCCGCACTGTGGGTTTCGAACAATGGAAGGACTACGTCCTTGGTGTGAGCGACGGCGTTCCCAAGACTTCGGAGTGGGCGAGCGCCGAGTCTGGGGTGCCTGCGCGCGAGATCCGCGCGTTGGCTCGGGAATGGGCCGCGAAGAGGACCATGCTCGCTCCGGGCAGCAACCACGGTATGGGCGGCGCCTGTCGCGCGGCCACGGGCAACGAGTGGACGCGGGCGATGGTCGCCCTGGCCGCGATGCAGGGGATGGGCAAGCCGGGCAGCAATATCTGGGCGACCACGACCGGGACTCCCGTCGACTGCTCCTTCGTCATGGACGGCTACGCCGAAGGCGGCATCTCCGGCGACGTCGACAACACGGCTGCGGGCTTCCGCTGGGTCTATCGCATGTTCCCCCAGGGCGGCGCCACGCGCACCGCCCATCACTCCACCGAAGGTCAAACGGTCGATCGCCTGCGTATCCCCGAAGCCCTCATGGGCGACCGGCTCGAGTGGCGGGGCAAAGGGTTCTGCGGCAGCTCCATCGAGAGCCAGTTCAAACTCTACAAGTACCCGGCCTCGGGTTACTCGCCCATAGCCATGTACTACCGCTACGGCGGTTCCTACTTGGGGACCATGACCGAGAGTAACCGTCTGGCCCGCGCCTACCGCGAGGGCGAGGTGCCGTTCGTGGTCAACCAGAGCGTGTGGTTCGAAGGCGAGACCAAGTTCGCCGACATCGTGCTGCCTGCCTGCACCAACCTGGAGCGCTGGGACATCGGCGAATGGGCCAACTGCTCCGGCTATGTCACCGACTCGTACAGCATGTGCAACCATCGGGTGATCGTCCTGCAGCAGAAATGCATCGAACCGCTGGGCGAATCCAAGTCCGACTATCAGATCTTCGCCGAACTGGCCAAACGCCTGGGGCTGTGGGAGATCTTCACCGACGGGGGCAAGACCGAGTACGACTGGGTGAAGCAGTCGTTCGCCGCCTCCGATCTGCCGAAGCACATCTCCTGGGAGGAGTTCCTGAAGAAGGGCTACTTCGTCGTGCCGCCTCGGCCGGCCGACAAGCCTTCCACGCCGGCCTTCCGATGGTTCGCGGAGGACCGGGAGCGCGACACTCCCGACTGGGGTCCCCATCCGGCCGACACCGTCGGACTCAAGGGTCTCCAGACCGCTTCGGGCAAGATCGAGTTCGTCTCCTCCAGCCTCACCCGGTTCGGGAAGACCGATACCGCCGACCCGGAGCGCCCCGCGATGGGACCGCAGTACATCCCCAGCTGGGAGGGACACCGCACCGTCGGCCTTGTCGCCCGGTTTCCGCTCCAGATGATCTCCCCGCACCCACGCTTTTCCTTCCACACCATGGGCGACGGCAAGGAGAGCTGGATGAACGAAGTGAAGGACCACAGAGTGCTCAAGGAGGACGGGCACCGCTACTGGATCATGCGCATGAGCGCCGCCGATGCCGCCGCAAGGGGCATCGGCGACGGCGACCTGATCCGGGCCTTCAACGATCGGGGGTCGGTGATCCTGGCGGCGCAGGTGACCGAGAGGCTGGCCCCGGGAGTGGTGCATGCGTACGAGAGCTGTGCCGACTACTTGCCCCTCGGGGAGCCCGGCCGCTCCCCAGAGCGCGCCGGCTGCGTCAACACGCTGACTTCCAAGCGCTACATCACCCCCACGTCGACAGGGATGGCGCCCAACTCCTGCCTGGTCCAGGTGGAGAAGTGGGGACACGGCACCTTTCTCGCACAGAAGGAGATGCAATCATGAAACCTACCCGCGTGTGTCTGCTGGACGGTGGCTCCCTCGCTATCGACGGCTACAAGGTCTACTGGAACCGCGGTCCAGGCGGAGATATCCGCTTTCCCGTCTACTCGGTGCTCATCGATCACGAGGACGGGCTGTTCATCTACGACAGCGGCTTCGATCTGCCGCACATGCAGACCTTTATCCCGGGTGACCAGCCGCTGCAGACGCCGGAGCAGACCCTCCCGGCGCAGCTGGCCAAGGTGGGTCTGCAGCCGGCGGACGTGACCCACGTCCTCAGCTCTCATCTGCACATCGACCACTGCGGAGGCCACGAGTTCTTTCCGCAGGCCCTCGTCTATTGTCACGCCTATGAGTACGCCCAGGCGATGAAGCCCGCGCTCTTCGAGCGGCTTAGCTACTCCGACCTGAGTTTCGACCCCGGCCTGGAGGCGGTGCGCGATGGCCGGCAGGCCGGCAGCGAAGGGGACGGCGATCACCTGGTCTCCCCCCGGTACAAGCTCGTGAGAGGTGACTTCGAAGTGGCCAGAGGCGTGAGGCTCATCGAGACGCTGGGCCACTCCGCCGGACACTACAGCCTGCTGGTGGAGTTCCCCGGGGAGGAGGGTGTGGTTGGTGACGGCGCTCTGCGGAAGCCCATGCTCTTCACCGGAGACGCGGCCATGACGCCTCGCAATCTGGAGATCATGGTCATAGGCGGCTTCCATCTCGACCCGCTCAAAGGCGTCGAGTCGCTGCAGAGGATCAAGGACATCCAGGCGGAGTACGGCGCGGAGCTCTTCTTCTCCCACAGCATGCCGGAGTATGAGACCTGGCTCAAGGCTCCCGATTGGTACCAGTGAGACCGGGAACGGTATCGGCCCGATGGGGTCTTCTTCGCCTTGAAGCCTGACGCGCTGGTATTCGACCTGGACGGTACCCTCTGGGACGCGGCCGCCGCATCCACCTATGGGTGGAACTTGGCGCTCGAGGAGCTGGGCGCATCGCAACGGGTGACCGTCGACGACATCCGCTCGGTGAGCGGCCGGCCCTTCGTTCGCTGCGTGGAGATCCTTCTGCCCGGACTGTCCCCTGCCCCGGACTCGATGCTCCAGCAGCTTGAGGCAAGGGAGCGGACCGGTATCGAGCTCATGGCGGGGGTGCTCTACGATGGCGTCGCCTACGGGTTGGCGCGGCTTTCGGCCAGGTATCCCCTGTTCCTGGTGAGCAACTGCCCCGCCTGGTATCTGGACGAGTTCTTCCGGGTCAGCGGTCTGCGGGGATGCTTCGCCGGGTGGGACTGCCACGGCCTATCGGGGGCCCCGAAATCCAGGATGCTCCGGCAACTGTCGGATACGCACCGCCTGGCAGCGGCCGTCTACGTCGGCGACACGCAAGGGGACCGCGAAGCGGCCGAACGGGCAGGTATGGATTTCGTCTTCGTCTCGTACGGGTTCGGTCACATCGACCCGGCCGCCGAAAGGCCGCCGCCGTCCTTCGCGGGTTTCAGCGAGCTGGTCGACCACTATCTGGCCTAGCCGGCGGCCGCTCGTCGGCGGAGGGGCGGTTGGCGCCCGACGCCCTCCTCCCGCAGCCTCCATTGCGGTCTTCTCTTAGCGGCCCGAGCGCTCTAGCTCCGTGTACGGAAACCAGGTAGCTCCCTTGTCGAGCTTGACCATGGCCCCGCCTGCGGTGGTCCAAAGTATCCTGCCGGTGCGGCCCAGGTACTGGTCAAGCCATTCGGGCGGGTAGCGTATGCCCGAGGTATGGTCCTTGACGACCGTGACCGTGTCGCCCGCCTTGAGTACTTCCGACGGCGGAGGAACAAATCGCGTCTTCTCCGCGGCCGGCCGCCGCGGCGGCGGAGAACTTCACCGTGACCTCGATGACGGCGGGCGCGGGCTGCGGAAGTGCTCCGCTATCCAGCGATAACGTCCCCAATACCAGGGGCTTCTCACCCGTCGGCTCTTCGACATAGTGGGTGCGCCCATCCGCATCTCCGAGCAGCGAAAGGCTGACTCTCAAAGGCATGTCTGCTCCTTATCCGACTGCGGTCGCTTCGATCTCGATGGTCCAGTCCGGGCCGGCCAGGGTGCTCACGCCCAAGAGGGTGGACGCGGGCTTGCAGCGCGCGGCCTTTAGACGCTCACCCACGATGGGCACTGCCTCCAGGAAGGCGGGCACGTCGGTGACGTAGTAGTTCAGGCGGACCACGTGGGACAGATCGAGGCCGGCCTTGCCGAGGACGATCTCGAGGTTATCGAGGCACTGGTGGAACTGCGCTGTCATGTCGCCGGCGTGCAGCGGCGCCCCGGTCCCATCCACCGAGGTCTGGCCGGCGCAGTACACCACTCGTTCTGCGCCCCGCACTTCGATCGCCTGCGAGAAGTCGAACTGGTCTTGCCAATCGCCGGGGTTCAGGGCACGCATCTCCATGATCACGCCTCCGACCAGAGGAAATCCCTGATGGCCTTGGCCACCTCGCCGGGGATCTCGTAGTGCGCGCCGTGGCTGCCCGGCATCACAGAGACGGTCGCTCCCAGTCGCTCCGCAAGCCAGGAGGCCGCCTCCATGAAGAAAGGCGCGCTCTCGGCGCCGCAGAACACGGTGATCGGCGTGGAGACTCGTGCCAAGTCCTCGTCCGCGGGGCGGTAGTACTCGAAGTTGTCGAACTCGAGGTCGATCCAGGTACGGTCGTCGGCCAGCCGGGTCCGGTAATCCGCGGGGAGGCTCTCGAAGATGATGTCGCCGGTCAGCATGCGCATGAAAGGTACCTTCCCGCTGGCTGTCGCCTCCTTGAGGAAGCCGCGCACCTTGCCCACGTCGCTCATCCCGGCGAACAGCGGAGGCTCGTGCAGCATGGCCGCGGTGACGGCCTCCGGGTGGCGGAGGGTGAGGCTGAGTCCGATGATAGCTCCCGAGCTGTTGCCCCAGACGGCTGCCGGGCCGAGTCCAAGGGCATCGAGAAGGGCGGCCGCATCGTCGGCTTGCTGCTCGACAGTGGTGTTCGCGAAACCATCGGGTCGCGGGCTGCGCGAGAAGGCTCTGCGATCGTAGGAGACGATGGTGAACTCATCTTGGAGCAGGGCGACCACCCGCGCATACTCCTCCGCGTCCCCTTCGGCTCCGGGGATGAACAGGAGTGAGGGGCCCGAACCCCGCACTTCGTAGTAGAGTCGGGTGCCGTTCGCTTCGACCGTCCCCGTTCGCGCTGCCTTCGTCATGGTGCCTCCCCCTTGTCGGGCTGCGACTCACCTTGCCGTGACCCACCCTGCGGCGGCTCACCTTGCTCGACTCACCTGTCAATTGAATGACTCCAGCCGCATTAAGTCAACGCCTGGTACTGAGTCTGGTGTCGCAGTGTATCTTTGAGCCAAGGTTGACCCGTGCCTATCAAGGGAAGAAGCTTCTCATGAACGCCATGCCCAACGATATCGGAATGATCGGCCTGGGTACGATGGGCCGGAATCTGGTGCTCAACATGGCGGACAGGGGCTTCGCCGTGGCGGCGTTCAACCGCACGTCCTCCGTCACCGACATGTTCGTCTCCGGACTCCGGCCCGATCAGCACGTGCACCCCTGCCACTCACTGGACGAACTCCTCGACTCGCTGAAGCGGCCGCGCGTGATCATGATGATGGTCGACGCCGGAAGGCCGGTCGATGCGGTGCTCGAAGGCCTCGAGCCGCTGCTCGAGCCCGGCGATATCGTCGTGGACGGGGGCAATTCTCACTTCAGGGACACCGATCGGCGTGGAGCTGCCCTCGATGGCCGGAGCGTGCGCTACCTGGGTGTGGGCATCTCCGGAGGCGAGCTGGGAGCGCGTCACGGTCCGAGCATGATGCCCGGAGGACCGCGCGCCGCCTTCCAGGCGGTGCAGCCGATCTTCGAAGCCGTGGCAGCGAACGTGGAGGGAAGGGCCTGCGTCTCGTACTTGGGGCCCGGCTCGGCCGGCCATTACGTCAAGATGGTGCATAACGGCATCGAGTACGGGTTCATGCAGCTCATCGCGGAGAGTTACGCTCTGCTCAAGCAGGGTCTGGGCTTGACCAACCCGGAACTCGCGGACGTCTACGGGGAGTGGCAAGGGGCGGAACTCGATTCCTATCTTGTCGAGATAACATCCCAGATCCTGCGACGCCGCGACGAACGATCCGGGGGCTTCCTGATCGATGTGATCCGGGGAGAAGCCGGTCAGCTGGGGACGGGCACCTGGACTTCGCAGAACGCGATGGACCTGCACGTACCCACTCCCACCGTCGATGCCGCCGTCAGCATGCGCAGTCTCTCGGGACTCGAGCAAGAGCGTGCGGAGGCTCGAAGGACAGCAGACGCCGGCGGCGTGGCCGGTGGCGTGGCCGGCGCGGCGGCCCGCGCGTCGACGCCCCCCGCGTTGACCGTGGAGCTCGTGCGGGACGCACTGTATGCGGGCTTGATAGTGGCGTACGCGCAGGGCTTCGCTCTGCTGCGGCGTGCGTCGGAAGTACAGGGCTATGGGCTCTCCCTCGGTGAGGTGGCCTCGATCTGGCGTGGCGGCTGCATCATCAGATCCGCACTGCTCAGAGTGATCAGCGCGGTCTTCGAGGGACAGCCCGGACTTGCCAACCTGTTGCTCGACCCAGGATTGAGTGCCGAAGTGAACATGCGGCGGGGAGCACTCGCCGCTGTCGTTCGCGCGGGTGCCACAGAGCAGATCCCCATACCCGGCATGATGACGGCTCTCGCTTACGTCGACAGCTACCAGACCGGTTGGCTGCCGACCAACCTGATACAGGCTCAGCGCGACTTCTTCGGAGCGCACACGTATCAGAGGGTCGACCAGGAGGGCATCTTCCACACCGACTGGTCATCATAGGCCGGAAGAGGGCAAGAAGCGGCCATGCGCAGATCGGGTCACTATGAGGGGAGCCCGACCAGCACTTCAGTGACGGTGCTTCCGGACGCAGAGTCCCTCTCGCTGGCTGCAGCGGCGGCCGTCGTGGCCGAGGCGCGCCGCGCCGTCCGCCGGTCGGGTGCATTCACCATCGCGCTTTCCGGCGGGTCGACGCCCGAGCCGGTCTACAGGCTCCTGGCCGGACCGCCCTTCCGCGACCTCCTTCCGTGGGGCGCGATCCACGTGTTCTTCAGCGACGAGCGGTGCGTCGATCGCGATGATCCTCGCAGCAATGAGGGCATGGCTCGACGCGCCCTTCTAGACCTCGTGCCGATACCGCCCGAGCAGGTACATGCCATGGCCTGCCCGGTCGGCATCGCGGCCTCGAGTTCTGATGCTGCCCTTGACGCTGCCCGATCGGCCGCCGACGAGTACGAAGACCTGCTGCGGTCGCCGGCCGCCGCCGTCCGGGGCGGCCGGCTGGACCTTGTCATGCTCGGACTCGGGACCGACGGTCACACGGCTTCACTCTTCCCCGGTTCGGACGTTCTGGATGAGCAGGTGCGGTGGGCCGCCGCGTGCCGAGCTCCGTTCGCCGAGGGCGCCGGAGGACCGCTCGGGCGGGTCACGCTCACGGCCCCCTTCATCAACCGGGCGGCGATGGTGCTGTTCGTTGTGAGCGGGGCCGCCAAGGCGGCCGCGGTCAAGGAGGTCCTCCAGGGTGACGCCGCCCCCGGGCTCGTGCCCGCGCGGCTGATCCGTCCCGCCGGCGGGCGGCTGTGCTGGCTGCTTGACGAGGAGGCAGCCTCGGGGTTGGACCTCGCGCGAGATCCCGCCGGACTGGATGCGCCTCCGCCTTGCTCCTCGGCGATGAAGGAGCGGAATGATGCAGGCTTCCAGGTCCGACGCCATCGTCGTGTTCGGCGTCACCGGCGATCTCGTACACAAGGAGATCTTTCCCGCCCTGCACGGGCTCTTCCGGGACGAGGACGTGGAGGTGCCGGTGATCGGCGTGGCTCGGTCCGACTGGAGTGACGAGCAGCTCGTCGCGCGCGCCAGGCATGCCGTCGAGGCGCGGGGAAAGCTCGATCAGACGGCCTTCACCCGACTGGCCAAGATGCTGCGGTACGTCCGCGGCGACTACGGTGCTCCCGAGACCTACGCCAAGATGTGCGATGTTCTCCAAGGAGCAGCGTCGCCCCTGTTCTACATGGCCATCCCTCCCAGCGTGTTCCCGGTCGTCACCAGTTCACTCGCCGAATCCGGCTGCAGCCTCGACGCCCGGGTGGTCATCGAGAAGCCTTTCGGTCGCGATCTCCAGTCGGCCCTGGGGCTCAATCAGACGCTTCGCCGACACTATCCGGAATCGGCCATATTCCGTATCGATCACTTCCTGGGCAAGGAGCCGGTGCAGAACATCACCTACACTCGGTTCGCCAACCCACTCCTCGAGCCCATCTGGAATCGGGACCACATCCGTAGCATCCAGATCACCATGGCCGAGGATTACGGGGTCAGGGAGCGGGGTGGCTTCTACGAAGAAGCCGGTGCCCTCCGGGATGTGATCCAGAACCACCTGCTGCAGCTCCTCGCGGTGGTCGCCATGGATCCCCCGGGGGGAGGGATACCCGACGCCTTTCGAGACGAGAAGTCCCGATTGCTCTTGGCGGTCCGGCCGGTCGAACCGAGACATATCGTGAGGGGCCAGTACGTGGGATATCGATCGGCGCCGGGAGTGGCCTCCGACTCGAACGTGGAGACCTATGCCGCACTCAAGCTCATGATCGACAACTGGCGTTGGGCGGGTGTCCCCGTGTACGTTCGGAGCGGGAAGCAGCTGGCCGCCACCGCCACCGAGGTCTTCATCGAGCTGAAGCGGCCCCCACGCGAAACGTTCGGAGAGCGCGTGGCGAACTCCTCGGGACACGTGCGCATCCGGATCAGCCCCGATGTGGTGATCGCGCTCGGTCTGCGGGTCAAGGTGCCGGGCGAGCGGATGGTGGGTCGGGATGTCGAGCTGTTGCTCACCTCCTGTCCCGGAGACATGAGGCCCCCCTATCAGCGTCTGCTTACCGATGCCCTGTATGGGAATCAGGAACTGTTCGCCCGGGAGGATGCCATCGAGGCGCAATGGAGGATCGTCGGGCCCATTCTCGGCTCTGGGGTCCCCCCGCTTCCCTACTCACCGGGGAGTTGGGGGCCGGCAAAGGCGGGCAGGCTGATCGGTAAGGACGGGCCGTGGATCGACCCGGTTCTTGGTCCGGCGATCGAGACCGCCATCTGCGAGGCGCCCGTACCTCCCGCGCGGCGCGCTGGACGCGGCCACCCCCCGGAGGTACCATCTCAGGCACTGTAGCTAAGGCTTCTCGGGCTGTGGGGGGCGATGGCCAAAGCGACGACGCTGGATCCTACGGGGACCTCTGACGGGATCATTCCGACTGCTGGGCACTCCACGTTCCCGCCATTCGCGCCCGCACCTCCCCGAAAAGCCCCGGTCAGTCCGGAGCGTTCCGCGACCGTGCTCGGCACCCTGCAGGAGATCGGCAGGGCCAGTCCAGACCTGGAGGGTTGTCGGCGGCTGCTGCACTGCATCTCGGAGGAGGTTCGAGCCGAGCAGGCAGTCCTAATCCTCTGCAACCCACTCACGAGAGAGCTGGAGTTCGTGGTCCACAACCAGGATCCCGCCGTGGCGCAGCTTTATGCCGACTACTACGCCGATCTGGATCCCACCGGGCTACCCGACTACATCAGGGGCTACGGTTGTCTACCGCGCGAATCACCGGCCCATTCGGTATCCGATCTCATGGAGGTCGTCGACTACAAGGCTCTGGTCGCGACCGAGTTCTACAACGACTTCATGAAGAGCGCCGAGATCCACTACGATCTTGTGGCGTTCGTTTCACCCAACTCCTCTACTCGGGGAGCTCTGTGCCTTCACCGAGCTCGTCGCGGCCGTCCGTTCTCTGCAGAGGAGCTGGCCGTCTTGGATATCCTCGCCCCGTTCGTGGGGAACCATCTCGAGAGGATGTTCTCGGCGAGCCTGCGTTCAGCGCAGCCGACCGCTGCGGGCAGAGGTGTGATCGTCTGCGACACCCGGGGCCGGGTCCTTTTCTGCAATGACATCGCCCGGATGCTTTACGCGCCCTTTCGGCAGACGGCAGGGAGTCCCAACCTTATCGCCGAAGCCTGCTTCGTCGGCTTCACTCTGAGCAGTCCCGAGATTCTCGCCGAGAGTTTCAATGTCGGGGTCAGCTCGAGGGAGGTCACGCTGGATCACGGTGACCGCGGCCGCCTAATCATCCTCGAGCCCCCCGATGGCCTCGACCGGAGGTGGAGCGAACCGTTGAAGGCACGGTTCGCATTGACCGACCGGGAGATCGAGGTGCTCGATCGGCTTATCGTCGGCGGCAGCAACAGGGAGATATCCCAGGCGCTCTTCATCGCTGAGTGTACCGTGAAGAAGCATATCCAGAGCATCTCGGCCAAGGTCGGAGCCCGGACCCGGACATCTATCGCGCACGCGGTGAGACAGGAACTGGGGTTTACCCCATGAGCGCCGCACAATCATACTTTCGGATACTTGCGCCTCGCTCTCGCTTCTGTTGACATGCGGTGGTGAGCTCGCGCTCACGCGCGGCTATTGACACGAGAACACTCCGGAGGTCGTCCACCGGCAAGGAGGTGACCCGAGAAGAGGCAGCAGGTTCGGGGGAAACGGGTAGCACACTGCATGCATTGTTAGGGGGAAGCATCATGCCAAAGAGAAGGACCTACGCTCTGGTCTGCGTCTTCGCGGTGTTGACGGCGCTGCTGTTCGCTGTCGCCGCGTGCGGAGACACGGAGGACACTACGACGACCGCAGGCCCGGCCACCACTGCTGGTCCGGCCACGACCGCAGGCCCGGCGACCACCGCGGGTCCGGCCACTACGGGCGCGCCGACTGGTGAGGCCAAGACTCTCAAGATCGGCTCGATCATGCCGCAGACCGGTCCGTTGGCCATCCTCGGGCTTTCGTTCACACGGGCGTGGGATATCTACGCCGAGGACGTGAACAATGCGGGGGGCGTCAAGATCGGCAACGACACCTACACGATCGAGTTCATCCACGAGGACAGCAAAGGGTCGGCTGAGGGCGCCGAGCACCGCGGCCAGCAAGCTCGTGAACCAGGACAAAGTCAATCTGGTCATCGGCGGCCATCCTCGAGAGCGAGATGGCGGCCATCAACCAAGTGACGCAGGCCGCCGGGGTGCTCTACGCGCAGGCGAACGCGAACATCCCGGGTGCTCCCCAGGACGTCGCGCGCCGACAAGCCGTTGCAGGTCCGGCCGTTCATCAACCACGACGACACCCAGCCGATCGACCTCGACTACATCCTCGAGACCTACCCGCAAGCGAAGAAGATCGCGCTGTCGGTACCTGACATCGGCTACGACGGCATGGTCGAGCGGATCAGACGCGCAGGTGACGGCGCGGGGCATGGAGATAGTGGCTCAGGAGACATGGACTGGGGGACCACCGACTTCGTGCCGGTGATGACGAAACTCAACGGGGCCAAGCCCGGACATCATCTGGGCCATGGTCAGCGGACAGGCGAACGACCAGCTTAAAGCGGCACGGCAGCTAGGCTTCAAGGGCGTCTTCGTGTCGAACTCGCCGCTGGGGGCCGATGTCTTCCAGGTGACCGTTCAAGACCCGGTCGCTCTGACCGACGTCATCTGCAACAGCGTCGACGTCACCCATCCGACCCCCGAGATCCAGAAGCTCATGGACGCCTGGAAGGCGAAGTGGCCGAACGACCCCTTCATCTCCGACGCCGTCCATGCCTACGACATGCCCTGGGTGATGGTCCAGGTCATGCAGAAGGCGGGAACGACCGACGCGGCGACAGTCGTGACGACCATGGAGGGCATGACCAACCCCGGTGATCTGCAGACACTGCACGGGCCGGGCTACATCGGCGGCGTGGACCGCTTCGGAGTGAACCGGGTGCTATACAGGCCTCTCCCGCTCAGCCGCCTCATGAACGGCCAGATCGAGTTCGTCGGCTTCAAAGAGCCTGTGGCGGAGTAGACCCGCTTGACTCTGCCCCGGCAGGCGTCTTGAGCAAGCAGTTGATGCACGGGAAGGCCGGTCGTCCACGACACCGGGCGGCTCCATGACCGCGCCGGCGCATGAACGACCGGCCTTCCCCCGACCCTGCCAAGGAGCCTGATTGGATTCGCTAGATCTCTGGCTGCAGGCGATCAATCAACGGGATAGCCCTCGGCTGGCTATACGTCCTGATGGCCCTGGGGCTCACGCTGATCTTGAGCATCATGGGCATCCTCCAGCTCGCCCACGGCGAGATCTACATGCTGGGGGCGTTCGCGCGTCCACTATTTCGTGGGCCGGGGATTGGGCCTCTACCCGGCGATCGCCGTCTCGATGATCATGATGGCGGTGTTCGGGGTCCTGTTGGAGCGAGGACTGTTCCGGCCCCGGCCGGGCCGCGACGTGGTGCTCAGCTCCATCGTCGTGTCCACGGGCTTGACCCTGATACTGACCAGCGCCACGATCGTCGCGTTCGGGCTCTACACGAAGAGCCTGCCCTTTCTCATCTCGGGCTCGTTCACCGTGTTCGGAGCCACGGTCCCGCGGGACCGGATCCTGGCGATCGGCTTCTCCGTGCTCGCGCTGCTGCTGCTCTACGCCTTTCTCAAGCGGACCCGGCTGGGACTGGCCATGGTCGCGAGCGCCCAGAACCGCGAAGGGTCGTTTCTCAAAGGCATCAACCCCAATAGGATGTCCATGTCTGCCATGGCGATCGGCTGTGCGCTGGCCGCGCTGGCCGGGGCCTTAGCCGGCTCCATCCTGCAGCTGCAGCCCTACATGGGCGGGCTGCCGATGATCAAGGGTCTCGTGATCATCGTGCTGGGCGGGCTGGGCAGCATCCCCGGCGCGGTGATCGGCGGTCTGATCCTCGGTCTCATCGACGGCATCGTGCCGGTGTTCTTCAGCCCGGCGATGGCATCGGTGGGGCCCTTGGTCATGGTCATCCTGGTGCTCCTCTTCAGGCCCAAGGGCCTCCTCGGCCATGACTAAGCGCGGGTCTGGCGAAGCTCCTGGTGTGGGTGGCGATCGTCGTGGTCGTCTTCCTGATGCCGCAGCTGCTGTCGGGCAACCGGTACTGGCTGACCGTCCTGGGCCTGCTTGCCATCAACATCTTGATGGTGAGCAGCCTTCGCAGCATCACGCTGATCAACGAGATATCGCTGGGCCAGGTCGGCTTCGCCGTGCATCGGGGCGTACGCGCACGCCGCGCTCATGATGAAGGGAGGGATGCCGTTCTGGCCGTCGCTGATCATCAGCGGTCTCTTCTCCGCCTTCATAGCCCTGCTTCTGTCGTATCCGTTCCTCAAGGTCAAAGGGATCTACTTCTCGATCCTCACCCTGCTGACCGCAGAGACCTTCCGCTTGGTGGCCTACTACTGGACTTCGCTCACGGGTGGTTCGCTAGGCCTGACCGGCGTTCCGGGCCCGGGGACGCAGAACGTCCCGTTTGCCGGACAGGTCGACTTCGACAAGACCCGAGAACTACTACTACATCGCCGTCGGCGTCGTCCTGATCGCTCTGCTGATCCTGTACTACGCTAGAACGGGCCTACATCAGCTTCCAGTGGCGAGCCATCAAGGACGACAACACTCTGGCCGGTGCGGTGGGGATCAACGTCATCGGCTACAAGACGGTCAACTTCGTGCATCGCGGCCTTCATGGCGGGCATCTCCGGGGCGTTGTTCGCGTCGTTCCAGCACAACCTCAGCCCCGACACCACCTCGCGCTTCGGTGTCACCATGTCCATCTACCTGCTGGTCTACATGGTGGTGGGAGGCAAGGACTACTTCATAGGCCCTCTCGTCGGCACGACCGTTCTCACTCTGCTCGCCGAGAACACCCGGTTCGATGCAGGAGTACCAGCCGATGATGACGGGTGCCATAGCCATTCTCGTGATGATCTTCATGCCCATGGGTCTGGTGGGACTCCCGGCCCAGGTCCGTGGCTGGAGGCGGGCGAGACGGCTGAAGGTGGCCGTGGCAGCCGCCAGCGGTTCGCCGGCGGCGGTCGGCGGACCGGGGGCCACAGAGCCGCCGGCCCCGGTCGGTGAGGCTCGAGAAGGGGTGACGGCGATGGCGCTGCTCGAAGTCACCGAACTCTCTCGCCATTTCGGGGGGCTCGCTGCCGTCAACAAGGTCGATCTGACGGTAGAGGAGGGCGAGATCCTGGGTCTGATAGGTCCCAACGGGGCGGGCAAGAGCACCATGCTCAACCTGATCGACGGGACTCTCAAGGTCTCGAGCGGTACCATCATGTTCGGGGGGCACAACGTCACCCGCTACCCACCTCACCGCCGGGCTCGGATGGGCATCGCAAGGGTGTTCCAGAAGAACGCCCTCTTCAAGAGCATGACCGTTCTCGAGAACGTTCTGGCCGGTATGTACCTGCAACACCAAGCACGGCCCCTTCGCCGTCATCGGACGGAGCTTCGAGCACGTGCGGAAGCAGGCCGGAGGTTGTCGACGCGCTGCACCGAGCTGCTCGGGATTCGTGGGCCTCACGGACAAGACGCACGAACTATGCGTCAACCTTCCCCACGGCAGCCAGCGGGAATTGTGCGTCGCGGTCGCTCTGGCTTCGGACCCCACGCTGCTCCTGCTCGACGAACCGCTCACCGGCATGAACGCCGAGGAGACCGACCTCGATGATCGACATCATCAAGAGTGTGAACGCGATCGAAGGGCACTACGGTGATCGTGGTCGAGCACAACGTGCGGGCGGTCCTTGGCCTGTGCGCCAGGAGCGTCGTGCTCAACTACGGACAGAAGCTGATCGAAGGCACGCCTCGGGAGTGCGTGGCCGACCCGGCCGTGATCGAGGCCTATCTGGGGACGGATTCCGATGTGGCTTGAGATCAAAGAACTGGCGGTCAGATACGAAGGCGCGGAAGTGGTCAAGGGTGTCTCCATGCATCTCGAGCCGGGCGAGATCGTGACCTTGATCGGAAGCAACGGTGCCGGCAAGTCCACCATACTGAGGGCTCTATCGGGACTCAAAGCTCCCGCCAGCGGGGAGATCTGGTTCGATGGAGTCCGCGTCGACGGACGCAAGCCGCAGAGCATCGTGAAGATGGGCATCGTCCAGGTGCCGCAGGACAGGGGGCTGTTTCCCTACATGACGGTCGCCGAGAACCTCAAGATCGGCGCCTATCTGCGAAAGGACCGCAAGGCCACCGCCAAGGACCTGGAGGAGATACTCAAGCATTTCCCACGGCTTAGAGGAACGAGCCCGGCAGCAGGCGTCCACGCTCAGCGGCGGCGAGCAGCAGATGCTGGCGATAGCCACAGCCGTGATGTGCAGGCCGCGCGTGCTCCTACTGGACGAGCCGTCGATGGGGCTGTCACCGCTCATGGTCGCCGAGATCGTCAAGATCATGCGGGAGATCAACGAGACGGGCACCGCCGTCCTCGCTCGTGGAGCAGAACTCGCGGCTGGCGTTGAAGCTGGCGATGAGGGCCTACGTGCTGGAGACGGGCAATATCGTGGTCGAGGGACTCGCGAGCGAACTGCTGCACAGCGAGCACGTGCGCAAAGCGTATCTGGGGGAATAGATCGGTGCGGTTGTCTACGACCTCCGGGGGTGCGAGATGAGCGGTTGGACCGCAGATTCCATCTATGTGAACGGCAAGGTCGTCACGGTGGACGCGCGCGACTCGATCGCTCAGGCGCTGGCGGTCAAGGGGGACCGGATCCTCGCGGTCGGCACGAACGAGGAGATCAGGTGGCTCGGCTGGCCCGACCACGGAAGTGATCGACCTTGGTGGCAAGACGGTGCTTCCGGGTATCAACGACTCGCACACGCACGCGGCGATGTACGGGGGTAGCCGGCCGCCGCTAACGCTCGACGTGGGCTTCCCGGCGGTGCGGTCCATCGCCGACATCAAGGAGTCGGTACGGGCGCGGGCTGCGACGCTCAAACCGGGGGAGTGGATACGCGGCAACGGCTGGGACGACGGGTACCTGGATGAGTGTCTGGCCGACCCGACTCGGCACATGACGCGGGCGACCTCGACGAGGTCGCGCCAGACAACCCCGTATACCTGGTGGACTTCACGCAGCACCAGCTGGTTGCGAACAGTCGGGCGCTCCAGCTGGCGGGTATCACCCGCGACTCCACCACCGAACCGGGTCGGAGATCGTCAAGGACCCGCGACACGGAGAGCCCACCGGCAGTCCTGGTCGAACTGCCGGCCAGGGGATCCTGATGCGGGTGGTGCCGCCGTGGACCAGGGAGGAGAAGCGGGCGGCCATCCTCGCCATGATGCGGACCATGAACGCGCGAGGCATCACCAGCGTGACCGATGCAGCCTCGGCCCCGGCGGGATCGGCTACCAGGGCGGGCTCTTGGGGTCGGAATGCATCAGCGTCTACAACGATCTTCATAACGAAGAGGCGATGACGGTGCGGGTGAACGTCCTCTACCTGTTCGGAGAGTACGGCGCCATCTCTCTCCAGGACTTCCAGAGGAGCATCCTCGAGATCGGCATCCACAGCGGGTTCGGCGACGAATGGCTCCAGATCGGCGGATCAAGCTGTTCGCCGACGGTATCCCTCAGACCAAGACGGCCTGGCTGTACGAGGACTATCCCGACGGGGGCAACGGCAGCCTGGTGCTACCGGGAGCGACCGAGGAGGAGCGCTGCGAGGAACTCGTCAACATGATCGTCTTCGCCCACACGCCGCGGCTTCCAGTGCGGCGTCCACGTCATCGGCGATCGGGCGATCAAGGCGTGCGTCGACGGGTTCGCCAAGGCGCAGGCGGAAGACCCTCGGGATCTACGCCACTATCTGATCCATTGCGACCTGGTAACGCCTGCCGACATCAAGCGCATGGTCGACCTCGGCATCGGGGTGAGCACCCAGCCCATTCTGAAGTGGGTCTTCTCCGACGTCGTCGACAAGCTGATCGGAATCGAGCGCTCCGCGTGGCAGTTTCCCGTGCGGACCCTGCTCGACGCCGGCGTCCACGTGAGTCTCTCGTCGGATACGCCAGTGACCGAACCCGACTGGCTCCAAGGGGTGGAGGCGGCGGTACTGCGCAAGTCGAAAGCCTCGGGGACGGTGCGGGGTCCGGCCCAACGTATCTCCGTGAGCGAGGCGGTAAGGCTCTACACCATGGGCGGGGCCTGGCAGGATCACATGGAGAAGCGCAAGGGCTCGCTCGAACCAGGCAAGCTCGCCGACTTCTGTGTCCTCGATCGGGATGTCCTGTCCGCCGATCCCGAGGAGATCCACACCATCAAGAACGTCGCCACCGTGGTCGGCGGCAGACGGGTATACGAGGAGGGGCTCTAGATCCCTCCGGGCGGCTGCCGGAGTGCCGCCTTACCGCGCGGTCGTCGCGGGGCGCCGCCGATGCGTCCAGCGCCCGCTCGGCGCCGCTCTCAGTGCTCTCCGGTCACCCGTTTGAAGCGCTCGCTGTAGTTGTCCCGGCCGTCCTCGTAGGCGGGGAGGACGAAGGGCATCTCCTCGAGGTTCTCCACCATCGTCGGCAAGGCGTCCCAGGGCACCGAGACGATCACGTTGCCCTCCGTGCCGACCTCTCGCGCGATGTGGCCGAAGGTCAGGCCCGTCACCGAGAAGTTGATCTTGCCCGAGACGTACGGGTAGACGAGGGTCCAGGCGCAGCCCAGGACCGGGGTGCCCTTGCTCTCATACGTCTGTCCGGTGGTCCAACTCATGGAGCGCAGCACGATCTCCATCTTGCGGGCCCGGCCGGTGAGCACCAGTACATCGGGATCGAAGGTCAGCTTGTCCAGGGGGGCGAAGGCCGTGTAGTTGCACGTACCCCTCTCGAGCCGGGGCACGACGTCGTAGATGCGGCGGTTCGCACGGGCCTCCTTGAAGACCTCGAGGCACGGACCGATCTGGCCGCTGAAGTAGAAGGGCTCTACGTCGACCATCCCCAGGGGGACCGGGCCGGCGCACTCGTGGTCTTCAAAACCGGCATAGAAAGCCTTGCCTGTCTGAGCCTCGGACACCATCTCGCAGAGCCCGAGGGTCCGGTCGAGGCGGGGCAGTTCCTTCGGTTCGCCGAACAGGAACTTCACTCCTACGGGAGGCTTCTCCAGTTCGAGCTTGTTGAAGACGGATAGATCGCGCGTGAGGGGCGTGAGTTCACTCATGGATGCTCCTACTGGGCGGGCTGAAACAGCTTGCTCACGATCTTCCATTGACCGTCGATCTTGAGCAGGTGGAAGTAGTTGACGAAGTCCATGGTCCCGAAGAAGCCAGTCTCTTCCAGGCGGCAACTCGCCGTCAGGCCCGAGGTGTGGATATCGCGGATCTTGGCCTTGTAGGGCGCTTTGGCCTGCTCCATCGAGGGACGGCCGGCCAGATCGGCGAAGAACGGCTCGGGACTTCCCGTCAGCAGGGTATCGCCGAGATACCCGGACATGGCCGCCGCGGGGTGGAACAGGGTCTTCAGGGCCTCCACGTCGGCGATGTAGACTGCGTCGACATACCTCTCCATGAACCGCTCGACCTGGGCCTCGGGCGATTGCTCGATGCTCATTCGCTCTCTCCCTTCTGATGTGATTTCGTCAGACCGGCAGCAGGTGGCGGTCTGACTACCAGCTTACCGCGCGCGGGGGGCCGGGCGGAACGCCCGGCCCCTACTCGCGGGGATCACGCCTATACTGGGCGCGGTACAGGCAAGAGGAGGAATGATCGAAACGGCGGCGAGACAATCAGGGAGCAGCAGGCCGCCGCCATCCTCGACAGAGCCGTCGAACTGGGGGCGACCAGGGCGGGGATCGTCTCGGTCGACGACCTGAGGCGCGCGCCCTCGTACGAGCTGGCAGCGCGCAGTCCCGACTTTCCGACCGTTGTCTGGCCCGAGGGAGCGCGGACCGTCTTGGTGATCGCCCTGGCGCATCCCCGCGACCAGCCCGAGCTCGACTGGTGGTCCGGGCGCATCGATCCCCCGGGGAACCGGCTGCTGGCGGCGATCGTGCGGGATCTCTGCGAGTGGATCCCCCGGACCTTCGGGATCGCCTGCGTGCATCTCCCCTACCATGTCGAGAAGGGTGGCATCTATCTGAAGGACGCCGCCATCTTGGCCGGGTTGGGGAGTATCGGCCGCAACAACCTCCTCATGGTGCCGGGATACGGGCCTCTCGTCCGGCTCCGCGCCTTGACGCTGGACATCGCTCTGCCTTCCACAGGGCCCGCCGCACTCGACCCCTGCGCCGGCTGTCCCGCGCCGTGCCAAGCCGCGTGTCCCCGGGCCGCGTTCGACAAGAACGAGCGGGTCGAAGCGGTGCGCGCGGGGTCTGCCGGACTGCCTGGAGGCTTCTCACGCTCTGCCTGCTTCGTGCAGATGGACGCCGATATCGCGGCGGCCGGGGAGCCGGCAGTCATCAGATACTGTCGAGCCTGCGAACTGAGTTGTATCGGAGCCGCTCGCCCGGAGTAAAGACTCCGCCTCTCCCGGTCGATAAGGTGAATAACAGCGTGCACCGGGGATGGCCTCCTTTGATCGATTCCACCTATACCGACGCTGGGATCCTCGTCATCGACGACGAGGCCCGCGACACCTGCTCTCTAGCGCATGCGCTGGAAGGTGCCGGCTACAGTCGCGTGCAGGCCTGCACCGATCCGGCGGCGGTCAGCGCCTGCCTCGAGGAGCAGACCCCCGATCTCATCGTCCTTGACGTCGACACGACCACCCGTGATGGTCTGACGGTGCTGGAGGACCTCCAGCGGCGCGTGGCGGACGATGACTTCGTTCCGGTGATCGCCGTGGGCACGGGCGACTCCACCGGCTTCAAGGCGCGGGTGATCCGGGCGGGAGCGAAGGACTACCTGGCGAGACCGGTCGACGTTCAAGAGTTCTTGGTGCGCGTGAACTCTCTGCTCGAGGTCCGCTTCATGAGCTGTCGTCTGCACGAGACCAAAGCCCTACTGGAAGAGATGCTCCGCCGACGCACTCGGGAATCCCACGAAAGCCACATGGAATTGCTCGATCGCCTTGCCCGCGTGGCCGAACTCAGGGATGACCCTGCCGGCGGACACCCGGCGCGGGTCGGCAGGCTCAGCGGCCTCATCGCCCAGGAACTCCTCCTTCCGGCCGACGAGACCAGGTTGATCATGAAGGCGGCTCCTTTGCACGACCTGGGAAACGTGGCAGTGCCGGACGAGGTTCTTCACGGAGAAGGGGCCTTCACCGACGAGCAGCGGGAGCAGATGCGTCAGCACACCTCCCTCGGTGCCTTTCTCCTGCACGGCGCCGAGAGCGAAGTCCTGCAGACCGCTGAACAGATCGCGCTCAGTCACCATGAACGCTGGGACGGCCTTGGGTACCCAAACGGGCTGGCGCGCCTGGCCGTACCTATAGCCGCCCGTATCGTGGCGGTCGCCGACGCCTTCGATGCCATGACCCATCCTCGAGCGTACAAGGAACCATTCTCCGTCCCGCAAGCGCTCGACGAGATCAGGCGAGACAGCGGCTGGCAGTTCGACCCCGAAGTGGTGGCGGCGCTGATCCGCGTCTACGAACGCCAGCCGGGGATGCTCACCATCACCCCTCGCGCGCGGAGGAACCCCACCGGCTGAGCCAGCGCGGCTGAACCCGTGGGCCTTCGGACTACGGGTGCGGCGCAGCGGCACGGCCGGGCCTGACGGCGCCGGCCCCAGCATCCGCAGCAGGGTAGAATCGTCTCCTGGACTACTTTGGAGACGGCATGTCAGCTGAAGGCGCTCAGTACAGGGGATTCGAACAAGGGCCCATCCGCCCGCCGAGCGAGGCTCGGAGCCTGCTCATCAGGGTCACGCGCAACTGTCCTTGGAACCGCTGTCGTTTCTGCCCGGTGTACAAGGACACCGACTTCAGTCGCCGCCCGCTGGCGCACGTGCTCGCAGACATCGAGGCCGTGGCCGCGTGGGTGGAGACGTTCGCTCCCGAGACAGTCAGCCGCGGAGCTGGGGCTGCAGGCGAGGATCCTGCGGCAGCATCCGGTCCCCCGCTCGATCCCGGCGCTGAGCACGCAGCCTGGGGTTGGTATCGCAACGGCATGAAGTCCGTCTTCCTGCAGGACGCCAATCCCCTGGCCGCGCCCCCGGCGGAGATGATCGCCATCTTGAGTCTGCTCAAGGAGCGCTTCCCCGGCATCGAGCGCATCACCACCTACGCCCGTTCGCGGACCGTCGCGCGGATCGACCCCGAGGATCTCGCGAAGATGCGGGCGGCGGGACTCGACCGGGTGCACATCGGCTTTGAGACCGGCTCGGACGAGATCCTCCAGTCCATGGACAAGGGTGTGACCAAGGCCATCCAGATCGAAGGTGGGCGCAAGATCAAGGCCGCGGGAATGGAACTCTCGGCCTACTACATGCCCGGGCTTGGCGGCAAACGGCTGTGGCGAGAGAACGCCCTCGAAACGGCCGACCTCATGAACCAGGTGGATCCGGATTTCATCCGGCTGCGGACACTGGCAGTCCCCGACCACTTGATCCTCGCGGAGGACATAGCCCAGGGGAAGTTCGAGAAGGCGAGCGACCTTGATACCGCCCGAGAGGTGCTTCTCTTCCTCGAGAACCTCGAGGGGATCGGGAGCACGGTGGTGAGCGACCACATCCTCAACCTCACCGAGGACGTGCAGGGGAGGCTCCCGGGCGACCGGGAGCGCATGATCGCCGAACTCCGCGCGATCCTCGACCTGCCGCCGGAGGCTCAGGTGCTGTATCGGATCGCCCGTCGTGCGGGGCTGGTACGCGGACTTGCGGACCTGGACGACCCCCAGCGGTATGATCGGGCGCAGCGTCTGGTGCGCGAGCTCGACGTCACTCCGCTGACCGTGGACGCAGTCACCGACCAGATGGTCAAGCGCTTCATCTGAAGAGAGAACGGAGGCTCCGGTGGGTTTCGAAACGGTGTTCACGATCGACGCGGCGAGCATCAAGTTCGGCAGCGGTGCGACCCGTGAGGTCGGCTACGACGTCAGGGAACTTGGCGCCCGCAGGGTGATGGTCGTCGTAGACCCGCACCTTGCTCACAGTGAGACCGCAGCCATCGTCCTCCAGTCGCTCAAGGCCGAGGGGATCGACGCGGTGATCTACGACCAGGTGCGAGTGGAACCCACCGACGTGTCGCTCAAAGAGGCCGTCGCGTTCGCGACGGCCGGCAAGTTCGACGGATATGTGGCGGTCGGCGGCGGCTCCACCATCGACACGGCCAAGGTGGCCGACCTCTACTCCACCTATCCCGCCGAGTTCCTCGAATACGTGAACGCTCCTATCGGCAAGGCCACTCCCGTGCCGGGCCCTCTCAAGCCCCTCGTCGCCATCCCCACCACCGCCGGGACTGGAAGCGAGACCACCGCGGTGGCCATATTCGACCTCTCGGAGATGCACGCCAAGACCGGAATCTCCCACCGAGCGCTGCGACCCAAGCTGGGTATCGTCGACCCCGACAACACCCGCACGCTCCCGCGCATGGCGGTCGCCTGCACGGCGCTCGACGTGTTCTCGCACGCCATCGAATCGTTCACCGCTCTGCCCTTCGAGCAGAGGGAAGCCGCAGACAGCCCTCGTGTGCGGCCCGCCTACCAGGGCGCCAATCCGATCAGCAGCATCTGGGCGGCCAAGGCTCTCGAGATCGGCTCCGAGTACGTGGTGCGGGCGATGAACGACTCCGAGGACGACGAAGCGCGGACCCACATGATCCTCGCCTCCACCATGGCCGGTGTGGGGTTCGGCTCGGCTGGGGTGACACTCCCTCACGGCATGTCATATCCGATCTCCGGGCTGGTCCGGGACTACCGTCCCGAGGGGTACTTGAGCGACCATCCCCTCATCCCTCACGGCATGGCGGTGATACTCGGTGCGCCGGCCGCCTTCCGCTTCATGGCCCCGGCCAATCCCGGTCCCTGTCTGCAGGCGGCGGCGCTCATCGGGGCGGATGTCCGTGGAGCCGGCCCCGACGATGCCGGCGAACTGCTCGCCCAGGCCGTCATCGAGGTGATGAAGCAGGTGGGGATGCCCAATGGACTGCGAGCGGTGGGCTACACGGAGGCCGATGTACCCGCGCTGGTGGAGGGGGTGTTGCCCCAGCATCGGGTGACCAAGCTGTCGCCGCAGGCCCGCGAGTGCCGACGACTTCCGCCAGCTCTTCCTCGATTCGATGACCATCTGGTAGGGGGGCCTGCGCGTCCAGCCGCGCCCGCAGTCCGCGCCTGCGGCCCTGGCCCGCGCCGCGCGCCGTCGCGCCACGCGGCCGCGCGCGCTGCGCGCCCGCGCGCTCGCGCCCGCGCTGCTACGGCTCGATGACCGGGGCCGGCTCCTGCGGCCGCTTCGCGGCCGGCACATCGCCGCGCGCCAGCGAGGCCAGCACGCTGAGGAACGAGAGGAACGCCATGATGCCGAAGCTGATGCGGATGGCGCTGAGCAACTCAGGGGAGTCGGCAGTCGTGAACACGTGCCGGCCCACCACCACCGCAATGATCATAGTAGCCAGGGCGATGCTCAGCGCCTGTCCGATGACCCGCATGCTGCCTACGCTGGCCGACGCCATGCCCACATCCTTGCGTTCGACGCTACTCATGATGGCCGACTGGTTGGGCCCGGAGAAGAAAGCGTACCCCAGGCCCAGCGCGCAGAGTGCGATGACGATCTCCCAGTAGGGCGTCTCGAAGCCCAACATCGTGAAACTGGCCAGGGCCAGGGCGCAGAGTCCCATACCGACGGAGACCACCCAGCGTGGCTGGACCTTGTCGGCCAGCCTACCTCCAAACGGTGACATCACCGTCTGTAGAGCCACGCCGACGATCATGATGAGTCCAGCCGTCTGGGCATCGAGGCCGCGTACGAGCTGCAGATAGAGACTCATGAGAAAAGTCACGCCCCACGCAGAGGCGTAGCTGATAAGCGAGGTGAGGTTGGACAAGGCGAACAGCCGGTTGTGCCGGAACATTCTGACCTCGAACACCGGGGACTCCACCCGGCTCTCCCACCAGGTGAAGCCCGCCATACCCAAGACCCCGATCAGCGCGAGCGCTATGCCGTGGACGAGGGGCAGCCAGGACATCCCCAGCAGGAAGGCCGACAGCGCGAAGCCGTAGACGACGGAACCCGTCCAGTCGAAGCGGCCTGAGCGCGTGTCTTTCCACTCGGCCCGGCGCAGCAGCACGGCGTCGAGGAGCAGGTTGAACGCGGCGAAACAGGCGCCTACAACGAACAGCCAGCGCCACCCGAGATTGTGCACGATCACCCCACCGACGGGCGGCCCGATGGCCTGACCGAGGTAGGCGGTCATGGCCATCACGCCCATGGCGAACCCCCGGCGGGTGCGAGGGTAGGCCAGTGTCACGGCCGCAGTGGCGCTGGCGAAGATCATCCCGCTCCCGATCCCTTGCATCACTCGAAAGACTATGAGTAGGGTGTAGGAGTCGATGAAGATGACTGCCGCGGTCCCCACGAACGCGATCGACAGTCCCGTGACGAACACCAGCCGCCGGCCGGCCGTGTCGGCGATGCGCCCGAACGGCACCAGGACGACCGCAGCTGCCAGGATGTAGCAGAGTGGGATCCAACCGAGGGCCACCGGTCCGAGGTTGAACTCGTCCTTGATGTCCGGCAGGGCGATGTTGATGGAGGAGGTCAGGAAGGCGGCGAGCACGTTGGTCATGGACATGACCAAGAGGACGTAGGCCGGCTTGACCGCGCTCGCCGCCTGGGTGCTGAAGAAGTTCGCTCTGGATCTCACTGGCAAGGCGATGCTCTCACAGCACGAGACACGGCGATAGGACGAGGCTGCGCGCGATCGGCTAGGACAGGATGTCCTTGCTTCTGAATCTCCAGTAGGCGAGGCCGGTCGTGCCGACGATCCACACGGCGAACGTGATGAGGGCCTTGATGATCGGGTCCCAGTCCACGGGCGAGCTCAGGAAGTTCGTCCACGCGTCCCAGCGGCTGGGGAACATGTAGGGCCTGAGGAAATCGAACACCTCGAAGGCGCCGAGAGCCTCCATGATGATCACCAGGATGAGCGCGGCCGCGACCGCCGTGAGGCTGGAGTCGGTGAGGGTCGAGAAGAGCACGGCCAGCGACACGACGCACACCATGCCGACGAACACGAAGAGGTACGAGGCCACGGCCAATCCGAGCGCGTGCCCTACCCCGATCTCTTGGCCGGTGAAGAGTCGCACCGGGTCGAGGCCGAACACCGACCCGCCGGCGATGAGGGCGGCAAGGCCGAGGATCGCCAGGCAGATGGCCACGTAGATGTTGGCCGCCCCCCACTTCGCCATCAGGAGCGCCCCGCGCCGGATGGGCTGCATCAGCGTGGTCCGCAGGGTGCCCTTCTCCGCCTCCCCGGCCACGGTGTAGCTGCCGGCCATGGAGGAGAGGAGGGGGAGAAAGAAGGTCGCCATCGCCATGAGCACCGCCACCAGCAGGTACATCCCGTTGTCGCGGATCTGAGTGAAGATCATCTGGCCGACGTCGGGTGCGCCGCCGGCGCCCTGCCCATGCGGGCCGCCTTCGGCGAAGCGGAAGGCGAGCATCATGAGGAAGGGGATGACGAACAGGCCCGCCCACCCGATGTAGGTGCGCTTCTGGAAGAGGGTCTTGACGAATTCCCGGCGGAGTGCGCTCATCGCACCCCTCCTTCTACTCCGGACGTGAGCTCGAGGAACATGTCCTCGAGGCCCTGCTCGATGGCCGGGACCACGGCCAGGATGTCCACGTCGGCGGCGACCAGGCGGCGCACCATCTCGGGTACGAAGCCGTCGCCGGACTCCACCACGAGGTAGCCCTCGTCCTCCCTGACCCCTCCCGGAGACGTCATCTGCCGGAGGATCTCCAGAGCTCGGGTCTGGTCGCCGGTGAGCACCTTGACCGCGTGGCTGGCCGGCCGCAGCTCGGAGACGGGTCCCTGGACCACCACCCTGCCTTTGCTCATGATCACCGCTCGGTTGCAGACCAGTTCCACCTCGTGGAGGAGGTGCGACGACAGGAAGACCGTGGTGCCGCCTGCTCCCAGCTGGCGGATGAGTTCGCGCACGTCCTTCATCCCCTGGGGATCCAGCCCGCTGGTGGGTTCGTCCAGGACGATCACGTCGGGGTTGTGGATCAGGGCCAGGGCGATGCCCAGGCGCTGGCGCATCCCGTGGGAGTATCCCCCCACCTTCGAGGTAGCCCGGTCGGCGAGCCCCACCATCTCGAGCACTTCGGAGATGCGCTCTTCGGTGACGTGCCCGTTCATCTCCGCCAGCATCCGCAGGTTGCGCCGGGCCGTCATGTTGCCGTAGAACATGGGGTCGTCGACGAAGCCCCCCAGGTGGCGCAGGGCGCTCAAGGCGATCGTCGGGCACCTTGTGGTCCAGCACGCGCACGTAGCCGCTGGTGGGGTAGATGAGGCCGAAGATCATGCGGATGGTCGTGGTCTTTCCGCATCCGTTGGGACCGAGGAAGCCGAACACGTCTCCGCGGCATACGCGCAGGTCGAGGTTGTCGACGGCGCGAAGCCTCTTGAAATCCTTGGTGAGGCCATGAGTGGAGAGGACGACCGGGCGGCCTTCGCAGACCTCTAGTCTTCCATCCTGGGCCGGGTCGAACCTTTCGGCGGACAAGGTAGCTCCTTTGCACTCATGCGTAGCTCGTGGGCATTCTGCGCAGAGCGTATGTTACTTGCTTCTGCGGCGCCGGGTCACGCCAACATGGCCGCTGCTCGGCAGAGGAGGCGGAGAGCGGGAGCCGTGGTGGCTGCGAAAATCCTCTGTCCCCGGTCTACCAGCCGATCCCGAAGTAGCGGCGGGTCGGTCGGAGGAGGGTCAGGACGACTATCGCCGATCCCGAGGAGCCCCATGCCGATCTGCATGCCGATGCCGGCCCCAGGGAGGTAGCCCAGCATCGCCACCTCGGCGATGATCCAGATGACCAGTCCTCCACCGGATGCCAGCGAGAGCCACCACGCCGGCTTCCACCGACGCAGGAGCCCGGCCCATACAAAGAGCGCAAAGATGCCTACCACCACGAGCAGAATGATCCCGGGGATGAGGTAGTCCTTGAACGGACTGCCTTCCAGCATGCTGAGCGGCATGCCGATATTGTCGATGGGGTCGCGTACCAGTCCGATACCGCCCGCGATGGCGCCGATGGCCTGGATGGCCGTCAGCACGAGGAGGGCGACGACGGTGCCCGGCCGCCTGCGGCTTTGCGCGGCGCCATGCTTGCCGGACCCGCCGGTCTTGCTCGCGGCGCCGTGCTTGCCGGGCGTTCCGCCGGACTTCTTCGATCGGTTCTTACTCTTCTTGGAGATGGCGGCCTCCGTTCGGGCGCGGATCACTGGTGAGCGCACGGGATGCGGCAACGTGGCGCATTCTACCGCGCCGGATTCGGAAAATGGGAGCGTTTCGTCTGCCGGTACCCAAGAATGCTCCCTCAAGTCATGGAACCTTACCGGCCGTGGGGCTATCATAGAGCTAACAGTGTTCGGAGAGTCGCGCAGCGTTTAACTGAACATATCATGTTCGGAAAACCCTGATGAGGGAAGGGATAGGCATGGAAGACACCGTCGTTCTCTCTCGACGTGACCGTCGCCGCCTCGCCACGCGAGCCGAGATCCTTGCCGCTGCTCGGGAATTGCTCCTCGAGGTGGGTCCGGAGGATCTGAGTCTCCGCCAGGTGGCTCGCCGCGCCGACTTCAGCCCGGCGGCCCTCTACACCTACTTTCCCAGCAGGGATTCGCTCGTCGCGGCGCTCTTTGCCGAGTCGTTCGAACGGCTGGACGCCTGCGTCCGCCGGGTGCCGGCCGAGCTGCCCCCCGACCAGAGGATCGTGGAACTGGGCCTCGCCTATATGGAGTTCGCCCGAGACAATCCCATGGACCTGCGCTGCATGATGCTCTCCACCTCCTTGGACCTCCCGCCCTCCAGCGGGAAGGCCTTGGGCCAGGGGCTCGCCCGGCTCATCGGTGAGACCTTCCGTGAGGGCATGGAGCAGGGGGTCTTCAAGCCCAACGGCTTCATGTCCGCTCCGGAGATGGCCTACGGTGCGTGGGCGCTGGTGCACGGGATGGTGTCGATAGCCGGTATCGATTTGAGTGAAGTGTCTCAGGAAGTCTCCGCAGACCCGCGGCGGGTGCTCGAGACATTCGTCGACCTGCTCAAGGCCAAGCGGCCGGACCAGTAGTCCGCTCCGTCCACGTCCATAACCCGCAACCGGGGCGCGCCCCCGACGTTAGAACGCAGCAAGGGTTCAAAGAGTAGAGAACGAGCAACGAGGATAGTAGATGTTCCACGCGCTAGGAAGTTTCTGTTACCGATTTCGATGGATCGTCATCGCGGTCTGGGTGGTGCTGTTCGGCGTCAGCGTAGTGGCGACCCCACTGCTGGCCGATGTGCTCCAGGCCGGCTTCACCAACCCCAACGCCCCTTCGCAGGAAGCGGCGGACCTCATTCAGAAGACGTTCGATCAGGGCGAGACCAACGTACTGGTCGTGTTCCAGAGCGATACTCTGCAGGCCGGCAGCGAGGAGTTCCAGGCGGCGGAGCAGGAAGCACTGGGTGGTCTTGAGGCTGCGAACATTCCGCACCTGGAGAGCATCCAGACCTACGCCAGCACCGGAAGCGACCTGCTCCTGTCCAAGGATGGGACCAGCTCGGTGGCGGTGCTCAACTTCAGTGCACCTTCTCAAGTGGTGCAGGAAGAAACGCAGCAGATAAAGGACGCCCTTGCCGGGAGTGAGCTCAAGGCTTACGTGACCGGGGAGCCGGCGATCGACGCGGAATTGACCGAGTACTCGTTCAGGGATCTCCGGAAGGTCGAGCTCTACGGTCTGCCGGTGGCGCTGATCGCTCTGATCTTCGTCTTTGGCAGCCTGGTTTCGGCGGCGCTTCCCGTGGTCACCGGAGGTCTGGCCGTGACCGTCACTCTTGGCGGCATGTACCTGATCGCCCGGGCGACCGATATGTCCGTGTTCGCGATGAACACGGCCACCCTTCTGGGATTGGCGGTGGCCATCGACTACGCCCTCTTCATGGTCTCGCGCTTCAGGGAGGAGTTGCACAAAGGCGCCTCGGTGAAGGAAGCGGTGGCGGTGACCACGGCCCGAGCCGGGCGGTCCGTCTATTTCAGCGGGATCGCGGTGATGGTCGGCGTGGTGGGTCTGGTCTTCTTCCCCTCACCTGGTCTACGCTCCCTCGGCATCGGCGGCGCGCTTGTGGTGTTCTTCTCCGTTGCGGCGTCTGTCACGTTCCTGCCCGCGCTGCTCGGGGTGCTCGGCCATCGGGTCGACAGACTGCCGGTGATCAGACTCCATGAGGCCCGCGAGGGCCGCTTGTGGCGGCGGTGGGCCAACGTGCTCCTCAAGCGCCCCTGGGCGTCCATAGTCGTGGCCGTGGTCCTCATCGCCCTCGTGGCTGCGCCGGCCGCGACGATGAAGAGCGAGATGACAGGGGCTACGACCCTGCCGCCCGAGTCTGAATCGCGGCAGGGCCTGGAGATCCTCGATCAGCAGTTCGATCGCACCGCGCTGTCGCCGATCTCCGTGATGCTCACCTGGGATGACGGTGGCGGTGTCGACATGATCCGCGCGGGCACCATCTTCGCGTACGGACAGCAACTTTCTTCGATGCCGGGAGTGGCCTCGGTACTCAGTCCGTTCACGCTCACCGGTATGAGCGATCCCAGCGCCATGGTGGCCTTCTGGCCGCAGTTCGAGAAGCTGCTCAACGATCCCGACGGCTTTGTGGTCCCCGCGGAGGGCATAGACCTTGGCGGAGGACAGACGATAACGGCCGCCCAGCTGGAGCAGTTCAAGCAGCTGGTCCAAGGCTCGGTGGCTCCGGGGGCGGTGCTCTTCAGCGTCACCCCTACGGGCGATCCCAACTCGGCCGCGGCCCAGGACCTCGTGGCCGCCCTCCACGAGTCGACGGTGCCCGGTGGCTACCAACTTCACGTGGCGGGAGAATCCGCTTCCACCTACGACTTCTTCCGGGAGATCGAGACTTGGTTCCCCTGGGTCATCGCCTGGGTGGTCGCGACCAGTCTGATCGTGTTCGTGGTGCTCTTGCGCAGCGTGGTCCTGCCGGCACTGGCCGTCGCGGTCAACCTTCTCACCATCGCGATGAGTTACGGGTGGCTGGTGCTGCTGTTCCAGGGCACCACGTTCGAGAAGATACTGCGGTTCACCTCCACCGGGGGCATCTCTGCAGTGGTCCCGGTGGTGCTTCTCTGCATTCTCTTCGGTATCACCATGGACTACGCGGTGTTCATGCTCACCCGCGCCCACGAGCGTTGGAACCGGACGCACGACAACCGGGACAGCATCGTCACCGGCCTCACCCGCACCGGGAGGATCATCGTGAGTGCGGCTCTCCTCGTGGTCATCGTCACCGGGACCTTCGCCTTCACGAGCATCAGCGAGACCAAGATGATGGGGCTCGGTATCGCTCTGGCGATCATCGCCGACACGATCCTCATCCGGCTGATCCTTCTCCCGGCGATCATGGCCTACCTGGGCGGCGCCAACTGGTGGTGGCCTGGGTTCAGCTGGATCAAAGGGATCAAGGGTCTGACGCGCAGGAAAGGCGCCGGCACCGAGGGCTCGCAAGACGCGCCCCCCAACCCGAAGACGCGTCCCACCGGCCCGCGGCCGGCAGGCAGGCCCGGGCGGGTGAACCCTCAGCTCCCGCAATAGGCGGGGCGCCGCCCTACACCCTTCTGCTCGCTCATTGCGAGTACGCAAAAGGCTCGCCTCAGGGTGCAGGGCGGCGTCGGCACACAGTTCACAGGTCGGCGCCGGCGGTGGCGCCGATCGCGGACGTCGGGTGGCGCCCGATCAGGCCGGGAGGAGCACGGAGAAGGTCGACCCCCTCCCCTGCTCGCTGACGAGTCGCACCTGACCGCCGGCGCGCTCCGCGAGGCGCTTGACGATGGCCAGCCCGAGACCGCTTCCCTCGAGGCCTTTGGTCTCCGCCCGCTTTTCGCGGAAGAACTCGCCGAACACCAGGTCGACGTTCTCCTGGGCTATGCCGATGCCCGTGTCCTCGACGTCGACGCGCACCCACTCGCCCTCGTGGCGTGCGCGCACGGTGACCGCGCCGCCGTCGCGGTTGTACTTGACCGCGTTGCCGATGAGGTTGGTCAGGATCATCTGCAGGTCCTCGGGTGGGGCGAGCACGGGCGGCAGCCCCGATTCGACGTCGGTGGACGCCGTGATTCCCCGCGCGGCCAGATGCTCCGCTTGGGAGGCGAGGACCGATTCCACCAGGGGTCCCAGGTCGAGCAGCTCGGGTTGGCTCGCCGCCTGCGCCTGTTCGCTGCGGGACAGGGACAGCAGGTCGCCGATGAGCTGCACCAGGTCGTCGATGCGGTTCTCGGCGCGAGAGAGGAGGGGAAGATAGGCTTCGAGCTCGTCTCCCAGACTCTTGTCGGTCGTCACTTCGATGAGACTCCGGACGGCTCCCAGAGGCGATTTGAGCTCGTGCACCATGGTGCGGATGAAACGTTCCTTCTCCATGGCGAGGCGCCGTACCTCGGAGATATCGGACAGCGTCAGGATCCGCCCCAGAGCTTTGCCGTCCTCCGACCGGAAGGTGACGATGCTGGTCATGTAGCTGCGCTCGCCGATCGCCAGTTGCCCGACGGTGCGGTCCTTGGCGGGCGCCGCAAGTGGCTCCGCGAGGGCGGCCAGAGGGCCTCTGTCCAGCAGCTCGCCGGCCGGCCTGCGCAACACCTCTTGCTCCTCCACGCCGAGGAGGGCGGTCATGGCCCGGTTGGCGAGCACCACATCGCCGTGCTGGTTGACGACAAGGACGGCGTCGCGTAGCGAGGAGATGAGGGAGTGGGTCTGTGTCTTCTCCTCGGCTAGGGCGAGGAGGCTGGCCTCGTGCTCCAAGCGCAACCGCTCCTGCTCCGCGCGGGCCTGCTTGCGCTTGACCAGCGTCTCGATCACGCTCAGCAGGTCGTCGGGCAGGAACGGCTTGGGCAGGAAGAAGTCGATCCCCTGGAAGGTGGCCGCGCAGGCCAGGTCGATGTCGGCGTAGGCAGTGATCATGCAGGTCATGATCTGCCGGCCCGTGTCTACCATGTGTTGATGGAGGGCGAGCCCGTCGGTGTCGGGGAGACGGTGGTCCAGAAGGGCTATGTCGTACTCGTGGGCGGCAAGAAGTGCGAGTGCCTCCGCGCCCGTCTCCGCGCCGGCCACTTCGTAGCCCTCGAGCTCCAGGATCTGCTGCACCGCCGAACGCACGCCGTACTCGTCGTCGACCACCAGGATGCGGGCGGGGGCGCCGCCGGCGACGGGGGCGCCGCCGGCATCCGCGCCGCCGGTCGGCATGCCGGCCTCGGGAGCGGGGGCGGCTCCGGGGGCGACGGGGCTAGGCCCGGCGGCGGGGGCCGGCGCGCTCACGACAGCAGCTCCTCCGCCACGGCGAGGAGCTGCTTGCCGGTGGCCGGTTTGTCGACGAAGCGGTCCAACTTGGACCAAGCCAGCAGTCCCTGACCCTCCTGGTCGAAGCGCTGACCCGTCTCTCTGGCGACGCCGCTCAGCATCACCAGGGGCGTGGCGGCGAGGTGTTCGCGCTTGCGCAACTCGTAGGCCAGGCGGAAGCCGGAGTCGTAGCGCTCCATCATCAGGTCGAGGAAGATGATGTCCGGCGTGTAAGCCTCGAGCAGTTCCAGCGCTTCGGTGCTGGACTCGGCCGTGCGCACGTCGTGGCCGCGGCTGCCGAAGTAGGCCGCCTGCGCGGTGAGGAAGTCGGAATCGTCGTCGACGAACAGGATCTCCCAGCGCCTGCTCCAGCGCCGGACGACTCAGGGTGGCTCATCTCATGCTCCTTTCACCACTCTTGCGGGTGACCGGGACCTCGACGTGGAAGGTGGTCCCCACCCCCGGTTCGGTCTCGTACCAGATGTTGCCGTTGTGCATCTTGACGATGCCGTAGGAGATGGGCAGGCCAAGCCCGGTGCCCTTGCCGATGCTCTTGGTGGTGAAGAACGGCTGGAAGATCTTGTCCCGAGCCGAGGCCGAGATGCCGGTGCCCTGATCGGTCACGCTGAAGCGGATCCGACCCGTATCGGGGACCTCGCGCGCCGACACCTTGATGACGCCGGCGCGTCCCTCCATGGCTTCGGCGCCGTTCTTGATGAGGTTCACGAGCACCTGGGTCATCTGGTCGCGATCGAGATCGGCCCGCAGACCGGGGGTCACGTCGGCCACCACCCGCAGGTCGTGACCGGGTCCGCTCGGTACGCTCGCCATCGCGCCGTCGACAGACGAGGCCACCAGGTCTTCCACCGACGTCGATTCGATCCTGACCCGGCTCTGGCGCGCGAAGTCGAGGAGGTTGCCGATGATCTTCTTGCACCTGGCCGACTCCTCGGCCATGAGGCGGAGGTCGTGACCCAGATCCTCGCGGTCCTGGAGTTTCCTCTGCAGGATGTGCGAGTACAGCAGGATGGTACTGAGCGGGTTGTTCAGCTCGTGAGCCACCCCGGCAGCCATCTGGCCCATCGACGCCAGCTTCTCGCTGTTGATGAGGTGGCTGTGGACGTCCCGCAGGTTGCTCCACGGCACGTTCAGCTCGTGGCACACCCGCTCTGCCTGGTCGATGATGAACGGCAGGCACATGGCCTCTTCGGCCATACCCGCGTACACCGCCGCGGCCTTGGCGCGGCAGGTGGGATAGCCACAGGCCCCGCAGTTGAGCTCGTCTTCGGGGAAGAACTTGTTGGTGTGGGTGAGGATGTCGCGTATCTCTTCCTCGGTGGGCTCCTGGGTGCGCTGATCGTCGGAGGTGAACGAGCGGGAGAGGTCCAGGTGCCCGTTCCCGCCCTCGTAAGGGGGCAGCATGCCATGCTGCTGCCGCCGGATCCGTGAGGCCGCGAACCTGGCCACTTCGCGGCTGCGGACCACGCCCGACTCCTTGCTCGCGACGCCCGGCCCCGCATAGCAGCCCCTGCACATCAGGGCCTCCACCAGGAGCAGGTCGTTGTCGTCGTCCTCCGGGGGTCCTTGAAGAAGCCCGGCGAGGGTCTCCACCGTCTCGTCCTTGCCGCTCAACACGATCAGCCTCGGGTCGGCCAATCCCTCGCCGATGCCCGCGCTCTCGAACAGACCGCCGGGCATGGGGTAGATGCGGGCGGTGCCGGCGTGGGGCGGGTCGAAGTCGGCCGGCGCCGCGCGCGGCCACGTCGATCGCCACGGGCGGCGAAGACCTTCTCCAGCTCGGTGAGAGTGACGACCTCGTCGATGCCGCTCGCCAACTCGGGATCGCGGATCTCGGCCTTCTTGGCCACGCAGGGACCCACGAACACGCAGCGGACCTGATCTCCGTAGCGCTCCTTGACCGCGAGCGCCGTGGCGACCATGGGCGACACGATAGGCATGATGCGATGGGTGAGGGCGGGTTGGTACTTGCGTATGTACTCGACCACCGCCGGGCAGGCGCTGGTGATGTGCAGTCCGGTGGGATTCTCCTCCAGGTACTTCCGGCAGGCCTCGTTGACCAGATCGGCTCCGTACGCCACCTCCACCACGTAGGTGAAGCCCGCCTCGCGAAGTGCGCCCACGATCTGCGCCGGCGGCACCGAGAAGCCGATGGGGAACGACGGGGCGAGCAGCGCGGCGACGGGGCCGCCGCGCTGTACCTCGCTGCCCTGCTCGAGCAGCCGGAGTACGTCATCGACACCGCTTGCGTAGGCCTTGGCATCCTGCGAGCAGACCATCGTGCAGTTGCCGCAGCTGATGCAGCGGTCCGGCACCACCGAGGCCTGGCCGTCCTCGATGCGGATGGCCTTGGCCGGGCAGTCGCGCACGCAGGTGTAGCACCGTCGGCAGTTCTGCTTGATGGTGCTGATGATGCCGTCCATCAGACGGCCACCTCCACGTCGGTCGCCGCGCCGGCGCTGCGGTCGGTGTACCCGCGGTGGAGGAGATGGTGGGACACGTCGCCCAGCGGTCTCCCCAGGAACTCCTGGTAGAGCTCGGCGACACTCTTGTTCTCGTGCGAGTAGCGCGTCTCGGCCTTCTGATCGGCGTCGTAGATGCGCTGCATGCGCTTGCGGACGTCGTGCATGTCGCCCTTGTAGGGTTGGCCGCCGCCGCCGGCGCAGCCGCCCGGGCAGGACATGACCTCCACGAAGTGCATGTCGGAGAGGGCGGTCGGCAGGGTAGAGCGGACCCGTCCAAGCCCGTTGACGACGCCCAGGTTGAGCGTGATCCCGTTCGCGTCGACGGTGAAGCACTTGAACCCGTCGAGACCCCGGGCCTCGGTGAGGGGTCCGGTCGGAGCCTCTCCGCCCACCAGGGTCACCGCCGTCCGCACGGCGGCCTCCATGACGCCTCCCGTGCCTCCGAACAGCCGCGCGGCGCCGGTGGCTTCGGCGAAGGGCGGGTCGAGCGGCGCCCGCTCCTCGAACGCGGCGAAATCGATGCCGAACCGGCTCCAGAGGGTGGAGAGCTCCCGGGTGGTCAACACGTGGTCGACGTCGCCCAGATCCTGGGCCTCGTACTTCTTGGCCGTACAGGGCATGAGCGAGACCACCACCAAGCGCTTGCCGTCCAGGCCCGCGTATCGAGGGTAGATCGCCTTGATGAGAGCTCCGGCCATCTGCTGCGGAGACTTGCACGTGGACATATGAGGGATGAGGTCCGGCCGGTGCAGCTCCACGTAGTTGACCCACGCAGGCGAGCAACTCGTGAACATGGGGAGCACACCCCCGTTCTGCAACCGGTCCACCAGCTCGGTCGCCTCCTCCATGACGGTGAGGTCGGCCGTGAAGCCGGTGTCGAACACCGCCGCGAAACCGATGCGCTTGAGACCCGCCGCCATACGTTCCAGCATGACGGGGACTCCCAGATGACGGCCGCGCTCCTGATCGAGGGTCGCCGGCACGGCCGGTGCTATCTGAGCGACGACGACGGTGTCGGGGTCGCTGAGCGCGACCACGACGGCGTCGACCGCACTCTGCTCCATGAGCGCCCCGGTCGGGCAGACCCGGACGCACTGACCGCAGTACGTGCAGCCGGAGACGTTGATCCCGGCCGAGAAGCCGGGGCCCACCTGGGTGCGGAAGCCTCGGTCGATGAAGTCTATGGCGCCGATGCCCTGGATCTGGTGGCACATAGTCACGCAGCGCCCGCAGAGCACGCACTTGTTGGGATCGCGGGAGATGGCGGGTGAGGAGATGTCGAGATGCTGGTCCTTCTTCATCCCCACATACTGCCCGGGCCGTGCCCCCACCTCCTGGGTGAGTTCGGCCAGCTCGCAATCGCCCGAGCGTTCGCACACCAGGCAATCCTGGGGATGGTTGGCCACCATCAGCTCGACGATGGACCGGCGGGCCCTGAGGACCCGGGGGGTATGCGTGCGCACGACCATGCCTTCAGCCGCGGGTAGGGTGCAGCTGGTCTGCAGCTTGGGGGAGCCTTCCACTTCTACCACGCAGAGCCGGCACGAGGCCGAGGGGGACGGCGCCCAATCGAGCGAGCAGAGATGGGGGATACGGATGCCGGCCCGTTTGGCGGTCTGGAGGACCGTCTCTCCCGGATTGAACTTGACCTGCTTGTCATTGATGGTGATGTTCACGGTGACCTCTCGTCCGACTCGGTCCTAGGCGACCAGCGAGATCGATTGCTTGGGACAGGCCTCGACGCAGGCGCCACAGCCCAGGCACCGGTCGACGATGATGTAGTGGGCGTTCTTGCGTTCTCCCACGATGGCCCCGGAGGGGCAGGCCTTCTTGCAGGCCATGCAGCCGATGCACAGGGTGTTGTCCACCTCGTACGTGCGCAGCCCCTGACACACCCCGGCGGGACAGCGGTCTTCCATGATGTGCGCCTCGTACTCCTCGCGGAAGAAACGGAGAGTGGACAGCACCGGGTTGGCCGCTGACTGGCCGAGGCCACAGAGGGAGGTGTCTTTGATCGTCTCGGCCAACTCCTGAAGATGGAGCAGTCCCCGGAACCGCTCGAGCCGGCGGACCTCCTCGCCCACCGGACGCTCGGTGAGGGCGACGAGGATCTCGTGCATCCTGGTGGTGCCTTCGCGGCAGGGAGCGCACTTGCCGCAGGACTCGTTGCGGATGAACTCCATGAAGTACTTGGCCACGTCGACCATGCAGGTGCGCTCGTCCATGACCACCAGGCCGCCCGAGCCCATCATGGCGCCGAGTTCCTGCAACTTGCCGTAGTCGGTGGCGACGTCGAGCAGGTCGTCCCGGATGCAGCCCCCGCTCGGTCCGCCGATCTGCACCGCCTTGATGTGGTGGCCGTCCGGGGCGCCGCCTCCGATGCCGTACACCACCTCACGCAGCGGGATCCCCACCGGCACCTCCACGAGGCCCGTGTTCTTGATCCGGCCGCTCAGAGCGAAGACTTTGGTGCCGGCGGCCTCGCCCATCCCCAGATCGCGGAACCAGGCAGGTCCGTTGCGGAGGATCCCGGGCACGTTGGCGAGAGTCTCGACGTTGTTGAGCACGGTGGGTTTGCCGTGCAGTCCGGCCACCGCCGGATAGGGGGGCCGGGGACGCGGCATGCCGCGACCGCCTTCGATGCTGGCCAGGATGGCGGTCTCTTCGCCGCAGACGAAGGCGCCGGCGCCCTGCTTGATGGTGATGTCGAAGTCGGTGAGGCTGCCCAGGATGTTGGCGCCGAGAAGGCCGGCCTTGCGACACTGGGAGATCGCATCCTGAAGACGCTGGATGGCGAGGGGATACTCGGCCCGGCAGTAGACATATCCTTTGGAAGCGCCGATCGCATATGCCGCGATGAGCATGCCTTCGATCACTCGGAAGGGGTCGCCCTCGAGGACGGCTCTGTCCATGAAGGCCCCCGGATCGCCCTCGTCGGCGTTGCAGATGAGGTACTTCTGTGCCGCCGGCGTACCGAGCGCGACCTTCCACTTCTGCCCGGTGGGGAAGCCGGCGCCTCCCCGGCCACGCAATCCCGATTCGATGACGAGGTCGCAGACCTCGTCGGGGGTCATGGTAGTGAGCGCGCGGGCCGCGGCGGCGAAGCCGCCGGCGGCCAGGGCCGCATCCAGGGAGGACGGGTCGATCAGCCCGCAGTTGTCGAGCACCACGCGCGTCTGCCGGGCGAAGAAGGGCGTCTCGGCGACGAGGGGGATGTCGTCGAAGCCGGCGCCGGCGTCGGCCGGGGTACCGCGACGTGGCGCCGCGGGCCCTAGCGCCGCGCCGCCGTGCGTCGCGGCCGCGCCGCCGCGCTGCCCCAGGTCTCCGGGTAGCGCCCGTAGAGGAAGCGGTTCCGCAACTCGCCCCGAGCGAAGACCGTCTCGAGGAACTCCCCGATGTTCTCGGGGCTGAGGTCGCAGTAAGAGAGGCGGGGGCCGTCGGCCGGCTGCAGGTCGGCGAACACCTCGCGCTGGCAGTAGCCGACGCAGCCCACCTCGACCAGTTCGACCGGCAGGGAGTGCTCGGCCAGATACGCTCGGCACTTATCCATGATGCGCACGGCACCGTTGGCGCGGCCGCAGGTGCCGGCGCCGACGAAGAGGACGGCTCCCTCGCCTCCGCGGCGCACCTGCTCGAGACGGGAGGTCCGCAGCGACCGGCAGTCTTCATCGGTGTGGCAGAGCGGTCCGCCGGTGACGCAGGCGACCAGATCGGGGCAAGGCTCCCCTGGGGAGTGGGTGCAGAGCGCGCAGCATGGTTCCAGGAGGATGCTTCCGTTCATGCCGCGCTCACCTCCTCGGCCGGTTCGGCGGAGGCAGCCGCTTCGGCGGAGGCCGATCCGCGGTCCTCTCGATCCAGCGAGTCGAGTAGCGCGTCGAGCCTCTCGACGGTCAGGTTGCCGTAGAACTCACCATCGAGCTTGACGACCGGAGCGATGGAGCACGCTCCCAGGCAGGCGACCTTGATAACGGTGAAGCGCTTGTCGGCGGAGTTGCCGTCGGGGCGCAGGCGCAGGCGCCGCTGCAGGTGCTGCTGCAGAGCGAGACTCTGCTTGACGTGACAGGCGGTTCCCGCGGCAGAGCTCGATCACGTGCCTGCCGAGAGGGGCGAAGCGGAACTGGTTGTAGAAGGTGGCCACTCCGTAGACGCTCGCCACGGGCGTGTCGAGCGCCGTGGCCAGCTCGGTCATGGCCGCCTGCGACAGAAACCCCTCTCTTGTCTGGACCTGCTGCAGGAGGGGGATCAGTTGCTCGCGGGAGAGGTCGCCCCGCCCGGCCAGCAACTCCTTGACGCAGGTCGCGGTCTGCACGCGACCGGTGGCGGGTGCGCGGCCCGCGGGCTGCGCGGTGCCCGCCGCCGGCGCGTGGGGGTGGCTCGCCCGGTCGACACCGTCAGACCCCCTCGGGGGTCGTGGGCCTCCGTCGCTCCTCGGCCTGGGCCAGCAACTCGTCGATCCTGGCGGCCAGGTCGGCCAACCTCACCGGCTTCTGCATGAAGGTCTCTGCCGGCCAATCCTGGCCCATCAGCGAGGCGATCACCTTGTCCCGGACGTCTTCCTGCACGTTGAAGCCGGAGAGCATGAGTATGGGGATCTCCCGGGTGGGCCCGTCGGTCTTGAGCGCGCTTGCGAGGATCATGCCTTCCTCGTCGTAGTCCATCATGACGTCGAGCACGATGAGGTCGGGCTTGTCCTCGACGATGCGGGTGTAGGCCTCCTTGCTGTTGCCGGCGGTGGTCACGACGAAACCGCGGGCTCCCAGGAACGCCTCGATGGAGGCCACCAGGTCGCGGTCGTCGTCGACTACCAGGATCCTCTTCGCGCTCATTGCTCCTCCTTAGCTTCCCGCTGGCGTCTGTGCTGGTTGGTGATGTGCTTCACAGTGAACAGATTCACAAACCGTCTCAAAAAAAGAGAGCATCTAGACCTCTTCCTGGCGACTGAGGAACGAGAGCTTCTCGAGGCGGGCCGAGATGTCGGCGTACTCGACGAAGCACCCGTCAGGGACGGTCAGCCTCTTGGGCACGAAGTTGAGGAAACAGCGGACGCCGGCGGCCACCGAGCGATCGACGACCTCCTGCAGTCCTTCCGGCCGCGAGACCAGGACGATGATGCGGATCTGCATGTCGGCGACGACCGCCTCCAGCTTGTCCAAGCCATAACAGCGGCGCCCGGCGAAGACCTTGCCCACCTTGCCCGGATCCAGGTCGAAAGCAGCGGCGACGTGGAACCCGCGCTCCTCGAAACCCCGGTAGGAGAGGAGAGCGCGGCCCAGGTCCCCCACACCCACCAGACCGACGTTCTGGATGCGGTCGGTCCCGATGATCTGGCTGATGGTGCGGCTCATGCCCCGGACGTCGTATCCGCGGGCGATGTTGCCGTAGCTGCCGAAGCTGGCGAGGTCGCGCCGAAGCTGGGCGGGAGTCACGCCGACGAGCGCGGCCAGCTCGTGGGAGTGGATGTACTCGACCTCGTCGAGGCTCAGTTCTTCGAGCTTCCGTCGGTACACGCTGAGCCTCTCCACAGTGTGGAGAGAGACCTTGCTGTCCTTCTTCTCGCTCGGTGCCATCGGCTGCTCGCTGTGTTGGGTCGCATGCGTCCCGTCTGCATTGTGAATACAATCACAGCTTGTGGATGAATGTCAAGAGTACCGTGAAGGGCGAGGCCGGGAATGTCACCAGCCGGATCGCCCGCAGCTGCAGGGCGAAGGCGCATCGTTCTACTCAAGGGGAAGCTGAACCCCGCCGATTGTCAGCCATACTGGTGAGCTGCCGTCCAGATGCGTAGACTGCGCGTACTGCGTCTCGCCGCTACGGCAGGATGCTAAGAAGCACCACGGGAGGTCTTTCGCTGAAGTGAGCGAATTGAGCCGCTCATGCGCGGGATAGGAACCAGCGGGTCAAACCTGCAACGGTCTTGGCGGGGCGGGGCCCTTGTGGCCTATTTCGCCGTTTGTATCTTCACCTCTGCCTTCCTCCTCTTCCAGATCCAGCCCATGATCGCTCGCTACATCCTCCCCTGGTTCGGCGGGACTTCAGCGGTCTGGTCGACGGTGATGCTCTTCTTCCAACTGCTGCTGACCGGCGGGTATGCCTATGCGAACTGGCTCGTCAAAGCCGGCCGACGGCGGGAGATCATCCACCTGGCCCTCCTGGGCATCTCGATCCTGCTGATGATCGGCCTCGGTCTGGTCTGGAAATCCCCGATCACACCCGATGCCAGCTGGAAGCCGGAGACGGGTGCCTTCCCGATATGGGAGATCTTCAAGCTCCTGACCATCTCCGTCGGTCTTCCTTACTTCCTACTTGCGTCCAACAGTCCATTGATGCAGGCGTGGTTCGCCCGCACCTTTCCGGATAAGACTGCGTACCGCTTGTATGCTCTCTCCAACGTCGGTTCCTTGCTGGCGTTGGTAAGCTACCCTGTCCTTTTCGAGCCCTGGCTCGGTCTTTCCAGCCAGGGCTGGCAATGGTCTCTCCTTTATCTGCTCTTCGCCGCGCTGGCAGCGTGGGGAGCGATCCGCTCGCTCCGGGCCAAGCGTGTCGCCGAGATTGCAGCGAGCAGAAGGACCCGCTCCAGTTCCAGCGACTCCGCGTCCGGGCGCAGGAGTCGTGGTCTTGTGGGTGGCTCTGGCCATGACTGCGTCCATTCTGCTGCTCGCGACCACCAGCCGTATCACCCAGGAAGTGGCCGTTATCCCCTTCCTCTGGGTACTTCCTCTGACTATCTACCTGCTCAGCTTCATCGTGGCTTTCTCCGGGGAGCGTTGGTATTCCCGCCAGGTCTACCTGTACCTGTTCTTCGCCGCGTGGGGTCTCTACGGCTGGGTGTCGTTCTCTGCGCTGACGATGAACATCGTCGCGCAAATCGGTGTATATTCGTTCGTCCTGTTCGTCGCCTGCATGCTCTGCCACGGAGAGCTTTACCGTCTGCGGCCGCCCGCCGACCACCTCACGCTCTTCTACCTGATGGTCTCGGTCGGGGGCGCACTGGGCGGGGTCCTAATCAACTTCGTGGCGCCCTATGTTTTTCACCGGTACCCGGGAGATGACGCTGGGGTTGCTCCTGGTCTGGCTCCTCTACTGCTTGGTCACCGTCGTGCGCAGACCGGGGAGACGGTCACGCCTGGCCTTCATCGGCAACAACGTACTCATGATCACCGCGATCATTGTCACGCCCGTTCTGGCGGTCATATCCATCCGTGCCGACGTGGCCGGCTCGCTCGTCTCCGAGCGCAACTTCTATGGGGTGGTAAGCGTGGTTGGTGCCGGCGAGCCGGGGGCAGGGCCGGATCGCACCCTCCTGGTGAATGGCATCACCATCCATGGCATGCAATACGCAGACGCGGGCCGGCATGATACTCCAACCATGTTCTACAGCGAGACGTCCGGAGCGGGCCTAGCGCTCCAGAATTATCCGCGAGAGGGGAGGGGTCTGCGAGTCGGCGTGCTCGGGCTGGGGATCGGTACGCTTGCGGCCTACAGCCAGCCGGGGGACGTGTTCCGTTTCTACGAGATTAACCCGACCGTCATCCGCCTGGCGGAGGGTGAGGGCGGTTATTTCACCTTTCTGTCAGACGCCCGCGCCAGCGTGGAGGTGGTCCCGGGTGATGCCCGCCTATCGCTCGAGGCCGAACTGGCCGGCGGAGGCTCGCAGGCCTATGACGTGCTCGTCCTCGACGTCTTCTCGAGCGATTCCATCCCGGTTCATCTGCTGGATGTCGAGGCGTTCGATCTCTACCTGCGGCACCTGCAACCTGACGGCGTGGTGGCCCTGCACATCAGCAACCGCCACCTAGACCTGGTGCCTGTCGCCTGGACCCTGGCCCGCCACTTCGATCTGAGTTTCGTCCTGATTGAGGACCGTCCCGTCGCGAAGACGGCGAGTCCCTCGCAATGGGTCCTGCTCAGCCGCGACCTGGCCGTGCTCGCGCTCCCGGCCATCCAGTCAAGGGCGGCGCCGATGGACGGCTACACTACCGATATCCGCCTGTGGACGGACGATTACAGCAACCTGTTCGCGATCCTGAAATGAGGAACGGGATAATCCTGGCACGATAGGAAGGCACGACCGTGTCGCGAAGGCCCATCGGTTTGTTGGATCGTCTGATCCCGATGGGCCGCGCTGCAAATATCGTAGTGGGACGCGAAGCGCCTGATCCGAGGGAAGAAGGGGCTCCCGAGAGGCTCTGCAAATAGCCGGAGGGAACCGCCCCGCCCCTGTCTAGGAGAAGTATTTCTCCAGGTCGACGTCGAGGAACTGCGAGCGCTCGAAGCGCTCCTTGACTCCCCAGGGCACCGTGCAGTCGAAGATGGTCTTGCAGGTGATGCCCGGACCCTGAGCAACTGGTTGTACTCCGGAGTGCCGGAAGGATCGAGCGAATGGCCGCGCACACCGGGGATGAAGATGGTGTCGACATCGCCCTGATAGCGCGTGGTCATGGCCCACATGACGTCGTTGGCGTCGTAGATGTCGACATCGTCGTCCACCAGGATCACGTGCTTGAGCTCGGCGAACGCGGTGAAGGCGGCGAGGCCGGCCTGCCGCTGCATCCCCTCGTCGTTGGGACGGCGCTTCTTGATCTGCATGATGGCCAGGTACTTGCCGCCCTCCGGCCGAGGAGACGTACACGTTCTGCAAGAAGCCGGGGATGGCGTCCTCGACCAGGCGGTAGATGCTGGTCTCGGTGGGCAGACCGGCCAGGGTGACGTGCTCTTCGCCGGGACCGACCAGGATCTGCAGGATGGGGTTGAGGCGGTGGGTGATGCCGGTGACCGTGAAGATGGCCAGATCGGTCTGCGCGGGTCCCACGTAGCCGGGGAATTCGGGCATAGCCCAACCCAGTCCGGTGATGGCGTCCTCGTCGGCACGGTCGTTCACGCGGAACTCGCCCTCCAGGACGATCTCGGCCCGGGCGATGGCCTTGGCCGGCTGGGTGACGCAGTCGACCAGCTCCACCGGACGGCCGCGAAGGCCGCCGGCGATGGTCAGCTCGTCGAAGCCCAGCGGAGTCGTGGGGGCCTCGAAGGAGGTGGCCACGTAGATGGCGGGGTCCACACCGATGCTGCACGACGCTGGCAGAGGTCTGCCCAGGGCCCAAGCCTTCTCCAGGAACACGCCGATATGCCGGCCGATGCTGATGCTCACGCTGATGCGATCGGGCCCCTGGACGCACATCCGGTGGATGGTGACGTCGGAGACCCCGGTCTCGGGATCCTCGGCCCGCAGCAGGCCCAGATTGAAGAAGGGGCCGGCGTCCTTCGGGAGTGCTCTGGATGGGCGGGATAGCAGTGCGCAGATCGAACGGCGGCTTGATGACCACCTCTTGGCAGGGAGCTTCGGCCGCGGGGACGACCACAGGGGGAACGGCATTGCCGAGCGCGTCCAGAAGGTCGAAGGCCAGGCGCCTCGGTTCGCTGCCCAGGAGCAGCGCGGTGCGCTCGCGGCTGGCCAGGATGCCCGCCACTACCCGCATGTCGGAGCCCTTGACCTTGTTGAACATCATGGCCGGACCTATCTTCGTGGGCGGGGCCGTGGGCGTGCCCGACCCCACGCGGCGATAGACGCCGGTGATCTCCAGATAGGGATCGACCTCCACGTCGGTGGAGACCAACTGCCCGGGTCTCTCGGCGAGGAAGTCAAGCGCGGTGCGCAGGTCTGTTATCTGGGAGCTTTCCATGCGACTTCCTCGTTAGATCGATTCCCCCCGTACCCCTCGCGGTGAGCGGCCGGCCGGCGCCGCTGATCACCTAATCAATAACTATATCAGAATCAATATTCGGATTGGAGAAGTTCGCAGTACGAACATGACGAGGGGCGCGTTCATCAGCGAAAGGCAGCCAGGAGGTCGTCGGTGGTCGTCACCCAGCCGAAGAGGTTCTCGACCTGCCACAAGGTCGCCTCCACCGTGATCGGAGGGCACTGGCTGAAAACTGCGTCCTTCACCAGGATCGGCCAGTAGTCGTGAGAATAGGCGTCCATGAGGGTGGTGCCCACGCAGACGTTGGTCGCACCGCCGATGAACACGCAGTAGCGGATGTCGAGGGTCTTGAGCACCAGATCGAGGTCGGTACCCACGAACCCGCTGTAGCGCTGTTTACGCACCACCGGCTCCTCGGGCAGAGGCTGGAGTTCGTCGATGATCTGCTCTCCCCAGGTGCCCTGCACGATCGCCTTGTCGATGAGTTCGGGCCGTTCGCGAAGCAGGACCATGCCGATCTCTTTGTAGTAGCTGGGCGAGTCGGCGCTGCCGGCGTTGGTGAGGCCCGGGTTGAAGCTCATCTTGACGAAGACGACCTTGACTCCCGCGGCCCGGGCCGCTTCGATGATCTTCCGGTCGGGCTCGATGGCCGCCCGGGCGCCGGCGGTGGGCCACCCGGCCAGATCGAACATGCCGCCCTCGCGCACGAACGCGTTCTGCATGTCGATGCAGATGACCGCGGTCCGATCGAGATCGATGGTGATGGGTTCGGGCGTGGAGGGGAGGGTGACCGTGCGGGCGAGTCTTTCTGGGTGAGTCGTCCATGCCTGGGGCCTCCACTCCTGACTACGTTACCCAGCTACCTCGAGCCGACCACTTTGTCCCGACCGACGTGTCCCAGCTACTTACCCTGTTTCTCCACCAAGCTGCAGACTGCAACCCACGGCGCATCAGCAGCAGGGGCGCATTAGTTAGAATAGCGCTTGAGAGGGTGAATTGAGTAACCGCTCAGTGTTCGGAGAGGGAGCGTCGGCAGCGCGGGCGACGCCGGCGCCTCGAGTGGCGGTGACGCTGCGGGCGGCAGCGCGGGCAGCGACCGCGCAGGCCGGGCACACGGGCAGCGCGGGTGACGGCGACCCGCGTGGCGGCGGCGTCCAGAAAGGGGCGAGGATGAGCAAGGGGAACGTTGCCGTCATCGGTGCCGGGAACACGGGGGCCAGTTGGGCCGGCCTGTTCGCGGCGCATGGGTATGGGGTGCGGCTCTACGATGTGCGGGAGGGCGCGGCGGCGGCAGCGCTCGAGCGCGCCGCCGCCGCGGCCCGCTTCCTGGTCGCGAAAGGCCTGGTCGAACCCGGACCGGCCGACGAGGGGATACCGGCGCTGGCCGCCGCCTCGACCATCGCTGAGGCCGTCGAGGGGGTCGTCCTGGTGCAGGAGTGCGTCACCGACGACCTCGAGCTCAAGCAGCGGGTGTTCGCCGAGATCGGCCGTCATGCCCCGACCGAGACGCTCATCGCCACGAGCTCCTCCGGCCTCTCCATCACGGCGATCCAGCGTGACACGCCCCTGCCCGGGCGGACGCTCGCCGCTCACCCCTACAATCCGCCTCACCTGATCCCGCTGGTGGAACTGGCGGCGGGCGAGCTTACCGACCCGGCAACCATCGACCGTGCGTCGGCTTTCTATGCCGGCGTGGGCAAGGAGCCGGTGGTGGTCAACGGCGACGTCCCCGGCTACATCGCAAATCGCATGTCGGCGGCGTTGTGGCGGGAGGCCATCGAACTGGTCCGCTCCGGGGTGGCCACCGTCGAAGACGTGGACAAGGCCGTCCGCTATGGCCCCGGTCTGCGCTGGGCGGTGATGGGACCGCATCTGATCTACCATCTGGGCGGCGGTCCCGGGGGCATCCGGGGGCACATCTCCCACCTGACCGGCACCAAGGAAGGGATGCTACGCGACCTGGCCACCTGGACCACCTTCCCGTCCGACACCGCTGAGGTGCTCGCCGCCGGTGTCGACGAGGAGGCGGCGGGAAGAACGCTCACGCAACTGGAAGCCGAGCGCGACGAAGCCCTGGCGGCGATGCTGCTGGCGCTGCGGGGAGCGCGCGCGGGCTGAGCCGGAGACGCGGCGGAGCCGGGACGAGGACATCGGGGGTGGCCCAGAGAGACCTCCACGCCGCGCGGTGCCGCGAGTCGCCGATACGGGCAGGACTACCAGGGTGTTGCGGAGAATGGTTTGAAGGTGTGACCGGTTGGGATTGGCCACCTGCCGACTGTGCCGGCAGGTCGGCGAAGGAACTCGAGGAAAGGAAGATCAGTGGCCGAGAAGAAGCAGGGCTTGAGCTGGTGGGCGTGGGTCGCGCTGGTCATCATCGTGATCATCGTCGTGTACCTGCTGTGGAGCTACCTGGCATAGCCCCAGGGTCAGCCCTGTCTGTCGCAACTCACGAGCTGAGCCGGCGCAGTTTCCGCAAGTGCGATCACCGGTCGGCCCCGGTGGTCCTGCCGCCAGTCCTTCAGTCGGATGGCAGGTTTGTACTAGAGGAGCAGCACTTGGCAGAGCCCACCGCAAGACATCGATTCAGTGCTGGACCACGACTGCTCATCCTGGCCACTGCCGCGGCTATCGCCCTGGGAGTCGTCCTGATCTACGCCCGGGAGGGCAATCAGCCGAGCTATCTGTTCTTCTTCTTTCTCCCCGTCGCGGCGGTGTCCGTGGTGCTGGGCAAGATCGTCGGCCTGCTCATGGCACTGGTGACTATTGCTGTCACGCTTATCCCTTCAATCTGGCTGGGGGTCGACTCTCTCGTCGCGACGCCTGGCTTGCCCGGAGAAACGTGGGTGATACTGGCTACTTGGGCGGTCTTTCTCATCGCCACTGCGTACCTGGTCGGCTGGGTGTCGGAACGCGGAGGGAGTCTGAGCTTCGCGCAAGGGGTGGGTGGGCAGGCCATCCGAGCCATCGAGCTGGAACGAAAACGCACCGGGCAGGACATCCATGACGGCATCGCCCAGTACGCCGCGGCTGCATTCATCGAAACGGAAGTCCTGGCCGACATGACGGCTGAGGCAGATCCGCGGACACACATGCAGGTGGAGAGGGTGAAGCAGTCCCTGGGTATGCTGGTTACAGAGGCGCGGGCAATGATCGGCAACCTCCGTCCCCCGGCGCTGGGCCCCGCGGATTTCGCTGAGACATTCTCCAATCTCGTAGAGAACTTCCAGACGCGGACAGGCATCGTGAGCCACCTGGAACTGGAGGGAGATTTCGGGTCGCAAACCGACTCGGCCCGCATCAGTGTGTATCGCATCGCTCAGGAAACGCTCACCAATGCTGAGCGGCACTCGGGCGCCACCGTGGTCCGCATGTGGGCGAGGGCGGGCAAGGGAGGAGTCGATCTGATCGTCAACGATAACGGTCAAGGGTTTGACGCGGACGATGCCCCTACGGGGGAGGGGGATCACTATGGTCTTCCGGGCATGCGCGAGAGGGCTGAGTATCTCGGCGGACGACTGACGATCAAGAGCACTCCTGGAGAGGGTACAACAGTGATCGTGCACATCCCGCGGTACAGAGGAGGTGGCAATGCCCGCGCATGAGCCACGCGTTCCCGGTGAGCCGATCAGGGTGGTGGTCGTCGACGATCACGAGCTGGTCCGCTCCGGGATCTGCAATGCCCTCGGTATGAGTGAGGACATCGTGGTGGTCGGCGAGGCCGGAGACGGTCTGGCGGCGCTCGAACTGCTCCAGCGCGAGACCGTCGACGTCCTGCTGCTGGACCTTCACATGCCCCGCATGGACGGGTTCGCATGTCTTGACGCCGTCAGCAGTCAAGTGGCCGGAACTACCCGTCATCGTCCTCACGGTCGACGAGGATCCTGAGGTCGTGGCGGACGTGATGCGGCGTGGAGCGGCGGCCTACGTTCCCAAGTTCGTTCGCCCCAGTGACCTGGCCTCGTTGGTGCGGCAGGTAGTCGGTGGCGTCGTCTTGATCGGCGGGGGTAAGCTGGCGGTAGCGCTCGCCGGTCAGGAGCCGCCGAGTGCTCCTGCAAAGTCCGCCTATGGATTGACCGACAGAGAGATGGACGTCCTGGGGCTGGTCGCACAGGGCAAGAGCAACGCAGACATCGCCCGGGAGCTCTTCGTGACCACCAAGACGGTCAAGTACCACCTCACCGGCATTTTCTCGAAGCTCGGGGTGCGCAACCGGACAGAGGCCGCCACCTTTGCCCTGAGCCATGGGCTGGTCTCGCCGCAGTCACCCCCCGCGCCCAAGTCTCCGACCCGGTGAGGCCGAGTTGCTGACCGCCGCGCTATCGGTCGCGATCTTCGTGGCCGGACTGCTTGTCGGGTTGCTGGTCCACTGGCCATTGAGAGATTCCCGGTCGGCTCCCCCGAAGGAGAGCCCCCTCCGACCCCTCGCGCCCATCCGCGCCGCCGCTTCGTGGTTCCTGCACTCGCCGGACTGGGCTTCCTTCTTGCCTACCTTCAGTTCGGCTTCTCGTGGCGGCTTCTGGAGGCCTGCGCTTTCATCGCCGTGCTGATCTTCATTGCCTTCATCGACCTGGAGCATATGATCATCCCCAACGTGGTGGTGCTGCCGGCCGCGCTGGTTGGTCTGGCTGCGTCGATCGCTCTTGATCCGGACAGGTGGTGGGTATACCTGGTCGCTGCGGTGGGCAGTTCGCTGTTCCTCTTCATCCTGGCTCTGATCTGGCCCGGCGGGATGGGCATGGGCGACGTGAAGCTGGCGCTGCTCATGGGGGCGGTACTCGGTGCGGTCGTGGTCGCGGCCTTCTTCCTGGCGTTTCTCTTCGGTGCAATCGTGGGCCTTACGCTGATCTTGACCAAGAAGCGGGGTCGAAAGGACGCGATTCCCTTTGGCCCCTACCTGGCTCTCGGCTCGGTGATCGCCCTGCTGTACGGGCCGTGGTTGCTGGAGTCCTATCTGGATCTACTGGGGTAGCCAGGATCCAAGCGGCACCCTGGACCTTTGGCCAGGAAGAAGTCTTCCCAAGCTAGACCCTTGCCGTCCGCAGACTGGACTTGCGCATCGGGCGAAAGGCGTTCTGCCGTCGTAATCTACTTCTTGCAGTCGATAATTCTACGCTGGGTCTCACAAGACGAGCCCAGTAGAGACCAAGAGGGAGGGAGGTGAATCAAATGCTCAACATGCTTCGTACCTATCTTCGTGCCCTCCTCAAGTCCGAGCGTGGCGCGACGGCCGTGGAATACGGGATCATGGTGGCTCTTATCGCGGTGATAATCATCGCGGCCGTGACCGCCATCGGTACTGGCCTCAATGCCACCTTCTTGGACGTCGGCGACGCACTGCCGTAAGACCCGAGTGTGGCTCTTGAACGAGCTAACCGGCTCGGGCGGAGGATACCGCCCGAGCCGGTTCTCTCAGAAGGATTGCACTGAGAGTGCAAGGCCGAGATTGACTTTCATTGAGATCGGAGCATAATTTGTATATGTGCCGAAATGGAAGAAGGGTTGGTACTCTATCGGGTCAGAGGGGCGCCGCGGCGGTCGAGTTCGCCCTGGTCCTCCCCCTCCTGCTGGTGCTGCTCCTCGGCATCATCGACTTCGGCCTCTACTTCTACAACGATCTCCAACTGACCCATGTCGCTCGCGATGCGGCGCGGTATCTGTCAGTGGGCGACGTCGATGAAGCCACTGCTGCCATCAACAACGCCCATCTTGTGTCCACGACTGTCGGTGCGCCAACGATCACACCGGGCTCCCAGGGCGAAGAATCTACCATTACCCTCAACGGGACGTACAGGTTCCTCACTCCGCTTCCACGGCTGGTAGGCGTAGGGTCTACGGTAGGGATCGACGCCTCAGTGGTGATGCGACGTGAGTAGCAGTGCCTCGTAGGCCTCGTCCGGCTGAGCCGTCTCGGTGACGATTCCGGGGCGGTGGCGATCATCGTCGCCATCTTTCTGGTGGTTCTTCTCGTGCTTGGAGCGCTTGTCCTGGATCTTGGCTCTCTGTACGACCACGACCGCGAGCTGCAGTCGGCGGCAGATGCGGGTGCCCTAGCCGGAGCCCAGGAATTGGTGCTTTCGCGCGGGAGCCTGTCGGCGGCGGAGAACCTGACTCGGCAATACGTCTCCAGCAACACTGCCCCCAGTTCCAGCGTGGTGGAAGGCAATCTTGCTGCGTGGGCCCCGGTCATAGACGCGAAGTCGGTCACCGTAGACCTCCAAGAAGACCATGTTCCGTTCAGTCTCGCCCGCGTGATCGGGCGGACCGAAGGGTCGGTAAGGGCCCATGCCAAAGCGGAGGTGAAGTATCTCACCGGGGTCAACACCTTGTTCCCCGTCGCGCTGTTGATCATGAATCCGGAGAAGTTCCGTTTCGTGTTTCGCGCCGGCAACACGGTGGTGGGGAGCTTCGACATCACCGATGAAGACGAGGATGGGATCTTTGGAGAAGACGGAGGCGAGGGAGGTGGAACGCTTCCCGCGGTCTCTGCTGGTAGGTATGACGTGGATCTGCAAGCGATCACCACCGACATCACTGGAAACGAAGTCGTCGGGCTGGAACTGCCCGACATCGGCTACTGGTGGGTTTCGAATCCTTCCGACCCCGCAGAGAAGCTATACAGAGTTGGCATGAGTCGTAGTGGCGGAACGGTCACGGTGAAGGCCGAAGTAGCCTCGACGGCCGTTGATCCCGCTCTCCTGACCCTTGAGGCGAGCCTGGGCGGTAGAGACTTCCAACTCTCGCGCTCCGGGAGTGTCTTCACGGGCAACGTGGCAGCCCCAACGGGGACCGATAACAACACGGGCTATGGTGTACACGAGCTCTCCATTAGCTTCCCGAAATACGGCCAGCAGAAGGCTGCGACCATCACCTGTGCGCGCTACGTAGCTTTTGAGCCTGATGTCCCCCTTGACTATCTGATGATGGAGGACTCCTTCTACGAGGGGTACTCGCGGCGGACCGATCAGGGGCGAGACTCCCAATATGCTGAGATTGTCACCGACCATCCAGACATGTGGGACTTCTACACGATGAAGCTGAGCGCCCAAGCCGGTGGCGGACTGTACTCAGGAAACTGGCGCCTCTCCGACATCTTTGCCAACCAGAATGTTAGGGACGAAATAGCCGAGATAGATCCCGCAGTACTCGATTCTTGGCGGCTGAACACGCCGCTCTATATCGGTGGTCCCTTGTGGCCGGAGACTGGAGCTAAGGTAGGCCAAGTGTGGCAGGGGCTCGACGATCGCAAGGCGGACTGGCTAGCCCGATACCCCGATGACCCGGATGGTTGGCGCTACGTCACCGTTCCCTTTGTGAATTTCGATCCCGACCTCCACGGCACGAGCAAGAAATATGTGATCCAGATGTTCGCCACCTTCCGGATCGATAGCTATTCGACGAAGGGTCAGGACAAGGGCGATATCGTGGGACAGTTCATCGAGTGGGTGGCCCCCGGCTCATGGAGCGATGATCCTAGCGGCCCGCTCTATGTGGAGACCGTCGTCCTGACCGAGTAGCGTGGATTCTTCTGCGGCTTCATGCAGGGATTGGCCGCTTCATCCGATATATATCTGTAAGTAGCCCCGGACAGGGCAACAAAGGAAGGGAGTTCGCGTGCGCACGACGGACCATCGCTATCATCGCGGCCGTGGTATTGGCGCTCGCGGCTGCAGGCCTCGTGGTGTGGTACGTCTCTTCTCTGCGAGATGAGGAGACGACGGCAGAGCCCACCCAGACCGTCCTAGTGGCAACGGCCGACATACCGGCACGAACAACCGGCGAGGCCATGGTGGCCAACAGGCTCGTGGAGCGTCAAGGTGATCGTCGTCAGCGCGGTAGCTCCCGGTGCCCTTACCAGCGAATCGCAGCTCCAGGGCCAGGTGCTGACCGTATCCGTGGCCCAAGGGCAGCAGCTGGTTGAGTCGCAACTGGGTGTGCCTGAGGAGCAGAGCCTCTCCTATCGCATCAAGACGGGGATGCGGGGCGTCAGCATCGCCGTAGATCGCAGGAATGCGGTCGGCGGCGCCATCAAGGAGGGCGACCGGGTCGATGTGATCGCCACGTTCGACGCCGAGCAGTTCAGCGCGGTGCAGATGGCCTCACCCACGACATCCTCGACCGCGCCGCCAACGGGATCGCCCACGACGACCGTGCCCTCGATGCTGCCGATGACGCTGGGTATGGTCCTCTCACCTGCGGAGATCGCGAGGGTCAAGGACCTCACGGGGATCGACCTCTCCCAGACGGTCTCGGCAGTGAGTATGACCATCCTGCAGCAGGTGGAAGTGTTGGCGATCGATATCCTGCTTCCCGTGGAGACGCAGACCGAAGACGGTGGAGGCGTGTTGGGCGGAAGGGATCAGACCACCACGGAGGAGGTCCCCGATTCGCCGGTGATCACGCTGATGCTGAGTCCGGCCGACGCCGAGAAGATCGTCTACGCTCAGGAATACGGCAAGATCACGTTCACGCTGGTGCCGGCAGGCGACACGACCAAGGTGGACCCGATCGGTAGTGCTCTCCCCAACATGTTTCGGTGACATGAGGTGAAGCTACTCGTCGCGATAGCTAGCGAGCAGGTGCGCTCGACCCTGGTGCGGGAACTCCAGGGGCGCAAGAATATCGAGTCCATCATCGAGTGCGGCGATTCCGCCTCGGCGCTCAAGCAGGCCGAGGAGTCTACGCCGGACGTGGTGCTCATGGGTGTGGATCTTCAGCCTGAGGACGGTTTTGAGACCGTGCGCAAGATCGTGACCAGCGTGCCCGGGGTCAGCGCCGTGCTGGTCGCGGTCAACCCGGCGCCGGCGCACTTCCGCAAGGCCCTGCAGGCGGGCGCGCGCGACCTGCTCGAAGTCCCCGTCGACAAGAAGGACCTTATCGCTGCGCTTGAAGGCGCCGCCGAGGTCAGCAAGGGTAAGCGCTCGGCGCTTCAAGGAATCGCTGCACAGATGGCCACTCAGAAGGGGCCGAAGCTCGGCAAGCGCATCGTCGTCTTCAGCACCAAGGGCGGTACAGGCAAGACCTTCGTGGCCACGAACCTGGCAGCGGGCTTGGCCCAGACCGGCAAGCGCGTGGCCCTGGTCGACCTCGATCTCCAGTTCGGCGACGCGGCTATCGCTTTGGGCCTGGTGCCGCAGCGCACCATCTACGATTTGGTGCAGGCTTATCCGGAGTTCGACATTCCTCTGCTCGAGGAGTTCATGGTCAAGCACGCCTCCGGCCTGAGCGTACTCCCCGCGCCGCTCTACCCGGACGAGGCCGAGAAGATCACCGTCAACGACGTACAGGCCGTACTCGACGTGATCCAGCTAGGGCTACGACTACATCGTGGTCGATACGCCGCCGTTCTTCGAAGAGCGGATCCTGATCGCACTTGGACTGGGCGGATCACGTGCTGCTGATCGCCGGGCTCGACATCCCCAGCGTCAAGCACCTCAAGACGGTCTTCAGGACGATGGGTCTGATGGCGTATCCGGAAGAGAAGCTGATCATCGTGATGAACCGCGCCGACTCCAAAGTCGGGCTGGAGGTGTCCGAGGTCGAGAAGCATCTGGGCAAGAAGGTCAAGACGGCCATCTCGAGTTCCGTCGAGGTGCCGCGGGCACTCAATGCCGGCGAGCTCTCTGCTGCTGACCAAGCCGGGAGCCAAGGTCTCCCGCGAGTTGACCGGACTGGTGAACCTGTTCGTCGAGCCGAGCAGCAATGGAACAGGCAAGTTGCCCGAGTCGGGGACGGGACGCAGCTTCTTCCGAGGACGCTAGAGCGAGATAGGCGGTAGTAGCTATGGGTCTCAACGAACGCATCACGGGCAATCAGCCGAGTGGTGACCAGCGCCCTCCGGACACTGCCGCCCAGGTCAGCTCGGGGATGTCGAAGGATCGTCTGGATGCCGCCTTCGACCGGCAGACCGAGCTCAAGAGCGCCATCCATGCGCATGTGATCCAGGAACTGGGCCCGCGGCTCTACAACCAGTCGCTCCCCGAGCCGGAGCTGCGGCGGGTGGTGCGGGCCAAGATCGAGGAAGCTCTCATCGCGGAGCACACTCCCATGCCTCGGGCCGAGCGCCAGGAGATGGTCGACGAGCTGATGGCCGAGGTCCTCGGCTACGGCCCCATCGAGGAGTTCCTGCGCGATCCGACCATCACCGAGGTCATGGTCAACGGCTACCGCGACATCTATATCGAGCGCGGCGGCAAGCTGTTCCGCACCGACAAGCGCTTTAGGGATGACGGCCACTTCAACCGCATCATCCAGAAGATCGTCGGCCAGGTGGGGCGGCGGGTGGACGAGTCGTCCCCCTACGTGGACGCCCGGCTCCCGGACGGCTCCAGGGTCAACGTCATCCTGCCGCCGGTCTCCGTGCGGGGAGCGGCGCTCACCATCCGCAAGTTCTCTGCCGAGCCCTTCACGGCGGACGACCTCATCGGCTTCCAGACCCTCACCAAACGGGCCAGCGACTTTCTCGAGGCCTGCGTCCGCGGCCGGCTGAACATCCTGGTGAGCGGCGGTACCGGCACCGGCAAGACCACCACGCTCAACGTGATCTCCAACTACATCCCCAAGGATGAGCGCGTCGTCACCATCGAGGACGCGGCGGAGCTCAAGCTGTGGCACGAGCACCTGGTGAGCCTCGAATACCGCCCGCCCAACATCGAAGGCAAGGGCGAGGTGACCATCCGCGACCTGGTGCGCAACGCCCTGCGTATGCGCCCCGACCGCATCATCGTCGGAGAGATCAGGGGCGGCGAGGCGCTCGACATGCTCCAGGCCATGAACACCGGCCACGACGGCTCCCTGTCGACGGTCCACGCGAACTCTCCCCGTGACGTGCTGTCCCGCGTGGAGACCATGGTGCTGATGGCAGGCATGGACCTGCCCGTCCGCGCCGTCCGCGAGCAGGTGTCGCGGGCCATCCATCTCATCGTCCATCAGGGGCGTCTGCCCGATGGATCGCGGCGCATCACCCATATCACCGAGATCCAGGGGATGGAGAGCGATGTGATCACGCTCCAGAACCTCTTCATCTTCGACTTCGCGGCGGGTATCGACAAGGACGGCCGCTACCTGGGCCGCCTGAAAAGCACCGGTATCCGGCCTGCCTTCCTCACATTCCTCAAGAACAACGGAGTGACGGTCCCCGACGATGTCTTCGCCTTCGAGACCTATGACACCTCGGTCGTCTAAGACGCGAGGCAGTCTGCCTCGGCGACTCGGACTCTTCCTCGGTCTGGTCGTCGCCGGGTGCCTGCTGGCCGGTGGTGTAGCCGGCGCGGCTCAGGGTGACCTCACTCTGGGGCTGGGCCCACTCAATCTCTCGAACTCCCCGGAGGCCTCGGTCGTTCTGCAGCTCGGCGGAGAGGCCGCTGCGAACATCGGTGATCTGAGCAAGGATTCCGTCACGGTGCAGGTCGACGGGAAGACCGTTCCCGTGGATTCGCTTCAGCCCGCCGGCGAGGGCGTCGCCGCGCCGGTGGAGACGGTGCTGTTGATCGACGAGTCCGGCAGCATGAAAGGGGAGGCCATCACGGCCGCGGCTGACGCCGCTTCCAGGTTCGTAGATGCCATGCGCCCGGGCGACCTGGCTTCGGTGCAGGCGTTCAACGAGGAGTTCCGCACTCTTCAGACCTTCACCGACGACAAGGACGCGCTGAAAGCCTCGCTGGCGCAAGCTGGATCCCAAGAAGGAGACCGCTCTCTACGATGCGGTGATCAAGGCGATCGCCTCGTTCGGAACGGCCCCCAGCGGTCGGGCCCGCTACGTGATACTTCTCTCCGACGGTGGGGATACGGCGAGCACGGCCACCCTGGACCAGGCGCTGACGGCGGTGCGGTCGAGCGGCATCCCCGTCTACGTGATCGGGCTCAAGAGCACCGAGTTCGACTCGGGGCCGCTGGTAGGTGTGGTCGATGCGTCCGGAAGCCGCTACCTGGAGACGCCGGACCCGGGAGCTCTGGGCTCGCTCTACGAGGCGCTGGCCAAGGAGATCCACAACCAGTATCTGCTCACGTTCACTCTTGCCCGCGTCGTACCTTGGCTGCCGGCGACCTCTCGGTGCAGGTCACGGCTGGGGGCCAGACGGCGCAGACCGAACAGGGCTTCTTCTATCCGACCACTCACCACGCTCGGCACGACCACGACCACTCTCGTGTCCTCTGTCACCGTTCCGGCGGTGACCGAGGTGGCAGGGAGCGGATCTTGTCGGCCGGTTCCTTCGCTGGAGGGGAGCGACTGGATCATCGGTGTGGTCGTGTTCCTACTCGTCCTGGCCATGCTCTGGGTTCTCTCCGGGGTGCTGTTCCCCAAACGTGACGTTCTTGCCGAGTATTCCGGGGCTATGGACAGGCAGGCGGCACTCAATCCTCAGGCGGTCGACGAGCAGGCAGCAAAGCCCGGCGCCCTCAGCCGGGCCACAAGCCGTATGCTGGCCATCAGGGGTTACCAGGACCCCTTGCAGCAGATGATCGACGATGCGTCCCTCGAAGTTGCGGGCCTCAGAGTTCGCTCTCCTGCAGCTTGGTAGGCGTCATCGTGGTGGTCGTTCTGGCCGCGCTCCTTGACGCCCCCTTGTCCTGCTCCTGGTACTCGCGCTGGTGGTCGTCTTCGTCCCTCTGCTGTGGCTGAGCTCAAAGGGTAACGCCCGACGTCGGGCGTTCGATGAGCAGGTACCCGAACACCCTGACGCTGCTGGCCGGCTCCCTCAAGGCGGGGCAAGGCTTCGAGCAGGCTCTGGCCGTCGCGGCGCGCGAATCCCCGGAACCAACGGCTTCGGAGTTTCAGCGGGTGCTGGCTCAGTTGCGCTTGGGGGTGCCGCCCGAAGACGCCCTGCGCAGCACGGCCGAGCGCATGAGGTCGCAGGCGTTCGACTGGGCTGTCATGAGCACCGTCATCCAGCGCCAGGTGGGCGGTAACCTGGCCGAGATCTACGAATCGACGGCGTATGTCCTGCGGGAACGAGCGAAGCTGCGTCGGACCATACGGACGCTGACCGCCGAGGGAAGGCTGAGCGCCATCATCCTGATCATTCTCCCCTTCGCCATCGGTGCGATGATCGCAATTGTGAACCGCGGGTATCTGGCGCCGCTGTTCGAGACGAGGATCGGGAACGCGATGTTGGCGGCTGGCCGCGGTGCTGATGGTCATCGGGATCTTCTGGATGCGCGCGATAATCCGCGTGGACAAGTGAAGGGGCAGGCCTGATGGAATACGGTATCTACGCGGCGATCTTCATCTTGCTCCTGGGAGCGGTGGCTCTCGTGGTCTGGGGAACGCGCAAGACTGGCTCCAAAGAGCAGGTCATGACCTCTCTGGACAAGCTCGAAGCCTACGACTCGCAGGCGTTCCGGCGCGCGGAGCTTGACCAACCGGCATCACAGCGGATCCTCGCTCCAGCCGTGCGGAGCCTGACAGGTGTGGCACGCGGGATCACCCCGTCGAGCCGGATACGCAAGCTGGAGCGGAAGATCGAATCGGCCGGCCGGCCAGGGAATCTGGATGTCAACGCGCTCTTGGTGCTCAAGTTCGTGTCACTGGCTGTTGGACTGGTCATCCTGGTGGTACTCGCGGCCATCCAGGTGCTACCGGTGTTCTGGTTCGTGATACTGGCCGTCTTCGTGGTGCTGTTCACGTACTACCTGCCCGACATGATCCTCAATTCGGCCACGAACACCCGCAGGCAGCAGATCGCCCGCTCCCTTCCCTGACTTTCTCGGATCTGTCTGACCGTGAGTGTCGAGGCTGGACTTGGGCTGGACTCCGCAATGGCCAAGATTGCCGAGCGGATGCGGGGGCCGCTCAAGGAAGAGATCCTGATCACCCTGCACGAGATCAGGATGGGCAAGACCCGGGCGACTGCGCTGCGTGCGATGGCCGATCGCTGCCAGGTGGACGACCTGACCACCTTCATCACGGCCCTCATCCAGTCGCAACAATTGGGCATTAGTCTTGGGCAAGTGCTCCGTGTGCAGTCGGAGCAGATCCGCACCATCCAGCGACAGAGGATAGAGGAAAGGGCTCAGAAAGCGCCCGTCAAGCTTCCTTGTCCCACTGCTGCTCTGTATCTTCCCGGCGATGTTCGTCGTCATCATCGGACCGGCGGTCATCAGTATCTACGACGCGCTGCTGAGCTGAGCGCTAGGCGCGCTGGCCAACGCACGCCGCTGGCCAGCGCCGGCGGCCAGCCCCGATGCGCCCCCTAAGACGCAGACGCGTCCCGCTCGCCGAACGATTCTCCCGGATCCGCGCTCCTACTCCGTAGTCTCGCTCGTGGTGGTGTCGCCCTCGCCGGTGGTATCGGTGGTCTCGGTGCCGTCCCCAGTGGTCTCCGTGCCGCCGCCGCTCTCGCTGATCTGACCGCGGATGGCGTCCACCGGATTGTCGGTGGTGCCGACGCTGACGTAGGCCTCGCCGTCTTTGATCAGAGCGATGAGGTCACCCAAGGTGCCTCCCTCGAGCGGGCCGGTCAGACTGTCCGCGTCGATGGTGCCCTGGCTGAGGACTCCGGAGAAGTCCCCCTCCTCCGCGGGTCCGCCGAACAGGGTGTATACGGCAGTACCCGAATCGCCTTCAGCGCCCTGATAGATGGTGGCTAGACTGGGGCTGTCGAGCCCGGTCGACCTCGAGGCTGTACGCGAGTTCCTCGGTCTCGGGATCGTACTCGAGGATGAAGGTGCCGGTGGCGTCGGTCTCGACCGCGGGCACGGAGTCGGCGCCGGTTAGGTCCGCCGTGTAGGTGGATGCTCCAAGCGTGGTGCTGGTGGTCTCGCCCGAGGTGGTCGTGGTGGGCTCGTCGGTGGAATCGCCGCCGCACGTGGTGACGAGCACGATGATGATGATGATGAGGCCCAGCAGGCAGAGCCCTGCCACCAATCGGCGCCGTTGGATCTGTTCCTTGCGCCGCTGCCGTTGCAGTTCCCTGGGCGTCAGTTCACGTCGGTCATCGTCTCTCATCGATTCTCTCCGGGAGTCGGATGGTGGCTGCGCTCCAGTGTACCCCTTTTGATGGCATATATTTAGAGTCACACTCGGGAGGAGATCGTCCACATGACGGGTTTGCTCGGGGGTTACGAGCCCATGGATCCGGGTGGGGATCTGCCCAACGGTGGGGCTTCCTAGGAGGAGCGGGAGGAGCGCATGACAGACCCGGTGACCGCCGACACTCTGACCCGGCTGCGCGCCAAAGCGCGGCTGGCGCCTCAGCGCGTGGTGCTGCCCGAGTCCGGGGAAGAGAACATCCTCCGTGCCGCGCGCGCCGCCGCAGACCAGGGACTCGCACATCCTTTGCTGCTCGGAGCCCCCTCCCGGATAGCATCCGCAGCCGCCGGGTTCGGCGTGGGCTTGGAAGGGATCGACATCCTCGATCCGACCAACCAAGAAGTGCTGCGCGAGCTACAAGAGACGGCTCTCCGCCTGTTCCCGCGGATGTCGGCCGCGCGGGTCGAGAAGAAGCTCAAGGATCCACTCAACGTTGGATCGCTTCTGTCGGCATCCGGACGGGCGGACGCTCTCGTGGCGGGGCTGCTGCACACCACTCAGGAGGTCATCCTTGCCTGCATGAGCTTCATCGAGCTGCAGGAGGGGGTGTCGAAGCCGTCGAGCTTCTTTCTCATGCGGGTCCCGGGCTTCGAAGGGCCGGAAGGCGAATTCGTGGTCTTCGCCGATTGCGGTGTCATCGTGTCTCCGGATGCTCCCCAGCTTGCCGAGATCGCCGATCATGACCGCCCGTACGGTACGGGCGCTGCTCGGGTGGGAGCCGAGGGTCGCGCTCCTCTCGTTCTCGACCAAGGCCAGCGGGTACGACGAATCGGTACGCCGGGTGCGCGAGGCGTTGCGCATCGCCAGGGACCGGGAGCCGGGGCTTGCCGTCGACGGCGAACTGCAGCTCGACACCGCCATCATTCCCGCGGTGGCCGCCCGCAAGGCCCCGGGAGAGGATCTGGTGGCCGGCCGGGCGAACATCCTCATCTTCCCCGACCTCAACGCAGGCAACATCGCCTACAAGTGCGTCCAGCGCTTCGGCAATGCAGATGCGTTCGGCCCCTTCTTTCTCGGGCTGACCAAGACGGCGAGCGATCTCTCCCGAGGTTCCTCGGCGGCCGATATTCTGGGGGTGATCACCATGGCCAGCGTGCACGCGCAGCATCTGAAGGGGCTCTTGTGAAAGTGTTGGTGCTCAACTCCGGCAGTTCGTCCATCAAATACGAGCTGCGCGACTCCGAGACCGGCGGAGTGCTGCTCGGCGGCGTCATCGAGCGGATCGGCGAAGACGAAGGACCTCCCGATCATGGGCGGGCGCTGGAATCGATCCTCAAGGATCTCCCTGGGATAGACGCAGTGGGTCACCGGGTGGTCCACGGGGGCAGCCGCTTCACCGAGTCCGTCCTCCTGACTCCCGATGTCATCCGGGGGATCGAGGAGTGCGCCGCTCTGGCTCCCCTCCACAACCCCCCGGCGCTCCTGGGTATCCGCGAGGCGTTGCTGGCTCTTCCGGACACGCCACAGGTGGCGGTGTTCGACACCGCCTTCCACGCCACCATCCCGCCGGTTGCTCACGTGTACGCTCTTCCCTACGAATACTACGAGCGCCACGGGGTGAGGCGGTACGGCTTTCACGGGATCTCCCTGCAGTCGGTCACGCGAAGCGCCGACGCGTTCCTGGGCGGCGCTTTGGCGGAGATGAAAGTGGTGATCGCTCATCTCGGCAATGGAGCCAGTGTCACCGCAGTCGATCGGGGGAAGTCGGTCGACACCAGCATGGGACTCACTCCGCTCGAGGGACTGGTGATGGGTACGCGGGCCGGCGACATCGACCCGGGCGTCCTCCTCTACCTCGCGCGCGAGCTGGGAGCGACGAACGACGACCTCGACCGGATCCTCAACAAGGAGAGCGGCCTGCTGGGCGTATCGGGCGTGAGCAACGACATGCGTGACGTGCTGGGCGCCGCGGCTGCCGGCGACGCGCGGTCGCGGCTGGCGCTGGATATCTACTGCTACCGGCTCAAGAAGTACATCGGCGGGTATGCGGCGGCCATGGGCGGCCTGGATGTGATCGTCTTCACCGCGGGAGTGGGGGAGAACAGTCCCGACATCCGTGCGGCGGTATGCGCTGGACTCGGCTTTCTGGGGGTCGAGGTGGACGGCGCGAAGAACGAGGAGACGCGGGGAACGCTGCGCGAGATCAGCTCCTCTTCGTCCCGAGTGAGGATCTTGGTGGTTCCCACGGACGAGGAGGGGGTGATCGCGGAAGAGACCGCCGCGATCGTCGCAAGGCAGGACTAGTCCGTGTCACGCGGAACTAAGTCTCGTACCTGATCTGTATCCTGCCCGGGGGGAACGCTATGGAGTTCAAGCAGTTGCTGACCAAGCGCTACGCGACCAAGCTCTTCCAGCCACAGCCGGTGCCGGAGGAGACGATGCAGGAGCTCTTGGAGATGACGCGACTGGCCCCGTCCGGCCTGAACATCCAGCCTTGGCGCGTCAAGGTCGTCAGCGACGCCGATACGAAGGCCGTCCTATCCGTTGCGACTCACGACGAGACCCAGATCAATAGCTGCTCCCATCTGCTGATTTTCTGCGTGGACACCGACTGGGAGGGTCAGACCCAGCGTCTCAGCCGAGCCATGAAGGAACGGACCATCCCCGACATGATCTGGGGCAAAGTCATGAGCATCGCCGGCGAGATGGCCCAGGAGCCGTCCGCCGACCTGCAGGCCTGGCTGGTCGGTCAGGTCTACATCGCGGCCACCTACGCGCTGCTGGGTGCGCAGGCGCTCGGTCTCGACTGCTGTCCGATGACCCACTTCGACGGCGCCGAGTACTCCCGCATCCTCGAGCTGCCGGAGAACGTCGTCCCGGTGGTTCTTCTCCCCGTGGGCTACGCGGCCGACCAGCCGCGGCCCAAGTGGCGCTATCCGCTGGAGGAGATGCTCGTCTGAGGAAGCCGCGCCGGCGCGGCGCGGGAAGTGGCCGGGCCGGGTTGGCCGCGTGGCCCAGGATCGAGCCCTGCGGCGCAGAGCCGGGCCGGCTACCTCAGCGCGCCCGCCCCGTCAGGTAGCCGCCGAACGAGAGCATCCAGATCAGGATGGGGTAGGCGATCCAGCGCTCCACGCCGCCGATCCCGAGGCCGGCCATGGGGCCGTCGTCGCCCAGGATCATGTACAGCAGCAGCGTGGCCAGCGTGATCACCCCCAGGATCGCCGAGAGGATGCTGAAGGGCGGTTTCTGCACCATGACGGAGACGATGGCCGCGACACCCCCGGCGATGAAGGCGGTGAGCGCGAAGAGGGCGTGGATGGTGCCGTAGTTGCCCGGGAACACTCCCACGCCGAGGATCCCCAGCCCCGCGAGCGCGGTGAAGATGCTCACAGGTAACCGGCGGAAGCCTCTCTGCAGGCAGAGGGCGGCGGCGAGGATGAGGATGCCCGCGGAGATCATCGTCCAGTTGAAGATCGTGGCCGAGGGCTGCTCGATCACGCTATCCGGCGGCTCTGTGGCCCCCAGATCGCTGATGGCGTTCTGCGAGGTGCTGTAGCCCTCGGGGTAGAGGGCCTCGGCGGTCACGATGCCCAGGAGGCAGATGATGCCGGCCACGACGAGAAGGGTCCCAGCTGCGGCCAGATAGCGAGGGCGCGAGAGACGCCGCCCGGGGCGGATCTTCGCGGCCTTGTCGGCTTGGCCGGTGCTGCTGGCGTTCATCTTGTGGTCTCCCGTGCGTGGGTTTGGTCACGCTCGCGCTCCTGTCCCGCGAGCGGGCATCCGCAATAGTCTAGCGTTCACTGCCACGATGATGGTACTCGCCGACATGAGGGCAGCCCCCACCGCGGGACTCAGGACGATACCCGCCCAGGCCAGCACCCCGGCGGCGAGCGGCATCGCGACGACGTTGTAGCCGGTGGCCCAGACAAGGTTCTGCGCCATCTTCTTCCAGGTGGAACGGGCGAGATGCAGTAGATCGAGAACGTTACGCGGATCGTTCTTGGCCAAGATGATGTCGGCCGACTCGACGGCCACGTCGGTGCCCGCTCCGATCGCGATCCCGACGTTCGCTTGAACCAAGGCAGGCGCGTCGTTGACCCCGTCGCCCACCATCGCCACGGTCAGTCCACGATCCTGGAGGGCGCGTATCTGGGCTGCCTTATCCTGCGGCAGCACGCCCGCGTAGTACTCGCTCAGGCCCAGCTCGGCGGCCACCCATTCAGCGACGGCCTGATTGTCGCCGGTGAGCATGATGGCCTCGATGCCAAGCTCCCGAAGCCCCGCGATCGCCTCCCGAGACTCGGGACGCACTCGGTCCGCCAGGCCGAGCGAGCCCACCACCTGTCCATCCTCCAGAACGTACACGAGAGTCATGGGCCCGGTTCCCGTGGATGCGGACGGCGGTTCGATCCCGGCCTCGCGGAGGTAACCCGGGCTCACCACCTTGATCTCCCTGCCACCGACGGTCGCCTCCACACCTTTGCCGGGGAGCGAGGCAAACCGGTCCAGCTCGGGGAAGACCAGTCCCCGCTCCTCTCCGGCGGCCACGATGGCCTGCGCGATGGGGTGCTCCGATCGCCGCTCGAGGCTTGCGGCCAAGGCTAGGACCTCGTTCTCGGAGCGTCCCTCCAGAGCCCAGACGTGGGTGACGCCGAACCGTCCCTCCGTGAGCGTGCCGGTCTTGTCGAAGACCACCGCGTCCACACTCCGCGCCTGCTCGAAGGCCGCACGGTCTCTGATCAGCAGCCCGTTCCCGGCCGCGAGGGTGGTGGAGACGGCGACGACGAGGGGGATCGCCAGACCGAGAGCGTGTGGGCAGGCGATGACCATCACGGTGATGCTTCTCTCGAGAGCGTACTCGAACGATTCTCCGAGGCCGAGCCAGGCGGCGAGGGTGATGGCGCCCATCGCGAGAGCGACGATGGTGAGCCAGAAGGCGGCGGTGTCGGCCAGACGCTGGCCTCGGGACTTGGACTCCTGAGCTGCCCTGACTAGGGCGATCACCTGGGCAAGATAGGTGTCGGAGCCGGTCTTGGAGACGACGACCTCGAGCGCCCCCCGGCCGTTCAGGGAGCCTCCCACGACCCTCTCTCCCTCGCGCCTCTCCACAGGCGCAGATTCGCCGGTGAGCAAGGACTCATCGACCGCGCTTGCGCCGGCGACCACCAGCCCGTCCACTGGCACCTTCTCGCCCGGCCGGACCAGGACCCTGTCGCCCACCGCGAGATGGCCCACCGGCATGTCGACCACCCGGCCATCATCAGTGATCACGTGGGCCTCGTCGGGCAGCAGGCGGGCGAGTTCCTCCAGGGCGCGGGATGCTCCCATCACCGAGCGCATCTCCAGCCAGTGGCCCAGGAGCATGATGTCGACCAGGGTCGCCAGCTCCCAGAAGAAGATCTCGCCGCTCAATCCCAGCACGACAGCCGTGCTGTACAGGAACGCGGCGGAGATAGCCACAGCCACCAGGGTCATCATCGCGGGCCGGCGCCGCGCCAACTCGTGGTAGGCGCCGCTGAGGAACGGCCAGCCGCCCCATCCGTAGACAAAGGTGCTGAGCGCCAGAAGCACGTACCCGTCTCCGGGGAACTGGCAGAGCCTCGAGGCCGAGCCAATGTCTGGTCATCGGCGTAAGGATGATGATGGGCACGGTCAGGACCAGGCAAACGATGAAGCGCCGTTTGAGGTCGGCCACCATGTGCTCGTGGTGGCTCAGGCCGGGGGATGCCCCGTGACCGCTGTGCGGCTCGGCGGGCGTCGCGCCCGGCTCCGCATGCGTCCCGCTGTGCGGTTCCGCGGGCATCGCGACGGGCTCCTGGGGAGGGGTCTCGGCATGGTCACCCACGTCGCCGTGCATATGCCGATGCTCGTCCAGGGTGTCCTCCCGTGGTCTCCTGTGGCTACAGATCTGCCCGGTCTGCCAGGGAGGATACCCTGTCGGGTGGCGCGGAAACCCGGGACTTCGCTCCGCTCCGCTAGTCCTGATAGACCAGGCGGCCCTCGACCCTGCGGCACTCGTTCTGGTGCGTTCGCCAGCCATTCCTTGAGCACCGTCTGGGCCGAGGTGGCCAGCACCCGGCTGGGCGCCGTGCGCGGTGAGGTCCGTCGGCGTCGAGGTCGAGGTACGGCTTGGCGTTCTTGGCGTGGTAGCCCTGAAGGATCAGCCGTGTACACGGTCTCGTCGGCGACCGGTGCGCCGTTGATCTCCAGGGAGACCAGCTCTTGGCCGGCATTGGAGTACGCGGCTCGCACGCGCCGAGTTGACCTGATAGCATTCGCCCTCGCCGTCCCGGTTCTCCGTCCGCATCCAGTGAGCGAACGCCTTCTTGAGCGTCGCCCCGCTCACCGTGTAGCGGGTCAGCGAGTCGTCGTAGGGGAAGCAGGCCATGAAGTCCATGAGCGTGACGGCCGGGCCGAGTTCCTTGCACGCGCACCGACCCGGCGCCCAGCAGCACCACGTCGCGCCGAGTGGCTGTCGGCGATGGCGTCGGCCAGCAGGTCGCCGAGCGAGCTCTCCTCCTCGCGCAGCGGGTGCGTGAGCTTGCTCCGCGAACTTGGTGATGATGACGCTGTACTTGCGGTCCACGACCGACTTGAACGACTCGATGAACTCGGCCATCCTGCAGGTCGGGCTCGGCGATGTCGTCGTCGATGGGGATGAGCTGCCACTTCCAGTCGACGATGGAGTTGGTGTCGTCGTCCACGGTGATGTCGAAGCGGCCGATCTGGTTCGTGCCGGTGCCGGCCTGGACGATGAGGATGCCGTTGACCTGCGCCGGCTCGGTCGAGCACCGTGTGGCTGTGGCCGCCGATGATCATGTCCACGCCCCACTCCGGGCGGAGCATGGCCGCGAGCTCCTTGTCGGATTCGAACCCGATGTGGGTGAGCACGATGGTGAGGTCGATGTCGTCGTTCTTGAAGGCGTCGCAGATCTTGCCCACCTCGGCGCTGGCCTCCTCGAGGGTGACGAAGGTGCCGATGAGCTCGTCCAGCTTGATGGAGTCCATGGTCTTCTCGGTGAGGATGCCGGTGAAGAGGATGTCGAAGCCGGCCTTGCTGATGATGTGGTAGGGTCGCATCATCCGCTTGTCGAACGGCTTGATGTAGAGGTTCGCGTTGACGATGGGGAAGTTGGCGATCTTCTCGAGGAACAGCAGATGCGGCAGGCCGTAGTCGACCTCGTGGTTGCCCAGGGCGACGACGTCGGGCGCCAGGTAGTTCATGATCTGCATGGTCGAGATGCCCTTGAAGTCGGAGTCGATGATCGAACCCTGCACCATGTCGCCGGAGATCACGTAGAGCACGTTCTCCTCCTCGGCGCGCACCTTGTTGATGTAGCCGGAGAGAAGCGGGCAGCCCGCCGATGAGCTCGCCCCCTCCGGCGTCCTGCTCGGCGAGGAAGTCGCCGTGCATGTCGTTGGAGTGCAGGATGGTGAACTTCCGCGTCTGGCCCATGATCACCCCTGTTCGAGTCTGGCGGCTCTTCGGTCCCGCTGGTCCTCCCGCATCGTAGCGCCCGCGCGGGCGGTGCCGCAACGGGGGGCGCTAACACCGACAGCGACGATCCACTCGACGCCCTCATGCCCAGCCTTCGCGACCGCCTTCGCACGCTGACCACGGCCCTGCTGGGACCGACGGGCGGGCCGCGCGTAGCGGGCCCGCCCCGCTCCTCCAACGGCGCCTCCTCTTTCCACCTCGTCTGGGAGATGCCCAGCACGCGGCGGACCGGCCGGGGGCGAGGTTCGGGCGAGAGCCGCGGGTCGGCCGCCCGGCTGGTAGAGGTGTCGGTCGTGCTCGAGGTGCTGGTTCCGCCCCGCGTCTCCGCGCTGTACTTCTGGGCCCTGCAGGTCGACTTCTTGGAGGACGGGATGATCTGGGGCGGGGGCCACACCGGACTGCAGTGGAATCGGCGGTTCTCCAAGAGTACGGCGGCGAATTGGGGCGGCTATGCCACCCAGGAGAGGGGTGGCGCGGTGCTGGCTGGCTCGTCACCCTCACTGCCGGCCTTCTCCGGAGATCCCAACACCATGGCCTTCGGGTGGAAGTCGGAACGTCCCTACCGGCTACGCGTGTACAGCTCGCCCGAGGTTCCCGGAGCATGGCGGGCAGAGGTGACGGATGTGACCACCGGCAGGGCGACCGTCCTTCGCGACCTGCTCCGCGGCGACGATCGGCCGGGCGGCGGCTTCCTCCGCGCCGGCGCAGCGGGCGCCGCCGGGGAGCGTCAGGCCTCCCTCCGCAACCCCATGGTGTGGTCGGAGGTGTTCGCCGACTGCGATGCTCCCTCGGTGGTCGTCCGCTGGAGCGACCTCAGGGGTGAGACGGAGGAGGGGGAGATGGTCTACCCCGACGCGGTGCGGGTGAACTATCAGAGCGGACAAGATGGGGGCTGCGCCAACACCACGATACGCCGAGACGAGAGAGGGATACTCCAGATCACCAACGCGTCCAGGGAGGTCGCACAAGGGTCTAGGCTTGTCCCGCGCGCCGGAGATCCGGCGGAGGGGTAGGCGGCTTCCCCGGGTGGCCTCCGTCAGGCCGCGGGGGCGGGTCGCCTATTGCGCTTCACGGACACGGCTTCAATCGGGCAGACGCGATTCTTGAGGTAAACGAGCAGGTCTGTCGGAGACATGGGGACCCCGCAGTAGTAGCCCTGCGCCCGGTCGCAGCCCGAAGCCGCGAGCAACTCCCATTCTCGATCCGATTCCACTCCCTCCGCGGTCACCACCAGCCCGAGCGCGTGAGCGAGACCCGAGATCGATCGTACGATCTCCAGCTCCTTGTTGCTGATGGCCATTCTTCCGACGAGAGCACGGTCGATCTTGAGCTCCTGGCCCGGGAAGTTCATGAGGTGCTGCAGGGACGAGGGTCCGGTCCCGAAATCGTCCAGGCAGACCCGGATGCCCAGGCTGGACAGCTCCTTCATGGCGGTTCTTGCCCTGGCCGGGTCGCGGGTGAGGGCGGTCTCGGTTATCTCGAAGACGAGGGAACCGGGGGCGAGGCGCCAGTCGGCCAATCGGGTGAGGATAGCATCGACGAAACCGGCCTCCGTGAACTGGCGCGGTGACATGTTCAGGCTGATGGGCAGCTCGAAAGCCGGGCAGGCTGGGGTCTGCCAGTCGATGAGTTGCGCGCAGACCTGGTCGAATATGGTGTCCCCCAGCGGGACTATGAGCCCGCTGTTTTCCGCGACGCTGATGAAGTCTTTGGGGGCCACTCTGCCGCGTCGAGGGTGGTGCCACCGGATGAACGCCTCCAGGGAGATCACCGTGCCGGTCTTGAGATCGATCACCGGCTGATACTCCAGAGTGAAGTCTCCTCTGTCGAGAGCCAGACGCAGATCGGTCTCGGCCTGGAGGGCATCGAGGAGAGCGCGATGCATGCGCTCGTCGAAGATGCGGTAACAGGCTCCGCCGGCCTCCTTGGCCTGGTACATGGCGGCGTCCGCGGCGCGCAGGAGATCCTCGGAATCGCGGTATGACGAGTCCCAGATGACCACGCCTATGCTTGCCGAAGTGACCATCTGCTGGTGGTGCACGTAGACTGGCGCCCGCAGCTCGTCCTGGATGCGTTCCATGACCACGATGACGTCCCGGGTGCTGTTGATGTCTTCCAGCAGGAGCATGAACTCGTCGCCGCCCAACCGGGCCACTGTGTCGATCTCGCGTACGCAGCGCTTGAGCCGTATCGCCACACTCTCGAGGACGGCGTCGCCGGCGGGATGCCCTGCGGTGTCGTTGATGAGCTTGAAGCGGTCCAGGTCAAGGGAGATAAGGGCGAGCAGCTTGTCGGGATGGCGATGGGCGACATGTACGGCATCGGTCAACTTGTTCATGAACAGGGTCCGGTTGGCGAGGCCGGTGAGGCCATCGGTGAGAGCCTGTCTGCGTAGGCTCTCTTCGAGTTCGGAGCGTTCGCTGACGTCGTGGATGACGAGGAGACGGCCCATCACGTCGCCTTGCCCTGGGAGGTCCGATATCTTCACCTCGTAGTCGCGCCGGTCCCCGTTCGTGCCCACAGAGATGACCGCGTGGTCGGCGCCGGCTTCGAACGGTCCGGTCACCTGGTGCCACCCGCCCCACGTCTCGGCGATGGGCCGGCTCAGGATGCGCTCGGCCGGCAGTCCGATGAGGGTCCGGGCCGACTCGTTGAGGTCGGCCACTCTGTCGGCGCCGTCTAACACGAGCAGACCGTCGCTGAGGTTCTCGAGCAGGGTGTCGCGCGCCACGAGGGCCAAGTTGAACACGCGCAAGTGGAAGAGGCCGTAGGCCATGATCAACCCCGCCACCCCGAACGCCGCCGGAGTGTAGTCGAACGTGGGCAGCAGCCCAGGCTCGAGTAGAAAGAACAGGTTCCAAACCACCGGCACGGCAAGTCCGGCCACGAGCACCGCCGGCTGCTTCCGGTAGACCGGGGGGCTGCTGATGATGGCATGGACGAGGAAGGCGACGGCGGCTCCAACAAGCAGGTAGCTGTAGGCACTGTGTATCCAGAACCAGGGGCCGAAGGTGCGCCCGATGACTGGATGCCCGCTGCTGGTATCGAGCCAGGCCGAAGCTCTCATCAGGCCGTGGTGGGAGTTGGTCCACATGAGCCCCAGCGATAGGAGGGGGATGATAGAGAGGGCGGAGATGTTCCGTCGAGTCAGCCAGGCTCGGTTGCCGGTGTAGTCCAGGGCCAGCGCCAGACAGGCCACCGGCAGGAAGACGATGGGGAGGTATTGGAGGTCGGCCCAGAGCAACTTGGTGGACAGGTTGGCGGAGATGAGCTCGAAGATGCTTCCGATGACCCAGCCGGTTGCCAGTACCAGGATCAGCACGAACGGCATGGTCCCCGGCTTGGTGCGGTTGCGCCAGCCTTGCCAGAGAAGATAGGCAGCTAGTGGCAACCCGGCCACCAGGAGCAGAACCGTGTTTGTGTAGTCTGTCTTCACACGCGACCTCTTGGTTCTGTTTCGGCAGTCGGCCTCGAGAACTCAAGTTCGCGTACCCGGATCCGGCCCCGAGAAACGCGCGTAAATCCGCAAAATGCGTTCAGGATGATTTCAGGAAAGGGGTGGCAACATACTGGCATGGAGTCACACAGCATTGCTCAACCCCCCTCCTGAGCTGTGGCCCCAACCCTGTCCGGTGGTTGTCGGACCCAAACCGGGGCGAGACACCACCACGCCCACACGGCGGAGACGGCGTATGCGGCGTCCGGGAGACCCGGACGCCGCGCCCGCCGTGTGACTCCCAAGTAACTCTTTCCTGATCTTCCATCCTGCTCTGTCGCGCAGTCCGCGTGCGTCTTCGTCCCGTGCAGTCCTCTACCGTCGGCTTGTGCGCAGCCGCGCGGCGGGCGATACTACGTGGACCATGATGGAGCCACGTATCTTCGTCCTCGAGGACGACCCTCAGATGCGCTCCCTGCTGGTTCGCGGTCTTCGTGAAGAAGGCTATGAAGTCCAGGGTTTCGCCACGGGGTCCGAGGTGCTGCGGAAAGTGGCCGAATCGGTGCCCGACCTGTTCGTGATCGACATCGGCCTTCCCGATACCGACGGTCGCGACGTGTGCCAGGCGCTACGGGCCCAGGGCGTGATAGCCCCCGTGCTCTTCCTCACCGCGCGTGACTCGCTTCCCGATCGCCTTTCGGGCTTCCATGTGGGCGGCGACGACTACCTCACCAAGCCGTTCGCGTTCGCGGAGTTGCTGGCCCGCCTCGAGGCGCTCATCCGACGCAGCGGCGTCGAGAGGAGTCTCGCCGCGGGCGGGTTGGTGCTCGATCCGGCCAAGCATGCCGTCTCGTGCGGGGGAGTGACCGTCCCCCTGACGCCCGACCGAGTTCCGACTCCTCGCGAAGCTGGCAGCATCGCCGGGCGAGGCGATCAGGCGGAGGATCCTCATCGAGACGGCCTGGTCCCACGGGGCCATCGTCTACGACAATACCCTCGACGCCTATATCGCGCGGCTGCGCAAGAAGATGGCCATGCTTCCCGGCGCGCCGGAGATCGCTACGGTGCGCGGCGTCGGCTACTCGCTCCGGTGAACAGCCCCGAGCCGATAGCCTCCGCTGTCAGGGCCCAGCGGCGGGTCTTCGGCCGGATCGGAGTGAAGAACCGGCTCTTGCTGGCGGTGCTCGTGACCGTGGCCGTCGCCTTGGTGGCCATGACGGTCGGGTTCAACCTGGTGTTGATCAGCACTCTGACCCTCGATACTGATGCACGGCTCGCAAAGCTGGCTCAAGACGAAGCGGCCCTGGTCGCCGTCAGCGAGAGCGGGATCACCTTGCCCAAGCCTTCGGGTAGTCTTGCCGGCATCGGCTCCCAGGTCTGGGTCTTCGTCGCGGGGCAGACGGTGAGCGGTCCCACGGTGGACCCTGATATTGCCACCGCAGCCAAGGCTCTCGACGGGAGCGAGAACCTGTACGTGAACGTGCCCGGTCACGATGTGCGCCTACACTCCGTCGGGCTCTACTTCGGGGCTGAGCGCATTGGCACCATCGTCACCGGGGTGTCGATGGACTCCATCTACCGCACCCAGAGGGTGACGCTCCTGGCCACGATCGGCTTCACCCTGGTGATCCTGATCATCGTGGGGTTTGCCGGACGCTGGGTTCTCAACGCGGCGTTCCGCCCGGTGACGAGGATGACTACCGAGGCGGAGGCCTGGAGCACCGAGGACCTGGATAGGCGGTTCGACATGGGCGAGCCTCACGACGAATTGAGCCAACTCGCCCACACCCTGGACGGCATGCTCGACCGCCTTTCTGCCAGTCTGCGCCGGGAGCAGCGCTTCTCCGCGGAGGTGTCGCATCAACTCCGCACCCCGGTGGCCAAGATCAAGGCCGAGGCCGAACTCGCGCTGCGGCGCCCGCGGGACCCCGAGTACTACCAAGAGGCCTTGGGGTCCGTCCTCTACAGCGCCGACCAGATGGCCCGCACCGTGGAGGCCTTGCTGGCGGCGGCTCAGGAGGAGGGCAGTCTGGCTCGGGGGCGGGCGGACGTGTGGCAGGTGCTGGCCGACGTGGTGAGCTCGATAGGGGTGCTGGCTGAGGAGAACGAGGTGGAAGTGAGAGTGCAGCCCCCCGCGCGCGACCTACGCGTGGGCGTTGAGCGCGCCATCGCCGTGCAGATCCTGCAGCCGGTGGTGGAGAACGCCTGTCGCTTCGCCCGGGCGGAGGTGCTCTTGGGAGCCGGAAGGAACGGCAAAGAGATCTTCTTCCTGGTGGAGGATGACGGTCCCGGGGTGGCTCAAGAAGAGAAGGAACGGATCTTCGAGCCCGGTTTTCGGGGCTCGGCCGCGCCTGGTGAGCAGAGCGGCCCGCGGGGAGCCGGCCTCGGGCTGTCTCTGGCCCGGCGCCTTGCGCGAGCGGCATCCGGCGATGTCGAGGTCGAGGCCGGGGACAGAGGCGCCCGTTTCAGGGTGCGGCTTCCCGCTCCCTGAGAGGGAAGGGGCCGCGCCGAGGGACGGGGGCTGCGCCGGCCGCGGCGCCGCGGCGCCCCTACCGGTACCAGAGGATGCGATCGCACTCGAGCGGTATCCGGGCGCCCGGGTACCAGGGCACGATCCGCGGAGTGTAGTCGCCTGAGGGTCGAGTGGCCGGTATCGAGACGGTGTAGCTGAGTTCGGCCGGCCCGTCTCCGTCCCTGGTGAAGACGTGCACCTCGCCCGGCTCGGCGTAGATCTCCACCCGTATCGCCTCAGGACGGACGCGGCCCGCGGTGATCTTCACGCTGAACTCGTGGACCGGTCCCTCGGCTTCCTGTCGAGTCTCTACCACCAGCCCCGCGAAGGTCAGATCGTCCCAGAAGGCCTCTAGGTGAGCGCGCCAGGCTCCCAGCTCCGCAGCCCGGCCGCCTGCTCTCTCCCGATACGCGAGGGCTCCGGGGAGATAGTAGTGGTCCAGATAGTCGGCGCATCATCCGGTTGGTGGAGAATCGCGGAGTCAGCCCGGCCATGCTCTCCCGCACCCGGGCGATCCAGCGGCGGGGGATCCCGTCCGCGTCCCGGTCGTAGAACTCGGGGATGATCTCTTCCTCCAGGAGCTCGTAGAGACGCTCTGCCTCGGCGGCGTCGACCGCCGGATCGTGGTCGTGCTCCAGACCGTCGCCCAAGGCCCAGCCGACCTCGGGAGCGTAGGCTTCGGCCCACCAGCCGTCCAGCTCGGAGAGATTGAGGCCGCCGTTGGCCAGCACCTTCATGCCGCTGGTGCCGCTCGCTTCCCAGGGGCGGCGCGGTGTGTTCAGCCACAGGTCCACCCCATGCACCAAGTGCTCGGCCAGATCCATGTCGTAGTCCACCAGGAAGATGACGTGCGGACGGACGTTGCAGCGGGCGATGAAGTCGGTCCACGCTTTGATCATGGCCTTTCCGGTCGTGTCGGCCGGGTGGGCTTTGCCGGCGAGGATGAGCTGGGTCCGGCTCTGCGGTCCGCATAGGATCCGTTCGAGTCGGTCCAGGTCGTGAAGCAGGAGGTCTACTCGCTTGTATGTGGCGAAGCGACGGGCGAAACCGATGGTGAACACCCCCGGGTCGCACAGGCAGTCGATATCCGACCCGAGTGTCTCCAGACTGCCCGCGATGGGTCCCTGGCGCCGCAGATGGTCGCGGGCCATGGTGACGAGCCTTCTGCGAGCTCCATCGCGGAGGGCCCAGAGCTCCTCGTCGCTGGCCCCGCGTACGAGGTCCGCTAGGTGGCGCGTATCGCCCAGCCAACGATCCTTGCCACAGATCTTGGTCCAGAGCGCGTCCGCTTCGGCCGAATCCCAAGAGGGCACGTGCACGCCGTTGGTGACATGTCCCACCGGTACCTCGGTCTGCGGCCAGCGCGGGAAGAGCGGCTGGAAGAGCCTGCGGCTGACTTCGCCGTGCAGCCGGCTGACGCCGTTGACGGCCCCGCTGCCTCGGATGGCGAGGAAGGCCATGTTGAACGTGTCGACTCTCTCGGACCCGCCTAGGGCAAGGAGCCTCTCGATGCCGATGCCCAGCTCTTGGGCGTAGTCGCTGAGATACTCCTTCACCAGCGCCATCGGGAATCTGTCGAACCCCGCTTCCACGGAGGTGTGGGTGGTGAAGAGGTTGCCGGGTCGGGTAGCATCCAGCGCCTCCTCGAAACCCACCCCGTTATCCTCCATGTAGCAGCGGGCGCGCTCGAGGACGGCGAAAGCCGCGTGACCTTCGTTGAGGTGACAGATCTCGGCTTCGATGCCGAGCTCCCGCAATACCCGCCAGCCGCCGATACCGAGGACCAGTTCCTGCTGCAGCCGGGCCTCCGGCCCCCCGCCGTAGAGTTCGCTGGTGATGCCTCTGTCGACCGCGCTGTTCATGAGGTCGTTGGCATCCAGAAGGTAGAGCCTCACTCGCCCTGCTCTGACCTCCCACACGCGCAGGTGGACCGTCCTTCGCGGGAACGCCAGGTTGATGCTGACCCACTCACCGTGGCCGTTGCGCAGGGGGGCGACGGGCAGTTGGCCGGGGTCGTTGAACGGGAAGAACTCGATCTGCTCTCCGCTGGTGCTGAGCGCCTGGCGGAAGTAGCCCTGCTGCCAGAGGATGCCCAGGCCGACGACCGGCACACCGAGATCGCTCGCCGACTTGAGGTAGTCCCCCGCGAGCACACCGAGACCGCCGCTGTAGATGGGCAACGCCTCGGTGAGGCCGAACTCCATGCTGAAGTAGGCTACCTGCCCCAGAAGCGGAGAGCGCGCGCCCGTCTCCGGCGGCATGTTCTGGCAGTGTTCGGCGTACCAGGAAGGTGCGGCCAGCGTGCGGGTCCTCTCGTCGAGGTGGCGGCGAAGGAGAGCCAGGAACTCGGCGTCTCTTGCGAACTCCTCCAGGCGGGTCTGGGCGATGGTCTGCAGGATATGCCAGGGACTGTGCGTGCGTTCCCAGACCTCGGGCGCGAGCTGCGCCCACAACACGTCGGTGGAATGACTCCACGACCAACGGACGTCCAGGGCCAGGTCGGCGAGCCCGGCGAGGGGCTCGGGGAGAGTCGGCAGAGCCGGCGCTGAGGACGTGCTCATGGCAAGGTTCCTTTGCTGTAGCCGTCGGGTACGCTAGTCTCGCAGATATGGTAGCCAAGAACGCTCATATCTCGACCTCACAGGCACTGCTCGCCCGGCTTGCCGCGCTGTATGGGGTGCAGACCCGCTATCGCGACGCCCTGGGTCGGGAGCGCGTGTCTCCCGACGAAAGCGTCATACAGACTTTACTCGCCTTGGGGGCCAAGGTGAACGGCACTTCCGGTCTGGAGTCCGCCGTGCGTTCGCGGGAGCGGGAACTGCAGAGCCGGATGATGGAGCCGGTGGTGATCGCCTGGGAGGGTGTCCTTCCGGATCTCACCTTCAGGTTGCCCCCCCGAGTCCACGCGACCGGAAGGGTCGTCTTCTGCGAACTCCAGCTGGAGGAGGAGGTCGTCCGCTGGTCGCTGCCTCTAGATGGACTGCCGGCAGGAGACCCCGCCGGCGTAGGCGCCGATGCCGGCGGGTCGTCCGGAATCCACCGGGTGCCCTCCGGGTGGATGAGACGGGCCACCGCGGGCGCGACCGGCGCTCTCCCCCTCGGCTACCACCGTCTTCGGATCGAAGTCGAAGGGCGCGTCGGCGAGACCCTGGTGATCTCGGCTCCCAGACGATGCTGGCAGAGACCGTCGCGGGCACAGGAAGTGCACGGGGCCGTCGACTTTCCTCTGCGCCTTCTCGCGGGCAGGGATTGGGGCCTGTTCGCGCCGGTCTATGCGCTTCGGAGCGCGCGCGATTGGGGTGCCGGCGATCTGGCCGACCTCGAGACCCTCATGGCCTGGACCGCCGAGCAAGGGGGAGCCTACGTAGCGACCCTTCCGCTGCTAGCCGCTTCGTTCGCCCCGGAAGCAGATCCCTCTCCGTACCGCCCGCTCAGCAGGCTCTTCTGGAACGAGTTCTTCATCGCTCCGGAACTGGCGACCGGATGGAACAGTTGCCCTCAGGGGCAGGCGCTGTGGAGCGACGCCGCCGGCAGAGAGCTCAGGGAGAGGCTGCGGGCGCAGGATCTGGTGGACTACCGCGCGGTCATGGCCCTCAAACGTCCCGTCCTGGAGGAATTGGCGAGCTGTCTGGACGCGGTGGGGGCGGATTCTGACCGCAAAGACTTCGATGGCTACATGCGAGAGAACCCTCTGGTCCGGGACTATGCCGCCTTTCGCGCGGATGGCGAGGTGAGGTCCGGACACGAGGCCGGTGCGGACAGGGCGGCTTCCGAGCGGTATCACCTCTACTGCCAGTGGCAGATGGACCGGCAGCTGGCTGCTCTCCGCAGCAGCGGGAGCTGGGGTCTGATGCTCGATCTGCCCCTGGGGGTGCACCCGGACGGGTTCGATCTCGTGCGCTGGCCGGGACTGTTCGCGGGCGGGGTCTCCACCGGAGCTCCCCCCGACGCGTTCTTCGCCGACGGCCAGGACTGGACCACCCCGCCTCTCCATCCCGAGGCCGATCGTTTGAACGGGTACGAATACTTCCGCGGCTGCCTTGGGACCCAGATGGGCCCTGCCTCGGCGTTGAGGATCGACCACATCATGGCCTTCCGGCGTCTGTTCTGGATACCGGACGGCATGAAGGCCGCTGCCGGCGTCTATGTCACCTATCCCGCCGAGGAGCTCTACGCGGTGCTCTCCGCCGAATCGCACCGGCACGAGACCGAGGTGGTGGGAGAGGATCTGGGGACGGTACCTGCAGGGGTCCGCGCCGGGATGCGACGGCATGGCGTCGCGCGCACCTGTCGTGCTTGCTGGGTTCGCTACGCGCCCGCGGGACGAGCATGATCCCTCGGGTGCCATCGGGTTCTCTGGTCACCCTCGAGACGCACGACATGGTCCCTCTCGCCGGGTTCCTGCAGGGCGACGATATTCGGACTCGGGTCGAGACCGGACAGCTGGAGCCCGGGGCGGCGCGCGGCGAGCACGCGCAGCGCCGCCGCCTGGTCGCCCGCTTGTCGGCCTCGTTTGGGGCGGCCGAGAGCGATCCCGCTGGGACCGCCCGGAGCATCTTGGCCGGTACGCTCGAGGCCATGGCTCGAAGTGCCGCCAGGACGGTGCTGGTCAATCTCGAGGACCTCTTGCTGGAGAGGCGGCCTCAGAACGTACCGGGAACAGGTGATGAGCGCGCGAATTGGCGCGGCAAGGTGGCGGTCACCTTGGAGGATCTGCACCGCGATCCGGGCCGGCGAAGCGCCGACAAGAGGTAACGCGCGGCTGCGGCGAGGTGCTGCGATCGTCGACCGCGCCTCCCGCCCGCGCGGCGGCGCGCCAGGGCGCCGCGCGAGCGGCCTGACGTGCACCGCTCCCCAGGCTCTAGAACAGCAGCAAGAGGTAGGCCGACCCGGCCAGTATCAGCACGAACCCCGAGAGCACCATGAGAGCGATGCGGAAGGCCTGAGAGAGCGGACCGGGGGGCCGGAGCCTCCCGACTGGGGACCATCGGCCTCCCGGCTCGGCGGCCGCTTTCTCGGGGGCGCCGCTCGTCGCTCCATCGGCCGCCTTCTCGGGGGCGCCACCCGCCGCCTCGACGGCCTCGGCCGTCTGCGCCGAGGCGGACCCGGGCCAGGGCTGCTGCCCGGCGCCGGCCGCCGCAGGCACGGCGCTGCCGGCCGGCGCGCTGCGGGCCATCCACCTGCTCAGCCGGGGCCACATCGTTCCGGCTTGGGCATCGGTGGCCGCGACGCCCGCCGCGAGCATGAGTAGCGCAGGGATGGTCACCCCCGGCAACGGCCACAGCCACTCCAGGTTCGCGTGCACGAACCAGTAGCTGGCGCCCACGAAGAGCGCCATCTGCCATCCGTATGCCATCGGTTCATCTCCCCAACGGGAGGGAGGCGGACTACGTCCATCGTCGCGCCAGGACTGCTTGAGCCGGCCGAACCCCACCACGAGGCGTGGCCAGAGCATACCGGCCACCGCGGTGAGGATGGCGCCGAAGCCTAGGACTGCGCCGACGATCCCCGTGTCGCTCATGACCTGAAGCACGACCGAACCGGGCTCTCGAGGTTCGCGCGAAAGACTCTCGTCCGCTCCCGACGGCGAATCGCCCAGTTCCGAGCTGGAGTCACCAGCGCCGACCCCGATCAGGCGAGCTCTCTTGAACTCGTCCCAGGTCTGGCCCCACCCCTCCTGCCTGGTCGCGGCCGGCTGCCCCGTGGTCTGCCCGCCTGCGATTGGTTCGTCGAGGAGTTGGCGCCATGTCTCGTCAACCCAGCTGATGGAGCCTCCGTTGCCCAGGGTCATGTTGACGGCCGCGTATATGAGACCGCCCGCGCAGGCCACGAGCACGACGGTCCCGAAGATGGCCTTCATGCGTCCGGTGACCCGGACCCAGTCCTCGAGCAGGGCGATGATCATCCCCACGAAGGCGGCGGCCACTATGGCCACCGTCAGCGTTCGGCCGGCCGTGTCCCCCTGTGCGGCGAACGTGCCCAGAGTCCAGTACCGGTCGAGCACGGGGGCTGCGTAGACCATCAGCAGTCCCGGGACCACCAGGTAGAAGAGGAGCCGCACACGCCCGGGAGAGAAGAGGAACATCAGCACCAGCGAGATCACCATGCTCCAGGCCGCTCCCCGGGATTGGGTCATGACGGACAGGCCCAGGAGCCCCGTGGCGAGGCCGAGAGCCACGCCGCGCACGGGCGCCCGTTCTTGCGGTCCGGCCGCGAGCCACATGAGCGGCCAGAACGTCACCAGAAGGAGCGCGGCCGTGCTGTCGGCCCTACCCGTCGGGAAGACGAGCCGATTGCCGGAGAAGACCTCAGCAAGCTCGGCGGCCGACCAGATGCGCCAGATGGAGACGGCCAGGAGCACGAAGGCCGCCAGCATGATCAGGTATCTGAAGGCCGCCCGTACTCGCGAAGAGGTCAGCAAAGCCAGCGCCAATGCCATGATCAGCAGGTAGGCGAACGTGCGTCCCGAGGCCAGCCACGCCCCGGCGTCGGAGGCAGCCCACAGGGTCGAGAAGACCACCCAGATCGCGTAGGCTCCGAAGAGTATCAATACGGTGAGCGAAAGCTGGCGTGGCCGCCGCGGATACGCGAGTAGGGCCCCCATCATGAGGCCGAACAGGCCCACGACGAGCACCGGAAAGACCCAGTTCTTGGCGGGATAGCCCCCGGAGGAAAGGGCCAGCCAGAGCCAGATGCCGACCAGAAGGCCCACAAGTGATATCCACACGAAGTCCGCGCGGCTGCGGTGCTCCGTGCCGTCAGCGATCAACGAACGGTCCGGCGGCATTCTCCCCTCAGCAACTCCCCAGGAGTCGTCATACCCTCTGGAACAACGACTCTAGCACGAGTGATGAACGAGGGGTGCCGCGGCGCCGGCGATTGACAACAGGGTCCCCCTCTCGTACCGTGAGGCACGGAACCACAAGACGGTTGTCGTTCGAAGGAGGGAGGCACAGTGGCTGATGAGATGAAGACATGTGCGAACTGCGGCCACACCCAGGCGACAGGGGTGTTCTGCGAAGTTTGCGGGACTAAAATGCCCGAGGGGGCCGCGGTTGAGGCAGCCGCGGTAGCCACCGCAGCGGCCGCTCCCGAGGCGCCCGTGGTCGCAACTGCGCCACCCCCGCCCGCGCCGGTCGCCCAGCCGGTGCCGGCCCAGACCCAGTACGCTCCTGCTCCTGCGCCTCAGCAGGGAGCTTACGCCGACATCACCGATCAGGGCTTCTGGACCAGGTTCTTCGACCTCTCCTTCAGCCACTACATCACGCCGAGCGTCATCAAGGTGCTCTTCATCCTCTTCATGGTCGTGATAGGACTGGCCGTGATCGGCGGTATCATCAACGGGTTCCTGTGGTCGCCCGCCTTGGGGATCTTCGCCCTGATAGGCGGGCTAATCGGCGGGTTCGTCTGGCTGATCCTCGCCCGTGTGTTCCTGGAACTCGTCATGGTGTTCTTTAACATCAACAAGAACACCGACGAGATAGCCAGGACTAAGCGCTGAGAACGGAAGCGGCGGCCCTGAGGCCGCCGCGCGCATGGTGAGAGACGACGGGGGCCGCCGCGAGGCGGCCCCCGTCGGCGTCATTCCCTGATAAGGAAGATCTCGCTACCCCGCTGGACGACCTTGACGTTGGTCACGTCGCCTGCTTCGAGAGCCTTGCGCAGACCCTGGACTAGAGTCACCGGCTTGCGGTCGGTCCCCGCGACCACCGCGCTCTTTTCGCCGCTCTTGACGAACTCGGCGACTATCTCCTTATAAAGACTGGAACGCTGCCGAGCGGGCACGGCTTGGGGGATCAACGAGAAACCCTTGTCCCTGGCCATCGCCAACCTCACTTTCAGATACGTCCTGCGAATTCACGAACAACAGTACTATCTAACACCAAAAAGACGAACTTGACCACTAGTTTCTATCGTCTATCTATTACATCTCGATGGTGAGACTCACATCATCTACTTCGCCCCTACTACTTGGTCCCCACTCCTTCGTAGGTGAAGCCTATGGCAGCGAGCGCCGCGCCGTCCAGAGCGTTGCGACCGTCGATGATGATGGGCCGGGACATGAGCTCTTTGACGGCGGCCCAGTCGAGTCCGAGGAACTCCTCCCACTCCGTCACCAAGACGCAGGCATCGGCGCTCTCGAGGGCGGAAAGCGCTGAGGGCATGCAACAGAGCGCAGGCAGCAGGTCCTGCATGTTCTCCATCGCCACGGGATCGTAGCCCACCACCTGCGCGCCTTCGGCGATGAGCCGTCCCGCCAGGACGATGGACGACGCCTGCCGGATGTCATCGGTGTTGGGCTTGAAGGCGAGGCCCAGCAGGGCGACACGCTTACCGCGCAACTCGTCGCCCAGATGGCGCTTGAGCTTGCCGATGACCTTGCGTTTCTGCAGCTCGTTCACCTCGATGACCGCGTTGAGCAACTGGAAGTGGTAGCCGGAATTGCCGGCCAACTGCTTCAGCGCCGACACGTCCTTGGGGAAGCAGCTGCCTCCATACCCGATGCCGGCCTGCAGGAAGTGGGGGCCGATGCGGTGGTCGAGTCCCATGCCTCGAGCGACCACGGTCACGTCTGCTCCCGTGGCCTCACACACGTTGGCGATCTCGTTGATGAAGCTGATCTTGGTGGCGAGGAAGGCGTTGGACGCATACTTGATCATCTCCGCCGAGGCGACGTCGGTGATCATCACGGGTGAATCGATCCCCTGGTAGAGACGGGCCACAGCGTCGGCCACGCCCGGCTCGTCCGCTCCTACGACTACGCGGTCGGCATGCATGAAGTCCTCGATGGCCGTCCCCTCCCGCAGGAATTCTGGGTTGGACGCGTAGCGGATGTGCCGGTAGCCCCGCAGGTCCAGTTCGGCTTTCACCAGCGCCCCCGTCCCTACGGGCACGGTCGACTTGGTGACCAGCACGCGGTCGGGCGGGTCCACCGGTAGGCCGTCGAGCACCTGCCACACGCGCGACAGGTCGGCGTCACCGGAGTAGGTGGGCGGCGTGTCCACGCAGAGGAAGATGAACTCCGCGGAGGAGTAGGCGGTGACCAGATCGGTGGTGAAAGCTATGCGCTCCCGGTTGGCGGCGATGAGTTCGGGAAGGCCCGGTTCGTAGATAGGGACACCGCCGCCGCGGAGCAGCTCTATCTTGTCTCTGTCCACGTCCAGAGCGGTGACCTCGTGGCCGAGATGCGCCATACAGGCGGCCGTGACCAGGCCCACGTATCCGGCACCGACAACAGCGAGACGGCTCACCCTGTCCTCCTCATGGCTAGGTTCAGCTAGCGAGTCCTCAGGAACTCTTCGACAGCCTTGACGAATCCCTGAACGATCTTGTCCTGGTACGCGGGGGTCGCAAGCAGCCTGTCTTCAGCCGGGTTGGACATATACCCGAGCTCGGCAAGTATGGCAGGCACGTTCGCCCAATTGAACCCGGTGAGATCACTTCGGGGGTGGATGCCGTCGTCTTCGGCCCCGGTCTCCGCCACCAGATAGTGCTGCGCCAGCTCTGCGGCTGCCTTCGACTCGGCCGCGATGTCGTCCGTCCAGCCCTTGATGGAGGCTGGGTAGAGCGTGAACAGACCGCTGACCGATCGGCTGGCGGCGCCGTTGGCATGGAGGCGGATGAGAAGGTCGGCGTCCACCGTGTTGGCCAACCCGGCGCGCTGGGCGTTGGAGATGTTCACGTCCTGACTCGTGCGGGTCATGACCACGGTGACCCCGATGGCCTGGAGGGCGTCGCGCAACTTGAGGCCGATGGCCAGCATCACTTCGCTCTCCGGGTTCCCCGTGACTACGCCGGAGGTGCCGCTGCTCACCTTGGCCTTCTTGGTCGAGGACCTGGGGCCGATAGGTTCGAGATCGTAGTTCGCTTTGCCCTGGTGACCCGGGTCGATCACCACAACTCCGGTGATCTGCGCGGTGGTGGGAGTGGTGCCGGTGGTAGGGGTGAGATACGTGGTGGAGGTGGCGCCGCCAGGGGTGGTCGTGGTGGTGGTGGCGGCCGGATCGCCGGGCTGGGAGGTCGGAGGGGAAGTGGTCGCGGACGTCGGCGCTTCAGAGCCGCTTGTGGCGACTGACGACGAGGTAGGGGCGCCGGTCTGCCCGTCGGAGCCGGGACCGATCAGGACGATCGCGACGATCAGAGCGGCCAGCACTACCGCCGCTCCGGCACCCGCGAGCACCAGGCGCAGACGTCTCCGCCGAGTACCCTTCTTCTGCAGCTGCTCGACGAGGTCCTGGGTCTCGCTTGCTCGGGGGTCCGGCATCAGACCGTCTTGTCCCGGGCAGCGAGTGCGTGCCGCACCAGTGCCATGGCTTCCCGGGGAGACGACGCGTACCAGATATCCTCCGTGCCCTGCTCGTTCTGAAGGCGCCACCCGGACAGGATGACTACCGGCCGCCCCACCCGGCCGGCGAGGCCGATCTCCGAAAGGGTGCCGTAGCTCCCGCCGATAGCGATGACGGCGTCGCCCGAACTGACCACGGCCAGATTGCGGGCGTGGCCGATGCCCGTCGTGAGGACGAAGTCGAGGTAGGGGTTCGCCAGGCTACGGTCGTGCCCGGGCAGGATCCCGATGGTGTGGCCTCCGGCCTCCTTGGCTCCGCGGGCCGCGGCTTCCATGACTCCCGACAGGCCTCCGCACACGAGTGTGGCTCCGGCCTCTGCCACGAGACGCCCGACCTCCATAGCCGATGCGTACTCGGCGGCTCCGCACTGCCCTCCGCCGATCACCGAGATGTACTCCGGTTGCATGCGTCTAGGATAACATCGGGCTGGAGCCGCCCAGCGTGTTCGGGCGGCCGCGGCTTCATTCTGAAACGAGTTGTAAGAGCCGGACGGCGGCTTCCTTGTCGAGGGGCTCGTTCCAGTTGCCGCACTTGGGCGACTGGATGCATGAAGGACACCCGCTCTCGCAGGAGCAGTCCCGCACCAGACTGTGGGCGTCGCGTACCCACTCGCGGAAACGCTCGAAGCCTTGACGGGAGATCCCGACCCCTCCGGCGTGGCCGTCGTAGACGAAGATGGTGGGTTGTTCGGTCTGAGAATGCACGGGTGTGGAGAGGCCGCCGATGTCCCACCGGTCACACATGGCGAAGAGCGGAAGAAGTGCGATCAGCGCGTGTTCCACCGCGTGGATAGCGCCTGGCAGCCTGACCAGATCCGCCTCGGAGGGGAAGAGATCGGCGGGGATGGTGAACCACATGGCCTCGGTGATGAACTCCTGGGCGGGAAGGTCGAGTTCCTCGGTGCCAAGGACCTCGTTGCTGCCCGCTCTCCTCTTCTGGAAGGCCACGACCCGGGTGGTGACGGCTATCCGACCCAGATGGAGTGTGAGAGGGCCGTGCGGGGCCTGCAGGCTTTCGCTTTGGATGCGGGTGTCGGTCTCCCGGCGGGGAAGGGTGTGGTACGAATCCCAGAAGGGGCGGACGAGGGCCACTCGGCCGCCGACGTCGAGTTCGGTGACGAGGTAGGCGTCGCCCATGTGAAGGTAGACCGCGCCGGGGTGCAGAGCGGAGAAGGCCGTCTCGGCCCCCTCGGTGCCGATGATGTCGCCCGTCTCGCCTTCGACGATGGTGTACTGCTCGCCGGCCGTGGATCGCAGGCCGATCTTGGCCGCCGGGAACCCCGAGTCGGCGTAGTACCAGGCGTCGTTCTTGCGGCGCACGAGGCCGTTCTCGCTCGCCTGCTCGAGTGCCGTTGGAAGTTGAGGTCCGAAGAAGCGGGCATCCTCCACCGTCAGAGGGCCTTCGTAGGCGGCGGCTGCCAGGTGGTCCAGGTGGATGAAGGGGTTGGCGAAATCGACGGTGGCCGCCTCCACCTCGCGTTCCAGCAGCATCTCGGGGTGGTTGACGAAGAACTGCTCGAGGGCATCGTTGCCGGCCACGAAGATACCCAGGCTCTCGCCCTTTCCTCGGCCGGCGCGACCCCACTGCTGCCACAGGCTTGCCATGGTCCCCGGATATCCCACCGTGATGGCGGCATCAAGGGCGCCGATGTCGATACCCAGCTCGAGTGCGCTGGTGCTGACGACCGCAAGCAGTTGACCGCCGAAGAGCTTGGTCTCGATTGCCCGGCGCTGCTCGGGAGTGTACCCGGCACGGTAGGGGGAGAGGCGGTGGGCGAGGCTCGGATCGACCTCCCGGAGTCGATCGGCGGTCTGCTGATAGATGGATTCCGCGGTGCGCCGCGACTTGGTGAAACATATGGAACGCACCTGGTTGCGCACCAGTTCGGTCAGCAGGTCCGCCGCTTCTGAGGTGGGACTCCGGCGCAGGTTGAGCTCGTCCTCGACGAGGGGCGGCTCCCAGAAGACGATCTTGCGCGCGCCCACCGGGGCTCCGTCTCCGCTGATGTGGGTCATCTCCACCCCGGTGAGGTTGACGGCATGCTCGCGGGCGTTGCGGATGGTGGCCGACGCGAGGATGAAGCGCGGCTCGGCGCCGTAGAAGGAAGCGACGCGCCTGAGGCGGCGAAGCACGTTGGCGACGTTACTGCCAAAGACCCCTCGGTAGGTGTGAGCCTCGTCGATGACCACGTAGCGCAGGTTGAAGAAGAAGTCGTCCCAACGCTCGTGCCGGGGGAGGAGGCTGACGTGGATCATGTCCGGGTTGGTGAGCAGCACTCGCGCTTTCTGCCGGGCGACCTGGCGGGCGGCTGTGGGAGTGTCGCCGTCGTAGGTGGCCGTTTCCACGTGCCGGCCGGCCAGCAGGCGGATGCGGCGCAGCTGATCCTGGGCCAGCGCCTTGGTGGGATAGAGGTAGATGGCCCGCGCATGAGGGTCGCGTAGCAGGCCGTCCAGCACGGGCAGGTTGAAGCAGAGACTCTTGCCCGAGGCCGTGCCGGTGGTGACGATGAAGTCCTCGTCGCGCTGGGCCGCCTCCCAACATTCGGCCTGATGGGTCCACAAGCGCTTGATGCCTTGAGCCCCGAGCGCATCCACCACCTGCAGATGCAGACCGGGAGGCAGATCTGCCGCCCGGCCCGGCCTGGCAGGCAGGACCGTCTCGTGCTCCACCTGGGGGAAGGTCTCGGCCGAAAGGAGCTGGAACAGCGGGCGCCTGTCTTTCATGACCACAGGGTAGCCGAGCGGGACGGATGCGGCCATAGGGCCAAGGGTGGAGAGGGGCGCCGCGCGGCGCGGCGTGGCCGGCGCCCGGCGGGCCGTGCCGCGGCGCCGATCCGCGCCCGCGCCCCGGCCCGCCCCCCTGATGACAGCGAGGCTGCGCCTGTTTCCGCCGAACATCGTCGCAAAACGCAGTTTGGCGGAAATAGGCGCAGCCTCGTCCAGTCGCAAAACGCAGTTTGGCGGGAATTGGCGCAGCCTGGTCTAGTCTGCCGTCTCCAGGGTGATCACCACGATCTGCGGCCGGGCGAAGAAGCGCAGGGGCGGGTAGATGCTCCCGATACCGTTGGAAACGATCACCGTCGTCTTGCCGTTGAAGACCATCCCCCTCCAGTACCTCTGACCGTAGTCGGAGGGGAGGCTGAAGGGGAAGAGGCCGAAGAACGTTATCTGGCCGCCGTGCGTGTGGCCGGATAGGACCAGGTCGACGCTGCCTGGGGGCGGGAACTCGGCGAAATCAGGGTTATGCGAGGCCAGAAGGACCAGATCCCCAGGCAGAGTGCCGTCGATGGTGGGATAGATCCGCGGCCGGTCCTGGGACAGGTCGCCCACGCCTCCCAAGCGGATACGCTGCCCCGAGTCCTCGATCCAGACTGCCCTGTTGTCCAGCAGGGTGATGTCGGTCGGGGCTATGGCCTCCAGGACCGGCCCCGTGCCTTCGTCACCGCCGTCGTGCTGGCCGTAGTCGTGGTTGCCGAGTACGGCGAACGTTCCCAGCCGGGCCTCGAGCCGGTCGAGTTCTTCGAACGCCGAGGCCTCATACTCCGTGCTGCGGTAGATGTAGTCGCCGCCGAGCACGATGAGATCGGGGTCGAGGACGTTGACTCTGTCGACTATCTGGCCCACTCGCTCCTGCGAGAAGTACCAGGTGCGGTGGATGTCGGTGAGGAGGACGATGCGGGCGCCGTCGAACGCTGGAGGCACGTCCGGACTGGCGAAGGTGTACTCCTTGATCTCCAGGCGGAACGTCTCGCTGAACGAATAGCCCACGAACGCGGCAAGGATCACGACGACCACCGCAGCCGCGATCACCCACCCTTTGCCTCTTCGCGTTCCGCGCCGGGCGGGCTCGCTGCCGCGGCCCCGGCACCCTGTGTCGAGGGTGCAGGGCCGCTACCGCCGGCGCCGCCGGCCGAGGATGCAGGCCCCGCCTTCACCGGCGTCCTCTACCGCGGTACCCGCACCAGATCGCGCTCCACCAGCAGTTCGGCGATCTGGACGGCGTTGAGCGCTGCCCCCTTGCGCAGGTTGTCGGCGACCACCCACAGGTTCAGGCCGTTCTCCACCGTCGGGTCGCGACGGATGCGGCCCACGTAGGTGTCGTCCTTGCCCGAAGCGACGATGGGCATGGGGTAGACCTTGTCGGCCGGCTCGTCCATCAGCTGCACGCCGGGAGCTGCCGCCAGCAGTTCTCGAGCGCGTTCGACGTCGAGCGGCCGGGCGAATTCCAGGTTGACCGCCTCCGAATGCCCGTTCTGGACGGGGACGCGTACGCAGGTGGCGCTGCACCGCGATGGAGTCGTCACCCATGATCTTCTTGGTCTCGTCCACCATCTTGCGCTCTTCTTTCGTGTACCCGTCCTCGAGGAACACGTCGATGTGCGGCAGACAGTTGAACGCGATCTGGTGAGGATAGACGACGACCTCCGGGTCTTCGCCGGCCAGGACCTTGCCCGTCTGCTGCACCAGCTCGTTGATGGCCTTGGCGCCCGTGCCCGACACGGCCTGGTAGGTGGAGACCACCACGCGGGTGATGCGCGATTCGTCATGGAGAGGCTTCATCACCACGACCATCTGGATGGTGGAGCAGTTGGGGTTGGCGATGATCCCCTTGTGCCAATCCACATCGTCGGGGTTGACCTCCGGCACCACCAGGGGGACGTCGGGATCCATGCGCCAGGCCGACGAGTTGTCGACCACCACGCATCCCGCCTCTCGGGCCATGGGTGCGTACTTGAGAGAAGTACCTCCGCCGGCGGAAAACAGGGCCAGATCCATACCTGCGAAGCTCTCGGGAGTGAGTTCCTGGCAGACGACCTCCGTGCCGCGGTAGTCGAGACGCATGCCGGCCGACTTTGCCGTGGCCAGAGCCACCAGCTGTTTGACGGGGAAGTCCCGTTCGGCGAGGATGCTGCGCATCGCCCGTCCGACCGCCCCGGTCGCCCCCACGACCGCTACTCGATACTCCTTGCTCACGGCTCCTCCTGATCCCGCTGCTCGACGGAAAGAAGATTCTAGCATCGGCGGCGACGAGGGAGCGCGCTACTTAACGGAATACCATCCCACTCTGCAGGACGTCCGCAGGGGCTCGAAACGGCCACGGTCTCCCACGGCTGCGTATTCTCCCGAAGGGGAGGCCGATACAGGCCTGCAGTGGATCCAGCCGGTCAGCTTCATCGGCTGCTTCGACTTGTGGACCGACGTGCCGCGCCGCACCGAGGACCCGATGGACAAGAACTCCATCGTCGAGGCCCTCAAGGCCACCAAGGTGACCGCGACGGCTGGGCCCGGTCGACTGGACCGCCAACCCCCGCTTCGTTCCCGGTGAGATACTGGGTGGCGCGGCCCGGGGGCGCCGGCGTGGCCGCCCCGCGGCGAGAGTGGGCGCGGGCCCGAGGCGCGGGCCACCGCGAGCACGGGCGCGGGACTCCGGTGGAGGCGACTGCATCTCGAGGAGGGAACATGCCAGACGAATGTGTACGCGGTCGCGTCGCTTCGCACCGTGAGGCCGCGGGCGGCAAGGCTGTCAGTCGCCGCGAGTTCCTGAAGCTCGCCGGCATCGCCGGGGCGACGGCGGGCGTCGGTATCGGGCTGGGCGGTCTGCTCGCGGGGTGCGGCGAGATCGAGGAGACTGCGACGACGGCCGGTGCGACCACTACCGCCGGCGTGACCGCGACCACCAGTGGGGCCCCCACCACGGCTACCACCGCTGCGCCCACGACCACCCACCACCGCCGGTGTCGAGCAGGGCGAGGAGATCAAGGCCGGGTACGTCATCCCCATCACCGGCAGCATGGCGGCCTTCGGCGTGGCGGCGTCCTGGCACATCGACTATTTCGACAAGAACGTCTGGAAAGACGGGCTGGTGATGGGCGACGGCAAGAAGCACAAGTTCACGGTCGTCGTCCAGGATATGCAGTCCGACTCCAACCGCGCCTCTCAGGTCGCGCAGGACCTCATTCTGAGCGAGGGGGTCATGCTGGTGGGCGCGAGCGCAAGCGCGGCCAACGTGGTCCCGGTGCGCGACGTCGCCGAGAACCTCGAGTGCCCCTGCATCACCTACGATTGCCCGGGCGACGCCTGGAACGCCGCCCAGCCCGAAGGCGGCTTCAAGTGGTCCTGGCACACGTGGTTCATCTTCAGGGACATGGCGGCGAACTTCATCGGCATGTGGGACATGATCCCCACGAACAAGAAAGTCGGTGGTCTGTATCCCAACGACGCCGACGGCCTGGCTTTCGCCGGTGGCCTGCCCCCTGCCTTCGAGGCTCTGGGCTACACCTACATCGATCCGGGCCGCTTCGAGAGCGGGACCGAGGACTACACCGCCATCATCAGCCGGTTCCGCAAGGAGGGAGTGGAGATCGTCAACGGTGTCCCCACTCCGCCGGATTTCGCCAACTTCTGGAAGCAGGCGGTACAGCAGGGCTTCCGGCCTAGGGTCTCGACCCAGGCGAAGGCGATGCTCTTCCCCGACGGCGTCAACGCGCTCGGCGAGCTGGGCGATGGCCAGACGGTGGAGTGCTGGTTCCATCCCAAGTTCCCCTACACGAGTTCGCTCCTGGGGGTGACTCCCCAGCAGATCTGCGACCAGTGGCAGACAGAGACGGGGAGCCAATGGACCCAGCCTGTCTGTTTCTTCGGTCAGTTCGAGGTCTGGACGGACATCCTGCAGCGCTGCACCGACCCACTCGACAAGAACGCCATCATCGCCGCCACCAAGGAGACGAAGATCACGACCATCGGTGGTCCGGTCGATTGGAGCGTCAATCCCGAGCCCTACTCCGGCTTCTACAACTTCTCGACCAAGCCCATCACCGGCGGTCAGTGGGTCAAGGGCGCGGGCGCCTGGCAGTACGACATGGAGATCGTGGCCAGCGTGAGCCAGACCGAGGTCGAGACCACGGCTCCCATCACGGAGATCCCGTATCCGGCATAGGTTCGGTAGAGAGCCACGGCGCGACGGACCCTGTCGGCACGGCGGAGGACGTATCGCGACGGACCCGCGTCGACCCCGCGGAGCGGCCGCGTGAACCGCGCCAGCAGCCTTCCTAGGCTCGGTCTCCCTCGCGCAGGGCGGTGATGAGCGCGTCGCGCACGGCCTGCTCGGCGTAGGGACGCCTGATCACGGCGGCGATACCGTGCTGCTCGTGCCCTCGGACGTCGACATCGCTCGACATGACCGACCGGGATCTCAAGACCCGATGACCTGAGGGCCGCACGCTGTCCCAGCCCGCTCGCGCCTCCCGGGCCCAAGAGGGCGACGACGGCCACGTCGAAGGGACCGTCGGCCGCGCTCGGCTGGTCGGGTCGGCCCCGGTCTGCTCGGGGGCTCTGCATCTGGTGGGGCAGGCAGCCCAGCGAGGAGAGGATAGCGGCCAGCTCTTCCCCCCAAGGGTCGTCCCCGTCGATGATGAGGACCCGAGCGCCGTTCAGATCCACCATCTCCGGGGGCGCGCCTTCAGCGGCGTCCGTCGTCTCGGCAAGGCGCGTCTCTAGCCGGGCTACAAGGGTCTCCAGTTCGAGGATCCGTCTCTGCGGCCGGAGATCCTCGGCGATGAAGATCAGCGCCGAGTCGTTGCCGATGACGTCCCGGAAGGGAGCCGTGGACAGACGCACCTCCAGAGAGCGCCCGTCCTTCGTGTCGAGGACCGTCTCCCGGGGACCTCTCCCGGCTCCGGACGGCACCGGTCCCCATGGCGGTGGGCTGCCGGACACCTCTGCCGCCCGCCAGCCGAAGACCTTCTCGGCGGCCTTGTTCCACATGGTGATGCGGCCGCAGCCGTCGAGGGCCCAGGTGGCGAGGGGCGATGCGGCGATGACCGCTTCGAGATCGGCGATGGCGTCTCCACGGGACTGTTCGGCCAGAATACGAGAGACCACCGTACTGGCCGTGGCTCCTAGGACCGCCAGCCCGTTCCGTAGAGACTGCGGTATGTGCGGATAGACGGTCGAGCCCACCACCATGCTCGCGAGAGCCGAGCAGCGATGGACGATGGGGAGGGCCGCGGCTGCCCGCGGCGCCCCGGGCGCGCCGGTGCGCGCGCGGGCGTCTTCACCCGCCGCGATGTGGGCGAAGGCCTGCAGGGAGACAGGATCGAGGCCGCGCTGCGCGACCAGCTCGGGCTCTCCGCCGTCCTGGCCCAACATGAACACCGCCCCGCAATCGATGCCCTCCACCAGCAGTGCCGCGCCCAGAGCCTCGCGGAGCGCGCCTCTCACGTTCTGGATGCCGTCCAGAGAGGACTGCAGTTGCGCGTCGATGCGGGCCAGCGCCTCCGCCCGTTTCTGCTCGGTGATGTCCTCGACTATCTCGATGAAGCCGGTGGGCCGGTTATCCGGACCTATGACCGGGTGCGCCCGGATACGCGCCGCGAAGCGGGTGCCGTCGTCCCGAAGACCGGTGGTCTCGGTCTCGTGCGCCTCTCCCGTCTCCAGGGCGAGCCGGCCCGGGCAGTGAGGACAGGGCTCGTCCCTTTTCTCGAACTCGCGGTAGCACTTGTTGCCCAGGAGGGCGACCATGGACTTGCCGTAGAGCCGCTCGTTGGTGCGGTTGACCATCACCAGGTCGAAGTCCACGGAGATGAGGTTCATCCCCGGCTCGGTGTCTGGCGGGGCCGCCTCGAATTCGGTCGTCTCGAACTGGGCTTCGTCCTTGTCCACAGCTTCTCCGTACTAGGCGTCGTGCATCGGAGAGTTTATCTACTCAGGACGGAACCGCCACACTGCCACGCCGAAGAGCACGACGATCCAGATCCACACGAAGCCCAGAGGACCGAGTACCTCGGGCACGCCCCAGTCCTTGAGCACGATGCCGTGCAGGGAGTCCATGATCCAGGCGCTGGGGAAGAAGTGGGCCACCCTGGAGAACGACTCGCTTGTCACCTCGAGCGGGAACCAGGCTCCGCCCAGCACAGCGAGCAGCTGAGCCGTGATCACAGTGGCGGCCACTACGGCCTGCTCCGAGCGGAACAGCGCCGAGATGAGGAGGCCGGTGGACGCGGCCAGCATCGACAGCGAGATCATGGTGAGGAACAGGGCGCCTCCGCTGCCGAAGTAGTCCACGCCGAAGGCGAACTGGCCCAGGAGGACGAGCATCGTCTGCTGGAGGAAGGTGATGATGACCATGGCTATGACCTTGCCGCCGACTATGACGTCCCCGTGCGCGCCGGTGGAGGCCAGACGGCGCAATACACCGGTCCGACGCTCCCAGGCCACGGTGGTGGCAACGGTCAGCAGGCTGAAAAGGACCCACTGCACGAGAGAACCGGTGGACGAGATGACGAAGCCGCCGGCATTCTCGATGACCGAGTCGCCTTCCTGCTGTCCCGCGGTCCCGGCTACGGTCTTGACCGTGACGACCGGCTCGGCCAGTCCCGCCGTCACCAGTGAGACCGCCGCTGGGCGGAGGTCACCGGCCGCCTGCCCGGTCTCGGCCGCCACTTGCTCGGCCGCGATCTTACCGCCGAGCAGGCTCGCGTTGAGTCGCGACGCCGCCGCCTGGACCGTCTCGAGGATCGATTGCGCGCCCGTGGACGTGCCCAGGCGGACGAAGGGCAGGGTCACCGGCTCTGAGCCCTCCAGCGCGGCCGCGAACCCCTTGGGGATCACCAGGGCGGCTGCGACGGACAGGTCCTCGACGGCCAGGTCGATCTCGTCCGCGGTCATGGTCTGGAGGGCGAGGAGAGGTGATGCCTGCAGTTCCTGGATGAACTGCTGAGAAGCCGCGGTGAGGTCCTCGTCGACGACGGCCAGCGGGAGGCTCCTTTCTCCGCCCGCACTCCCGATGATGACGCCCAGGAAGATGGTGAAGACCACGGGGAGGATCAGAGTGAACAGTGCGGCCAGCCGGTCGCGCCGGGTCTGCAGGAGCTCCTTCTTGGCGATGCTCCACGACCGGCTCATGCGTACCTTCTTTGGAAGAAGAACGTGGCCAGCGCGAAGAACACCAGGGCGAAAGCAAGTACCACGGCTACGGGAAGGGCGATGCTTGCCCAGGAGCCCCCGAACATCACGTGGTTCCAGGCCTCGAGCAGCCAGCCCAGGGGGCTGAAGTGCTGGACCGTGGCGTACAGGCCGCCGACACCTGCCGTTCCCGTGAAGCTACCGCTGATGAGCCCCAAGAAGACGAAGATGGCCGCGCCGCCAGCGCCGGCTTGGGCCGGGGTCTTGGCCCAAGAGACGGTCAGCAGCCCGAGCGAGCTGGCCACCAACGCTCCGGAGATGACCAGAGCAATGACAGGGCCCGTCTCCCCCCACTGGGCGCCGTACAGGAGGCGCCCTGCGCCGAGCAGGAGCGCCGTTTGCAGGATGACGACCAGGAACACCGCGAGGTACTTGCCGGCCAGGACCAGACTGCGCGGAGTGGGGGTGGTGAAGAGGCGGGACAGCGTCCCCAGCCGATGCTCCTCGAGGATACTGCGGGCGGGGGTCGCGGCGCCGAAGAGCGTGAAGAAGAGCATCATGCCGATGAGCACCTGCGCGCTGGTGTTGGGGCGGGTCGCCGAGCCGCCGGGCGTGATGGGGTCGCGGGGTTCGGGAGTGACGCCGACCGCACTCTGCGCCTGAGCCGCGAAGTCCTGGGCGGCCTTCGCGGCCACCGCAGCCAGTCGCTCCGGCTCCGTGACGCCGTTGGAGGTGGCAAGCTGCGCCGCCGCCGCGGCGGTCGCCCGCGCGCCGTTGAGGGATCCGATCACTTCCTGCACGACCGAGCCGACGATAGCGGGGCCGATCTTGAGCGTCGGGTCGCTGTAGATCTCCACCGTCGCGGGAGAGGCTGGGACGGACGACAGCGCTTCGCTGAGTCCCGGCGGGATGATGACCGCCACCACCGCCTCGCCGCTGTCCACCGCGGCCCTGGCGGCCTCGGGAGTGTCCACCTTGCTCACGGTCACCAGTTCGGCCAATGCCGGGCTGGTGAGCGCTCCGGTGATTGCGGCGCCGGCCGAGACCTGCCCTGCCCCGCCCCCGCCGGCCCCGGTCGCTGCGGGCGCGTCCTGGTCGACGACGACGGTCTTCGCCGCAGAGAGGGAGTAGTTGTCGCTCGACCCAAAGGCCGCACCGATGGCGCCCGCGAGCAGCAGAGGGGCCAGGAGCATCATCGCCAGCCCGGACACGCTGCGATACGTGTGACGTACGTCCTTCCAGGCTATGCTCAGGGCGCGCATCGCCGCTCTCCGAATCCCGCTAATCCCTCAGAGCCCGGCCGGTGAGGTGAAGGAACACCATCTCCAGGTTGGGCTCCGCCAGGTCGATCTTGGTGATCCGTATCCCGGCATTCTGGGCCGATTCGAAGAGCCGGGGCATGAGGACGTTCGCGTCGTCGACCAGGAGCGAGAGCGGTCCTTCCTCCCGCTCGGAGACGCTCTCCACCCCGGGAAGTCCGCGCCACTGTTCCGCAAGGATATGCGCATCACGGTCCAGGCCGACCTCGACCCGGGTCCGCCCGCCCACCGTCTGCACCAACTCGGCCTGGGTGCCGAGGGCGATCATCTTACCCCGGTCCATGATGCCGATGCGGTCGGAGAGCTCCTGAGCTTCTTCCATGTAGTGGGTGGTGTAGAGGACGGTCACCCCGTTCGCGTTGAGATCCTTGACCCCGTCGAGGATGGCCCGGCGGCTCTGCGGGTCGATACCCACCGTCGGTTCGTCGAAATAGAGGAAGTGCGGGTTGTGGAGGAGTGCCGCGCCTATGTTCACGCGGCGTTTCATGCCGCCGGAATACTTGTCCACGCGGTCCTTCTGCCGATCCACCAGCCCGATGAGCTCGAGCACCTCGTCCACGCGTTTGCCGAGCGCCGCTCCGCTCAGCCCGTACATGCGGCCCCAGAACATGAGGTTCTCGCGGCCGCTAAGGTCTTCGTATAGGGCGATGTCCTGGGGGACCACGCCGATGAGCTTCTTGACCTCGTCCGGCTTGCGGATGACCGAGAACCCGCCGACCTCCGCCTCTCCCGCGTCGGGTTTGAGGAGACAGGAGAGGATGGAGATGGTGGTGGTCTTGCCCGCGCCGTTGGGGCCGAGAAGGCTGAAGATCTCCCCCTCTCTGATGGAGAAGGAGACGCCGTCGACGGCGACCGCACCTTTGGGCGGATCGAACTGCTTGTGCAGATCTCGCACGACGATCGCGTCCACGACGTTCCTCCTCGCCTTGGCCTCCAGCACCGATATACTAGCTAAGAAACGAGTTGTAAAAGCACTCCGACAGTCAGGAATCGTCCGGAGGCGGGATGATGTCGTTCAGCATGCGGAGCAGGATGCCTCTTGTGGCCGCAGGTGTGTTGGTCCTCGTAGCGGTAGTCACCTTCTTGATCCTCGACCAAACTGGAGGGCCCGCGTCGCCGTCCTCGCTGCCCGTGATCCAGATCGGGCAGGTCGAGACCCGGCCAGACGCAGCCAAACGCAACAGGTGAGGCAGCGATCCCGACCGGGGGTCCGGACGCCACATCCGTGCCGGCGGGCACCGATGCGGGCGGCACCGCTGACGGCGGCGCCGGCGGGCCTGGCGATACCGGGGCCACGGGAACGACCGGGGTCACTCCCACTTCTCAGGGAGGCACCGCCACCACCGGAAACGGCAGCCCCACCACCACGACCACGATCACCAGCTCGACCACCGGCACCACCATCCACGAGACGGTCCATGGCGGCGTGCGCACCGGCGGCCCCACTACCACTGGGGTCGCCGGCGGTGGCGGCGGTGGCGGCGGCTCGTCCTCGACGACCGCCACCGGCAACCACTGAGACACCATGCGGGTGCTGGTGGTCGAAGACGAGGCGCGGGTAGCCTCTTTCATCGCCAAGGGGCTGGAGGGGGCCGGATTCGTGACCATGGTGGCGCCCACCGGCCGAGCCGCGCTGGAGTCGGTGGAGGAATGGGGGGCGCCCGATCTCATCCTTCTCGATGTCGGTCTGCCTGACATCGACGGGTTCGAGGTGCTTGCGGAGATCAGGAAGACCCGGCCCGAAGTCCCCATCATCATGCTGACCGCCCGCGGAGACGTGCCCTCTCGGGTGCACGGCCTGGACTTGGGAGCCGACGACTATCTGGCCAAACCCTTCGACTTCGATGAGCTGGTGGCGCGGATACGGGCCCAGTTGCGGCACGGTCGTCAGTCGCAGGCCTCCGTGCTGGAGTGCGGCGACCTTCACCTCGATCTGAAGACTAGGAAGGCTCGGCGCGGCGACCGGACCAGCGATCTGACCTCCCGCGAGTTCGCGCTGCTCGAGTTCCTGATGAGACATGAGGGACAGGTCCTCTCCCGCTCTCAGATCCTGGGCAGCGTTTGGGGCTATGGGTTCGATCCGCAGAGCAACGTGGTGGATGTGTACGTCGGCTATCTTCGCGGCAAGCTGGACAGGGCGGACGAGGACACGATCATCGAGACGGTCCGAGGCGGGGGCTACCGGCTCCGGGTGCCGGATGAACAAGAAGGGAGTGACACCGCCGCTCCGCCTGCCGCTCGGCCGAGGTGAGGCTTCGTCTGACCCTATGGTTCGTCTTCGCGGTCGTGGTCGTCGCGATCATCGGAGCGGCTGCGATGTATTCCATCCTGTCTCAGCAGCTTCGCGAAGAGCTCGATTCACGCCTTTCCCAACAGCTCACCCGCTACGAGGAAGTGATAGCCGGCGCTGCCGATCAGCAGGCGCTGATCGATCTCACCCGGGAGTATCTGGGGAGCAGCCGGGCCAATCCTCTGCGACAGGCCGGCTTCGTGCTGTCCTTGCAGACCGGCGACGGCTCGGTGGTGTCGAACTCCGATGACGTCCGCCCCGAGGACCTGCCGGAAAGCCGGGAACTCCTCACCACCGGGAGCCGGTTTCTCACCGACGCGGTGCTGGCCGGGACGGACTATCGTGTCGCCGGCAGCCCGATCCTGGGCGAGGACGGGATCGCGGGAGCCGTGGAGGTCGCGGGCTCTCTCGGCGACCTCGCCTACACCCTCAACCGGCTCCTCCTGTTGCTCGTCGTCGGCGGTCTGATCGGAAGCGCGGCCGTCGGTCTGGGGTCGTGGTTCCTACTCGGTCGCGCGCTCGAGCCGGTCAAGCGGATCACCAGGACGGCGCGGGCCATCTCGCGCGAAGACATGTCCAAGCGGATCGACTACCGCGGTCCCAAAGACGAGATCGGGGAACTGGCCGAGACCATGGATGGGATGCTCGATCGCATCGAGACCGCCTTCTCGGCGCAGGAGCAGTTCGTCTCGGATGTCTCGCACGAACTCCGCACCCCGCTCACCATCGTCAAGGGGCATCTGCAGGTCCTCGACCGGGAGACCGCGCCCAGCCCGGACCTGGTGAAGCAAGAGCACGGACTGGTGATCGACGAGCTCGACAGGATGAATCGCCTCATCGCCGATCTGCTCACCCTCACCCGGGCCGGTCGCACCGACTTCCTCAGGAAAGAGCCGGTGATGCTGGACCTCTTCCTGACCTCCCTCGCGGCTCAAGGTCCGCACCTCGGAGATCGGGCGTGGAAGATCGACGAACTGCCCGGGGGGACGGTGGAGGCGGATCAGGACAGGCTGACACAGATCTTCCTCAACCTGATGCACAACGCGGTGGGGCACACTGCTCCCGGACAGGTGGTGGCGCTCGGAGGCTCGCGGAGCGAGACTGCGGGGAGGGTGCAGCTCTGGGTCAGAGATGAGGGCGAGGGCATGGACGAAGAGGTGCGTCGGCACCTCTTCGAACGCTTCTATCGAGGCAAGGGAGACGCCGGGGGCGGCAGGGCGGGACTCGGGCTTGCCATCGCTCGGGCGCTTGTCGTCGCCCACGGGGGGACCATCGCGGTCGAAAGCTCGCCCGGACAGGGCGCGCGCTTCACCGTCGACCTTCCGGTCTGAGGCCGACCGCTCCGGCCGCGGATCGCGGGCCGGTAAGAAGTTTCTCATCTTGGCCTAATCGTAGTCTCATCAGGCGCGCCGATACTTGGACTGTCGGCGAATAGCCGGCGGACGTAGAGATCGTTGATCGAACCGAAGGAGGCGAGAATGCGCAAGCGGAAATGGATGGCCATCGTGGCCGTCGTGGCCGCTCTGACCCTCGTGATCGGTGGGACCGCATACGCTGCGGCAGACCAGGACGGCAAGGGCACACAGGCTCAGACCCAGCTGCAGACCCCGACCCAGCAGCGGCTGCAGGACGGCACGTGCGACGGCACGTGCGACGGCGCCGGTAACAGCTATGGCGATGGCACGTGCGACGGCACGTGCGACGGTGGCGAAGGCAACAGCTACGGTGACGGCACCTGCGATGGTGACTGCGAGCAAGTGCAGGCCCGGGACCAGGTTCAGCCCCTGACCCAGACCCAGTTGCAGACGCAGAGCCAGCTGCAGACGCAGAGCCAGCTGCAGACCCAGACCCAGGTGCAGACCCCGAGCCAGCTTCAGACCCAGACCGCTCAGCAGCCGCAGGACGGCACCTGTGACGGCACTTGTGACGGTGGCGAGGGCAACAGCTACGGCGACGGCACCTGCGATGGCACCTGCGACGGTGGCGAGGGCAACAGCTACGGCGACGGCACCTGCGATGGCGACGGCGACGGCACGTGCGACGGCACTGGTAGTGGGCCTGGACCGGGTACCGGCACCGGTGACGGCAACGGGTACCGCGGCGGAAACTGATCGATCAGCGATCGGTCAGGGGGTCTAGCCTCGTCGGATAGACGGGCTGACTCGCGATGACGATCGGGGCGTAAGCCCCCCGCAAGGGGCTTGCGCCCCGACTCATCTCAGGGCGATGCCTGGCGCCAGCCGGCGGCGCGCCCGGATCCCTCCGCCAGGAGCGGCTCTCTAGCTGAAGACCTCTTCGCGATTGACCTGCTTCTTCTCCATCTTGAAGGCCTTGTGCAGCGCCTGCACGGCGGTCTGGACCTGGCTCTTGCGGATCACGCAGCTGACCTTGATGGAGCTCGTCGAGATCATCTCGATGTTGATGTCGTTCTCGGCCAGCACCTGGAACATCTTGGCGGCGACGCCCGGATAGGTCCTCATCCCCGCTCCCACCAGGGTGACCTTGGCCACCTCGCGGTCGGTGTCGATAGAGGAGAAGCCCAGTTCCTCCTTGAGATCCTCCAGGATGGACTCGATCTTGGGCAGGTCGTCCTCGGCGGCGGTGAACGAGATATCGGCCGCTCCGTGGGCGGATACGTTCTGGATGATCAGGTCGATGTTGACATTGGCCTTGGCCAGCGCCGTGAAGACCTTGGCCGCCTCGCCCACCTTGTCGGGCAGATCGTGGATGGTCACTTTCGCGTCGTCGAGAGCGTAGGTCACGCCGGAAACGATGGCCTGTTCCATGCTGTTGTCTTCCTGTCCTATCAGTGTGCCGGGAGCGTTGGTGAAGCTGGAGCGCACCCACAAGGGCACATCGTAGCGGCGGGCCACCTCGATGCTACGCAGCATCATGACCTTGGCGCCGCTGGAAGTGAGCTCCAGCATCTCGTCGTTGGATATGAAGTCCAGCTTGCGGGCTTCGGGGACGATCCGCGGATCGGTGGTATACACGCCGTCGACGTCGGTGAAGATCATGCAGGCCTCGGCTCCCAGTGCCGCCGCCAAGGCCACCGCCGTGGTGTCGGAACCGCCGCGTCCGAGCGTGGTCACGTCTTGGTCGGTGGACACGCCCTGGAAACCGGCCACCAGGACGATCTTGCCCTCGGAAAGGGCATGCTGGATGCGATGGGGCCGGATGTCGAGGATCTTGGCCTTGGTGTGGACGGTATCGGTGACGATGCCGGCCTGCGAGCCTGTGAGGCTGATGGCGTCGTATCCCATCTCGTGGATGGCCATGGCCACCAGCGCCGCCGAGATGCGTTCGCCTGTGGAGAGAAGCATGTCCATCTCGCGGGCGGGCGGGTTCTCGGAGATCTCCCCGGCCATCTCGATGAGTTCGTCGGTGGTGTCGCCCCGGGCGGACACGACCGCGACCACGGGGTGACCGTCCTTGCGGGCGTCGACGATACGCTGCGCCACCCGTTTCATGCAGGTGGCATCAGCCACCGACGTCCCTCCGAACTTCATCACGATGGTGTTCGTGCGCTCTGCCTTGCGCTCCGGCCCGCCGATGACGACGTATTGGGAGCCGAAGGCGTCCTCCGTGGGGGGTACGCCGCTCTGGGTGGGCTGCTCGTTGTCGGCCACGTCGATCAGTGCTCCGCGTAGAAGTTACAGAAGGGCGAATATTATCCGATTTCGGGGCGGAGCAGGGGGATGGCGGCTAAGTCCGGCGCTCATCGGAGGCCTGTTTCAACCGCTGATCGAACGTAGCGAGCGGCGCGTCAAGGGACATCGCCAGGGAGAGGTAGGCGGCGTCGTAGGAAGTGAGGCCTGTATTGAGCGCGAGTTGGGGCAGGTCGGCCCAGCGCGGGCTGCGCAAGACGATAGGCAGGCGACGTGCCATTTCGAGCTGTCCCAGAATCGCGGGCGATTCCTCGGGTCGGCTGGCGCTCTTGACCCGCGCCACCTCGCTCATCTCGTACCAAAGCAAACCGGGGGCGAAAAGACGCCGGTCGCGGAGCAGGTCCGCCGCCTCGGCGGCCCTGGCTTCCACGAAGGTGAGGGCCGCCAGTACCGAAGCGTCCACCACCACTACGTCGGAATCACCCATCGGCGGTGTGTCCATCGCGGGAGGTGCGAATGATGGTCGTGGCTTCGTCTGTGGGAGTCAGGCCTAGACTCCGCCCGGTGTGAAGTAGTCCGTCGACGGTGACACCCTCCTCCTCACCTACCGCCGCTTCGACGATCACGAGCAGTTCGCTCTGCAGCGAGCGATGGTTTCTGGTCGCACGTTCGCGCAGGCGCCGGGCCACGTCATTGGGGACGTTCTTGATGGAGAGACTAACGGGCATCGCGGGACTCCGTCTATGGTTCCATACTGGCGCCATAATAGCACCATCCTTCTGGATACGGGTAGCGCGCCGAATCGAGACCCGATGATGGTAGGCGAGGCCACCGAGTTGAAAATGGGCCTTTGGGTGGAATTGGGCTGCGCCCGTCGGTGGTTCGGAATGCTCCGTCATGCGCCGCAGCGCGCCTCTGCAGGAGTCGGGCTAGAGCTCCCTCCGGCCCGCTAGGGCTCGGGCGAGGGTGACCTCGTCGGCGTACTCCAGGTCGCCGCCCATGGGCAGGCCGGCCGCGGGTCGGGTGATGCGCAGCGTCCCGGCTGCGACCAGGGCCCGCAGTTCTTCGGCGATGTAGAGAGCGGTGGCCTCCCCGGCCATGGTGGGGTTGGTGGCCACGATGACCTCGACTGTCTCTTCCGCACGGACCCGGTCGGCCAACTCGGCCAGGTGCAGCTTCTGCGGACCGATGCCGTCGAGGGGAGAAAGTGCTCCGCCTAGGACGTGATACAGGCCGCGATACTCGTGGGTGCGCTCGATGCTGAGGATGTCCCCGGGCTCTTCGACGACGCAGATGGTGGTGGTGTCACGCCGCGGGTCGCGGCAGATGTCACAGAACTCCTCCTCGGTGAGGTTGAAGCACCGGCTGCAGAAGCGGACCACTTCCTTGACCTCGATCAAGGCGTGGGCAAGGGGGAGCGCTTCTTCGGGAGGGAGTTTGAGGAGGTGGAAGGTGAGGCGCTGAGCGGTCTTGGGTCCGACGCCGGGGAGCTTGCTCAGCTCGTCGATGAGCTTCTGGACGGCGGGGCCGAACATGTAGCAGCGCGCTGGACCGTGTTGAGGTCGGGGAGGCTCGGGGCGCCTAGAAGGGCATCCCGGGGATGTTCAGACCCGACGTGATGCCGCCCAGCTTCTTGTTGGCCAGTTCCTGCGCCGAACGCAGAGCCTCGTTGGTGGCGGCCATGATCATGTCCTCGAGCATCTCCACGTCTTCGGGGTCCACCGCGGCCGGGTCGATCTTGATGCTCTTCAGCTCGACGCTACCGGTCACCTGGACGGTCACCATGCCCCCGCCGGCGGAAGCCTCCACGACCTCGTTGGCCAGATCATCCTGCATCTTGGCCATGTCGGCCTGCATCTTCTGGACCTGCTTCATCATCTTCTGATAATTGGGGTTCACTGTGGCCTCCTCGGCGGGTCTGAAGCCGGACCTGGGAACGAGTCGCCGTATCTAACGGGCCGGGCCATCGTCGATGACGCTGGCGTCGAACTCCTGCTTGAGCACCTGCAACAGCTCGTCCTTGCTCAGGATTCTAGCATCTTCCTCCGGGCTCTCCGGCTCGGGGTTCTCCTGCACCGCCACCCGGGCGACTACCTTCAGCTCCCTGCCGGTGATCTCGCGCAAGGCCTCGGTGACCACCTGCGGGTTGGTGCCCCGGGTGACCATGTCGGCCTGGAACTTGTACCCGGCGGGGAACTTCACCACCAGCGTGTCGCCATCCAGCTTCTCGGGACGGCCTTCGGAGAGCACGGCGTAGAGCCCCACTTGCCGCTTCTTGACCGCCTCGAGGATGAGCGGCCACGCGCGTCGGAAATGGTCGATGTCGGTGCCGGCCAGGGAGCCGTGCTCAGGCGGCTGGGGCGCCGGCTGATCGCCGGCCTCCTGCCCAGCCGGGGCCGGGGCAGACGCGTCCACCCCGTCGTCGCTTGGGACGGCGATCTCTGCCGGAGAGGGCGTCTCCGCCAGGTCGGTATCCGGCAGCAGGTCGGCAGGAGTGTCCTCGGGGGCGGCCGTCGGGATGGGCGCCGCGCCGTCGAGAGCCGCGCCGTCGAGAGTCGCGCTCTCGGAGGTCGCGCCGGTCTTGGCGGCCGCCGGCCGCCGCGCCGCGGGCTGCTGCCGCGCCGGCTGCGGCGCCGCGGGTTGCTGCCGCGCCGGCTCGTGCCGCACCGGCGTCGGCGCATCGACGCGACGCGCGGTCTCCCCGGATGCGCCGGGTGAACGGGTGGCCGTCATCTTGATGAGTACCAGCTCGAGCTCCAGCCGGGCGTCGGAGCCCTGGCGGACCGACCGCATGGCCTCGCCCAGCAGGTCGATGAAGGCCACCGTCTCGGCCGTGGAGACCCTGCCGGCTTGGCTCCTCAGGATCTGCTGCTGCTCTTCGGTCATGGCGATGCTCGATGGTACCTCGCCGGTATGCTTGACCACGTAGAGGTCACGCAGATGTCCCAGCAGGTCCTTGATGAACTGCGCGTAGTCGGTGGCTCCCTGGCTGAGTCGCTCTACGAAGAGGAGGGCGCTTTGGGTGTCGCGCTCGTGCACCAGGTCGACCACCTCGAAGAGAAGGTCCTGCTGGACCAGGCCCAGCATGTCGAGCGTCTGCTGCAGGTCGATGGCCCCGCCGGAATAGGTGGACAGCTGGTCGAGGATGCCGATGGCATCGCGGAAGCTGCCGCCCGCGGCCCGAGCGATCACCGTGAGCGAGGCCTCGGCGGCCTCGATGCCTTCCTGCGCGGCGATGCCCGCCAGCACGCTCACGACCTCCGCCACCGAAGGTCGGCGGAAGTCGAACCGCTGACAGCGGGAGAGGATGGTAGCGGGGACCTTGTGCGGCTCGGTAGTGGCCAGAACGAAGACGGCATGGGCCGGCGGTTCCTCGAGGGTCTTGAGCAGGGCGTTGAAGGCCTCAGAGGTGAGCATATGCACCTCGTCGACGATGTACACCTTCATCCGGCCTTCCACCGGAGAGAAGTGGACCTTGTCGCGCAGGTCGCGGATGTCGTCGATGCCCCGGTTGGAGGCCGCGTCCATCTCCACGACGTCCATCGCGCTGCCGCGACGGATGGCCTCGCAGTGTGGGCAGGTCCCGTCCGGCGTCGCCGTGGCTTTGCCCTGCCCCGCGTCGCAGTTGAGAGCCATGGCCAGGATCTTGGCCGTGGAAGTCTTGCCCGTGCCCCGCGGACCGGTGAACAGATAGGCGTGGCTGACCCGGTCCTGATTGATGGCGTTGACGAGGGTCCGGGCCACGTGCTCCTGCCCGGTGATGTCTTCGAAGCGTGCCGGACGGTACTTGCGATAGAGGGAGACTGCCATGCGCCGACGGTTCCTTTCCTGCGGCGAAGCGTCGCGTTTGAGCGGCCTCAGGAAGCGCTCGCCGAGTGGCGCGATTATATCGAAAACGACCGTGCACCCACCGTCGAAGACAAACCTCCGAGCGCCCACCGGCAGCCGGCTCAGGCCAAGCTACCCCACGGCACATGGAAGAGTCCGCTTAGGGCTGCTACCTCCCGGTCCTGACCCGGTTCACAGAGTTCCATTGCGTAGGACCTGGCCGTCAACACCACACACCAGCGTCAGACCTCACAGGCCCGCTCCTCGGGTGGGAATTCAGCCCCGCTAAAGCGGATTGCGGGTACAGGGCACCGCTAGCTCCCCACCTAGCACGGTCGCGGGGAGTATACAGGAGCGCCTTCCCCGATGAGAGTCACACGCAGTTCTTCTCTTCCTGCAGCTTGACGAGCGCCACCATCACCTCGTTCACGGGAGTCGCCACTCCCAGCCGCCTGCCCTCCCGCACGATGCTGCCGTTTATCGCGTCGATCTCGGTGAGTCTGCCTCTCTCCAGGTCCTGCAACATCGAGCACTTGGGCTTTGTCCCCGATTCGTGGAACCTCTCGATGGTCTTCATCAGACCCTCGACAGGGTCGCCGCCCTCGGACAGATCGATCCCTGCCGCGGTGGTGACGGCCAGGCATTCCTCGGCCATCTTCAGTATCAGCTCCTTGGCGTGGGGATAGGCCGCGTACTCGTCGTTCGTGAGCCTCATGGCCGTTCCCAGGGCAAGGGGCACGTTCTGCATGACCTTGCCCCAGATGAGCTGCTGTACGTCCGTCGATATGCTTACGTCCAGTCCGGTGCTGCGAAGCACGCCGGCTATCGCTTCCTCCTCCGCTCCGACCACTCCGGACGCCGGGCCGATCTTCAGGCCGCCCGTTCCCACGACCCAGCTGAGCCGGTTCAGTCCCAAGGGCGTCACCACGCACCAGAACACCCCCCCCAGCACGTGGGAGTCGCTCCCCAGGACCTCCGTGATGGCTTCCACGTTGCCGGCGCCGTTCTGCACCGACAGCACCCGAGTGCCTTCCCCGATGAGGCTGCGGGCCGCCGATGCGGCGTCCCGGGTGGCATTCGCCTTGACCGCCAGGATCACCAGGTCGACGATGCCGACCTGGCCGGCATCGTCGGTGATCTTGACCGGGGTCTCCAGAGTCCTCCCGTCGGACATCTCTATCTGTACGCCCCCTGCGCGAATGGCCTCGACGATGTCCTTTCTCAGTTCCACCAGGGTGACGTCCTGCCCGGCGTCGGTGAGGAGGGCTCCCAGGAGGCTGCCGATATTGCCGGCTCCGATGATCGCTATCTTCACTGGACCTCCCCGCGACCAGTTCTTAGAAAGATTCATCGACGACGACATCGATCAGGTACGGAGCGCCGGCAGCGACTGCCCCCGCGAGCGCGGGTCCCAGCTCGTCAGGCGTAGTCACTTTCCGCGCCGAGACTCCCATGCCTGTGGCGATGCTGCAGAAGTCGATCTCCGGCGGGGACAGGACCGTTCCCAGATTGCGGCCTTTCACGTGCTCGCCGAGTATCCGCGTCTTCATGATGCGTACCTGCCGGTAGGCCCGATTGGAGAGGATGACGAACGTCACCGGTATGTCGTAGTGCGCAGCGTTCCAGAGGCTCTGGATGGACCACATCGCGCTGCCGTCGCCGCTGACGCATACCACCGGCCTGTCCGGCGCGCCCAACTTGGCACCGAGGGCCGCAGGCAGACCGGCGCCGATGCTGCCCCCTCCGCGGGCGCGCTGATACTGGCGCAGGTCTTTCAGGGGGAGGGTGCGGCGCAGGATGGCGGAGTACGACCAGCAATCGTCCACGACGATCGTGCCCGGCAGGATCGCATCTCTGATCTCGGCCATGACCCTCGATCCCGAGATGGGTACGTTGTCCCGCTCGGTGAGGGCCTTGGCTTCGAAGGCCTCCGTCATCGCCCGCTTCTCGGCCGAGATGACTGCCACCCGCTCGGCCGCAGCTGCGCGCGCGGCCGGCGTCATCTTCTGTTCGAGCGCGGCGTTCAAGTCGCTCAGAGCCACCTTGATGTCGCCTTCCACGCCACAGGCCACCGGGAAGTTCTTGGCGATCTGCCAGGGGTTGTTGTCGATCTGGATGACTTTCGTCGAGCGGGGAACGAGAGGCTGAGGAGTGGGGATCGCCTGCTGGAAGAACATGGCGCCGACCACCACCAGCACGTCCACCTTCTCGAGGATGTCGCGGGTGGCGATGCTGTTGGGATCCAGGTCGCCGATATACAGGGGATGGTGGACCGGGAAGTTGACGTCGGCCATCCAGGGCTGATAGACGCGGGCCCCGATCTTCTCGGCGAAGGCGACCATCTCGTCCAGCGCCTCGCACTTGGTCACCCCGTCCTCGACGACAACCGCGGGGTTCCTCGCCTCGAGCAGCGAATCGACGGCGGACGCCACCGCGCGGTCGTCGGGATGAAGCCGTGTGTAAGAGTGACAGCTCGGCTGATGCTCGAAGTCGAAGCTGTCGGCGAGCACATCGAGGGGCAGGGAGACCATGACGGGCCCCGTCGGCGGATGCGTCGCGACCTTGAAGGCCCGCCGCATCGCGGTCGGCAGATCCTCGGGCCGGATGACCTCCGTCGCCCACTTGGTGAAGGGAGCAGCGATCTGGACAAGGTTGTCGGACATCGCGGCTTCCTCGGCCAGGATGCGAGTGTCCTGCTGGCCCACCGTCACGACCAGGGGCACGCCGCCCCAGTACGCGTTGGAGAGCATGGGCATGCCCGCGGCGAGACCGGTACCGGTGTGAAGGTTCAGAAATCCGACCTTGCCGGAGGTCCGCGCGTAACCTTCTGCCATACCCACGGCCGCCAGCTCGTGCATGCAGAGTACGTACGTGATCTCGGGATGGTCTTCGAGGACATCCACGAACTGGGCCTCGGTGGCGCCGGGGATCCCGAAGGCATATTCGACGCCTTCGGCCAGCAGTATCTGCACGAGTGCCTCTTTGCCCGTCATGGTCGACATGCCGCCGGGTCTCCAATCAGTGTCGGTTATTGTCGGGAGGAGGCAAGGGTAGCAGTCCTACATCGTGGCGGTAGGGATCTCGATAGGCGGAGCGGAGGGATTCGCCGCACTTGCTTCGCAACTGCCGTCCTCGCCTCGCCTCTGGCTCGGCTCAGACCGCTCGCTACTCGACAGTCCACCGGACTGTCTCGTTCACGCTCGCGCCCTCGCGGGTTCGGAATCCGGCCCCTCTAGAAGGTGTTTCCCTTCTATTCTCAGGTCAAGGCGGAGTGGGAGGGATTCGAACCCTCGAGACGGGGTTAAGCCGCCTACACGATTTCCAGTCGTGCTCCTTAAGCCAACTCGGACACCACTCCGCGGCCACGCCGGCGCCATACACGGGCGCCAGAGGCAGGCGCGATTATAGCCCGCGGCGGCCGGCCGCGGCCAGGCGGGCCCGGTCACGGCCGGCGCCCGGAAACGCCGCGCGCTGCGGCCGCCCCGCACGCGCGGCCCCCTGATGACAGCGAGGCTGCGTCTGTTTCCGCCAAACATCGTCGCAAAACGCAGTTTGGCGGAGAATGGGCGCAGGCCTCTTCTACGGCCAGGTGGGCTGTCCCCCGACCACCACCGTCCAGATGATCAACGTCAGGCCCGCTGCCACGGCGCCGGGGGTGACGAAGGCCCCGATGGGGTCGTGGGTGACTTCCGAGGGAGGAAGGATCCACAGACTGGCGGCGACGATGGCGATGCAGGCGCCGATCGCGGCGATGATCTGTCCGCCCCCCACTCCCATGTAGACGATGACCACTCCGTAGGTGGCGAGCGAGCCCAGACAGAAGAGCAGCCGCTCCCCGCCGGAGAGCCGCTGACCGGTCCCCTGCCCCACCAGGATGATGGCCATGGTGGCGAGGAAGAAGCCGAACCCCAGCAGGAGGTAGCCCACCTCGGTGTCGAGGAACTCGATCTTGGCGGCGAACTCGCCTCGGGCCAGGACTTCCGGCATGGCCCGGTTGAGGGCGTGCGCGGCGGTGTGGACTCCGTAGCCGATCAGCCCGACGGCCAGCCCCACCCAGAACATCCAGGCATACGGGCTGGAGATGACGGTGTAGATGTTGAGCGTGCCCCGGTTCGACTGGGTGAGCACCAGGAAGAGGCGCGTGAACGCGAACGCGCTCAAGGCCGGCAGGAGCACCATGAAGACCAGATCGAAGGGGGTGTGCGACCAGGACCCGGTCGGCACGGTGGCGCCGGCCCGCAGACCCTGGTACAGCTCCCAGGCCACCAAGGAGATCATGAGCCAGAACACGCTGCGCGCCACCGGCGCGGTAGCTCGTATTTGGGCGGCGTTTCCTCTCACGTCCTCCCCCGATCACTGCCCCCGACGACCGCCCCTTGTCCAGGGAAGCGGCGCCGTCATTCTATCGCTCTAGAGGATGAAGGGGATGAGCGCTTTGCGGTCGCGCGGGTAGTCGGGAAAACGGTCGCGGTACCAGTGGTGGGTCTTGATGGCCCGCGGCGCCAGGTTGGCCACCGTCCAGATGAAGAAGGCGGTGCCTCCAGGGTTCCAGGCCGCCAGCGCCCAACCTCCCCATTCCACCATCTCGCCCAGATAGTTGGGACAACTGACGAAGCGGTATCCGCCACCGTAGGGGATCTTGTACCCGCGCTCGCTGCCCTTGCGCAGGGTGATGAGCACCCGGTCGGAATGCTGGTTGAGGGCGTATCCCAGCCAGAAGATGATGAAGCCGATGATGAACCGGGGGTCGTACAGCCAGGAGACCTCGAGGTCGGGCCCCAGAGTGAACAGATAGCGGGCGTTGAGGTAGCCGTTGCCCACGTTGAAGGCGGCGCCCATGGCTATCACCGAGATGGTCATGTCGGGACGGCTGCTCTTCAGGCGGAACGGATAGATGAACGAGCGGTGTAGGTAGTGGGCCACCCACATGAGCAGCAGGATGATGGCTACCGGGTTGCCCCGCTGATCCCCGATGGCGTAGAGGACCACGAAGGTGATGAGGGAAGGGGATTCCATGAGCACCCAGCCCCAGCGGGCGCTCACGTGCGGTCCCCAGCCCCCGCGTGCGAAGCGGCCGTAGGGGGCGTTCACGAAGAAGAGGGCGATGAAGGTGACGACGGCGAGCGCTATCCACGCTATGACCAGCCAGTAGTAGAAGGTCGCCTCGTCCATCCCAGCACTTATACCATGCGCAGGGAGGGCACGGGCGGCGTCGCGCTCGGCGTCGCGCGGGACGGCGGGCCGGCCTGGCTGGGCGTCGCGCCGACGCCGGACGGACCGGCCTAGCGCCGCCGCCTGCCGCGTGGCCGCGCCGCCCTTGGCGGGCTCGGTACCCGCGTGTACCCTGACCCGGTGAACGAAATAGTCACCATCATCGGGCCCACGGTCTTCGTCATCCTCTTGGGCTACCTCTTCCGCCGGCTGAATTCGGGAAGCATGGTCCCCATCATGGACGTGGCCATGTTCGTGGCCACCCCCTGCTTGGCCTTCTACTCCATGTTCACCAGCGAGATCGTCTTCAGCGAGGCCGTCGAACTCTGGATATCGCTGGTCTTCGTGATGGTGGGGACTCTCGCGGTGGCCCTACTCGCGTTCGCCGTGCTGCGGCAGAAGCATTCCGGGCTCTACCTGCCCATCGTGTTCGCGAACATGATCAACATCCCGCTCCCCATCATCTATCTGGCCTTCGGCGAGGAGGGAGCGGCCCAGGTGATCCTCATGTCCATCCCGCAGGCCATCCTGGTGTACTCGGTGGGGGTGTACGTGGCCTCCAGACAGGGGAGCATGCGCACGGGCCTGCGCACCATGCTGCGGACGCCCCTGATCTACGCGGCCATCATCGGGTTGGCGCTCAACCTGGCGGGTGTGCCCCTGCCCGCCGTCTTCGTGGATTCGCTCAAGTTCATGGGTCAGGCGGCGGTGCCGCTGATGCTCCTGGTCCTGGGGTCCACCATAGCCGGATTCCGCCTCACCAAGATCGGGCTGACTCTGGGGGCGGGATTCATGAGGATCGGGGTCGGTCTCGGCCTGGGGCTGCTCATCGTCTGGCTTCTGGGCATGGAGGGCGTGCCCCGGGCGGTGGTCATCTTCGAGTCGGCGATGCCGGGAGCGGTGGTGACCGTGGTGCTCTGCACCAAGTACAAGAACCAGGCGGAACTGGTCTCCTCGGTAGTGTTGGCCACCACTCTGGCCGCTATCGGCGTGGTCCCGGCCTTGCTCTGGTATCTGACGTGGCGAGTGAAGGAGCGCACGGCGATGGCATCCGTGCCGGCAGGGCCCTTCCGAGTGACCGCCGTCCTCTTCGACTTCGACGGGACGCTGACCGTACCCGACACCCTCGACTTCGCCGCCGTCAGGAGCGCGGTGGGGTGTCCGCGCCGGTCTGGGGCTGCTCGAGTTCCTGGCCGGGATCGAAGATCCCGAGGAGCGGCGGAAGAAGGAAGCCGTTCTCGAGGCCATGGAGATCGAGGCCGCGGAGCGGACGCTCGAGAACAAGGGTGCGACCGAGTTGGTGGAGTCGCTCCACCGGAGCGGGGTCCCCCTGGGGATCATCACCCGCAACACGCGCGAGTCGGTGGAGCGTTCTCTGGCGAGGCTACCCGGGATCGACCCCGCCTGGTTCGACGTCGTGGTGACCCGCGATCTGCCCCTCAGTCCCAAGCCCTTCCCCGACGGTGTCCACTACGCCGCCGAGAAGCTGGGCGTGGACGTGGCGGAACTCCTGGTGGTGGGCGACTACGCCTTCGATATCGAGGCAGGAAGGCGCGCCGGAGCCCTCACCATGTACCTCTACAACGATCCGCGGGGAACCTTCCACGGTGAGGGGGCGGATTTCGTGGTGCGGTCGCTGGAGGAAGCTCTGGCCGTCATCCGCCAGGGGATTCCGCTCCCTCCGGGCAAGCTGCCTGCCGACCTGCTCGAGCGAAGCCTCGCGGGGCTCTCCGGGACCGCGATCGCTGATCCCTCGGTGCTCGTGGGCGCCGCGATCGGGGAGGACGCGGCGGCGGTGGACGTGGGCGATGCTGAGGTGCTGGTGCTGGCCTCCGACCCGGTCACGCTCGCTGCCGATTCGCTCTCGCTCTACGCCGTGATCGTGAACGCCAACGACGTAGCCACCAGTGGAGCTACGCCTCGCTGGCTCGTCACCACCCTGTTGTTCCCGCCCGGGTCCACGGCCTCGGAGATCATGGCCCTGACGGCCGAGATCCAGGAGGTGTGCGGCCGGCTCGGAGTCTCTCTCTGTGGGGGTCACACCGAGATCACCGACGCGGTGTCCCGCCCGCTGGTGGTCGGCACCATGGCGGGGACGGCCCGGAGGACCGAGCTCCTCGACAAGCGCCGGATGCGCGAGGGCGACCGCGTTCTCCTGACCAAGGCGGTGGCCGTGGAAGGGACCGGTCTGATAGCCCGAGAGTTCGGTGAGCGGCTGCTGGCCGCGGGGATGACCCAGGCCGAGGTCGAGGAAGTGCGCCGCCTTCCTGGAGCGCATCGGGATCCTCGAGGAGGCCCGGATCGCCCGGTCGTTCGCCGGGGTGAGCGCGATGCACGACGTGACCGAGGGCGGTCTGGCGACGGCGGTGAGGGAGCTGGGCGCAGCCGGCGGCCGCCGGCTGCGCCTCCACCTCGACCGTATCCCCGTCTATCCGCAGACGGCCCGCATCTGCGGGCTCCTGGGCCTCGACCCTCTTGGGCTCATCGGGTCGGGCAGTCTGCTGATCGCCTGCGCCCCCGCGGACGCGCAGGCTCTCATCGCAGCACTTGCTAGCTGCCGGTATCGCCGCGACCGACATCGGCGAGATCCTGGAAGAGGGTCAGGGAGTGGAGGCCCTGCGAGACGGGGCCCCCGCTGTTCTGCCCAACTTCGAGCGCGACGAGGTGTCTCGGCTGGAACGATAGGTCAGTGCCGGGGCGGCGGGCGGCGCGGGCTGCGGGGCGCCGGCCGCCCGTGGCTCCCGCGCCGCCGCCGCTGCGGGGCCGCTGCGCCCCACGGTCGCCGGGCGGCCCTCCGAGCCCCCGGTATAATCCCTGGTGATGAGCAAGTTTCTTCACGCCTTCCGCTCGCTGCGCAACCGCAACTACCGGCTCTTCTGGTCCGGGCAACTGGTCTCTCTGGCCGGCTCCTGGATGCAGGATGTCGCTCTGAGTTGGCTGGTCCTCAGTATCACCGACTCGCCGGTGGCACTGGGACTCACCATGGCCATCCGCTTCCTGCCTTCGCTGGTGTTCTCTCTCCATGGGGGCGTGCTCGCCGACCGGCTCCGCAAGCGACGGGCCATGATCTACTTCGAAGCCATGCAGCTCGTTGTCGCTCTCGCACTGGCCATCCTCACTTCCACCGAGCTGGTCACAATGGGCATCATCTATGCTCTCGCGGCCGTGCGCGGGATGATCGACGCGGTGGAGGGACCCACACGCCAGGCGTTCGTGCCCGAGATGGTAGGCACCGAAGATCTCTCCAACGCCATCGCGCTCAACTCCACCGCGTTCAACGCGTCCCGCATCATAGGGCCGGCGATCGGCGCGGTGGTCATCACCGCCTTCGGCATCGCAGCCTGCTTCTACCTGAACGCAGCCAGCTTCCTGGCGGTCATCATCGCCCTCCTTGCGATGCGCGTGAGCGAACTGCACCTGGTCCCCCGACCTCCCCGCGAGCCCGTGTCCACCCAGCTCCGGGCGGGTCTGCGCTACGCACGCTCCACCCCCGACGTGGTGGTCGTCCTCATCGTGATGGGCTTCATCGGTGCGTTCGGGTACAACTTCACCACCCTCGCGCCCCTGCTGACCAAGTACGTGCTCGACGCCGGGCCGTCCACCCTGGCCCTCCTCACCACGTCCATGGGGGTCGGAGCTGTGGTGGCTGGGCTGTTCGTGGCCTATCGCGGCCGGCCCACGCAGCGGCTCCTGCTGTCCTCGGCCGCGTTCTTCGTGGTGATGCTGGCGGCGGTGGGAGTGTCGCAATGGATCCCGGTCTCGGTGGTTCTGATGTTCGCCCTGGGGATCGTGGGGGTGCTCTTCATGACCACCGCCAACACCAGGCTGCAGCTGGCCGTGCCCGGGCACATGCGGGGGCGGGTGATGGGCATCTACGCCCTTCTGTTCGTGGGGACCACCCCCATCGGAGCCTACATCATGGGCCAGCTGGCGGAGGCAGTGGGTGTGACGGTGATGGTGCTGATCATGGCTGCTCTCTGCGCCATCGGCGTGGTGGCCGGCATCGTCTACATCCGCCGGGCTGGGACGGGGGACTTCGTGGTCGACGGCGTACTCGAAGAAGGTCTTCCGGTGGAGGATAGGCTGCAGGCGGGGTAAGCTGGTAGAACTGGTTTCTTGGGCGACCAGGAGGGGATATGCGCCGTTTCTCGTTGACCGCCGTAGGAATCATCGCGCTGTCGCTCGTCGTCCTCGCTGCGGGATGCGGGGGGATCCTGGGAGCGGAGAGGACGACCTCCACCCAGCCCTCGGCGGCGCAGCAGCCTGCAACCACGGTGACGCCGGGTGGCGAGTCGGCGTCGACCACCTCGGAGCCGGGCTCGGGGTCGCTGGGTACCACGTCTTCGACCGGGCCGCCGTCGACAGGGCAGCCGCCGTCTACGTTGCCCTCTGCGGCCCTCGCGGCTCATACCGGCTCTTCTCAGGGGGGCGACCCCTACTTCCCGTCCAGCGGCAACGGGGGCTACGACGTCCAGCATTACGCCATCACCCTCGATATCGATCCCAAGGGCGGCCGCATCGTCGGCGAGACCACGGTGGATGCTATCGCCACCCAGGACCTGGCGGCCCTCTATCTCGACCTGCTCGGTCTAGAGGTATCCGCGGTGGAGGTCGACGGGGAGGCGGCCGAGTTCAAACGTGAAGGTCAGGAGCTGAAGATCCTCTGCCCGGAGATGGTGGCCGCCGGCGGCCGGTTCTCGGTGAAGGTGTCCTACGCGGGCGTTCCCACCTCGCTCGACAGCAAGCAGTTCGCACTGGGGTGGCAGAAGGTCGGCGACACCATCTACACCCTCGATGAGCCTCAGGGCGCGGCCTGCTGGTTCCCGGTGAACGACATACCGGCCGACAAGGCTACCTACGGTTTCCGCCTCACCGTGCCCGAGGCCTACACCGCCACCGCGAGCGGGAAGCTCGTCGGTAACGAGGTGGCCAGTACGCCCGGCGGGGAGGCCACCCACACCTACTCGTGGCAGATGGACAAGCCCATGGCCAGCTACCTGGCCGCGGTCACCGTCGATCGCTATGTGGCCGAGGAACGCCCCGAGTCTCGCACCGGGGTGGCCATACGCGACTACTACGCCGTCGATCTGGCCGCTGCGGCCCAGAAGGCCTTCTCCAGCACGGCCGAAGTGGTGGACTACTTCAGCGGCCTGTTCGGTCCCTATCCCTTCGAGGAGTACGGAGTCGTGGTGCCCGACGTGGACATCGGAGCCGCAATGGAGCACCAGACCCTCTCCCTGTTCGGTCGCGACGTGCTCACCAAGCGCATGTCCGATCCGGTTGCCGGGCCGATGTTCCTCTCCCACGAGCTGGCTCACCAATGGTTCGGGAACAGTGTGACCATCGAGCAGTGGGACGATATCTGGCTCAACGAGGGGTTCGCCACCTACGCCAGCTGGCTGTGGCTGGAGCACGATCTGGGCCCTGCAGCGCTGGAGACGATGGTGCGGCAGACCCTGGACACGGTGAGCAAGTCAATCGAGCCGCCTCCCGGTGAGCCCGGCAGCGGTCACCTGTTCGGGGTGAGCACCTATCTGCGGGGCGGCCTCACCCTTCATGCGCTCCGGCTGACGGTGGGCGACGACGTGTTCTTCCGCATCCTTCGCACCTGGACCGAGCGGTACAAGTACGGCAATGCCGACACGGCGGACTTCGTCGCGCTGGTGAAGGAAGAAGCGGGGCAGGTGTCCCCGGCTGAGATCGAGGCTTTCTTCGAGGCCTGGCTCTACGAGGACGGCGCGCCGGCGTTGCCGGGATCCTCGGGGGCGGGTCGGTGATGATCGGGGCGGCAATGGACGGGACGGGTCTCTGATGAACGACGTCTGGCTGGCGATCGGCCTCACTACCTTCGCCGGTCTTGCGACCGGTATCGGCAGTGTCATCGCGTTCGGAGCGAAGCGGTCCAACTACCGTTTTCTCGCGGTGGCCACCGGCTTCTCGGCCGGGGTGATGCTCTACGTGTCGTTCGTGGAACTCTTCCCCCAGGGTGCGAGCGCGCTGGAGGAGACGTACGGCAAGACCTGGGGGATGACGCTGAACGTGCTCGCTTTCTTTGGCGGCATCGCCCTGATGGCCGTCATCGACTTCCTCATCCCTTCGGCGGAGAACCCCCACGAGACGCACGCCGAGATCGAGTTGGCGTCGCTGCGCGGTCCGGCGGCTTCCGCGGCTGGGGCGGTCGCCACGGGTCCGGTCACTCCCGGCCCCGCGGCGGACACGGTGGAGTCCGGTGCCCGAGGCGGCTGCGGCCGGCCCGACCGGCGGACATGGCTGGGAGCCAGGGATACACCAGCACGGGATCCCCGGCCAGGGCGGCCTCATGAGGATGGGGCTGTTCACCGCGCTGGCCATCGGCATCCATAACTTCCCCGAGGGCCTCGCCACGTTCCTCGCCGTGCTCCAGGATCCCAGTCTGGGACTGGCCATCGCCATCGCCATCGCGCTGCACAACATCCCCGAGGGCATCAGCGTGTCCGTGCCCATCTACTACGCCACCGGCAACCGCAGGCGCGCCTTCCTCTATTCGGTGGCCAGTGGGCTGTCCGAGCCGGTGGGAGCCATCATCGGCTATCTGCTGCTGAGCGCCTTCCTCGGGGGCGTCGGAGAGTTCCCCAGCGAGGCGGTGGGGATCATGTTCGCGGCGGTGGCCGGCATCATGGTCTACATCAGTCTGGACGAGCTCCTGCCCACCAGCCGCGCGTACGGAAAGGGCCACGACACGCTGTTCGGCTTGGTGGGAGGCATGGCCGTGATGGCCTTGAGCCTCGTGCTGTTGGCCTGAACGAGCCTATCTGCGGCGCGACGGGCCCGCGCCTACCCGCGGCGCGACGGGCTCTGCCCCTCCGCGAGGATGGCCAGCCGGGTCAGGTGGGCGCGGTAGATCTGCATCATCTCCTCGAACGGAGCGTCGAACTCGATGGTGGTGAAGTATCCGGGCGGCCGACGGCCCACGAGGTCGACGGGCAGAGACCCGTCCCGAGAGTAGGCCGGCCGGGGGAAGGCTCCTCTGCCGACGAGGCGGATGGCCGTCACCCCTTGGGCTCCGCAGGCCGCGGCGAAATCGAGGAAGGGCTTGCTCAGTCCCTCGCCCGGTCTTCCCACAGCCACGCTGAGGGACTGCAGGGATCGCCTGGGCAGCAGCCGCAGATAGCGCCACGGTACTTCCATGAGGTCCGTGACCGGCCGGACGACCACCACCCGGGTCTGGCATTCGTCCACCAGGGCGGCGAACGCGCTGGGGTCCTGCCGGGATTTGTCGCCCGTCCTTCCGTCGAAGATCACCACGAAGGGATCGTCGTATTCCGACATCACCTGCAGCCCCGTCCCCCAGCGGTCCGATCCCTCCAAAGCCCGGTAGCGGTCGAACGGGTCGCGCAGATGTCCGCACGGGCCAGGCGCCCCGCGGGATGACCTTGGCGATCTGGCGAAGTCGCGCGGTCAGTCGGCGTGCGTATTCCGCGGGGAGGTCGTCGGCGGGTCCGTCCTGCTCGACGAAATGGATCCGCGGCGAGAGGCCGCCGTTCTGATCCCAGAAGACGGAATCCAGTCCGGCCAGCAGGGTGACGACATCCATGGTCTCCGCGCCGCCCGCGGACGGCCCGCCGCCTGGGCCGAGAAGGGACGCCGGCTCGAGCATCTCCCGGCCGATCACGGTGAAGCTCAACTTGCGCCCGCGAGGATGGGCGGCGCCCAGCACGAGATCGGCGACTCCAGTGAGCCGTTCCTGCAGCCGCGGGTCATCCCGATCCCAGATCGTCACAGCCACCATGGAGACGAGATCCGGGTCGATCTCCTCGATGGCCGAGAGGACGAGAGGGGTGAGGACGGGCTCTCTCCTCGAGTTGCAGAGCAGTACGGCCGGCGGCGGCACCGGCCGGGGCAGGGGCGCTTCACCGCGCAGGGTGACTGAGAGCGCGAGGATGGCCATCGTGAGCGTGCTCCCGGGGATATCACCCGCCCCGTAGCCGAGCACGGTGCGAGGCCGGCTGTCGCTGCGGTAGAGCGGCATCTCCCAGGCGACCGGCAGCCACCCGGCCAGTCGGTCGAAGGGGTTGCTCGGGAAGAAGCGGACCCGGCCCGGCAACCCCGGGAGTCTCTGCCAGCGCACGCTGCAGACCTTGTTGGGATGGTAGCGGAGCGCGGGGACCATGTCCCGCAGATCCCAGAGGTCGGGCATGCCGATTGTGGCCGCGATCATGGCCGGCGAATAGCCGGTGAACGCGGGGAGGGCCTGCATGGCGGCCCGATGGAGCGGATCGGACGGATCGGCCAAGCGGCGGGCCGCCACGCTCAGCGCGGCCTGCAGACGCTGCCAGTATTCGCCGCCGCGCGGCGACCTTCTCGCGGGCGGCCTGTAGCCCCTCGATGAGCTCCGTCCACTGCGTGTCGGTGAACTGCGGCCAGCGGGCGAAGACGGCGCCGGGCTGGGACGGCCTGGCGGTCACGGCGCCGGGTTGCGTCGGCTCGCCCGCGCCGGCGCCCGCGGGCTGTCGTCCGCGGCCGGTCGCCCACAACCCCCCGCCGGCGGGCCGCTCGCTCGTGCACTCACGCCCTCGGGCGAAGCAGACCTCTTCCCAGCGGGTGTTCGCGGAGTATCAGTCGGGCCCGCAGGGCTGCCGGCAGCCAGAAGCCGTCGTAGGTCGCGGCGACCACGGGTGCGGCGACCGGGGGCGACCGGGGGTGCGGCGACCTCGATCCGGGTCTGCGCGGTAGGCGGAGCTATGGGCGCCTCTGCGACCGCCGCTCGGCTCCTCGGGTGCCACGACGATCGGGGCCGGCGTCTCCGCAAGCTCGGCAGCCGCTTCCGCGGCGGTCGCGGGCCGGCACGACGCCTTCCTCGGGGCCACCGGGCGTCGCCGGCGTATCCGCTCGGCAGCCACTGTCCGCCGCTTGCGGGGCCGCTTCGGCTTGGGCGCGCGCCACTTGCGCGGGGTCCGGCTGCGCGGGTGGGCGCCGCGCTCTCCGCCGGCGTCAGGTCTGCAGAATCGCCGCGGCGTCCGGGTCGCCGCGCCCTCGGCCGCGGCGCCGTCGCCTTCGGCGCGCCCTGCCGGCGCCCCGCCGTCCACGGGGTCAGGGCTGACAGTTCCCTCGGGGGTCGGCTCGTCGCTCATTCTAGGCCGCCGCATCCGGTGTCCCCGATAAGGTCGACCCGCATGATGGAGGCCTCCTCCACGTAGTCCCCCTTCTCGCCGCAGGGGCAGGTCATACCCTTGACCAGCGTCAGCTGGTCGGCGGTGCGGAAGAAGGCCGGGCTCACGTCGCCGCCTCCGAAGGGATCGTAGAAAGCCAGGAGTCCGGTCGACCGCTGGGCCGTCTGGAAGGCCTCTTCGTCGTCGAGCGTCACCGCGAGCACCCAGGGCGGCACATGATAGTTGCCGTGGTTGCACTGCACCGCCGCCCATGCGGCCTCGGCCATGGCATAGATATCACGGGCAGGCACCGGGTCGCCGTTCGGCAGTCGGAAGGCTTCCTGCAGATCCTGCCGTATCGCGGTCGGATCCTTGGCGTAGGCCTTGTTCACGCCTCCCTCCGTCACCAAGAGGCTCCCCGAGGGGAGGGTCATGGTCCGGCCGGAATCGAGCAGGAACGAGGCTATGCCGTGCAGGTCGGCGGGGTTTCCGAAGAGCAGGATCTTCTCGTCGTGGGCGGCAGCCGGTATGAGATGCGAGATCGCGGATTCCACCGCCCGGGCGTCGACCAGGCGTCTCTCGGCGAAGCTCAGAAGCGGGTGCCAGATCCGTCTCTCCATACCTCCGCGAAATCCCCTGCGGTAGGTATGGCCCGCGGCGATCCGCGCTCGGTCGGGGGAGGCCGGGAAGGTGACGGTGAAGTGGAGCCTGTCGGCAGTCAGCCCTACGCTCCGCACTCCGGCCCGGGCCATACGCGCCGTCGCGATGCGGGTGCGCTTGGGGGTCATGAAGATGGCGGTACAGTCGGCCTGGACGCCTAGATACCGCTGGAAGCTCAGAGAGTAGCTTTCCACCGCCAGCCGGGTGCTTTGCCGGTCGCGGGGGACGAGGGCCACTCGCCCCGATGTCCCGCTGGAGGTGAGCACCTCGAGGCCGAATGTCGCGTACGCGTGTTCGACCGCTTTGAGGAGGCTCTCGAGAGAGCGGTAGCGCGAACGGAAGCGATGCGACTGGCCGCGCAGATCCACCGATGTGTTCTCGGCGAGCCACTCCACGAAGTCGACCGCCCGATCTTGGGCGAAGGGCGTGCCCAGGATGTCGATGTACGACTTGAAAGCCTGGGAAGTCGTACGTAGCACCCGTGGCAGCTCGGCCGGAGCGAGGATGGGTCCCACCCCTCGGGCCGCGACCGTGTTCCGATAGGCGGTGTTGTGCTCGTAGTGGTGGGCGTGGGCGTCCAGGACCCCGCGCAGCAGCAGTTCTTGCCGTTCGGGATCCGGGATGGACCAGAAGTCGGTCAGCGCCGGCGGCGTGTCGGGGAAGTCGCTCTCTGCCATGGTCTGGTGGCTTCCCAGTCCCGCTAGGCCTCGTCGAACTCCGGCCGGAAGCGGACCACACCTCGGATCCCCGCCAACGCCCCGGCGGACAACTCCAGGGCCATGAAGGCCTCGTCGGGAGCGTCCCTCTCCCAGCGCAGTCCGAAGCTGCTCGCGGGCACGAACCCGAAGCGCGGATAGTACGAGGGATGGCCCAGGACGACCACGGCAGGATGCCCTGCGGCCCGAAGCTGTTCGAGGCCGGCTTCGATGAGCATGGTCCCGATCCCCCGGCTCTGATAGGAGGGCAGCACCCCGACCGGCGCCAGGCCCAGGAGGCCTACCTCGTCTCCCTCCGTGGTCGTGACCGTCACGCGGGTGAAGAGGACGTGTCCGACCAGGTGGCCGCCTGCGGCGCCGGAGGCCTCGACGGCTCCGCCGGCCTGCCGCGCGGCGCCGACGTCCGCTGCGCCGCTCGCGCCGCCGCCCGCGACCTCCTCGGCCACCAACGAGAGTACCGCCGCGTCCGCGGCCCGGATGGCGTCCACCATCTCGGCCTCAGCCTCGCCCTCGAAGGCGAGCCGGTGTATCTGGCGGATGGCGGCCGCATCCCCCGGTTCCTCGGCGCGCAGCCGAATGGTCGCCGCGTCGCTCATAGGGTCGGGTCACTCATGAGGTCTCGTCGCTCATTCGGGGCGGTCTGCCGGCTCCACCTCGTCGCAGCGTATGCGTCCTGCGGTGCGAGGTACCCGTGGCAGATGGTGGCCTTCGAGGGCGATGATGGCCGCGCGCACGTCGTCCCGGATATTGGCCCGGCGTCCGGCGCCGAAGTCGTAGGCGAAGACGAGGGCCTCACCCTCGGCAGCGACCTTGTCCAGCTTGGTGCTCAGCACCCGGTATTCCATCAGCATGCGGTCGTCGCTGAGGGCGGCCACACGGGCGCCTACCGATAGGGTGTCGGGGAAGGTCACCGGCGCCTTGTAGCGGCAGCAATTGGCTCCGATGACCCAGCCGAAGTCGTGCCAGGCCGGACCCGCCGGCGGCATCCCGATGCGCTGCAGATAGGCTCCTCGAGCGAGCTGGAAGTACTGGAAGTAGACGATGTTGTTCACGTGGACGAGCGCGTCCATGTCGCCCCAGCGAACGTCGATGTCGACCGTCACGGGATAGTCTTTCATCCTCGTCCCTCCACGGGTGACTCTCCAGGTTCCGGGGCCGCATCCGCGTGCCGCGGCATCGGGCCCCACACCGGCGGCCACGGCTATGCGCGGCCCCTCATCGTCTCGGCCAGACGATTGTATCTCCCGGACGGCGTCGGGCCTATTCGCGGCGGAGCAGTCGACATGCGGCGGCCTTGGACCTGCGCCGCGCCGATCCGCGGCCGCCGCCGCAGCGCCCATTGATTTCATAGTGATATCACATTAATATTGGAACTATGGCAGCAGCCGTCACACTCGAGCACGTCTCCAAGTACCTGTCGGGACGGCAGATACTGAGGAACGTCTCCTTCGCCGTCGAGCGGGGAGACATCTTCGGCTGCCTGGGGCCCAACGGCGCCGGCAAGACGACCACCATCCGGATCATCCTGGGTCTGCTGCGGGCAGCCGACGGACAGATCCGCGTCCTCGGCTCCGACCCGGGCGACGAGCGGGTGCGGCGGAGGGTGGGCTTCGTCCTGGAGACGGACGGCCTCTACGACAACCTGTCGGCCCGCGACAACCTCGCCTACTACGGCCGGCTCTACGGGGTCGGGAATATCGCCGGGCGCGTGGAGACGGTGCTCGACACGGCCGGGCTCTCCGACCGGGCTCTGGACAAGGTGAGCACCTACTCCAAAGGCATGCGGCAGAGGCTGGCGCTGGCCCGCGCGATCCTTCACGAGCCCGAACTCCTCGTGCTCGACGAGCCGACTTCGGGCTTGGACCCGGGGGGCCAGCTGGAGGTACGCCGCACCCTGCTGGACCTGGCGCGGACCGAGGGCAAGACCATCTTCGTGAGCTCTCACAACCTGGACGAGATGCAGCGGCTCTGCAACCGCATCGTGCTGATCCATGGGGGCGAGATCAAGCTGTACGGCGAACTGGAGTCCTTGGCCCGCGGTTCGGGCCGGAAGGGCGTGACCGTCGAGACCTCGGCTCCCCTCCCGGCGGAACTCGTCGCCGAACTCACCCGAGCCACGGGCGCCACGGTGGAGTCGCAGGACGGGTCGGTGATAGAGGTCTCCGGGGATCCGACTTTCCAGGCGCCCGCGGTGGTGGCCTTTCTGGTCGGTCGAGGCGTGGGCGTGGAGCAGGTGACCAAGCGGCAGGACTCGCTGGAGGAACTCTATCTGCGCATCGAGGCCGAGGTCGAAGGCGACGGTGACGGGCGACGGCGGCGAAGGCGGCGCGGCGGACGACGCCGGCGGCCGAAGGGCGGGAGAGCGATGTCTGACGCGCTGTCCAAGGCCTGGATCATCGCCCGCAAGGACTTCGGGGAGGTCTTCTTCAGCCGGAGCACCTACGCGTACATCCCGGTCATGCTCCTGATGTCCTCGTACTTCTTCTTCAGCTACTTCGGTCTCATCGGTCAACTGGAGGACCAGAACGCCTCCGCGGAGACGGTGTACCTGGCCAGTCGGGTGTACCTGACCAACATCGCCTACCTCATCCCCATCCTCTACTCCCTCTTCGCCACCAACATGGGCTCGGCGCAGCTGTTGATCGAGAAGAGCAAGCGCAGCCTCGAGTCGCTGCTGGTGACGCCCGTGAGCGTGAGGACCGTGTGGATAGGCAAGAGCCTCGGTGCGGCCATGGTGGGCGTGGTCTTCGGGCTGTCGCTCTCGGTGTTCGCCTATCTGGTGATCAGTCTGGCGGAAGTCCTGCCCCAGACCCACCGGTACATCGCTCCCGAGGGCCTGGCATTCCTCAGCGGGCTGGTGCTGGTGCCGGCCATCATCTTCCTGGTGGCGGCGCTCCTGGCCTACGTCCAGATGATCGCCACCAACGCCAGGGTGGCCAATCTGGCCAACGTGGCCACGCTCCTGGTCGTGTGGGGCGTGCTGTTCTTCGCTTCGGTCTACCTGCCCCTCAAGGGCATCTCCATAGGCTATTACCCGCTGATCTTCGTGGGCCTGATCCTTCTCCTGGCCGGCGGCTGCCTGCTTTGTTCGCGGGCGCTGAGCAAGGAGAGGGTGGTGTTGTCGAGTAAGGGATGACGGCTCCGTCTGATGAGCCGGTCCCAGGATCTCAAGGAGGGATCATGGACGGGAACGATGTGACACTCAACCACGAGAGGGAGATCAAGGCCTTGAGCGGCTGGCCGATGCTCATCGCCGTCATCGCGATCTTTGCGGTGAGCATCGCCCTCTTCATCCTGGCTGCGGTAGGGGACAACGACGGCAGCCTGGGAGACACAAGCATCTGGACGCTCATCATCGTGGGGGTGGTCCTCCTCATCCTGGGCATCATCCTCAGCTCCGGCTTCTTCACCCTGGAGCCCAACGAGACCCGGGTGGCCGTGCTGTTCGGCCACTACAAAGGGACCGTGCGCCAAGGCGGCTTCCGCTGGGCCAACCCCTTCTGGTCGAACGGCCCCACGGTGAAGGTCACCGATGTGCGCTCGGGCGACTCCGCCGCCACGGCCGCCGCGATGGCCGCCGTCACCAAGAAGGGCCAGTCGGGCAGCGCTCCCAAGAAGTTCCCTCGCTACAAGGTGTCGGTGCGGGCGCGCACCCTCAACATGGCGAAACTGAAGGTGAACGACCGGCGCGGCAACCCGGTGGAGATCGCCGCCGTGGTGGTGTGGCGGGTCAAGGACACGGCGCAGGCGGTGTTCGACGTGGAGGACTTCGAGCGCTACGTGGAGACCCAGAGCGAGACGGCGCTGCGTCACCTGGCGAGCTCCTACGCCTACGATCACGGCGAGGAGAACGAGATCACGCTGCGCAGCAACGTGGACGAGGTGTCGCAGGCCCTGCGCACCGAGCTGGAGATGCGGCTGGCCCGTGCCGGGGTGGTGATCGAAGACGCGCGCCTCACCCATCTGGCCTACGCGCCCGAGATCGCTCAGGCCATGCTGCGCCGCCAGCAGGCGGAGGCGGTCATCGACGCCCGCCAGAAGATCGTGCACGGAGCGGTGAGCATGGTGGAGATGGCCCTCAGGGAGCTGGCCGAGAAGGGTGTGGTGGAGCTCGACTCCGAGCGCAAGGCCGCCATGGTCAGCAACCTCATGGTGGTGCTGTGCGGCGAGTCGGAGGTCCATCCCGTGGTCAACACCGGCACGTTGTACGCATAGTGAGCGGGGGGGCGGCGCGAGCGACCGCGAGGCTGCGGAGGCGCACGACCGATGAATAAACCCTTGCATATACACTTGCGACTCCTGCGATAATGGCTGAACGCAAACAGTTCCTGCTTCGCATCGATCCCCAGGTGTGGGCAGAACTGGAGGCGTGGGCGGCGGACGAGTTGCGCAGCGTCAACGGTCAGATCGAGTACCTTCTGCGAGAAGCGACGCGCAAACGCAAGGGTATCCGGGAGAAAGGACAGGCGGATGAGAGACCCCCGGCTGGAGAGACTGGCGGCTAACCTGCTCGACTATTCGATCAAGATCGAAGCCGGGCGACCGGCTGCTCATCGAGAGCGACGTTCCGGCGCGGGACCTGGTCGTCGCGCTGGTCGAGGGCGCATACGAGCGGGCGGCGGTGCCGTTCTACGAGGTCGGAGACCCCCGGGTGCGCAGGGCCTGGCTGCTGGGCGCCACCCGGGAGCAGATGGACCTCGAGGTGGGCTGGGCCCTGCGGCGGCTGGACGACATCGAGGCCAGCATCTACGTCATCGCCGGGGAGAACGCCTCGGAGATGGCCGACGTGCCTCCGGAGTCGCTGGAGGCCTCGCGCCTGGCCGGGCGGCCGCTCATGGACAAGTACCTGGCCAAGAAATGGTGCCTGCTCCGCTACCCCACCCCGGCGGCCGCCCAGGCGGCCGGGATGTCCACCGAGGGCTTCGAGGACTTCTGCCTGGACGTCTCCTCGCTCGACTATGCCCGCATGGACAAGGCCATGGATCCGCTGGTGGAGCTGATGTCGCGCACCGACCGGGTGCGGGTGGTGAGCCCCGGCACCGATCTGTCGTTCTCCATCAAGGGGATACCCATCCTCAAGGCGGCCGGCAAGAACAACATCCCCGACGGTGAGGTCTTCACCGCCCCGGTGCGGGATTCGGCCAACGGCACCATCCTGTTCAACACTCCCTCGCTCGAAGACGGCACCACCTACGAACGGATACGGTTCACCTTCAAGAACGGCAAGATCGTCGACGCCGACGCCAACGAGCCCGAGAAGCTGCTCAAGATGCTCGACACCGACGAGGGTTCGCGCTATCTGGGCGAGTTCGCGCTGGGGGTCAACCCGCGCATCGACCGGCCCATGAAGGACACCCTGTTCGACGAGAAGATCGGCGGCAGCCTGCACATCACCCCCGGCCGCGCCTACGACGACGCCGACAACGGCAACCGCTCCAGCGTCCATTGGGACCTGGTGCTCATCCAGACGCCCCAGTGGGGTGGCGGCGAGATCTACTTCGACGACGTGCTGGTGCGCAAGGACGGCCGCTTCGTGCTGCCCGAGCTGGAAGGGCTCAACCCGGAGAACCTGGGCTAGAGGTCCGGCCGGCGTCGGCCGCGCGTGGCCGGCGCCGCCGGGCTCGGCCAGCCGGTCCGACGCCTGGCCCGCGCGCCGGTAGAGCGGGACGCTGATGAAGTAGATCACCCCACCGATGGTGTAGGCCACGGCCTTGGAGAGCGGTCTGGGCGGCGTATCCCAGTCCCACCTGTCCCACCACTGCGCCGATGTCTCCGAAGAAGGAGTCGAAGGACAGCACGGTGGCGCGCTGCGCCGAGGGGATGTTCTCGTTGATGTAGGCCTGTCTCACCGGCCGCAGGATCCCGTCCAGGATCCCGAACCTGCCGTCAGCAGCACGACGAGCACGACGAAGGCGGCGATGTTCCCGTCGTCCGGAGACGAGGCCCGGTGACCCCGATGCCGATCGCGGCAGATCGCCAGTCCGCCGGAGGCCAGGGCCAGGAGCGCGGGCCGGCCGCTTCCCGAGCCTGGTCTTGGAGATCCGGCCCACCAGCATGTTGCCCGCCACCCCCGAGAGCGCGAACAGGGCGGTGACGGCGCCCGCCACCCACACCAGGTTCTCCTGCCCCAGCAGTTCGAGGGCGTAGGGCTGGGCTGCGTAGAACAGGTACCAGAGCAGCAGGCCGCTCACCAGCGACGTGAAGAGCAGCGGCCTCACCACCGGGTGCCGCCACCCGTGTCTGATACCTGCCTCGAAGATGTTGCGGCTCTCCTCGCCGAAGCGCGAGAACCGCAACGCCCGGGGCGTGAACCCGATCTCGTGCATGAACACGAACGTGACCACGAACACGCCTACCAGCAGCCCGGTCCGCACGAGGTAGGGGATGGCGAGGTTGAGCTGACCCAGCAGGCCGCCGCCCAGCGTCCCGATGAGCATGGAGATGCCGGTGAAGATGCCGGTGCGGGCAAAGATGCGGTCCTTGCTCCCCGAGTAGCCGGTGGCGTCGAGGGCGTCCACCATCCAGGCGTCCACGGCTCCGGTCTGGCAGGTGAAGCCGAATCCCAGCAGCACCGAGAACGAGGATGAACCCGGGGAGGCCCCATTCGAACACCGAGGAGGCGACGTAGCCCAACGTGGCCACGATCAGCGCGGCTATCCCGATGAGGAACGACGCCCGGCGGCCGATGGTGTCGGCGATGACCCCGGTGGGCACCTCGAAGACGATCTGACCGGCGCTGAAGGTGGCGTTGACCACCATGACCAAGAAGATGTCCAGCCCCGCGTCGAGCAGGAACAGGGTGTTGACCCCCCAGATGAGCGAGGCGCTGAGGACGAACAGCGCGCTCACGGTGTAGTAGGTGCGGGCGACGCCGGCGATGGTCGGGGCCTTGCGGCCGCCGGGAGAGCTGAGGTCACCGGGAGCAGCCATGTCTCACCTGTACCGTATTCGCGGGTTGAGCAGAGCGTAGACGATGTCGGCCACCAGATTGGCCAGCGCGAAGATGATCACGATGATCATGGTGGTGGACTGGATGAGGGGCACGTCGCGGCGCTGGACGGCGAAGAGGACGAGCCGACCCAGTCCCGGGATAGCCGAAGACCGACTCGGTCACTATCAGGCCCCCGATGAGCCAGCCCACCCCGGCGGCGACCACGGTGATGGTCGGCAGGAGCGAGTTGCGCAGCACGTGTCTGAACAGCCACGGTGAGCAGAGGCAGCCCCTTGAGCCGGGCGGTGCGCACGTAGTCGGTCTGCAGCACCTCGATGGTGCCGCTGCGGGTCATGCGCAGCACGTAGGCCAGGCTGGCGAGCGACACGGTCAGGGCCGGGAGGATGAGGCTGGGCAGGGCTTCGAAGAAGCTGGTGTCGGGAGGGATGGCCGAGGAGGAGGGGAACCAGCCCAGCCACCGGGAGAACACGGCGATGAGCAGGATGGCGGTGACGAACTCGGGCAGGCCGATGAAGGCCAGCGAGCCGGCGGAGAGGACGTGATCGGCGGAGGAGTTGCGGCGCCAGGCCGCGAGCGCCCCCAGGAAGATGCCCAGCGGCACGTACATCAGGAAGGCCACGAGGGCGAGCATGGCCGAGTTGCGCAGCCGCTCGAGGGTGATGCTGCGGACGTCCTGGCCGGTGCTGATGGAGTCGCCCCAGTCGCCGCGCACCAGGTCGCCGAGCCAGGCTGCCGTACTGCTCCACGAGGGGCTTGTCGAGCCCCAGCTCCTCGCGCAGGGCGTCCTTGGCCTCCTCCGAAGCCTCCCGGCCGAGGACCATGGTGGCCACGTCGCCGGGCAGCACGTGGGTGGCGGCGAAGACCAGCATGCTGGACAGCAGCACGGTGAGGACCACGAAGCGCCAGGCGACGGAGGATGAAGGCGGTCATGGCCGGGCCTCCGGCGGCGCGTCGGCCGGCGCGGGCTCCGCCGGGGCCGACGCCTGGCGCAGCCGGCGCTGTCTGCAGCGCCTCGAGCTCCTCGTAGGGGATGTGGCAGCGGATGGCGTGCGGCCCGGGCGGGGCCTCCCCGCGTGGGCCCGGCCTGAACAGCGTCTCTCGGACCGGCACCCGCCACGGCGGCTCGACGGTCCGGCAGATGTCGCCCAGATAGCGGGGACAGCGCGGATGGAACGGGCAGCCCTGCAGCGTCTCGGTCGCCGCCGGACGCCTTCCCGCTGATCCGGACCCGGGGCACCTGGGAACTCGGGAAGGGATCGGGCACGGCCGAGAGCAGGGCCTCGGTGTAGGGGTGGTAGGGCGGGGAAAGCACCCGCTCCGCCTCGCCCTGCTCCACGAGCTTGCCCAGGTACATCACCCCGATCAGGTGCGACACGTGCTGCACCGCAGCGATGTCGTGCGAGATGAAGAGGTACGACGTGCCCCCCTCGGCCTGGAGATCGAGCAGCAGGTTCATCAGCGCGCCCTGGACGGACACGTCCAGCGACGAGACGGGCTCGTCGCAGATGACCAGGTGCGGATCCGTCGCGAAGGCTCGGGCTATCGCCACCCGCTGTTTCTCTCCCCCGCTCAGCTCCCCCGGATAGCGGTCGAGGTACGAGGCTGGAAGTCGCACCGCCTGGAGCAGCTCGCAGCGCCCTCGCGGACGCTGCGTCTCGGTCGAGGCCGGCCAGGCGCATGAGGGGCCGCATGAGTTGCCTGCCGCACCGTGTGCCGCGGGTTGAGGGAGCTCTCGGGATTCTGAAAGACCATCTGGAGCCGGCGGAGCATCTTTCGATCACGTCTGCCGACCGTCGGGCGCAGTCTGGCTCCCTCAAAGGCGACGCTGCCGCTGGTCGGCGGCGTGAGTCCCGCGACCACCCGGGCGAGGGTCGTCTTGCCGCTGCCGCTCTCGCCCACCAGGCCGAAGGTCCGGCCTCTGTCGAACGCCAGATCGACGCCATCGACGGCCCGCACTTTGGTGTGACGGCGGGGACCGGGGAAGTCTTTCACCAGGCTGGTGACGCGCAGGAGCTCCACGGCCTCGGGGGCGGGCGGGCGCTCCGCTGCGGGCGGGGTCTGCGCGGCCGGCGGCACTCCGCCGCGGCCGATCCGGGCGCAGCCGTCGCGGCCAGGGTCCATGGGGCGAGGAGGGTCTCCATGACGGACGGCAGTTTTGCCGTGCCTACCGCCTGCGCACACAGCTCCGCTTCGGTCTCGTCGCGGTAGACCGCCGCTCTTTGACCCTCGTCGCCGGTGAGCGTCCGCCAGTGGATGCAGGCCGTCAGATGCCCCGGTTCGGCTTCGGCGAGGGGCGGCCGGATGTCCGAGCAGCCCGCACCCGCCAGGGGGCAGCGCGGTGCGAAGATGCATCCCCGTGGTAGCTCGGGGAGCGGCGGCAGCCCTCCGGGCAGGGTGGCCAGCCGGCCTCCGGGCAACGCTGCCGACCGGCCGTCGGGCACGGTGGCCTGCAGGCCGCGGCGTCTGGACGCGCCCAGCCGCGGCACGCAGTGCAGCAGGTTGACGGTGTAGGGGTGGAGCGGCCTCGCGAACAGGTCGGCGACCGGGGCCTCCTCGAGCATCTCTCCCGCGTACATCACGGCCACCCGGTCGCAGAAGCGCGACGACCACTCCCAGGTTGTGGGTGATGTAGAGGATGGCGACTTCGAACTCGGCGCTGCAGCTCCTCCAGCAGGTCGAGGATGAGGGCCTGGGTGGTCACGTCGAGGGCGGTGGTGGGCTCGTCGAGGATCAGCAGATCGGGATGGGTGAGCAGGGCCATGGCGATGGCGCAGCGCTGCAGCATCCCTCCGGAGAGCTGATGCGGGTAGCGCTCCGCGACCGTCCGGGGATCGGGCATGTCCACCCGCTCGAGCATGGCGAGCGACGCCTCGCGGGCGGCCGGCCGCGCCCAGGCCCAGGTGGCGCCTGCCCATCTCGTCGAGCTGCCGGCCGATGGTGAGGGTGGGGTTGAGGGCGCCCTGGGGGTTCTGACTCACCAGGCCGATCTTCGAGCCCCACACGTGGCGCATCCGCCGTCGGGAGAGCGTCAGCGAGGTCGACGCCGTGGAGGCGGGACGTCCCGCTCGTCGACCCGCCCGTTCGTCGGGCAGGTAGCCGATGGCGCCCAGCGCGAGGGTGGTCTTGCCCGAGCCCGATTCGCCCACCAGCCCGAGCGTCTCGCCCGGCGCGGACGTCGAGGCTCACGTCGCGCACCGCCGGGAGGTCGCCCTCCTCGGTCCGGTAGATGACGGAGAGATCGTCGATGGACAGCGTCGGGCAGGCGCCGCGCGCCGGGACTCGCCTGCGGTGCCGTCGCGTCGGGCGCCGCCGGCCCGCCGGCTGCGCCCGCGGGCCCTCATCGCCCGCCCCCGATCCGGGCGGGCTGAACACGTGGCGCAGACCGTCGGCCATCAGGCTGGTCCCGATCACCAGCAGCGACGATCGCCGCGGCCGGGAAGAGCAGCATCCAGGGGGCCACGTCGAAGAAGGTGCGGGCCTCGTTCACCTGCGGCCCCAGTCGGGCGAGGGCGGCGGCACTCCCAGGCCCAGGAATCCCAGCGACGCCACCAGGAAGATGGAGTAGGCGAAGCGGATCGACGCCTCCACCATCAGCGGCGGGATGGCGTTGGGCAGCATCTCCCGGAAGAGGATGTAGCGTCGCGGTCTCGCCGCGCAGCCGGGCCGCCTCCACGAACTCCCGGGTGCGCAGGTCGAGCACCATGCTCCGGGCGATACGGGCGAACATGGGGATGTAGAGGACGGTGATGACGAGGATGAGGTTGAGGTCGGAGGGCCCGACGGTGGCCAGGAGCACCATGGCCAGGAGCAGCGCGGGGAAGGCGAGGAGCACGTCGAGCACGCGCATGATGGCTTCGTCCCAGAGCCGGCCCGACGTACCCGGCCAGCAGACCCAGCGAGGTGCCGATGATGGCCGCCAGGAGGGTGCCCGACGCCGCCCAGGTAGAAGACCTCCCGCGCCCCCACCAGCACCCGGCTGAAGACGTCGCGCCCGAAGTTGTCGGTGCCCATGAAGATGGCTCGAGGCTGGGGGCCCTGCAGCCGCTCGGTCGGCGTCCTGGGCGGCGTAGTCGTAGGGGGCGACGAGCGGCCCGAAGATGGCGATCAGCAGGAAGAGGACGAAGACGACCGTCCCGGCCAGAGCGACCGGCTGCCGGCGGAGCCGCCGCCAGTAGACGGCGGCTCCCGCCGGCGGCGGACGAGCCGGCCGGCGTGTGCTTCGACCTTCCTCGCGTCACCTCGTGAAGTAGGCGGTGCGGAACAGGGTGCGCGACCAGTCGGGCGCCAGCTCGACGCCGTCGACGGCCGCGCTCACGCCGGCCGCCGCCGTCTAGAAGAACGGCACGATCACCGGTCCGCGCTCGATCAGGATCTGCTGCGCCTGCTTGTAGAGCTCGGCGCGCTTGGCCCGGTCGAGCTCGCTGTTGATCTGGGCGGTCGAGGGCGTCGAACTCCGGGTCGCTCCAGTGCGACTCGTTGTAGGCGGCGTCGGTGACGTAGGCGGCGTTGAAGTAGGCGTTGGGAGTGGCTCGGGCGCCCCACTCGGTGATGCCGAAGTCGACCTTGAGCCAGCTGGTGTCGCCTTCACCGTAGTAGACGTCGGGCGGCAGCGGTCTGGATGTCGACCGTCACCCCGATGGCCTTCATCTGCTCCTTCCACACCGTGGCGATGGCCGGCACCTCCAGGGCCTGCTGGGCGTAGAGGGTGATGGTGAGACCGTCGGCGTATCCCGCTTCGGCCAGCAGCTCCTTGGCCTGCTCGGGGTCGTAGGCGGGAGCCTGGTCCAGGTAGTAGTCGCCGTAGGCCGGGCCCACCGGGGTGCCGTTGCCCACCACGGCCAGTCCCGGCCGCACCTGGTCGATGAGCCCCTGATGGTCGGTGCCCAGCTGCAGGGCCTGGCGGACCCGCGCGTCGGCCGCCGGACGCCCTGCGTCGGAGCGCATGTGGATGACGTAGTGGAAGGCGCTCGACGGCCCGGTGATCACCTGCGAGCTTGCTGTCGGCCTTGATGGAGTCGACCAGCTCCGAGGTGAGCCCGGCCACGAACTGCACCTGGTCTCCCGCGAGGGCCTCCACCTGCCCGGCCAGGTCGGGGGAGAAGATGAACTGGAGCTCGTCGAGGTAGGGCAGGCTGTCGTCCCTGGTCGTCCTTCATCCAGTAGCCCGGGTTCTTCTTGAGGATGGCCCGGTCTTCGGCCGAGTACGACTCGATGGTGAAGGGGCCGGTGCCCACCCAGGTCGGCGGCCGGGTCGGCGACCGCCTTGGAGAGGATGGCGGCGTGGTAGTCGGCCACGTCGCTGGGGAACTCCGGGTTGGGATCGTTGAGCGTGAACTCCACGTGGGTGGCGTCGACGGCCGTGATGCCCGGTGACGTTGGCATAGAGGCCGACGCAGCGGGCGAGCCCACGTCGGGGTCCCGCAGGCGGTCGAAGGTGTAGACGACGTCGTCGGCGGTGAAGCGGCTGCGCCGTTGGAGAACGTGACGTCGGAGCGGAGGGTGAAGGTCCAGACCTTGCCGTCGGGGGACTCCCAGTCGGTGGCCAGGCCGGGAAGCAGCTGGTTGTTCGTGCCCGATCTCCACCAGCCAGTCGTAGACCTGCTGGTTGATGAGGATGTCGGCCCGGGCGCTGGCGAAGGCCGGATCGCGGTTGGTGGCCGGCTCGGTGGCCACCTTGAGGGTGCCGCCGGTCTGCGGCCCCTGGGCGCCCGAGGTGGCGGTGGTGCCGCCGGGGGAGGTGCTCGCGGTGGTCGAGGTCTCGCCGTCGTCGCCGCAGGCCGACACGCCGGCCACCAGGGCGACCATCGTCAGCAGGAGGAGAAGAAGGAACAGTCTTCGTGAACGCATGAGTGGCCCCCCTTGGTCTCGGTCGTTCGCTCTGGGTCGTTCGCGCTCGATCGCGCGCTATTCGGTGTCTGCGGCGTATCTCTCTGCAGTATGGGCTTTTTCCCGCCAGAACGGCAGGCGGTCGCCGATCGATCTTGCCCAGTCCTATCCAGAACCAGGCGAAGACGCACCAGGCCGCGGCCACGCCGACCACCGCCCAACTGGCGGGCCAATCGACGGCGAAGAACTCGCGGGTGAACGGCCACCAGAAGCCGAGGGCGAGCATCCCAGCCATGGCCAGCACCAGTCCCAGCCGCCACCCGCGCAGCGGACGCTCGACGACGCGTTATCACGCGCAGACCGATGACGGCAGAAGATGATGATCTCCATGGTCTGAGCCTCCGGCACCGTCGGCCCCCATCTTCCGCAGCGGACAGGAACGACAGGAGCATGACGATGGCCGACAGGAAGCCGGTGGGCAGCACGAAGCGGGCCACGCGGTAGGCGAAGCCGGCCACGAAGCGGCGGAAGTTCGGGGCGAGGGCCAGGAAGAACGCCGGTACGCCGATGGTGAGCGAGTCGATGGCGGTGAGGTGCCGCGGGCAGGATGGGATAGCTGATGCCGACGATGGCCACGGCGAGGGCCAGCAGAGCCGCCCACACGCTCTTGTTGAGGAACAGGTGGGCCACCCGCTCGATGTTGGCGGTCACCCGCCGGCCTTCGGCCAGGACGCCGGGGAGGGTGGAGAACTGGGAGTCGACCAGCACCAGCTGCGACACCGCCTGGGCGGCCGCGGTGCCGGTGCCCATGGCGATGCCCATGTCGGCCTTCTTGAGGGCGAGGACGTCGTTGACGCCGTCGCCGGTCATGGCCACGGTGTGGCCCCGGCTCTGCAGGGCCTCGACCATGGCGGCCTTCTGGTCGGGATTCACCCGGCCGAAGACGGTGGTCGTGTCCATGATGTCGGCCAGTTCTTCGCCGCCTTCGGGTAGGTCGCGGGCGTCGATGGCGTGCTCGGCGCCCTCGACCCCGGCCTTGGCGGCGATGGTGGCGACGGTGGCCGGGTTGTCCCCGGAGATGACCTTGATCTGCACGCCCTCTTTCCGGAAGTAGGCGAGGGTCTCGGGAGCGTCGTGGCGCACCCGCTCGCTGAGGATGACCAGGCCGACGGGCGACAGGCCCGCGGGAAGGGTCTCGTCCTGGAGATGGGCGTCGGTGTGGGAGAGGAGCAGGACCCGCAGACCCTCCGTCGGCGAGAGTGGCCGCCTGCTCGCGAGCCCGCGCGGCGGCCCGAGGCCGTCGGCCGCGCGCCGCCGGCCGTCGGCGCCGTCCGCCGCCACGATCTCCGGCGCGCCCAGCACCCAGGAGCCGCGGCCGCTGAGGCGCGCCGCGCTCCACTTGCGGGCCGACGAGAACGGCACCGAGTCTTCGACGGTCCAGCCCTGGCGGGGCGGGGATGGCCTCGCCGATGGCGCTGAGGGTGGAGTTGGCGTGCGGAGGCCGTGGCCGCCATGGCCCCGAGCACCTGCAGGGCCAGCGCCTCGCGGCCGGGGGCGCCGGGCCCGGGTCGTCGCCGCGCGCGCCGCCGCCGCCCGCCGCCGGCGCGCTCCGTCCCGCCTCGCCCAGCAGCTCCAGCCGCTCGAAGGCGGGCTGCGGCTCCGTGATGGTGCCGGTCTTGTCGATGCAGAGCACGTCCACCCGCGCCAGCCCCTCCACCGCGGGCAGCTCGCGGGTGAGGACCTTCCGCCGGCCAGCGTCACGGCCGCCACCGCGAAGGCGATGCTGGTCATCAGCACCAGTCCCTGCGGGATCATCGCCACCAGCGCGGCGACGGTGTTGGTCACGCCGTGCTCCACCGTGGCATCCATGCGGAACTGGGCCCAGATCATCAGGCCGGCCACCGGCAGGATCGCCGATCGCGATCACCCGTAGGAAGCCGTTGATGCCCGCCACCAGGTCGGAGTGCAGCCGCACGTAGCGCTTGCCCTCGCCCGCGATGCGCTGGGCGTAGGCGTCGCTGCCCACCGCGGTGGTCACGAACGATCCGCTCCCCGCCACCACGAAGCTCCCCGAGAGCAGACGGGCGCCGACCTCCTTCTGGATGGGCACCGACTCACCGGTCAGGAGCGACTCGTCCACCTCCAGGTCGCGCGACACCAGCACGTCGCCGTCGGCCACGATCTGGTCGCCGGCCGCCAGCCGCACCACGTCGCCCAGCACCACCTGGCCGATGGGGATCTCCTCGTCCTCGCCGTCCCGGACCACCTTCGCCGCGGGAGCCGTGAGCAGGTTGAGACGGTCGAGCACGAGCTTGGCCCGCATCTCCTGGTAGATGCCGATGCCGGAGTTGATGACGATCACCCAGCCGAACAGGGCGTCGCGCCAGTTGCCGAACACCATCATGACCACGAACAGCACGCCCAGGATGAGGTTGAAGAAGGTGAAGATGTTGCCGCGGACGATGTCCCAGGTGGTGCGGCCGCCCGGGCGGGGGGTGACGTTGGTCTGGCCGGCGGCTACCCGCTCCCGGACCTCCGCGGAGCTGAGGCCCCGAGCGGCGAAGCCGGCCGCGTCGTCGGGCCAGAGCGCGGCTGCGCCGCTCGGCCGGCCGCCGCGTCGGCCGCGCCGCCGCGGCCGCGCTCCGCGGTCCTCAGGCGCCATACGAGTACTGGTAGACGACCACGTTCAGCCACCGGTCGAACTTGTAGCCGACCTCGTTCAGGGTCCCGACCCGGCGGAAGCCCACCTTCTCGGCGAGGCTGCAGCTGGCGAGCGTTCTCCTCGGTCACCTGCCCCACCAGCGTGTGCAGGCCGTTCTCGCCGCCCAGCCGGATGAGTTCGCGCAACAGTCCCTCGCCCACGCCCTTCCGTCGGGCGTCCGGCGCCACGTAGACCGACGCCTCCGCGGCGAACCGGTAGGCGCAGCGGGGTGCATAGGGGCTGAGGGAGGCCCAGCCCAGGATCCGTCCTCGTCCCTCGTCCTCCCAGACGATCGCGGGGTGAGGAGGGACGTGCTCCAGGAACCACTGCTCCTGGGCCTCGGCCGAGCGGGGGGTGACGTCGAAGGTGGCGGTGGTGTTGACCACCGCGTGGTTGTAGATGTCGAGCATCTCGGAGAGATCGGACCGGCGTGCTGCTCGTATTCCCAAGAATGCCTCCCACCCGGTGCCCGTGCGGCAGACCCTGACGGCGAAAGGGTACCATGGTGGTGAGCAACGCCCGTCCGGCGCCGGTCCCGGCCCGGCGGCTATTTGAGCGATCCCGCAGCGATCTGGAGGCCCTGTGACCGACGACATGATCCACGCCGACGCCCGCCTGGCTCGGCGGCTGGAGGCCATCATCTGCGTGGAGTGGCGCCGGCTGGCCGAGACCACGCGGGAGGCGTGGCCGGAGAAGGGCGCGACCTACCTGGACGTGGCCGACGGCGTGGCTCTGTGGCTGGGAGAAGGCTCGCCGGTGAACGTGGCCGTGGGGTTGGGGATGGAGACTCCGGTCGAAGAGGCCCATCTGCGGCAGGTGGAGGACTTCTACGCCCGGCGGGGAGCGACGCCCATCCTGGCCACCTGCCCCTTCGCCGATCCGTCGCTGTTCGCCCTGCTGGCCAAGCGAGGCTGGCAGATCACGGAGTTCGAGAACGTGCTGGCGCTGGAGCTGGCCGGCGGAGCCGTCGGGCGCCGGCGTCGGCGTCGCCGGCCGACCGCCGCGCCCTGGGCGGCTCCGCTGCCGCCCGGCGTCGAGGTGCGGGTCGCGTCGACCCCCGAGGAACGCGCGCTGTGGGGCCACATCGCGGCTCGGGGGTTCTCCGATGACGGAGAGCCGACCCCCACCCATGAGGAGTTCGGCCAGCTGATGGCCGCGCGCGCGGACTCGATCCTGGTGCTGGGCTGGGTCGACGGGGAGCCGGCGGGGACCGGAGCCCTCGGGATCGACGACGACGTCGCCTGGCTCTCGGGGGACTCGACGCTCGCGCAGTATCGCCGGCGGGGTGTCCAGCAGGCCATCCAGCGCTACCGGCTGCAGCTCGCCCACGAGGCCGGCTGCACGCTCGCGATCACCGAATCGGCGCCGGGCAGCGGTTCGCAGCGCAACATGGAGCGGCTCGGCTTCCGCGTGGTCTACACGCACCTGGAGTTCACGAAGGTCTAGAGTGTCGAGCGCTGTTGCCTGATATTCGAACGTACTTTGTCGATGTTTCGTCGACAAAATGGGCTGATTTATCAAGTCGCTTCGCGCAGTCTTCGGGCGGGAAGGCCGAGGCCGCGAGCTAGAAGCCTTGAGGCGGCAAGCGCATAGTCGGCCGTCCATGCCAATGGCGTCGCCGCTCCGCCCCCGCCCCCCTGCCGGCCCCGCAGGAGTCCCGGCGTCGAGGTAGAAAGAGTCTGTGGACAGACTAGATCCACAGCGGGTGTTTGCGCATGCTCGAATACATCTACCTAGCGGTGGCGGTGATCCTCGTGGTGGGGATCGCCATCGTGGGAGTAGTCATGTACCGGCGCGACGGTAGCGCCGGCCTCGAGGGCATGACCCACGCCGAACCGGGAGAGGTTGCCGAGGAGGTCGATCTGGCCATGGCTACATCTGACGACATGTCGATGGCCGAGCAACAGCCCGCTGCCGCCCAGCCGCCCGCCGGGGCGCAGGACGCAGCCCCGGGGTTCGCCGCCGCCGGCGCGCGCCGCAGGCTCGACGTCGCCCCGTCGCCGGCAGTCACCGGCGCGACCGCCGCCTACGCTGCCGCCGCGACCGCTGCCTACGCCGCCCCGCAGCCGGTCAGCACCTCTTACGCCTTCACCGGCAACGGATCCGCCAACTCGGTACTGCTCGCCGATCCGCTGGGCGCGGTGATCCTCAACCTGGTGGACAGCCGGGGCAAGCTGACGGGCGAGGAGCTCAAGCGCCTCGACGTGTTCCGGCCCGAGAGGGTGGAGCTGGCCGCCGAGACCGTCGAACTGCCTCCCAAGCTCGCCAACGACGAAGAAGCGCTGCTGCGCCTGGCCCAGATCAAGCTCTACGGCGCCACCCTGGAGCTGAGAGCCAAGTGGGCGGCGCAGATGCTCAAGGTGCCGGGCGGCCAGTCCGACAAGCCGCTCACCGCTCGGGAGTTCAAGCTCAAGATCGCCCGCGACATCATGGCCCTGCCCGCTCCGGACCGCACGGAAGTGATCGGATACCTCCTGGGCGGGATCCTCAGCGGCAACGGACACAATCCCGCGCTCAAACGGGCGGTCATCGACACGCTCGAGAACCTTCGCAGCGCGGCTCTGGTGAACGTCCTGCTCGATTGCCTGGACGACCCCGACCCCATCATCCAGGAATACGCCCTGGCCGCCGCCGACCGCCTGCTCGACGGGAAGTAGCCGCCGCCGGCTCGGGCGGGTAAGCTCGGGAGCTATGGCATCTAGCGCTCAGTTCTCTCCGGAATTGCGCTGCTGCTCACGTTCGCGCGGCCGTCCGCCGTGTACTTGGACCGGCCGCTGTTGCCGCCGTGACCGGGCCTGCGGCGTCGCCGGACCCGCCGCACGACCCCCACGCCATCGATTGAGGCAGGTTCCTTCGGCTGTGGAGTCCGGCATCCTCTCAACGCGGCGGCCGAGACGCGCTTGGATCTCGGCGACGATCTCGACGGCCCGGCACGACCTCGGTCTTGTCATCACTAGGCAATCCCCCCTTGGGGCACCCAACCACTCGGGTGACGAGATCGCCATCGATTGACAGCGGCTTCTTCTCGGTGTCTCGCTCGGGCGGCGAGCAGAGGGAGAGGAATACCTCGACCACTCGGTGGTCGAGCTCGGATCCGGCCATCCTGCGCAGCTCCTGGCGCGCTTCCTCCGGAGTACGGGCGCGCCGGTACGGGTGGTGTAGCACCATGGCCGAATAGCTGTCGGCGACAGCCAGTATGCGTCCGGCCAGCGGTACGTCCTCACCCTTGAGGCCTCGGGGATAGCCGCTCCCGTTCGCGCGTTCGTGGTGCGTACGTACTGCCTCGAGGACTTCATCGAGCTCCGGAACATCGCGGATCAAGGCGACGCCGATGTCGACATGTCGGCGTACCAGGCTGCTCTCTTGAGCGGTGAGAGGACCGGGCCGGAGCAGGAGGCTGGCCGGGATGCCGGTCTTCCCGACGTCGTGAAGAAGCCCGGCGATGCGAAGCGCACGGATCGTGTTGCCGTCAAGCCCCAGGCTTCGGCGATCTGCACAGCGTGCGACGCCACTTGCTCCGAGTGTATTCGGGGTGTATTGATCCTTCTCGGAGAGGGCGGTGATGAGGCTGTCGAGCATGCCGAAGCCGTACTCGTCCGTCTCGGCTCCACCCGAGTAGGCCTCGGACGAGACCGCATGACGTCCCCTCTGTTTCGCTCCGTACAGGTTGGCGTCAGCGAAGGCGATCAACTCGTTGAGCTCCGAGCCGTGGCTGAGGAACGCGGCGACCCCGATGCTCAGCGATACAGGCAATCAGTCCCGTCCGGGGCAGCCCAGCAAAGCGCTCGTCTGCGGCGTCGAGGAGTCGGCCAGCCCGCGCCACGGCGTCCTGGGCATCGCTGTTCCGAAGGACTACCAGGAACTCGTCTCCTCCGTAGCGCCCTACCAGGTCTCCTTCGCGGGTGCGAGCGGCAAATACCGTGCCCAGCGCTTTCAGTACCGTGTCCCCGGCGAGGTGGCCATGGGTGTCGTTGAACAAGCTGAACCCGTCGACATCGATCATCAGCAAGGCGAGCTTGCCTCCCCGGCCTCGGGCGAAGGACAGGGCATTTTCAAGTCCTTCGTAGACGGCGCGCCGGCTCAAGAGACCGGTGACGGGGTCGCGATCGGCCTGCTCCCGGGCCACGCCGTACAGATGCGAGACTTCCTTCTGGGCTGTCTCGAGTTCGTCGAGGAGATTGTTGATCTCCCTTTCCAGAATCCCGAACTCTGGCCCCCTTACCCACCTCCAGCCGTCCCTTGTGGGTTTCCTCAGCGGCTAGCCCTTTCACCTGATGGACCATCCTACGCAAAGGAGCAAGGACCCACGTGCCAAGAGCCAGGTTGAGGGCTACCCCGATAGCGATGACGATGCCGAGAACAACGAGGATGTACTTGAAGACGGCGCTCGTTCCCTCTTGGTAGGTCACCCGCGGCGATTCGACCCTGAGAACGAGAGCTGGCCGCCCGTATACGTCATCGAGCCTCACGTGGCCGGCGATAGTGTCGGAGTCAGGCAACGCAATCGTCACGCTACTATCCAGCGGCGCGGCCACGACCGACGCAGCATCACGACCCTCGAGAACATCGACCGCAATGCTCAGCTGGGTCTGATCGCTAAGCGCATCGATGAGAGAGGTGTTCAGCAGTCTGCCCAGATGGAGGCTCCCCGCGCCGGGCCTTCCTCGCTGCTCGTGAGTATGGGTCGACAGGCAGCGAGGAACGTCCCCTCTTGAGTGTTCACGATTCCGGAGAGCGGATACCCCGCGTTCGCCGATTGCAGGAACGCACCGTCGGGTCTCCAGAAATCGCGCAGCTCGGCGGGCAGGTCGGTACCAGCCGAGCTTTAGGTCGAATAGTCTGCCGTAGGCGACCGTGCCATCGGGTCGAACAAAGGCAAGCAGATTGATCGCAAACGATGTGTATAGGTTGTCCGGGAGGTTGGCATCAATATAGTCCTGGCTGGGTTCCCGGATGAATTCATACGAGTCGTCCCATGCAGAGTAGTCGAAGACCCTTGCGTCAAGCTCGCCCAGTCGCGGTCGATTGCCTTGGTGGCAACCGAGACATCCTTCCTCATCTGGTTCGACTCGATGGCGACCATCTCGTGGATCAATATCACGCGCGAGACTCCGTAAAGCAGGGCGGCTGACGCAACAAGTGCGACCAGCACTGCGATGACGGCTTTGAGTCTGAGCGTCATTCCCGAGTTCCTGCGGGAGAGGACCTAGAAGGCCTTCCGAAGGGCTGGCCCCACGAGGCCTGCCTCCGCAGGTAGTCGACCAGCCCGATGCAACGCCAGAGACTATGCAGTTGCCGGTAGCCGAGCCCTTCAAGCAGCGTGCGCAGACAAGCAAAGTGTCGCGCAGGCTCGGGTACTTGCGGAACGCTTGGCCTCAAGGAGCAGCGCAGACATCGAGTTGATCACTCCCAGCAGGACGCGCAGATCGTGATCGCGAGGCCGATCTGCCAGTCGACCGCGCGAAGCGCGATGGCGACTCCCATATCCGACCAGTCTCGACCACGGGGCTGAGCAATTCGCAGAGCACGAAGAACGGGTAGCCGACCAGACCGACGCCGCCGTACCTCGGATTGAGGCAGAGCTGGCGGTTCTTCACCAGACTGTCGGCCAGTCCGCGGTGCCAGCGGCGCCGCTGTTTGCCGAGGCTCTTCAGGTCCTCCGGCACCTGCGTCCAGCAGATCGGGTCCGGCAGGAAGATGATGCGGTAGGCCTTCTTCTGTCGGAAGACTCGGTGCATGCGCAGGACGAGCTCCATGTCCTCGCCCACCGTGTCGGTACGATAGCCCCCGATCTCGACCAGCGCGGTCCGCCGAAAGATCGCGAAGGCGCCGGAGACGATCATCAGGCCGTTCAACCGCGACCAGCCGATGCGGCCGAAGAGAAAGGCTCTGAGGTATTCGATGGTCTGGAACCTGGCCAAGTTGCTTCCGGCCACTCTCACCGCGTTACCTCGCCGTCTCACGATGTCGCAGCCGTTCGCGGGCATGACCACACCGCCCACCGCTACCACCCGGTGGTCTTCGAGGAAGGGCCGCGTGATGTGGACCATCGAACGCGCGTCGATGAGCGAGTCGGCGTCGATGTTGCAGACGAGCGGAAAAGTGCTCGCGTTGATGCCGGCGTTGAGGGCGTCGGCCTTACCCCCTTGCTCCTTGTCGACCACTCGCAGTCCCGGGTGGCTCAGGGACTCATACAGCCCGCGGATGTGCTTGCAGGGGATGTCGGAACAGACGGCGCCCGGGGAGGGCACGAGGTCGAACGCGTCCACCAACTGCTCCAGGGTCCCGTCGGTGGAGCCGTCGTTGACGGCCACTACCTCGAGTTCGGGATAACGGACGGCGAGGGCCGAGCGTACGGTGTGGACTATCGTGGCCTCTTCGTTGTGAGCGGGAACGATGACGCTCACCGGCTTGTAGAAACTCGTGGCGAAGACGCCTTCGTACTCGGTCATCGCCGACGTGCGGCTGTACCGCTTGACGGTCCTGCGAGACGAACCATCAGCAGAAGGTAGAAGCCGTTCACGAGGACGGAATACGCGAGGAAGAGGAGATTGAGGTCGTAGAGAGCCTGCTTCATGCGAAGATCTCCACGGCCACTGCCTCGCTCGTCGGCTTCGAGGGCATTCAGCGAGGCCAACACCCGCTGCGCGCAGGCGCGCACCGCGAGGCTCTCATCATCGAGGAGGTGGCGGATGTTCGGGATGGCCTCGAGCGCGCGAAGAGCGGACAGCGCCTCGGCGCTTTGGCTGCGCACCACCCAGTTCGGGTGGGCGAGCAGCGCTGAAAGCCTGGGGACTGCCGCGGAACTGCCTACTTTGGTCATGGCTTTGATCAGGTGGATGAGTATCTCCTCGTCCTTGGCGGTCTTGAGAAGCCGAAGCAGTGTGGGGGCGGCCGGCAGATACGTGTAGAAGGCCAGCAGATCTATCATGACCACCTGGGCGGCCACGTCGTCGCTGCCGACCGACTTCTCTGGGTCAAGTGCGCCGGCGGCGTCGGGGAGAATGGGCCCGGCCGCGTGCCGAAAGGTCCATCAGGAGTCTGTGTATGACCGGACAGACGGCGCTGCTGAAACCGGAGAGTAGCCCTGCCGCGCCATGGAGAGTGATGGGCGTCCGCCCGTAGACGGCGCGGAACACCGGCAGGAATCGCTTGGGGTCCCGAAACGACGCTGTTGCGTATGCCGCAGCCAGAACCACGGCGGGATCGTCCGAGCGTGAGAGAATCCATGGCCGTCTCTTCGGCAATCCTCTGGCGAGTCCCAGGGTCTTGGCAGCGGCGGCGCGTTCAAGAGGCCGTCGCGATTGGAGCAACTCCCGATGCAGGCGTTCGGTGAAGTCGACTGCACGACTGAGTCTTCGAAGCGCCAGCGTGGATCGGCCCCGCTCACGGCGTAGCTGCTCATCCATAAGACTATGGAAGGCTTCGAAGCTGGCTTTGGAGGAGCGAAGGCTGGCATGTATGCTGCCGCTCGTGGCCTCCGGGTCACCGGCAAGGGCCGCTGGGAGCAGACTAGACCAAAGTGATCTCAACCGCTGTATCTTCCCCCCCGACTTGCGAGACTGGGTTACAACGAGGTCGGCGACCAGCAGGAAGGCCAGGCGATTAGCTCCAGGCCGATGAGGACTAGGATGATCTCAAGGGTACTCATGACGCTTTCTTTATCGGCATGAAGTCTTGAGCTCGTGAGCCGCTCGGATGCCCGTGCTAGGTGCGCCGAAACACGTTTGCCGGTGGACGAACAAGGTTCTGGCAGCGGTATTTGTACTCGTCTGCTTCGGGATACAGCGGCCAGGAGGGGCGGGGAACCGGTATTCTTCTCTGCTTGCCTTCCTGGAGGGTCTGGCCGGCCACGCCAGAAGCCCGTGCTACGGTTCAGGCCGCGACTTCGACCCGGTTGCGACCGGTGGTCTTCGCCCGGTACAGAGCTTCGTCGGCACGCCGCACGAGGTCCCGGGCCTCGGCGTCTTGGGGGCCCATGCAAGCGATACCAGCGCTCAGAGTGACTTTGATCGGCAAGGTCCACACCTCGGCCCGGTGGTCGTGGGCTTCAGCGGCTGCGCGGATCCGTTCGGCAATCGCGACGAGCGCCGCGCAGGTCGGTCTCGGGGAGAATGACCACGAGTTCCTCTCCACCGTAGCGCACGGGGACGGGCTCCCGTCCCACACGCACGGGTATGTCTGAGGTCCTCAACTGTGCCTGCACCACATCGGCGACCTCTCTCAGTACGGCGTCGCCGACCACATGGCCGTACGTGTCGTTCACGCGCTTGAAGAAATCCAGATCCACGAAGATCAGGGATAGCGTCCTGCCGTAGCGGCGCGCCCGCGCGTACTCGAACCTGATCTGCTCGCGGAAATAGCGGTGGTTGAACAGCCCGGTGAGTTCGTCCACGAACACCCTCTCCTGCAGGGCGTCCCGCTCCTCCTCCACCCGCTGGGCGGCTGCTGGCCATCTGCTCCAGCGAACTCTCCTTCTCGAGCACCAGAACCACGGCGTCGGCGTTGGCAACGGCCAGCGCGGCCGCCTCCTCCTCGAGCTCTCGTCGTCTTTCGTTCCAGTTCGAGCCTCGCTCCTCCAGCTCGGCGCGCTTCTGCTCCAGCTGCGACACTCGCTCCTGTGATGCTTCGGCCTCGAGAACGGCGTCCACGGTGGCCTCCGCGATCGCGCGCGACTGTAGTTCGAGTTCGGCCCTGGCCTCCTCGATGGCCCGGTTCTGCTGCTCTCAGCTCATCGTTCTGGACTCTGAGTTGCTCGGCGAAGACGCTCAGCTTCTCGCTGATGTCCACTGCCCGCGCGTTCGCGTCGGCAACAGCGCGGGCCTGGTGTCCAAGATCGGAGAGAGCTTCCGTGACCGACCGCTCAAGATCGGCCAGATCTTCGGCAGCCTCCGCGCGAAAGGTTCTGCCCGAGGGAACGGCGCAAGCGCTCGAAGACTAGAGAGAGGCGCTCGTCCATCGCTTGCCCACCGACTCGGTCGACTGACCATGGGGCTAGAGCGTCACGACCGAGGCGCTCAGGACCTGATCCACCACGTGGGTGAGCCCGGCCAGCTCCGCCCCCGGAAGGAGCTGGGCGTCTTTAGCGACTGAGCAGTAGAACTCGTGGCATGGACTGCAGACGAGCACCTTGCCGCCCAATTCGGCGAACTGCTCTATGTGATCGACAGCGGGTCGAAGCCGTCGATGTGCACCTTGCTGCAGGCGGTCTGTCGCGACCAGAAAGTGCCGCCCATCGTCATGAAGACGGTAGTGTCGACACCGGAGATCGAGCGATGAAACGCCCATTGCAAACGCGAGGGTCGCCCGGTTGCCCCTATCTTCGGGACCGGTGGTGAGTATGATCATCAGCTTGTTGTCTGGCACAGTCCCTCCCTTAGTCAGCCGGCGCGCCGCACGCAGGGCGGTGAAGGTCGACTGGTCGCGCTGCAGGTCGAGCAGGTCGTTGCCGGTCCGGCGGCACCAGGCCTCGATGTCGAGTTTGAAGGCTGGATCGTCAGCCGTGACCTGGAGCACCGCGCCGGGCTCTAGTTCCTTGAGCGCTCTGCTCACCTCAAAGAGCGGCTTAGGACACTTGAGACCGGTCGCATCAAGTATTCTGTCCATGGTTGACCCTTTCTTCGCAGCCCGGTGGCTCAGACGAAGAGCGTGACGCAGCTATGGAGCGCGGTCTCCATGAAGGTAGCCACGCCGCATTGCTCCAGCCCCGGATAGTCGATCAGCTCGTCCATGCGGATGCCCATGAGGTCCATGCTCATGTCGCAGACCCTTATGCGCACCCCGGATTCCTTTGCCATCTCCAGCAACTCATCGCAACTCTGCGAACTGCTTGTCCCGCATCCGCCGCTTGATCATGGCGGTGCCGATCCCTCCCATGTTCATCCGCGATAGCTTCAGTCCCTTCGTCCCCCGGGGGAGCATACGAGCGAGAGCCCGGTCCATCATGGGCCTCTTGACGCCAGCGGCCTCCGCGGACGGCGGAGGATCAGGAGTCGCCCAGAACGTGAAGAACAGGCAGACGTCAGTTCCCATTGCAGCCGCTCCGGTGGCCATGGTGAGCGCGGCCAGAACTTGTCCAGGTCGCCGCTGAATCACCACGATGCAGACCCTGTCGGTCTGGGGGAGTCTTTAGTCGCGAAATCGAGGCCCGTCGAGTGGACCACTCTTTCGAGTGCCTCAACGCGTCTCTCGAGCGTCTCTTCAGCTGTGAGAACCGTCATGATTAGCCTTCTCCTCTTGGCCCGCGGGCGCAGCAGCCTCTCGGCGTCTATCTTCGGCACTTGATTCCCGGGGATTTAGCGTTATCGGCGGAGTGACGGCACCGCAGGCGCTGCTTGGGGTGTCGGTCATGATCGTCGGGAGCTCGCCGGTTCAAGACTCTTCTGAGACGGATTCTTCTCAAGGCGCGTCCTCGAGTTGCTGTACTTGTTCAACGTTCTTGCTCGGCCGATATGGCCAGGCTGAGGCAGCGATTCCAGGATCACCTGCATCGCTTCCTTGGCCGGGCGGGACGGAATCGTAGTCCTCCGCGCGCGAGGACTTCTTGTGACGAGTGTGAGGCAGCCATAAAGGATGGTGTAAGTTCTCTCGGTTTTCTGGCACGCTCCTCTCTCCACCGTGCGGCCGACCCGTCGGGTATAATTGCTGCGCGAGCGGCGTAAATCACCGGAACATGGATTGCGGAGATATGGAACGCAGAAACATGGATCGCCGGACCTTCCTCCTCCACAGCGGCCGCTGGCTGGCCGTCGCCGGGCTGGTGCCTCTGGTACCCGTGGTGTCCGGTTGCGGCTCGGAGGTCACCACATCCACGCTGGACACCGGTTCTACGGGCGCAGGCTCGGCCACGACCGCGGGTGCGACCGCGACCACCGTCGGCGCCGGCACCACCACCTCGACGGTCGGCTCGGCTGTCGGCGGCTCCACCGGTTCGACGACGAGCTCCACGGCTCCGGCTCCGGCTCCACGGGTTCGACGGTCGGCCGCGAACGCTCCCGACCTGGCCGTGGTCAAGGGCGAGGTCGTCGAGAAGAACCTCCGCGCGGCCATCGCCCTGCTCGGCGGCATGGAGCGGTTCGTCAAGAAGGGCGGCAAGGTGGTGGTCAAGCCCAACGTGCTCACCGGCCGGCCGCCGGAGTACGCCACCACCACCAGTCCCGAGCTCATGACCGCCGTCATCACCATGTGCTGGGAGGCCGGCGCCGAGGAGGTCGTCGTCCTCGACAATCCCACCTCCAACCATCGCTGCCGCCTTCGAGACCTCGGGGCTCGCCCAGGCGATCTCCGACGCCGACGGCAAGCTGGTCTACCTCAGCGACCGCAGCTACGACAAGGTACGACATCCCCGAGGGCAAGGTGCTCACGTCGTGGCCCTTCGTCACCGACGCGCTCGACCGCCGACACCCTCATCAATCTGGCCCTGCCCAAGCAGCACGGCACCTCGGGCGCCACCATGACCATGAAGAACCTCATGGGCATCATGGGCGGCAGGCGGGGGACCATCCACGGCAACTTCTCCCAGAAGATCGTCGACGTCAACACCCTGGTCAAGCCCACGCTCGCCATCCTCGACGCCTATCGCGTGCTCTTCCGCAACGGGCCCACCGGCGGGCTCGCTGGACGACGTCCGCCTGGAGAAGACCCTGGTGGCCGGCACCAACCAGGTGTCGATCGACGCCTACGGCACCCAGTTCTTCGGCAAGACCGCCGGCCGACTTCAAGTGGCTGGTGGAGGCCAACAAGCGGGGCATGGGCGAGATCGACCTGAGCAAGCTCACCATCGCCACCCCGAAGCCGCGTAGGCGCTGACCGCGGCGACCGTGGCGGAGACCGTCGAAGCACGCGCCGCCAAGCGGTCCAGGCCCCTGTCGGTCCACCGCTTCCGCTGGGTCTTCCAGACTCTTCTTCCTGCTGGTGTTCCTCGCGCTGCTCACCATGACCGTCTGGCCGGTCGCCACCGGGCTGGTGAGCGGCTTCCTGCTCGCCGACCCGCTGATCGCGCTCAACTCGGTGGCGCACGGGCTGTTCCGCTGGGAGATGCTCCTGGCCGTGCCGGTGCTCCTGAGCCCGCTGTTCCTGGGCCGGGTGTTCTGCGGCTACGTCTGCCCCATGGGCTTCCTGGTGGAGCTGTTCGGGCCGCGCAAGGAGCGCCACCTGGGCGCGCGGGCGCGCGACGTGCTGCGCAAGGTGCCGCTCTTCGGGCTGATCGTGGTGGTGATGTTCATCCTCATCGGGAGCGCGTGGTTCCTGGTGATGGATCCCATCTCGCTCCTCACGCGGAGCGCCACCACGCTGCTCTATCCGGCGGTCGACCGGGTGCTCACCTGGGTGGGCGACCTCCTCTACCGGGTCGGATTCGCTGCAGGGCAGGGTGGACAGCGTCACCAACGTGCTCACCGGCCGCCTGATCTTCGCCGACGGGCTCTACTTCGCGCTGCAGATCCTGATCCTGGTGATGTTCCTGGTGGTGCTCGCGATCTCGTGGATGGAGCGGCGCCTGTGGTGCCGGCACCTCTGCCCGCTGGGCGCGCTGCTGGGGCTGGTGGGCCGGGGCGCCCTCTTCGGGAGAGTGGTGGACCAGACCAAGTGCACGAGCTGCAAGGCCTGCGTCAAGGCCTGTCCCATGGATGCCATCCGCGACGACGGCCGCTCCACCGACATGTCCCGCTGCGAGTGCGGGCTGGAGTGCGCCGACGCCTGCCGGCAGGGCGCGATCAGCTGGGGATACAAGCCGCGCAAGCAATACGAGTACGACCCGGGCCGCCGCGCGCTGCTGATCGGCGCGGGCGCCGCCTTCGTGGCGACCTTCGGCGTGCTGACCGGCGTGCGCGGATCTGGCCTCCGGCGCGCGGCCGTCGCCGCCGAGGCGCCACCTCGACGACGCCGCGGCGCCGGCCGGGGAGGCCGGGGGCCGCCGCCGCCGGGCTGCGGCCGCCGCCGCAGCGCGCGACCAACGCCCGGGCCTGCCCATCCGCCCGCCGGAGCGCAGACCGAAGTCGAGTTCCTCGCCACCTGCACCCGCTGCGACGAGTGCCTCAAGGTCTGCCCCACCAACGTGCTGCAGCCGGCGGTCTTCGAGGCCGGCCTGGAGGGCGTGTTCACGCCGCGGATGGACTTCACCCGCAGCTACTGCGAGTGGACCTGCGCCGACTGCGGCAAGGTCTGCCCCACCCGGTCGATCGCGCCCCTCGACCTGGCCGAGAAGCAGGAGACGGTCATCGGCGTGGCGCGTCATCGACCGAAGCATCTGCCTGCCCTGGGCCAAGGGCGAGGAGTGCCTGGTGTGCGAAGAGCTCTGCCCGACCCCGGAGAAGGCCATCACCTTCGGCGCCGGCGGAGGCGGTGGGGGCGGCCACGGCGGCGGCGGCGGTCAGGGCCGCGGCCGCGGAGCCGGCCGGGCGCCGGCGAGGCGACGGAGGGCGCCGAGCGGGCGCCGAGGGCGAAGCCGACGCCGCCGCGGCCGCCGCCGGGGTCAAGCTGCCCCGCGTCCGGGCGCCCACTGCATCGGGTGCGGCATCTGCCAGTACAACTGCCCGGTGCAGGGGCCGGCGGCCATCGTGGTGCACGCGGTCGAGCACACCACGGTCGCCACGGAAGAGGGGTAGAGGACCGCATGAAGGGAAGCCGGGATGCTTGAACGTGGGCGCAGGGTGATGTCGAGGGTTGCGCTCCGCAGGCCGCCGTGCGAGGTGTGCAGTTGGGGCGCCGCTCACACGTGCTATCTCGGCCAGGATGCTCGCTGGCACGCGCAGGATCCCGGGCCGGGGGCCACCGAGCATCGCTTCTGCACCAATCATCTGCCGCCCGAGGGGAGTCTCAGCCTCGACCTGACCGGCGACCGGGACATCGAATGGAGCTTCGTGGCCGCCTGTGCCGGGCGCTACGCGGGCCCCGGAGCCAGGGCGCTCGATTTCGGGGCCGGTTCCGGCTCTCTCTCCTTCGCGGCGGCGAGCACGGGTGCGAGCGTGCTGGCCATCGATCTCATGCCCCGGAAGTTCCCTCTGAGCTACCCCTCGATCGAGTTTCGCCAGGTGGATCTCTTCGATCTGGGCGAGGAAACGGGCATGTTCGATCTGATCATGAACTGTTCCACCATCGAGCACGTGGGGCTCGAGGGACGGTATGGGTCGCCCGACCGACCCGACGGCGACCTCGCTGCGATGCGGAAGTTGGCGACGATGCTCAAACCTGAGGGCCACATGGCTCTCGTTCTGCCGGTGGGGATCGATGCGGTGTTCGCGCCCTATCACCGCGTGTATGGAGAGGAGCGGTTGCCTCGGCTCTTGGAGGGCTACCGCGTGATCGAAGAGCGGTACATGCGCAAGGACGTCCGCAACACCTACTTCGAGTGCAGCCGCGACGAGGCGCTGAAGGACGAGGCTTCCCCGCGCTACTACGCGCTGGGCCTCATTGTGCTGCGGGTGATCAGCAACCTGATCATATGATGACGCCTCCGCGGTGACGTCCGCTCGACCAGGCCGAACCAGCGCCTGGAGCGCCGCTCCAGGCGGCGGGCAGAGGTCGCCGAGACCGGGCCGCTGCGGGTGTAGGCGCGTCCGTAGGCCGCCGGATCCCCGGGGTGCAGGTTCATCGCCTCCATGGCCGCGTCCCAGGACCAGCGGAAGTGCAGCGTGCAGGGTAGATGGCACTTGATGACCGGAAAGAAGTTGTTGTTCATGAGATAGACCCCCCCGGGTCGCAGATGGGCGGCCGTCTTTTCGACGAGGGCCAGCGGATCGGGGACGTGCTCGAACACGTCGGTGGCCACCAGCACGTCGTACATGCCCTCGAGCTCCGCCACATAGCGCACGTTGGGGGTCTTGTCCGCCAGGGCGACGGCTGCAGGATGGGGGTTGGGCTCGGCCACGCTCACTTCCGCGGCCGGGCAGCGCTCCCCGATCATGCGGGCGAGGGTGCCGAAGCCGCCCCCGATATCGGCGACCCGGCCTGGGTCGAGACCGGCTATGTAGTCGGTGTAAGCGTGCCGATTGGCGAGCGAGCGGTCGTGCTGCTCGATAAAGAGCCCGTTGAGGAGCCACACGGGGTGGGCGTAGAAGCGTGAGATCCGCTCGTCCATGACGTCGGGGTCACAGCCGCACTCGTCCCAGGCGGCGTCCATGAGCGCCCAGACCTCTTCCAGCGCAAGCGGCCGGTCGTCACGGAGCAAGGGTTGCAGGTACTGGAGGTCCGCCTCGGAAAGCGGGAGTTCACTGGTCTGCAAGGGTCTCACCTTCGGAATCATAGCCCAAGAAAGGCCGAGGAGTGCGGTTCGCACTCTCCATGCTATCCTTCGCTGCCCTTCGGAAGGGAGGACCTTGGCCCGATGCTGACCATCTTCTCCGTACCCAAACCGTTCGAGGGTCACATAGGCGTCATCCAGCGCAACGCCATCAGGAGCTGGCTGGGTCTGCGGCCGCGATGCGAGGTCGTTCTGGTCGGTGAGGAGCCGGGGACGCAGGCCGTCGCCGGCGAGCTGGGTGTGCGACACATCCCCCAGATCAGGTGCAGCGAGTACGGGACGCCGTTTCTGGACGATGTCTTTGCCCGGGCGGCCGACGGCGCCCGTTTCGATCTTCTCTGCTATGTCAACGCGGACATCATCCTGCCGAGCACCTTCCTCGGGTGCATCCAACGGGTGCCCTTCTCGAAGTTCCTCATGGTGGGGCAGCGGGTGGACGTCGACATCCCCGAGGAGATCGATCTGGAGGATCCTGCGGAGCGCGCGCGGGCCGAAGACCGGATCCGAGAATCGGGGGTGCTGCATCCTCCGGGTGGAAGTGACTACTTCGTGTTTCCCAAGGGGAGCTTGGGCACGCTCCCCCCCTTCGTCGTGGGGAGACCGGGTTGGGACAACTGGATGATCTTCCGGGCGACGCAGTTGGGAGTCCCGGTCGTCGACGCGTCGGAGTGTTCGCTCGTAGCGCACCAGAATCACGGTTACCAACATGTTCCGGGAAGTGCCGGAGGGTACGAGGGGCCCGAGGCGGACTACAACCGGGGACTGATGGGGAGCTGGGACGAGTTCATGACTCCCCAGTACGCGGGCTGGCGCCTCACCGGAGAGCGGCTGAAGAGACGGCGGTGGTGGACGAACGACAGCAAGATCGCGACGCGGATATTCGCCGCCTCTCACCCGCGTCTGAGGTTTCTCACACCAACGGTCCGCCGCGTACTGACCGCGCGGGATCGCTCCGCGGGAAGAGACGCCGGCCAGAACTCACCGACCTCGGCCGGGTAGAGCTACCGACCTCGGGCCATGCGCTTGGCCTTGCGGACGACGCGCAGAGAGAACGCCTTCCCGCGCCGGTACGGCGTGCGGGGCGGCGGCCCTCCGAAGTGGTGCTCGAACGCGAACTGGTCCGCCCGCCGATCCTGCTCCACGCGGTCCGGGTGACTCCAAGGGCCGAGAGCATGGGACGCGAGGCGGCGGTCGTGAGCATCGGTGGTGTGAGTCGCTGCGGCATCGAAGCCGATGTTGGTGACCAGGTTGACGTTCGGCGTGGCCGTGAGCCCCCCGTGGTACCAGACGCTCGCGGTCCAGGGGTAGGCCCAGGAATCGATCTCGTGGCGCGCGACCCTGTCGAAGATCCTCTCCCAGTACTCACGCTCCGGCTCGCTGTGCCCGAGATCACGCCACTCCCTCGAGGTCTTCCACTCCTCCCAAAAGGGGATGTCGCCCTGGTAGTGGGTCCAGGCGCGCCGCCAGGTAGCCCAGCCCCAGCAGTGGTTGTACTTGGAGAAGTAGTAGGCGGCGTCGCCGCGTCGGTGTCCGGCCTGGAAGTTGTCGCCGGTGATCACCCAGACCCGTTCGTCATCCGCGTAGCGCTCGAGCAGCTCGTCGCAGAACAAGAAGAAGTCGGGATGGGCGACGCAGTCGTCCTCCAACACGATGGCCCGGTCGACCTGGGCGAACACCCAGTCGAGGCCGCTACTTACCCGTCTCTTGAGCCCGAGGTTGGTGTCGGCGTAGTCCCGCGACACCTCGCACGGCCAGTCGACCTCCTCCACGATCGCCCTTACCTGCGCGCAGCGTTCGCGATCGTCGGGATGGTCGGGTCGAGGTCCGTCGGCGACCACCAGGAGCCGCGCCGGACGCCGGGCGCGCACGGCCGCGAACATCTCCGCCGTGTGCTGGGGGCGGTTGAAGACGAGGAGAACGACGGGGGTCCCACCGGGTGCGCTCAAACCGTCCGCACTTCCTACGAACTCGGCTCGTGCCGCCACGCGTAGTCACACAAGAAGCCGCCGTACGGCCATATCCGGCCGGTGCCGTAGTAGTCGCCCGGCAGGACGTCCACGAGCGCGGCACCCTTCACCTGGTCGGCCAGCATCCCGTTCTGATTGATCTCGGTGTTGATCAGGTACCGACCCGGCTCGATGGGAAGCCGGAACACGGTGCACACCGAGTGGCCGGAAGAGTCGAGGCGCTCGATATCTTGGCCCAGGACCTTCGTGCTCAGGACCAGGTGCTTGGAATCGTCCATGCGGTGGATCCCCAAGGCGATCTCGACGCTCCGCAGATCCTCTTTTCGGGTCGACCGGTAATGGAGGGCAAGCACGGCGTTCTCCCCGCACACCCACGACCCCAGTTGGGGATCCTGTTCGGTCCCGAGCATCAGCCCGACCGCCCGGATCGATCCGTTGCCTGCGCGATCGGCGCGATCGGCCAACTCCGTCTCGGCGGAGATACGCTCGTAGCTGCTCAGGTACTCGCGGACCACGTCCTGAGAGGGCCCGCTGCTCTCTATGCTGCCGCGGTTCAACAGGATGGCGCGCGGACAAAGTCCCTGCAGAGCGACCATGTTGTGGCTCACGAAGAGGACCGTGCGGCCTTCGGAGGCGACGTCGCCCATCTTGCCCAGGCACTTCTTCTGGAAGGCGGCGTCGCCGACGGCAAGCACCTCGTCGACGATGAGGATCTCCGGCTCGAGATGCGCGGCCACGGCGAACGCCAGGCGCACGTACATCCCCGACGAGTAGCGCTTGACCGGCGTGTCGAGAAAGGTCTCGATCTCGGCGAACGCGACGATCTCGTCGAACTTGCGCTTGATCTCCTGGCGGGTCATCCCCAGGATGGCGCCGTTCAGGTAGATGTTCTCCCGACCGGTGAGCTCCGGGTGGAAGCCGGTGCCCACCTCGAGCAGGCTGGCCACGCGGCCCGTGATGGTGATGCGCCCCTTGGTCGGCTCGGTGATGCGGCTGAGGATCTTGAGCAGCGTGGACTTGCCGGCGCCGTTCCGGCCGATGATGCCGAGCGTCTCTCCGGCCGTGACCTCGAACGACACGTCCTTGAGGGCCCAGAACTCCTCCACCTGGTTGCCATGGATGATGGGCCGGCCCCGAAGAATGTCGCGCGTCTTGCGGGCGAAGCCGTGCGTGCCGCGGACCATCGCGTCGCGCAGGGTGGGGTGTCGCTCGGTACGGGCGGCAGCGTGGCCCACCAAGTAGCTCTTGCTGAGGTTCTCGACTTTGATGACGGTGTCGGACATCGCGCTGAGCCTCAGATGATGTCGGCGAAGGTTCGTTCCATCTTCCTGAACCGGCGCAGTCCCAGCCAGAGGAAGAGGATGATGACCGCCCAGCTGATGAGGAAGCCCGGCAGGTAGACCTGCGATTGCCCGCCGAGGAGGGCCCAGCGGAACCCGTCGATGACGCCCACCATGGGATTGAGCGAATACAGCATGAGCCACTTGTCGGAGATGACATCCGAACTGAAGCCGACCGGGGAGATGAATTGGCCGATCTGTACCACGAACGGGACGATGAAGACGAAGTCGCGGTACTTCACGTTCAGCGACGCAGCCCACAGCCCGGGCCCGATGGCGGCAAGGACGGCCATGATGACGAAGAGGGGGAGGGTGAAGATCTGCCAGCTGGGTGGAAAGCGGTACCAGGCCATCAGTATGAAGAAGATGACGAGCCCGATGAGGAAGTCGACGAACGAGACGGCTCCGCGGGCCGTGGGGACCATGAGCCGGGGGAAATACACCTTGCTGATGAGGTTCACGTTTCCGATGAGACTACCTGCGGCGCCTGCGAATATGCCTGCGAAGAGATGCCAGGGAAGAAGCCCGGCGAAGACCATGAGTGCGTACGGCGCCGTGCCCTCTGTGGGTAGTCCGGCCAGTCGTCCGAACACCAGGGTGAACACGATCATGGTTATGAAGGGTTGGAGAACCGCCCACACTACGCCGATAACCGTCTGCTTGTAGCGGACGGCGATGTCCCGCCAGGCAAGGATGTAGAAGAGCTCGCGGTATCGCCATAGATCGCGCCAATAGTTGCGCCTGGCGAGTCCCGGCTCGATGATGAGAGTCTCAGGTTGGGTCATCGTCTGGAATCATAGCCCAAACCAGGCATCTGAGTCCCCCCACTCGATCCTCCGCTCCGGTAGTATTGAACGCTCAGCCGAGACGTACGGGGTGATCGAGTGCTCACGATCTTTTCTATTCCAAAGCCGTTTGAGGGCCACGTCGGGGTCATTCAGGAAAATGCCATCAGAAGCTGGATGGAGCTGCGCCCTGCCTGCCAGGTGATCCTTTTTGGGGACGAAGCCGGTACCGCCGCTTTTGCCCGCTCGGCGGGCGTGGAGCACGTGGCTGAGGTCACGCGAACCCCGTACGGGACTCCTCTGCTTCATACCGTGTTTGCCGAGGCCGCCCGTCTGTCGGCGTTCTCGCTGCTCTGCTGCGTCAACTCGGACATCATCCTCCCACCGACCTTCGCCGAGTGCATGAATAAGGTCAAGGTGCCCGACTTCCTCGTCATCGGCCAACGTTTGGACGTGGACCTAGAGGACGTGTTCGACGGCGACTACGAAGGATTGGCCGCACGCGGGACCGTTCATGTTCCGTATGGCTCCGACTACTTCGTGTTTCCTCGCACGCTCTTCGCCGACATCCCCCCTTTTGCGATCGGCCGGCCGAGCTGGGACAACTGGATGATCTTTCGCGCCCGCCAACTGGGGATCCCGGTGATCGACGCGACCCCCAGCATGTACGTGCTGCACCAGAATCACGGCTATGGCCATGTACCCGAGGCGAGAGGCCACCAGTACGACGGTCCCGAAGGGGACATGAACAGGATGCTGGCCGGAGAAGCCGGGAGACAGTTCACTTTGCGATACGCCACCTGGAAGCTGACCCCCTCCGGCCTTTCCAAGATCCGGTGGTGGCAGCAGGACCGGGGGGCGGCGCTACACGCCATGATGGTCTTCCATCCTTGGACCCGCCCGCTCGGTTGGGTCGTCAATTCCGCGATCAAGGTCCGGAATCGCAGAGCGCAGGTGAAGAGCACGACCTAGCAGATGGGGTGAGAGGGCCGGCCTGCCGGCGCTACTCACGCCCGGTCAGGGTCGGCCCTAGACTCGTTTCTTCAGCGCCCTGATCGCCAACTCCGCATTGCGCCGCCCGCCGACAAACTCCGATTCCCTGCGGAGCATCCTAAGGTAGTCCAGCTTGTCGCCAAAAGTCCGGGTATCGCCCAGGCGGATGGCGTCTCCCGGCACTCCGTACAACACGTTGAGGACCGGCGGCGTCATCCTGTCTCCAAACGAAGCGAGCGGTGTGCCGGCAAAGTCCCGGGTGGACAGTCTGTACTCCTTGCCGGCCATGCCGAGCGGCTTGGTGCCATACAGATCGCAGTCTATGGCCTGCACCGGGACTCCTCCGATATCGGTGGCGAGCCGCTCGAGGTCGGGCTCGTAGAAGATGTCATAGACGGCGATCGACTGGGCGAGCGTAGGAAAGGACCACCGCTTCTCGCCCAGCAGCAGAGGAACCTGGCTGACGTTCGTCTGCCTCGCCTTGTGGGTCCCCGGATCCGCGAAATTCGTCGAAAGGGAGACCCGGGGGACCACGGAGAACAGTTTTTCGGCCAGCATGTATTTGTTGAAGTACTTCTTCCAAGAAGTATCTGCCCAGCGCACCATCAACTGGGGCAGACCGTCATCTTCGGTTACTGGAAGGTCTTTGTTCTCGTCATACCAGGCGCGAAATCTCTTCCACTGCCGAGCCGACCACATCTGCCCCCAGGAAGAGCATGTCTGTATGAAGTAGGAATCGTTTCCATCGTGCACAGGTGTGAAGGGTAGGTCTGCAACATCGTTGAACAAGAAGGAATAGAGCGAATAGGAAGCCACCTCGTTTGCCGCATCACTGCCTTCGTAGGCTTGGTAGGCAGAGACCGCATACGAGTGGAAGAACGGCGAGACGACCAGATCATCTTCGAGGACTATGACCGCGTCGAACCGATCCGTCTGATCGCCGCACCAGATGACGTGATCGCGCAGGCCCTTGTGATGGTCGTGAACGACCACTTCCTTGGCGCCCGGCCATTCGTACTCGCGCGCAAGGCGGAGGACGGCCGGATCGGCGTCGGCTTCGAGACTGAGCATGAGGACGGGTTCCCTGCCCAAGGGGAAGTCGGCCCGGGAAAGACTGCGCAGCAGGCGACTGAAGGTGTGGGGCCGATTGTAGGCAAGGACCACTACCCCTATCTCAGGAGTGTCCAAGACGCCTGCCTCTCCCTTCCTCCAGAACCCGCGCGTACAGGGCCGCGTATTGATCGGCTACGACGCGAGGCGAAAAGCGCTCCACCGCATGCTCGCGAGCGGAACGGCCGAGCGCGAGCCGACGAGCTTCATCCTGCAGCACCCAAAGCAGTCCCTCGGCCAGATCATCCACGTCGAACGGCTTGGCCAACCAGCCTGATGTCCGATGGGAGACTATCTCCGGCAATCCTCCCGTAGCGAAGGCGATGACAGGAAGTCCACAGCCCTGCGCCTCGACCGCGGTATTGGGAAGGTTGTCCTGGCGGGAAGGGACGACCATGGCATCTGCCGCGGAATATGCCGCCACCAGCACCCGGTCGTCGCGGACCGTGCCCAGCCAGTGAACGCGACAGGGCCAGTGCTCCAGCGCGGTCGCGCCCGACTGTCCATAGATCATCAGTTCGACCTCGTCGGGCTGACGCTGGACGAACCGATCCATCATATCTCGCAGTAGGTCACCGCCCTTGCGGGGGTCGGTCGTTCCTCCCTCTGCTCCCATGAGTACGAGACGTTTGTGCGCCGGCAGTCGCAATACCGCCCGTGCTGCTTCCCGTGGCATCGGTTGCCACGTGCCCTCGGTATCCAAGGCGTTGGGTATCACCTGCACAGGGGCATTGCGGAAGAGGATGCTGCCCGCAGTACATTCGGCAAGCCAGCGGCTGGGGCAGACGACGGTGAACTGCTGCTTTGCCCACGAATGCTTCTTCGCCTGCCATGTACGCCGGTTGAGGTCGGGGCCTCGCTCCTGTTCCGGACGGTTGTCTGGCAAGTAGCCGCGGCGAAAGCGCGCTTCGACGCCATCATCAGCGTAGTGCTCCCCGCCGCAGAAGGCCCACATGTCGTGGAACGTCCAGACGAGCGGCTTCCGCAGCCGGGCTATGTCGCGCACCGACAGCATGCGCGAGATCGAGTGGAGGTTGAGGATATCCGCATCACTGTCGTTCAACTCGTGCAACAAATGGGCGCTCTGGCCACCGAAAGTGTGGATGACGGGATTCGGAGTCGACCAGCCTCGTTCCGCGTACGTGCGCCACCGCTGTCGGGCCAGGCGTGCCGTTCTAGAGGTCAGCGTCAGGGGAGGTTCGCCGCTCTTTACCCGGTCGTCGTCGCGGTAAGGGTCGAGGACCCGCATGTAGCTGTCGTAGCCCGAATCGACCAGAGCACGGTGGATGCGAAGCGCCGCACGACCGGCGCCGTAGTCGGTGGTACGGCTGAGGTGGATGATCCTCAACACGGCCCTCCGATGAGATGAATCGCAGCTCGCGGCATTGCGTTCATCGCCAGGGTCCCCGGCTCGATGAAAAGGGTGTCAGGTCGGCTCATCGCCCAAGAATCATAGCCCAAACGAGCCGCCCAGCGCTTGCGCGTAACCCCGCGCAAGCCCAATATAGAGCGGACGCCCCCCCGATAACCTGGAGGTCCACCGATGTACGTGCTCCTGACCGGGGCGGCCGGCTTCATAGCGAGCAAGGTCGCCGAGCTTCTCCTCGCCGAGGGGCACCGCGTGGTCGGTATCGACAACCTGAACGACGCCTACGACCCGCGCCTCAAGGAGCACCGGCTCGAGGCCCTGCTCGGGCAGGAGGACTTCGAGTTCGTCCGGGTGGACATCGCCGATCGCGCCGCTCTGGACGGTGCTGCTCGCCGGACGTCCGCCCTTCGACGCCGTCATCAACCTGGCCGCCCGTGCCGGCGTGCGTCAGAGCGTGACGACCCCTGGGTGTACGTCGACACCAACATCACCGGCACGCTCAACCTGCTCGAGCTCTGCCGGTGGCACGGGCTGCGGCAAGTTCGTCCTCGCCTCCACCTCCAGCCTCTACGGCGGGAGCAATCCCCAGCCCTTCAGCGAAGACCAGGACACCAGCCGGCCCCTCTCTCCCTACGCCGCCTCCAAGAAGGGCGCCGAGGCCCTCGTGCTACACCTACCACTACCTGCACGGCATCGACGTCACCATCTTCCGCTACTTCACCGTCTACGGCCCGGCGGGGCGGCCCGACATGAGCCTCTTCCGCTTCTGCCGCTGGATCGCCGAAGGCGAGCCGGTGGAGATCTTCGGCGACGGGCACCAGTCCCGCGACTTCACCTATGTGGACGACATCGCCCGGGGCACGATCCTGGGCCTGAAGCCGCTGGGCTACGAGATCATCAATCTGGGGAGCGACCAGCCGCACGAGCTGCTGCGCACGGTGGAACTCATCGAGCAGGAGACGGGCAACACGGCCGATCTGGTCTTCGGTCCCGAGGCCAAGGCCGACGTCCGGGCGACCTGGGCCAACATCGAGAAGGCCCGGCGGCTACTGGGCTGGCAGCCGCAGGTCACCCTCGATGAAGGGGTCCGCCGCCTGGTGGCCTGGTACATGGAGAACCGGGAGCTGGCGAAGGGAACTGCGCCTGTAGGCCACGATCAGCCGGCGCGACTCGCTGGCGAGCGTACTCGCGGCGGCTCCGCTAGGCTGTCTGCTTCAGGTTGCCGGCCGATTCTGCCCAGGGACGTATCTTCTCCAGTTCACTGCCAAGGACCGCTTTGGCTACCTCTGTATCGTGGGCCGCTTGGGCCCGGAGCCAGAAGCCCTCGGAGAGACCGAAGAACCGGCACAGACGCAGGTCGGTGTCTGCCGTGATCGAACGCCGGCCGGCCACGATCTCCCCGATGCGCGTGGCCGGAACGCCGATCTCCTTCGCCAGCCGGTACTTCGTGATGCCCATCGGGATCAGAAACTCCTCGCTCAGGAGTTCGCCGGGTGTGACGGGAGGCAGTCTGTGCATCGCAGTCCCCTGTCTCAGTGGTAGTCGACTATCTCAACGTCTTCGGCTCCGCGAGGCGTCCACCGAAAGCAGAGTCGATACCTGTCATTGATCCGAATACTGTGCTGGCCTTCGCGGTCTCCCTTGAGTGCCTCGAGTCGATTGCCGGGCGGCACCGAAGGTCATCCAGGGTGACGGCGATCTCCAGATATCGCAACTTCCGCCGAGCAACCGACTCGACTTCCGCGAATCGGCGCGACCCGAAGCCCCTCGGCGATCCGCCTCGGTCGTCCTGTCCTTGAACGACACGATCATGTGATAGATAACGCCTCGCGTTATTGACGTCAAACGTTATTAGCTCTCGACCGACAGGGGAGATCCGAGCGTCGCCGAGGCTAGCCAGCAGGTGGTCTCTGCGCTGCCATCGGTACTTGAGTCACGAGACCTGAATCGGCTGCCTCGAGCATCCTGAGGCCACGCGCACCGGTCAGGCCCGCTCGACGGCACCGCCTTTCTCTCGGCGCTCCCAGGCGCGCAGCACCCACTTCTGCATCTCGATGACCCAGAAGATCAGCGTACTCAAAGCCACGGCTATCAGGATGTGGGTCACGTCCAGGTTCTGCGTGCCGAAGACGTCCTGCAGGAAGGGTACGTACAGCAGGGCGAACTGAAGCAGCGTGGTGAGCAGCGACCGCGCCGAAGAGCAGGCGGTTGGAGAGCAGTCCCGTGCGGAACAGCGACTCCCGCTCCTGACGGATGGCGAGCACGTGTCCCATCTGGGAGAGAGTGAGGACGGTGAACAGCATGGTCTGCCACGCTTCGTCGCCGGCCCGCCAGTAGAGCCCAGCCCGTCACGAGCGCGATGATGCCCATGAGCGGACCCGCCCACATGATGTGGGTCCCCAGGCCTCTCGCGAAGATGCTCTCGTTCGGCCGGTTGGGCCGGCGATCCATGACGTTGGGCTCCGGCGGCTCGAAGCCCAGCGCGAGACCGGGAAGGCCGTCGGTGACCAGGTTCATCCACAGGATCTGGAGGGGGAGCAAGGGCAGCGGCATCCCGAACAGCGGGGCGAGGAGCATCACCGTCAGCTCGCCCACGTTGGTCGCCATCAGGTACTTGATGAACTTGCGGATGTTGTCGTAGATAGCCCGGCCTTCTTTGACCGCGGCCACGATGGTGGCGAAGTTGTCGTCCATCAAGACCATGTCGGCGGCTTCTTTGGCGACGTCGGTGCCCGGTGATCCCCATGGCCACCCCGATGTCGGCCTTCTGCAGCGCGGGCGCGTCGTTGACCCCGTCACCGGTCATGGCGACGATGTGGCCCCGCTCCTGGAGAGCCTGGACGATGTTCAGCTTCTGCTCCGGGCGCCACCCGCGCGAAGACGGAGATGCCGTCGACCGTCGTGCTCAGTTGCTCCACGGACAGCGCCGCCAGTTGGGCGCCCGTCAGGACCTTGGCCGCATCCGCTTCGGCCGTGGCCGCTCCGTCCGTGGCCGCTCCGCCGGATCCCGCCCACTCCTGGTCGCCGAGGATGCCCACCTGCCGGGCGATAGCGGCGGCGGTGAGAGGTTGGTCACCGGTGATCATCACGGGCCGTATACCCGCGCGGCTGGCGGTGAGGACCGCCTCCCGGGCTTCTTCCCGGGCCGGGTCGATCATGCCGATGAGCCCCACCAGCACCAGGTCCCGCTCCCACCGGTCTTGGTCGGCGGACAGGGCGCCTGCGTCGGCAGGTCCGTCGCCGTGCCCGCCTCGGCCGCGGAGTCTTCGCTCGGCGCCGTCCGGAAGCCCACCGCCAGCACCCGCATGCCTCGGGCGGCCATCGCGGAGTTGGCCTTCTCGACCGCGCTCCGATCGGCCTGCTCCAGCGGCAGAACGCGGGCTCCGTCCCAGTACGAGATGGCGAGGGGCAACAGTGCCTCGGGCGCGCCCTTGGTGAACGACACACGGGCGCGGGCGTGGGCCGCGTCATGAGCGGCCGGCGCGACGCGCTGCCGGCCGCCACGCCGGCTGCCGCGCTGTTTGCTGCCGCCGTCCGCAGCGCCGGCCCCGCCGCCGTTCGCCGCGCCGCCCTCCGTCAGCTGAGCGGTCAAAGCTCCTCAGGCTCTCCAGGGTGCCGGACGACTCCGGGGAGATGGCGTGGACCGTGGTCATCAGCTTGCGCTCGGAATCGAACGGGATCTCCCCGATCGCGCGGGAACGCCTTCTCGAGGTCGGTCTTGAGCATACCCAGGTGGACCCCCGCGACCACGATGGCGCTCTCCGTCGGGTCGCCGAGCGCCCGGAAGGTGCTCGCGCCGGATCTTCACAGCCGTCTTCGCTGCCGCTGGTCATGAGGATGGAGTCGTTGCACAGCGTCCCCGCCGCGACCAGCACGCCTACCGCCGGCTTGCCGCTCAGCAGCGGAGCCTCGTCGCCCGTCTCCACGCACGAGACCGGCGCCATGCGTCCCTGCCTCATCTCCTCCTGCAGGTCGACCTCGTGGCCGGCCACGTCCAGGATCACCACCGTCATGCGGTTCTCGGTGAGCGTGCCCGTCTTGTCAGAGCAGATGACGGTGACCGACCCGAGTGTCTCCACGGCCGGCAGCTTGCGGATCAGAGCCTTGCGCCGCAGCATGCGCTGCGCGCCCAGCGACAGCGCCACCGTGACGATGGCCGGCAGGCCTTCCGGCACCGCTGCCACCGCCATGCTCACGGCGGTGAGGAACATGATGCGCAGCTCCTCGCCGCGCAACAGGCCGGTGACGAAGATGATGATCACCAGCACGAGCGCGGCCACCGCCAGCCACCGTCCGAGCTGGGCCAGCCGCTTCTGGAGCGGGGTCCGGTTCTGCTTGACGCCCTGGACCATGCCGGCGATCTTGCCGAGCTCGGTGTCCATGCCGGTGGCGCTGACGACGGCTTCGCCCCTGCCGTACGAGGCGGCGGTGCCCATGAAGAGCATGTTCAAGCGGTCGCCCAGGGCGACGTCGGGCTGGTGCAGGGGATCGACCGTCTTCTCCACCGGCTCCGATTCACCGGTGAGGGCCGCCTCCTGGATGCGAAGGCTCGCCGACTGCAGCAGCCGGCCGTCGGCGGGGACCACGTTGCCCGCCTCGATGAGGACGATGTCCCCAGGGACCAGGTCCGACGCCGGGACCTCCCGCACCTCGCCCGCCGCGCCGCACCCGCACGATCGGCGCCGCCAGCTTGCGCAGCGCCGTCATCGTCTTCTCCGCCTTGTACTCCTGCCGGAAGCCGAGCGCTCCGTTCAGGATGACGATGGCCATGATGACGATGGCATCTTCGTAGTCGCCCAGGATCGCGGAGATGATGGCCGCGATGATCAGGATGATGATGAGCAGCGACGTGAACTGCTCGGCCAGGATCCGCCAGGGGCTCTTGGCATGGGCCTCGGTCAGTTCGTTGGGACCGTGCTCCGCCAGCCGGCGCGCAGCCTCTTCGTCGGTCAGCCCTTCGGTGATCGCTCTGTGCCTGGTCGAGCGCCTCGTCCGCGGTGAGGCGATACCACTCGGTCACGTGCTCTCCTTTCAGTCGGTGGACGGCGCGATGGAGGATCGGTGCAATGATCTTCCGCATCTTCTGGCCGGTGTCGTCGAATCCCAGGCGTCGATAGAAACGGACGGCTCGGTCGCTGCTCGGCGGCTCGGGTGCATCCCCCGCCGGGGCGCCTGCCGCAGATGGCGCGCCGCCGGCCCGGTCACATCCAGCCGGAACCACCCTCTGGACTCTGCTATACCCACGGCAGCCTCCACCAGCCTTCGGCCTACCCCGCGCGACCGCCACTCCGGCGTCACGTACATCTCGTCGATGACGCCGTACTCACCGCCGGCGTAGATGGCGAAGCTCGTGGAAAGGGTCAGGACTCCGATCGCGGTGCCGCTTTCATCCGTGGCCAGGAGAGCCAGGAATCGCCCAGAACCTGAGGCCGGGTCCGTGCCGGCGCCCACTTCCCGGGCGAGTGCGTCTCGGAGCTTCTCTCGGTCGATCAGGGCGAATTCTTGTCCCTCGTCTCCCAATTCGGCGAGCAAGGCCTCGATCAGAGCCAGGACGGTATCGGCTTCGTGGGGCTGAGCAACCTGGACGTGAACGGGGATCATGCGGGCGCCGCGGCCGTGAGTGAGAACATGAGCGGGATGCGTGGCATGCCCTCCGGGAGCCGGTAGCGGCCTTCGTCATCCTTGACCATCCAGGGAAACCAGCGCCAGAACAGGTAGTCGTATTCGCGGAGACTCGTGATGGTGAGGCCTGCCTCGGTCAGCGCTCCGACGATCTCCTCGAAGGTGTGCTGCCAGGAGTGGGACACGCCTCGGAAATCCGCGTCGGGCACCGCGTAGGAGCCCTTCTCCTCATAGCGCAGCGCCGCGCGGTTGAAGTAGTCAAAACGGAACCGCAGCTCGGGCTCGGCGACCTCGTCGTCGAACATCCAGGTGAAGGGGTGGGAGTCGGCGACGAAGAAGGAGCCTCCCGGGCCGAGGGTGGCGGCCACCGTCCTGGCCCAGGGACGCAGATCCGGCAGCCACGAGATGACCCCATGCGACGTGAAGACCACGTCGAACCGCTCGCCGGCAAGTGCTGCCACCACCGCGTCGGTGTCGGTGACGTCGGCCTGCAGGAATCGGGCCTCGAGCCCAAGTTCGTCTGCCAGACGCCGCGCGTGAGCCACCGCCTTCTCGGAGAAGTCGACGCCCGTCGACCCGTGCGCCCCGCCGCGCCCACGACAGGGTATCGAGGCCGAAGTGGCACTGGAGGTGCAGCAGCGACTTGTCCCGGATCTCGCCTACCGCCCCCAGCACGCCGTCCAGCTCGACCGCGTCGAGCGTCTCCCGTCCCCGCTTGAAGCCTTCGACGTCGTAGAACTCGCTGGGGACGTGGAGCTCGGTCCAGCCGTCCCAGAGCTCCCGGTTGGCGCGTACGAGCGCGGCCGCGTCAGCGGCATTCGCCGCGTCGGGGACCGCGCCGGATTCGGTGCCTTTGGGGTCGTGTTCCATGCCGGTCATGCTAACACCCGGTCGCTGCGGTAGAGTGGGGGCCGGCGGCGTGGGGGCCAGGTTCGCGGGCTCCGGCGGCGCGCGGGGGCGGCGACCGGCCGCGCGCCGGTAGCCCGGATGTGGGGCGCGACCGGTGGCGGGAGGACCGCAGGCGATGGCGAGGCAGCGATGTTCGAGTCAGAGGAGCGGGGACTTCCCCTTCTTCGCCGGGGCAAGGTGCGGGACGTCTACCGGCCCAGCGAGGAGCACCTGCTCATCGTGGCCTGCGACCGCATCTCGGCGTTCGACCACGTGCTGCCCACGCCCATCCCCGACAAGGGCAGGATCCTCACCCAGATCTCCAACTTCTGGTTCGAGAAGTCGGCGCACATCATCCCCAACCATATCGTCGATCCCAATCCCGGGTCCCCAGTGGTATCCGGAGCTCGACTGGTACTACCCCGAGCTCGACGGGCGCACGGTCCTCGTGCGCAGCACCAGCCCCTGGTGATCGAGGCGATCGTGCGCGGGTATCTGTCCGGCTCGGGCTGGAAGGAATACCAGAAGACGGGGACGCGTGCTGCGGCATCGCGCTGCCCGCGCGGGCTCACCGAGTCGGCGCGGCTGCCCGAGGCGATCTTCACGCCGTCCACCAAGGCGCAGTCGGGGCACGACGAGAACATCTCGTTCGAGCAGGCGGCGGCGTTGATCGGCGCCGACCTCGCGGCCAAGGTGCGCGACACCAGCCTGGCCCTCTACCGCTTCGCGGCCGCGCACGCGCTGGAGCGGGGCATCATCATCGCCGACACCAAGTTCGAGTTCGGGATCCTGGGCGGGCGGCCGGGCGACGGCGGCCCGGGCGACGGCGAACTCATCCTCATCGACGAGATGCTCACGCCCGACTCCTCCCGCTTCTGGCCGGCCGAGACCTACGAGCCGGGCCGCGCGCAGGCCAGCTACGACAAGCAGTACGTGCGCGACTACCTGGAAGCCATCAAGTGGAACAAGGAGCCGCCGGCCCCGGTGCTGCCCGCCGAGGTGGTCGAGAAGACCCGGGAGAAGTACTGGGAGGCCGTGAGGCGGCTGATCGCGTGACCGCGCCTAGCGGCGCCGTTCGCCGTCAGCGTCGCTACCGCCTGCGGCGCGCGCTCCCGTTGTAGACCAGGCGGGGCTTGGCTTTCTTGGCCGTCCGCTCCGGATTCGGGATGAGCCGCTCCATGTAGGCGAAGCCGTCCAGATCCCGGCAGGGCAGCGGCTCGCCCAGCATCACCTCGATCTCGCGCAGTTCACCCGCCTGCTCGGCGGCCAGGAAGCTGATGGCCGTACCGGAGGCGCCGGCGCGCGCCGTGCGGCCGATGCGGTGCACGTAGTCCTGCGCCTGGGCGGGCAGGTCGTAGTTGATGACGTGGGAGATCTTGTCCACGTCGATGCCCCGGGCGACGATGTCGGTGGCCACCAGCACCCGGTAGGTGCCGTTCTTGAAGCCGTCGAGGGCGTGCTGCCGCTGGGACTGGCTGCGGTTCGAGTGGATGGCGGCACCCTTGATGCGGTTCCGCTCCAGATGGCGGCAGACGCGGTCGGCGCGGTGCTTGGTGCGGGTGAAGACGAGGACTCGGTCGAGCTTCTCCTCTTCGAGCAGGCGGACAAGAAGGTCGGTCTTCTGGGCTTCGGCCACCGGGTAGATCGCCTGGTTGACCCCTTCGACCGTGGTGGCCGCCGGAGCGACTTCCACGCGGATGGGATTGTCCAGGACGGGTCCGGCGATCCGCATCACGTCGTTCGTCAGGGTGGCGGAGAAGAGCATGTTCTGCCGTTTCGCCGGCAGCAGGTTCATGATCCGGCGCACGTCGGGCCAGAAGCCCATGTCGAGCATCCGGTCGGCCTCGTCGAGGACGAGGATCTCGACGTGCGAGAGGTCCAACTCGCGACGCTGCTGGAGGTCGAGCAGACGGCCCGGGGTGGCGACGAGAAGGTCGACGCCCCGGCGCAGCTTCTTGAGCTGCGGCTCGTAGCCCACGCCTCCGTACACCGCCGCGACGCGCTGGCCGGTGAACCTCGCGCAGGCCACCGCGACCTCTTCGATCTGGCCGGCCAGCTCGCGGGTGGGGGTGACGACCAGGGTGCGGATAGTGGGCTCCGCTGGCTGGGCCGGGCGCTCGAGCCATTGTCTGCGCGCCGGTGGTCGGTCAGCTGCAGGGCGGGAAGGATGAAGGCGGCGGTCTTGCCGGTGCCGGTCTGCGCGCAGCCGAGGATGTCACTGCCGGTCAGGGCGACGGGGATGGCTTGTTCTTGGATGGGGGTCGGTTCGATGTAGCCAAGGCTGTCTACAGCCTTCAGGAGGCCTGGCTTGCAGGCCCAGATTCGGCGAAACTCATATGTTGTTCGGCTCCTTGCCGTGCTCTCTCTGGAGGCACCGCGGTCATAGACGCAGTTGATCCAGTCGAGGTCTTGGGAAAGAGCGCGGGGGACAACCGAGTCTCGTAATAGTGTTGACACAGTATAGCCCAGAACGGTCGAACGCGTCCTGGCAGCGCGCCAGCTTGCGCTGCAGCGCTGCCAGTCCGGCCTCTCAAATCCTGGCCTCCTGGCCAGTCCGCAAAACCCCCTCTTGGCCGATTCCCGTCCGCGCCGGCCGCGGCCAGAATGGACGTGTAAGGTCAATGCGCGACGAAGCGAGGCCGGTCGATGAAAAGCGGGACTTGGGCGAGGTCTTCCGGAATCGTGATTTCCGCCTGCTGTGGACCGGCGAGGCCATCTCCCTCCTGGGCGATCAGTTCTACCTCATCGCTCTGCCGTGGCTCGTCCTCAAGCTCACCGGCAACGCTTTCGCCATCGGGACCGTGCTCGCGCTGGTCGCCATCCCGCGCGCGGTGTTCATGCTCGTCGGCGGGGCGCTCACCGACCGGCTGTCGCCGCGCATCATCATGCTCTGCTCGAACCTGACCCGCATGCTCCTGGTCTCGGCGCTCGCGCTGCTCACCATGACCGGTCTCGATCGAGCTGTGGATGCTCTACACCTTCGCCCTACTCTTCGGTCTCGCCGACGCCTTCTTCTACCCGGCTCAATCGGCGATGATCCCCCGGCTGCTGGGCAGCCGACCGGCTGCAGACCGGCAACGCCCTCATCCAGGGCACCGCGCAGCTCTCGGTGTTCCTCGGACCGGTCCTGGCCGGCACTCCTCATCGCCCTGCTCGACAGCTCAGGGACGGCCGCTGCGGCCGCTTCGGCCGGGGTGCCGCTGCGCCCGCGCTGTGGGGCATCGGGGTGGCCTTCGCTGTCGACGCCGCCAGCTTCCTTGCGTCCGCCATCACGCTCTCGATGATCCAGTTACCGGCGACCCCGGCGGCGAGCGCGACTGCCGTCTCCGGCGGGGGCCGACACCGACGTCGCCAGGCCGGCGGCGCGATCCGCTCCCGCGCCACGGTCCCTGCGACCGCCCGGAGAGCACAGGCGGCCTGTTCTCGTCGATCGGCGACGGTCTCGGCCCTCGTCTGGAAGGACAAGGCTCTCCGCTACTACTTCGGCCTCATCGCCGTGGTCAACCTGTTCATGACCGGCCCGATCTCGGTGGGCATCCCGGTTCTCGCCGACGCCCGGTACGCCGGCGGCGCAGCGGCCTTCGGAGTGATCCTGTCGGCCTTCGGCGGCGGCTCGCTGGCCGGTGTGATCATCGCCGGCGCCCGGCCCCGTCCCTCGGCGCGCCGCTTCCCCATGCTCATGCTCGGACTCACGGCGGCCATGGGGATCGGTCTGGCGATGCTCGGCGCTGCTCTCGTCGCTGGTGCCGGCGGCCATCGTGGCCTGCCTCATGGGCCTCGGCCAGGGCTACGTCGTGATCCAGTTCGTCACCTGGCTGCAGCTGCGCACCGAGCCGCACATGCTCGGCCGGATGATGAGCGTCCTTCTGTTCGCGGTGGTCGGGCTCTCTCCGCTGTCGAGCACCGTCGCCGGGGCGCTGATCCAGTGGAACGCGTCGGCAGTGCTGGTGGGAGCCGGGCTGTCTGATGACCGCGGTGGTGGCCCTGGCGGCGCTCAGCCCCTCGGTGTGGCGACTGGGCGCGGAGGGCGCTGACGGCGCCGAAGGCACGGATGCCGCAGGCGGCGCAGGTGGCCCCGAGGACGAGGCCTGGGTAGCGACACTCCGGCGAATCGCGCTGCGGCCGGCGCCGCAGCATCAGGCCGCGCCCGATCCCGGCCACCGTCCGGTCCGCCGCTTCGGCCGTGGCGCCGACCCGGCCACCGTCACCGCCCTGCCTCGCTTCGACGCGACCGAGCTGCCGGATCTGGCGGCCTGACCGAAGACAAGTGCCGCCGGGCGGTCCCGGAGGAGCCGAGAAGGCTCCTCGGACGGTTCTCCGCCCGGCGACCTCCCCCCAAGAACCAGTTCTAGGACCCGAACCCCAAGCGGGTCGGGTTCTCCTCGTAGAGCTTGACCTCGTCGTTCGCCGACATGCCCACCGTTCCCAGGAACTCGTCGATCTCGGTGGTCGTCTCGAACGGGTAGTCGGACCCCAGGCAGATGCGGTCCATCCCCAGCGCCTCCTGCGTGCAGTGGAAGGCCGCCGCCAGGAAGTTGCCGCTCGTGGTGACGTACAGGTTCTCGGCCAGGTACTCGCTCGGACGCTTCTTGATCGGCGGCATCGAGCCCGACCCCTTGGGCACGTGGTACTGCAGGAACGAGCGGTCCACCCGCTTGAGCAGGAAGGGGAGGGCTTCGCCGTAGTGGCCAAGAATGATCGTCAACTTCGGAAACGCGTCGAACACCCCGCTCAGGATCAGCCGCATCATCACGATGGAGGTCTCTATGCCGAACCCGAAGCTGGGCCCGGCCAGGGCCAGGCCGTACTCGGTGAGCTGACGGATGATCGGGAAGGTCGGGTGCAGGTAGATCGGGAACGCCCAGCTCCTCGGCCTTCGGCCAGGAGGGGCCAGTAGCGCTTGTCGTCGAGGTAGGAGTCGCCGAAGTTGGAGTGGGTGTTCCAGCCTCTGAAGCCCAGTTCCTTGACGCAGCGCTCCAGCTCCTTGACCGCCTCTTCCGGCTCGCGGACGCCCAGCGTGGCGAAGCCCAGGTAGCGGGTGGGGTGCCGGTCGATGGCCTCGGCCAGCTTGTCGTTGGCGTCCTTCGCGATGGCGGTCGCCACCTTCGGCTCCAGCACCTCGGGCGCCGGCGCGGTGTGCGACAGGACCGCCACGTCGATGCCCACCGCGTCCATGGCGGCGATGCGGGCGTCGTCCACATCGAGGAGGCGGTCGACCAGGGCGTCGCCGAAGGGCTGCCAGTAGTCGGGGCCGTGATAGACGTGGCGCTCACCCGGTCTCTTGTCGTCCACGAACCGCGGATAGCCGGGGTTGTTGTAGACGGCTTCGACGTACATCTCGGTGGCGAAGTGGTTCTCCAGATCGATCTTCATTCAGGCTCGGCCCTTTCGGTCGGTTCGGTTGCTCACTGGGTGGCGATGCTGGCCAGGATGCGCTCGAGCATCTGCTGGCCGCGGTGTCGTGTCGACGTACTCGCTCCAGCCCCATCAGATAGGAGACGTCCTGGGCCCAGTACACGCCCACCAACTCCCAGGCGATCTGCGACGCTGTCGACCTCCGGCCGCACCAGTCCCTGCTCCTTGCCCTCCTCGAGGATGGCGGACAGGCTCTCGATGGCCGCACGCTGCCGCTGGGCCAGAGGTTCGCGCAGGCCGCACTCCGGCGGAGCGGCCACGAACTCGAACAGCGGGTAGACGAAGCCCTCGGTGTCGTCGGCGATGATGCCCGAGTGGTAGCGGCCGATGCCACGCAGCCGCTCCAACGCGTTCCCTTCGTCGGCCGAATGGATGACCTTGAAGACCCGCTCGTAGACGAGGTCCATCGCCGCCAGCAGCATCTCGGTGCGGCTGGCGAAGTGCCGGTAGAGGGTGGCCTCGGAGACTCCGGCCGCCGCCGCGATGCGCGACGTCGTGGTGGCCTGGACCCCGTTGCGGGCGACCAGGTCCATCGTGACTTCCACGATCTGCTGCCGGCGCTCGGCGGCGGTCATGCGGCGGGATCTCTTGCCGGGGGCTGGCTTTCATGGAGGCATCGTAACGCATTGCGGGCGTCGAGATGTCGCCGTAGTGAGCGGTCACTCCGGAGGTCTTGCGCCGGATTAGCGGCCCCCGGTCTCTACCCGAACTCGCGCACTGCCTCCACGAAGGCAGTCACGTTCTCGCGGGGGCTGAAATCGAGGTCGTACGCGGGACAGAGGAGCAGGCCGCTGCGCCCCAGGCTCTGGATCCGCACCTCTACTTCTTCACGCGTCCGGCCAGGTGTTCCGTAGTCCCAGTCCCACGCGGTGCCGACCGTCCCCCATAGCGCCAGCCGCGGCCCGAACGCCCGTCTGATGGCGCCGGCATCCATACAATCAGGGGCCACCGGGTTCACCGCGTTCACCCCTATCTCGGTGAGGTCTTCCAGGATCGCGGAGAAATCGCCGTCGCTGTGATAGAGGATGAGTAACTGCGGCGCCGTCTGCCGTGCGGCGGCGATGATGGCGGCGAGCCGTGGTTTGAAGTGCCGTCGCCACATCGTCGGGCTGATGAGAAGACCGTCTTTGAAGGCCACGTCGTCATCCAGCACCAGGATGTCGACGCCCGCTTCCGCCATTATCCGCACGCTCTCCACGGCCATCGTGGTGAGCTGGTCGAGGAGGTAGTCGACCAACCCCGGTCTCTTCACCAGATCTTTCATGAAGAGCTCGAACCCTCGCAACCGCCAGGCGCTCTCGAACAACTCGCCCCCGAGGTGAGGCGGGGACCCGGCTACCGCCAGACGCCGCGCGTGCAGCTTCTCCACCTCGGACTTCAGATGCGCGTGACGCTCCCGGGCGGTCACCCTCGGGAGCAGGTGGCCTATCCGTTCCACAATCCCGCGGGCTCCCATCCCCGCCGTGGAGGGGTCGCTCTCAGGACGGTACCCCCACTCGTGGTAGGTCCGTAGTTGGGTCGCACTTCCCACGTGCACGCCCGGCGGCAGCGAATCGAGATACTCGAGGAACGCATCTTGGCCGACAGGTGGGGCGAATTCGACGAACCGCACGTCGGTCGCGAAGAGCTCGTCGGCGTCGGGAGCGTCGAACAGCGACTGGGGAAAGAAGCCCAGAGCGCAGGGTACCCGGTCGGGCTCGCCGCCCCGCAAGGCGGTCGACACGCGCTCCCGGGCGTTCATCGTGTGCGGCTCCCCGGCGCCGGCCCGCTTACGGCGTCGGGATCACCGGCAGGATCATGTGCGACGGATGATCGTATTTGTCGTAGAGGTCGCTCTGTATCTCCTCCCCGAAAAGGTCCCACTGTCCGGTAGGGGAATGCCCTGTGCCTCGCGAATCGGTATGCACGAACACGTATCCGCGGCTCACGAAGAAGTCGATGTCGTTGGTCTCCCGCATGTGGAAGATGGGAAGCAGCGGAAGGTGGTCCAGGTCTTTCTGACAGGAATCGGCGGCGTGGATGGCCGGGAAACCCTCCGGCAGCATCGTGCGCATGATCTCCGGCTTGAGGGTCTTGGAGTACACCGACGACCTCCTTATCGGGTGGCAGCAACCTGGTTGCGCTCTTTTGCTGTCTCATACGTTACAACGAGTGTCGGCTGCGGGTACGAAGGTAGGTGGCGCGGCGCTCGGCAGGCTTCCGCGGCGCAACGACGGGGGTGCCCCGGGGGCAAGCGCGATCCAGGGGCAAGGGTAGCCCGGAGGCAAGCCCTTGGCGGTGAGTCTCCGCCCGGGGCGCTATAGTCATTGCTGGTGAATCAGTGGATCGGAGGGGAATGATGGTATCGAAAGCACGGCGGGACGCGGGTGCAAAGCCGTCCCGTAGAACGGTCCTCGCGTGGCTGCTCAGCTGCCTGTTGGTCATCGTGTTGACCGCGGCGCTCGCCGGCTGCGGCGACGATGAGACCACGACCACGGAGACGGGTGCGCCCGAGGAAACCACCACCACGGCGCTCTCGGAGGAAACCACCACCACGAGCCTCGAGGAGGAGACAACTACCTCCGTCGTTCCCGAGGAGACCACCACCACGAGCCTCGAAGAGGAGACCACCACGACCACCGAGGCCCTCTCCACCGCCGAGACCCGGCTTCCCAATGGGAACATCAAGGCCATGGGCTTCATCGATGCCGTCTGGGAAGAGGGGGGCAAGCGCTATCTCAGCATCGACTACGCCGAGATGCTGACCGGCCAGGAAGCCATCGACGCCGCCATCGAGGCCGGGATGATCCAGCCGGGAGAGGACCTTCCCAACGACTACTTCATCAGGAACACCAACCCGCAGAAGCGGGAATTCGAGATCTCGAGCCCCATCGACATCACCACCTCGACGTGGGACGGGGTCATGGAGAAGCCGGTCAACTGGGCTCAGTTCTTGAGCTTCTGGACCGACACTCCGCCGGAAGGGGCCCTGCATCTGTCCGAGGCCCCGTGGTGGATAGAGAGGGAGGGGCAGACGATTGTCAGAATCGACGAACAGTATCTGCCCTAGGGACTGCGGGGCGTCTCTTTGATACACATGCGTGCTTGCTCGCGCTGGGCCCACCTGTCTGTTCCGGCTGCGCTTTGCGGCGACTCCTCCCTCGGACAGGCGGGCTGAGCGCGAGTGAACACACCGCCTCACAAAGACGCCCCACGGTCCCTAGTGGCGGTCGACGGGTCGATGAGGGCGACCGGGTGGAGAGCCGGTCCGTCATGCCCCGTGGCTCGTAGCCCGGGGTAAGATGGAGAGGGCGACGTCGGTGAGAGGAGGCATCATGAGGCGACACATCTGGGTGGCGACGGTGCTGATGCTGATGTCGATCGTGGTCGCCGGCTGCAGTCTGGGGGGCGACGGCACTACGACAACCGCCTCTCCGCCCGACGGAGGCCCCGACACCACCTCCACCGCATCGACGTCCTCCGAGAGCACCGAGAGTACCGCCGGGGCGGTGACGTCCACCACGGGCATCGTCATCTCCCTGCCGAGCACCAGCAGCACGGACGCTGAGACCACCACGACCACCGAGGCCCTGTCGAGCGCCGAGACCCGGCTGGCCAACGGCCACGTCAAAGCGATGGGCTACATCGACAAGGTCTGGGAGCAGGGCGGCAAGCGCTACATCCGCATCGACTACGCCACCATGCTCACTGGCGATGCCGCCAACGAAGCGGCCATTGCCGATGGCGTCATCGAACCCGGCGAGACCGTCGACAACGATTACTACATCAGCAACGTCAATCCCGCAGAAGCGGACGTTCGAGGTGTCCGATTCGGTGGCCATCACGACGTCGACCCGGTGGGTGGCCGGAGACGACATGAGGGCCCCCTCCACGTGGGCGGACTTCAAGAGTTTCTGGGGTCCCGGGCCCGTTCCCGGAGATGGAGGGCCATCTGCATGGCGTGCCTTGGTGGATCGAGCGGGATGGGGCGGTGGTGGTGAAGATCGACGAACAGTTTCTGCCCTAGGGCCGCGGGGCGTCTCTTGTCCTCTGCCTGCTGTGAGCGCTGGGCCCACGTGTCCGCTCCGGCTGCGTTTTGCGGCGACTCCTCCCTCAGACAGGCGGGCTGAGCGTGAGTAAACACGACCGCCTCACAAAGACGCCCCGCGGCCTTGTGGCAAGCGACGGGTCGGTGAGGGCAAGCGGGGATGAGAGTTGCTCCTAGACGGCGAGGCGTATGAAGGAAGTAGTGGAGCCATGCGGCAATGCGCTCGGGGACCGGTGTGCTCGGGAGGTGACGGCCTGGCAGAGCGCAGCCGGCGCGGATACATCGGCCCGGAGCCTAAGCTTCGGTTGGCCTTCTTGCGCTCCTCGGAAGTCGAGGATGGCCTTGCGCACCCGGATGGACTTGGGGGTGACCTCCACCAGTTCGTCGGCGGCGATCCATTCCAGGGCCTGGTCGAGGGTCATCTCCCGGGGCACCTTGAGGCCCACGTCGATCTCCTTGGTCTCGGCCCGGTAGTTGCCCAGCTTCTTGGTCTTGGTGGGGTTGCAGGCCAGGTCGCCGGAGCGGGAGTGCTCGCCCACGATCATGCCGGCGTAGACCGGGTCCATGGGCGAGACGAACAGGGTGCCGCGCTGCCTGCAGGTTCTCCAGCGAGTAGCCGGTGGCCGGCCCGTTCTCCATGCTCACCAGCGAGCCGCGCTCGCGGTGGGCCACCTCGCCGCGCCAGGGCTCGTAGCCGACGAAGCGGGAGGCCATGATGCCCAGGCCCCGGGTGTCGGTGAGGAAGTCGCCGCGGTAGCCGATGAGGCCGCGGGTGGGGATGCTGAACTCCATCCGCACCATCCCGGTGCCGGCGTCGTGCATGGCGGTGATCTCGCCCTTGCGCTGGGCCAGCTTCTCGATGACGATGCCCTGGTACTCGTCGGGCACGTCGATGGTCAGCTGCTCCATGGGCTCGAGCACGTGGCCGTTGCTCGTCGGTGTGGGTGATCACCTCGGGGCGCGACACGCAGAGCTCCATGCCCTCGCGGCGCATCTCCTCGATGAGGATGCCCAGGTGCAGCTCGCCCCGGCCCGAGACCTTGACCCCGTCGGGGCGGCCCAGGTCCTCCACGCGCAGGGCGACGTTCACCCGCAGCTCGCGCTCCAGCCGGTCCTTGATCTGGCGCAGCGTGACCGCCTGGCCGTCGCGTGCCGGCGAAGGGGCCGCTGTTGACCAGGAAGAACATGGAGACGGTGGGCTCTTCGATCTCCAGCGGCGGCAGCGCCGGGTCGGCCAGGTCGGGGGCGGACAGCGTGTCGCCGATGGTGATGTCGGCCGGGCCGTTCACCCAGACGATGTCGCCGGCGTGGACCTCGTCCACCTCTTCGCGCTCCAGGCCGCGCGTCACCCAGAGGTGGGCGCTGCGGCTCGTCTCGCTGCCGGTGACCTCCCAGTCGCCCGGCTGTCACTGCTCGGTCCTGGCCCGTCCACACGCGTGGAGGTGCGGACCAGCTCGTCGCCGCGCCGGTGCGTGCCCTTCGAGCACCCGGCCGCAGCCGATGCGGCCCAGGTAGTCGCTCCAGGCGAGCGTGGAGATCTGCATGCGGAAGGGGGCGTCCAGCTTGGCCCGCGGCGGCGGGACCTCCTCGACGATGGTCTCGAAGAGGGCGTCCATGCCCTCGTGCGGGTCGGTGTCGGGGTCGCGGACGATCCAGCCCTCCAGCGCCGAGCCGTAGACCACGGGGAAGTCGGCCTGCGCGTCGGTGGCGCCCAGTTCGAGGAAGAGGTCGAAGGTCTTGTCGAGCGCGCCGTGCGGGTCGGCGTGGGGGCGGTCGACCTTGTTGACCACCACGATGGGGCGCAGGCCCAGGCGCAGCGCCCGCATGAGCACGTAGCGGGTCTGCGGCATGGGGCCCTCGTTGGCGTCCACCAGCAGCAGCACCGAGTCGACCATGGAGAGCACCCGCTCCACCTCGCCGGAGAAGTCGGCGTGGCCGGGCGTGTCGACGATGTTGATGAGGTAGCCGCCCCACTCCACGGTGCAGTGCTTGGAGCGGATGGTGATGCCGCGCTCGCGCTCCAGGTCGTTGCTGTCCATGACCCGCTCTTCGACCCGCTGGTTGTCGCGGAAGACGCGGGCGGCCCGGAAGATGGAGTCGATCAGCGTGGTCTTGCCGTGGTCGATGTGGGCGATGATGGCCACGTTGCGGATCTTCTCCGCGATGTCGACGCCGTCGGTATGGGCGTTAGGGCCAGGGGGCATGAAGCAGGGGCTCCTTGGTGGTCTTGTCGAGGAACTTCAGCCCCGGGGACGGGGCGTCCCGACGGGAGCAGGGGATTATAGCGTCTGCGGGCGGATGCGACGTGCATGGGCCTGCGGACGCCCGCAGCGCCGCTTGCGCTGCCGCCCGATGTGGTGGTATTAATGGAACGGCGTTCTAATAATGGCTAGTCGAGTGGGCGAGGGGCATGGGCGGGTCGGACCTGACCTACAAGCCGCCGCAGGCAGCGGCGCAGTCACGAATCGCTCGAGCGCATCCTCGATGCGGCGGAGTCGCTCATCCGGGAGCGCGGCTTCGACAGCATGACCATCGCCGAGGTGGTGCAGCGCTCCGGATCCTCGGTCGGCAGTCTCTACGCCCGCTTCGACAACAAGATCGGGCTGCTGCAGGCCGTCCAACTGCGCTATCACGCCCGGGTGCAGAACGATATTTTCGCTGCATTCAGCGGTGATCATCCGCGAGACGAGTCGCTGGAGGAGGCCGTGGCGCGCATCGTGAGCGTCCTCTGCCGGCATGTGCTGAACGAGCCCGAGCTGTTCCGAGCCTTCGTCCTCCAGGCCGTCTTCGACAGCGGAGTGCGGGCGCAGGGGGAGCGGACCAACGCCCAGCGGCGGGACAAGGTGGTCGACGTCCTGCTCGCCCATCGTGACGAGATCCGCCACCGCGATCCCGAGCAGGCCGCCCGTTGGTTCGTACTCCGCGTGCATGGCGCTGCTGAGGGAGAGGATCACGTTCGGAGAGGGCGCGGAGCTTTCCGGAGGGTTTTCCGACGAGGTGCTGGTGAAGGAAATGACCTGCATGGTGAGCAACTATCTCACCAATGGCACACAGCCGGTGGTTGTTTCGATGAAATTTAGAATGATATTCTGATTCCAAGCTCTGCGGGGAGGTGATAGAAGGCCATAAACCGGCAGGCGTACTTGAAACGGTGTACATCGACAGGAAAAGGCATTTCTACGAGAGGGGTAGATGCAACATGTCAGAACTCGAGAAGAAGGACGAACAGACCCGGGTGGTAAGCCGCCGCGAGTTCCTCAAGATCGCCGGCGTCGCCGGCGCGACCATCGGCGTGGCCGGCGGCCTGGGCGGCCTGCTCGCCGCCTGCGGCGAAGCCGAAGAGACCACGACCACGACCGCGCGGCGGCGACCACCACCACCGGCGCTGCCGCGACCACCACGACGGCGGCTCCGGCCGAGACCACGACGACGGCTGCGGCCGGCGTCGAGATGGGCCGCGAGATCAAGATCGGCGCTGTCTCCCCCATCACCGGATCGCTGGCCTCGTTCGGCGGTCCCGGACAAGTGGATCGTCAGCTACGTGGCCAAAGCGGTCGGCGACGGCGTCGTCTGCGGCGACGGCAAGAAGCACCCGCTCACCATCATCCAGCTCGATACCCAGTCCAGCCCCAACCGGGCGGCCGAAGTCACACAGGACCTCATCTTCAACGAGAAGGTCGACATGATGGTGGCCTCGTCCAGCCCCGACACGGTGAACCCGGCCGCCGACCAGTGCGAGGCCAACGGCATCCCGTTCCTGGCCAACTTCGTGCCCTGGCAGCCCTTCTACTTCGGCCGCGGCGCCACCCCCGAAACGCCTTTCACCTGGACCTGGATGTACCACTTCGGCGTGGAAGACGCCGGCGAATGCCGTCTCGGCATGTGGGATCAGATCGAGACCAACAAGACCGTCGCCTACCTCTTCCCGAACGACGCAGACGGCCAGGCTTGGTCCGATCCCGTGAAAGGCCTGGAGCCCATCTTGGTCAAGGGCGGCTACACCACCGGCTCCAAGCCGGAGATGTACCAGCCCCCGTCGGAAGACTTCACCTCGCAGATCTCCGACTTCAAGAAGGCAGGGTGCGAGGTCTGCACCGGTGTTCAGACTCCGCCCGACTTCACCACTTTCGTGCAGCAGTGCGCCCAGCAGGGGTATCAGCCGAAGATCATGACCATCAGCAAGGCTTCGCTCTTCCACAAGAGCATCGAAGCCATCGGCGACATCGGTATCGGCCTGTCCGACCATATGGTCTGGCATCCGAAGTTCCCGTACAAGAGCTATCTCACCGGGCAGACCTGCGAGGAATACGCCGCGACGTTCACCACCGAGACCGAGCAGCAGTGGACGCAGCCGCTCGGCCAGTTGGGCAAGTACGAGTGGGCGGTCGACGTTCTCAAGCGTGTGACCGACGTCGACAACAAGCAGCTCTACGTCGACATGATCAAGACCACCAAGTTCGACGGCATCAACGGCCCGGTGGACTTCAACTTGCCGTCACCCGGTCCCGGCCGCCCGGTGCCGAACGTCTGCAAGATCAAGATCGCCGGTGGTCAGTGGGGCAAATCCGAGGATCCCAAGTTCAAGTACGACATCTACATCGCCTACGGGCAAGACCCGAACATGCCCATCCAGAAGAAGTTCGAGGCCATCACGTACGCCTAGCCGCGTGCATGAGCTAGAAGCAGCCTGATGTCCTAGACGACTTCTTGACGGGGGCGCAGCCGGTCCCGGCTGCGCCCCCGGTCCATCCAGAGGAGCTGTGCGTGAAGACGATCGACCTAGAGAACCACTTCATCACCCCCACCTGGCTCGAAGCCCTGAGCAACAACAAGGGCTACCCCACGGTGGATCCCAAGCGCGGTCTCGGCTTCGCCGAGGACGCCTGGATGCCCCTGGCGGTGGAGCCCAAGCTCGCCGATCTGGCCGACTACCGGCTCGGCCTCATGGACGAGGCCGGCGTGGACTACGCGGTCCTTTCCGTGACCTCTCCGGGAGCCGAGCAGTTTCCGGTCGAAGTGGGCAAGAAAGTGGCGCGAGGACGCCAACGACTACCTCGCCGCGGTGATGAACACCTACCCCGAGCGTTTCGGGGGGTTCGCCTCTCTTGCGCCCAAAGACGCCGAGTGGTCGGCGGCCGAGCTCGAGCGCTGCGTCAAGGAGCTGGGCTTCTCCGGTTGGAACACCCACTCCAACTTCGGCGACTCCTACCTCGACGACAAGCGCTACCGGCCCATCCTGGCCAAGGCCCAGGAACTGAACGTACCCATCTACCTGCACCCGGCCGTGCCCATGATCAAGGAACTGCGTGAGTTCGGGATGGTGCTGAGCGGCCCCACACTGGGCTTCGGCACCGACGTCACCTACTGCTTCATGCGCATGATCGTGCGGGGCGTGTTCGACGAATTCCCCGACCTCAAGATCATCATGGGCCACTTGGGCGAGGCTCTGCCCTTCCTGCTCGACCGGGTCGACCGGGCTTGGATGCAGAACCACTGCACGCCCAACACCGAGATAGGTGACGGCTGCCAGATGCCGGCCAGCTACTACCTCAAGAGGCACCTGTGGGTCACGACGAGCGGTAACTACCTGCCGGCTGCTCTGTACTGCACCCGGGACAGCATCGGCATGGACCGGATCCTTCTGGGGACCGACTTCCCCTACGAGAACATGACGGACTGCATGGACTACCTGCGCAGCGTCCCGCTGAACGAAGACGAAGCGTACGCGCTCTTCGAGGGCAACGCCCGAGCGCTCGGCTTCTAACCTGCTCGACGCCTGAGAGGGCGGTGCGGAAGGGCCCGGAACCCTCCGCACCGCCCTCCGGTCAGGCTATCGCGCCGCCCGTCGGGCGCCCCGTCCCGGCCCGCGCAGGCGCGCCGGACGGCTACCGTCCGGACAAGAATGCGTCGACCACCTCAAGCCCGGCCTGGAAGTCGTCTCTGCCCAAGTCCCAGCCGGAAGTGAGCGTCGTCGTAGCTGTAGACCGTCGAGGGGAGCAGTAGCGCCCCGGTAGTCTCAAGCAATCGGGCGCAGAAAGCCTCCGCGCTCGGAGCGGCGGCTTGAGTCTCGTCGCCCGGGCGGACCCGGACGGCAAGACCGGGAAAGCAGACCGTCCCGGCCTGGGGAGGAACCCAGGTGAACCAGTCCGCATGGCGGGCGAAGAACTCTCCGGCCGCCCGCACGTTCCGCTCGACGCGGTCCAGGTTGGCGGTGAGGATGGCCTCTCGGGAGCGCAGGGCCATCAGCGCGAGCAGCTCGCTGGGCGCGCTGCTGCAGATGGTGGTGTAGTCCTTGAGGCTCTGCATCCGCTGAAGCAAGCCCTGGTCCCGGGCCGTCACCCAGCCGATACGCAATCCGGCCAGACCGAAGGCCTTCGACATCCCGGCCAGCGATATCGCCCGCTCGTAGAGGTCCACCGCCGGCGGCAGCCGCAGCTCGGGCCGCGACTCGAGCAGCCGGTACATCTCGTCGGAGAACACCCACGCCCCCACGCGCTCGGCTGCCGCGATCATGCGGGAGTAGTCGACGACCGAGGGCAGCGCTCCCGTCGGGTTGTGGGGGAAGTTCCACACCACGAGCTTGGTGTGGGGACGGATCATCGTCTCCAGATCCTCCGGGTCGAAGCGCCAGCCTTCATCTTCGCCCCCGCCGCTTCGCGCACGCCCTCTTCGCGCACGCGCCACAGCTCCACCTCACACCCGATGCTGCGGGCCAACTCGTAGAGGGACTGGTATCCGGGGAAGGTGCAGATGACGTGGTCACCCGGAGCGAGCAGAGCGTGCATGGCCAGGAAGATGGCCTCCTCGGGCGCGGCCACCAGCACCTCACCGGCGCCGACCGCACCGTAGAGACCCGCGATCTCTTCGCGCAGTTCGGGAAGGCCCTGGGATTCGGTGTAGCCGAGGTGGAGGTCGTCCCAACGGGCTCGGAGATCGTCGTCGGCACCGGCCACCAGTTGCGCCATGGACGGACCCTGGCAGTCCGAAGCCGAGAGCAGGTAGCGGGCCGAGAACTCATGCCGGGCGAAGAAGCGCTCCAGCAGGAACGGAGACGGGTACACGGCCTTCGCACCTCCAAGTCTCGATCGACGGCCGACGGGTGGCTTCGCACCTGGGCCGGTTGACGCCCGACGCGCCACAGGTCCATGATTGTACCCCTGTGGACACTCCCACCTCAGATACACGGAACCCGCGCACGGAAGAAGCCCCGCCTGCCGCGGGCCCGCGTTCGGCCGCAGTCCTCTACCCCAGCCAGGTCTTCGTGGGGGCGACGCTCATCACTCTCGGCCCGCTGCTGGATCCCATCCTCCGCGATCTCGATATCCCCCTGGCCAAGGGAGGGTTGCTTTCGTTCGGGTTCTTCTTCGGGCGGGTGGTGGGCGTGCTCCTGCTCAACTTCGCTCTCGCGCGGGTGCGCATCAAGACCATCATGGTCACCTGCGCTCTCGTGCTCACCGCCGGATCGGCCGCCTCCGGCCTACTCGGCGTGGGGTTGTGGCCGCTCTCGCTCGCTCTCTTCGTGACCGGCCTTGCCGGGGTCATCCCCAATGCCATCTCCGGGGTGTGGGTGGCCGCACACATCCACAGAGGCGTGGAGCGGGCAATGCTCAACATCGGGGCCTATTTCGCTCTCGGCGTCGTGGTAGCGCCGCTGATAATCGGGGCCGCGCTCGAGCTGGGCGCCACCTGGAGGTGGGTGTTCCTTGGTGAGGCGGTCTTCTCCGCCCTGGTTGCCGTCCTGCTGATGGTCCTACCGATCGCCGACGTACCCGACCGCGAGAACCTGCGGACGCGGCAGCTCAAAGCCGTGGGGGCATTTCGTCCCCGCTTGCTCTGGGCGATCCTGGGCGCCACCTTCCTGTACGTATCCGTGGAGGGCATGCTGTACGTGTGGCTGGCCAAGATGCAGGTGGACTCTTTCGCGGCCGGTCCCGGCATGGCTGCGCTCAGCGTCACCCTCTTCTGGGCGGGCATAACCGTGGGGCGGTACCTGGCGGTACCGCTCACCCGCTTCGCGTCGCCTGCCCGGCTTCTCGCAGTCTTCGCCTCCATCCTCACCGTGTTCGTCGCCGCTCTGGCGCTGGCTCCCACCCTGGCCGTGTCCGAGGTCTTTGCCTTCTTCGCCGGGATGGGCGCCTCGGCATGCTGGCCGCTGATCGCCTGCTACACGCCCCGGTTCCCCGGGTGGCAGGCGGGCGTGGTGTTCTCGGGGATGATGCTGGCCGGGACCGTCGCCAACACGGCGTCGCCCTACCTCTTTGGTCCGGCCGCAGCGGCCCTGGGCATGAGAACGGCCGTGGGACTATGGGTGATCCCCGCTTTGGCCGTTATCGCGCTCGCCTTCATGCTGGAGAGGGCCGCGCGACCGGCCGGTGAGTAGCCTGCCGGAGGGTTGTCCCGTCCCACCTCGGGCCGGCGTCGCCGCCTCGGCGCAGACCGGCGCCGCGGCCCGGGCGCAGGCCGTATACTGAATCGATGCCCCGCGAGCCAGCAAAGACCACCTCCACCTCGTACCCCGCTCTCTATGCCGCCACCTTCATGGTCGGCGTGGTCATGATCTCGCTGGGGCCGCTTCTCGACCCCATGACCAAGGAACTCGGCATCTCCCTCGCCGACGCGGGCCTGATCTCGGTGGGGTTCGCCGTGGGCATGCTGGTGGGGGTGCTGGCGCTCAACTTTCTTCTGGCGGGGGTGCCGGCCAAGTGGACCCTCATAGGGGCGGCGTGGCTGCAGACCGTGGCCCTTGCGGCTTCGGGGGCGCTCTCGAACGGGCTGGGGTCGCTCTTTGTCTTCTACTTCTTCGTGGGTCTCGGCTGCGTGTTCTTGAACAGTCTCCCGGGCATGTGGGTGAGTTCGAATGTCAAAGAGGGCATCCACCGGGCCATGGTTATCCTGCTGCTGTTCTTCGCTATCGGCATGGCGGTCACGCCTATCTTCATCGGGATCGCTCTGGGGCTTGGAGTTTCGTGGCGCTGGGTCTATATCGTCGAAGCCATTCTCTCGGGGGTCCTGGCCCTGATCCTGACGAGCCGGCCCATCTCCGATATCTCCGGGAGGAAGAACCTCCGCTGGGGACGTCTCCGGGATGTGATCGGCTTCAACACGAAGCTGTTCTTCACCGTGATCGTGGCCTCGATCCTCTACATCGGGTCGGAGTTCATCATCAATGTGTGGCTGCCCAAGTTCGAGATCGATGTCTTCGGAGCCAGCAAGACGGTGGCCAGCGCAGCGGTGGCGTTGTTCTGGGTGGGTCTGATCATCGGCCGGCTCATCGTGATATCCCTCACCAAGCGGTTCCAGGCCTCCCGACTACTCTTGGTGGGCATGGCCATCATGGCCGTGTTCGCACTGGGCATCGCTCTGTCGAGCTCGGTGGAGATGTCCATGGTCATGTCGTTTCTCTGCGGCTTCGGAGCGTCTGCCGCCTTCCCGCTGATCCTGGGCTTCTCCGGCCGGTTCCCCGCATGGCACGCCGGAGTGGTCTACTCGGCCGTGGTGATGGCGGGGGCGCTCGGGCGGATCGTGTTCCCCTACCTCATCGGCCCCATCGCCGAATCGGCCGGTTTCAGGCTGGCGATGGGGCTGGCTTTCGTGCTGGCGGGGGCCTGTTCGCTGCTCTCGCTGTACCTTCACCGGGTGTCAGGAGAGGGTGAGACGGCCGACTGATCGCTCGGTCCACCGTGAACCTGCGGCCGCCGAATCCGCGCCCGCCAGGGCGGCGCGTTGCTGTCGGCGGCGTACTTTCGTCCTGTATACTGCCGTATCCCGCGATCGAGAAGTGAGGACCATGTGATGAGGGCCAACCTGGTCAGCCCGTCATCTGCGCAGCTGTCGTACGCCATCCGCGAGATCGTCGCCTTCGGCGAACTGGTGCGGCGCCATGGCGTCGAGGTGACCTGGGAGAACATCGGCGACCCGATCGCCAAGGGCGAGCGGGTCGCGCCCTGGATCCGCGACATCGTCCACGAAGTGGTCGAGCTCGAGGACTCCTGGGGATACTGCCCCACAGAAGGCTTCATGGAGGCCCGCGAGGCGCTGGCCGCACATGTCAACAACCGGCCCGGCGCCCGCGTCTCGGCCGCCGACATCATCTTCTTCAACGGGGTGGCCGACGCGGTGTCCAAGGTGTACGGGTTCCTGAGCGCCCACGCTCGGGTCATCGGCCCCTCTCCTGCGTACAGCACCCATTCGTCGGCGGAGTCGGCGCACAGCGCGCTTCCTCACATCACCTACGATCTCGATCCCGAGAACGGCTGGATGCCCGACCTGGTCGACCTGCGCCGCAAGATCCAGGCCTATCCGTCCATCGCCGGCATCCTCCTCATCAACCCCAACAACCCCACTGGGGCCGTCTATCCGCCGGCGCTCCTTGAGGAGATCGTCGCCCTCGCCCGGGAGTTCGGCCTGTTCCTCATCGCCGACGAGATCTACATCCACATGGTGTTCCCGGGTGTGGAGACCGTCCATCTCTCCGAGGTTGCCACGGACGTGCCGGCCATCGTCATGCGCGGTATCTCGAAGGAGTTGCCCTGGCCGGGGTCGCGTTGTGGCTGGATCGAAGTGCTCAACCGAGGGGCGGACCAGAACTTCTCCGCTTACGTCGACTCCGTGGTCGCGGCCAAGCGGCTGGAAGTCTGTTCCACGAGCGGACCTCAACTGACCGTCCCCCGCATCTTTGGGGATCCCCGCTACGCGGGACACCTGGAGGAGCGCGCGCGCGTCTTCGCCGCGCGCGCCGACGAGGCCTACGAAGCCCTGCGCGATGTACCCGGTCTCAAGGTAAACCGGGCCCAGGGGGCCTTCTACATGACCGCGCTCTTTGAGCACGGCGCCCTGGATGGCGACAACCGGCTTCCTATCGCCGACGCGGCCCTGCGCGAGTTGGTGGAGCAGCACTGCGTGGGCGCGGCCCCCGATGCGCGCTTCGTCTATCACCTGCTGGCGTCGACCGGGATCTGCGTGGTGCCGCTCACCGGCTTCTTCACGCCTCGGCCGGGCTTCCGCTTCACCCTCCTCGAGACCGACGACGCCAAACGCGCCTGGATCTTCCACACCCTGGCGACGGCAGTCTCCGAGTACGTGGCGAGCGGGACGGCTTAGATCCAGTCCTGCAGCGACGCTTACGTGTACAGCGGGTCGCACTCCTCGCGGAGCACGCCGCCGATAACGTCGAGCACCCGCGGCGCCCGCGCGGCTATCTCGCCCGCAGTCACCAGGATCCGGGAACGACCCATGGCGGCCGTGTCTGCTATCGACGAGCCGAAGACGATGGTCGTGACCCCGGCCCACACGGCCAGCCCGGTGCACATGGGGCAGGGCTCACAGGTGGACACCAGGAGGGCGCCGGTCAGATCGGGGCTGCCCTCTTTTCTCACGGCCTGGAGGATGGCGCTGTGCTCGCCGTGCAGACTGGGATCTCCCGTGGCGGTCGCAGTGTCGTGAGCCCGCGCCAGCACCCGATCGCCCATCACGAGCAGCGAACCGTACCCCTTGTTCCCTTCCGCCTTGGCCAGTAGGGCTTCCTGGATCGCTTGACGCATGAGGCCCTCGAGGTCGAGGCGGAGGATCTGCTCCCGACAGTGGCCGGCGTGGGGCCGTATCTCGCGGTAGTCGCGGACGAAACGCAGCCGGGGATCGAGTCGGCTGAGGAAAGTCTGGACCGGGCGTTCCGCGGTCGACCTGCAAACGCTCCTCGTATCGAGCCCAAGCCTCCCGCAGGCCTCCAGAGTGGGGCAATCGTTTCGGGATAACCACACGATGTGGTCCGGAGATTCCTCCACCACCTCCACCTGGTCGGGGGCGAGTCCCATATAGTCGAAGAAGAGCAGCTCGAAGGCCTGGCGGGGAGAGACGGGCGACGCTGGAAAGGCTGAGTTCACCCGCGCCGGATACCCGCGGGCCGTGAGCCAAGCAAGACGCTTGTCGCTTCGCCGGCGCTCGAGCGCCCCGTATTCGCCGGTCTCGAGAAGCGCCATCTCGCGGCGTACCTGTCCTCGAGCGCCGCCTCACGGCCGGCGGCGTCGCGATCACCGGCCCCGTGTCGGCAGCCGCCTCACGGCCGGCGGCGTCGCGCTCGCAGGTCTCGGCTCCGGCGGCGGGCCGCAGGCTTTCGACGAGCTCCACGCAGATGCCATCGGGGTCGCGGAAATAACACCAGCGCCACACCGGCCTTCCAGGATCGCCGACCGTCCGCACGGGAGTGTGGAAGCGGACTCCCGCGGCCTCCAGCCGGCGGACCTCCTCCTCGATGTCCTCGGTGAGGATGGCGAGGTGGCCGGACCCGGCCACCGACGGGTCGCCTGGGTACGGCCGCGTGGCCGGGTCGACGTACTGTATGAACTCCACTCGGGTCCCGTCCAACTCCATATCGGCGATGAGGATCTCGGCCGGCGCGGCCTCTTGTCCGGCGCAAGGTCCGAGCAACGCCGTTCCCAGATCGGAGCTCCGGCGGTGCTTGCGCCCGCACAGCCGCAGGCCCAGCAGATTCTGGTAGAAGTCGACCGTCCGGTCGAGGTCGGCGACGGTGAAGCTGAGGTGATGGATACCAACGATCGTCATGCGGGAAAGTGTATCCTGCCGGGAGCTTCAAACTATCAGTCGGTGACCCAACGGGATGAACGGATGCGGACCGCCAGCGAGACCTAGCTCGAGTTGGACCCGCCGCGTGCTCTTCTTCGCGGCCGGGTCGATCGCGCTCAGCCTCGGCCTCATAGGCATCGTACTGCCGGTGCTGCCGACCACGCCCTTCTTGCTGGTCGCCTGCTACTGCTTCGCCCGCAGCTCCGACCGGGTCCACACCTGGATGCTGGGCAACCGGGTCTTCGGACCACCTCTACGAGACTACATGGCGGGCAGGGGAGTCCCCCGGCGCGTGAAAGCGGGGGTCCTTGTGATGCTGTGGGCGGTGCTGGTGGTGTCCGTAGTGTTCTTCGTCCCCTGGATCTGGGCGAGGGTGCTCCTTGCCGTGATCGGGATCGCGGTGAGTGTCCACATCCTGACGCTCAAGACCAAGACCGACGCCGATCCGTCTACCGATCAGCGTATGCCGGAGTCGTAGTCCACCCGCAGTGTCGTGAACTGCCCGGACAGGACGATGAACTGTTGCGGAGGCGCAGTCGGCAGTGGATCGCCGTTGACCGGCTCCAGGATGTAGGCATCGGGGAGTAGCGGTACCCGGAAGAGGCCGGCCTCGTCGGAGGTGGTCTCGGCTATCAGCCTGCCGTCGGACGCGCGCCTGATGCGCAGGGTGGCGGAATAAGGGCCATCGTTTTCTACCCCCGGTTGCTCGACGGGGTTGAGAGGGCTGATCCGCACCTCGCCCTGCACTCCGCTGTCGGTGGGCACGGTATCGCCGGTCCCTCCGTTACCCCCGCACGCGGCCATAGCCAGGACCAGCCCCAGGACGATCAGGCTTGCGCACGCAGTTCGTCTCCTCATGGGACTACCTTCCCCCATATGCACCGGGTATTCTGGACCGGATGAAGTCTACCGGAGATCTGGGGAACTCGGCGGATCGGCCCCCGGGCCGAACGTGGCGCGACAACAAGGCCCTGAGCGTGGGCATCACGGCCGTGGTCTACGCAGGGGCGTTCGTTCTGGCGGTGATCGTGGTGGGCCTGTCCGGCATCTCCGCGCCTCTGGCCCAGATCGCCCTGGGCACCCTGGTCGCCACCATCGTGGTGTTCGCGGTCTCCGTCGCAGTCGACAACTCCAGCATGTACGACCCGTACTGGAGTCTGCAGCCCCTGGCCATCGCAGGATTCTACCTTTGGAGCGAGCGGGGCATGATCGACGGCCGGCAGGTGCTCGTGACCGTTCTGGTGCTGCTGTACGCCGTCAGACTCACCAGCAACTTCTACCGCGACTGGCCTGGCCTGCGGAAGGAGGACTTCCGGTATGTCGGTTTCCGCCGCCGGTCGGGCCGCTTCTATTGGCCGGTCAGCTTCTTCGGCATCCACCTCTTTCCCACGATCATGGTCTTTCTCGGCTGTCTGCCGCTCTACGCCGTGGCCGGTCCGAACACCGACGCTTTCGGCTGGCTGGACATCGTAGCCGCCCTTGTCGTCCTGGCGGCGGTCGGCGTCGCGCTCGTCGCGGACGAGCAGCTCCGGGTGTTCCGTCGCGACCCGGTCAATCGGGGGCGATGCATACGTACCGGTCTGTGGGCCTACAGCCGACACCCGAACTATCTGGGCGAGATCATGACCTGGTGGGGGCTGTGGCTCTTTGCGCTGGCCGCGGGTCCGGGCTGGTGGTGGACCGTCGTCGGGGCAGTGGCTATCACTCTGATGTTCGTGTTCGTCAGCGTACCGATGATGGAGAAGCGGGCCTTGGCGACGCGGGAGGGCTACCGCGAATACCGGGGGGAGACTCCGATGCTCCTTCCCGGGCGCCGCACCCGGGTGGCCGCGGTAGACGGCGCCGATCGAACCGGCTAGCGCCGGGAAGCGGAGTCAGCCCCGGCCGCTCTCAACCCGGTCGGAGCCGGGCGGGCTCAGCCCTTCTTCCAGGCCTCTCCTACCTCGAGGGAGGTAGCGTGCAGGGCCTTGTTGATGTCGCGGATGAACTCGATCATCGATCCGATGAGACAGAGCATGCTCACGATGAAGAGCCCGGCTACCAGCCAGGCGATCTCGATGTCGAGCAAGGCGGTGACGAACAGGGAGATCACCAGTAGCGCCGCGAAGAGGACGCAGAAGGCGGCGAGGGCGATGGCCCAGCGCATCACATGGGCCCGCTCTCCGAGGATCCGCAGCTGCGCCAATGCAGTGTCGCGCTCATCGCCGGTGGCAGTTCGAGCCTGGTGGGCCAGGGAGCGGGAGCGATCGACGATCCGGCCGAGCCGGTTGGTCATGGTGAGCAGGAGAAGGCCCACGCCCGAGATCACCACGACGGGTCCGATGGCGGTCTGCAGTACGGTGACGAGGTCGGATGTCTCGAGCGTACTCACGTGCGGTGCCTCCTGTGGTGCGCGGCTTCACTCTGCTAGGTCGAGGGCTTTCTTCAGCCAGTCGTCCGCACTGGCGTTCGCCCAGCGCCGGACGTCATCTGACGAAAGACCGGTTGCCTCCATCTGGTCGAGGGCCGGGTGGAATACCCGCCAATACCCTGTCGAACCGTGGAAGGCCGGGTCCCAGGCCTGATCGACCTCGGCCTGCCAGGCCTCCCGCCCGGCCGAGAGGGAATCCAACGCGCTGGTGAGGGCGGTCTGCAGTCTCGTCTCGGCGGGGTTGGTGATGGGCATGTTGTTCGTCTTGATCAGCGCCACACGCAGCGCCTCGCTGAACTCGTCGTAGCCGGTCGAGCCGCTGCCTGACGCGGCTTCGCGGGCCTCGACCACTGCGGCGACGGCCACCAATGCCCCCTTTCCGGGCGAGGCGAGGCCCGCTTCTTCCTGGAAGCTGGAGATGACCAACCCCAACGCCGCCAGGACGACGATGATGGCGGGAAGGAATATCCATGCCAGACGCTTGTTCTGCATACGGTGCGATAATAGCGCCATGAGCGACTGGGATATCGATCCCCCTGCAAAGGACGACCCTTCCCGGGCGGACCCGCCTGCCCCCGATACCCCCTCTGGCTCCGCCGCTGTCGATGTTCCTCCGGCTGGCTCTTCCGCGGCCTCCGGGGCCCCAGCGGCTGCCGCCGCGGACTCGGCCGGGAGCTCTTCAGGCGGGCGCGGCCGTCGCCGGATCCCCTCGCTGTGGGTGGGTGTCGCCGTAGTGACGTTGCTGATCGGGCTGTTCGGAGGGTACTTCGTCGCTCGTTCGCAGACGTCCGACGATCGGGCTGCCCTTGTCGAAAAGGACGGCCAATTGGGCGAGCTCCAAACCGCACTCGCCCAATCGCAGGACCGCAACTGGTCGTACTACCGGGCGAACCAGACCCTGAAGACTCAATTGGAGCAGGCCACCTCGAACACCTCCTCAACCATCGGCCCGGCCGGTCAACCAGGTGTCTTCAGCGACGGGGTATATGTGGTGGATGAGGACATCCCTTCAGGGACGTACGACGGTGTCGTCAACGGCGCCTTCGGCTACTGGGCTCGGCTGAAAGGCCTGGACGGTTCCATCGCCCAGATCATCGAGAACGGTATGCCGAGAGGCCCCTTCGTCCTTACCATCAACCCGGCCGACGACGCCGTGGAACTGCGTGGGGTGACCCTCACCGAGCGCTGAGCGCGCACGACGAGACGCCGCCTCGGCGCCTGGCTCGCCTATCTGCAGAAGCCCACGCTGGGGTAGTAGAACTTGGCTCCCAGCTTGTGGAGCAACTCCCTCACCTCGTCGCTCGGCGAGCCGAGCACCAGCATCTCGCGGAGGGGCGAGACCGCCAACATAGCTTCGAGTTTGGGTCCCAGATTGTTGAAGTGCAGCAGGAAGTCCTCGGAACTCCCGTAGTACTCGTTGAGGTAGCAGGTCATCCCGTGCTCGTCCACGAACCATTCGTAGGCGAGGGTGGTCGGCTCGCTCTCCTCCACCCCGCAGGTGAGGGCTTCGGACAGTCTTTTGAACTCCTCCAACTTGCCGGGCATGATGTCCTGGCGGACGATGAGACGGATAGGTCCCGTGGCCATGAAGCGACTCCTTCTGTGAGGGCGGCTAGGCCACCCCATGGTAGCAGTCTGCTGGTCGCGGGGCCGGGCACACGGCTGTGGCAGCAGCCGCGCCATCAGCGGGTCCAGAGGGTACACTTGGACCAGGGCGGCAGCACCGCGCTCTGGACGATCGAGGGTCGGGGCGTAGGTCCAAAGGGAGGACGGAGTGACAGAGAGCATCGATATCGCCATAGTGGGCGGCGGACCGGCGGGACTGACGGCGGCGATCTATGGCGCGCGCTCGAGGGTGAAGACGGTCGTCTATGAGACGGCCTTCCCCGGGGGGCAGATCGTGTCGGCTTCGTGGGTGGAGAACTATCCCGGCTTTCCTAACGGGGTGAGCGGGGCGGATCTCGGGGATCTCATATACCAGCAGGCGCAGGCCGCCGGCGCCGAGTTCCACAACATCTCCCCGGTCGAGGCGATACGGCGCAAGGGTCAGGACTTCGTCCTCGTCGTGGACGGCAAGGAGGTCGAGGCGCGAGTGGTCATCCTGGCTACCGGCGCCATCCCCAAGAAGCTGGGAGTGCCGGGGGAGGCGGAGTTCACCGGCCGAGGAGTCTCGTGGTGCGCCACCTGCGACGGGCCCCTCTATCGCGAGAAGTCGGTCGCCGTCGTGGGAGGCGGAGACTCGGCCACTCAGGAAGCCCTCTACCTGACGAAGATCGCCACCGAGGTGCACCTCATCCACCGTCGGGAGGAGTTGCGTGCGACTCAGTGCCTTCAGGAGGAGTGCTTCTTCCATCCCCAGATCACGATGCATCTGTCTCACACCATCTCGGAGATCGTCGGCGACGCCGGGAGGATCACAGGGCTGCGGCTTCTCTCCAAGACCGATGGCAGCGAGAAGGTGCTCCCGGTCGACGGCCTGTTCGAGTTCGTGGGTATCGACGCGCAGAGCGAGCTTGTGACCGATCTGTGCGAGCTCGACGAGGGCGGCTTCGTGAAGGTGGACAAGGACGGCATGACCTCGTGCCCGGGGCTGTTCGCCGCCGGTGATGTCTGCGACTACTCGCTCAAGCAGGTGGTCACCGCCTGCGCCCGCGGGGCGTTCGCCGCGAACGCCGCCGCCTTCTACTTGGAGAACCGGGTCCGCAGCTCCTGATCGCACAGCTGGCTGAGGTTGACCACCTCGGCCTCCACGCCTGCCCGCTTCAGCCCGTAGGCGAGCTGCATCATGCACGAGGGGCACTCCGTAGCCACCACGGTGGCGCCCGTGTCCTTGATGAAGCCGGTCTTCCGGTCGATGATGGCGCCCGACGTCTCCGGGTGGAGCACCCCGTAGGTGCCTGCGGCTCCACAGCAGGAATCCGATTCGGCGGCTTCCCGGAACTCGTACCCCTCCAGTGAGCGCAATATGGCCCGCGGCTGGACGGTCACATTCTGGTAGCGCCTGCCCAGATGACAGGGATCGTGATAGGTGACGATGACGGGCTCCCGCAGGGGATCAGCCTGCCCGGCTGCCGCCGCGTCCGCGGCTGTCGGTGCGGCTCCGGCTACCGGCGCGCCCGCGGCTGCCGCCGCCGCCCCGGCGGTCGCCCCCGGCCCGGTCACCGCGGCGTCCAGCCCGCCGTGCTCCGCGACGAACTCGCTGAAGCTGCGGACCTTCGCGGTCAGCGCCGCGGCGCGCGCCGACCACTCCGCGTCGTCCGCCAGCAACTCCGCATACTCCTTGAGATGCCCGGAGCAGCTCCCGCACTCCGACACGATGGCGTCGAAGCGCGACACGTCCCCGAGCCGGCGCAGGTTCTCGCGCGCGAGAAGCGCGGCCGCTTCCAGGTCGCCGTAACCGTAGGCCGCCAGGCCACAGCAGCAGTTGTCCAGCACTTCCACCCGATTCCCCAGACCCTCGAGCACGCGCACCGTCGCCTCTCCGACCTCAGGCAGGACGTAGTTGTAGCCGCACGACATCCAATAGCCCACCAGCGGCGATCCCGGCGGGGACGCGGGCGTGGAGGCGGCGGCTGCAGCCCCGGGGGGCGTCCCACCGGGGGGCGTCGCACCGGTCGCGGCGCGGACCGCGCCTGCCGGAGATCGCTTCTTGAGCCTGGTGTGGAGCAGTGGCCCCGGTGTGCCTTCGCGGAGCTCCATGGCGCGCTCGAGCTTGGGATTCAGTAGGCCGATCAGACCGGCCCTGCGGGCCAGGTCGGGGAGGCCGGTCCTGCGCAACACCCAGATCGTCTGGACCAGCCCGCGCATGAGTCGGGGCCGCGGCAGCAAGATGCGGAAGACCCCGCGCTGAAGCAGGCCGCGCCCGAAACGATCGGCGTAGGCGTGGCGGAACGACACCACCACCTTGTCGGTCTTGACCGCCGAGAAGCAGCTCTCCGTGCAGGCCCGGCAGAGCAGGCAGTTGGCGAAGGCTTCCTTGGTGTCGGGCCCAATCTCGGTGCGCTCCTCGACGATGTTCCGATACAGCGCGATCTTGCCTCGCGCGACGTTCGCCTCGCGCCCGGTGGCCCTGAATATGGGGCAGGTGGGCTGACAGAAGCCGCACTTGCCGCAGGTGACCACGTGGTCGTAGAGCGCCTGGAACTCCTCCGGCGGCGGGTTGCCAGCGGCAGTAGTCGAGGTCGGCGCTTGGCCGCTCATCAGATGCCGCCCACGAAGCGTCCCGGATTGAGGATGCGGTTCGGATCGAAGCGCTCCTTGATGCGCCTCATGAGCTCTAGGGCGGGACCCACATCGCCCCAAGGGTCGAAGCCGGCGGGTAGGAGTGACGCTCCTTGGGTGACGAAGAGCGAGCCCCCGAGCCCGACGGCCTTTTCTCGCGTCCGCGACAAACATCCGGCGGAGCGGTCCGCTGCGTGCTCGAGGGGGTCGCCTACTCCTTGCTGGAGGGCGGCGTCTGCTCCCGACCGCTCCGCGAACACCAGGTCGACGCGTCCTCGGGCCGCACCGGCACGATAGGAGAAGGAGAGCTCCGCCTCTTCCGCGTGTCGCTCGGCTGCCTCGACTAGGTCGAGGGTTCTGCCGATGGGGACGCTCGCCCGGGCGGCGATCTGATGGGCACCGTCGGGGCTGCTTGCGCCGAGCGCGGCGAGATGATCGTACAGGGCCTCCGCGGCCTCGTCCCGAAGGACCTCGGGTGCCGGACCCGAGTAGGCCTCCATCACTTCTCGGACAGAACGGTCCACAGCGGCTCGGTGCCCCGCAAACCCTGCCAGGAGTACGGGGCCGCCGGCGTGCGCGGCGGCCGCCAGGTCGCCCGCGACTTCCGGGGAGAGCGCGTCGGAAGACACCGCCTCCAGTGCTAGAGGCTGCAAATGGGAGCTGAGTATCCCGGCCACGATCGTCTGGGCCCGTTCCAGCGAGGGAAGCGGCAGGACTATCAGCGCCTGTGTGTCGTACCGGGGAAAGAGGCGAAAGGTAACCTCGGTGATAATCCCCAGGACACCGAACGACCCCACGAACAACTTGGTCATATCGTAGCCGGTGACGTTCTTCATGGTCCGTCCGCCGAACTTGACGGCGCTACCGTCGGCCAGCGTCGCTCGCACCCCAAGTACCAGATCCCGCAGCCCACCGTAGGCTGCCGCTCGCGCACCTTGATCGCCCGTCGCCGCTACCCCCCCGATGGTCGCCCGGCTGGGAAGGGCCGGATCGAGCGGCAGGATACGGTCCACCGCTTCCGCCTGCGCGCGGGCCTCGGCCACGGTGGTACCCGCCGCGGCCGACAGGGTGAGATTATCCGGATCGACATCGGAGCATCCGCGCAGACCGGTGGTGCCGACGAGCAGGTCGAAGCGGTCGGGGCGATTGCCCCAGCCTTTCTTGGTGGAGCCGCCTGCGACGCAACAGATGGTGCCCTCCACGTTGGCGCGGGCAAGGATCTCGCCCAGTTGGGCCTCGCCCGTGGGGTAGATCTCACTGCCGGCGGTCATGCCGTGGATGGTCAGGGCGTCGCTAGACACCGATCGCCGCCTCGGCGCGCCGCGGCTGCGCCGAGCGCGCCGCGCCACCCGCGCCGCCGGCGGGGGCAGCCCTCAACAACTTGCCGGGATTGGCCAGGCCGTCCGGGTCGAAGGCGTCCTTGACGAAGCCCTGCGCCCGCAAGTCGTCCTCGGTGAACACGAGCGGCAACGCGGCCAGTTTCTCCACGCCGATGCCGTGCTCCCCGCTCACCGTCCCTCCCAGTTCGGCGCATACCCTCAACACTTCCATCCCGGCCGCCGTCACCTTGTCCACCTCTGCCGGCACCCGGCTGTCGAAGAGTAGCAGGGGATGAAGATTGCCGTCGCCGGCGTGGAAGACGCTGGCGATCTGGAGCTCGTAGCGGCACCCGATCTCGGCCACGCGGCGCAGGGCCTCCGGCAGCTTGGTGCGCGGGACGGTGCCGTCGGCGACCATGTAGTTGGGGGCGAGGCGGGAGATGGAACCGAACGCTCCCTTGCGCCCGCGCCAGAGGGCTGCTCGCTCGTTCTCGTCTTGTGCCACCCGGACCTCTCTCACGCCGTTCGCCAGGCAGATGCGGGTGATGTCGTCGGCCATCTCGTTCATGCCGTCTCGCAGGCCATCGAGCTCGATGAGAAGTACCGCGGCGGCGTCCCGGGGAAAGCCGCACGACATGCTGTCCTCTATGGCGTTGATGGTGCGGTTGTCCACCATCTCCAGTGTGGCCGGGACCAGGCCCGCCGCCACTATCGCCGAGACCACGTTGCCGCCATCCTGCAGGGAGTCGCACACGGCCAGCAGGGTCTTGACCGCCTCCGGCTTGCGGAGGATGCGAAGAATGGCGGTGGTGGCTATCCCCAGAGTCCCCTCGCTCCCCACGAAGAGGCCGCTCAGATCCAGGCCGAAGGGATCGGCATTCTTGCCCCCCAGCCAGACGATCTCGCCATCCGGTAGGACTACCTCCAGCCCGGTCACGTGGTTGGAAGTGACGCCGTACTTGAAGCAATGCGGTCCGCCCGCGTTCTCGGCGATGTTGCCGCCCAGGGAGCAGGCCTTCTGGCTGGCCGGATCGGGCGCGTAGTAGTAGCCAAGCGGGGAGAGGATCGTGGAGATATCGAGATTGAAGATGCCCACCTGCACCGTCATGCGCTGGTTGGCAAGGTCTATCTCGAGCACCCGGTTCATCCGGCCCATCTCGAGAACGACGGCCCCCTCGAGAGCGAGCGAGCCCCCGCTCAGATTGGTGCCGCAGCCGCGGGGTACGAACGGGATGCCGCGCCGGTGGAGGACCCTGAGGACCGCAGACGCTTCCTGCGTGGTCTGGACGAAGACCACCGCGCGCGGTACCGATCGCTCCAGATAGGCATCGTACTCGTAGGTCTGGAGATCGACGGCCCGGTCGAGCACGTTGGCTGCCCCGACTAGGGTCCGCAATTCATCTGCCAGTGATCGACCCAACCCGAGGAACTCCGATCTTCATGCGGAACGAGCCCACGACGGCGTTTCGCCTGCTATCTTACCGGAGGTCTCATGTGCGTACGAGGAGGCGGAGGATGGCACCAGGAGCGGATATCCACGAGTATCGCGACCTCGATCCGGCGACACGGGTCCTGATGGGCCCCGGACCCAGCGACGTGCCTCCGCGCGTGCTGCGGGCCATGGCGGCCCCCACCATCGGGCACCTCGATCCCGAGTTTCTCACCCTGATGTCGGAGACGCAGCAGTTGCTCCGCGACGTGTTCCAGACCCAGAACGCGCTCACCATCCCCGTCTCGGGAACCGGAAGCGCGGGCATGGAGGCCTGCTTCGTCAACCTGGTGGAGCGGGGTGATCAGGTAGCCATCGTGGTCAACGGGGTGTTCGGCACCCGTATGGTCGACTGCGCCGGCCGGCTGGGGGCCGAGGTCATCGCCATCGAGGCCGAATGGGGCAGAGCCGTGGACCCGGCGGCGGTGGAGGCGGCGCTCGCGGGCCGGGAACCGAGGATCTTCGCCGTCGTCCACGCCGAGACGTCCACCGGCGTGTGTCAGCCGCTCCCGGACATCATCAGGATCGCCAAGGACAGCGGAGCGCTGGTGATGCTCGACTGCGTCACCTCCCTAGGAGGGGTGGAGGTGACCCTGGACGCCTGGGGGATCGATGCCGCCTTCAGCGGGACGCAGAAGTGCCTGTCCTGTCCGCCCGGCCTGGCTCCGCTCTCGTTCAACGAGGCGGCCGTCGAGAAGCTCCTAGCGCGCAACAGCAAGGTCCCGTCCTGGTACCTGGACCTCACCATGGTGCGCGATTACTGGGGTTCGCAGCGCAAGTACCACCACACCGCGCCCATCAACATGATCTATGCCCTGCGCGAAGCTCTTCGCATCGTCCTGGAAGAGGGCCTGGAGGCCCGCTTCGCGCGGCACCGACTCAACCACGAGGCGCTCGTGGCCGGGGTGGAGGCGATGGGCCTGCGCATGCTGGTGCCTCCGGCCGAGCGACTGGCCAGCCTGAACGCGGTCGTCGTCCCCGAAGGGGCGGACGACGCGACCACCCGGCGGGCGCTCCTGCAGCAGTTCGGTCTGGAGATAGGGGCCGGCTTGGGGCCGCTCGCGGGCAAGATGTGGCGGGTCGGCCTGCAGGGTCATTCAGCTACCGAACGCAACGTGCTGCTCTTCCTGACGGCTCTCGAAACGGTGCTCAGAGCCCAGGGAGTCAAGGTGCGGGCGGGACGGCCCGCAGGCGGCGGAAGCCGTCTACGCGCGGTCGCGCCGCGGTGCGTAGGTCGATACGACGACAGCCACGGTAGTCTCGATGCCCTCCTCGAGGGCGGCGAGGCGCACCGCCAGGTCGGCGGCCCGCAGGTGGCGTGCGCTCGGGCCCATGGCCGCGAGCGCCCCCGCTTCCTCCGGCGACAGCCGCAGCCGCTCTTCGTAGGGTGCGCGGTCCTTCAGGACGAAATCGCTCTCCAAGGCCCGACTCCAGTCGTTCCGGCTTCCGTTCATCCACGGTCAGCAGTCCCAGGGACGGACACGAGTTCCTCAAGGTGACGCGGCGACGGGGTGACCACCACCAACGCTCCCTCGGGACGCAGTACCCGCCTGAACTCAGTCGGGTTGCGGGGAGCGAAGACGTCGAGAACCAGGTCGGCACAGCCATCGGCCACGGGAAGGATGCCCCAGGCATCGCAGACCACGGCCGCGGCCCGCTCGTGCGCCCGCGCGGCCCGGCGCGCCGCGAACTTGGAGATGTCGAGGGCCAGTCCCACCCTCCCTGGGAAGCCGGTCGAGAACCGCCGCCAGGTAGTAGCCGGTGCCCGCGCCGACCTCGACGATGCAGCCGGGGCCGCTGCCCAGCTCCCAGCGCCGCGCCGGGTCGGCGGCGCGCCCGTCGAGCCCGTCTGCGGCGTCGCCTCTTACGCTCGCCTCGGCGCCGGCGCGCGCATCCGCGTTCGTCGCGCCGGCGTTCTTGGCGCCTCCCACGGCCTGCTCGGCTGCGTCGCAGATGAATCCGCGCAGTCCGGCGAAATGCCCGGAAGCAAGGAAGCTCTCTCGCGCCGCCACCATCTCTGCCGTGTCGGCCGTTCCGGGCCGGGCGTCACCCGGCAGCAGGTTGACGTAGCCCTGCCGAGCCACGTCGAAAGAATGCCCAACGGGGCAGCGGAGCGAGTCGCCGGGGGTGGCGGACAGACCGCCGCGGCAGAGGGGACAGCGCAGCAGAAGCGCGGCCGCGGCCGGGAAGCTCCTCGGGGGACGGCTTGTCGTGTCGGCCATCTCGAGCCACCGTTTCCCGGTGTCAGGCTCGAATGCGCAGGCGCTTCGGGACGACCTCCACCGTGAGAGGTAAGGAGCCCAGCGCATCCCCGTCGACGTCGAGCAAGAACCTCGACTCCGCAGTCTCGTCCTCGAGGTGCAGTTCGACGCGGGCGCACGGGAAGTGGTGGACCGTCGGCACCTCCAGGTGCCGACCCGCGTAGACGCTCTGGATGCGCTTGAGGATGTACGGCTTGTTGGGCGCGGTGACGGTGATCACCTCCAGACGACCGTCATCGGGGAGCGCCATGGGCGCCACGTCCATGCCGCCGCCGAACCAACGCCCGTTGCAGATCGCTACCAGGTAGGCCGGGATCGTCTCCTCACGGGTCCGCCCCTGCCACTCGATCCTAGCCCGCACCTGCTGCTCCTCGCTCACGGCGACGGCGCGGAGCGCGGCCAGGTAGTATCCGATTCGTCCCGGGACGAACGAGGGCATGGAGTCGATGTAGCGGTCCACCAGCCCACCGAGTCCGGCCGAAAGGACGTTGACGAAGTAGCGCCGCGCCGGTACTCCGTCCACATCGCGGAACTCAGCCCGGACCACATCGATGTATCGGTCTCCCGCGCGGGCGAGTGTCTCCAGGGAGCCCTCGATGCCCGGACCGATCCCCAGAGTGCGGCGAAAGTCGCCTCCCGTGCCTATACTCACCAGGCCGACCGACGGGGCCGCCGCAGCGACCGACGGTCCGGCGAGCGACCCGGCCGGCGCGGCCTCCTCCTCGGCGGACAGCACTCCGTTCACCACTTCACTGAAGGTCCCGTCGCCCCCAACGGCTACAATGAGCGGGTGGCCGGCGAGGGCCCCCGCGACGGGCGAGCTCGCGAGGCGTGGCCCCTCCGCTCCGTGTACCGGACGGCCACCTCGCCGTACAGGTGCTGCACGCGGGCCAGCAGGCTCGCGATCTCCTGCGCGGCGCCCCGGGTGCCGCACGCCGGGTTGACGATGAAGAGCGGAGGCTGCATGTCCCCAGGCTATCAAGCTTTCGAGGGTGTCAGTTGGCGGCCGCTCACGGCCGCCGATGCGGAGGCCGTCTACCTGCTCGAAGCGGCCGGGGAGTCGTTCGCAGATGGTGAGGTCGAGGTCGCGCTGGCTGACGTCTTAGGCCGACTGGAGCCGCCCCGACTTCGACCCCAGGACGATGTCGCTGGGAGCTTTCGAGGGACCACGTCTCATCGCCTATGCGCAGGTGATGCAGGGCCGCGCCGAGGCGCTCGTCCATCCCGAATACCGGGGGCAGGGGATTGGGCACGGTCCTAGCTCGATGGACCTGGGAGGTGGCGCGCTCCGAAGGGCGCGACCGGGTGGGCCAGACCATATCCGACAACGAGCGTCCTGCGGCCGCGCTCTTCGAATCGCTGGGCTACGCGCCCGGTTTTACCGCATGGATCCTCCGGATCGACCTCACCTCTCCGACGAGCCGTCCCGTCGCTCCCGAAGGCTATCACTTCCGCCCATACCGGCCCGGGGAGGACGACAGGGAGATCTACCGGCTCATCGACGAGGCGTTCGACGAGTGGCGCAATGCCGACAGCGAGTCGATGGGCTTCGAGAACTGGGTGGCGTCCACGCTTCACAGCGTCGCGCCCGACTGGGTGGTCCTCATCTCCGACTCGACAGGGTCGCTGGTGGGAGCTGCCATCAGCCTGGACTACGGTCCCGACGAAGAGGGGTGGATCGAGCAGGTAGCGGTGCGCAAGGCCCACAGGGGGCAAGGCCTGGGCGGGGCTTTGCTGGAGGAGAGCTTCCGCCGCTATCGGGAATCCGGACGATCACGCGCCGGCGTCTCCACCGATTCGCGCACGGGCGCGCTCGGCCTCTACGAACACGTGGGCATGTCGATAGCGCGAAGCTACACGCGCTGGGTCAAGACCGGTCTGTAGCGGTCAGCGGCTGCTGACGAGTTCTAAGCCACGGGGGTCAGGAACCGAGCCAGGGGCAGGGCCTGGAACCAGGGCGTACCCACCTGGTCCAGGATCATTCTGATGGTGGCCACCTCCAATGCGACCGGCGGCAGCGAGCGGTACCGATCCGAGCCCCACGTCATCCTGGAAGAACTGGAGCTCTCCCAGGACCTCTCCGGCCTCCACCGGCAGGGTCAACGCACCCGAGAGCTTCACCTGGCCGGTGACCTCGCCCTCTCCCAGAAGGCGCCTGGCAAAGGACGACGCGGTGATCAGGCGCACCTGACGTCCGAGCGGATCGACGGCCGGCACGTCGGCGACGACCGTCCCCTTCGTCGACAAGCTTCGTCAGCGCGGCACCGTTCGAACCCATAGGAGAGCAGGGCCTTGCTCTCCGCCTCGCGAGTCTGCTCGTCCTTGGCCCCCAGCACCACGCTGATCAGGGTGAGCCCGTTCTTGGTGGCCGATGCGACCAGGCAGTAGCCGGCCTAGGGGGTCGACCCGGTCTTGATGCCGTTGACCCAGCGAACATCCCTCAGCAGCTCGTTGCTGGTCTTGATGACCCGCGGGGCCACACCACCGGCGTGCGGGCAGGGTGTATTCCCTGGTCGACACGATGCGCCGGAACACCGGATCTTGCATCGCGTAGCTCGCGAGCGTCGCCATATCCTTGGCCGAGGAGTAGTGGTTCTCGGCATGGAGTCCGCTGGGGTTGACGAAGTGGGTGTTGGTGAGACCCATCTCCTCCGCCTTCGCGTTCATCTTGGCCACGAAGGCTTTCACGCTGCCGGCCTCGGCGACGGCCAGCGTGACGGCCGCGTCGTTGGCGCTGGGGACGAGCATCGCGTAGAGGAGTTGCTTCACCGTGAAGGACTCGCCGCGCGGAGCCCAGCGCGGAGCCGGCCACGCCGACTGCCGCTCGCGGGCACCTTGACCTTCTGGTCGAGAGGCATCGATTCCAGGATGAGGATGGCCGTCATGATCTTGGTGGTCGAGGCCATCTCCAGCCGCTTGTCGGCGTTCCGGGAATAGAGGACCGTCCCGGTGTCCATGTCCACGAGCGATCGCCGCCTTGGCGGTGATCGCGCGGAGCTTCCGGCTTGCCTCCCCGGGAAGGCTGGGACGATGAGTATCGGCTCGTCCAGATCGAGGGCGCAGGGCCGGTGACGGCGCCAGCAGCGCCATCGTCGCGGCAAGGACCGCGGCGAGGACCAGCAGGCCGATGCCGGGCCGGTCCATGACTCCGCCTCTTTCTCACGGCACCAGTCTTCGCTACTCCTGCACGAAGGCCTCGGTGATCACGATCGCGTCGGCGGGGACGTCACGGTGAGGGCCGTGGGCTCCGGTCTTCACCTGCGGCGATGGTGTCGACGACGTCCATGCCCTCCGACGACCTTCGCCGAACACGGCGTAGCCCCACCCCTGGGGCGTCTTGGCGGTGTGGTTCGAGAAAGTCGTTGTCCTTGAGGTTGATGAAGAACTGGCTGCTCGCGCTGTGGGGCTCCGAAGTGCGGGCCATCGCGACGGTCCCCCGGTCGTTCTTCAGACCGTTGTCGGCCTCGTTGGCGATGGGGGCGGCGGTCGGCTTCTGGTTCATCTCCTCGGTGAATCCGCCGCCTTGGATCATGAACCCGGGGATGACTCGATGGAAGACGGTCCCGTTGAAGTGGCCGGACGAGACGTACGACAGGAAGTTCTCGGTGGTCACCGGAGCCTTCGACTCTGTCGAGCTCGAGGGTGATGTCTCCGAGAGTCGTCTGCAGCACCACTCGGGGACTCGCCTGCTCCTCCATGTGCTCTGCCTTTCTGTTGAGGCGACAGCCGGCGCGCTCTATGTTCGCACAGTCCGGTCGTCCTCCACCTCGGCGCCGGGGCGGACGTCCTGCCGGTGCGTCAGACCTCTTCACTGACGGCGAGCTGCCGCGAGCGGGTTTCGTTCCGCGCGCAAAGAGGGTATGGCTCCCCCATGGACGGGATACGGGAGATCCAGCGCGTGTCCGAGGCCGGCAGGCCGACCATAGAGGGCGCCGGGGTACATCTGCGCCGGGCCTTCGGCTCCGGCCAGGAGACCCTTTTCGACCCCTTCCTGATGCTCGACGACTTCCGCGGCGACGACCCTGCTCTCTACGCGGCGGGATTCCCCTGGCATCCCCATCGCGGCATCGAGACCATCACCTACATGCTCGAGGGCGAGGTCGATCACGCCGACTCTCTGGGCAACGCGGGCGCCATCCGCGGGCGGCGACGTGCAGTGGATGACGGCCGGCAGCGGCATCATCCACCAGGAGATGCCGCGCGGCGACGAGCGGGGCCGCATGGGCGGCTTCCAGCTCTGGGCGAACCTGCCCGCGGCCCAGAAGATGACCGACCCTCGCTACCAGGGCTTCGAGGCGAGCCAGATACCGGTGGTCGAAGCCGGACGGAGCCCGGATCAGGGTGGTCTGCGGCACGGTGGGCGAGACGGTCGGTCCGGTGCAGCGACATCGCCATCGACCCCGAACTCCTCGACGTGACGCTCGGACCCGACGTCGCCTGGTCGCATCCCACCCCGCAGGGCCACACCTACTTCGCCTATCTGTTCGAGGGAGACGTCTCTTCGGCGGCGTCGGCGACCCTGCGGCCGCCGACAGCTTCCGTGACCGCCGGGCAGGGGACGCTCGTCCTGTTCGACGACGGCGGGTCCATCTCGCCCGGGCCGGCGAGACGACGGCGCCCGCTTCCTGCTCGCCGGAGGCCGTCCTCTTCGCGAGCCGATCGCCTGGCGGGGGCCGATCGTCATGAACACTCGGGAGGAACTGGACATCGCCTGGCGCGAACTCGACAACGGAACGTTCGTCAAGACCGGAGGCAAACGTGCCTGATCCACGGCTGGACCCAGACAAGCTCCCCGAACACGCGGCGGCCAACCGGGAGAGCTGGAACGCCGACAGCGACACCTACCAGACCGACCACGGGGAGCAGCTGGCGGCCCCGGGGGGCCCGGTTGGGGGGTGTGGCAGGTGCCCGAAAGCCAGCTCCAGGTGCTCGGCGATGTCAAAGGCCTCGACATCCTCGAGTTCGGCTGCGGAGCGGCGCAGTGGTCCATCGCGCTGGCCAAGGCCGGGGCGCGGCCGGTGGGGGTGGACCTTTCCGAGAAGCAGCTGGAGCATGCGCGCCGCCTGATGGACCGCCGCCGGGGTCGACTTCCCCATCATCCACGCCAGCGCCGAGTCCGTCCCTCTGCCGGACGAGAGCTTCGACATCGTCTTCTGCGACTACGGGGCGATGACCTTCGGCGATCCCTACGCCACCGTCCCCGAGGCCGCCCGGCTGCTGCGGCCCGGCGGCCTTCTGGCCTTCTGCGGCGCCACCCCCATCATCGAGATGTGCTACCCGGATGAGGGCGACCACCCGGGCGACCAGTCTGCTGATCGACTACTTCGGGATGTGGTCGCTGCCCTGGGAGGGCTACGTGGAGTTCATGCTCCCGTACGGCGCCTGGATACGTCTCTTCCGGGCGCATGGCTTCATCATCGACGACCTCATCGAACTGCGGCCCACGCCGGATGCGACCAGCAGCTACCGGGACGAGTCCGACCGGGAATGGTACCGGCGCTGGCCGGGCGAGCAGATCTGGAAGGTGCGCAAGGAGGGTTAGCACCGGCGACGGCGGATTGACCGGGCGGCATCTCCGCCCGGCGCGCCGGCGCCCTACGGCCCCTCGGTCACGACCTGCAGCTCCAGCCCCTGCTCCTCGCAGATGCGTCGCACCTGCTCCACCATCTCCGCAGGCGGGAAGGCCGACCGTTCCCTCGGCCCACGACGGGCGTCCACCAGGTCACCGACTGCACCGGCCGCGAGGCCCTCGAAGCGCCGGCCTGAGGCCGTCTATCCCGTCGAGGCGGCCATCGGCCGCGTGCACCTCGGCGACGGTCTTGGTCGCGGTTGGTGCCCTCCAGCAGGGAGAAGTACCAGTGCTCGTCCTCCTGCCAGCTGTAGAGCTCCCAGCCCTTCATGGAGGTCTTCGTGCGGCTCAGGGCTGCCACCGCACCCGCCGGCGACGCCGTGACGGCGGTCAGATGAGCGACGGCGACGAGGACGACGGCCGACGACGAGCGGCGCCGACCGGCGCAGACGAACATCGGCGATCCGTCGGCTCAGCGGTTCCGGGTCATCGCTCGCGCCTCTCAGTCTCGCGGTAAGCGATCGCAGCCAGTTGTAGCCGGCGAGCATGCCGGTGATCACCAGGCCGCCCAGGATCCAGTAGATGCCTCCTTGATCGGCCTTGCTGTTCGGGGCGCGGCGCCTGCGGCGCCGCGCTACCCCTCGCCTTCGCTCTGCCTCTGTCATGCCGGCCCTCCAGTTCGGACACCAACTCGTCCAGGAACAGGCCCACGTCGGTCACGATGCCGATGGTCTGGAAGCTGCCGCGGTCGGCCAGCTTGGTCACGGCCGCCGGGTTGATGTCCACGCACACGGTATGCACCGAGGCCGCCAGCAGGTTGCCCGTGGCGATCGAGTGCAGCATGCTGCACAGCATGAGGCAGAGCCCGGCGCCGCGCACGTGCTCGCGCATCCGCTGCTGGGCCTCGACGGAGTCGGTGATCACGTCGGGGAGGGGTCCGTCGTCGCGGATCGACCCGGCCAGGACGTAGGGGATGCCCCGCCGCACGATCTCGTAGAACAGCCCTGTGGTGAGCACGCCCTGGTCCACCGCCTGGCGGATGCCGCCGGCCCCGCGTATGCGGTTGATGGCGCGCAGATGATGCTCGTGGCCTCCCTCGACCGACTCTCCGACGGTGAGGTTGATGCCCAGCGACGTGTCGAAGAAGGCCGACTCGATGTCGTGCACGGCGACGGCGTTGCCGCCGAAGACCACGTCGATCCAGCCCGCCGGCGACCAGTCGGGCGAACGCAGGAGCGGCTCCGGTGTGGACGATCGCCGGTCCCAGGACGGCGACGATCTTCTTGCCCGCGTCGCGGTTCTCGCGCATGAGCCGGGCGACCCGCGCGACCACCAGCCGCTTGGGCTTCTCCGAGGAGACCGCCGATCCCATGAACTCGAAGGCCCGCGACGCCTGGTCGTGGCCGAGCGGGACCACGCGGATGCCGCCGGCTACCCACGATCAGAAGGTCGCCCGCCCGGACCTGGATCAGGGGTATCGTGCGCGCGGTCGCCGGCCACCGGGTCGACCAGGATGCCGCAGTCCATCTCCGGCCACTCGACCGGGATCCACCGGCCTTCCAAGCGCACGAACGTCTCGAGGTTGGTGGTGGAGTAGAAGTCCTCCGGGAAGACCCCGTCTGCCGGGGCCGGCTTCGAGCCGGACGTCGTGCTGCTCGACCAGTTCCACGCCGTGCTGCTGCAGGTCGCGAAGGATCTTGTCGAGCTGGACCTCGTCGGCCGCGGTCACCCGGAGGACGGCCAGACGAATGGTCGTCCTTCTCCCGGCCCATCTTGAAGCGGAGGATGCGGTACTCTCCGCCGCGTTCGAGGATGTCGTCGAGCACCCGCGGCAGGAGGAGCGAATCGATGATGTGGCCCTCGAGCTTGATGTCCTCGTAGACGCTCACTGGAGTCTCGACTCATGTAGTTCTGGTGTTTGCCGTCGCAGTGCGGGGCTTGCTCGGTCAGGCCGCAACTGCACAGCGACAGTGGTCCCCATGCCTGTGGACTCGAACGCGAGCGGCTCGATGCCGGTGCCCTCGTGGGAACCGTCGCAGAACGGGACGTTCTTGGTCTCGCCGCACTGGCACCAGTGGTGGGTGCCGGCCGGGAGCCGGTGCATAGAGGGCATGTTCTGACCCGCCGCGTTCTTGAACTCTGCATCTCAGTACGGTCCTCGACCCAGATCTCGTAGTAGGCCTGAGCATGCTTGCACGCCGGGCACTCGTCCGGGAGCCTCGGTGCCTTCGTGGATGTAGCCGCAGTTGCGGCAGTGCCACTTGACCGCGGTGTCGCGCTTGAAGACCCGGCCGTTCTCGACGTTGGCCAGCAGCTTGCGGTAGCGGAGCTCGTGCTGCTCCTCGACCTCGGCTATCTCCCTGAAGGACTCGGCGACGTCCTTGAAGCCCTCCTCCTCGGCGACGTGCGCGAAGTCGGGGTAGAGCGTGCCCCACTCTTCCTTCTCGCCTTCGGCGGCGGCCAGCAGGTTGTCGGCCGTGCTGGAGGTCTTGCCGGCCGGATAGGTGGCGGTGATCTCCAGCCGGTCCGCCTTCCAGGTAGTCGAAGAAGATCTCGGCGTGCTCCTTCTCGTTGTCGGCCGTCTCGGCGAAGATGGCGGCTATCTGCTCGAAGCCCTCCTTTTTCGCCTTGCTCGCGAAGAAGGTGTAGCGGTTGCGCGCCTGGCTCTCGCCCGCGAACGCCTTGAGCAGGTTCTGCTCGGTCTTGGAACCCTTGATGCTTCATGGTCCTAGGTCTCCTTTCACAGCAAGCCGAGAGAGCGAAATACGCTCATCTATCAGGATGGCACACAAGCCCCGGGGTTGTCAGCCCCGAAGTGCCGGAGGTCGGCGGCGGGCGCCGGCCACCGGCCGACGGCGTACCGCGAGCCGCCTATGCCGTCGGGTCGGTCACCCTGCCGAGGAACAGGATGGCGCCGGTGTCGCGATCGCGTAGGGCGAACAGGAAGGGCCGGTCGACCTTCATCTGCACCATGGTCATCGGCGCCGCCGTGGCCCGCATAATGACGGCTGTCGCCGCGGCCGCTTCCGTGCCCTCCTCGTCGACCGCTATGTAGGCTTCGTGGATGACGTCGCTTATATACAGAGCTTCCTGCTTGGTCATGCCCGGAGAAGTCCGCGGCTGCAGGGTCGAACGCCTCTTCCATCCCCAGAGCTTTCAGGGCGTCGGCGAGACCTGCCTGGGTGCGGAACTCGAACTTCGGCATGGTCAGTTCCACCTCGGCGTCTCTCGACAACCCGCCGACGGCCTCATCGATAAGCCCGCTCTTCAACCGCCCCTCGATCTCGGCGAAACGTCCCTGCTCGCGGCACGATCAGCAGCATGGACAGCTCGTCCCGGGCGTACGGCAACTCGACGGCCTCCCAGCCCTCGCCCATCCCGTAGGCGAAACCGGCCGATTGGCTCATCATCGGCGTGGTGACGGTCGAGCCGGCAAGCGTGGTGAACTGCCCGTCCGCGGTCGCGGCCTTGTCGAACTGAGACGCCCAGGTGGCGTCGAGATAGACCGCGTTGACCAGTACCAGCCGGGTGAGTTCGTCGAGCGCACCTTGAGGTATCAGGTCCTTGATCTTGTCCTCGGTCTGTCCGGCCACCCACTCGTTGATCGTCTTGCGCGCATCTTCGGCGGCCGTCTTGTAGTCGACCAGGCGGACCCCTGCCCCATAGTTGGCGGCGAGGGTGTCGAGGAAGAGCTTCTCGAACGCCAGGTCCTTCTGTGCCCACAGGCTGTTGGCCGTCTTGACGAGCACGCCCTGGTCTTTGCCCTCGGGGTCCTTGCCTTGCCAACTCCGCGATTCGAGGAGGGAGTCGAGCGAGTTGAAGGCCTGGTGCAAGGCATCCCCCTGGAGCCCGAAGTGGAGAGTCTTCGCCATCTCGTCGGCCGTCGGGCCCGCGGCTCCGGCGTACGTCATCGCCAGCGCCGTCTCGATACTCGCGGGCGAGAAGACGAGGTTTCCGTCACCCGCGGTCTTGGCCAGGACCGCGTAGAGGTCGGCGCCAAAGGCGTTGATGGCCGCCGACGCGGAGAGGATATCTGCCCGAGGAGCCGAGGCGGAGACCCGGGACAGGTCGGACGCGGCCAGGAGAACGTCGTCGTTCGCGGCGCTGCCCGTCGTGCTGGTGGTGTTGGTGTCGCCGGCGGTCGTGGCTGTGTCATCGTCGTCACCGGGCCCGGCGGCACACGACACGAGTAGGAGTAGCGATACCAGCAGCAGAGTTGGAAGGAGCAGAGACCCAGGCCGTATTCGAATGGAGACGGGAAGTGAACGCCTCATGGCTGCCCTCCTTGATGTGGTCCCCTCATCGCGAGATCCGATTCGGCGGTGCCGCTCCGACCTTTGTCGGACGGGCCGGCGACGAAGCCCGGTTCCTGCACGATAGTCCATCGCTCGCGCCGGCGGGCCGTGTCTTTGACAGTTTCTCCCGCGCAGGGAATAATGACCGCTACACTCATGCAGGTATCAGATTCCACACACACGGTTCGCAGGGGAACCGCTTCGCCCCCGAGAATCTGTCCCATTGATCGGATGATGAGGCCCACCGTCTACACCAGCCGTCCCCGGGATAGCTATCCAGCCCGCCTACTGCGGGCGTTGTATTCGGCCATAGTCCCTGGCGTCGGCCAACTCGTGGCCGGCGTCCGGCGCCGCGGGTTCGTCCTGCTCGCCATATTCCTCGTCGTGTCCCTCGTGGGCGTCATCATTCTCACGCGGGGCGTCGACGCCATCGTCGGCTGGGTAGTCCAGCCCAAGGTGCTCCTGGCTCTCTATCTGGGTCAACATCATCATCATGCTCGTGCGGATGTTCGCGGTCATCGACGCCTGGCTGACGGCGAAGGTGGGCACCCTGAAGCCCGTCCGTCCTTCGGGCGCGGGCATGCTGATGACCGGGCTTGGGCTGGTCGTGATCCTCGTGTTCACCGTCGCTCCTCACGCCGTCGCCGGCTACTACACCATCGTTTCCCACAATCTCCTCACCACGGTCTTCGACGACGGCAACGGCTCGAAGCCTTCGACCACGACCACCCATCGCTCGACCAACACCTCCGGCGGCTCTTCAGGCTCCGAGACCACGGAGACCAGCGAGAGCACGACCACCACCCTGTCCCTCTTGATTGGGGCAGCGACGGCCGGATGACCATACTGCTGATCGGCACCGACGCCGGCTACGGGCGCACCGGGGCACGGTCCGACTCCATGAACGTGGCGAGCATCGACATGAAGACGGGCAACGTGGCCATCTTCGGCCTTCCGCGGAACACGGGCGACACTCCTCTCGGCAAGAAGACCGCCGCCGCCCTGGGCATGAAGACGTATCCGGAGATGCTCAACAGCCTCTATACGGCGGCATCTGAAGCATCCGGAGATCGCGCCGACGGCGGCGATCCCGGCGCGGAGGCCGTCACGGGAGACGGCCAGCCTCATCCTGGGCATCCCCATCGACTACTACGCGGTCGTGAACATGATGGGCCTGGTAGATATGGTCGATGCCCTGGGCGGGATCGACGTCAATCTGAAGAAGGCGCTTCACATCACCTATCATTCGCTGGCCGAGGGGCAACCGAAGAAGTCGTACACCTTCAACGTGGGCGTCAACCACCTCGACGGGCTCGAAGCCCTGGCGTACGCCCGCGACCGCTCGGACAGCGACGACTACGTGCGCATGGGGCGGCAGCGCTGCGTCATCATGGCCATGCTCTACCAGAACGGGCGTGTCCAAGCTGACGCTCAGATTCCCGAAGATCGCCGCGGCGCTCGAGAAGAGCGTGGCGACGAACCTGCCTCTCAGCGCACTGCCCGACCTGATCAAGCTGCGCAGCAAGGTGAAGACCAACGAGATGATCTCCGTGGGCTTCACCCCGCCGGACTGGATCAGCGGCTACACCGACAAGCGGTACAACGTGCTCGACTTCGTGAAGGTCAAGGCGGCGGTCAAGACGATCGTCAAGACCCCCGATGTCTGGATCGCCGAGCATCCGGCGGTGGCTGCTGCCGGCGGGACGTCCGACTGCTGGAAGATCACCGACTAGCACACGACCGTTCGCTGCAGCTAGAAAGGGAGGGGCCGTGCAACCCGATGCTTCGCCCATAATCGAACGGCTGTCGATACCGGAGCCGCTCATAGGCTTCTACGATGCGCCCGACGCCGGCCCCTTCGAGCCGCTGGTGCTGCCCAAAGGACGGCAGTGCGTGTTCAAGGCGCACCAGGACGTGGAGCGCGGGGAAGACCCTTCACCTCACCAAGGAGAAGCACGGCTGCGGCGCGATGCACCTGCTCGGCATCGAGGAGCGGTCTCGGGAGGACTTGGTCGAGCCTTCCTCTGCGACGAGGAGGGACTCAAGGCTTCACACGAACTGATGAACCTGTGGCTCGATTCCGCCCCGCACTACGAGCCGCGGCACGAGCATCTGCTCATCGGTCCCCTGCGTCCCGAGCCAGTACGACGTATCTGCGCACCGTCACGTTCTACGTCAACCCCGACCAGCTCTCGGTGCTCTCCGCCGGCGCCATCTACTACAGCCACCCGGACGACGTGACGCCGCTCGTCGCCCGGTTCGGGTCGGGCTGCATGCAACTGGCGCCGCTGTTCGACGACCTGGAGGCTCCGCAGGCACTCATCGGCGCACTGGACCAGGCCGCGCGGGCGGATCTCGATCCCTGCACGCTCGCTTTCACGGTGACCAGAGCCGATGTTCGAGCTGCTGTGCCTGTGGGCGGCCGATCCGCGCAGTTCGCTGCACAACCGGTTCCTGGGAACGCTGCTGCGGGCGCGCGGAGGGTCGCTGGCCTAGAACGGTCTCGGAATGAAGCCGCGGCCGACGTGGTCGGCCAAGGCCGGATGCCGCCCGGTCAGCCGAGCGGCGCCAGAGCCTCGTCGATGTCGGCGATGAGGTCGGCCGGGTCTTCCAGGCCCACCGAGAGCCGGAAGACGCCGTCTCCCGCGTACGCCCGGTACGAAGCTTCCTGCTCCGGCGTCAGGTGGAACGAGGTGCGCATCAGATCGGCGGTGGGCAGATAGCAGACGCAGCGAGCGGTGGTGTCCCAGCGAGACCGCGTAGTGGATGGTCTGCAGCCGCTCGGAGAGCAGCCGGGCCGCGGCCGGGCCGTCGGCCACCTGGAAGGTCAGCATGCCCGAGAAGTTCTCGAGTTGGCGCGTCGCCAGCTCGTACTGAGGATGCGACGGCAGGCCGGGATAGATCGACCCGGGTGACCTGGGGATGCTTCTCGAGGTGCTCGGCCACGGCCAGGGCGCCCTCCTGGTGAGCGGCCATCCGGATGGGCAGCGTGGCCGCTCCGCGCAGGATCAGCCAGGCGTTGAAGGGGCTGAGCACGCCGCCCATGTGGATGGCGAGCGAGCGCAGCTTGACCAGTTCGGAGCCGTCGGCCGGAGACGGCCCCGCCGATGGCGTCGCCGTGCCCGCAGATGTACTTCGTCAGCGACTGGACGACGAAGTCGGCCCCCAGCTCGGCGGGCCGGCATCCCGACGGGCGTGGCGAAGGTGGAGTCGACGGCGACCAGCGCTCCGGCGTCGTGGGCCATGCGCGACGACGGCCTCGACATCGGTGAGGCGCAGCAGCGGATTGGCCGGCGATCTCCAGGTACACCAGCCGGGTGTTGGGGCGCAGGGCGCGGCGCACGTTCTCCGGGTCGGACGTGTCCACCCGGCTCACCTCGATCGCCGAGCTGGGGCAGTCTGTCGTTGGCCAACTCCGACGCGGCCGCGTAGGTCACGTCGCTCATGACGATGTGGTCGCCCGCTCTTGAGGCAATGCAGGAAGAGCGCGGTGATGGCCGCCATGCCGCTCGCGAAGGCCACGCAGTCCTCGGCTCCTTCGAGCACGGCGAGCTTGTCCTCGAGCTGCGCCACCGTCGGATTGCCCCAGCGCGTGTAGACGAAGGGCGTCTCGTCGGTGATCTCGTCGGCCGAGAACGAGATCCCGGGATCGATGATGAAGGTGGTCGACATGACGACGTCGGGGGCGGAAGCGCCGGTCACCGGGTTGGGCGGATGGCCGGCGTGGACGGCGGCGGTCTTCATACCTCACTGGACGCGATCGGTTCTTCCGGAAGAGCCATGGATCATCTCCTCGGTGCCTGGTGCGACCACCGAATATACCGGGCCGCCGGCACGCCCGCAATCGGCGGCAATGGAAGCCCTGTGACCGAGGGCCGCTCGGCCGCGGACCGCGGGCACCGCCGCTGCGGGTCACTCGGCCGTGGACCGCGCGTCACCGGACCCGGCACTATAATCCACGGGGTGAACAGGGAAGACATCAGACGCCGTCTCAGAACAGCTGCGCTCGCCGACGGACCCGCCACAGGGATGGCATCTGCCACGGGATCCCGAGCCGGGCTCACTCGCGGTCCCCGTGCCGGCGGCGGTCCTCATCGGGCTGGTGGGTCTCCTCGAGGGCCCGGAGATCATCCTGACCCAGCGGACGGCCGAGCTCAGGAACCACCCCGCGCAGATCAGCCTGCCGGGTGGCAGGATGGAGCCGGGTGACATGACGCCCCGCGGCCGCCGCGCTGCGCGAGGCTGCGGAGGAGGTGGGGCTGCCGCCCGAGAGTGTGGAGATCCTCGGCTGTCTGCCGCGATATCGGACGGTCTCCGACTACTGCGTCCATCCGTTCGTGGGCTGGGTCGACCCGCCGGTCGACCTTCGTCCCCGACGAGCGGGAGGTGGCCGACGTCTTCCTGGTGCCGCTACAGTTCGTGATCGACCCGGCTCAACCATCTGCGCGAGAGCACCTGTTGCGCGACGGCCAGGAGCGCAGCTTCTACGTGCTGCCCTATCCCGGGCGGCGGATCTGGGGCGCGACCGCGGCGATCCTCGTGAGTCTGGCGCGGGCGCTCAGCTAGAGACTGGTTTCAGAATGAAGCCGCGGCCGCCCAGCGCGCCTACTTCAGCGTCCCGATCACGTCGAAGGCGTCCACACCGATGTTGGTGCCGGTCGCCGCGGAACTCTTGGTGCCCGTCCATTCGATCTTGACCGTGTGGGTGCCCGGGCACGAGGGTCTTCGTTTCCCACACCTTCTGCTTCCACAGAGTTCCTCGGCCGAATAGAGGTCGACGATCATCGGGGTACCGCCGTCCACCGTGACCTTGGCCTTGCCGTAGACGGGGCTCTTCTTGGCGATCCAGGACAGGTAGGAACCGATGAACGTGACCGTCACCGAGGACTCCGGAGGAATCGGCGAAGCGGAAGCTGCCGCCCGAGGCCGACGAAGACGACGATGCGGTCCACGTGCCCACGTAGACGAAGTGGGTGTCTCTCTGCTCGTAGCGGATCGCCTGGACCGCGGGCGCCTGGATGAGGGTCCCCGACGATGTCGAACGCGTCCATGTTGATGTTGGCGCCGGTGGCGCCGCTGCTCTTGGTGCCCGTCCATTCGATCTTGACTGTGTGCGCCGCCGTGGCGAGTGTCCCCGTGTCCCAGACCTTCTGCTGCCAGAGAGTGTTCGGCGCTGTAGAGGTCGACCGTCACGGGCGCGCCGCCGTCCACCGTCACCTTGGCTTTGCCGTACACCGGGCTCTTCTTGGCTATCCAGGCCAGGTAGGAGCCGGTGAACTTGACCGTCACCGCCGAGCCGGCAGCGTCCGCGAAGCGGAAGCTGCCGCTCGAGGCCGAGGAGGCTGACGAGGCCATCCAGCCTCCGGCATAGGTCAGCAGAGCGCTGTTCTGTTCGTGGCGAGTGGCCTTGGGGGTGGGGGCGGCCGGCCCGGCCGAGACCTGCGTAACGGTCCCGGTCACGTCGAACGCGTCGATGCTGATGTACTTGCCCGCCGCATTGGCGGTGTCCCACGAGATAGTGACGGTGTGCTGCCCGGTCGCAAGGGTCCCCGTGTTCCACACCTTCTGCTGGTAGGCGACGCTGGCGGCGGCCAGGTCCACGGTGGTCGCGGTTCCGCCATCCAGGCTCACCTTCGCTTTGCCAAGAGTGGTCCCCTTGGTGGCGATCCACGCCAGATACGTGCCGTTGAAGCTGACCGTCGCCGAGCTCCCGCTCACGTTCGCGCGCTTGTAGCTGCCCCCAGAGGCACCGGTGGCCGAGAAGGCGCCCCAGGTTCCGGCGAAGGCGAAGTGGGAGTCGGTCTGCTCGTACCTTGTGGGGCTGGGGGCGGGCGTCGGCGGGGTCGGTGGTGTCGGCGGGGTCACCGCGGCCTGCGTGAGGCTACCGGTCACGTCGAACGCGTCGATGCTGATGTACTTGCCCGCCGCATTGGCGGCGTCCCACGAGATGGTCACGGTGTGATTGCCCGAGGCAAGCGTACCCGTGTTCCACACCTTCTGCTGGTAGGCGACGCTGGCGGCGGCCAGGTCCACGGTGGTCGCGGCACCGCCATCCAGGCTCACCTTCGCTTTGCCCAGCGTGGTCCCCTTGGTGGCGATCCACGCCAGATACGTGCCGTTGAAGCTGACCGTCGCCGAGCTCCCGCTCACGTTCGCGCGCTTGTAGTTGCCCCCAGAGGCACCAGTGGCCGAGAACGCGCCCCAGGCGCCCGCGAAGGCGAAGTGGGAGTCGGTCTGCTCGTGGCGGGTCGCGGTCGGGCCGTCGGAAGGCGGGATCGGCGGAGTCGGCGTGGCCTGTGTGAGGCTACCGATGAGGTCGAACCCATCCACCGAGATATTGGTATCGGAGGCCGCGGCGTTCTTGTTACCGGTCCACTCGATCCTGACGGTGTGCTGCCCGGTCGCCAGTGTGCCCGTGTTCCACACCTTCTGCAGGTAGGTCTCGTTCGCGCCGTAGAGGTCGATGGTGACCGGCGCTTTGTTGTCGAGCGTCACCTTGGCCTGTCCGTAGACCGGGCTCTTCTTGGCGATCCAGGCGAGGTAGGAGCCTGTGAAGCTGACCGTCACGGACGCGCCGGAGGAGTTCGCATAGCGGAACGAACCTCCCGAGGCCGAGCCTACCGACGAAGTGTTCCACGTCCCGGTCAAAGCGAGGCGGGAATCGGTCTGTTCGTAACGGGTGTACGGCGAGAGCAATCGTCTGGCCCTGACATAGCTGGTCCTGAAGGCGTCTTCGATGCACACGAGGTCGCCGCTCCGCGGGGCGTTGATCATCATGCCACCGCCAACGTACATCCCTACATGGCTGATGGGGGAGTAGAAGAAGACGAGGTCGCCCGGTTGGAGATCCGCCTTACTGACGGCGGTGCCGTACCCCGCCTGCGCTCCCGAGTAGTGCGGCAGGCTGATGCCGAACTGTCTGTACACATACATGGTGAATCCGGAGCAGTCGACTCCGGTGGTGGGGGTCGACCCAGCCCAGAGGTAGGGGACCCCCAGGTACTTGACCGCCTCCCGGACCACCTTCTCTCCAGGCGAGAGGACTCCGTCGTCGCCGTAGAAGTAGAGGTCCTTGGTCGTAGAAGGACTGGGTCCCCAGTAGTTGAACACCGTCACCTCGACCGGGCCGTCGCCGTATCCGGCAGGGACAGTGGTGATGGTGAGTTGCGTACCAGAGTCGACCTTCCAGTCCCCCCCCGGAACGTCCACCTTGCCCACACGCACTCTGCTCGCCCCGCTCAGAGCCGCACCGGTGACAACGAGACTGTTGCCTCCGCCCACAGGACCGCCCGAGGTGCTCAGGCCCGTCACTCGAGCGCTGTTGAGGCTCTTGACCTCTCGGTATACGGACCATCCGATGCCCACGAAGTCGATCCTCTTCACTTCCGGACCGTGGCTCTTGATCGCGGCGTTGGTCGCAGCCGGCAACGAACTGGGCTTGGTCAGGAGGAGCACTCCGTCGGCCCGTGCAATTACGGGTACCGTGACCTCGCCGTCGGGGTAGTCTTCGCCCGAGACCAGACCCAGGTGAGCGTAGCTCTGCCAGCCCTGCTCGACCGCGTAGTCGGCCAGTTTGGCACAGGTGTCGTAACGGCCGTCGGGATCGCCTGTGGTCTTCTCACCGACGATCCGCTTGCTGATAGTGAAGCCGTTCACGTCGATGCCGAGCCCGGTGCCCACCACGATGCCCGAACCGGCTTCGAGGTCGGCGATGGCCTGGGCCGTCGACTGCGGTAGAGGACCGGCGGCGGGGGTGAGCAGCAGCGGCCAGCCCTTGGCGGCGGCCAGGGACGATGCGGCAAGCGCGCCTGCGTAGCTATCGCCGGGAGCGATTATGACCTTGGACACCGTTCCCAGCTTGCTCTTGATCTGGCGCGCCACCAGAGCGGCCGTCTCGTAGCGGTCGCCACCCTTGAGGCTGACGATCTGGGCGGGATCGGTGAGACTGGGTACCGCGCTCTTGACGCTCGAGGCAAGAGTCGAAGGCAGCCCGACAAGGAAGACCTTGGCCGGCTTGAGCCGGGAGAGCTCGGAGGCTACATCGGCGCTCAGGCTCGACCCGGAGGTCAGCAGCAGCGGCCCTCCGTAGACCGCGGCCAACACGCTCGCGGTGAGCGAGTCGGCATAGCCGTCCGCGGTGGTCACGACGGCCGCCGGAACACCGCTCGAGAAGGTGCCCTTGGACAGCGCGATGGCGTTGGCCACGTGGCCGGAATCGGAATTGATCGGCCGGTTGAACGTGGGCGCGGCCAGCGCGGCGGATGCGCCGAGCAGGAGCACCAGCACAAACACGAGCGCCGCGAGCGCGGCGTGCATCATCTTCTTGGTCGGCTGCATGAGATCCCTCCAGAGGCCGGGCAACGGTCGCCGATACTCTTCATATCGGCCTCCGAGGCGGGTTTCTGAAGTGCGCGGCGGGGCGCGCGCGGGGGCGTCGGGCTAGTTGAGGGTGCCCATCACATCGAACGCATCGAGGCTGATGTACTTACCTGCCGCGTTGGTGGTGTCCCACCAGATCTTGACCGTATGCGAGCCGCCGGGGATGGTCCCGGTGGTCCACACGCTCTGCTGATAGGCGACGGCGGAGCGGGCCAGATCGATAGTCTGCGCCGGGCCGTCGTCAAGCGATACGTATGCCTTGCTCAGTGTGGTTCCCGCGGTGGCGATCCACGACAGATACGTCCCCGTGAACTTGACGGTGACCGCGGTGCCGCTGGTATTGGCCCGTTTGTAGCTGCCGGACGACGGACCGGTGGTAGAGAAGGTGTACCAGGTGCCGGCATACGCGAGGCGGGAGTCGGTCTGTTCGACCCTGACCAGGCCGGCCGGTCGCACGAGCGTCCCGATCACGTCGAACGCATCGAGGCTGATGCCGGTGCCGGTGGCCGCGGCGTTCTTCTCGCCGGTCCACTCGATGGTGACGGTGTGGGTTCGAGCCTGGAGCGGGCCGGTATTCCAGACGTTCTTGCCGTAGTCGCTGGTGGGGCTGTAGAGGTCCACCAGCACCGGGTCGCCGTTGTCGACGGTGACCTTGGCCACGCCGTAGGAGGGACTCTTTCTGGCTACCCAACTGAGCGAGGTGCCATTGAAGGTCACGCTCGCGGAACCGGTCCCGTCGAGGTGGCGGAAGCTACCTCCGGTGGCGGAACTCACGGTGGAGTAGTTCCAGACTCCCGCAAACGTGAGCGAAGCATGGGTATCTTGATATCTCGTGGGAGCGGGGAGCGGAGGAGGCGCTTGGATCAGGCTGCCGATGACGTCGAAGGCATCGGACCCGATGTTCGTTCCCCCCGTGGAGGCGCCCTTGGCCCCTGTCCAGCGGATCGTGACCGTGTGGGGACCGAGCGGGAGCTTACCCGTGGTCCATACCTTCTGCTGGTAAAGCGTGCTACTGCTGTAGAGACTCACCTCGACCGCAGCCCCTCCGTCCAGGCTCACCGAGGCCTTGCCGTACGAGGGGCTCTTCTTGGTCACCCAGTTCAGATGGGTGCCGTTGAACGCGACCGTGAGGCTGGAACCGCTCGTGTTGGCGTAGCCGTAGCTGCCCCCCGAAGCGGAGGTCGAGTTGCCGGTGGACCACTTGCCGGTATAGACGAGCCGCGCGTCGGTCTGCTGATACCGCGTGTACGGCGACAGCATCCTGCGGGCCTTGACGTAGCTCTCCCGAAAGACGTCTTCGATGCACACCAGGTCGCCGTTCCGGGGAGCATTGATCATCAGACCCCCACCGACGTACATCCCTACGTGGCTGATGGGCGTGTAGAAGAACACCAGATCGCCGGGCAGGAGGTCGTCCTTGCTGACCGGGGTGCCGTAGTTCGCCTGATAGAGCGAGCGATGGGGCAGGGAGACGCCGAACTTCTTGTACACGTACATGACCAGGCCGGAGCAATCGAACCCGCTTGTCGGGCTGGCCCCGCCCCAGAGATAGGAGACCCCGAGATACTTGAGCGCCTCTTGGACCACCTTGTCGCCTGCGACCATGGGCTCTTCGCTGAGATAGGTGTAGAGATCCTTGACCGTGGCGCGACTCGGGCCCCAGTAGTTGGAGAGGGTGATCTCCGCGGGACCGCGGCCGAAGCCGGGGGGCATCGCGAGGATGGTGATCTGCGTATCGGAATCGAGGCGCCAGTTCTCCGGTGCCACGTCGACCTTGCCGACTCTGACCTTGGATACCGCGCTGAACGACGTGCCCGTGACGACGACACTATTGCCCCCGGCGACCGGGCCGCTGGTGGAACTGAGCGCGGCGACGCGTGCGGTGTTGAGGATCTTGACCTGCCGGTATACCGACCAGCCCAGTCCCAGCATGTCGATGAGGTCGACCTCCGTGCCGTGCGCCGTCAGCGTCGTCACGGCGGCACTGGTGAGCGCAGACGACTTGGAGAAGAGCAGGACGCCGTGATTACGCGCCAGATACGGCGCTATGACCATCGCCTCGGGGAAGTCATCGCCGCGGGTCAGCCCGACGTGCGCGTAGCTCTGCCAGCCTTGCTCAACCGCCAGTTCGTTGAGCTTGAGGGAGGCGTCGTACCGCCCGTCGGGGTCGTTGGTACTGGTGGTCCCGATGATGCGAGCCGTGATGGAGAAGTCGGCTACCTCCGGGGTGACGTTCGTCCCCACGATGATGCCGGAAGTGGCCCCGAGGCTGCTGATGGCGTCGGCCGAGGCTTGCGGGAACGGTCCTGCCGCGGGCGTGAGGAGCAGGGGCCAAGCCTGAGCGCACGCCAGCGGTGAGGCGGCGATCCCAGCCGCGTAGCTGTCGCCCGGCACGATGACCACGCGCTCGACCGCCCCTACTTTGGCCTTGAGGGCCCCGGCCACCAAGGCCGCGGTCGCGTAGCGATCGACGCCGGTGAGGGTGGTGACCTTGTCCGCCGTCAGTCCGGGCACGGCCGCGACGATCTTGCTCACGAACGACGACGGCAGGCCTACCACGAAGACCTGGGTGGGATGTAGACGAGTGAGTTCCGCTGCGACATCGGAGCCCAGGCTAGCGGAGGCGGTCAGCAGCAGAGGCCCGTCATAGGCCTTGGCCAGGACCCCAGCACTTAGAGACACGCTGTAGTTGTCCGACGCGGAAAGCACCACAGCGGGGGCTCCGCCTGGGCTGGGGTACTCCCGCTTGGATAGGAGTATGGCGCTCTGCTCGTGGGTCTGGCCCGAGTAGTTGAGAGGCCGGGAAAGAGTCAGGTCAGCCCGGGCGGGCGCCGCGACGCCCACGAGGACCACCATGAAGACAAGCACCCCCAGCAGGGGGAGAAGGGCTTTCCTATTCAGTCGAATATCGCTTCTCCAGTCGACAACCATCCATCAGGAGCCAGTCTACTAGACTCCGGCCGGGAGGCAAAACGCCTTTCGACATCATCAAGGGACGGCCTTGACCAGCGTCCCGGTTATGTCGATGGCGTCGATGTTTACGCGGGTGGGACCGCCGGACGCATGCGGCTGCCCCGTCCAGGTGACGGTCACCTTGTGTGTCCCCTCCGCAAGGGTGTTGGTCGACCACACCTTCTGCTGACGAAGGGTGGTGGGGTTGAACAGATCGACCAGGACCGCGGTCCCTCCATCGACGCTCACCCGGACCTTGCCCTGGGTGTAGCCCTTGGTGGCGATGAGATCCAGTCGGGTCCCCGTGAACCAGATGGAGGCGCTCGCCGCCGAGTCGGCGTACCCGTAGCTTCCACCAGAGGCACCGGTGGTGAGGAAGGTCACCCACTTGCCGGAATACAGGATGTTGGTGTTGTTCTGCTGAAAGCGAGTCACGGACGCCGTGGACGGTGGCGGAGATATCAGGGAGCCCTGTACGTCGACCGCGTCTATGTTCACGCGGGTGGGACCGCCCGACGTGTGGGGTTGCCCGGTCCATGACACGGTCACCCTGTGTGTGCCTTGCTCGAGGGTCTTCGTGGACCACACTCGCTGCTGCCGCAACGTGATCGAGTTGTACAGATCCACCAGGACCGCGGTCCCCCCGTCCACACTCACCCTGACCTTGCCCTGGGTGTAGCCCTTGGTGGCGATGAGATCGAGCTGGGTCCCCGTGAACCAGATCACGGCGCTGGCCGTCGAGTCGGCGTACCCATAACTCCCCCCCGAGGCGCTGCTCGTGCTGAATGTCACCCACTTGCCCGAATAGACGATGTTGGTGTTGTTCTGCTGATAACGGGTCCCGTTCGGGGTGGACGGGGGTGGGGGCGGGGGAGTGCCGTCGGCCAGGGGAGCGTTCACCAGGCTATCGAACGGGTCCAAGGAGGGCGAGGACATCGAGGTGGTCTCGTGGATCTCGAAATGCAGGTGCGGTCCGGTGCGACTTCCGCGTTGCCGCTGTCACCCACGTAGGCGATGTGTTGTCCCTGCTCGACGTGGGCCCCGGACACCAGTCCTGGGGCGAACGCGTTCTGCGAGGCCCCCCGCGCCATCGTCGGTGCCCGGCGTGTCGTTGTTGATGTGGATGTAGAAGTAGCCGTGCCCATCGTCGCCTGCGAGCCAGAGGGAGTACGAAGGCACGCCGTCGTAGGTGCCCACGCGCAGCGTGACCGTACCGCTGACGCAGGCCAGCTCCTTGGTCATCTTGGGCGCCATGAGGTCGGTCCCTTGATGGAGATGACCGACGCGCGGGGCGAGATAGTCGTGATGTACCGTGACCCGGGATTCCGAGCGGGAAGACCATCGGGTATGGTCGTGGCCGAGGCCCGGTCGATGACCGGGTCACCGACGACGAAAAAGGCGGCAAGTAGCACCGCGGTCGCGGCGCCGACGACGTAGTCTCCGTCTCTTGCTCCAGATCGATCGTGCCGTGAGTGGCATGAGACCTGACCTCCTTACTCTTGCCCGCATACGGGCGACGTCCAGGTTGGGGTATCAGGTAGGGGGCAGATAGGTTTGATATCGGCATCGCAGGGATGCCGCTTTATGGCTGGTCCCAGATATCAAGCCGCGGCGAGGTGCCCCAGGAAACCCGGAGGCTTCGGGTAGGCGTAGGCGGACGTCGGGATGCGTAGGAAGCGGGCCGCGCGACCCGCGCCGCCCGCGAGGTTCGGGAACGATGAGGGTTTCCGGTGAGCCGGTCAGGCCGGCCGGCGAGGCTAGCTCTTGAATTCGTCTGAGCGGCAATCCAGTTACCTTCGAGGTCCTTGAACCAAGCCGCCTTCCCGTAGGCGTCTTCGGCTCACCCCGTCGATCGTCTTCAGATAGGGCAGTCCAAGCTCTTCGAAGACGGATCCCATGGTTTTGAGGTCGGCCATCGTCTTGTCCAGGTCCGGACGACGGTCAGGCTGATCTTCGTGGCGCCGCCCAACTCGGCCCGGGTCTGGTACACGAGTAGGGTGGTGTCTCCGAAGGGAGTAGACAGCCTCGCCCCCGGACAGGGAACCCTCGGAGGGAATGAGGCCGAGCATCTTCTCGTAGAAGGTCTGGGCCCTGAGGAGATCGTGGAACGGGACGATCGCCATGACCTGGCTTCTTCGAGCATGGAGACTCCTTTCTCCGGATACGCACTGGGCCCTGATATACCCCGTAGGGGCGGGATCGATTCGTGGGCGGGAGAGGCGGGGCGCCGGCCGCTTGCGGCCGGCGCCCCGAGGAGACTCGCTGTCAGCGCTCGACTATCCGGCCAGGACCGACGCGAACACCTGCCAGGACAAGAGTGCCTTGGCGGTCAGGCTCAGGATGATGTACACCTTCTCGCCGAAGAGGTAGTCCTTCCACCTGCCCACCTTCTTGTACTGCAGGATCATGTTCACGGCGAAGCAGTTGAAGAAGACGAACAGCGAGAAGATGATCCCGTAGACGAAGCCCGGAGCCTCCACATCGCCGAAGCCCGGGGTCCACACGTAGATGAGGACCCCGATCCAGGGGATGATCCCCGCGAAGCAGCCGAAATAGAACGACAGCCAGTTGGGCTTTCCGGGTTGCTCGTACTTCTCCATCAGCAGACCGAAGAGGACCATGCAGGCGTTCACGCCGAAGATCGCGATCATGGCCGCGAGGTCGGTGATGCCGCAGATCATGGTGATGAGCACGATCATCAGCGACGAGGTGATGGAGTACTCGATCCAGCGCCCGTAGTTGCGGTTGAGTAGCAGGTTGCGCTTGTACCAGCCGAAGACGCCCGGGCGAGGCGATGACGAGAAGCGCGAGGGCCGACAGGGCCATGAAGGCGAAGACCCCCCAACCGAGGGAGAAATCGCCGATCTTGTAGAGTTCAGGCTCGGTCCCAGGCGGGCCGGCCATCCAGGTGGCCACGACCGGGATGGAGAACCCGTTCTCCAGCACCGCGATGACCACCGCTTGGACCGCAAGGACGAGCCCCACCCCGATGTTCCACCAACGCAGCTTGCGGAAGCGGGGCTCCAGGTCGAGTAGCAGCTCCCGCGGGCCCTATGCTCTCTGCTGTCCCCTGCATGATTCCGCACCTCCTGAATACGAACGGTCACTCAGCACGGTCAGTCCGGGAACGATGCGTTCCCAAGGAGAGATGGTAATAGAAGAAGCAGATGCTTCGCAAGAGGGGCGCTGCGCGGTCGGCCGCCGCTTGAACGTGGGCCCGCCTGGCTATAGCCTTCTCCGCGAGTCGTGGACGAGTGAGTCGCGCACGAGGTGTGTGCGAGGAAGCGGGGACCAAGAGTGAACGCGCGGGGCGACAGTACGTCGGGCGACGGGGGACGCGCCGTGTGGCTGCCTTTCGCGGCGCTCGCCCTGCTGGCCCTGATCTGGGGCTACAACTGGGTGGTCATGAAGGTCGGCATGACCTACGCCGAGCCGTTCACCTTTGCGGCGCTCCGCACCTTCTTCGGTGCGGTCTTCATGTTCTCGCTGCTGCCGCTGCTTCACCGCCGGCTGCGGCCGCAGGCCTTAGGCTTGACCATCCTCTTCGGCTTGCTGCAGACGGGCGGTTTCGTCGGTCTGGCCATGTGGGCGGTGAGCCTCGGGGGCGCCGGCAAGGTCTCCATCCTCGCCTACACCATGCCGTTCTGGCTGCTCATGATCGCCTGGCCGGTGCTGGGCGAACCGGTGCGCGGTCTGCAGTGGGGGGCGGTCATCTTGGCGCTGGGCGGGCTCATCGCTATTCTCGGACCGTGGAACCTGCGGGGCCTCCAGAGCAGCTTGTTGGCCGTGGGCGCCGGTCTCGTGTGGGCGGTCAGTTCGGTGGTGGTCAAGATCATGCGGTCACGCCACGACATCGACCTACTGACGCTCATCGCTTGGCAGGGTCTTATCGGCTCCATACCGCTTGATCATCGTCGCCTTCCTCACGGCGTCGGAACCGGTGCAGTGGAGCGGCACCTTCATCGCCGTCCTCCTGTTCAACATCGGACCCGCTAACGCCTTGACCTGGGTGCTGTGGCTGTACATCCTGCACAGTCTGTCCACCGGCACCGCGGGTCTCAGCAGCCTGGCGATACCGGTGGTGGGCGTGGTGGCCGCGTGGATCCAGCTGGGCGAGCGCCCGGGGGTCGTGGAGGCGGTGGGGATGGGGCTGATCGTCATGGCGCTGGCCATCCTGACCGCCCGCGAGGTGGCAGCCAACTACCCGCGGCCGATGAATCAGTCGGCGGCTCCGCCTGTCGAGGCCGAGCCCTCGGACTGAGGCGCGCTATCGTGCCGGCCAGGGAGCACTAGGCGGCCGCGGCTTCATTCTGAAACGAGTTACAGAATGGGGGCCTCCCACGGATACACGTCTAGCGGGTCTCGCAGCCGCTCTCCCTGGCGATGCCCCTGAGCATCGAGCCGAATATGAGTTGGTGCATGGGCCACATCGAGAACCAGTAGAGGTGTCCGGCGAGGCCGACGGGATCCCACAGGGCGGTCTGCACGATACGAGTGCCCCCGTCCGGTAGGGGATCGCACTCGAACTGCAGCCAGCCCCGCCCCGGCATGCGCATCTCGGCAGCCAAGCGCAGCCTGCGGTCGGGCTCCACTTCCTCCACCCGCCAGAAGTCGACGGTGTCGCCTGGGATGAGGCAGGTGGGATCGCGGCGTCCGCGCCGCGCTCCGACACCGCCACTTATCTGGTCGAGCAGGCCGCGCAGCGCTCCACAGCCAGGTCCACGCGTACCAGCCCCTGGAGCCCGCCGATGCAGAGGACGGCGGAGAACGACTCGGTCGGGCGGGCAGTCGACTTCCAGCATGCGCTGGTCCATGTAGCGCCGTCCGACGCGTCGCCCCGGCCGCAGGCGCGCCGGCGGCGAGCTCGACTGCGGCGTCGCTCCACCGGGTCTCGGCGAACGTCCCGGTCTTCGTTGGCGAGGGCCCGAGCGATGGCCGCGTCCACCCCCATGGGCCGGATCTGAGGGAAGTCCCGGGCGGCGTCGTCGTTCGTCACCACGGTCTCGTTGCGCACCCCTTCCAGCAGGTGCCGGCCGACCCGGTAGTAGAGCGGGGTGACCAAGGCGAGCCAGTGAGCCGACAGCCGGGGCGTGAGCCACGGGCACTCTGACGAAGACCCTCTCTGAGCCCCTGTGACGCGGCGTAGGCCTTCATCATCCCGCCGTAAGAGACCTTGTCGGCGCCACCGATCTCGTAGATGGCGCACGGTTCGGGGAGGGTCACATCGAGTGCGGCCAACAGATAGGCGAGCACGTCCTCCACGGCGATCGGCTGGGTCAGGGTGTTCACCCAGCGAGGGGCGATCAGCACCGGAAGCCGGTCCACCAGTCCGCGGATCATCTCGAACGAGATCGATCCGCTGCCCAGGATCACCGAGGCCCGGAACTCGACGGTCTCCGCGCCGCTTTCGCGGAGCAGGCGGCCGACGTCCTGACGGCTGGCCAGATGCGACGACAAGCCGGTCTTCCGGTCTTCCCAGCCCGCCCAGGTAGATGATGCGACGGATCCCGGCCGCGCGGGCGGCCTCCGCGAAATTGCGGGCTGAGGTCGAGCTCGCTCTCGAGGAAGCCCCCGGTCCCCTCTCCCATCGAGTGCACCAGGTAGTACGCGGTGTCGACGCCGGAACAGGCGGCGGCCAGGGACGCGGGGTCCAGTAGATCTCCCTGCACGATCTCGGTGTCGGGTCCCACCCGGGGGACGAAGAGTCGAGGGCGCTTGAGCCGGGCGCAGTCGTTCCGGATCCCGGGCGAGGACGCGGAGTGGACGTCCTGTCTCCTCGAGCGGTCGGATGAGCCGCCCCCCGACGTAGCCGGTACCGCCGGTCAGAAGGATGAGCCCGGATTCCCCCACAAGGCTCAGCCTAGTCCAGCCCGACGCTTTGCATCATGGCGACATCCAGCCTCTGGGCGTCCCGGGTCGGAAAATAGCCGTCCCAAGGATCGCTCCTTCAACCTGCGCAGTCGGCTCGCAAGGCTCTCGAGAGTGTACGTGTCGGGGCGGATATGCTCCGCTCAACTCCGACCATCGCAGCGGGACCGCGACCGAAGCCCGTTCTCTTGCCCGTGTGGAGAACGGAGCGATCGAGGTGGAGCCGCGATTGTTGCGCACGTAGTCCACATAGATCCTTGCCCTCGCGCTTGACCTTGGACATGTTGGAGGTGAAACGGTCCGGAGCGAGATCCACCACGAGTCTCGGCGATCCTCCGGCAGAAGCGGCTGATCTCCTTCCAGCCCAGGTCGGGCGTGAGCGGCACGACCACGTGCAGTCCCTTGCCCCCGGTGGTCTTGACGAAACTCTCCAGTCCCAGCGAGTGGAGCAGGTGGCGCACCAGGCGTGCTCCGTCGGCCAGCGCCTGCCAGTCGACTCCGGGGCCGGGGTCGAGGTCGATGACGATCATGTCCGGGCGTTCGATGTCCGGCCAGGTGGAACCCCAGATGTGGATCTCCAACACGCCCATCTGGGCCAGCGCGGTGAGGCTCCCCGGCTCGGTGATGGTGAGGTAGGGGGCGGGGCCGGCGGATTCGGTGATCATCACCCGACCCACAGGGCCCGGGAAGTCCTCAGACGGGTGCTTGTTGAAGAAGCAGCCGGCAGGCTTGCCGCCGCGCCGCCCCCCGGACTTGCCGTCGAGTCGTTCTACCGGTCTCCCCTCGTCGTCTTCGACCCCGCTCGGGCAGCGCACCATGGCGACCGGCCGGTGGATGACGTAGGGGAGCATGCGCTCGGCTACCGACGCGTAGTAGTCCACGAGGTCTTTCTTGGTCGTGCCGGTCCGTGGCCAGAAGACCCTATCGGGGTGAGTGATGCTGACGCCGTCCTCGGCCGGAGATCTCCCGGGCCTCGCCGCTTCCGCGGTCGTCTCGGCCACCACCTCGGCCGCGGGCTTGTCCTCCCGCAGGCCCTTGAAACTGGGGTGACGGATACCGCCCTCCCGGGTCCACTCGGCGAACTCGACCTCGGCCACCAGTTCCGGCCGTACCCAGTGGGAGCCCTTCTGCGCCCGCTGCAGGTCCTCGGTGAAGGGAGGGTCGTCGACGTGCATCCCGGCGAGTCGTCTTGCCAGTGCAGTCAAGGCCCTCTCATCGAAGCCGGTGCCGACCTTGCCCACGTAGCGCAGTCCCGCAGTCGGTATGGACCCCGAGCAGCAGAGCGCCGAAACCGGTTCGCGCTCCACTCGGGTCGGTGTATCCGCCGATGACGAACTCCTGGCGATTCCTGCACTTGGTCTTCACCCATTCGCGGCCCCGCACTCCCGCACGGTAGGGACTCGCCGCCCGCTTGCTCACGATCCCCTCCAAGCCCATCTCGCATGCTTGATCGAGGACCGTCCCGCCTTCTCCCGGGATGTGGTCGGAGAGAAGAAGCCGCCCGCCGTCCGAGCGGGCAAGCAGCCGCCGCAGCAGCCCCTTGCGGTCCTCCAGCGAGGCGTGGGTCAGATCGTAGCCGTCAAGGTGCAGCAGGTCGAACACGTAGTACGCCAGACGGCTTTCTGCAGCGGAGTCCGGGCCGCGCCCAACCCCGGCGCCGGTCGCGGCGGCATCGCCGGTATCGCCAGCCGCCGCCGCGTCGCCTGTCGTGGCGCCGCCGGATCCCCACCGGTCGCGGCGGCTCGCCGTATCGTCCGCCGCCGCGGCGTCACCCGTCGCGGCGGCTCGGCCGGCGGCCCCGAGTTCATCCCGCAGTTCCTGAAAGCTGGTGCGGCCGTCGGGCAGGCGGACGACCACTTCTCCGTCCAGGACCGCGCTGGTCACCGGCAACCGGGCCAGATCATCAGCGATCGCCCTGAAGGGGACGGTCCAGTCCTTGTCGTTGCGGGAGAACATCCGTACCGAGCCCTTATCGATGGTCGCGATGGCTCGGTAGCCGTCGAACTTGATCTCGTGCAGCCAATCGTCGCCGGACGGCGCCTCCTCCACCAGCGTCGCCAACTCGGGCCGGACGAAACCAGGGAAGCTGTCGACGGCCTCGGCCCCCCTAAGCGACGAAGGATCGAGGGAGAAATCCTCGCCGGGCCGCGCATCCGTCTGTCCGCCGGGAGGCAGGCCGCCGTGCCACACGCTGGCGTCTCCCGCGGTCGTGACCTCTTCGAGCGTCCGTCCGCTGGCCACCGACTCCGGCCGTTCTTCGAGGATGCGACCGCCCTCACCCTCCGAGGCTTCCCGGTCTCGGTGCTTGATGAGCAGCCACTCTTCCCTGTCCCCTTGTCCCGGACGCGGCTTCATCCGCACCAGCACCCAACTGCCTCTGAGCTTCTCGCCATGCAGGACCAACTTCAGGTCCCCCTTCCGCAGGCCTTCATGCGGGTCGCCCTCGGGCTCCCAGGTGCCGCGGTCCCACAGGAGCACGGTCCCTCCGCCGTACTCGCCCTTGGGGATCGTGCCCTCGAAGCTCCCGTACTCGAGGGGGTGGTCTTCGACGCGCGCGGCCAGGCGGCGGTCGCGGGGGTCGAGCGAAGGACCCTTGGGAACGGCCCAGGAAAGCAGAACGCCATCGAGTTCCAGCCGGAAGTCGTAGTGAAGCCTGCCGGCCGCGTGCTTCTGGACTACGAACAGAAGGCCCGGTCTCGAAGCGGCTTCCTCGCGACCCTCACCGGCCGGCTCTGGAGTCCTGTCGAAGTCCCTCTTCTTCCGATACTCCTCCAGCGCCATCTTCTTCGCCTACCCCGCACCCTCAGCTGTCGCCGGTCTCCGCGCTTCGACGCTGCGCTTGAGGAGGGCCATGATATCCACCACCTCGCCACCTTCCCGGCGCTCGGGCTCGCCCCGCACCGTCACCGTCCCGCTCTTGATCTTCTCATCGATCATCACAAGGACGTCGTCATGATAGGTGTCGCGATATTCCTCCGGGCGCCAATCGGCGACCATGGCCTGCACCAACTGCTCGGCCATCTTCAACTCCTGGGGGGTGACGGCGAGTTCGCTCAGGTCCTCGCTGGGAAGGTCGAGGTCCGACGGCTTGCGCAGCTGGTAAGGCCAGCGCAGGGTGTAGGCGAGGATGACAGGGCCGTCGGCCACCACAGCGCAGAGATGCTGGCGCTCTCGGATCACGATCTTGGCCACGGCCACCTTGCGCGTGCGCTTCATGGTCTCGCGGAGAAGGGCGTAGGCGCGGCGCCCGGTCTTGGACGGCTCGGTGTAGTAAGGGGTATCGAAGAAGGTCAGGTCGATGTCGCCGGCGTCCACGAACTGCATGATGTCGATGCTCTGGGTCGCTTCCACGTTGGCCGCTCTCAGATCGGAGGGCTCAAGGACGACGTAACGGTCCTTCTCGTACTCGTATCCCTTGACGACGTCCTCGAGGGCGACCTCGTGTCCGGCCTCGTCCACGCGCTTGTTGTGGATGCGCCGAAGGTCCTCCCGATGGAGCATGTGGAAGGTGAGGTCCTCGCGCGCATCCTTCGCCGGATACAGCGAGACAGGGATGGTGACCAACCCGAAACTGATAGCGCCCTTCCAGAGTGCGCGGGCCATGGCTCCCTCCTTGCCTTGCTCTTCCCGAATCGCAGCCGGTCAGCCCCGAGATACTACTCCTACGACGTCGATCTCCACCAAGAACTCAGGTCTAGCCAGGCCTACCTGCATGAAGGTGCTGGCCGGCGGATCTTCCACCAGCATGGGCGCATACTTCTGGTAGTACTCGAGCTCGGTCTTGCGCATCTTGGGATAGTCCTCCAGGCGTTTGAGCATCATGAGCGTCTTGATGACGTTGTTCATGCTGCTGCCCGCTTCTTCCATGCAGCGCCGCACCTTGTCCAGGGCGATGATCATCTGCTCCTCGAACACGTCGGTCTCGACCTTGACCGTCTCGTCGTTCTGACCCTGGCAGCCCGAGACGAAGATGAGATTGCCGGCGACGACCGAGTTGGCGAACTTGGGGGACTCCGCCGGCACGTTGGGATAGGCAAGCTTCTTGCCGCCCCAGTACGCGGGGTAGAACTTCACTTCCTCGGTCATCGCAGAGCCTCCTTGGCTTCTCTCGTCCGGCGGCTGGTCCGCCCACCTCTCTACAGGGTGCCGAGACGTTGACGTCTCGTCAAGGGCCGGTTCCGGAGGCGCGGTGGGCGCCGTTCGTCGCGCCGCTGCCCGCAGCGCCGCCGCCCGTCGCTCCGTAGCCCGCCGACCCGCCCGGTGTATCGCGCAGTCGTTGCACCGCGATAGAATCCAGGCAAGCCTACATACCCTGGGAGAGGAGCTCTCATGCCCAAGCGCCCCGACGTCCGGAAGGTGCTCATCATCGGTTCCGGCCCGATCGTGATCGGCCAGGCGTGCGAGTTCGATTATTCCGGCACTCAGGCCTGCAAGGCGCTCCGGAGCTTGGGGTACAAGATCGTGCTGGTCAACTCCAATCCCGCGACCATCATGACCGACCCCGTGATGGCCGACGAGACCTACATCGAGCCGCTCAATCTCGAGACCCTCACCGATATCATCGCCGTTTCCCGACCTGACGCCCTGCTGCCCAACCTGGGCGGTCAATCTGGTCTGAACCTCTCCTCGCAGCTGCATCGCTCAGGGATACTGTCGGAGTACGGGGTCAAGATCATCGGGGTGGGCCCCGACGCCATCGAGCGGGGCGAGGACCGCCTGGCCTTCAAGGAGACTATGACCCGGCTGGGTATCGAGATGCCCAGCAGCGAGATCTGCTATTCGGTGGACGAGGCGGCGGTGGTAGCGGCGCGCTTGGGCTATCCGGTGGTCATCAGGCCCGCCTATACGATGGGGGGCACGGGGGGTGGCATCGTCTACAACCGCGAAGAACTCCAGGTGATCGTCGACCGCGGCATCCGGGCCAGTCTGGTGGGGCAGGTGCTGGTGGAAGAGTCGGTGCTCGGTTGGGAGGAGCTGGAGCTCGAGGTCGTCCGCGATGCGAAGAACCAGATGATCACCGTGTGCTTCATCGAGAACGTCGATGCCATGGGGGTGCACACGGGCGACAGCTACTGCACAGCTCCCATGCTCACGATCGCGCCGGAATTGCAGGCCGTCCTGCAACGGTACTCGTACGCGATCGTCGAGGCCATCGAGGTCATCGGGGGAACGAACATCCAGTTCGCCCATGATCCCAAGACGGGCAGGGTGGTGGTGATCGAGATCAACCCACGCACGTCGCGCTCGTCGGCGCTGGCCTCGAAGGCTACCGGCTTCCCCATCGCCATGGTTAGCTCGCTTCTCGCCGGTGGCCTGACCCTCGACGAGATCCCCTACTGGCGTGACGGCACCCTGGAGAAGTACACGCCCTCCGGCGACTACGTCGTGGTGAAGTTCGCCCGCTGGGCCTTCGAGAAGTTCCGCGACGCCGAGGACAAGCTCGGGACCCAGATGCGCGCCGTGGGCGAGGTCATGTCGATAGGCAAGACCTACAAGGAGTCGCTGCAGAAGGCCATCCGTTCCCTCGAGAGCGGGCGCCACGGGCTCGGCTTCGCCAAGGACTTCAACTCGCGCTCTCTCGATGAGCTCCTCGCGATGCTCAAGGAGCCTACGAGCGAGCGGCAGTTCATCATGTACGAAGCTCTGCGCAAGGGGGCGGACACAGAGACCCTCTATCGCCGTACCCACATCAAGCCGTGGTTCATCGAGCAGATGAGGGAACTGGTGCAACTCGAGGAGGAGATGCTCGCCTTCCGGCCGGCGCCGCCGCCGGCCGGGGCCGACAGCCGGGCCGCCGCTGCACTCGATGCCTCGGCCGCGACGCCGCTGGGCGCGGCGCCGGCGCTGCCGATCCCCGACGACCTCCTTGCCCGCGCCAAGCAGAACGGTTTCGCCGACACCTATCTGGCCAAGCTGCTGGGCGTCCCCGAGGCCGATGTCCGGGCGCAGCGGCTCAGGCTGGGCATCAAGCATGGATACCACCCCGTGCCCGTTAGCGGCGTGGAGAACGCGGCCTACTACTATTCCACCTACAACGCGCCGGACGCCGTTCCGGTGAGCGAACGCCGCAAGATCATGGTGCTGGGCGGCGGCCCCAACCGGATAGGCCAGGGGATCGAGTTCGACTACTGCTGCGTTCACGCCGCCTTCGCGCTGCGCGAGGCGGGCTTCGAATCCATCATGATCAACTGCAACCCCGAGACGGTGTCTACCGACTACGATACGTCCGACAAGCTCTACTTCGAGCCCCTCACGGTGGAGGACGTGCTCGCCATCTATGACAAGGAGCGCCCGGAAGGGGTCATCGTCCAGTTCGGCGGGCAGACCCCTCTCAACATCGCTCGGGAACTGGAGAAGGCGGGAGTCCCCATCATCGGCACCTCACCCGATACTATCGATCTCGCGGAAGACCGGGATCGCTTCCGCACGATGATGGCGCGGCTCGACATACCCATGCCCGAGGCGGGCATGGCCACCGCGCTCGACGAAGCTCTCGCGGTGGCGTCCCGCATAGGCTACCCGCTGATCCTTCGGCCCAGCTACGTTCTGGGCGGCCGGGGGATGGAGATCGTCCACGACGAGGAGATGCTGGTGCGCTATATGCAGGCGGCGGTCAACGTCACGCCGGAGCGGCCCATCCTCATCGACAGGTTCCTGGAGAACGCGCTCGAGTGCGAAGCGGACGCTCTGGCCGACGGCAGCGACGCCTTCGTCCCGGCCGTGATGGAGCATATCGAATACGCAGGGGTGCATTCCGGTGACTCCGCCTGTGTCATCCCGCCCGTCACGATCTCCGAGGAGCACCTGGCCACCATCCGCCGCTACACGAAGAAGATCGCTACCGAGTTGGGTGTGGTCGGACTCATGAACATGCAGTACGCCATCTCGGACGGCACCGTCTACGTGCTGGAAGCGAATCCCCGCGCGTCGCGCACCGTGCCGCTGGTGTCCAAGGTGTGCAACGTGCAGATGGCGGCCCTCGCCACTCGGTTGATGCTCGGCGCGAAGCTGGCCGACCTAGGGGTGGTCGACCGGCCGGTGCCCCATTTCGGTGTGAAGGAAGCCGTGTTCCCGTTCAACATGTTCCCCGAGGTCGATCCGCTCCTGGGGCCCGAGATGCGTTCCACGGGCGAGGTGCTGGGCATGGCCGACTCGTTCCCGCTGGCCTTTGCCAAGGCCGAGGAGGCGGCCGGTCAGAGACTGCCGCTGCAGGGGACGGTCCTGATCACCGTGGCCGAGCGAGACCGGGAGAGCGCGCTTCCGGCCGCGCGGGAGTTCCACGCGTTGGGCTTCCACATCCGGGCGACGGTCGGCACCCACGCCTTCCTTGCGGCACACGGTATCGAGAGCGAGCCCATCCTCAAATTGCATGAAGGCCGACCCAACATCGAAGATGCCATCAAGAACGGCGAGATCCACTTGGTGGTGAACACTCCGGCAGGCAAATCGAGCGAGTTCGACGACTCCTACATCCGCAAGGCGGCCATACGTCACAAGGTGCCCTACATCACCACGACCGATGCGGCCAAAGCGGCGGCCTACGGCATCGCCGCCCGGCGGCAGGACGGCGGCCATGTGAGATCCCTGCAGAGCTATCACGCCGGTATTGACGCGTGCTAGAGTCGGCGGCAGATGCAGGACGCGCGTCCTGCGAGGAGGCCAAGGGGGTGGGCGCATGACGAGCCAGGATGGGACGGTCGCGCCCGAGCAAAGCGCCGAGCGGGCGCCGATGCCGGTCGCGAAACGTCGACGCTTCTCGATACCCATGATCGTCGCGGCTGTGATCATGTTCTTGACCATGGCCTCCTACGTGGTGAACGGCTTGTTCCTACTGTTGGACTTGGGGGCACTCACCGGCATGATCGGTGATCCTGGCTGGGGCAGGCGAGCTGACGACCAAAGGAGTACTGCTGGTGCTGAGCAGCGCGTATCTCTTCTTCGGGGTGTTCGCACTGGCTGTTCTGGTCGGCTTCCTGTTCAAGCGGAAATGGGCCTGGAGTGCCGCGATGACCTGGACTGCCCTATCCCTGGCGCTAGGGCTCTTGTCGTACTTTGTCGGGGAGCATCACTATCTGAGCATGCTGGCGGGAGTGGTCCTCCTGCTTGTGCTCAATCAGGCTTCGCTCCACCGCGAGTTCCGACTTGACGAGCGCGGGTAAGACCATGAACGAGGAGATCGAACATAGCGGTCTGCCGAAGGTTGCCGACGCGGTATCGGCCCCGATGGATGCGACCGATCTGGAGCTTCTGCGGACCTTCGAGCCGGTCGTGCACTTCACCAAGGGAGAGCAGTTCTTTCCCACCGACGTGGAAAGGTACGTGTCCAAGGCCTCTCTCTGGGCCCACTACCCCGACGGCCGGGACGAGAGGCTGATCGAAGAAGGGAGACTCGACGTCGACAGACTCGTGGAGTCGCGGGAGTATCCCTTCGGCACCGTCGAATACCTTCGTTTTGTTGAGACGAGGGGGCTGGCCGACAGCGCCCGGGTACTCGCCGAGGTGGCCCGGGAGCGCCGGCAGAGCGATAACGTGTTCCGACCGGGAAGAGGCCGTCTGGCGCGTGGGCGGCTTCCTGCCGCGGATCCTGGATGCCGTCTTCTCCATCTCCTTCTTCTTCCGCGGCAACGTGTCTCGGGTGACTGCTGCGATCGCCGAATTGGAATACGGCAGGGTGCTCAGCGGAGACGATACGTACGTCTACTACGGTCGAGTCGTGCGCCAGGGCGGCTGGACGATCCTCCAGTACTGGTTCTTCTACTACTACAACAGCTGGCGCTCCGGGTTCCATGGAGTCAACGACCACGAGTCGGACTGGGAGAACATCCTGGTCTACCTCTACGAGGAGGACGGCCGCTCTACTGCCGGAGTGGGTCGCCTATGCCTCCCACGACTTCCACGGAGACGACCTACGTCGGCGCTGGGATGACCGCGGGGAACTCGATCTTCTGGACGGACATCCGGTGGTATGGGCGGGCGCGGGGTCCCACGCCTCGTACTTCCGTCAGGGCGAATACCAGTCTCCTGTACCTCTGCCCGTCCCCGATTGGCTGCGCTCGTTCGCCAAGGGGGTCAGTTCGTTCTGGACACGCACGCTCGGCCAGGCCGGCAGGGTCCGCGACCCGTTCCGCATCCCGTTCGTCGACTTTGCGAGAGGAGATGGCAAGTCCATAGGCCCTGGGCAGCAGCACTCGTGGGACCGCGTGGTCATCGACGAATCTACGCCCTGGGTGAGCCAGTATCGCGGGCTCTGGGGTCTATACGCCAACGATCCGATCTCGGGCGAGAACGCTCCCGCCGGCCCCATGTACAACCGGGGTGGATCTCCCCGCGAAAGCTGGTATGACCCTCTCGGCTTTGCCGGTCTCGACAAGGAACCGCCGCCTCCTCAGGCCATCAGTCTGCTTGGCGGGGACTGCTCTCGCATCGAGACGCGGCAGGCGGACCTGGAGAGCCTGATCGGGCAGAAGACCATTGAACTGCAGGCTGTCGGCGTCCAGATGACCGGGATGGAAGGGAATCCGCACCTCGTCGCCCGCCACCAGGCCCTTGTAGAGAGGAGCGATCTCCTTCGGAGGGAGCTGAGCGGCCTGAGGAAGGAGTTCACTGAGAACGAGGCCGTACTCAGCGCGCTTCTGCAGAGGCTGGCCCTGCTGCGAGCAGGACAGAAGCCCGATCCTCGAGCGCATATCCACAAGCTGGGCCGGCCGGTGGCTCCAGCGGGATGTGCGCTTCAATCGGGCAGCCGAGGCCTGGGGAGCGATCAGCCTGAGCGTGATCCTGTTCGGGATCATAGCCATCATGCTGTTCGCGCGGGGCTACTTGTGGATAGGGCTATTGACGATGGTGGTGGCGTTCGTTGTCATCGAGTCGATCCTACGAGCGGAGTACGCGCGAACGATCACTGGGATAGCGTCCATCCTGGCCGTCGTCACCGCCATACTGCTCATCGGGCACTACTGGATGTGGATCATCGTGGTGCTGCTGGCGGTCCCTGGCGGTGTTCCTGTTGGTGCAGAAGATCCGAGAACTGCGCTGATAGGCGGCCCCAGATCGTGGACGACTACACCTTTTTGTTTCGCCAGGACGGGTGGCTTATCGCCGGGCTTCTCTTCGTGGGCTGCATGGCCGCTGCCGAGTTCGGCTACTGGCTCAGCAAGCGCGGACGGAAGCCGGACAAGCAGCTCAAGAAGGACCACTTTTCGGCCGTGCAGACGGCGGTGGCTGCGCTTCTCGGCCTACTTCTCGCCTTCAGCGTGTCGATGGCCGTCGGCCGGTTCGAGAACCGCAAAGCGGCGGTGGTGGATGAGGCGAACGCCATAGGGACGGCCTACCTGCGTGCGGCGCTCCTGCCCGAGTCGCAGCATGCCGAGGTGGACGAGGCCTTCAAGCGCTATACCGACGTGCGTCTGCAGCTGGCGCGTCCAGACTGGTTCCTCACTGTCGCCTCCGGGGGGCTCGCGGAGCAGGATGCGTTGCAGCGCCAGTTGTTCACTGCCGGGGTCGCAGCGGCGGAACTCGACCCGCGGGCGGTGAGCACCGGTCTGTATATCCAGGCCGTTAACGAGGTGATCGACTCGGCGGGCCGCCGCGACGCCGGACTGCGCAATCACGTGCCCGAGACGGTGCTGTATGTCATCTTCGCGGCCTGCCTGGCCACTCTCGGCATCATGGGCTATGCGTCGGGGCTGAGCGGCGGGCGCTCCGTGGTCGCGGCTATCGTCATCTCCGTGATCCTGGCCTCGGTGGTGTTCATCATCGCGGATTTCGACCGGCCCTATCGCGGGGTGATTACAGTGAGTCAGCAGCCCATGGAGGCGGCGCGGGCATCGATGGAGGAAGGGCTGCCGGTTCCGTAGCCGGCTGCCCCGACATCACCCTCCGTCCCAGCCTCGGACTCAGCTGGCGATAGAGTTCACCGACTCGTCGGGTCGGGGCTTGATCCGGCCGTGGGACGGCATCGTCTCACGGAGGCAGGTCCACGCGGGATCGAGGATGGCGCCGGACTCGATCGCGTACGCGTCGAGCTCCTCTTCGAGGTCGAGCATGGAGTCGGCGCCCTCGTGAGTGGGTTGAGCTCCGGTCGCCGCCATGATCTCCCTGGAGCAGGCGGGGTTGTCGATCCACATGCAGGGCCTTAGCAGGTTATCGTTGTAAGGCTGGCGCTTGCGGATCTGCCTGAAGTAAGGCGAGTTGAACGCCTCCATCAGGCTGACATCCTTGATGTTGTCGGTGGCGAAGTGCGTGAAGATGCAGGGCTCGACCCAGCCTTCGCTGGTGATGTGCATGTAGTGCCTGCCCGCGATGCAGCCTCCGACCCAGGGCGCGTCTCCCCAGAAATCCACGGTGAAAAGCGGCTTGGTCTCCCGGATGCGCACAATGCCCTGCCGGAACTCCTCGCGCTGAGCCGGAGTGGGCATCAGCTCGACGCTCGGGTCGCGGCCGATGGGCATGTAGAGGAAGTTCCAGCCGAGCAGCGCACCTTTTTCGATGAGTGGGTCGATGAAGTCGTCGCTGACAAGTGCCTGATAGTTCTTGCTGGTGACAGTCGCCGAATACCCGAAAAGGACGCCTGCTTTCCCCAGCCGGTCCATGGCTGCCATGACGCGCTCGTGCACACCGGAGCCTCGCCGCCAATCGGTGAATTCGGAGGGTCCGTCGATGCTGAGCATGGGAGCCACATTGCCGATGGCGGCCATCCTCTGGATCATGGCGTCGGTCAGGAGCATGCCGTTGGTGAAGATCTGGAAGAACGAGTCGCTATTGGCCTTGGCAAAATCGAGCAGTCCTGGGTAGAGAAGAGGCTCGCCCCCAAGGAAGGTGAAGAGATACACCCCCATCTCGTTACCCTCATCGACGATACGCTGCAGGAGGCCCCGGTCGAGATCCTGATCGGGGGAGTATTCGGAGGCGTAGCAGCCCTCGCAGGTGAGGTTGCAGCGCATGCTGGGACTCACGAGGATGGTCAAGGGCGCCATCATGCCCGACTTCTCCATGAGCTTGTTTCGCTTGGCCTGGCCGCGCAGAAGGTCGTTCACGATCACGGTCTCGATGAAGCGCTCCCTGCAGATGGGGCTGAGGCGGCCGATGGCGTGACGCATCAGAAGAAGTGACGGGTGGTCGTCGCGGATCTTGTCGCGAAGGACCCGGACGGCGAGCTTCTGGCTCTCGGGGGCGATCACCTCCGCGAACTTGAACGCACGCAGGATCTTGGTCTTGTCCTCATCGGCGACGAGGGCGACCATCTTGTTGATCGCGCGTCGTTGTACGCCGTTGTACAGCCCGTCTACGCGACTCACTTGCCCCCCTTCCGTCGTCGGTCGCGGCACGCGCTCCAAATCACCCACGCTTGACCGCAGCGTGTCAGCGGCGTCCTGATTGATCCCCTATCTTATCTCCGCAGGCCTGAATATGGAATGCATGCGGGCGAGACCCTCGAGCAAGACAGAACGGCTGCAGCCGAAGTTGAGACGGACGAACCCTGGGGCGCCGAACTCGGCCCCGTCCGAGAGACCGACCCCGGCTTTCTCGAAGTCCCGGACGGGATCGGAGAGTCCCGACCCCCGAGTGTCGATCCAGGCCAAGTAGGTGGCCTCGACGTGGGCGACGTCCAGACCGGGCATGGCTGTGACCGCGTTCTCGACGAGGTCTCTGTTGACCCGCAGGTAGTCGAGGAGTGAAGAAAGCCAGGCGCCCCCATGTTCGTAGGCAGCCTGTGCCGCGACATAGCCGAACAGGTTCACGTGGGGGACGATCCCCTGCATCGCGTCGCAAAAGGCGCGACGTAGCCGCTTGTCGGCGATGACGGCGAAGGAGCAACCCAGTCCGGCAAGATTGAAGGTCTTGCTGGGAGCCATGAGGGTGATGGTGCGAGAGGAGATCTCGGAGCCGAGAGTGGCAAGGGGGATGTGGGGCTTGTCGGTGTCGAGGACGAGGCCGGCGTGCACCTCATCGGACCCGACGATCAAGTCGCGACGGCAGGCGATGTCGGCGAGGGCCTGCAGTTCTCCAGCCGACCATACTCGGCCGACAGGGTTGTGCGGCGAACAGAGCAGCAACAGTCTCGTCCGCGGGGTAAGAGAGCGCTCGAGTGCCTCCAGATCCATCTCCCAGCGCCCACCGGATTGCACGAGCGGGACCCGCAGCACCGAGCGCTGCGCGAATCCCGGAGCCGTGAGGAACGGGGGATAGATGGGGACGAACGTGGCGACCTCGTCTCCCGGCGACCCGACGGCGCGGCACAGGACGTTCAGTCCGGAGACCAACCCCGGAAGCCACACGAGCCACTCGGCAGGGACCTCCCAGCCATACTCGGCCCTTAGGACTGCCTGCACCACGGTCTCCAACTCGTCGGTGGCGTGAGTGTAGCCATACACCCCGTGCGCGGCGCGCTCTGCGAGCGCGGCCGCCACCGCCGGAGGCGAGAGGAAATCCATGTCGGCCACCCACATGGGGATGACGTCGCGTCCGGAGTACTTGTCCCACTTGTAGCTGGCCGTACCCCGGCGGTCGATCACCGTGTCGAAATCGAATCCGGCGGTGTGGGTGGCGTCGTTCATCGCTCCATTGTAATTGTCGTTATCATGGCTGGCGAACCGGGTCTCTTGCCGGTGAGCCCATCCGGGGGGTTGGAATCGCTTGAGCCGCTCGACCGACAGGTCGTATCTCTGGGTGTTCTACACGGCTGCGGGCTTTCTCTTCGCCGGTGCCGTCCTGCGCACAGTGGCCTTGGCAATAGACGGCGGCCCCGTATCGATGAGCGCATTCCCGCTTCTTCTCGGGTGGCTGGCGCTGTTCGTCTCGGAGCCGTTCGTCTCCAAGCGCTGGCGGCCCTGGTCTACGGTCTACCTCGTCATTCAGACCGTCATCGTCGTCGCTCTGCTCTACCTGCCCGGCACGCAGGACTTCTATGCGGCACTCTTCGGAGTCCTGTCCATGCACGCCATGCTGAGGTTCGGTCTCCGCTTTGGCGCGCCCTGGCTGGTGCTCTTCGTCCCGCTCACGGCCCTGCCTCTCCTCGAGCGCTACGACCCGCCCGAGGTGGCCGCGGTCACTCTTGCCTACACCGCGGGCAACGTCCTTCTGGGGTTCTATGCGCTGGCTACTCGCCGGGCGGCCGACGCCCGTCTGGCCAACGAAGCCCAAGGACGCGAGCTGCGCGAGGCCAACGCGGAGTTGGAGGATTACTCTCTGCGCTTGGAGGGGTTGGCCGTCGCTCGGGAGCGCAACCGACTGGCGCGTGAGTTGCACGACTCGGTGACCCAGACCATCTTCAGCATGACTCTTGCAAGCCAGTCCGCGGCCCTTCTCCTCGACCGGAATCCGGCAGCGGCCGACGCTCAACTGGACCGTCTCAGCCGGCTGGCACAGAGCGCTCTCGGTGAGATGCGCACGCTTGTGGCTGAACTTGCCCCGGATGCCACCGGCGGCGCCGGTCTGAGGGGGGCGCTGGGGCGCGAGGTGGAGCGGCGGGCCGCCGACGGTATCACGGTGTCCCTCGAGATCGAGGACCCACCGGTGGGCGTCTCGATCAGAGAAATGGCGTCGATGCAGGAGGAACAGGGTCTCGTGCGTATCGCCCAGGAAGCCCTCAACAACGTGGTCAAGCACGCGGGCGTGACCACGGCCACCGTCAGGCTGCGTCTGAGCGAGCCCGCTCGGATGGAGGTCGAGGACGCCGGCCGCGGCTTCGATGCCGCGCTGGCCGGTTCGGGACGGGGCTTTGGTCTGGAGAGTATGGCTCAACGCGCGGCAGAGATCGGCTGGAGCTTCCAAGTGACCAGCACGCCGGGGAGCGGCACCCGCGTGGTGGTGGAGCGAGTGCCGTCCGAGGAAGGAGTGAGATGACTGACGATGCGCTCGCTGGGGAGCGGATCAGGGTGCTGATCGTAGACGATCATCAGGTCGTCCGGCAGGGTCTGCGAACCTTTCTGGAACTGCACGACGACATTCACGTCGTCGGCGAAGCCGCCGACGGCCTCGAGGCCGTGCGGATGACGGCCGAGTTGGCGCCTCATGTGGTGCTCATGGATCTGGTGATGCCCCGGCTCGACGGCATCCAGGCGACCAGACAGATCGTGGGATCCGGTGGTGGTTCCCACCACGCCCGCGTGATCGTACTCACGAGCTTCGCCGAGGATAGCCAGGTGTTTCCGGCTCTGCAGGCCGGAGCATCCAGCTACCTGCTCAAGGACGTCTCGCCCGACGATCTCGTGGGCGCCATCCGTGCCGCATATCAGGGCGAGCCCAGGCTCCATCCCGACGTGGCCCGCAAACTGGTGGAGGCCATGCGCCACACCCCAAGGGGGGGTGGTGCGGGCGCGCCGCAGGGTGCGGGAGACGAGATCCCATCTGCCGCCGCGGAACTCACTGAGCGGGAACTCGAGGTGACGAGAGCGGTGGCCCGTGGCGCCAGCAACCTGGAGATCGCCCAGGAGTTGTTCATCAGCGAGAAGACGGTCAAGACCCACATCGGGCATATCCTTGCCAAGCTCACTCTGAAGGACCGCACGCAACTCGCCATCTTCGCCATACGCAATGGGCTTGCCGACGACGAATAAGGGTCCCGCGGGCGACGCCCAGCCGACGGGCGGCCCCCGACTGGTGGGCGGCCGCGCCCCGGGGCATGGACCTGAGGCAGCCCGGCAGTTGCGGGGCTGGTTGCTCGTCTTCCTTGTTGCCATCTACGTGGTCGCACTTGCCCTTGCTGTCCGCCTGCTCCTGGCCGTCAGCGACAGCGACCGTCTTCCCTGGTATGTGGTCCTCCTCGCGGTCTTCTTCGTGCTCTTCACTCTGGTGTGGTCGCGTCAGGGGATGCGTCCTCGATTCTTGCACGCGATCCTTGTCATTCAGTGCTTGGTGGTGTTTGCGCTGCTGAGCCTCGAGCCTGACTTCGACTACGCGACCTCCCTCTACGTGGTGCTCTGCTACCAGGTGGCACTGGTCTTTGGCGGCCGGACTCGCTGGGCGTGGATCGGGGCGCTGGAGTTCCTCATCGCGGGCACCCTCGTCGCCACCCAAGGTCTACTCGAGGGGCTGGGATTTGCCCTCACGCCGATGGCCTTCGCTGTGGTCGTCCCCGGCCTGGCGGTGGCGAGCCAGCAGATCGAAGCCGCCCGGGCGGAGAGTCGGCAGATGGTGGAGGAACTTCAGGAGACCCATCTCGCGCTGAAAGAGTACGTGGCTCAGGTCGAAGAGCTGGCGGTGATCGAGGAGCGCAACCGCCTCGCGCGGGAGCTGCACGATTCGGTATCCCAGGCCATGTTCGGCATCCAATTGGCCACCCGCTCCGCCCAGATCCTTCGTGAGAAGGACCCCGAGGCGGTCGCCGTCCAGATCGAGCAACTACAGGTGCTGACGCGGGACGCCCTCGCCCGCATGCGCGACTTCATCAGCGAGCTGAGGCCGAAGTCGTAGCCGAGTACGACCTATGGATGAGTCGGAAGCGCGCCGCTGGCCACGTGGCGGCACCGACAACGGCGGCGGCCGCAAGCCGCGTCTGAGCACTCCGCCAGTCCACCAGCGCAGGACCAAACCGCGGAGCCCCGGCCAGCCGGCTGGGGCTCCGCTCATATCGAGCCCTCAGCGCCGCGCAGCGTCCATCGTCGGGTGCGTTGACCAAACCCCCGCCAGCCTCCGCAGCGCCTCGAGCTGCTCATTCTTACCCAGCCGTGCCTGTGCGACCGCCGACCGGAGGATCTCGATGTTACGGTCGTACGTGGGCCGATCGACCGGATAGGGGAACCCGTCCTTGCCGCCGTGCGCGAAGCTGAAGAGGGCGGGATCGTTCCGGCTGGCAGGCGTGTCCCACATCAGTTCGGCGATGAGGGCGAGGGCCCGGATGGTCTTGGGCCCGATGCCGGGCATCCCTAGGAGTGTCTCGAAGTCCTCCGGCTGGCGCTCGTAGGTGGCCAGAAAGGCCTTGGAGAGGTTCTCCGGCCGGATATCTCGCAACTCCACGGCGTGTCGCCGAGGCAGAGCAAGGTTCTTGAGCCGGTCGAGGCATCCGGCGATTCGATCCGGCGGATCGCGAGAGACTTCTGTCACCGTTTTCTGAGCCGGGAGACTGGCGCTGGCCACCATGTTGAGCACGTTTGTGCCCGCCGCTGCGGAGGCGATGGCGCTGTGCGGCTCCACCACGAAGTCCTCTACGGAGTCGCCAAGCCAGTGGTAACGCCTGGCCATGCCGTTGCCGTCGTTCATCCCCTGCTGCACCACGGCCCACCTGCCCGCGCGCGTGAAAAAGAAGCTGTGGTGATAGACCTGGTATCCGTCTTGGAGTCCAGCGCTGTCGACCTTGGCTGCCATCTTGCTGGCGTATACGAGAGGCCCCGGATCCACCGCCAGGTGGCCGGAGTTGGCCGCCGCCTCGATCTCGGACGGGGTTTTGCGGGATACGCCTCCCTTGCCGCCAGCCACCACGAGCCCGGACTCGTGCTCGAGCCCCCGCAAGCCGTCCTTCAAAGCGCCGCAGACGGTGGTGGTGACTCCGGAACTGTGCCAATCGAACCCCAGGACGGCGCCAAACGCCTGGAACCAGAAAGGGTCGGACAGGCGGAGGAGCATCTCTTCTGGTCCGTGCTCGGCGACGATGGCCAGGGTGATCTCGCGGGCAAGGAGCCTCATCCGCGAGAACAGCCACGCAGGCGCCTTGCCGCCGTGCAGGGGGAGGGTGGCCGTGCCGGTCCTCACGGCGTCGCGGTCTTCATCGTGTGGCGGCTCTCATGCGGCCCTCGTGCTCATGTGGGTAAGCATAGTCGCGCATCCGGACAGGAAGATCCGTGGCCACGGGGGCTCAGCGGGGGACGTGTTTTCGCCGCGAGCGAGCCGTCGCCGCGTTCAGCCTCGCGCCAGACGCGACGGTCCGGAACATCGCCTCAGTCGCGCGCCGACCGCGTCACGACCGCCGACATGGCGTCGGCATAGCCGCCGATCTTGTCGGGTGGTCCCTTCACCATCACAATGCCTGCTCGCCCATCGTCTTCAACCGGCAGATCGAACGACCCGATGCCGATGAAGCCGTCGTTGTAGATGTCGGCTTGAGCCGCTATGACTAAGGATGCCTCGCGGATGACAGATATCCCCAAGGTACCGGTGCATTCTCGCAAGCCGCGTCCGAGAAGCATCAACAGAAGAGGAAAGATCCACGCAGGAAGCAGGGCGAATGACTCCAGCATCTCGTAGGATTCGCTCCGCCGCCGGCGTGTCCCCTCGATACGTCTGAGCAGCTCTCTGTTGAACGCAAGCAGGGCGGCGTCTGGATCGTCATTGTCGAAGAAAACGGCGGGTCGTATGGAAGCGATGCCGAGGGTGCGCTCTCGGCCTCCCGCGGCCGGGACATCGAGGGCTACGGCGAATTTCCGGTCATCAAAGGCCTCCTGATGCGCTAGATGCCAGACAAGGAGTCCCACCGTGCTGATCCTCTCGCCATTGAGGACCCTCGCGTAGATGGACTCCAGGCGACGGCGCTCGTGGAGCAGCGGGCCGAAATCGAGCCGATCCTGGAGCACCCATGATTCCGGCGCCCGCGGTCCCGAGCAGCGGACCACGGGCCGGTCTCCCTTCACCGGTCTGGCTGCCGGCAAGACGAGCGGCTCCGCGGTGCCCCACCTTCGCACGAGCTCGGCGAGCACTTCGGAGAACGGCACTCCGTCGAACAGCGCGTGGTGGTATTTGAACCAGAGGTCGGCCCCTTGGGTGCCGGGTAGGACGCGGGCCACGACAACGAGGCCCCCGGAGCCAGGGCCAAGTCCGGAGCGCAGGTCAGGTGGGTGGACACGCGCCATGAGATCAGCCCGATGACCGGGGGTACTGTCTGCGAACACCTCCGTGCTGACCCAGACGGCGCTCAGTAGGCGATCCACCAAGGCTCTCATGCCGCGCCGTTCTTCGGGGCGAAGTGGGAAGATCCGCTCGATGCGAGCCAGCGCCTGCCGGCGTAGCTCGCGAGGGCGCCGCCTGTCTGGAAGGCCTCCCGTCTCGTTGTAGGCCTTGACCACCGCGTTCGTAGCTGCGTCCAGCATATGGTTCTCGCCGTCCTGAGGAAAGGCGGGACTCGGATCAAGAAGGGGACGTATCGCCTCTAGGGTGCCGTCTTTGGTGAACCGGGCCTGAACTAGATCGAGGTATCTCCGGGGCACCAATCTCGCCTGATAGCGGTCCCACCGGAGGCTCCTGGTCATTTCACGGCGGGCCCGTAGCAGGTCCCTCAGGCCCTCCAGGACCTCGACGGCGAGCACTGGACTCTCTTCAGGGCCGCCGGTGGGCGATAGGGGGATAGTGACGCCGAAAGCGGGCATCCAAGGATGGGCTTGCTCTCCCTGAAAGAACGCGCGCGATGCTCTGCGGAAGCCGTCCTCCGACGGTCGGATGCCGGCTCTGCGAAGGGTCTGGAGCAGCTTGAGCCCCACAAAGAACACCACGGCAGAGACCGACCAGCGGTCGACGAGCGTGCGCATCCTGATCTTGTCCGCCACGGGTGGTCTCCGCTCGATGTCGTTCAACGAGCACCGTGGTCTCATTCTACGCCTGCACTCTGGGCAGACCGCGTCTCGCGCGCGTCAGACCTGTCGTCATCGCGGCCTCCGGCGTGACGCGCTACCATTGCCCCACCATGGCTGACCATCAGGAACATCACGAAGGGGACCGGCGCGAGCACCCGCGGGACCCTCACCAGGGGCCCGTCTGCACTACCTGCCGGATCGAGGCCTGCAACGGCGAGCCGGGCGCCAAGCCACCGCCGCGCTTCTGCCCCGGGGTCACTGACTCCCAGCTCCTGAGCGAGGTCGAGCAGATCGTGATCGAGGACGGCGAGCTCCGGCGCATGGCGGTGGAGTCTGCCCGGACCGAGGCCGCGGGTTACTGCCGGTCCACCCGGGTGGAGGAGATCATGGACTTCGCCCGGCGGATGGAGTGGACCCACCTGGGCATCGCGCACTGCATCGGTCTGATGAAGGAGGCCGAGGTGGCCCGGCGCATCTTCTCGGCCGGGGGGTTCCAGGTATCGACCGTGTGCTGCAAGACCGGTTCCATAGACAAGGAGGGCGTCGGTCTCCTCGACGCCGAGAAAGTGCACCCGGGGGAATACGAGGTGCTCTGCAATCCCGTGGCTCAGGCCGCCCTGCTTGCGAAGGCCGGTACCCAGTTCAACGTAGTCATCGGCCTGTGCGTCGGTCACGACAGCATGTTCTTCATGCACTCCAAGGCGCCGGTAACCGTGCTCGTCGCCAAAGACCGGGTCCTGGGCCACAACCCTGTGGCCGCGCTCCACACCTCCCACTCCTACTACCGCAGGCTGACGCGAAGCGCGCAGCAGGCCGGCGAGGACGGCTAGGCTAGTCCGCCAGTCTGCGTCCGAGGTATCTGCCCAGCGCCCCGAGAGTGAGCATGGGCGGAAGACCGGGAGTCACCGGTAGCACGCTGGCGTCGCAGCAGAAGAGACCGCCGATCTTGGTCTCCAGGTTCTGGTCGACTACCTCGCCGATAGCCGCAGTGCCTCCCGGATGCCCTCCCTGGATCTTGCTGACCACGATGCTCTTGGGGTCCGCCCCCGCCTTCACCAGGATCTCGCGTGCGGCGCGGGCGCCGGCGTCCAGCTTGGCCTGGTCGGCGGCCAGGACGGGCTTCGAAACGCTCCCATCGGCGAAGACGCGGCCGGCCCTCTGGTCGCTGGTCTTGGCCATGAGACCGATGAGCTTGCTGCTGGAGGCCATGGCTCCGGAAAAGCCCGCTTCGACCATCCTGGCCCCGCGCGTGAGGTGCACAAAGGGGGAGAGGATGAAGCCTCCCTCTTCGTGGAACTGAGTATCGACCAGAGCCATCGAGGGTTCGTGGATCTGATTGAGACCGCGGGTTGTCCCGAAGACGTCGACGAAGAGATCCATAAAGAGACCCTTGCCCGCGTCGACTCCTGAGTTCTGCAGGATCACCGGAGTACCTAAGCCGCCGGCGGCAAGGATGACCCTGTCTGCCCCCACTTTGAACCGTTTGCCGTCGACCACGCCTTCGAGGCCCGTGACCCTATCGTCGGCGCTGAGCACCTTGTCCACTCGGGCGCCGTAGACGATCTCCGCTCCGCTATCCTGGATCTCCGCAAGCCGGGCGATAGGCGTCCACTTGGCTCCGTATTTGCAGCCGAGCATGCAGTTGCCGCACTTCTGGCACTTGTCCGCATCGATGAACTTGGGCATGCGTTCGAAGCGATAGCCCAGGTCACTGCCTGCAGAGGCCAGGGCGCGGCTGCCATCGGAGAGAAGACGCTCATCGATGGGAGCTACTCCAAGCTCTTTCTCGATAGCCAAGAAGTCGTCCTCAAGTTCGATCCCATGATCGGCGAGCTGGGACTGGAGCGCGCGTACCCCGTTTCCGCAGGCGACCATGGCAGTGCCGCCGGCCATGAGGGTGCGCCAGAGGATCGTGCCTTCCTTGGATTTCTTCGGCGTCTGGGTGGTGCGATTGCCGTCGTAGTAGCGAAGGGTATCCTTGAAACTACCGACGCTCGGCTCCTCGATTCCCCTCTCCAGCACCAGGACGTCCTTGTTACTTCTGGCGAGCTCGAGGGCCACGCTGGAGCCCCCCATGCCAGAACCCACGATCACGAATCCATACGTCCGATCTTCCATGGATCCCCCCAACGGTAGTAACGGTCGCACGGTTGAGGAGAGCGTACATCGTAGGGTCGACAAGGAAAAGACCGGGCTGACGGCGGCCGGTTGGCAGCCCTAGGCCGACAGCAGCACGACTCCGGTGAACACCAGCGCGATGCCTCCCACCTGGGAGATGCTGAGGCGCTCTTTGAGGATGATCCGGCCGAGCAGCACAGTGACCACGTAGTAGGCGGAGGAGGCCATGGCCGCGATCTCTGGGTTGGGGCCGTCGACAGCGGCATAGAGAGTGTAGTACCCGGCGACGTCCAAGCCGGCCTGCGCGGCGATGACGGGCCACCAGCGGCCCGGGACGGCGGGGCGCGGCCGGCCCCGCGCCCACCCTACCGTCAGAGCCATCGCCAGCAGTAGGAATGCGACCACGCGGGGCAGCCAGATGGTCTCCAGCGTGCCGACGGTCGGCGCCACCTCCTGCGTGGCGCTGATCATGAACGCCCAGGCGAGCGCGGACAGAGCGGCGCCGGCGACCGTCCGTCGCCTGCTTGGTACCAGCCGCGCCCATGCTCCGGTCGACTGGATTCGGGCCTGGGTGGTCGCCCCGCCGCCAGGCGGAGCCGTCCCGGCTTCTTGGCCTCCAGGCGTCTCGACGCCGCCACGGGCCACTGCGACGACCCCGGCGAGGGTGACCACAGTCCCCACCCACTGCAGGGCCGAAGGCCGGTTGCCCAGCGCCACAGCGATGAGCACTACGAGCGCCGGGTAGCTTCCGGCTATCGGTGCGACGACACTGACCGGTCCCCTCGTGAACGCCATGTAGAGGAAGATGTAGCCGATGAGGCTGCACAGACCCGAGAAGATCAGGAGGACCAGACTGGACGACGTCCAAACGAGAGGCGTCCCTCCCAGCACGACCCAGAGGCTGAGGAACACCGAGCTCACGAAGAGCATCGCCAGCAGGGCATTGAGGTAACCGGCTGCCCGGCCGGTGAAGCGGGCGAGAAAGTCGCACGTACCCCAGGAGACCGCGGAAATGGCTCCCCAAAGTCCGGGCGTCATCTGGAGACCGACACCAGGCGCAGACCGACATCACGCGCAACCGGCATCAGGCGCCTGCCGTCATCAAGCGCGGGCCGACACAATCGCCGCCCACTACCTCGCGTCGGCGGCGACGATGGTCACGAGTCCATCGAGGTGGCTCCTACACGACCGGACCGCCAAACCGGCCCGCCCTACCGCAACAGCCAACTCCTCGGCGCTGAGGAACTCGGCCGCCGACACGCTCAGGTATTCGTGCAGTTCCCGGTCTCGGGCAAGCCACGAACCGATCCTGGGGAGGACATAGCGGAAGTACACGTGCGCGGGAGTGGCCCAACTGACGTGCGGCGGGCGGGTGAACTCCAGCACCACCAGTCGGCCCCCCGGTCGCACGACCGAGCGTACGCGGGCGAGTGCAGAACCGACGTCCTCCACGTAGCGTAGCCCCCAGCCCACGAAGACCGCGTCGAAATCCCGCAACCCGAGATCGTCGCGCAGGAGGTCGCCGGCCACGAACTCGATGCGGGGGCGCCGCCCCTCTGCGCCGGGGTCGCAGGTACCGCCCAGGGCTGCCCGTGCGAGCCGCTTCCGTGCTTCGTGCAGCATCACAGGGCTCAGATCGGCAAGGACGAGCTCACCACGGCCATCCAGATATGGCAGCGCGGTCGCCGCCAGACCACCGGGACCGCAGAACGCATCAAGCACCCGATCGTCCGGGCGCAGCGAAGCCGCACGGACGACCTCCTTGCGCCACAAGACCACCTGGCCAAGGCTGGTGATCGTGTTCACCGATTCGTAGTAGCGGGCGCTGTTGTTGAACAGGTCCCTCAGATAGGCAGGGTCGGTGGGATGGCGGACAGCGGCCGATCCCAGCGCCTTTCGGCGGCCTCCTGATGTCACGTGACCCCCGTCACGCGTCGGTCGGCGGTGCTTTCTCGGCACCCACCAGCACGACGTCTCCCTCGACCTTGACCGAGTAGGTACGGAGCGGGCGCGGATGCCTGAGCAGCTTCGCGACGCCAAGGGTCGCTCCCTGCCAGTCTGTCCAGCGCACGACCCTTCCGTCTCTAAGGTCGAACTGGGAGTGGTGGCGTGGACAGGTCACGACCGTACCCTCCAGGACGCCTTCGGCAAGATGTCCTCCCATGTGCGGGCATCTGGCGTCGGCAACGAAGTACTCCCCACCGGCGTTGGCGACGAGCATCTCATGACCGTCGAGAGATGCCGCTTTCATGCCGCCCGCCTCGATGCCGCTGATAGTGGTCAACGAGATGAACTCGTCCACGCTGATCGCCCCCTCTCCGTCCTGACCACGGGTCCGCTGCGCTCGATTCTACGCTCGCCGGAGATCCTGGGGGAGGCCGGTCGAGTTTGCTCCCGATTCGCGCCGAGCATCGACGGGTATGAGAGCATGAAACGATGTAAGAATCCCTGTCGCAGGGCGGTAACCGTTGTCGCAGACGCACCCTTGGCACGGACTGACGTCGGACGAGGTAGTCGCTGCGCTCGAGACCGACGCCGACCGCGGGCTCTCCTCAGAAGAGGCTCAGGCCCGGCTGGAGCGCCACGGCCCGAACATCATCACGCGCCAACGGGGCAAGAGTTCCCTCCGCCTCCTTCTCGACCAGTTCCGGCAGACCCTGGTGCTCATCCTCATCGTTGCCGGGACGATCACGGCCGCGTTGGGGGAGTGGCTGAACGCCGGGGTCATCTTTGGAGTGGTGATCATCAACGCCGGTGTCGGATTCCTTCAGGAAGCCCGAGCTGTGAAGGCCATCGATGCGCTCGCGAGCGTGATGACCACCGAGGCCACCGTCGTCCGGGACGGCGCCCGCATCCGCATAGAGGCCCAGAAGCTTGTTCCCGGCGATCTGGTCGTCCTCCAGTCGGGCGACCGGGTGCCGGCGGACATGCGGCTCTCATACGCTCGAGATCTGCGCGTAGACGAGTCGGCGCTCACCGGGGAATCTTTTCCAGCGGAGAAGCGCGCGGATCCCGTGCCCGAGGAGACGCTGCTGCCTGATCGGGCGAACATGAGCTTTGCCTCGACACTCTGTACTTCCGGGCAGGGGGCGGGACTGGTCGTTGCGACCGGGGACGAGACAGAGGTGGGCAACATCTCCCACCTCATCGCTCAAGCCCACGAAATAGAGACTCCCCTCACGGCGAAGATTTCCCGTTTCAGCAGACTCCTCTTGTGGGTCATCCTTGGTCTGGCGGCGGTGACGGCGATCGTGGGCATCGTCCGCGGGCAGCCGGTGGTCGATGTGTTCCTCGCTGCGGTGGCCCTGGCCGTGGGCGCCATTCCCGAAGGCCTTCCGGCGGCCGTCACCATAGTCCTGGCTATCGGCGTCTCCCGGATGGCTGCCAAGCGGGCGATCATTCGGAGGTTGCCGGCCGTCGAGACCCTCGGTGGGACCACCGTCATCTGCTCCGACAAGACCGGCACGCTCACCCAGAACCAGATGACTGTGCAGCAGGCCGTGGCGGGTGGGATAGCGTACGTGGTCACCGGCACCGGCTATGCTCCTGAGGGCCGGATCCTGGGCCCCGAGAGGACACCCGTCCCGCGCCTCTCCGAGTCGGGCGGTGGCGCGACCGGCGATGGCGTGGCCACGAGCGGCGCCGCTGGGACTCCACCTGCTCTGCAGGAGCTGCTCAGCGCGGGCGTCCTCTGCAACGACAGTTCGCTCTACCACGATGGAGACGGCTGGCACATCAACGGTGACCCCACCGAGGGGGCGCTGATCGTGTCGGCCGTCAAGGCCGGACTGAGCGGGGAGCACCTCGAGCGCCTGTTCCCGCGGTTGGACACGCTGCCGTTCGAATCCGAGCATCAGTACATGGCCACACTCCACGCCGTCCCCGGAGGAGAGCGGATAGCGTATGTGAAAGGAGCAGTGGAGAAGCTGTTGCCGCGAGCCACCCATGTCCTCGGCAACGGTGGGCTAGCTGTTCCCATCGACCGAGATCGACTAGAGGACCAAGCGGGGCAGATGGCGTCAGGCGGTCTCCGGGTGCTCGCTTTCGCCAGGAAGAGCATGTCCCCGTCGGTGAACGAGATCACCCACGAGCAGGTGGATGACGGGCTCACGATCCTTGGACTGCAGGCGATGATGGATCCTCCGCGGGAAGAGGCCGTGCGCGCGGTCGAGGTCTGTCACGACGCCGGCATCCACGTGAAGATGATCACGGGCGACCACGCCCTGACAGCCGCGGCGATAGCCCACGAGTTGCGGCTCCACAAGCCCGGCTGCGAGTTCGACCCCGAACTCGCCGTCCTCACCGGCCGGGATCTCGAGACGATCGACGACTCGCGTCTACCTCAGGCGGCGGAAGACACCCTGGTCTTCGCCCGCGTGACCCCGGAACAGAAGCTGCGCCTGGTCAACGCTCTTCAATCCCTTGGTCACGTGGTTGCCATGACCGGCGATGGTGTCAACGACGGTCCGGCCCTGCGGCAGGCCGACATCGGGGTGGCGATGGGCGTCTCCGGCACCGAAGTCGCAAAGGAAGCGGCCGATATGGTGCTCACCGACGACAACTTCGCCTCCATCGAAGCGGCGGTAGAGGAGGGACGCGGCGTCTTCGACAACCTCATCAAGTTCATTGCCTGGACTCTGCCGACCAACCTGTCCGAGGGAGTGGTCATCCTTGTCGCCATCCTTGCGGGTGTCGTGCTGCCCATCCTCCCGGTCCAGATCCTCTGGATCAATATGACCACCGGCATCGTGCTGGGCATGACCCTAGCCTTCGAAGCCAAAGAGGACGGCATCATGCTCCGGTCGCCTCGTCCACCCGCCGCCCCGATCCTCGATCGAGTTCTGATCATCCGCGTCGCGATCGTGGGCCTTCTGCTGGTGGTCGGCGCATTCGGCCTGTTCGAGTACGCCCAGCACCTGGGCCACACTCTCGCCGAGGCGAGGACGGTGGCCAACAACGTGATCGTCTTTGGCGAGCTGGCCTATCTGTTCAACTGTCGCTCGCTCTCGCTGCCGTCGTGGAGCGTGGGACTGCATCGGAATAGATTCCTGGTCGTGGGCGTGCTGCTGATGATCGCGCTGCAGGTGCTCTACACTTACCTGCCGGGCATGAACCGACTGTTCGACACCGCTCCCATCGGGGCGACGCTCTGGGCGTGGATAGTAGGGGTCGCCCTGTTGGTCCACGCGGTGGTGGAGGTGGAGAAATGGGTCCGGCGAATCATCAGTCGGCGACAGGTCCATGAGCCCGTCTGCTGAGCAGATGCCGGCGCTGTTCCTGGCGCACGGAAACCCCATGAATGCCATCGCCGACAACGAGTTCACGCGGGCTCTCGGGCGCATCGCGGCCGAACTGCCGCGTCCGGACGCCATCCTCGTGGTCTCCGCTCACTGGCTCACTCGCGGTACCCACGTGCTCGCGGCAGACCCACCTCGCACCATCCACGATTTCGGGGGATTCCCGCCGGAGCTGTACGCCGTCGAGTATCCGGCTCCCGGGGCACTGGCCCACGCGGCTATGGTCAAGGAGTTGCTTCCCGAAGCGCAGCTGGACTACGAGTGGGGCCTGGACCACGCGTCGTGGGCGGTGCTTCGGCACATGTGGCCGACCGCCGATGTCCCTACCTTCGAGCTGTCGCTTGATGTGGCCGCCTCTCCGCGGGCGCACTGGGAGTTGGGGCGCCGTCTTGCTCCCTTACGGGATCGAGGGGTGCTGGTGATAGGGAGCGGCAATATCGTGCACAGCTTCGCCGGCGTGGTCTGGGAGGACGAGGCGCCGCCGCATCCCTGGGCCGTGGAGTTCGACGCCTTCGTGGCCGACGCCTTGATCCGGAGAAACGAGACCGCTCTCGTCCACTACGAGACTGCGGGACAAGTAGCCCGGCTGGCGGTACCCACCAACGAGCATTACGTGCCGCTGCTCTACCCCGCCGCGATGCGCGCTCAGGATGACCAGGTGACTTTCCCCTACGCGGGGATCGAGTTGGCCTCGATGTCCATGCGTTGCGTCAGGTTCGGCTGAGGGCGGACGCGGCCCGGTCGCCGGCGGTGTGTGAACGGCCGGTGGGCCGCCGCCGATTGGTCGGCGTCGTCGCCTGTCCGACGCCTCAATCGCGGTGCCTCAGACGGCTGCTTTGTCCATGATGCCGATGAGGACGTCCTCGACCGTGTCGGCCACGTCGGAGATATCCGCCTCGGGGAAGAATCCGGCGATGAGGCTGGGGCGCATCGTGGTGATGAACACCTCGCCCCCCTCCGCGTACACCATGATGGGGCACGGCAGCATGAGCCCGATCTTGACGTCGGCGGCCAGCACCTGGCTTGCGTACTTGGCGTTGCAGACCTCTATGATGCTCACACGCTCCCGCACGAAGCCCTTCTCCGCGAGTGTCGCGGCGACGTCATGGACGAACAGGACCCGAAAACCTGCCTGGGCGGTCCCCGTGGTCACCGCCTCGACGGTCTCGTCGAAGCTCTTGGCGCTCTTCACCGTGTAGTCGAGTTGCACAGCTGCCTCCCTAGCGAATCTCCCATTCGTGCACGCACTCCGTCTTGACGAGCCGCACGAGTTCCTGCAGCGCGCCAAACACGTTCTCCCGGATGTCTCCGGCGACGATCACCCTCATGATGTCGTCCCCTACCGCGAGGTGGCCTTGGTTAATCCAGACCCTTACCGCCGCGACGCCGGGCCTGACCTCGATCGCGTCTACGATCTCCTTCAGCCGCATGGGGTCGTAGGAAAGGTCCATCCCGGTCACGACCGACCCGTCGCGCGCGCTACCGCGGACCACTCCGTTGTGCATCAGGTACATGCCGATTCCCGAGGCAGAGGAGCTCGCCTTGATGTCTTCCAGCCAAGTCTCGAACAGTGGGCGATCCTTGCTCAAGGTGCCTCCTCTGGTCACCCGTCCACGAGGGTCTCGGCCGTCGTCGGTTCTTTCACCGCCGCCATCGGCTCGCCGGAACCGGCCGCCTCTGCCGCCGCGGCTCTGAGCCTCCTCACGCTGGCCCGGTGAGCGTAGGCTCGGGTCACCTCAGCCCCGAAGATGATGATGTACGACACGTAGTACATCCAGATCATTATCACGGCCAAGGAACCGGCCGCGCCGAACGCCGAGCCGGGGCTGGTCTGCCCCAGATAGCGACCAATCACGTAGTTCCCGATCGTGAACAGTACGGCGGTGACCGAAGCTCCCACCAGGACGTACAGGAAGCGCACCTTGATGTTCGGCAGCACCCGGAACATGAGGATCAAGAAGATGGTCGTCACCGCCAGGGAGAAGAGCACTCCGAGCACCTGCAGCAGCCAGCCCGGCATGGGGAGGCGGTCGGAGAAATACTTGATGAGGGCGCTCACGGCAGCGTTGGCGAGCATGGAGATAAGGAACATGATCCCGATCCCGATGACCATCCCCAAGTCGATGGCCTTGCCGATCAAGAAGCCGATGAAGCCCTGTCCCCCGTGTCCCTTGACGCCCCAGATGTCGTTCAGAGCACCACGGACGGAGCCGATGATCCGGGTCGCGGCCCAGGCCAGCAGGAGGATAGCCAGTACGGTTGCGACCGTCAGACCCGCGCTGTTGTATATGGCAGCCAGCATGGATTGGATGAACCGAGCCGTCTCCTCACCGAAGGTCTCGGTCAGTCGATCGACGATAAGGCCCTCCGCGGCGCTCTTGCCGAATACCAGGGAGGCGATGGACACCATGACCACGATGATGGGGGCCAGGCTGAAAGCACCGAAGTAGGCGATCGAGGCCGCCATGCGGCTGATGTTGTGCTCCCAGCACGCGTCGAACGCGTCCTTCAGGAGACTGCCCAAGGAACGCAGCGGAGCGAGGACTCTTCGGGAGCTGGCACCCATGGTGCAAAGCATAGCAGCGTCGCCGCCGCATCCTCTACTTTGCCTCTGGAGCCAGTCTTCACCTCAGGAGGACAAGTGCAGTCGCACCACACCCAAACGCACCGGAACAAGCACCATATTGGCTCATGTCGCGCTCTTGTGCTAAGAGAGCATGTCCCGTACAGTGAAATGGATGTAGAGTGTGCTTCCTGCTTATTCCCCGGCATATTCCTGATCGATGTTGGGAATCTGCCGGGCGACAAGTCTGAGTGAAAGTGAGGAGGATATGGCAGACGTATCTCTAGGCCCGATCCAGTACATCGTTCTGGGCTTCCCGGGCAACAAATTCAAGGGGGAGATCGTTCCCGCCCTTGGGGATCTCGTCAAGGCAGGCATCATCCGGGTGATGGACTTGGCCTTCGTCAAGAAGGACGCTGATGGTTCCATGCTTATCGTCGAGCTTGAGGAGTTGGCCGATGACGAAGCCGCGCCTTTCGGCGCTTTCGAGAAGCAGATAGGCGACCTGCTCAACGACGAGGACCTCCTGGCTGCGGCCGAAGCCCTTGAGCCTGGTTCCTCGGCCGCCGTTCTCATCTGGGAGAACCTGTGGGCTCGCAAGTTCGCCGACGCGGTCCGGGGCGCGGACGGAGTGCTCATGGCTTGGGATCACATTCCGTACGAAGCAGTCCAGGCCGTCATGGCCGCCGCCAAGAAACCGGCCGAATAAGAAGAGGGAGGCACACAAGATGATGAGAAGACGCCGGGGCCCCAGCCTGATAGGTGTGGCCGCAACCACCGCTGTCGTCGCCGGCACCGCGGGCGCGGTGAGAGGCCACCAAGCGAACAAGGCGGCCAGCCAGCAACAAGCGTCGGCCGACCAGCAGGAGCTCGCCGCATATCAGGCGGCGGAGCAGCAGGCGGCCATGGAGGCCGCCGCGGCCGCCGCGGCCGCGCAGGCTGTCGCCGCTCAGCAGGCCGCTCAGCCGCAGTACGCCCCGCCGCCACCGGCTCCGGCCGGCAATGACACCGCGACCCAGATCCAGAAGCTTGCCGAGCTGAAGGCCCAGGGCATCCTGTCGGATGAAGAGTTCGCCGCTGCGAAGGCGAAATTGCTAGGATTGTAGTGGTTCGTAAATTTAGCGAAACGGAGGGGTTGATGAAGCAATTCTCGAAGCGCTGGTTGCTCATGGTTCTTACGGTAGGCACGCTGTTGCTTACCCTCACCGGTTGTGGCAACACCTGGGGCCAGGGCAGCGTCCTCTGGACTATGGCCATTTTCTTCTTCTGGATGATGTACATCTGGATCTTCATCACCGTCTTCGCCGACATCTTCCGCCGCAACGACATCAGCGGTGGGAAGAAGGCGATGTGGATCATCCTGCTGATCTTCCTCCCGCTGCATCGGGCTCCTGGCGTACATGATCGCCCGGCCGAAGATGACCGAACAGGACAAGCAGATGATCGAGGAAGCCCAGGCGCGGCAGAAGCGGGCAGCCGGTTACTCGGCAGCCGACGAGATCGCCAAGGCTCAGGCGCTCAAGGACAGCGGTGCCATCACGCGAGGCGGAGTTCGAGGAACTGAAGCGGAAGGCCATGGTCTAGTACCGCCCGAGCGGATCAAGGAGAGGGGTCAGTATGTGCTGTCTCTTGACACTGATGGCCATCGCCGGGCCGCGGGTGGCCATGATCATATGGTGGATGGTCGACATGTCCTGGTTCCAGCGGGTGTTCGATACGGCCTTCTGGCCGATTCTGGGCATCATCTTCGCGCCGTGGACATTGCTCTTCTACACGATCTCCATGATCGGTGGTCAGAACGGGCGGGATTGGGACTACGTGCTGATCGTCATAGGCGATACTGTTCGACATCGCCATCACACGGCGGCGGCTTCTGGCGCAATCGCAAGAAGGTTCCGGGGTACGCGACCTGAGAAGTCCGAACCGCTCGTAGATAGGACCTACTCGAGGAGGCCGGCCGCAAGGCCGGCCTCCTCGGCTTTTGAGGCCGAAACATGTGAACTCGACGATCTCATACCTCGGACACGAGACGCTCCTGATCGAGATGGACGGCGTCCGCTTCTTGACGGACCCGGTCCTTCGCTGGCGCGTGCCTCTGCTGAAGCGTCACGGCCCCATGCCGGACCTTGCCGTCACCAAGGATCTCGATGCCGTCCTGATCTCTCATCTCCATCTCGATCACGTGAACCCGCGCTCCCTGCATTTGCTCCCTCGTGACACGCTTATCGTGGTGCCACCCGGAGCCAGGACCATCCTGCGCCCATATCGCTTTCGAGACGTTCGCGAACTGGCGCCAGGCGACTCGCTGCGGATAGGTGACGTCACGGTCACCGCTACCCCCGCCAACCACACCGGCAAGCGCTATCCGTGGGGCCACTTTGCCGGCGCTGTCGGGTACATGATCCGGGGTTCGCTCAAGATCTACTTCGCCGGAGACACCGGGCTTTTCGACGGCCTGTCCGACCTTGCGGAGGGACTGGACGTGGCTCTGGTGCCCATCTGGGGGTGGGGACTGCGCCTACCTGCGGACCACATGTCGCCGGAGACTGCCGCGCAGGCCTTGCAGCTCCTGCGGCCCCGGCTCGCCATCCCCATCCACTGGGGAACGTTTCTGCCCGCTCGGCCTTCGTCGGTTCTACGGTCACTACCTGGTAGATCCGCCGGTCGATTTCGTCCGGTATGCGAAGGAGTATGCGCCCGACGTGCCAACGGTGGTGCTACAGCCCGGAGAATCCATTAGACTTGATGAGCTACTGGATTCGACTGGCTTCGAGAGACGGACATAGGAACCAAGGTGACTGAGGAACAAAGGTTGACGAGCGCCGGCACCGACGACGCGAGGCCGGACCAGGGCGGTATCACCCACGACTCACCCGAACCTGAGGGCGAAGCACCGTCCGAGGTGTCGAAGGGCGCGGGTTCCCTCCTTTCCGTCCCCAACCCCAAGGGCCGCATCGACAAGCTCCCGGTCGTCGGGTTCGTCTGGAACCTCTACCGGGGTTACAGCCGGCGCAATGGTCCACTGCTGAGCGCCGGTATCGCCTACTACGCTCTCTTCTCTATGGGCCCGCTCCTGCTCCTCACGCTCCAGATTACCGGGCGTCTCTTCGGCAGCGCGTCGCCGGCCCCTCCGACCGAGCTGATCGGAGTGCTCGCGGACTACGTCGGCGACGATATGGCCGCCATGCTCGGCTCTATCGCGGCCTACTTCATGGACACGGCGGGCTCGACGACGTTTGCCCTGATCAGCCTCGGCGTCCTTCTCTACGGCGCCACTCGGCTGTTCGTCCGCCTCCAGGCCTCCTTCAACCTCATGTGGGACATGCGGGTCGTCTCCAGGGAATTCTCCATCCGAAGACTGCTGTCCCGGCTCCTCGTCTTTGGCCTCATACTCATCCCGACCGTCCTCCTTGTGGTCTCCCTGGTTCTGGGCACGCGCGATCGCCTGGCTGGAGCACCTCGTAGACGGCTCGGGGATCCTCATCAGCATCGCCCAGACCGGGATCCCCTTTGTCGTCAGCTGGCTGGCATTGATCACGATCTTCGTCGTCCTGCCCGACATCCGTCTTCATCTGCGCGACTGCTGGTTCACATCTCTGCTCGTCGCGATGGCCTGGGCTGTCGCGACCCGGTTCTTCGGCATGTACCTTATCGTGGACGGGCAGCGCGAAGTACGCAGGCGCTATTGGGGCTCTGGTCGGCGTCATCTTCTGGGTGGACGTGCTGGCGATCGTCACTCTGGTGGGAGTGCGGTTCAACAGGGCGATATACCTTTGGAGGGGCAAGACCATTCAGTACTACGACTACGCCGCGCCGATCACAGAACTGCCCGACGTGGATCTTCCCAGGAGGCCTTCTGATTCCTCGGGAGGGAGTCCGTCGTAGCGAGGAAAGCCCAGCCTCGGCTTGCAGGAACCGGCCGTCCTCGACGATACTGAGGCCTAGTTCTGCGCCATCGTCCCGCACAGAAAGGAGACGCACGTATGAATTGGAGGGGATGGGCGGCGATCGGAGCCATCCTGATGATGGTGGCCGGCGTCTTCCAGATAATCTCGGGAATCTTCGGTCTCTTCAACGACGAGTGGGTCCTGCTGGGCTACAACGGCTACTTCCTCGTCGATTTGACCGGTCTGGCCGTATGGACGATCATCATCGGAGTGGTACTCCTGCTCGGCGGCATGGCGGTCGTGCAGGGCTCCACCTTGGGGCGTATCGTCGGCGTGGTCGCCGCTTCCCTGGCGATCATCTCGCAGCTCTTCATGCTCCCGGTCCATCCGATTTGGTCGATCGTTCTCATCGTGCTCTATGTGCTTGGCGCTGATCGGATTCGTGGTCGATCAAAGGACCGGTGGAAACCAACGAGCAGCAAGCGGTGAAGGCCGCTGAGGATAAGGCGGCTGCAGCGGAGGTGCCACAGGCCGCCCCGCCCGTGAGCGAGTAGGCAGACGCACCCTCGCGTAGGTGAGGCCAGCGGCCCGCCGGTCCCTGACGGGACCGGCGGGCCGTTTGTTCCTCTGGCGCTGCCCCGCGGGAACCGGTGTGGGGCTCCGGGTCGTCACTCGACAGGACATGCGGACAGGATGAAGAGGATGGATTTGGACCAGCCGAGTGCCAGAAACGACCGGCGCGAAGCGGATCGCCCTTCTCGTAGGCGGATTCGCGGCTCTTGGTTCTGGCCGTTGTGGGCGCGATCCTGCCGGTCATGCCGACGACTCCCTTCATTCTCCTTGCCGCTTACTGTTTCGCGCGTAGCTCGACGCGGTGGCACACCTGGCTGACCACCAATCGGCTATTCGGCCGTTACGTGGCCCAGGTTACGCAGGGTCACACTCTGTCCTGGCAGATCAAGGCGGTTCTCATCGCATCCTGTTGGGCTACGGCCGTTCTGTCGGTCGTGTTTCTTGCCCCGAACCTTCCTGTCAAGCTTTCTAGTCTTTCCGTCGCTGCCGGCATGACCGCGTATGTGCTCCTGCGAGGTCGGAGACAGGCGAAGCCCGCAGAGATCCAGAGAAGGTCCTCCTCCAGATAGCTCGAACTATCCGGATGCTAAGGCTCTCGATTCTGCTTACAGATGGAGCCGGACTCATCCTAGATAGGCAACGCAAAGGAGGACGGGGCGATGATGGGGAACATGAGCGGGAACAAGACGGCTCCATGGATCATGCTGGGGGCCATCCTCATGATGATCGTGGGGGGGTTCAAGTTCCTCGCGGGAATAATCGGTGTGTTTCAGGACCAGTACCTGGTCAAAGGCTACGAAGGCTACCTGCTGGTCGACGTGACGGGGTTCGCCATCTGGTGGCTGCTCGTCGGCGCGCTCTTGATCATCGCCAGTTTCGCAGTCCTGCAGGCCAAGACCTGGGGGTACGTGGTGGGCATCGTCGCAGCCGCTCTGGCCGCGATATCCGAGTTCTTCTCGATCCCCTACACCCCGATCTGGTCGATCATCATGCTCGTCGTGTACGTCGCCATTATTGCGGCGTTTGTGCAGGCGCCCGCCAAGGGCAAGTAGCAGCCTGCATTCGGGCGGCCGAAATGGGCTGTCTGGAACGCTAGATACGGAATGAGATCAGCCGCCTGACGGTGCCATCGCGGACCGTCAGGCGGCTGCTTCGCTGCTGAGGGCAGGACTGCGGGCTACGGGCCGCCCTCACTCAGGCCTGCTCGCCTGGCTTCACGATCACTCGGCCTCCACGGCCGCCGCGCCCTCGCCGTTCTTGCCCTGCTTTCGCTTGCCGAGTTCTCTCACGGGCGTGCCCATGAGGTCGGATATCGTCCTGGTGCTCTCGAACGAATCGAAGAACAGTAGCTTCACGGCCAGCATGAGCGGCACCGACATGAGCGCGCCAAGGCCGCCCAACACCCAGCCCCAGAAGAACACGGAGAGGAAGACGGTCAAGGTGCTCAAGCCCACACTCTTCCCCATGATCTTCGGCGAGAAGTAGTTGTCGACGATGGTGTTGATCACAATGACGAGGACGACCACTATCGCGGCTCGCGAGAAGCCGAATTCCAGCAAGGTTATGAAGAACACCGGTATGACCGACAACATGAAGCCGATGTTGGGGATGAAGCTGAGCACGAAGAACAGCAGCCCCCAGACCAAAGCGAAGTCGACTCCGAATACGACATAGATCACAGTGACGATCACGGCTACCAGCGCACTCAGCCACCCCTTGGTGAAGAGGAAGGTCCGGACACTGGCGCTGAAATTGGAGAAGGACCGGGATACTCTCTGGTTCGTAGCGGTGCTCTCCAGAAGTCGTATTGGGAAACGCGTAGGCCTGGGCCACCATGAAGAGCACGAGCAGGATGAGCCAGAAGATGCTGCCCAGTACGTCCATCACGCTGGAGAGAAGTCCGCGGAAGGCGGAGACGGCAGCTTCTGGGCTGAGCCCTCCCTGGGTGAGGCCGGTCACATCGATACCGTGATCGGCGAACCAAGCTGTGACGTTCGCGGTCATTTCCTGCAGGTTCTCTTGGTAGACGGGCAGCTTCTCGTCAAGCTGCGTGACCGCCGAAAGCATGATGAGCATGAACACGAGCACGGCGGCCACCATGACTACCGTGACTATGGTGATACACAACCAGGCAGGCCATCCCTTGCGCCGCATCCAATGCAAGGCGGGGGTCGCCCCCATGGTGAGGAAGAGCGCGAGCAGAAGGGGATTCAGGATACCGGCCGAGTACTTCATCGCGTAGATGATGCCCGCGGCCAAGGCGATGGGAAGAAGCAGTCGGACTGGGCCGCTCAGGAGTTCATGCTTGCCGTGCACCGCGTGCGTCTCGGTCGACTCGATGCCTTCGTGGGAGCCCGACGCCCCAGTCGCTAGGGTTGAAGGTTCCGACATGATCGGTTCATCGGATGGGACTGCGGATGGCGCTTCGTCTCGATTCATGCGGCCTCGACCCTCCTCGTGCGCACTGAAGCGGCAGGATGAGCCACTCTCCTCCCTGTGTCGATCCCAGTCTAGACGACGGCAGGGGAACTTGGAAGCACCACAAGGGCGTAAGGATGGTCCCTCACCACCATTGGGCCTTCTTGGTGCCATCTGCTACCCTACTCCTTCTCTACCATCGAGCTTGGGTCCGGCACCGATGTTTCACGCCTGGTTCAGACCGACTGTGCGAGAGTTCGCGCGCAGACGGCTCTGCTGAGGTGAAAGGAGCGGTCAGGTGCATCGAGAAAACACGAAACCGGCTTCGGCAAGCGGCCGCGAGCAGGTGGCGGCCCAGCAGGCGGAGCAGACCCTTCCTCTGCTCACCGACGAAGAGCGAGCCCTCCTTGATATCCTGGTGGCCTCCGCGACTGCGACCACCGCCACCCAGCTCTCCGCGTGTTCAGGCCTATCCAAAGAGGCGGTGGTCGGAGCACTCGATGCTCTCAGGGAGAAGGGTCTGGTGACACGCTTCAATACTGTCGTGGAGAGCTACGGGGCTCTGTTCCCCGGACTCGAAGTACGCTAGCGGTTATACGAACTGGAAACGGTAACGAGCGGAAGGAGAAGAGAATGAGTTTTGGAAAAGCAGTTTTGGCGGCCTTCATAGGAGGGCTTCTGGCAACTTTGGCAGGGGCCTTCGTGCTTGCGTACCGAGCCTCGCAGCAGAACGAGAAGAGTCTTGCGGAATCCTTTGCCGACGTGCCTGCGGAGGCGAAGAAGGTCTATGTCGACGTGAAGGCTAAGGCTACCGACGCAGTGAAGCACATGCGGGAAACGGGTGAGGAGGCGGAGGAAGCACTCACCGAGGAGTGGTCCGAGGCCGGGTACGTCCAAGGTGGAACGGTAGAAGTCTGACCGCGCAGTCCGCGGGGGAAATGAGAGGGGTGAGGTCCGTTCGGACCTCACCCCTCTTTCTGTCACGGGGTGCGGGGGTGGGTGCAACTGCCGCTGCCGCGACCCGCGGGGGAAGATGCTCTAGCTCAGCTTGGCCTTCTGCCGGGCAAACTCCTCGTCGGTGAGGTGTCCGGCTTCGTGCAGCCGGGCCAGCGTCTCGATCTGCTGGGCGGCACTCTGCGGCGAAGCGCCCTCGACCATCTCGGTGGTCACGTGGGCATCCAGGTTGCGCGGCCGCACCAAGAGGTAGATGACCGTCCCGATGAACGGGATGATGATCACCAGGATGAACCAGCCCGCCTTCGCTCCGCCTGAGAGGTCGTGCCTGCGGAAGATGTCCCAGATGGAGATGGACCAGGTGAGGAACAGGCCTATCCAGATGACCAAGAGAAAGAAAAAGGCCAAGAAACTCAGCCCGGACGTTGCGTACATACCTACTCCTCCCGGATCGCCGCTATCGTTCGCCGTGTGACGCATCATACCAACGCGCCCATGGAACGCAAGCGACGCCGACTTCCTGTCTCTTGCAGGAGATAGGCCGGCATGGTAGTAGAAGAGTTGAATTCGCAAACGAATCGATGAGGGGGTAAGAGATGGAAGAAGTCTCTAAGGCATGGGGTTGGGCTCTCTTCTTTGGGATCCTGACGCTGGTCATCGGGATCCTGGTGATGGTGTGGCCGAGCGAAACGCTCAAGGTCCTCACCATACTCTTCGCGCTGCAGCTGTTCGTCATGGGGATCTACGCGCTGGTGAAGTCCTTCTCCGCGGCGAACGAGCACAAGGTCTGGACTGTGTTTCTCGGCATCTTCTCGATCATCGTCGCGGTCATCATGGTCCGGAACGTCGTCGAGACCATCGCGGTGGTCGGGTTCATCCTCGGCCTCTACTGGATAATCCACGGCATCATCCAGTTCGTCATGTCCGTCGGCGACAAGACCTATCCCGCGCGGGGCTGGACGATCTTCATTTCGATCATTTCCGTCATCGCCGGGATCGTCGTGGTCGCCTGGCCGCTCAGCTCGCTCACCGCCCTTGCCTGGCTGCTCGGAATCTGGTTCGTGGTGCTGGGTATTCTCGGCATCGTGCTCGCCTTCATAGTGAGGAGTGAAGAGAACAAAGCGCTCAAGGCCGCTTGAGCTAGTCCCACAGGATTGAGAGGGGGCCACGGTGGACGACACCACGGGAAGTGAAGTAGTGCACACCGATGTTGAGCAGGGCGCCGTGGCCCCCAGCGAGGCGACTGCCGCGAGCGGACGACCGCGGCGAGTGCGGCGGCGGCCGTCGTCGAGCCTCAACCCGCGCCGCGGCCCAAAGGGCCCGCGTGGCGGCGCACTCTGGCCTGGGTGTTCCTCGTCCTCGGACTGATCCTCGTTCCCCTTGCGGTGACTGGAGGCTGGGTTCGCGGGAACATCTTCAGCACCGACGGGTTCGTCAACATGGTCGGCCCCCTCGCTGCGGATCCGGCGATCCAGGACCAGATCGCCACATTCGCTCACCAATCAGATCTTCAACGCTCTGGATCTCGAGGTGCGACTTCAGAACGTGCTTCCTCGACAGGCTCGGCTTTCTCGCCGGGCCAGTCGAGGACCGTTGCAGGCCCGGACACTGCAGGGTGCGCAGGCTCTCGTCGCCACCGACCAGTTCGTCGACATATGGACCAAGGCGGTACGACTGATGCACGGCGCGGTCGTCGGCTTCTTGAACGGGACGGGCAACGTGTATCTCGGCGATGACGGCACGATCACCCTCGACCTCAGCCCGCTCTCCTCCCGCCTGGTCGATCGACTCGCAGCAGGTCGGGCGTCGAGATATCCGCCGAGGAGCGACCGATACTAGCCACCGGTCAGGTCCCGGTCGCCCAGGTGGCTGGCCTCGAGAAGGTCAAAGGGCTGCTGAACTTCGTCAACACGCTGTTCATCGTCTTACCTATCCTGGCAGTGCTTCTGCTGGCCGGCTCCGTCGCGGTGGCGGTGCAGGCGACAAAGAGCGGCCGTCCGGGTCGGTATCGGCCTGATGATCAGCATGGCGATCTTCGTCATCCTCATCGCGGTCGGCCGGATGGTGTTCATGGACGCCACCACCGGCGCCGGCATCTCGAGCGATGCGGCCGGAGCGCTGTGGGGCGCGCTGACGATCGCGCTGCGCGCTACCGCGTGGGGTCTGTTCGTCGTCGGCCTGCTGCTGCTCGTCCATCCGTACATCGTGCGCGCCTTCCGCGGCAGCACGATGGAGCGGGCGGCTGGAGGGGCGGCGGAGCGCGGATGGGATACCGGGCTCGTTTGGTCGGTGGGTCGCCCGGTATCGCACGTGGCTGGCTCTCGGCGTACTGATCATCGGCTTCCTGGCTCTCGTGCTGTCCGGTGGTCCCCCAGTGTGGGCCATCGTCCTGACGGCGGTGCTCGTCATAGTCGTCGACGCGGTGATCTTCTTCTTCGCCCGGCTGAGCGAGCTGGCGACGAAGGAGCGGGCCGAAGTCATCGATGGATCAGCCTGAGACCGAAACCGTCGACGTGCGGCGGGGTCGCTTCGTGAGGAAGCGGCTGCGCCGCACGGACGACGCATACGGCTTCGTGCTCATAGCGATCCTCGTGACGCTGGTCGTCATGGGGATCGTCAGCGAGCGGGCCGAGGGCCAGATCATCATGCCGTTCCTCTTCTTGGTGGTCTTCTTCATCACACTTGCGACCTCGGCCGTACCTCGGCGCACGATCATCATCCTCACGGTCATCAGTCCCGATCGTTCTTGCCGTCGGGGCGGTGGCGGCAAGCTCGAAGGTGGGCTCGGTGATCGGCGCTCTTTCCCCTCTCGTCTCGGCAACGCTTGTCATCGCCTGCGTGGTGTTCATCTTCCGTCGGCTGTCCACACACGTGTACATCAATCGGCAGACGGTCTTCGGGTCCCTGTGCGTCTACCTCTTTGCGGCGCTCCTTTTTGCCCTCATCTACGCCATCATCGCCGGGTTGAGCGGCAACCCATTCTTCGTTCAGACCGACGACCCATCCGCCATCGACTACATCTACTTCAGTTTCGTGTCGATCACGACCTTGGGGTTCGGCGACCTCAGCCCGGCGACCGATGTGGGCAAGATGGCGGCGGTCATCGAGGCGATCGGGGGCCAGCTGTATTTGGTGGTCGTGGTGGCTCTGTTCGTCAGCAGGATCGGTCGCAGGCGCCTGGACAGAGACCCCGACCGTGAGCCTTGATCTGAGGGCCGCGCACGTCCGTACCCAGCGCGAAGGCCTGCTACCGGCGGGCGAAGTTGTCTGTTACGATTTCCTCGTAGGGCCGCCGTCGCTGGGGGCCTGCACGTAGCCATCGCGGTTGGACTCCTCCGCACGACCATCCCAGAGGCAGAGTGATGACAGAACCCGCAGCCCGGACCACCCCCGTTCGTCGCTCCACATCTGGGGCGCTCACAAACAGGTTGCTTCGCGGCATCGGCCGTTTGATCGCCATCATCGTCATCCAGGCGGCTGTGCTCTGGGCGGTGGCCCGGATCCTGCCCGGGGTCAACATGGGCGGCTACGGAACTCCCATCGCCGTGTCGGTGGCCATGCTCGTGGCCATGTTCGTCGTGTGGCCGCTCTTCATGAGGTTCTTCTTCAAGCTGGTCCTATACACCGCCGGTCTGGTGACCGTGCTGGTCAACGGCTTCATCGTCGAGGTGGCCAGCTGGATCTCGCCCAATCTGCAGGTGGACAACTTCGGCTGGGCGGTCCTCTACGCGTTTGTATCGACCATCATCCTGACCGCCCTCCTGGGCCTGATCTCTTTCGAAGACGCGGGGGCCTTCAGAAGGCTGATACTGCGGCGACAGGGTCGACCCGCGGATCCCGACAGCGTGGGGAAACCGGGCATCATCTTCGTGGAGATCGACGGGCTTGCCCATGACGCCCTGAAGCGGGCCATCGCGGCCGGCAAGGCGCCCACCATGCGCAGATGGATAGAATCCGGATCGCATATTCTCGTTCCGTGGGAGACCGATCTCTCGTCCCAGACCAGCGCCTCGCAAGCGGGGATCCTCCATGGCAACAACAGCGAGATCCCGGCCTTCCGCTGGTTCGACAAGGAGCAGGGCCGGGTGGTCGTTTCGAGCAACCTCAAGGTGCTCGGGCCGTTCGAGAAAGCTCACTCCGACGGCAACGGTCTTCTGGCTCACGGCGGGACGGCCAGGGCCAGCATGCTCTCCGGGGACGCCGATGAGGTCATGCTCGTCGCAAGTCGGGTGACCGAGGAGAAGGGGGAGAGCTATCGCGCCTTCTTCGCCTCGCCTCTCAATTTCACCCACACGGTGATGCTCTTCTTCTGGGAGATGATCCTGGAGATCGGGGCGAAATGGTCGCAGCGGATCCGCAAGAGTCGAGCCGAGGATGGATCGTCACCTCATGTACATGGTGCTCCGCGCGGGCATGACCGTGGCTCTGCGTGACCTCAGCCTCAACGGAGTGTTCGGGGACATGCTGCGGGGGGTCGCCCTACTGCTACGTGACCCTGGCCGGCTACGACGAAGTGGCCCACCACTCGGGGCTGGATCGCCACGACGACCCTCACGGTGTTGCGCAAGATGGACGCCCGCATGCGCAACCTGGAGAACCTGGCCAAGATAGCGCCTCGCGACTACCGGTTCGTGGTGCTCTCCGACCACGGCCAGACCATGGGAGCCACCTTCCTGCAGCGGTACGGCTACGACCTGGAGGAGCTCGTCCGGCGGTCGGTCTCACCCGGCACCACGCGTCGGCGGGACCGAGCACCTACGCAGAGAGCGGTGCGGGAGCAGGAGTCGCCAAAGGACAAAGCGACTGGGAGCACGTGTCCACCATCGATATCGCGGCTCAGGAATCGGGAGCGGCCAAGGGGCGGATCGGCAGGCTGCTCGACAAGCGTCTCCACGCCGGAGACCCGGTCCCCACGTCGATGACGGACCTGGTGGTGATGGCGTCGGGGAATCTGGGCATCATCTCCTTCACCGGGCCGAAGCACCGCGTCACGCTGGAGGAGATCGAGCGCGACCAGCCCGAACTCATCGACAAACTGGTGAGCCATCCGGGCGTCGGATTCGTCATCGTCGCGACCGCGGACGGCGATGGGACCGGCAACGATACAGTCGCGATCGGGAAGAACGGTCGCCACTACATCGCCTCCGACCGGGTCGAAGGCGAGGATCCTCTCGTCGTCTACGGTCCCCGTGCGGCCCGACATATCGCGCGCACCACGTCGTTCGGCAACTGTCCCGATCTGCTGGTGATAAGCACCTACTGGCCCGATACGGACGAGAACGCCGCCTTCGAGGAGTTGATCGGCAACCACGGTGGTCTCGGCGGGGAGCAGACCAAGCCGTTCGTGCTCTTCCCTGCCGAATGGGAGCTCGACAGCGAGGAGTTGATCGGGGCCGAATCGGTGTTCCGGAACCTCAAGCGCTGGACGACGGTGACTGCCTAGAACCAGGCCGGTCTCGCCCGCGGGTTAGCGGGCGTACGGCGTGCGGTGCGGCTGCTGCCGCTGGTGTAGAGTTGTAGAAAGCGGACAGGCGAGCACGCCGGTGTTCTCAATAGGAGGATCCACGTGGCCATCAAGACGTACAAAGACGGGACACCGTTTACCGGGGTCATCGGACGTACTACCGCAGAGTCATCGCCAGCATGGCCGGAGCCGCCCCGCCCCCCAGAGGGCGCGCCCAACGTGCTCTTCTTCGTACTGGACGACGTGGGCTACGGCCAGTTGTCGTGCTTCGGCGGACTGGTTGAGACGCCTGTGATAGACAGCCTGGCCGCCAACGGCCTGCGCTACACCAACATGCACACCACGGCGCTGTGCTCGCCGTCACGGGGCTGCATCCTCACCGGGCGCAACCATCACTCGATCGGACTCGCTTCGATCACCGAGACTTCCACCGGCTACCCGGGCTACAACGGCGTCCTGCCCTTCGACAGGGGCATGATCAGCGAGATGCTGCTGCAAAAGGGCTACAACACGTTCTGCGTCGGCAAGTGGCACCTGACGCCGCCCGAGCACACGACCGCCGCCGGCCCCTACGACCGCTGGCCACTCGGCCGCGGCTTCGAGCGCTACTACGGTTTCCTGGGTGGTGAGACCAACCAGTGGTATCCGGAACTGACCTACGACAACCACGAGGTCGAGCAGCCCGCGCTCCCCGAGGACGGTTACCATCTAAGCGTCGACCTGGCCGACAAGGCGATCGAGTTCATCCAGGACGCGCACGTCAACGCGCCCGACAAGCCGTTCTTCCTGTACTACGCCACCGGCGCCGGCCATGCGCCGCATCACGTTCCCAAGGAGTGGGCGGACAAATACAAGGGCAAGTTCGACGGCGGCTGGGAGGAGTACCGCAAGGTCGTCCATCAGCGTCAGCTCGAGATGGGGATCATCCCGGCGGGGACCGAACTGTCGGCCCGGGACCCGGACGTGCCGGAGTGGGACACGCTATCGGATGATGCCAAGCGGCTCTACGCACGGTACATGGAGGTCTACGCCGGTTTCGTCAGCTTCACCGACCATCACTTCGGTCGCGTAGTGGAGTTTCTGAAGGAGATCGGCAGGCTGGACAACACGCTCATCATGGTCATCTCGGATAACGGCGCCAGCTCCGAGGGCAGTCCGGTCGGCTCTCTCAACGAGATGTTCTTCTTCAACAACGTGCCAGAGTCGCTCGAAGCCAACCTCAAGATGATCGACGAGTTGGGCGGCGTAGAGACCTGCAACCATTACCCCTGGGGCTGGGCCAACGCGGGCAACACGCCGTTCCGCCGCTGGAAGCGGGAGACCTACCGGGGTGGCACCACCGACCCGTGCATCGTGTCGTGGCCGAAGGGGATCCAGGCCCGAGGCGAGCTGCGGCCGCAGTACGGGCACTGCATCGATCTGGTGCCCACGGTCCTTGAAGCTCTGGGCATCGAGGCGCCGGGGGCCGTGCGCGGAGTGACCCAGGCTCCCATCGACGGTATCAGCTTCGCCCACACCTTCAACGAAGCGGCCGCGCCGACCAATCACCACACCCAGTACTTCGAGATGTTCGCCCACCGCGCCATCTATCACGACGGCTGGCGTGCGGTCTGTCCGTGGCCCGGACGCAATTTCACCGAGGCCGCGAAGAAGGGGCGCAAGTTCGGCTCCGCCATCACCAACGAGGTGCTCCTGGACATCGAGACCCACGACTGGGAACTCTTCCACGTGGACGAGGACTACTCCGAGACCCGGAACCTCGCGGGGGAGCACCGCGACAAGCTGATCGAGCTGATAGGCAGATGGTGGGCAGAAGCGGGCAAATACCAGGTCCTGCCCATCGACGGCACCGCCCTCGAACGGCTCAACGTAGAACGCCCCACGATCGCGAGGCCGCGGAACACGTTCGTCTACTACCAGGGCGGGTCGGGGATCCCCTTCACCGCCGCGGCCAGGGTCTACAACCGTCCCTGGAGCATCACCGCCGACGTCGTGGTCCCGGAAGGCGGGGCGGAAGGCATCCTGCTGGCGCAAGGCGGCCGCACGGGCGGCTACGCCTTCTTCGTCCAGGACCAGAAGCTCTTCTTCCTGTACAACTGGCTGGGTCGCGAGCGGTTCTGGCTCACGTCCGACGCGGTGATCCCCGAGGGCGAGGTCGAACTGCGCTACGAGTTCGAGCCGACAGGCAAGCCCGACGTGGCCAAGGGCCTCGGAGTGCCGGCCAGGGGCCAGCTCTACATCGACCGCAAGCTGGTGGGGTCCGTCGACATGCCCTACTCGGTCTTGAACATGTTCGGGACACAGGGCTTGACCTGCGGCTACGACGGTGGTGAGCCGGCTGCGCCGGAGATGTACACGGGGCGCTTCCCGTTCACCGGGACCATCAAACGGGTCACGCTGGACCTGTCCGGTGAACTGATCCCGGACACGGAAGCCGAGATGAAGATCGCCATGGCGCGGCAGTAGCGAAGTAGATGAAGACCCAGCCTTTTGATGCGCTGCCCCTGTGGGCGCTGTACGTCGTCACACTGGCCCTCATTCTCGCGGCCCTCGCCGGTGGCTACTGGTACGTCAAGGCGAGGAGCAAGGGGAATCCGCCCAGGTCGGACGCGCAACTGGGGGCCATCGCCGGAGCCACGCTGGGGCTGCTCGCCTTTCTGATGGCCTTCGTCCTCGGCTTCGGCGTCACCTACGCCGGGGAGCGCCGCACGCTGGTAGTCGATGACGCCAACGCCATCCGCACGGCCTACCTTCGAGCGGGGTACATCGACGAACCCTACGGCAGCCAGGCCCGTACGCTGCTGAAGGAATACGTCGATCTACGGGTGGCCCTGCTCAACACGGACAACCAAGCCGCAGCGCTGGCGCGATCCAAGGCGATCCACCAGGAGCTTTGGACCGTCACCGAGAACCTGGTCGAAGCGGGGAACACCACGGATGTGACAGCTTTGTTCGTGGAATCAGTGAACGAGATCATCAGCGTGACGACGGAACGGATCAATATGGGGATCTACGTGCGCACGGCCCCGCTTATCCTTCTGTTCACCTACCTCATCACGCTCGTAACGGCCTTCCTCGTGGGTATGCAGATCGGCTACTCGGAGAACGTCAACTGGGTGGCTCTGATCTTGCTGGTCGTGGTCCTATCCGCGGTGCTCTACATGATCTTCGACCTCGATCGTCCGCAAGAGGGGCTGCTCAAGGTGCCGCAGCAGGCCATCTACGACCTGCAGAACGAGATCGGCGGTCTGCGGTAGGACGGCGAGAGCCGGTCCTTTGTACCGGCGCTCGGCAGCGGATGCACCCACGTGCTGCGGCGCGCTAGTGCATGCCCGCTCCGGAGGCGTCCTGTAGCGACTCGAGGATCCGATCGAGGTTGAACGAGGCCGGCTTCTGCCGGGGCGGGAAGTCCCTGAAGGACTGTATCTCCCGGGCGACGAGCGCCTGAGCTCCATAGAGAAGGTAGGCGTGGTCGATCATCCAGTCGTAGTAGGTGTTGGAGTTCTCGTCCGCGCGCTCGAAGGGATCGCGGCGCAGGTGGAACATCTTGGGGATCCGTAGCGGCACGAACGGCTCGGACCAGCACGCGAGCTGCTTGGCCCGCTGCTCCATGAAGACGAGCTTCCAGTCGTTGTGCCGCACGGCTACGAGTTGGCCGTCGTCGTTGACGTAGAAGAAGAACTGCCGGGGGCTGTCACTCTGCTCGCCGGTCAAATAGGGCAGCATGTTGAGACCGTCGATGTGTACCCTGAAGGTCTTGGCGCCGGCCGGGTGTCCTTCGAGGAGCTTCGCCCGGATGTCGGGCTCGCCCGCGGCCGCCAACAGGGTGGGCAGCCAGTCCTGGTGGGAGACGATACCGTTGAGCGTCTTGCCGGCGGCGAACTTTCCAGGCCAGCGGACGAAGGCCGGCACCCGCCAGGCGCCTTCCCAGTTGGTGTTCTTCTCGCTGCGGAAAGGGGTGATGGCGCCGTCGGGCCAGGTGTTGTAGTGCGGGCCGTTGTCGGTGGAATACATGACGATGGTGTCGTCGGCGATCCCCAACTCGTCCAGCTTGTCGAGCATCTGGCCGACCAGCTCGTCATGGGCCACCATCACATCGTTGTAGAAGCCCTGTCCGCTCTTGCCCAGGTGCTTTTCGGCGGGGTGCGTCCGAAAATGCATGGCGGTGGCGTTCCACCACAGGAAGAACGGCTTGCCCGACTTGCTCGTCTCTTCCATGAAGCGCAGCGCGCGCTCGGTGACTTCCTCGTCGATGGTCTCCATGCGCTTCTTGGTGAGCGGCCCGGTGTCTTCGATGCGACCGTCGGCGTAGCTGTGGATGACGCCGCGGGGGCCGAAGCGCTCGCGGAAGACCGGATCCTTGGGATAGTCGGGGCTCTCCGGCTCCTCCTCGGCGTTGAGATGGTAGAGGTTGCCGAAGAACTCGTCGAAACCGTGATTGGTGGGCAAGAACTCGTCCTTGTCTCCCAGGTGGTTCTTGCCGAACTGGCCCGTGACGTACCCCAAGGGTTTCAGTAGCTCGGCGATCGTGGGGTCCTCGGGGCGCAGGCCGCTGTCGGCTCCCGGCATCCCGACCTTGGTCAGCCCGGTGCGGATGGGGTTCTGGCCGGTGATGAACGCCGCCCGCCCGGCGGTGCAGCTCTGCTGGCCGTAGTAGTCGCTGAAGGCGAGCCCCTCTTCGGCGATGCGGTCGATGTTGGGCGTCCGGTAGCCCATCTGGCCCCGGTTGTTGTAGCTGATGTTCCACCAGCCGATGTCATCCCCCCAGAGGATCAGGATGTTGGGTTGAGCCGTCTTTGCCACCGAAGCCTCCTCATGTATCCGCCCCGGAGCGATCGCCCGGCAAGCCCACGCCGTGCACCATGCATACTGATATCAGCCGCGTGGAGGGCAGAAGCAAGCTGTCGCTCGCTCCCCCGGATTGGACTGGCCGACAGCAGTGATATAGAGTGGGCCCACCATGGTCAGGTCACCCCATTCCCCGCATCTCCCGCCGATGTCCGCTGGCAAGGTGGATCGCGCGTGGGCCTGAGAGGCAGACTGAAGAGCATGCGCGTGGACAGGAGGACCATAGGTCCGGATCTATCGTCCGGGCTCGTCCTCGGCATGGTGAGTGTGCCCGACGCCCTCGCCTCAGGCGTCCTCGCCAGCGTGAACCCACTCTTCGCTCTCTACGCGGTAATGCTCGCCACTCCTATCGGTGCCTTCTTCGCCAGTTCGGTCTTTCTGAGCGTGCAGACCACGAGCGCCATGTCGCTCGTGGTGGCCGGAGTGCCCGCGGCCACCGGGCAAGCCCTCACCCAGGTGCCCTCTTCATGCTCACGATCCTGACCGGGGTCTTTATGCTGGTCGCCGGTTTCCTGAAACTGGGTCGCCTCATGCGCTTCGTCTCGAACTCGGTGATGGTGGGGTTCATGAACGGCGTGGCCCTCCTGATAATCCTGGGGCAACTGGCCGACTTCACCGGGTACAGGAGCGAGTTCGGCAATCGGGTGGTGCGGGCTGTCGACCTGCTCTTTAACCTGCAAAACGTGGATCTCCCGACCATCACGGTCGGATTGGTCACTGTGATCCTTATCGTGGTCCTCGACAAGACCCGGCTCCGCCAGCTCGGCATGGTGGTCGCGCTCATCGCGGCGTCACTACTCCCCTTCGTCTTCGGCTGGCAGTCGGTGGCCCAGGTCTCCGACATCGCCACCATCACGCAGGGACTCCCCAGGCCGGCCCTGCCCGACTTCATGGCGATAATCCCGCTCCTGGCCCCGGCCCTGTCGCTGGCGATCATCGGGCTCATACAAGGGGCGGGCGTGAGCCAATCGTACGTGAACCCCGACGGACGCTATCCCGACGCTTCCCGCGACTTCGTCGCGCAAGGAGCGGCCAACGTGGCGGCGGGCTTCTTCCGGGGTATGCCCGTCGGCGGCTCGGTATCGGCCACCGCGCTCATCGTCAACAGCGGCGCGCGGACCCGCCTGGCCAACATCTTCGCCGGAGTCGTCATCGCCATCATCACCCTGCTGTTCACCGGCGCGGTTGGCAAACTGGCGATGCCTTCCCTGGCCGGGCTGCTCATTGTGATCGGGTTCCGAACTTTGAAGCCGGAGAGCGCGGTGACCGTCTGGCGCACGGGGAACATCCAGCGGGTGGTGATGGTGATCACATTCGGCTTGGTCCTGATGATCCCCCTCCAGTACGCCGTCCTGGCGGGAGTGGCACTGTCGATATTGCTCTACACCGTCCGTCAGTCGAACAAGGTGACGCTCGTGGAGTGGAGGCTCAAGGAGGGTCGCCTTCCGCTGCGAACAGGACCCCCGGCCGCCGTGCTTACCCGGTACCGTCACGGTCCTGACCCCCTACGGCAGCCTGTTCTACGCGGCGGCGCGGTGCTCGAGGACAGCGCCGGGCACTTGTGCCAGAGTTCGCGCGCCAAGCCGGGCTTTTCGGTACGATTGCTGAGGACACATACTCCCGACGGTGGCTGTGGCGGGACAGGGGGCAGCATGGCTGAGGCGATGACGGACGATAGCCCACCGCAAGGGAGCCAGGTGGCAAGGAGCCCACGCTCGGCGGCCGTCGCCGGACTGCTCTTCGCCATCTTCTTCTCGGTCAGCGTCACTATTCTGTACGTTTCTGTCTCGGGCGCGACCAGAGATACTGGGGAATGGCTGGCGGATAGCGCCGGCTGGGTGAGCTTCGCGATCGGCCTCATGCCGTTTGCCGGCATCTTCTTCCTGTGGTTCGTGGGCGTCGTGCGTGCCCGCCTGGGCCGCTTCGAAGACCAGTTCTTCTCCACGGTCTTCTTCGGGAGCGGACTGATCTTCCTCGCCATGGTGTTCGTTGCCACAGGTGTGGCAGGGGCACTGGTCACAAGCTACGCTCGCGATCCCCAGAACTTCGGCGGTAGCCCCAGCTACTACCTGGCGCGTGACATCATCAGACAGATCTTTAGCGTCTATGCGCTGAGGATGGCGGCGGTGTTCTGCCTATCACAGGCGACTCTGTGGCTGCGGACCAAGGTCTTGCCCATGTGGTTGATTGTCGTCACGTATGCCGTCAGCCTGCTACTGCTCTTCGCCTTCTCCCAGTCTTTCTGGGTGATCCTTGTCTTCCCGGCTTGGGTCTTCCTGGTGAGCACGTACATCCTGGTGGAAAGCTTCTCGCGGCCGCGGGCGCGCACCGGCCGAGCCGGCGGCACCGGAGATGCCCGAACCGGCCGGCGACTGACGATCTGGAGGAGTGTGGATGAAGCTGCCCGGTTTCTTCAAGCGCATCAGGATCGATCGCCGGACGGTAGGCCCCGACGCGAGGGCGGGGTTGGTCCTCGGCGTAGAGAGCGTGCCCGATGCTCTTGCCTCCGGGGTTCTGGCGGGCGTCAACCCGCTCTACGCCCTCTATGGGGTGATGCTGGGGACGCCTGTGGGGGCCATCTTCTCCAGCTCCGCCTTCCTCAGCATCCAGACGACCAGCGCGATGGCCCTCGTGGTCGCGAGTGTGCCGGCGATCGCGACAGGGACGCCCGGAACGCTCTTCACCCTTACCCTGATCACCGGAGCCATCATGCTTGTCGCCGGCTTCCTGAAACTGGGCAGGCTCATGCGCTTCGTCCCCAATTCGGAGATGGTGGGGTTCATGCAGGGCGTGGGGATCCTTATGATCCTCGGCCAGTTGGGCGACCTCACCGGGTACTCGAGTACCTACAGCAACAAGGTGGCCAAGGCGGTCGATCTGCTGTTCAACCTCGATCAGGTCCACCTCCCGACCATCGTGGTAGGCCTCACCACCATCCTCCTCATCGTCGTGCTGCAGAAGACCCGGCTTGGCGGCCTTGGCATGGTGGTCGCCATTATCGTCGCGTCGATCCTGCCCTCGCTCTTCGGCTGGGACACGGTGCCCCGGGTCTCGGACATCGCCGAGATCACCAAAGGTCTGCCGAGACCCACCCTGCCGGACTTCCACGGGTTCGCGGCCCTGATCGTTCCCGCCCTCTCCTTGACTATCATCGGACTCATCCAGGGGGCAGGTGTGAGCCAGACCTACGTCAATCCTGACGGGACCTACCCCGATGCCTCCCGGGACTTCATAGGCCACGGGGCCGCGAATATCGCCGCGAGTTTCTTCCAGGGCATGCCGGTGGGAGGCTCTGTGTCGGCGACGGCGCTGGTGGTCAGTACCGGGGCCAGGACCCGTCTAGCGAACATCTTTGCAGGCGTCACGATCGCGATCGTCACCCTGCTCTTCGCCGGCGCGGTGGGCAAGCTGGCCATGCCGGCCTTGGCCGGACTGCTGATTGTCGTGGGCTTCGGGATCCTCAAGCCGGCCAAGGTGATGGCCGTCTGGCGGACCGGGATGATCCAGCGCGTGGTGATGGCGGTCACGTTCGCGTTGGTGCTGCTGGTGCCGCTGCAGTACGCGGTCCTCGCCGGTGTGGCTCTCTCCATCCTGCTCTTCGCTGTCAGGCAGTCGAACCGGGTGACGGTCAAAGAGTGGAAGATCTCGGAGGGCGCGCTGCCGCTGGAACGGCGGCCGCCCAAGAAGATCGCCCCGCGCACGGTGACCGTGCTCGTTCCTTACGGCAGCCTCTTCTACGCTGCGGCGCCGGTCATCGAGGAGCAATTGCCGGAGATCGACAAGAAGACAGACCACGCGGTGGTCATCTTCAACCTTCGCGGCCGAGACGACCTCGGCAGCACCTTCATGAAGATGATCGAGCGCTATGCCTCTGATCTGCAGCGAGCATGCCAGCCGCTTGTGGCTGGTGGAGGTCGAGCCGGCGGTGCGGGAACAGCTGGCGCGCGCCGGCATGGTCAAGTCGGTCAGCCGCAGGGACATCTTTCTGAGGACCGACCAGGTGGGAGAGTCGCTCTACGACGCCTATGCTGCGGCGACCGAGTGGGTTGCGCCCCCGGCCGAGGTGGAGGCGCCGCCGGAGGCTGATGCCTCCCGGCAGGTCGGCGGCAGCGGCGAGCGGGCGAAGCCCGTGACGGCGGCCGACTCCGATCCCGCCGAGCCCTCGCCCGAAGGCCCGTAGCGTTCGCTACATATCCTCGCCCGCCGGGGAGGAGTTCGGCGAGGCGATCCCCTGGCGCGTCCTGGTCGCTGAGGTCACCTCCAGCTCCGGACTTCCCGGGGCGAAGCCGCCGATCCTGCCGCCGTACCACGCGGCCACCGGACCGGCCGACAGACCGTGGAGGATGACACTGAGCAGGATGGTCCAGCCCGCGGTCGCCGCAAGCAGTGAGGTGTCGATCCCCTCTTTCGCGAGCGACTGGAGTGCAAGGATGAGGAAGACCACGCTCGCGAGTCCCCGCGGTCCGAACCAGCCGATGAAGACTATCGTGGACCGATGCATCCTCTTGCCCCACAGCGAGAGAGCCACGGAGAGCATCCGCACGAAGGTCAGGCTGAGGAGCGCGTAGACGATCGGTTGCCACTGGAGCCCGTCCGAGATCAGGATGGGAGCGATGACTGCTCCAAAGACGAACCATACGGCGAAAGTGAGGAGCACCCCGGTCTTCTCTGTGTACTCGACTGCCTCCGTCGCGAGGTGATGATTCATCGCGCCGAAAGCTATCCCCCCTACGAAGGCGGCGATGAAGCCGTTGCCGTGGAGGGCGTGCGCGCCGCCGTAGGCCAGGAGGGCAAACGCCAGTGCCGCGAACTGACGCGATGCCCCCGAGGACCAGCCCTTGCCTTTCGAATACCGCATCAGCAGCCCGCCCACGATGCCGACCGCCACGCCGATGGCGATCCCGATGGCCAGCTCCTCGATTGCCGCGACGATCGGGCGCCCGCCCTCTCCCGACTCCGCGATCACCACTCCGATGAAGAGCGTGACCACAGGGGTCGCAACGCCGTCGTTGAGGCCGCTCTCCACGTTGATCTCGCGGCGCACCCGATCCGGTACCTTGGGATTCCTGAACATCGCGAGGCCGAGGGAGAGGTCGGTCGGGGCCAGAATGGAGGCGAGGAGCGCGCAGGTGCCGAGCCCCAGAGCGGGGAGTAGGGCCCAGGCGGAGAGTCCTCCTATGATGACGGCGAGCGGAAGACCGATGAAGAGAAGTCGCACGAGGACCGAGGCATCGCGGCGCAACGCTTTCAGGTTGACGCTGGAGGCGTCGGAGAAGAGCAGTAGCGCCAGGGTGACGCTGGTGACGACGCGGATGATCTCCGAGCCGGTGGTCATGTGGAGCAGGTTGGCGCCGTCCGGGCCGAGGATGAAACCGAGGACCACAAAGGTGATGGGGCCGGTGATAAGGAAGTACTCGAGCTTGGCCGCCCCCAGGGCATACAAGGCGATGAGCCCGGCAAGAACGATGTATGCGGTCACTGCGACCCCCTCCAGCAGACGTTGTTCAGGCTCCGTGACACCTCTTGTACTTCAGGCCGCTGCCGCACGGGCAGGGCTCGTTCCGGCCCGGCGGTCGCGATGCGCCGGGCCGCCTCGTTCTCTTCGGCGGCGAGCACGCTCATCACGTCGGCGGCCGGCCGGCCGCGGCGAAGAAGGTCGGCCATGATCTGCATCGGGTGATCGACATGCTCGAAGAAGGCCTGGAGGCCGTCGCACAGCCAGTTGAGCCCGGGCTCACCGTCCGCCGTCTCCAGCACCCGGTTCTTGGGACACTCCCCGTTGCAGGTGAACAGCCAGCGGCACTCGCGGCAGACGCGGGGAAGGCTGTCGGCCTTGGCCTCGCCGAACGCGCGCTGCTTGGCGGAGGAGACCAGCTCGCCGAGAGGCGTGTCGAGGATGTTCCCGAGCAGGTGCCGGGGCTCGACGTAGTGGTCGCAGGAGTAGACGTCTCCCGTGTGCTCGAGAGCCACGCCTTCACCGCAGGTAGGTCTGAGCACGCAAAGGCTGGACTGCCCTCTCAGGTACGACGCGAGCACCCCGTCGAAGAACAGCACGAAAGTCTCCCCGACGTCGCGGTGGACCCATTCGTCGAAGATCTCGATCAGGAAGCGCCCGTATTGCAGTCCGCCGACCGACCTATCCGTGACCGCCGCACCTTCCTGGTCGCCGGTCTGGTTGTCCCTTTCCACGATGGGGATGAACTGCAGGTAGCGGGCCGCGAGTTCGTCTCGGAAGAAGCGGTAGACCTCGAGCGGGTGATCGCCGTTGGCAGCGTTCACCGTGCAGAGGATGTTGAACTCGACCTGGTGTTTCTGCATCAGGCGGACGGCCTCAACGACCTTGTCGAAGACGGACCTGCCGCGCTTGTCCCGCCGGTAGGCGTCGTGCAGTTCTCGGGGGCCGTCGAGGCTGAGACCGACGAGGAAGTGGTGCTCCCGCAGAAACTCGCACCATTCGTCGTCGAGAAGGACGCCGTTGGTCTGGAGCGTGTTCTCGATCGCCACGCCCGGAGGCAGCATACTTCTGCTCCAGCTCCACGGCCTTCCGGAAGAAGTCCAGGCCCATGAGCGTCGGCTCGCCGCCTTGCCAGGCGATGGTCACCTCGGGCACGTCGTGGGCTTCTATCGTCTGCCGGATGTAGGCCTCGAGCACCTCGTCGGACATACGGAAAGTGCCGCCCGGGTAGAGGCGCTCCTTCTTCAGAAAGAAGCAGTACTCGCAGTCGAGATTGCAGCGCGAGCCGGTCGGCTTGGCCATGACATGGAAGGCTGTAGACATGTGGCTCCTATCAGGCCTGCGCCTGTTGTCAGGCCGGGGCTTCGGGCGACCGATCGGAGACCGGCTCCCGCGCCCATCTGGACCCCGAGCAGCCTGCGGACGGCCTCGAGCTCGGCTCGGATGGCCTGCAGTTCTTCTCTGAGTTCCGGCGACGATTCCTGAGTCGCCACGGTGGTTTCGGTACCCGGTGCTCCGGCCGGCACCGCGGCCGGCACTGCGGCTGGAACTGCGGTCGGCGACATGGCACCAGTGGTGGCTACTTCTTCCTCAGCGGGGGGCTCCGGCGACACCAGGAAGCTCGCCAGGATGCTTGCCAAGGCGCCGATGATGCCGACACCCATGAACATCACGAATATGGCCGTGATCCTCCCGGCGGCCGTCACCGGGAATCTATCGCCGTAGCCCACGGTCGTGAGTGTGACGATCGCCCACCAGAGCGCGTCACCTCCGCTCGCGATGTTCGCGCTATCGGCGCCGCTCTCGAAGGTCAGCACAAGGATGCTCGCTATCACCAGCACCAGCGCTGCCGCCGTCACCGTGACGAACGCCGCGTACTGGCCGCGGTGCGTGAGCACGTCTGCGACGATCTCGTGCCCTCTCTGACCCCTCAGCAGCTTCATGATCCGGGCCAGGCGGCTGAGCCGGGCCAGCCGGAACAATCCAGCGTACCTGAAGGCTCCGAAGCTCGGGATCGAGCCGAGGAGGTCCAGCCAGCCACCCTCCTTGAAGAAATACCTGCCGGCCGAAGGAGCTCGGCGCAGTCTGAGGACAAAGTCGCCAAGAAAGACGAAGCAGATGACGTTGTCGTAGATGGTCAGGAGCTTGTGTGTGGTCTCGGGCAGAGGCAGCACCAGCATGACCATGATCGCGAGCGAAAGTACGGTCAGGACCAGCACGAACAGCTCGTAGGCGTTGCTGAACTCACGCCCCTTCTTCGCTCTCGCTCTTTCGCCATGCCTGGCCTCCTTCGATGCTGCCACTTCGCTCATGAGCATATCAAAACGGGTTTATGGTCTGGGTCTCCTTCCCTTGCTGCACCTTCGGCGGGAGCTCGGGTGTTGTCAGTGCCTACGTTCTCTGCCTAAACTGAGTTCTCACGACAAACGCGATCCGCCGCGACGAGCAGGGAGCACTCATGGGCGATTCCGAACAGACACCCTCGCCTTCAGGTCCCGACAGGGCCAGCCCCTGCGGCGGGCGCTTCCGCCTGCGGCTCCTGCGCCTTCGGATCCATGTCCGCCGCCGGCTCCCAAGAAGTCCCGGCTCTGGCTGTGGATCATCCTGGGGATCGTCGCGGTGCTGGTCATCGCCGCGATCGTGCTGACCGGCGTCGTGTTCGGCGGCGGCTCCGAGGTTCCCGACCTGGCCGGTCTGTCCGTTGACCAAGCCACCGCGGTTCTCGAAGACGAGGGTCTCGCGCTTGGCAGGATCGTCTACACGGTCGAGCTGCCGGAGGGGACCAAAGAGGGAGAGATCGTCGGTCAGTTGCCCGCCGCAGGAACGCAGGCCGAGAAGGGGACCCTGGTGGACGTGGTCGTGGCGAGAGGGGAGCAGGGCGTCGCCGTCCCGAACCTCGTCGGGATGACATCCGAAGAGGCGACAGAGGCACTCGCGGAAGCCGGCTTGACGGTTCAGTCTGTCGAGGTCCAGGCGGAGGCCGAGGTGGGTGTTGTGGTGGACCAATCGCCTGAGGCGGGCGTGACTGGTGGGGCCCGGCTCAGCGGTGACGGTGATGGTCTCCGCGGGGCCGGCAGAGACGCTGGTGCCCAATGTCATCGGCAAGACGCAGGACGAGGCCGACGGCGGTGCTGAATGGCGCCGGGTACGTGGTCGAAGCCTCCACCGTATACGACGACAAGGTCGAAGAAGGTCTGGTCGTCGATCAATCGCCTTCGGGGGGCAACGCGGCCGAGCCTGGGAGCGACGGTGACGATTCTTGTCTCGATGGGCAAGAACCCCGAAGCGGAGGTCCCCGACGTCGTCGGCAAGAGCGAGGCGGATGCGGCCAAGATCCTGAGCGATGCCGGGTTCGAGACCGTGTCCAGCCCCTCGTTCAGCGACACGGTCTCGGTAGGGAATGTGATCAGCCAGGATCCGGAGGCAGGCAGCACGATGCCGGTGGGAAGCCCGGTGGGTATATCCGTGTCCCAGGGTCCCAAGCCGGCCGAGACGACCACCGTGCCTGATGTCGTTGGCAAGACGGAAGGGGAGGCCACCGACCTTCTCGAGCAGGCCGGTTACCAGGTGACGGCCATGAGGGCGTATAGCGACACGGTGGCCCGCGACGTGGTGGCGGCGCAGGCGCCGATGGCAGGGAATGTGACGCAGCCCGGCATCACCGTAGCGCTGCTTGTGTCCGACGGTCCGAGGCCGGACACGGAGTTCGTCACCGTCCCCGATGTCCGCGGTATGAGCCTCGACGAGGCTACGGCGACGCTCGAAAAAGCAGGTCTCAAGGTCACGAGTTTCGAATTCTTCACTCAGCTTGCACCGGAGGGCGCGGTCTTCGCGCAACTGCCACCGCCCGAGTATCCGGTTGCCCCAGGCGCGAGCAGTCCTGGTCGTAGTGTCGAAGGGGCCGTATCCACAGGTCAATCCCCTTTAGGGGGAGAGGAGTCCAGGAGGGAATATGGATTTCTGGGATGTCATGTGGTCGATGTTCGTGTTCTTCATGTGGTTCTTGTACATCTGGATCTTCATCACCATCTTCGCCGACATCTTCCGGCGGCGGGACATGGGAGGCGGGGCTAAGGCGGGCTGGATCGTGTTCCTCATCTTCATCCCCCTGATCGGGATGCTGGTGTACATGATCGCCCGTCCCAAGGACCTCGCGCAGGACAAGGAGATGATCGAGCAGGCTCAAGCCCAGCAGCATCGCGCCGCCGGCTACTCCGCCGCCGACGAGATCGCCAAGGCCCAGGCCTTGAAGGACAGCGGCGCCATCAGCGAGGAGGAGTTCCAGCAGCTCAAAGCCAAGGCGATGGGCTAGCCTCGAACCTCAAGGTAGGTGCTCCACGAGGTGGGCGGGCGTCGGGCCGGCCCACCTTTTTTTGTACTATGGGAACGAGAGGGAGGTCGGCCGGCCAGACGGCACCGTCTTTTCGGGGGTCCGCGTTGAGAACACGGTTCCGGGCGCTCGCTGTATTAGCCATCGTCTGCGTGGCGTTCCTTGTCGTCACCTCGACTGCTGCTGCCCACGTGCCGCAGTTCGGAGAGGGGGGCGCCAGCCTCGACGCGGCGACTATCATCGCCGACCCCGCTACCTCCTGGGTCTACTACGGGACGATCACCCCGGGCGAGGCCCGATACTACGAATTCGATCTGGCAGCCGGCGACAGGCTGTACGTCCAACTGCTCACGCCCCGCGAAGGCCCCTTCCCCGCCGTCGCAGCCATGGGCCCCGGAGTGTCTGCCGAAGGTCGGCTGCCGACCCTCGTCCAGGCTCCGGTAGGCATGCCCGTCGTCGTGGCGCAGGGCGCGGCCGACGAGGCAGAATACGAGCCGTTCACCCCTGGCGCTTACTGGTACCCGGGGACCATCGACACGAGGGTCACTCAAGCGGGCACCTACTATGTGGCCGTGTTTAGCGAGGTGTACACCGGTCCCTACGGGATCGCGGTTGGCTACGAAGAGACGTTCACCCTGGCCAGTTGGGTCCGCCTGCCCGCAGACTTGCTGACAATCTATGCCTGGGACGGCGGCTGGTTGAGCGCGTTGTGGCCCGGGATCGCCGTCCTCGCCGTGGGCGGCGCGTTCGTGGCATGGTGCATCCACACTCGCCGCAGAAAGCCTTCACCCCCAAGCTGGCTGGGAATGGTCGCAGGGATCTTCTGCCTGACCACCTCGGCGACCGTCCTCTACCAGATGCTCCGCGCAGCCGGCCGGAGCGGCTTCGACCCGGCCATGGGGATCACGGCCTTCTTCATCATCGGCCCAGCGGTGGTCGGCGGCCTACTCTTGTGGCTGGGCTGGCGGACGGTGCGGGCTCCGAGCCTCGGGACGAGGATCGGTATGCTGATCCTCGGCCTCGCAGGTGTTGTCCTGCTGGCGGGGTATTTCATTGGACCGGTGCTGGCCATACTGGCTGCGCTCGTTCCGCCGTATCGGGCGGCGGCGGCAACGGAGCCGGCATCGCCGGAGCCGTAGAGCGTGGAGTCGCAGCACACAAAGCGGTGGTAGTCATAGTCCGGCTGCCTCGAGAGGAGGGGCACCATCAGGTCGTCTCGCAACCTGCCGTTGATCGCGTTGGCGCTCTTGCCCTTGATCTGGGGCTACACGTGGGTGCCGCTCAAGATCGGCGTCGAGTACTGTCCGCCTTTCACCTTCGCCGCCATGCGCGCCCTTCCCGGGTGGGATCCTGCTGCTCGCGCTGGCCGTCGCCCTTCGCCACTCCGTCAAGCTGACGGCGGCCAGATACACCATACCCATCGGTCTTCTCCAGACCGGCGGCTTCATTGGTCTCACGATCGCCGCTCTCGTCACCGGTGGAGCCGGCCGGACCGCCATTCTCGCCAACACCTGGCAATTCTGGATCCTGCTCATGGCCTGGCCTATCCTCGAGGAGAAGCTGCACGGGTCTCAATGGGTCTCGGTGTTTCTGGCGCTTGTCGGCCTCATCCTGATCGTCGAACCCTGGAAGTTGCACGGGGTGCTGAGCGCCATGTTGGCTCTGGCCGGAGCAGTCTGCTGGGCGGCCGGTTCGATGGTGGTGAAGCTGCTTCGGAGGAAGCAGGAGATCGACCTGCTGTCTCTGAACGGCTGGCAGAGTCTCTTCGGGTCGATACCGCTGATTCTCGTCGCGGTCTTCGTGGAGCAGGAGTCGCCCGAATGGACCGCAGAGTTCATCTGGGCCTTCCTGTTCACGCTGCTGCTTGGAACATGCATCGCGTCGGTCCTCTGGCTATACGTTCTCCGGGAAATGCCGGCGAGTATCGCGGGGATCGGCACTATGGCCACGCCGGTGATGGGACTCCTCTTCGCTTGGGCGCAACTCGGGGAACAGCCCACTCCCGTTGAGCTCGTGGGGATGGTCATGATCCTTGCCGGCTCGGCGGTTCTTTTCGCCCGAGGTTTGCGAGAGACACCGCCGGCTGAGGTCCGGCCTGACACAAAGGGGGTGCAGCGATGATCGGCGCTTTTCTATGGGGAGCCCTGGCGGCGAGCTCGCTGCTGATCGGATACTTCCTCTCCGAGCGCGGGCTGTCGAATCGCAACGTCGGCCTCATCATGGGCTTCGGGGCCGGCGCGCTCATCAGCGCCATCGCCTACGAGTTGGTGCCCGAAGCCGCCATCGGCGGCAAGGGGATGTTCGTGGCCTTCGTGCTGGGCGCGCTCGTCTTCTTCGTGGGTAGCTGGCTGGTCGATCGGTGGGGCGGGGGCCACCGCAAGACCATCGCCGGCAAGCAGGAGGAGGGCTCCGGCGCCGCGATCTTCGTGGGCACCATGCTCGACAACATCCCCGAGTCGATCGTGCTGGGGATCGGGCTGGCTCTGGGTGGCAGCGTGAGCTGGGCCTTCGTGGTCGCGGTGTTCCTCTCGAATCTGCCTGAGGGGATAGCCGGAAGCGTGAACCTGACCGCCGCCGGCCATTCGCGACGCAGCATGTTCTGGATGTGGCTGGTACTCGTACTGGTGTCGGCGGCAAGCGCGGCCGTCGGCTATGGGGTGGTCCAGTGGGTGCCGACCACCGACGGGCGCATCGTGCAGGCTTTCGCGGCCGGGGCGATGCTCACCATGCTGGCCGACGCCATGATGCCTGAGGCGTACGAGCACGGCGGCAGAGCTGGTCGGTCTCACGACCGTGCTCGGCTTCGCGGCCGCCGCGAGCCTGTCGCTGCTGGAGTGAATGCGCCCGAGTGACCGCCTGGCCTCTAGCTCAACATCGAGCGCGCCAGCATTCCGCCAGAGAGGTTGCTTGCCTCGAACCCGTTTTGCCGAAGGATCCGCGTCGCGTAATAGGCACGTTGGGCCGAGCGGCAGATAACGAGGATCTCGCGGTCGCGGGGCAGCTCGCCCAGGCGGGCCCGAAGCTGCGGCAGCGGTATGTTGACCGCTCCTTCCACACTCTCTGAAGCCAGTTCCGCCGGATTGCGCACGTCAAGGAGAAACTCTCCGTCGACTGAAGGCCAGTGACGCAAAGGCATATCGCCCCGGAGGACGTCGGCTGCCACCATGCCCGCGAAGTTGACCGGGTCCTTCGCGCTTCCGAACGGCGGTGCGTAACAGAGCTCGGACTCTTCGAGGTCGTAGACGGTCATGCCTGTCTGGATGGCCATGGCCAGAGCGTCGATCCGCTTCTCGACGCCGTCCAGCCCGAGACCCTGTGCCCCAAGAAGCCGTCCATCGGATTTGCGGAAGATCACCTTGAGGACAATCGTCTTCGCGCCCGGGTAGTACCCCGCGTGCGAGTTGGGGAAGAGGTATATCTTTTCGTAGTCGTCCCAGCCCAGCCGGCTGAGCAGCTTCTCGTTGGCGCCGGTGGTGGCGATCGTGGCGCCGAAGACCCCGATCACAGAGGTGCCCTGAGTTCCCCGGAACCGGGAATCGCGCCCGGCGATCACATCGGCGACGATACGACCCTGCCGGTTAGCGGGTCCCGCGAGAGGGATGAGCGACCACTCGCCCGTGACGAAATCCTTGACCTCGACCGCATCCCCGACGGCGAAGATGTCCGGGTCGCTCGTGCGCATCTGCTCGTCGACGCGTATCCCGCCGCGCTGACCGATCTCGAGCCCGGCCGCTTTCGCGAGCGCTGTCTCGGGGCGGACGCCGATGGCCAGGATCACGATATCGGCCGGGTACCTCTTGCCGGACTTGGTGACCACCTCGACGCGGGCGCCCGCGCTCTGCTCGAAAGAGGCCACCGCGTCATCGAGGGCGAGATGCACGCCGTGCTGCTCCAGGTGCCGCTCGACCAGGTGGGCGCACTCCGGGTCGAGTGGGGCCATGACCTGGTCGAGCATCTCGACGATCGTGACTTCGAAACCGCGGTGGACAAGGTTCTCCGCCATTTCTAGGCCGATGTAGCCGGCACCGACGACGACCGCCCGCTTCATGCGGCGCAAGGGGCCGAACTGGGACGGATCGGTTCTCCTCGGCGAGTCGCTCGAATCCTGCTCGATCCACTCCTTGATCTCCCTCACGTCCGGCACCGTTCTCACCGAGAAGATCCCGGGAAGATCGATCCCGGGCAGCGGGGGACGGATGGGAGCGGCCCCGGGGAGAGCACCAGCTTGTCGTACTTCTCGGTGCTGATCTTCCCCGGTCTCGTGGTCCTTGAGCTCGACGGTCTTGTCGGCCGGGGTGATGCTGGTCGACCTCGCAGCGTGTCCGGCAGTCGACGGCGAAGACGCTTCGGAAGGTTTGCTCCGTCGCGACCAGGAGCTTCGACTCCTCTTCGATCACGCCACCGATGTAGTACGGCAGTCCGCAGTTGGCGTACGACACGTACGGTCCGCGCTCGACCATGAGGATCTCGGCCTTCTCATCCAGCCTGCGCAGACGTGCGGCGCACGAGGCTCCCCCGGCGACCCCACCGACGATGATGACCTTCATGGCTGTCTCCTTCCCATCTGTCCGATGATCTCGTCGACGATCTGTTCCACCGACAGCGCGGCGTCGATCGTCATTGCTGTTGACGGTTCTTCCAGGTCCCGGAACTGGCTCTCGAGCAGTTCAGGCTTCATGTAGTGTCCGCTCCGTCCCGACATGCGGGGGCGTATCACGTCGTAGCTGCCTTTGAGGTGGACGATCTCAACGCCTTGATTGTCTGCCAGCAACGTCCGGCGATAACGTTCTTTGAGTGCTGAGCAGGTCAACACACCAGGGCGGTCCAGCGCCAAGCGCGAAGCGATGAGGTCGTGGAGAATAGCCAGCCACGGGGCCCGATCGGCATCGTCAAGCGCTTGGCCGGCAGCCATCTTGACGACATTCTCCGGTGGATGAAAGTCGTCGCCTTCGAAGAAGTCCCATCCCAGTCTGTCGGCGAGCGCCCGGCCCACCGTGGTCTTGCCGGACCCTGATACGCCCATGACGATCAGGAAGCGCGGATATTCGGTCCCCTGCGGCAGCAACGTCTGCTGAGACAACGACGCCCCGCTTCCCGGTTATTGGCCGTCGACCTGGCGCACGAGCGCTCGGGACGGCGCCCCATCGCCTCCGGCGATCTTGATAGGAAGGCAGATCAGTTCCACTTGGCCCGGGCGGACCTGCCCTAGATAGAGCCCTTCGATGACCCATATCCCCGCGCTGAGCAAGGCCTGGTGAGTCTCCACGCCGTCAGCCTCAAAGCCGCCGACCGACAGATAGTCTATCCCGACCAGCCGCACACCCCGGTCGACGAGATACTGGGCGGCCGGGGCCGACAGATAGACAAAGTCCTCGTGAAACGGGTCGGCCTCCCACGCCCGGTCGGAGTTGCGCGTCTTGAAGAGCACCCGCTCGCCGGTCTGGATGGCGTGCTGCGCCAACTCGTCGACCTTGATGGATTCCGGATCCTCGATGGCGATCACCCGCGCCGGGCCGATCGCGGCGTCGAGGGGCATCGTGTCGATGCCGGCGCCGCCGGCCACGAAGTGCGCCGGCGCGTCCATGTGGGTGCCCGAATGCGCGCCCATCTCGAGGAGCGAGACCGTACAGGGATCGCCCCGCTCTATGCTCAGCGCGTGGCTGAAGTGCGCAGGCGGGTCGCCCGGCCAGGTGACCATGCCGGTCCTGAGCGTCACGGAGACGTCGATCCACGGTGAAGCCATCATGACCTCCTCTTCGTAGGCCCTTTCGGCGCTCTCAGCCGATGGTGATGACGCTCTTGATGCCACCCGGCGTGAGGACGGCCTCGCGGGCGTCTTCCAGTCTCGTGCGGGAGGTGATCAGACCGCGGACTGCGTCGGGGAAGGTCTGCATGAACCAACCCAGGTCGTCCACAGCTTCCTCGAAAGAGGCGCGTCCGGCGTTGACCGTGCCGCAGATCACATGATTGTCCAAGACCGCGTTCCGCATGATGCGCCGCGCGTCGATCTCGACCGGCGCCCCCATCGCCGGCACCCCGGTGGATATGAAAACGCCGTTGACTCCGAGCACGCTCAGGGCGCCGAAGAAGACACTGGCGATGCCCGTAGCTTCGTACATGAGGCTGATGTTGCCGACTATCTTGGCCAGGTCGGTGGGCGGGTGCTCGGCTGCAGAGATGAACTGCGCGCCGACAGCTTCGGTGACCCTGACGTTCGGGCTGCCGGGCTCGTCCATCGAATACACCCAGGTATTGAACCCGCCTCGTAAGAGCTTCATCGCGCCGAGCAGGCCGATCGGGCCCGCTCCCAGGACCACGGCGTTGAGGCTGCTCGGGTCGTCCTTGAGATCGCCAGGGAGGCGCTGAGTGAGCACGCGCAGCTGTTCCGCAGCCTTCTCCGCCACTGTGAGAGGTTCTATGAGCACGGCTACGTCGCGCAGTTCCGGTGGCACCTTGACGACATACCTGTTCGTTCTCGACCACGTACTCGGCGAAGTATCCGTGGGCCCCCTTGATCCCTCGCTCGGTGAAATCGCCGGTGATGCAGAAGTCCTGCCGCTGGTGGCGGCAGGGCGTGCAGCGCTCGTGCGGGCACGGCCGGCGCACCGTCAACACCGCAAGGTCGCCTGGGGTCACGCCGGCGACCCCGCTCCCGACCTCGACGACTTCCCCCAGCGCTTCGTGACCCATGATCAGGTATCCCGCTCCGGCCGGCGGCTCTCCGTATTCGAAGGCGGTGATCTCGCGGTCGGTGCCGCAGATGCCGGCTTCGAGAATGCGCAGCTTGATATCAGTCGACCGCTCGATTGACGGCTCGGGCGCGTCGATGATCCTTACTTCGCGAGTCGAAGGAAATGCCGCTAGCGCCTTCACGATGCGTGTCTCCTATGCCTGGTTTGCGCCAACAGATGAAACTCGGGCCACAGCCCGATCGATATAACGCTCGGAGCCTCCTTGCCGGCCCACTCGTCGAATTCCATCATAGGCCGGATAGGCGCACCTCCCCAAGCACCACAAAGGTCTAAGTATGGGCCATAGCGCGCTGCCAGGTGTGGCGAGTACCACGGTCGTGCCGCATCGTGGTGCTGCAGCGCTTGCGAATGGTTGGTCCCACGAGGAAGGTCGAGCAGGGTATAGTTTTGGCGTGCAAGAGAGGCTCCACACCCTCCTACCCAAGCTGCGACCGCCCCGACTGGGTCCGGAGGTGCTCGAGCGCCCCCGCCTCCTTGCTCGCCTGGACGACGGCATCGCAAAGCCGTTGACGCTGGTGGCCGCGCCCGCCGGCTACGGCAAGACGACGCTGCTGGCCCAGTGGATCGAGCATCAGGATCGTCCGGTCGCATGGCTGACGCTGGACGAGGGTGATAACGACGCCGACGTGCTCGTGGAAGAGATGGTCGCCGCGGTTCGGACCGTTTTCCCTGACTCCTGCAAGCACGTTGAAGCTCTGCTTGCTCGGCCGGGGCTGCCGCCGGTCAAGTCTGTTGAGCCGGGAGTTGGCGAACGGCCTGGATGAGCTCGACGAGTTCATCCTGGTGTCTGGACGACGTTCACATCCTGAACGATCCGGACGTCCTCGAAATCCTCAAGACTCTTATCTGGCAAGCGCCCAAGTCGCTTCATCTTGTGCTCGGCTCCCGGGCGGATCCCGTCCTCCCGCTGGGAGCCTTGCGGGGACGGGGTCTGATGACTGAGATACGGGCCGCCGACCTGTGCTTCAGCTATGAGGAGGCGGCGGAGTATCTACGGAGCGCATTCGGCCCAGCCTTGACCGAGGAGGAAGCTCACGGCGCTCCTTCAGCGGACAGAGGGCTGGATCGCCGGGCTCCATCTGGCCGCGCTCTCTCTTTCCGGACGCGAGGACATCGAGCAAGGGATCACCGAGTTCACCGGCAACAACCGCTACGTCGTCGAGTACCTGATGGACGAACTGTGGACACGGCTAGATCCGAAGGTCGAGCGCTACCTTCTGGCGACTTCGATACTGGATAGGCTGTGTGCTCCTCTGTGCCAGGCGGTCGTGGGGGAGGAGGGTCTTGACTCCGTCGAAGGACAAGCCGGTCCTGGAGTGGTTGGAGGATGCGAATCTCTTCACCGTCTCGCTCGACGATCAGCGGGAGTGGTTCCGCTACCACCATCTGTTCCGCGACGTCTTGCGCCGCTCGCTAAACGCTACCTGGTCACCCGAGGACATCGCTGCTCTTCATGCGCGCGCGGCCCAATGGCTGAGTGACCACGATATGGTGGACGACGCGCTGATGCACTTCCTAAAGGCGAACAAGCCGGAGTCGGCGGCCGATGCCGTCGAGATGCATGGGAAAGCGGCCATCGAACACGAAGAGTGGCGGACACTCGAGCGCTGGATGGGCACGATCGGGGCCGGTCTCCTCGACGCTCGTCCTCGGCTGGTGCTGTTCCGGGCCTGGCTCGCAGACGTCCGACAAGACCTGGTCGGCACGATTCGCCACTGCGAGCGGGCCGAGCAGCTACTTGGCGGGCAGAAGCCGCCTCTCCCGGACGAGATGGCCCTCAGAGGAGTGATCAGCACCCTGAGGGCAGAGGTCTACTTCTGGACGGGTAGCGGCGACGAGGGGCTGTTCCACGCGCGCGAAGCTCTGGCCCATCTTCCCCCGGACTACGAACTCGCCCGCGCTACGGCCGCCTGGTACGAAGGCGGCAGCCTGCACCTCCTTGGCCGGAATGACGAAGCCCTCGAGGTCTTCCGAGGGTACTCGTTTGGAGACAACGGGTCTGTCCGCCCTCGGGTCATGGTCGGGCTGTGTCTGATGGCGTTCATGACAGGCGACGTGGACTATGCGCAGCGCTCCGCAGAGCTGATGCTCAAGGAGGCACTCGAGCAGGGACTCATGGAGAGTGTCGGCTGGGCCCGATACTTCCTGGGACTGGCTGCGTACTTGAGGAACGACCTTGCCCTGGCCGAGGAGCACTATGCGGGAGTGGAACCCTACGCGGCGCACATTGTGGCTCTCAAGCAGTGCTACTACGGTCTGGCTTGGGTGCGGCACGCTCAGGGCAGACGGGATGAGGCCGTTGAGGTGTTGGAGAAGTTCCGGTCCATTGCTGCGGACCTGGGCGTCTGCCCTCCTGCCTGAGACCCAGCTGCTCGAAGCCCGTTTGGAGGTGCTCTCCGGCCGGCCCTCCGCCTACGAAGTCCTGGCCCGCGGCGTTCTCCAGGCGGTGGGCGACGGACCGATATCAGCTCTCCACGTCACCTACGAGTTCAGCCCGATCAGTGCCATCTCGGTACTGGCGCTCCGCGGAAGCGAAGACGATGCCGAGGCTTGCCATGGAGTGCTGCGGCGTTTGCTGGCGACTGCGGAGCTCAACGGCAACGTCTACAGGTGGGTCGAGTGTCTCCTCCTGCAGGCGCTCTTGTTCGACCGGCAGGGTCGGAATGCTGAGGCCCTTGACTCACTGGCCCGGGCCGTGAAGCTCGCGAGGCCCGGCCGGATGATCCGCTTGTTCCCCGATATGGGTGAACGGGTGCGCGCGCTTCTGCAAACCGTGCGGATTCGAAGCGGCACGGATTCCTTCCTGGACGAAGCTGATGGCCTCGTTCACCATGGGAGCACCGTCATCCTCCGCCGGACATGCACCCCGCTCTCAGGACCAGCCCCGGGAATACCTGATCGAGACTCTGCTGACCAACCGCGAACTCGGATGTGCTGGTGCTCCTGGCCGAGCGCCTGAGCAACAAGGAGATCGCCAGGCGACTGGTCATCTCTCCCGCGACGGTGAAGCGTCACACCCTCAGCATCTACACGAAGCTTGACGTGCCGGGGCGGCGAGAGGCGGTCGCGAGAGCCCGGGACCTGGGAATCCTTCCAGTCTCTCCTTAGCCGCGCCCCCGAGGCCACCGTTCCGCACCCTCAGACCGTACTTGGACCATTCTGGGTCCTCCCTTGGCGTCGGCCTTCCAGTCTAGACTGGACTCGACCGGCACATCGCACCAGGAGGCCTTGTGGCTCCCTACAGTCTTCCCGACATTTCCGCCGCCACCCCGGCTCTTTACGAGATCTGCGTGCGCGGCATCCTGGACGAAGGAGTGGCGGGACTTCTGCGAAGGTATGACGATCGAGGTCGTCGAGGACGAGGCTCAGCCGGTGACGGTCGTCCGGGTCGTTGTGCAGGACCAGGCCGTGCTCGCCGGTCTTATTAACGCTCTATTCGGGATCAACGCCACGGTGTTGTCGGTCAAGGCCGTGGAACGCCTGTAGCAGGGGGTCGAGGGGACCGATCAAACAAGATCGCCGGCAGGCCGACGCCGGCGGCGAATGAAACAGGAGGCAAAGTGATGGCGAAGGCAACCGCGAAAGCAGAAGTCACCACCGGACGGGTTCAGGCCGATACCGAGCGCATCGATCGGCTGAAAGAACAACTCATGAGCACCCCGCCCGAGGTCGATTTCGAGCGGGTCAGGATCATGGAAGAGGTGTACGAGGATACCGTCGGCTACCAGCAGATCATCCGCAGAGCCAAATTCATGGCGACCCTGCTTGAGCGGAAGACGCTGTACATCGACGACAACCTCTTCGTCGGCAGCATGGCAAGCACCGTCAACGGCATCTACACGTATCCGGAATGGAACGTGGATTGGATGAAAGAAGAGAACACCGTCGAGAAATCGAAGACGCCGGAAGACCGCAAGGCAAACGAGTGGGCGCTCGACGTACTGGGACAAGCGCGCGCTGAAGCCCCGCACGCTCGAGATCTTCGAGAAGAGGTACGGGTTCGACCCGCGCCCTTGCTACGATTCCGGCTTCGTCATCAGCTTCTTTGACTGGCCCGGTGGCGGCGGCAACCTGAACTATCCCAGGGTCTACAACAAGGGGCTTGCCAGCATGATCAAAGAGGTCGAGGAGCGGCAGATGGCCCTCGACATGCGGCTGCCGAATGCCAGCAAGTTCTACTTCTACGAAGCCAGTCTCATCGTCATGCGGGCCATCGTGCGGCTGGCACACCGGTACGCCGAGCTGGCCAGAGAGATGGCGGCGAAAGAGACGGATCCCGTCCGCAAGCAGGAACTGCTCGACATCGCCGAGGTCTGCGAATGGGTGCCGGAACATCCGGCCCGTAACCTGCGCGAAGCCATCCAGACCCACTTCTTCTGTCATATCTGCGCGGAGATCGAGCAGGTGGGTTGCGGCTACTCAGAGGCTTACCTGGGCCAGAACCTCGAGCCGTTCTATCAGCGCGACAAGGCGGCCGGGCTGGTCGGTCCTGAAGAAGCAGCCTTCATGCTCCAGAACCTCTTCGTCAAGCTGAACGAGATCGGCTACTACTATGGCGAGAAGGTCGCCTCTGCAGAACTCGGCCGACCTGGGTCAGAGCATCTCGCTCGGAGGCTATCACCGAGGATGGGGAAGACGCCACCGCGGAGATGGACTACCATGATCCTCGAAGCATCCAAATATCTTCATTTGCCGCAGCCTCCGCTGACGTGCGTCTACACCGAGAAGATGAGCAGCAAGTTTCTGGACAAGGTCCTGGATGTCATCGCCACCGGTGTCGGCATGCCTCAGTTCGCGAACGGCGACGTGATGGTGCAACGCGCCTTGAATCTGTTCGCTGACTCCAAGAAGGGCCTCACGCTCGAAAAGGCCACGGCGCACCTGTATCGGCGCCTGCGTGGGAAGCTACGTCCCCTACGAAACCGGCCATCCGGTGGAAGGGCAGCCCAACCTGGGCAAGATCCTCGAGCTCACGATGAACGATGGCTTCGATCCCCGCACCAAACAGCAGGTCGGACCCAAGACCGGAGACCCCGGGACCTTCAAGGACTTCGAAGAACTGTACGCGGCCTTCGAGAAGCAGATTGACCTTCAATGAGGAAGTCCTCCGCCGGGGTGCATGGATCGCCAGCATGCTGTGCGCCGAGTACCTCCCGGTTCCCTGGCGCTCGCTGCTGACCGGGGGCTGCATCGAGACCGGCACCGAAGTCTGGAACGGCGGCGCCAATTACTACACAGTCGCCCAGATCGTGGTCGGCGGCATCGACGCCGCCAACGGGCTGATGGCGGTGAAGAAGCTGGTCTATGACGACAAGAAGATCACCATGGCCGAGCTGAAAAAGGCCCTGGCGGCCAACTTCGAAGGGGAATATGAGCCGGTCAGGAAGCTGTGTTTCGAGGCGCCCAAGCACGGCAACGACATCCCCGAGATGAACAGGTTCACCTACAGGGTGTACGACAGCATCTTGAAGGCTTTCAACAGTGTGGATGGGGGTGGCAACTACATCGGCCCGGAGATCAAGTCGACCCCAGATGCCTATACCAAGAGCATCCACAACCTGATGGGGCTGGTGACGGGCGCGCTGCCGACCGGCAAGAAGGCCGGGGTCGCCCTCACCGACGGAAGTCTCTCGGCCATGCCGGGCACCGACGTCCACGGACCTACCGCGTTGGTGATGTCTGCGGCCAAAAGCCAGGATGCCGTCAAATACACCGCAACGCACATGAACATGAAGCTACAGCCGGATGCACTGAAGACCCGCAAGGGCAGGGAGAGCACGCTGAGGCTTGTCAAGACCCTGTTTGACAATGATGGCTATCACATCCAGTTCAATGTCCTGGACACTGCCATCCTCAGGGATGCGCAGAAACACCCGGAAAACTACCGCGACCTCGTGGTTCGGGTGGCCGGATTCAGCGCCTTCTTCGTCCGACTGGCACCGGGCGTGCAGAACGAGATCATCGAACGCACCGAGCATCAGATCTGATCGTACTGAGATTCAACCTGCCGGGTGCGGCGTGGCCCTGGGCCACGCCGCACCCAGGCATCGCGGCCATCAAGGACGCTTGCTCTGCACCGAAAGGAAGGTACGCGATGAATAGAGAAACAGGCCCTGCCGGCTCCTCGAAGCGCATCGCCATCATGGCGGGCGCCGGCTTCGTCCCAGGCATGAACGCCGTGGTCATGGGCGCGGCTCTGGCGGCGGGCGAACTGGGATGGGAGCTGGTCGGCATCCGCGATGGTTTTGACGGTCTGATGCACCCCGACCGTTACCCCGACGGTGGGCTCGTGACCCTCAGCCCGCGACTGGCTGAGAGCCTTGATCCCGGGGGCGGGGGCATCCTGGGCCAGTCGGGCCGGGTGGATCCGTTTCACGTCCGCACGATCGATGAAGACGACATGGTCCAGGAAGTGGACACGTCCGACGATCTGCTGGAAGCGCTGAAGGCAGAGCAGATCGATGCCGTGATCTCCGTCGTCGGCGGCCGAGGGCTGAGCATCCTCTACAAGCTCCACCGCAAAGGGCTGAGCGCGGTGTGCATCCCCCGGTCGATCGAGAACGATATCGCCGCCACCTCGGTGTCCTTTGGCTTCAACAGCGCGCTCAGCTTCACCATCGAGATGCTCGACCGGGCTCGCCAAGCGGCCGAGTCTGCGCGCAAGATCGCAGTGGTGGAGGTTCTCGGTGAACAGGCAGGGTGGGTGGCGCTACAGGCCGGTATCGCCGTCTGCGCCGACGCGGTGCTGATTCCCGAGATCCCCTGCGATCTGCAGACGGTGGCAGCGCGGCTGAAGGAAAAGATGACGCCCAGGCGGCCCTACGGGCTGGTGGTGGTGGCCGAAGGGGTCGAGCTTCGTCGATCATCCGCAGGCCCAGGCGGACGAGCCATCGGCCGACTCCTTCAAGGCTTCGCTGTCGCCGCTCGCAGAGGGTGCAGACGGCGAGCACGTCATCCTCCGATCGGGCCGGGCCGCGCAGACCGTGGCCGACAGGCTGCAACTCTTGATCGCCGAGGAAACCCAGCCGCTGGTCCTGGGTCTTTGGGTCAGGGGCGGCGCCCCCACCGCCGTCGATCGCCAACTGGGGTTGGCGTACGGGGCCGGGGCGGTACGGGGCCTCAATGCCGGCAAGAACGGAGCGATGGTTGCTTTCGTCCCGCCGGACATCAAGTTCGTGCCGTTGGCGGAGGCGATCAACAAAGTCAGGACGGTGCCGGCGGACAGCCTGTTTGTGAAGATCGCCCAATCGCTCGGCATCTGTCTGGGAGGGGAACTATGAGCAGCCCATCCGACAAATCGTCCGGGCCGACCGGTATTGTCCTGAATATCCAGCGCTATTGCAGCCATGACGGTCCGGGCATCCGCACCAACGTCTTTCTCAAAGGCTGCTCGTTGCGCTGCAAATGGTGCTCCAACCCCGAAAGCATCCACCGCAAGCCGGAGCTTGCCTACGCCCCCAACATGTGCGCCGGCAAGAAGGAGTGCGGCCTGTGCCTGAAGCCCCCCTTCCCCGAAGGTGCCTTCTACGTCGTCGAGGGCGCCGATGACAAGGTCAAGAGTCAACTGGGACCTGGCCACGGACATCGACGAGGCGCTTGTTGCGCTCTGCCCGACCAAGGCACTGGACATGTACGGCAAACGGATGACCGTTGACGAGGTGCTGGAAGAGGTGGAGAAGGACGACTCCTTCTACCGCTCCTCCGGCGGCGGCATGACCCTGAGCGGCGGCGAGTGTCATGCTGCAGCCGGACTTCGCCGCGGCACTACTGGAAGGCGCCCACGAGCGCGGCTTCAACACGGCCATCGAAACGGCGTGCAACGTGCCCTGGTCTTTCGTGGAAAAGGTGCTGCCCCACGTCGATACGATGCTGCACGACCACAAGCTCACCATCCCCGAGCGCCACAAGAAGTGGACCGGCGTGAGCAACGCGCGCATCCTGGCGAACTTCAAGCGCGCCTACGAGACGTTCCCCGACATCGACTTCATCGCCCGCACCCCGTTGATCCCCGGCGTGAATGCCGATGAGGAGCACATCCGGGCGGTCCTGGCCTTCATTCGCCCGTACAAGAACGTGATCGACTATGAGCTCTTGCCCTACCACCGCTTTGGCCTGGGCAAGTACGAGAGTCTGGGTGTGGTGTACGAGCTGGACGACTACAAGACGCCCTCCGATGAGTTGGTCGCACACCTGCAGGCCATCATCGACGAAGCCTTTGGAAGAAATGGATAGAAGCGCGCCACGCCATGCTGGCGGACCTACCCTCTGCGTAAGTCCTTGGAGGAAGACCCATCATGATTGAGATCATGGGCCATGCAGGTCTTCATCGACGCGTTGCCATCAATGTCGGGGCGGGTTTCGTCCCGGGCATGAATTCCGTGCTGATGGGCGCGGCGCTGGCAGGGGGCAAATTGGGATGGGAGATGGTCGGCATCCGGGACGGTTTTGAAGGGCTGCTGCATCCGGATCGCTATCCCGATGGGGGATTGGTCATCCTCAGCCCCGAGCTGGTCGAGAACCTCGATCCCGCCACCGGCGGCATCCTCGGCCAGGCGCCCGAGGTGGATCCCTTCCACGCCCCCACCGCAGGCGAAGAGGAAGCCGACCTGTCCGATGAGTTGCTGAGAAGACTCAAGGCAGAGAATATCGACGCCCTCATTTCCGTCGTGGGCGACCAAGGCTTGGAGTATCCTCTACAAGCTCCATCGCAAGGGGCTCCATACGGTATGTGTCCCCCGGTCCATCGAGAACGACATTGCCGCTACCGCGGTATCCTTTGGGTTCAACACCGCCCTCAGCGTGACCATCGAGATGCTGAGCAAGGCCTATCAGGCGGCCCGGTCGGCCCGGAAGATCGCGGTGGTCGAGGTCCCGGGAGAGCAGGCCGGTTGGATCGCCCTCCAGGCCGGTATCGCCGCTCGTGCCGACGTCGTGCTGATTCCCGAGATCCCCTGCGATCTGAAGCGGGTGGCGGCCCGGCTGAAGGACAAGATATCACCTCGCCGGCCTTATGGTCTGGTCGTGGTGGCTGAAGGGGCGAAGTTCACCGGCGACGCCCCGGCAGACAGGCCAGACCGATGCCCAGGCCCCGCGGCGCTCCGGTCAAGCCGCCGAGATCGTCACGAAGGGACTGCAGTCGCTGATGGCCGGCGAGGTCTATCCGCTGGTCATCGGTCCCTGGGCCAGGGGCGGCAATCCCACCGCCGTCGACCATCAACTGGGGATGGCCTACGGGGCCGGGGCTGTGCAGGTGCTGAAGGCCGGTCACACCGCGGTGATGGTGGCGTTCGTGCCGCCCGACATCAAGTTCGTGCCCCTGGCGGAAGCGATGGACACGGTCCGAACCGTGCCGCCGACAGCGAGTTCATGAGGATCGCCCAGTCGCTCGGCATCT
>CAVZSN010000010.1:0-107500 GCA_963777945.1 uncultured Actinomycetota bacterium
AAATGACCACGTTATGCATTCCGATAACCGCGTCGCTGGCGATCATCAGGATTAAAGGCACGATCAGAGCGTTCCTCCGGCTCAAATAAGCTCCGCCGAACAAGGCTATCGCCGCTACGGGAGTAAAATTCGGGGCGTGGGGAACAAACCGCATTAATATACCGCAAATTATCAAACTTAAAGCTAACATTCAAACCTCCTGTTATTTTTATAGAACGCTTTGAGGGAAAATAAATAGAAGCGTCCCCTTTATTCTGAAGTTGTATTATAAGTCTTTTATCGAATTTGTGTCAAGGGTAATTTTAAACTCATGCCGATCAGTACTCTATTCCCCGTCGGGCTTTCAGGCCTTTTTGGAAATAATGTTTTACTTCATTGATCCGGCTGACCAGGTCAGCCGCTTTTATTACGGCCCGGGGGGCGTTGCGTCCGGTCAAAACCAGCTCGATTTTTCGGGGTACGCTTTTGATGAACTTCAGCACTTCCCGGCATTTTAAAAGCTTAAGGTCTAAAGCCACATTTATCTCGTCAAGGATGATCAAATCGAATTTTTGTTTTTCGGCGATTTTTTTAGCTTTTTCCAGCCCGGCCCTGGCCAGTTCTATGTCTTTGCCAGCCGGCTTTTTTTTGATGAAACACCCCCGGCCGAACTGGTCAATTTTAATATTCTTGAATTTCTTCAGAGCTCGCAGTTCGCAGTAATTCCGGCCTTTGATGAATTGGCCGATATAAACCTTCTTTCCCGCTCCGGCTGCCCTTACGGCCAGCCCTAAAGCCGCGGTAGTCTTTCCTTTTCCGTTCCCGGTATAGACCTGGATCATTTAAGTTTGGCTCCGAATTCTCCGACTAACGGCACAAATACGCAAGGAGTTATGCTGCGGTAAGTTAAAATTCTGTTTTTCTTTTCAGCTAAAGTCAGTATCTGGCTGAAAGCGTCGCCTAAAGGCACAATTATCTTTCCGGGATCGTTTAACTGTTCGATTAAACTGAGAGGTATCTCCGGGCAATATCCGGTCAGGATGATCCGGTCAAAGGGCGCCTTTTCCTTCCAGCCCAGAGTCCCGTCGCTCACTTTTAAAAAAATATTTTCGTATCCCAGTTCTTTAAGGAGCTTGTTGGCTTTCTCCGACAAAACCAGGATCCTTTCCACGGAATAAACTTCTTGGGCCAGTTCCGCCAGGATCGCGGATTGGTAACCCGAGCCGGTCCCGATCTCCAGGACTTTTTCTTTTCCGCTCAGTTCCAAAAGCTCGGTCATCAGGGCCACGATATACGGCTGGGAGATAGTCTGGTTCTCTCCTATCGGCAGAGGAAAGTCGCCATAAGCATTATCCAGCTCTTCCTTGGGCACGAATTTGTGGCGGGCAACTTTATAAAAGGCGTTAAGGACCCGCTGGTCGCAGATCTGCCTTTTGATCAGCTGCTCTTCGACCATTTTTTTTCTTGAAAGATCGAAATTCATTTTTTAGGCCGCATTTTTTTAAAAATGAACCGGAAGAACCTGATCGTGTCGACTACGGGATTTATGTGGCTGCGTTCTTTCTGGTAAACGGTCTGGATGGGGATCGAGCCTATTTTGAAGCCGTTTTGGGCGGCTTCGATTATCATTTCCGACTCGATCTCGAATTTATTGGTCTGGAGAGAAAGTTTTTCCAGGACCTCTCTTTTGATCAGCCGGAAGCCGCACTGGGAATCAGAGATCTTCTGTCTGGTCAATCGCGATAATAGCCAGGACATGAATTTATTGGTCATCACCCGGATAAAGGGCATATTCCGGCGGTTAGCCATTCTGTTGCCGATGATCATTCCCAGGTCTTTTTTCTCGGCGGCCAGCCGGATAAAATCAGGTATATCTTCCGGCAAATGCTGGCCGTCGCCGTCCATGGTGATCGCGGAGTCGAAATTGTTATTCAGGCAATACTCAAAGCCGCGGATAAGCGCCGCGCCTTTTCCCTGGTTAACTTCGCTGCGCAGCACCAATGCCCCGCTTTTTTCGGCAATGTCCGCGGTATCGTCAGTGGACCCGTCGTCAACCACAATAAAGTTGAGGTTTAAATCTGCGGATTTTCCGGATCAGCCGGGAGATCGCGCTGGATTCGTTAAAGGCGGGGATAATAATACAGGGTTTCAAAACTTCTCCTGTATCCAGAATTTCTTGAACATGTACCATTGTTCGGGGTGCTTTTTGACTAATATTCTCGATCACTTGCGTGCACTTTGCAGTTATTTCTTCGACGGAGTTTGAGCTGCAGTCGATCGGTTTATCGATCTTAATGTTGAAATTATCGTCGGGAGTCCTGATCACAAAAACCGGAACGATCGCCGAGCCGTTTTTTAAAGCAAAAGTGGCCGGGCCTTTGGGCATGTATGACGGCCGTGCCGAAGAAATTTGTTACCAGGCCCGCATTCCTTGGTGAAATCTTTATCCCCGATCAGGGCGATCAGTTTGTTTTCTTTCAAGCAGCTGCAGGCAGGTTCTTGCCGCTTTGCCGAAAGAGATGACTTTCAGCCCTTTTCTTTGCCTCTGGCCGTTAAAAAAGTCGTTAACTTTTTTGGATTTATGAGGCAAGGCCACCCCGGATAAATTATAACCTAAAGAAGCCAGACCACTATCCCTCCCAGTTCCCAGTTGCCGATATGCGCGGAAAGAATCACCACGCCTTTTCCCTTTTTGAGAGCGTCGTCGATATAATGGATATTTTCGATCTTGACTTCCGGCGTTTAATATATTCTTTGTCCACTTCTTCTGACCGGAAAAAATCGACCAGGTATTTGGCGAAGTTGCGGAAGATCTGGATCCGGATCTTTAAAAGTCTCTTTTTTGCTTTTTTCCGGGAATATCGCTTTTAAATTGGCGAATACTTCCGCTCGGTCTTTATCGGCGAAGACAAAATGGACATCCGAGAAAAGAATATCGCTATTTTATAAGCCAGTTTTAAAGGGGCATTGCACCGGGCGATGAACTGTCCGATTTTATAAAGAGGATAATTAAACATTGTAAAGGCTCAGGATGAACCGGGCAATATCCAGCCGGCAGTGGGCTTGCGATATACGGCCGCAGGATTCAGAAATCCGTTTTAATTTCTCCGGGTTAGATAATAAGTCTTCCACGATCAGGTTTATTTCTTTGGGTTTATCGATCTTGATCGCCGCTTTTTGTTCGGTCAGATATACGGTATTATTAGCTTCCTGTCCGGGGATCGGCTTGATGATCAGCATCGGCAGCTTCTTTGGACAAGGCTTCCGAAGTGGTGATCCCTCCGGGCTTGGTGATGACCAGATCAGAAACGCTCATCAGCTCATTGACGTTATGGACATAACCTAAAAGAGCAGATCTTTTTTCTTGTGTTTTTTGAGGTCTGCTTTTCAGGCTTTTATACAGTTTTTTATTGGTTCCGGTGACAATGATCTCCTGGAAATCGGCTTTAACCTTATCCAGCGAATGGACAATAGTCTTGATCGGGCCCAGCCCCTGGCCTCCGCCCATGATCAGAATTGTCTTTTTTCTCGGGCGATAGGCCTAATTTTTCCAGGACCGCGGTTTTATCCACCTCAGCGGCGGTAAACGCGGGGTCAAAAGGTATGCCTAAAGGTTTTATTTTATGTTCGGGGATCCCTTTTTTGATCAGCCGATGGCTGATCTCTTCCGAAGGGCAGATATAGTAGTTCAACATTGTCGTAAAGCCAGTAAGCGTGCGGGACATAATCGGTAAGTACGCCGACTAACGGAGTTTTGACTTGATAAGTTTTTTTGAACTCCGCGACCATCCCGCAGGGATAAGCCTGGGTGCAGACGACTCACGTCAGGCTGGAACTGGTCAAAATTCGAAGCCGTGACGCTTCTCGTGGACGCGATCACGCGCGCGGGCAGCACTGACGCGGCCGCTATTCAGACGGCGTTGAACGCGACGGCCGGATTCCCCGGCCCCGACGGCCTCTACAACTACTCGACCACCGACCACGACGGACTCAAGGCCACCGACATGATCATGGTCAAGATCCAGGGAGGCACCTGGATCCTGGCGGAATAGAGAGCGGCAGACAGGGAGACCTTGTTGCTCGAACTGCAGGGCGTACGCGCAGGCTACGGGAAGATCGAGGTCCTTCGGGGCCTCGATCTGACCGTGGCTGAGGGCGAGATCATCACCATCATCGGAGCCAACGGCGCGGGGAAGAGCACGCTTCTCAAAGCCGTCTCCGGACTGGTGCGACTGTCCGCCGGGACGCATACTCCTAGACGGCGAGCGTCTCGATACCCTTGGGGTGGAGCAGGTGGTCTCCCGCCGTCTGGTGCAGATCCCCGAAGGCCGGCAACTGTTCGGACCGCTGACGGTGGCGGAGAACCTTGCTCTGGGCTCCTACTCCAGACGCCGCAAGGGAACCCCCGTGGCCGAACGGCTGAAGAAGGTCTTCGCCCTGTTTCCCCGGTTAGAGGAAAGACAGACGCAGCAGGCGGGCACGCTCTCCGGCGGCGAGCAGCAGATGCTTGCCATCGGTCGAGCCCTCATGGCGGAACCCCGTCTGCTGCTCCTCGACGAGCCTTCGATGGGGCTCGCTCCGATCATCGTGCGCGATATCTTCGCCACGCTACGGAGACTCAACGAGGAGGGCCTCACCATGCTTCTCGTCGAGCAGGACGCCCGCATCGCGTTGACGCTGGCGCATCGCGGACTGGTGATGGAGCGGGGCAGGTTCGTGCTGGCCGATTCGGCCAAGGCTTTGCTGGAGAATCCCGAGGTGCGCGCCATCTACTTCGGCCGCCGTACCGAGAACAGGCGGGAAGAGCGGTCGGCGAAAGAGACGTCCAGGGAGAAGGCATGAACGAGATCTGGAACCCTGAGTACGAGAGCATGAGCAGGGACGAACTGCGCGAGTTGCAGTTCAAGCGACTGCAGATGACCCTGCGGTGGACCTACGAGAACGTGCCTCTCCATCGCGACCGCTGGTCGGCCATGAAGCTCAAGCCCGGAGACATCCGCTCTCTGGAGGACGTCCGGAAGCTGCCGTTCACGGTCAAGAGCGACTTCAAGGCCGCCTATCCCTACGGTCTCTTCGCGCTGCCCCTGGAGAAGGTCATCCGCATACACTCGTCGTCGGGCAACATCTCCAACGCGACCGTGGTCGGCTACAGCCGGGGCGATCTGAACACCTGGTCGGAGCTCTGCGCCCGGGTGGCGGTGGCCGGGGGCGCGCACTCGCACGACGTGGCGCAGATCAGCTTCGAATACGGTCTGACCACCGGAGGCTTCGGCATGCATGCCGGCCTGGAGAGAGTGGGCGTAACCGTGGTGCCCGCCTCGACCGGCAACACCCAGCGGCAGTTGCAGATCATGCGCGATTTCAAGACCACGGTGCTCGTGGGGACGCCTTCGTACGCCATGCACATGACCGAAGTGGCGCCCCGGCTTGGATACGACCTGAAGGCGCTCGATCTGAGGGTCGCTCTGCTGGGCTCCGAGCCCTGGACCAACGAGGTACGCGCCGAGTTGGAACGGCGTACCGGCATGTCGGCCAGCGACATCTACGGGCTGTCGGAGGTGATCGGACCGGGCGTGTCCTACGAATGCTGGAACAAGGACGGCCTTCACATCAGCGAGGACCACTTTCTGGTGGAGGTCGTCGATCCCGCTACCGGCGAGCCGGTGCCCGACGGCAAAGAGGGGGAGCTGGTATTCACCTCTCTCACCAAGGAGGCTCTGCCCGTCATCCGCTATCGAAGCGGCGACCTGGCCAGTCTCAGCTACAGGCCCTGCGCGTGCGGACGGGTGTTCGCGCGACACAGCAAGGTGTACGCCCGGACCGACGACATGCTCATCATCCGGGGCGTGAACGTGTACCCCGCGTCGATCGAGGCGGTGCTCGCCGATATCGAAGGAGTGGAGCCCAGCTACCAGATCATCGTGTTCCGGGAAGGAGCGCTCGACCAGATCGAGATCCAGATCGAGGTGGAGCTCGTCCTTCTTCGCCGATACGGTGCGCAAGCTGCAGGCCTTCCAGCAGCGCGTCGAGGAACGGATGCGCCAGGAGTTGGGCATACGGCCGCGAGTGCGGCTGGTGGAACCGAGGACCATCCCCGCATCTTCCGGCGCGGCGGGCCGCGTGATAGACAACCGCTGACCGGGCGGCGGGAGCGTTTCTGATACACTGCCCGGACGGCATTGGAGGGGCGGCCGGGGCCGCCCTTGGAGGATCCCTGGAGGAGAGAACGGTGGAGAACCACGATTTCCTGTTCACGTCGGAGTCGGTCAGCGAAGGCCATCCCGACAAGATCGCCGACCAGATCTCGGACGCCGTGCTCGACGCGGTGCTCAAGGACGATCCGATGGGGCACGTGGCCTGCGAGACACTCATCACCACCGGCCTGGTCGTGGTGTCCGGCGAGATCAGCACCTCAACGTATGTGGATGTGCCCTCGCTGGTGCGCAAGACCATCGAGCGCATCGGCTACACCCGCGCCAAGTACGGGTTCGACGCGTCCACCTGCGGCGTGGTCACCGCCATCCACGAGCAGTCCCCCGATATCGCCCAGGGTGTCCAGGCAGCGCTCGAGTGCCGGGTGGATCCCACCGACGGGGACGCGCTCGACTGCCAAGGCGCGGGCGATCAGGGCATGATGTTCGGCTACGCCTGCCGCGACACGGCCGAGCTTATGCCCATGCCCATCTCGCTGGCGCATCGCCTCGTGCACCGCATGAGCGAGGTCCGCAAGGGCAACGTGGTCCCGTATCTGCGTCCCGACGGCAAGAGCCAGGTGACGGTGAAGTACTCCAAGGGCAGACCCGAGTTCATCACCGCCGTGGTCATCTCCACCCAGCACGCCGACGGCATCGACATCGACACGCTTCTGCGCCCCGACCTCGTCGACCACGTGATCAGACCGGTGCTGCCGGAGGGGCTCTACGACCCCGAGTTCAAGAAGACCAAGCTCTTCGTCAACCCCACCGGCAAGTTCGTCATCGGTGGTCCCATGGGCGACACCGGTCTCACCGGGCGCAAGATCATCGTCGACACCTACGGCGGGTTCGGCCGTCACGGCGGCGGCGCCTTCTCGGGCAAGGACCCCTCCAAGGTCGACCGTTCGGCCGCGTACGCGGCGCGCTACGTGGCCAAGAACATCGTCGCAGCCGGGCTGGCCGATCGCTGCGAAGTCCAGATCGCCTATGCCATCGGCGTGGCGCATCCGGTGAGCGTGATGGTCGATTGCTTCGGCACCGAGAATGTGAGCCAGGCGACCATCCAGGAGCTCGTCCTCAGTCACTTCGACCTTCGGCCGGCCGCGATCATCCGCGACCTCAGGCTGCTGCGGCCCATCTACGAGAAGACCGCCGCCTACGGTCATTTCGGCCGCGAGGACGCCGATTTCACGTGGGAGAGCACCGACAAGGCGGAGGCCCTGCGCAGCGACGCCGGTCTGAGCTAGGCGGCCGCTCGGTGCACATAGCGACGGGGGCCGCTGGAGGACGCAAGTGGCGCCTATCTCGGTCGAGGACAAGGGGCGGGTCGCCCGCACGGTCGTCCTTCTGCGCCTGCACCACCTAGGCGACCGGCGGTTCGACTACCGCATCCCCCCGGAGTTGGTCGATTCCGTGCGGGTCGGCTCGATTGTCACTGTTCCCTTCGGAAGCCGGAAGGCCCGAGGGGTGGTGGTAGAGGTCGTGGCGCGAGGCCGAGGTGCCCCCAGACGGTCTGCGGGACATCGAGGACGTCGCCCCGGATCGCGTCCCTCTCGAGCTTCTCCAGCTGGCGGAGGCCATGTCCGCTCGATATCTCTGCTCTCTGGAGTCGTGTCTTCGCTTGGTCGTGCCCGTGGGCAGCGCAAACGTGCGCCGGTCCCGACGGCGTCCGACGCCGCGGACTGGGTCGTCCGAGTGCCGGAGAGCGAGGCGCCGCAACGACTCACGGTGAAGCAGCAAGGAGGTGCTCGACGCCATCCCGATGAAGGACTGCCTGCGCGGGCGCTTCTGCGCGAGGCGGGCGTGGGGAGAGGCGTGCTGCTCACCCTGTCGGCCAAGGGGCTCATCGCGTTCCAGGAAGGGGAGGAAGGGAGCGATCCCACGGAGGGGGCCGGCCCGAGCGTCACAGACGCGAAGGACATCCCCGATCTGTGGCCGGAGCAGGAGCAGGGCGGTGGCCGAGCTTACCGCATGCCTTCGACGAGCCCGGTCTGACGTCCCGCCTGCTGTGGGGGGTGACCGGCAGCGGCAAGACCGAGGTATACCTGCGGCTCATCCGGCATGCGCTCGACCAAGGACGCGGGGCGATCCTGCTGGTGCCCGAGATCGCCCTCACTCCTCAGACCATCCAGCGGGTAAGGGCCCGGTTCGGCGCGAGCGTCGGGGTGTTCCACAGCGGCCTGCCGCCGGCCCAACGCGTCCGGGAGTACCGGCGGGTCGCATCGGGGAAGGCAACGATCGTGGTGGGGGCCCGATCGGCCGTCTTCGCCCCTGTGAAAGACCTGGGCCTCATCGTCATCGACGAGTCGCATGATGGCTCGTACAAGCAGGAGGAGGAGCCGAGGTATCAGGTCAGGACGGTGGCGGGACTGCGTCTGCAGGAGACGGGCGGACTTCTGCTGGAGGGAAGCGCCACGCCGGCGGTGGAGACCATGGTGACCCCAGAAGAGCCGGGTGCGCCTCTCGCTGCGCGCCTCCGGGACGCCGCCCGAGGTCGAGGTGGTCGACATGCGCCGGCAGGGAGCGGGTCTGCTGCTGGCGCCCCGATCCCGGGACGCGCTGGCCCGGGTATTGCGCCGCGGGGAGCAGGCGATCCTGCTGCTCAACCGCCGCGGTTACGCGGGGTACGTCCACTGCGACACGTGCGGACACGCGCTGATGTGCGCGGATTGCGAGCTGTCGCTCACCTACCACAGGCGCGATCGGCAGGCTCCTCTGTCACCACTGCGGCCGCGCCTACGCGCAGCCGGCGGCGTGTCCCTCGTGCGGCGAGGCGCCGCTCACGCGCGCGGCCCCGGGCACCGAACGGCTCGACCGGGAGCTACGAACACTGGTGCCGGGCGACCAGGTGTTCCGCATGGACTCCGACGTGGCCGGGGGCGCCGCCCGCACGCAGACCATCCTCCAGACGCTTCGGGGCCGCCTCACCGGGGGTCCTTGTGGGTACCCAGATGGTGGCGAAAGGTCACGACTTCCCCGACGTCACCTTGGTGGTGGTGGCTGACGCCGATGTGGGGCTGTACGTCCCCGACTTCCGAGCCGCCGAGCGGACGTTCCAGTTGCTCACCCAGGTGGCCGGCAGAGCAGGGCGTGCGGACCGCCCCGGCCGGGTCCTGGTGCAGACCTGGAATCCCGACGGTGCCCTGCATTAGAATGGCGCTGGAGCGGGATGAGGAAGGCTTCTACCGGGAAGAGTTGGCCATCAGAGAACGGCTGGGTTATCCTCCGTTCGCCGATCTGATCAGGCTGGTGACATCTTCGACCGGCGCCGAACAGGCTCAAGGGGCTGCTCGACATCTGCTGGAGGGGCTGAGCCCTCATTTCGGAAGCGGCGAACTCCACGGTCCTGCATCGCTGCCACGTCTGCGTGGCCGGTATCGTTGGCAGGTAGTGGTCGCCGCCCGCCGCGGAGAGCGGGCGCGGACTCTGGTTGGACAGGGCGCTCGAACAGCTGGAGGAGCCGTATCGCCGGCGCGGCGTCACCCTTCTGGTGGATGTCGATCCTCTGTCGTTCGCTTGAACGTCTAGCCACTTCGTTCCTGTGAGGGCAGGATGGCACGCAAGAACGACCCATATCGACAGTCTGGGGACGAAGCTCCCCTCGAGCGTTTGCGGACCTTGGGCGACCCGGCTCTGCGTCAGCAGACCCACCTCGTCACCGTCTTCGACTCGCGGCTGGAGAGACTTGCCGCGGTCATGATGGAAGTCATGCATCGCGAGGAAGGCGTCGGACTAGCGGCGCCGCAGATAGGGGTCCTCAGCCGTGTGATGGTGTGGAGAGATCCCGAGAACGAACACGAGGAGTACGTCTTCGTGAATCCGGTGGTCACCGTTTCGTCGGAAGCCTGCAGCACGGAGGGCGAGGGTTGTCTCTCCGTGCCCGGCTGCACCGTCGAAGTCAGCCGTGCCGACGAGGTCACGGTGGAAGCGCAGGACCTCAAGGGAACGCCACTGACGCTCGAGGCCGCTGGGATGGTGGCTCGGATCATGCAGCACGAGATCGATCACCTGGACGGTCGTCTGATCTTGGACCGGGCCTCTCCCGAAGAGAGACGCCGGGCCCTCAAGGAACTGCGCGAGCAGTCGCTGGCGAAAGACGCGTGAACTTCGCGTTTGCAGGCACGCCGGACTTCGCGGCCTGGACGCTGGACCACTTGGCGGCCATGGGTCGTCTTCCCTGCCTGGTCATCTCTCAGCCCGACCGGCCGAGAGGCCGGGGACGCCGCGCGACCCCGCCTCCGGCGGCGGTCGCCGCGACCCGACTGGGCGTGACCGCTCATCCAGCCCGCCGATATCAACGATGCGGCCGTGCTCGAGCGTCTGCGGGAGTCGGGGGCCGACGCACTGGTCGTGGCTTCGTTCGGCCAGATCCTGCGCAGCCGCCTTCTCGACGCGATCCTCTGCCTGAACATCCATGCGTCTCTTCTGCCCGCCTACCGCGGGGCCGCCCCTATCGAGCGGGCTCTGGCGGCGGGCGAGGATCACACCGGGGTCACCATCATGCGGATCACCGAGAAGCTCGACTCGGGGCCGTGGGCGCTCAAGACATCCCTTTCCCTCGGCCTCCGCGACGACGCAGGCTCGGTGCGCCGCGCGCTCGCGTTCCTGGGCGCTCAGGGGGTTCATCAGGCGCTCGCCGGGCTGGAGGACGGCACCGTGGAATGGATGGAGCAGGAGGGCGAGCACTGTCTACGCCGACAAGCTCGCCCCGGCGGACTGCGTGCTTGACACTCTCCGTTCTGCCCGCGCGGTCCACGACCAGGTACGGGCCCTCAGCCCCCGCGTGGGAGTACGTGTGGCAAGTGGCGGCGTGCAGTTCAAAGTCTGGCGCACCTGGCCGTACGGGCAGCCGGGACTGGCGGACACTCCCGTCGAGGCGCGCTCGGTCGCCGGCCGTCCCGGTCTGCTCCTGGCGGGCTCCCACCGACTCTTCGTCGGCTCCGGCGAGGGATTGGTGGAGCTACTCAGCGTTCAACCTAATGGCAGGAACGTCATGGGAGCGGCGGCGTTCCTTCGGGGGTATCGGAGGAAGTTGAGCGATCGTCTGGATCCCGTTACCGACATGTCCGCTTCATTGGCGGATGACGCGTAAGGCGAGGTATCAGGTGTCTATCCCCACGAGCATCTACCGAGAACTCCATCTTCTGCCCTCCATCCTGTCGGCCGACTTCTCCCGGTTGGGAGAGGAGATCGACGCGGTGATGGATGTCGGGGTGCGGATGATCCACTGCGACGTGATGGACGGGCACTTCGTCCCCAATCTGACCATTGGGCCGGCGGTGGTCGGCGCGATCGCCCCCGAGGTGCACGACCGGGGAGGCTTTCTCTCGGTCCACCTCATGATCGAGCGGCCCGAGGAGTTCGTCGACGAGTTCGCGCACGCGGGAGCAGACGCGCTGAGTCTGCATGTCGAGGCTTGCGCCCATCTCTACCACGCCATCGAGTCCATCAAGGCCCTGGGGATGGGAGCCGGGGTGGCCATCAACCCCGGCACCCACGTCTCGCGGATCGAGGACGTGGCCGGGCTGGTCGACTTCGTGCTGGTCATGACGGTCAACCCAGGTTTCGGCGGACAGCAGCTCATCCCGTCGGCGCTCGAGAAGGTGCCGGGGGTCAGGGCGTTGGTGCCGGCCGGATGTGGCCATCGAACTTGATGGGGGTGTCCAGCGGGCGAACATCCGCGAGGTGGTCGAGATGGGAGCCAACTGGATCGTCGCCGGCTCGGCGGTGTTCGGCGCTCCCGACCCGGGGGTCGAAGCGCGAGGCGCTGCAGGCGCTCATGGCGGGAGAGAGCCGGGCGATGTGGTAGATTCTCTCCCGCACCTCTGAGGTGCGGAACGATATGTGGTCTTCGGGGTCGGGTGAGATTCCCTACCGGCGGTTACAGCCCGCGAGCCCTACGGGGCAGACCAGGTGAGATGCCTGGGCCGACAGTGAAAGTCTGGAAGAGAGAAGACCGGAGCGCGTCTGTCGCTCTACCGACCCCTGGGCCAGGAGGCTCGAGGGGTTTTTTGTTGGGGTTGGACGCACACGACGTCCTCATGCTCGAGCGGGCGTTCTCTCTGGCGGAGAAGGGCGGGGTTGCACGCAGCCCCAACCCCGTGGTGGGCGCGGTCATCGTCGGCGACGGCCGGGTTCTGGGCGAGGGTTACCACGTGGGTCCGGGGCGCGACCACGCCGAGATCGTGGCGATCAAGGACGCGGTACGCCGCGCGAGGCGCCGGCACTGCAGCGGAGGACGCGCCGCTCGACTCGGACATGGCCCGGGCGGTATGCGCCGGGACGACCTGTACGTGACTCTGGAGCCCTGCTGCACGTACGGACGTACCCCGCCGTGCACTTCGGCGCTGTCGCCGCCGGGTTCGCTCGGGTGGTGGTGGGCGCGATCGATCCCACTCCGGCGGTGAACGGTCGGGGATCGAGACATTCTGCGCGAGGCCGGCATGCCGGTCGATCTGGCAGAGGGGGACGCTCGGCCTGCGGATGAAGCGGCAGAACGACGGGCTGCGCAAGACGGTGGTCACCGGTCTGCCGTTCGTCACGTACAAGTACGCGATGACGGTGGACGGCCGCACTCGCCACCGATACGCGGCGACTCTCGGTGGATCTCCGGCCCGGAGAGCCGAGCGCTGGTGCATCAGTGGCGGGCGTGGTCTGACGCGGTGCGTGGTGGGGGCGGGTACCGCGGAGGCCGACGACCCTCGGCTGACGGCGCGCGAGGTCGACTGCGACAGGCAGCCTCTTCGGGTCGTGGTCGGCGCGAGCAGACAGCCTCACCCGACGAGAGCGCACTTGTGAGGACGCGTAGCCGACGGGCCCGGTGCTCGTGATCGCGGGACCAGCGAGACTGGCCGACGCACCGTCGGAGCGAGCTGCAGAGCCTGGGGGCTTGAGGTCGACGATCGTCCGGCGACGCGCGGACGGGCTGATCGATCCTCGGTCGGTGGCGCGAGCTTCTCGCCGCCCGGGGGGTGCAGACGGTCCTGCTCGAGGGCGGCCCCAGGCTGGCCGGGTCGTGGTGGGAAGCGGGCCTCATCGACAAGGTCGCGGCCTTCGTGTGCCCGCAAGTCGCGCCCGGACTCGAACATCGCGGGCGCGCTTGCGGTCCCGGGGCCGTGCTGCATGGAGGAAGCGTCGGCGCTGCGGGAGGTCGAGATGACGACGGTGGGACCCGACGTGCTGATGACCGGCTACACGGGGGACGTGTACTGATGTTCACCGGGCTCGATCGAAGAGGTGGGTGTCGTCCGGCGTCTGGAGCGCGGGCCGGGAGGGCGGCAGGCTCAGCGTGCGCGCCAAGACGGTGCTCGAAGGCACGAAGATGGGCGACTCCATCGCCGTGAGCGGCGCCTGCCTCACGGTGATCGCCCTGGACGGTGAGGGGTTCATCGTGGAGTGCATGCCCGAGACTCTGACGCGGACCACTCTCGGCCAGGCGGGGCCCGGCTCTCTGGTCAACCTGGAACGCTCGTTGCTGTGGGGAGACCGGCTCGGCGGTCATCTGGTCTTGGGACACGTCGACGCCGTGGGTGAGGTCCTCGGCGTCCGCCGCGAGGGGATCGCCTGGGAGGTGCGGGTCTCGCTGCCGTGCGACCTTGCCGGGCTGCGTCGCCGCGAAAGGGTCGATAGCCATCGACGGCATCTCGCTCACGGTGATGCGCGTGGACGACGAGAGCTTCGAGGTGGGGATCATTCCCCACACTCTGAAGGAGACGACACTGCGCGCGGTCGCGGCCGGGTCTGCGGGTGAATCTGGAGGCCGATGTGCTCGCCCGGTACGTGCTGCAGTCAGTGCGGCATCGCTGAGCGGCGGGGCGGCTTCGGGGCTTGCCGGCGACCGGAGGTCTTACCGAGGAGTTCCTTCGCGAACAGGGGTTCGCGTGAACAGAGGAGCTACAGCATGAGTGAGCACGTAGGATTCGCCACGATCGAGGAGGCGCTCGAGGAGATCAGAGAGCGGCAGGATGGTCGTGGTGGTCGACGATGAGGACCGGGAGAACGAGGGCGACCTCACCATGGCCGCCCAGTTCGTCACGCCCGAGGCGGTCAACTTCATGGCGCGCACGGCCGCGGGCTCATCTGCCTGTCGCTCACGGCGGAGCGGGCCGAGGAGCTGCATCTGCTGCCCATGGTGCGCAGCAACACGTCGCGGTTCGGCACGGCGTTCACGGTCATCGATCGAGGCGCGCGAGGGGGTGACCACCGGCATCTCGGCGGCCGACCGGGCCCATACCATGCAGGTGGCCATCGACCCACGCAGCCGTCCGGAGGACCTGGTGCAGCCCGGCCACGTGTTCCCGCTGATCGCCAAGAGCCGGCGGCGTGCTCGCGCGCGCCGGCCAGACCGAGGCGGCGGTCGATCTGGCCCGCCTGGCGGGACTGATCCCCGCCGGGGTCATCTGCGAGGTCATGAACGACGACGGGACCATGGCGCGGGTGCCGGATCTGCTCGAGTATTGCGCGCCGGCACGGTCTGAAGATGGTCACGGTGGCCGACCTCATCCGCTACCGCCGGCGCACGGAGAAGCTCGTGCGGCCGGTGGCGGTGGTGCAGATGCCCACTCGGTTCGGCGACTTCGTCGCCCACGGTTACGAAAGCATGCTGGACGGCGAACAGCATCTGGCGCTTGGTCAAGGGCGACGTGGCCGGCAAGGAGAACGTGCTGGTCCGCGTGCATTCGGAGTGCCTGACGGGCGATGTCTTCCACTCCATGCGCTGCGACTGCGGCGAGCAGCTACAGGCCGCTCTGGAGCGCATCGACAAGGAAGGAGCTGGAGTGCTGCTCTACATGGCCCAGGAAGGCCGGGGGATCGGCCTGCTCAACAAGCTGCGGGCCTACGAGCTGCAGGAACAGGGGCTCGACACCGTGGAGGCCAACGTCGAGCTGGGATTCGCCCCCGATCTGCGCGACTACGGTATCGGCGCTCAGATCCTTGTGGACCTGGGGCTCACCTCCATCCGCATCATGACCAACAATCCGCGCAAGCTGGTGGGTCTCGAAGGCTACGGCCTCACCATCACGGAGAGGGTGCCGCTGGAGGTCAAACCCACCCGGGCCAACGTCAAGTATCTGCGGGTCAAGAAGGAGAAGCTGGGCCACATCCTGCATCACCAGGGACTGCAATACCCGGAATCGGACGGAAAGGACGAGAGCGATGGATAGCAAGGGACGGGTCTACGAGGGCGTCCTCACTGGAGAGGGTCTTCGGTTCGCCGTCGTGGTGAGCCGGTTCAACGAGTTCATCAGCAGCAAGCTGCTGTCAGGAGCCTGGGACTGTCTCACCCGGCACGGCGCCGAGCCCCGAGGACATCGATGTGGCGTGGGTGCCAGGAGCCATGGAGATCCCGCTCATCGCACAGCGTCTGGCCGCGACCAAGAGGTACGACGCGGTCATGTGCCTCGGGCGCCGTCATCCGCGGCTCCACGCCGCATTTCGACTACGTCTCGGCCGAAGTGGCCAAAGGAGTGGCCAAGGTGCAGTTGGACGCCGGGTTGCCGGTCATCTTCGGCGTGCTCACCACCGACAGCATCGAGCAGGCCGTGGAGCGGGCCGGGACCAAAGCCGGCAACAAGGGCTGGGACGCGGCGGTCTCGGCTCTGGAGATGGCGAACCTCGTCCGCAGGATGGACCAGCCGGAAGCCTAGACGGTCAGGGTCCGTCCGGGAAAGGCTGGGGAAGAGCTGCGGGCGGCGGGCGGTGGCTGCACCGCACGGTCCGGGCTGCGAACCGTCAGGCGACCTTCTGCACTTTGTTCGCCTTGAGGCACTTGGCGCAGACGTACGCTCTGGGTCGGCTCTGCCGTCGAGTTCGATGCGAACCTTCTGGACGTTGGGGTCCCAACGCCGCGGGGTCGCGCGCATGGAGTGGCTGCGGTTGTTGCCGAAGCTGGGCTTTCTTGCCGCATATGACGCACACTTTGGACATGTGAGACTCGCTCTTCGATCTGGGTTGCCGAACGGAGCGCCATAGTATGCCGCATAGGCGGGGCATCTGACAAGATGAATCGCCGGAAGATGGCGACAGAGCGGGTTGTGCGGTAGGGTATATACCTGAGCATGGTCAACGCGCGATCGGGGAGGAGATGGCCATCTTTACCAAGGACATGCCGATGATGGAGGCCCTACAGGCCGATCCTCGCGCCAAAGACGTCTTCGCCGCCTACGGTATGGGATGCATCGGCTGCATGGGTGTGAGCATGGAGTCCATCGAGGACGGCGCGAAGATGCACGGCATCGATCCCAATGTCGTCGTCACCGACTTGAACAAGCTTGTGCCGAACGAGGGAATCCTCGGGCGAATGAGCCGAGCACGCGGGCGCACACGTGGGGAGTGCTCCCGAGGCCCGCGGCGGGGGCGTCGGCGGTCACCTCAACGTCAGTGACCGCGCCATCGCGGACATCGTGGGCTGGACGGTGCTTGAGTGCTACGGCGTGGTCGGCATGGCCTCTCCCAACCTCCGCCAGGGGGTAGCGGCGCTGCTTTCGCTCGACCGTCTGCACCAGGGCATCAAGGTGCGAGCAGACCGCCGACCAGTTGCGCCTGAAGCTCTACATCATCGTGGAGTACGGCCTCAACGTCGCAGAAGTGGCGGGTAACGTCCGGTCGCAGGTGGCCTACAACGTGGAGAAGATGACGGGGAGGCCGGTCACCGGCCTGCACATCTATGTTCAAGGGGTCAGGCTTGGCGAGTAATCCGGAAGGATCGCTTACCGTGGCTCGGGCCCGGCAACTGCTTGCAGGCGGCTTGGCGGCGCTCGAGCGACACAAGCAGGAGATCAACGATCTCAACGTCTATCCGGTACCCGATGGCGACACCGGTACGAATCTGGCGCTCACCGTCAAGGGCATGGTCGAGTCCGTGGCCCAACTGCCCGAGGACCTCCCCGAGACGCGAGCTGTGTTCCGCCATATCGCAGGCTGCCCTCATGGGTGCCCGGGGCAACAGCGGGGTCATCCTGTCGCAGATCGTGCGGGGGGCTATGGAAGTCTTCGGCCAGGAGGGTCCCGCGACCCAAGATGTGCTCGACCCGCGCCCTCAGGCACGCCACCGACACTGCCTACCGGGCCGTCCGGAAGCCCGTCGAAGGCACCATGCTGACGGTGCTGCGAGAGATGGCCGAGGCTGCCGCGAAGGCGCCTGAAGCCTCCGAGATCGGGCCCTTCGTCCATCAGGTCGTGGCCGCAGGCTGGAAGAGCGTGGAGAGGACGCCCACCCTGCTGCGGGTACTTGCCGAGGCGGGCGTGGTCGACGCCGGCGGTTACGGTCTGGTCGTCTTGGTGGAGGGAGCGGCCAACGGAAAGGTGGGAGGAAAGACGGAGATCTCCGCCCATGTCTCACGGCCGGCCGGTGCCGCGGAGAGTGAGTTCGCGGAGGCTGAGGAGGAGAGCGACTTCACCTACTGCACGAGCTTCCTGCTCACGGGTAACGGACTCGACCAGGCTTCGCTCGAGGAGACGTTCGGACGACTCGGCGACAGCCTTCTGGTCGTCGGTGACGACCGTCAGTTGAAGGTTCACGTTCACACCGATGAACCCGGCTCGGTCCTCAACATCGCAGCCGCAGTGGGCGTGCTCACCGAGATCGAGATAGACAACATGCGCGAGCAGAAGGCGGCGCGAGACCGGCGACTTGCGGCAGCCGCGCGCCAGGCCGTCGCCGACGTGGGACAGACTCAAGTGGTCGCGGTGGTCGCCGGAGAGGGCAACAAGCTGCTCTTCCGCAATCTCGGAGTGGACCTCATCGTCGAGGGCGGGCAGTCCATGAACCCCTCGATCGAGGATCTCATCCGCGCTGTGGAAAGCGCCGGCGCGCCGTCCGTCTTGATACTGCCGAACAACAGCAACGTCATCATGACCGCCGAGCAGACTGTGGGACTCGCGGAGCGGGAAGTCATCGTGGTGCCCACTCGCTCGATCCAGGCGGGTCTCAGCGCTGCGGTGGCCTTCGATAAGCGCAGGTCGGGGGCTGAGAACGCGAAGGAGATGCGCGCGGCCGTCGAGGACGTCGTGACTGCCGAGATCACCCGCGCAGTCCGCGATTCGTCCATAGACGGTGTCCAGATCAGGGCGGCGGATTTCATCGGGCTGATCGACGACCGCGTGGTCGTGGCCGCCGGTGAGTTGGATCCGGTGGTCGTTCATGTCGTGGGCAGGCTCCTCGACGGGGACAGGGTCTCCTTACGGCGCTCATCGGCGACGATGAGGACGCCGAGCAGGCCGCCGCAGCGCTCGAGAGGCTCGCGTAGCGCGTATCCCTCCGTAGAGATCGATCTGCACCAGGGCGGACAGCCCTTCTACCCCGTCCTGCTGTCAGCCGAGTAAGGGCGGACCCAGGCCAAGCGAGCACGAAAGGAGCGGGAGCGAGATGATCGTCGACCGGACGACGACCGCCATCGTTGTCGATTCCACCGCCGACCTGCCGGAATACCTCGCCGGCGACCCCAACATCAGCATGGTCCCGCTGACCGTGTACTTCGGTGAGGAGGCCTACCTCGACTGGGTGGAGCTCAAGCCTGATGTGTTCTACGAGAGACTCGGCGACCAGCCCGGTGCTTCCTCGTACGTCCCAGCCTTCCGCCGGGGCGTTCCTCGAGCGCTACAGGGCCTTGCGAGAGAGCTACCAGCGCGTCTATTCCGTGCACCTGAGCGGGAAGTTCAGCGGCACCATCGCGAGCGCCGAGGTAGCTCAGAGCCAGATCGACGGTATCCGCGTCGTCGACTCGGAGGTCGCCACCGGCGGGGTAGCTCTGCTGGTGGACAGGCTCATGGAACGGCTGGACCGGGGCGTGCCCGAAGAGGAGTTCGAGGCCTACATCGCCAAGTTCCTGGCCGAGAAGACCTTCTATTTCCTGCCCACCACCCTCGAGTATCTGTACAAGGGTGGGCGGATGGGACGTGCCTCGCATCTCATGGGCACGCTTCTCAATATCAAGCCGGTATTGAGCATCGATGGAGGGCGTCATCGACGTCTTCAAGAAGGTCCGCGGCGTGACGCAGGCGCTGGAGGTCATGCGGAGCGGCTTCGTCGAGCGCACACGGCCCGGCATGAAGACGTATGTGAGCCTGTCCCACTCGTACAACGAACCCGTCCTCGACCAGCTGCGGGAGTTGCTTGAAGCAGTGGAGGACCGGGATGTGCACGTGATCCCCGTCAGCGTCGTGGGCCCGGTGATCGGCACCTACGTGGGCCCGGGCGCCGTGGCCCTCTGCTTCATCCAGGAGTGAGCAGAGCGACAAGCGGCTGCCTCCACTACCCGTTGGGGTCGCAGTCGCCGCTTGTCAACGAAGGTCTCCGCCACATTCGCACGTCCAAGCGGACGCTGGACCCTGGTCTGCTGCAGAAACCGGTGGCGAGCCTGCGCGGAGTGGGCGGACCACCGAGCGCCGGTTGCATGGACTAGGGCATAGAGACCGTCGGTGATCTACTGCTGCACTTACCGTTCCGCCACGAGTCGCCTGTCACGCCTGGCGATGTGGCGGGGTCTGTGCCTCGGGGCCGAGATGACACTCCGTGCGCGAGTCCTATCGTGCGCTACCCGGGAGACTGCCCGTCGCCGAGTGAAGGTCCTCGAGGCTCTTGTAAGCGACGAGAGCGGCAGCGTGGTGGCGCTCTGGTACAACCAGTCCTATCTCGAGCCGCCTTTCCGCGAGAGGCCGGAGGTGCTGCTGAAGGGGGTGCTGGTGCGGCAGCGGGGCGCACCGGTCTTCCTGGTGAAGCGTCACGAGATCCTCGGCGCCTCGGAGGAGAGCAGGCACATCCTCGGGCTGATACCGGTCTATCCCAGCACGGCCGACTTGAGCGTCCGCACCATCCGCACCTTGCTGCACGAAGCCGCTCCTCTCGCCATCAACCTGCTCGACCCGCTGCCGCGCCGCGATGCTCGCCCGGCGGGGCTACCCGGGCAAGGCAGAGGCGGTTCTCACCAGCCACTTCCCGGCCGACCTGGTCGAGGCCGGTAAGGCGCGAGAGCGTCTGGCCTTCGAGGAGTTGCTGTTGCTTCAACTCGCGCTGCTGCACCGTCGCCGGTCCCAGGATGCTGCAGGAGCGCGCTCGAGCCCCTCGGCCGCCCGGGGACGCTGTCGACGGCGTTCCTGCCGAGCCTTCCGTTCACGCCCACAGGGGCCCAGTCGCGGGTGATCGCCGAGATCGAGCGCGACCTCCTCAAGCCTGTCGCCGATGCGCAGGTTGCTGCACGGTGACGTCGGGTTCGGGTAAGACCATGGTCGCGGCATACTGCCTGCTGCGGGCGGTCGAGCAAGGCGGCCAGGGAGCCCTCATGGCGCCCACCGAGGTGCTGGCCGACCAGCACTTCCTCGGCTTGGCGGAACAGCTTGGCAAGCACGGGGTGCGGGTGCGGCTTCTCAAGGGCAGCCAGACCGCGGCCGAGAGGCGGGCGGTGCGCAAGGGTCTGCAGGCGGGAGCGATCGACGTGGTCGTGGGGACCCATGCCCTTATCCAGACAGGGCGTGCAGTTTCGCGACCTGCGCTTGGCGGTGGTCGACGAACAGCACCGCTTCGGTGTGACCCAGCGGGAGGCCATCGTAGCGGCCGGAGGGGAGGGCAACGGCCTCACACGCTTCACATGTCGGCCACCCCGATCCCCCGCACCCTCAGCCTGACACTCTACGGCGACCTGGATGTCAGTGTTCTGGACGAGATGCCCCCGGGCCGGCTGCCCGTGTCCGACGCGGCTCGTGCCTCCGGACGCGATTGGGGAGATGTGGGAAGCCCTGCGCGGGCGAGCTCAGGGCGGGACACCAGGCCTACGTCGTCTGCCCGCTGATCGAGGAAAGCGAGACTCTTGCAGGCTGCCTCGGCGCGTCAGACGTTCGCCGAGCTGGCAGTCGGACGAACTTCGGGGTCTTCGCCTTCGGCTGCTCCACGGCCAGCTGCCTGCGGCCGAGAAGGCGGCGGCTATGGCTGCTTTCGTCGCGGGCGACGCCGATGTCCTCGTGAGCACGTCGGTGATCGAGGTCGGCGTGGATGTGAGCAACGCCACCGTCATGGTCATCCTGGGAGGTCGCCGGTTCGGACTCTCGCAACTTGCATCAGCTTGCGGGGCCGCGTGGGCAGAGGAGCCGAGGCGTCCTATTGCTTCCTGCCGATCGGCGACGAGGACGAGGTGGCGCTCGAGCGTCTGCGTGTCTTCGCCTGCACTGACGATGGCTTCGCCCTCGCCGAGGCGGACCTTCTGGCGAGGGGCGCGGGGCAGCTCTTCGGGGAGAGGCAGTCAGGACTGGGCGACCTGCGCGTGGCCTCTCTACTGCGCGACCGTGCGATCCTCGAAGAGGCTCGGGCCGAGGCCGAACGGATCCTGTGCGGGCCCGCCGGCCTGCCCGCGGGAGGCTCGGCGGAAGCCCTCTTGGATGCTGCCCAGGAACGTTTCGGCAGAGACATCCCTCGGTTGGAGCGGGTGTGAGTCGCAACGCCGGCACCGTGCGCATCGTGGCCGGCTCGAGACGGGGACGCCGCCTCCGGGTACCGGAGGCGGGAGCTGTCCGGCCTACCAGCGAGATGGTGCGCGAAGCGATCTTCGACGCGTCTGGGCCCCATCGGAGGGCTGACCGTCCTCGACCTCTTCGCCGGGTCTGGAGCAATGGGACTCGAGGCGCTATCGCGGGGCGCGGCGCGTTGCGTCTTCGTGAAGCAGGACCGGAAGGTCACTGAGGTGCTTCGATCGAATATCGGCCTGCTCGACTACGTCCAGGCAAGCCGCGTGATCAGCGCCGACTATCGGGCAGCGCTGCAGGACTCATAGGCCGCGCAGGGGAGAGGTTCGATTTGCTCTTTGTCGACCCTCCCTATAGAATGCTGACCGAAGTGGAAGTAACGCTCGAGCCTCTCGTCGTCGTTGGTATGCGACGGGGGCGTGGTGGTTCTCGAGAGTGACAAGGACTCGCATCCTACGCTCGGGACCGTTCCGGTGTTCGATCGGGTCTATGGCGACACCCGAGTCACCATGGTGACGCATAAGGAGGATCTATCCGGTGAAGACGGTGCTCTGCCCCGGCACGTACGATCCGGTGACCATCGGTCATCTCGACATCATCTCGCGGTGCAGCGCCATGTTCGACGAGGTCGTCGTGGCGGTCGTCGACGACTCCTATCGGAAGTCAGCGCTCTTCAGTGCCGGTGAGCGGGCGCACTTCTTGCAGGAGTCGACCAAGCATCTGCCGAATGTGAGAATCGCGATCATGCGAGGGCTGGTGGTCAAGTTCGCGCGCGAGGTCGGAGCCCGAGTGATGGTGAAGGGGTTGCGTGCCCTGACCGACTTCGAGTACGAGTTCCAGATGGCGCAGCTCAACCGCAAGTTGGACCCCGAACTCGAGACGATGTACCTTATGGCTTCAGCCGAGTACTCCTTCCTCAGTTCGAGCGGAGTGAAAGAGATCGCCAAGTACGGCGGGTGTGTGAGCGACCTCGTCCCGAAGATGGTGGAGCGTCGTTTCGCCGAAATGTATGGACGCGTGGAGGACTAAGGCATGGATGTTCTCGTTCTGATCGACAAGCTGGACGATCTGGTCCACGGCGCAAGCACTTTCCCGATGACCGACAAGGTCATGATCGATCGGGACGAGATCTACGACCTGCTCGATCAGATGCGGGCCACCATCCCCGAAGAGATCAAGCAGGCGCGCTGGATCGTCAAAGAGCGGCAGGAGATGCTCCAGGAGGCCAAGGAGGAATCGGAGCGGATCCTTCGCGAGGCGCGGGAGGAAGCGCAGCGGCTCGCGAGCGAGCAGGAGGTGGTCAGACGCGCCCAGCGGCAGGCGGAGGACATCATCCGCGACGCCGAAGCCCGCGAGCGCGAGATCCGCCTGGGCGCCGAGGACTACGCCGATGAGATCCTCAAGACGCTCGAGACCAACCTGGACAAATTCCTGGCCGCCGTGCAGCGGGGCCGCGAACGACTGCAGACCGGCGGTCTTCGCGGGAAGGCGAGTGAGCTCGCCGGCAAGCCTCCGGCATTCGCAGTCAGCGATGATCCTGAATCTCGCTGATCTTGCCCTCCGTGGTGGCGAGCGGTACGAGCGCACGTACCCGCTCGATCTGGATCCGGTCATGCTCGGGGGAGACGACTATCGCGTTCTTGTGCCTGACGGGGTGCCGTCGACCGTCGACCGGGTCACCGGGGGATACCTCGTGACGGTCGCTCTCGACGCCAAGCTCTACGGCCCGTGCGCCCGCTGTCTGGGAGAGGCCGTCCTCGAGCGTCCACGCCGAGCAGCAAGAGTTCGCGCCCACCGCCAAGGACGGATGGGAAGAGACCGAGAGCAGCGAGTTCATCAAGGATCTGACGGTCGACGTCGCCGGACTTGCGCGCGAGGCCCTCGTCCTCGGGCTTCCCACTCAGGTCGTCTGCGCGCGACAGCTGCAAGGGGCTATGCTCCCGCTGCGGCAAGGATCTCAACCAGGGCCCTGCGGCGTGTGGCGACGAGCAGGTCGACGAACGCTGGAGCCGGCTCAAGGACGTTGGACCTCGGTGAGGGCGGGACCCCTTGAAATATCGAAGCCGATGGGGTACAAACTCTCGGTTTCCCTATAGGTGAAGAGTGAGGCGATCGAATGGCAGTCCCCAAGAGAAAGACTTCCCGCGCCCGCAGAGACGCGCGGCGTGTCGACCCATGCCGGCGTCGGCGCCGAGCGTCGAGCGAGTGCCCACAGTGCCACAGCCCCAGGCTGTCCCATCGGGTGTGCCCCAACTGCGGCATGTACGACGGCCGACAGGTCGTGAAGGTCGAGGAATAGGCGCCGCGGCCACATGCAGGTAGTCGTACAGGAAGGTGAGGCATCGGTGAGCCTGACCATGACCATTCAGGCTCCGGACGACAGCTCTGCGCACCATCGTCGCTCAATCATCCTTACCGGACCGGTCAAGGTGTTCTACCGCGATTTCGAGGTCATCCGGGTGGAAGCTCGGGACGGCGCGCTGGAGATATTGCCGACGGCTGTCGCCTCTATCACCTGGCTTCGAAAGGATCGCCGCTACCAGTTGAAACTCGGCGACTAGTGCCGACCGTGCGCTGTCGTCTCGATTCCCTTCGATCTAGTCAGACGCGAGGAGGATCCATGGCGCTCGTAGACCCTGCCAAGATCAGGAACGTCGCGGTGGTAGGTCACCGCGGGGCGGGCAAGACTTCGCTGGTGGAGGCTCTGCTGTTCACTACCGGGGCGAAGAACCGCCTCGGTACGGTCATGGACGGCACGACCACCATGGATCACGACGAGGACGAGATCAAGCGGCAGATGACCATCTCCGCCGGGCTTGGCCCATGTCGATTGGGCCGGCCATCGGATCAACCTCATCGACACGCCCGGCGAGGCCTCGTTCATCAACGAGGCCCTAGGGACGCTTGCCTGTGGTCGAGGGCGTCTTGATGCTGGTGAACGCCGTCACTAAGGTTGAGGTTCAGACCGAACGCCTGTGGAAGCGTGCTCGGGACATGGGCGTGTCTCGGGTGGCCGCGGTGAACATGATGGACCGCGAGCGTGCCGACTTCACGGATGCGGTCGCGGCACTGCGCGCACGTTTCGGGGACGAGGTGGTGGCCTGTGGCCCTGCCCATCGGCCACGAAGACGGCTTCAAGGGAGTGGTCGATCTGGTCGCCATGAAGGCGTATACCTACTCGGGAACGACGGGAAAAGCAGCCGAAGGCCCCATCCCGGATGACCTGTCCGACGCCGCGGCCGAGGCTCGGGAGCGGTTGGTCGATCGGGTCGCCGAAGCCGACGATGCGCTCTCGGAGAAATACCTGGAGGGCGGAGAGCTTACCCAGCAGGAAGTCGGTGCGGCTCTGAGGGCTGCCGTTGCTGCGGGTTCGGTCTCCCCGGTCGATCCCTGTGGCGGCTACCAAGAACATCGGTTCCGACCGTTTGCTCGAGACTCTTCTGTCCGTTCCGTCGCCCGTCGAGCGCGGGGCGCGCACGGCGTTCCGGGTCCCCGGCGGCGAAGAAGTCGAGCTCCGCGTGCGATCAGTCGGCTCCCGCCGCGCTGTTCGTCTTCAAGACCATCTACGACCAGTTCTCAGGACGGGTCAACCTCGCGCGGGTCTTCTCGGGCAAGATCGCCACCGACACGCAGTTGCTCAACGAGCGCACCGGCGAGAAAGAGCGTACCGGCAACATCCTGCTCATGCAGGGCAAGGAGACGAAGGCCATCGAGGAGGCAGGGGCCGGCGACATCGTGGCCCTGGCCAAACTCAAGGAGACAGGTACGGGTGACACCCTGTCCGACCCGGCCCAACCGGTGCGGTTCCCTCGTTACGAGTTCCCGCCGGCGGCCATCTCTTTCGCCATCTCTCCCAAGACTCGGGGAGACGAGGAGAAGGTCTCCAACGGCCTGCGCCGCCTGGGGGAGGAAGATCCCGGCCATGGAGCTGCGTTTCGACCCGCAGACCAAGGAGATGCTCATCTCGGGCACCAGCCAGGTCCACGTCGAGGTGATCCTCGACAAGCTCAAGCGACGGTTCGGCGTAGAGGTCGAACTCCATCCCCCACAGGTGCCTTACCGCGAGACCATCCGGAAGAAGGCGAACGCTCAGGGTCGACACAAGAAGCAGACCGGCGGACGGGGCCAGTTCGGTGACTGCTGGATCGAGGTAGAACCGCAGCCGCGCGGCGGAGGGCTACAAGTTCGAAGATGCCATCTTCGGCGGTTCGATCCCTCGCAACTTCATCCCGGCAGTGGAGAAGGGCAGTCGTCGAGGCCATGGAGCACGGCGTGATCGCCGGGTATCCCGTAGTCGACGTGAAGGTCAAGCTGTACGACGGCTCCTACCACACGGTCGACTCCTCGGAACTGGCATTCAAGCTGGCCGGAGGCCTGGCCTGGAACAAGGCCATGGGCGATGCCTCGCCGGTACTTCTCGAGCCCGTCATGAACGTAGAGGTCGATCGCGCCCGAGGAGAACATGGGCGACATCATGGGCGACCTGTCCAGCCGACGCGGACGCCCGCAGGGCAGCGAGAGCATGGGCGAGATGCACATCATCAGGGCCCAGGTGCCCTTGGCGGAGATGCTCACCTATGCTCCGCAACTGCGCTCGATGACGGCGGGACGCGGTTCCTTCACCATCGAGTTCGATCATTACGAAGAGGTGCCCGCGCATCTGGTCGAGAAGATCGTGGCCGACGTGAAGGCGCGGAAGGCGGCCGAGTAGCGCGGCTCGCCAGCCGCGGCGGCCTGCGGTCCCGCCGGCAGGCTTTCTCCAGAGAGGCACTCAGCCAGTCGTCGACGAGCGGCCCTTCGGGGCCGCTCCGCATATGGCGGCTCCGCTAAAGGAATCATGCGCTACGCCCGATGAGAGGGCAGGATGATTGCAATTTCTGTTGTACAATTCAGTAGCATGCAACTCTCCGGCGATGTTTGGAGTGGAGTTGGACGACGGCGAGGCCACGGCGAGTAAGCGATCTGCTGAGGGAAGGTTTTGACGGGTTCTCCCGCTCGCAGAAGGCGGTAGCTCGCTACATCATCGACCACCTCGAAGAGGTCGGGCTACCTCAGCGCCGAGGAACTCGGGCGCAAGGGCTCCACCTCGAGTTCCACTGTGGTCCGTTTCGCGCAGTCCCTCGGGTTCGCCGGCTATCCCGAGCTACAGAAGGCCGCCCGGGACGAATATCGGCTGGGCGCCACGGCGAGACCGGTCGTCCACGACGACCAGCTGGGCTTCTCGATCGAGGAAGATGTCCTCACCCGCTCGCTCAAGACCGACGCCCTGAGTCTGGAAGAGACGATCAGCAAGAACACCCTGGAGCGTTTCAACCGCGCCGCCCATCTGCTGGCGGAAGCCAGGCAGGTGCTCGTGGTGGGTCTTCACGAGGCAGCGGTGGTCGCCCAGCACGCGTCGTACGTGTTCGAATTGCTGGGGATCCCCTGCCTCGCGGTCACCGACAGCACCGAATCGAATGTGGCCCGTCTCAGCCGGCTGGGCGCCCGGGGATCTTCTGCTCGCCATCGGCTTCCGCAGGGCTCACTCGGTCACCATCTCGTTCGCCGACAAGGCGTCCGCAGCAGGGGGCGACCGTCGTGGTGATCACCGACAACTCGCTGTCCGAACTGGCCGGCAAGGGCGACCTCACTCTCTACGCCGATATCGACTCCACCTTCTTCGCCCACTCGCTTGGTGGGTCCCATCAGTCTGGTCAGCGCTCTGGCCGCAGCCATCTACAGCCAGGACCGCGATCTGTACGACTCTCGGGTGCGAGCGGTGCGCGATCGGGCGGCCGAATCGGGCTGGTTGCGCTAGCGGCCTCGTCGCTTGCGAGCGCGAGCGCCGTGCGGTCTCGTTGAAGGCGTCCGAGGCCTCGGCTAAACTCAGCAGCATGCGAAAGTAGCGACGACGAGCGCGGGCTCGAGCGGAGGTCTATAACGATGTCGGGACATTCAAAGTGGGCGGGTATCAAGCACAAGAAGGCGCTTGTCGACGCCAAACGAGGCAAGCTCTTCGGCAAGCTGGCGCGGGCCATCACGGTCGCCGCGCGCGAGGGCGGAGGCGATCCCGACCACAACGCGGCGCTGGCGCAGGCCATCGTGAAGGCGAAAGACGCCAACATGCCACACGACAACATCGACCGCGCCGTCAAGAAGGGCAGCGGCGCCGGCGCCGACGCCGAGACCTACCAGCATCTCACGTACGAGGGCTACGGCCCCAACGGGGTGGCCGTCTACCTCACCGCCCTCACCGACAACAAGAACCGCACGGCCGCCGACATCCGCTACATCTTCGATCGCAGCGGGGGCAAGCTGGGCACCGACGGCTCGGTCAGCTGGATGTTCGAGCGCAAAGGGGTCATCTTCGTCGACGCTGCCGGCAAAGACGAGGACGAGGTGATGATGGCGGCCATCGAGGCCGGCGCCGAGGATGTGATCCCCGAAGGCGATGTCTACGAGATCCGTTGCGACGCCGCCGACTTCATGACCGTCCGCCAGGGCCTGGAGCAGGCCGGCATCAACGTACGCCTCGGCCGAGCTCACCATGATCCCCAAGAACACGGTGGCGCTGGACGAGAGCGACGCCCGCAAGACCCTTCGTCTCCTCGACGCCCTCGAAGACAACGACGACGTCCAAGAGGTCTACGCCAACTTCGATGTCCCCGACGAAGTCATGGAAGCCCTGGCCGGGTGAGGGTGGCGCTGCCCGCATGAGGGAGCAGGCCGGCCGGGTGATCCTTGGCCTCGACCCGGGGACTGCCTCCACGGGGTTCGGAGTCATCTCTGTCGTCGGCAATCGTCTTCGCGCCGTGGACTTCGGGGTCGTGGAGACGCCGGCCGGAGTGCCGCTGGAGAGGCGTCTGGAGCAGATCTTCGCCGAGATGAGCGGACTTGCTGGCCAAGCACCAGCCGTCGGCCACCGCGGTCGAGTCCCTGTTCTTCAACGCCAACGTGCGCACCGCCCTGGCGGTGGGCCAGGCCCGGGGGGTGACGTTGCTCGCCTGCTCGCAGGCCGGGTGCGAGGTGTTCGAGTACACGCCCCAGCAGATCAAGCAGGCGGTGGTCGGCTACGGCAAGGCCACCAAGGAGCAGGTCATGGAGATGGTCCGCGTGCTCCTCGGCTTGCCCGAGGCCCCGCGCTCCGATCATGCGGCCGACGCTCTGGGGGTCGCCATCTGCCACGCCAACACCTGCGGCATCCGCGAGGGCGTTCGCAAGAGCCCGCAGGACGCGAGGCCGGCGGGGCGGAGTGCGCGGTGATCGAGCGGCTGACAGGACACTGGCCGCAGTCGCGGGCGAAGCGGTGGTCGTCGACGTAGGAGGCGTGGGCTTCCTTGTGGAAGTGTCGGCCGTCACCTTTCGCGACCTGCCGGCCGTCGGGCGCCCCGGTCGTGCTACTGACGCATCTCCAGGTGCGCGAGGATGCGCTGCAGCTCTACGGCTTCTCCACCGACGAGGAGCGAGAGCTCTTCCGGCTGTTCCTGGGGGTGAGCAAGATCGGGCCCAAGCTGGCCCTGGCCGCACTCTCGTCACGGCGACCGGTCGATCTGAAGCGTGCTCTGGTCGACGGGAGACGTGGCGGTCTTCGCGCTCGATACCCGGCATCGGACGAAAGACGGCCGAGCGACTCATCCTGGAGCTCAAGGACAAGGTCGGGCGAAGCCGGGTCTCCCGGGCGGCGCGACGGTGTCCGGCGGCCTTGGCGCGGACGACGGCCCGGTGTCGCTGGCGCGGGCGGCCCTGCTCGAGCTGGGCTTCGGGGCAGCCGAGGCCGACAAGCTACTGGCGCGGGTCGAACCCGATCAGACCGGTGGAGGCCATAATCCGGCAGGCGCTTGCTGGCAAGGCTTGATAGGGCTCGGGGTAGGGGAGAGGTCATGGCGTCGGAACACGAGAGACTGGCAGACCCCGAGGAGGCTCCTCTCGAGCAGGAGTTGGAGCGCTCGCTGCGACCGCGTTCGCTCGGCGGCCTTCGTGGGGCAGCCGATGCTGCGCGAGCAACTGGGCATCTTCATCGCGGCGGCCAAGTCCCGGGGCGAGCCGCTCGACCACGTGCTTCTGGCCGGACCTCCCGGGCTTGGGCAAGACCACTCTCGCCAACATCATCGCCGTGGAGATGGGGGTCAACATCTCCACCACCTCGGGGCCGGCGCTCGAGCGCAAGGCCGACATGGCGGCCATCCTCACCCATCTGCAGGAAGGCGACGTGCTCTTCATCGACGAGATCCACCGCCTGAACCGCGCCATCGAGGAGATCCTGTATCCGGCGATGGAGGACTTCGAGATCGACATCGTCATCGGGCAGGGGCCGAGCGCCCGGACCATCCGTCTGGAACTTCCGCACTTCACGCTCATCGGCGCCACCACGCGCTCGGGCCTCATCACCACCCCGCTCCGCGACCGCTTCGGGTTCTCGCACCGCCTGGACTACTACTCGGTGGACGATCTCGGCCTCATCGTGCGAGCGTTCGGCCGGACATCCTGGCGGTGAGCATCGACGCTGAGGGTGCACACGAGCTGGCTCTGCGCTCGCGCGGTACGCCGCGCATCGCCAACCGCCTGCTGCGGCGGGTGCGCGACTTCGCCCAGGTCCGTCATCAGGGCAGCATCACCGGCGACATCGCTCTGGAGGCCTTGCATCTCTTCGAGGTGGACGACGAAGGTCTCGACCGGGTCGACCGCGAGATCCTCAATCTCATCCTCCACAAGTTCGACGGCGGGCCCGGTCGGGCTGTCCACCCTGGCCGTCGCCATCGGCGAGGAGGCCGACACCATCGAGGACGTCTACGAGCCCTTCCTGCTGCAGCGCGGGTTCCTCATGCGCACGCCCAGGGGCCGGGTGCTCACCCGGCTGGGCTACGAGCACTGCGGCGTCACGCCGCCGGCGGCGCGCGCAGGAGCCGCGGCCCGGCACCCTTTTCGGCTGAGGCGGCGGAGGCCGCGTCACGGCGCATGAGGCCTCCTGCTTCATACCTGTTGCGGTCCCTGCGCGAGCGCCACTATCCCGGTGTGGAAGTCGCGGGGGCTGGAGGTGACCGGCTTCTTCTTCAACCCGAACATCCATCCGCTCCTCGAGTGGCGCCGGCGCGCCACAGGGGCGCGCGACGTGGCTCGAGATGACGCGGCGTCGAGATGGTGGAGGACCCGCCGTACGATCCTGCGGCGTGGTTCGCCGCCGTGATCCGGCGGGGAGGGGTCGCGGTGCCGGCGCTGCATCGGTCAGCGTCTCATGCGGACGGCCGAAGAGGCGGCCGCCCGCGGCTGCTCGGCCTTCTCCACGCACGCTGTCGATCAGCCCCTATCAGGACCACGAAGCCATCCGAAGTGCCGGTGAGGAGGCTGCACGCCGTCACGACGTGGAGTTCCTGTACGAGGATCTGCGGCCCCTCTACGGAGAATCGCGCCGTCTGAGCCGGGAATGGGGCGTCTACCGGCAGAAGTACTGCGGCTGCCTCGTCTCCGAGTGGGAGCGCTACCGTGGGTCTTGAGACATCGGCAAGATCCTCCTTGGGTGGGCGCTCGGCATCATCGTGCTGGGCGGCTTGCTGATGCTCTTCGCCAAGCTCGGGTGGACGCGGTTCCCCGGCACCTTCGTCTATCGCGGCAACAACGTGACGGTGTATCGTACCGATCGGGCTGATGATCCTGGTGAGCATGATCGGCTCGCTCATCCTTCACTTCCTGGACCGTCGATGAGCTCTCGTTCGGCTGCTGGACGCGGGTGACGAGCATGCGCCTCGAGGAACTCGATCTTCGACATCCCCGAAGCGCTGATCGCACAGGAGCCTGCTGGAGCCGCGGGATTCCTGCCGCCTGCTCCATCTGGAGCTGGCGGACGGGCGGCAGCCACACCGTGTTCTCGTCGTCTGCCCGACCTTCTTCGGCCCGGTGACACTCTGGTGTTCAACGACTCCCGGGTGCTACCTGCCAGACTCGAGGCTCGGAGGGCGACCGGGGGCAAGGTGGAGCTGCTGTTCCTGCGGCCTGACGGCGCTCAGGTAGCCGAGGGCGAGCGCTGGGAAGCCCTCGCCCGGCCGTCGCATCGTCTGCGCGCTGGGCGAGCAGGTCATCGCTGCGGCGATGAAGAAGCCTTGATCCTCGCCGAGCGCACGGATGACGGGGGCTGGATCGTGGAGGGGTCGCCCGGTCGCTCGCTGGTGGCCCTCATGGAGCGGCACGGGCGGCTGCCGCTGCCGCCCTACATCAAGAACGTATCCGGCACGAGCCGGCCAGCTACCAGACCGTCTACGCCGCCACGCCGGGCTCGGCGGCCGCGCCCACGGCCGGTCTGCACTTCACCCCAGGTCTGCTGGAGCACCTGCGAGAGGCGGGCGTCGAGCTCGGCGTACGTCACCCTGCACGTGGGTCTGGACACCTTCCAGCCCATCCGCGAGGCAGTGGTCGAGGATCACAAGATCCACCGGGAGGCGTTCTCCGTCGTCGGCGGAAGCGCTGGCGACCATCCGCACCGCACGCGCATCGGGGCGAAGACTGGTGGCCGTGGGGACCACGGCCACCCGGGTGCTGGAGACGGTCGCGGCCCGCGGTGCTGCTCGACGGGCCTGAGCGTCCGGGAGGCGGTGGAGCGGCTCCACCGACATCTACATCACCCCGGGCTACCGTTTCCGGGCCGTCGATGCGCCTCATCACCAACTTCCATCTTCCGCGCAGCACCGTGCTGGCGCTGACCATGGCCTTCGTCGGCGTGGAGCGGCTGCGGCAGGCGTACGCCGAGGCCATCGCCATGGGGTACCGGTTCTTCAGCTTCGGGGACGCGATGCTGGCGGAGGCGGGCGCCGATGCGGACGTCTTGACGGTCTCCCCGACTTCCCCTTCACCGTCGAGGCCCGCGACGGCGAGGCCCGGGCGGGCCTCTTGGAGACCCCGCGGGGGACCGTCCGCACGCCCTGCTTCATGCCGGTGGGGACCAAGGGCACCGTCAAGGCGATGACTCCCGACGAGGCTGAAGGCCGTCGGGGCTCAGATCGTGCTGGCCAACACCTACCACCTGGCGCTCAGGCCCGGCAGCGAGACGGTCCGCCGTCTGGGCGGTCTGCACGCGTTCATGCAGTGGGACGGGCCCCTGCTCACCGACAGCGGGGGATACCAGGTCTTCAGCCTCCGAGACACGGCGAAGGTCGACGACAACGGGGTGGCCTTCCGCTCCATCTACGACGGTTCGAAGCACGTGTTCACTCCCGAGCGCGCCATGGCCGAGCAGCGGGCCCTGGGCGCCGATCTCATCATGTGCTTCGACCAGTGCCCGCCCGGCACCGCCACGGAGTCGGAGGTGGCCGAGGCGGTGGAGCGCACCTCGAACTGGGCGGAGACGGTGCAAGCAGGCTCATCAGGAGCACGACGGGATCGGCACCGACGGGCCGCAGATGCTCCTGGGCATCATGCAGGGGGGAGTGATCCCGCGGCTGCGGAGGACAAGCGCGGAACAGCTGCTGGAGATCGGCTTTCCCGGGTACGCCATCGGGGGTCTGACGGTGGGGGAGGACCGGGAGCGCCATGCTGGAGACCACCTCGCTGGCCACCTCGCTTCTGCCTGCCGACCGGCTGCGCTACTTCATGGGCATCGGCGACCCTGAGGGACTCATCGAAGTCATCGCGCGCGGCGTGGACATGTTCGACTGCGTGCTTCCCACCCGCACCGCCCGTATGGGCACGGCGTTCACGCGAACCGGCCGCATCAACCTGCGAAACGCCGAGCACGCCCTGTCCACCGAACCGCTGGATCCGGACTGCCCCTGCGCAGGCCTGCTCGCGGTTCTCCCGAGGGGCCATCACGGCATTTCGTCATGCAGAAGGAGATCCTCGGGATCATCCTGCTTGACCGAGCATAATCTGACCTTCCTCACCAGACTGGTGGAGGAGGCCAGACGGGCCATCATGGAGGGGCGTTTCGCCGCGTTCCGGAGCGGTCTCGATGCTGGGTTTTTGGTAAGATAGCGTCTCATGTGTTGGGGCGGGTTCCTGCTCGCCGCCGTGCGAGCGGTCCATCTAGAAGGAGGACAGTTGTCCAGTTCAGCAGGTATGTTGATCATCTACGTCGTGGCCTTCATCGCCATCTTCTACTTCATGGCGATCAGGCCGCAGCAGAGGCAGCGCAAGGCCCACCAGGCTCTGCTCTCTTCGCTCAAGAAGGGCGACCGTATCATCACCGCGGCCGGCATGTACGGCACGGTCAAGCGGGTCGAGGAAAACATCGTCGTGGTCGAGATCGCAAAGGGCGTCACCATCAAGATCGCCCGCCGCGCCGTGGCCGAGATCATCCGCGACCAGGCCGAAGCCCGGGCCGCTGCGCCTGAAGGCCCGTCCCGCGGCAAGAACGCTCCTGCCGAGATCGAGGCGGCCGACGAGACCGAGGCCACGGACGAGATTGCGACCGCCGACGAGAGCGCTTCGACAGAGGTCGCCTCGGACGAAACCGGCGAGGGGACCGACTCGTCGCAGACCTGACAGGGTCTTCGCGGACAGTAGGCGCGCGCCTTTGCGGCGCGCCGCCATGCCCTAGCGTAATCGAACCGTCTCCAGGAAGGTACGCTGTTGTCCAGAGTAAGGCGTGACGCAGGGATACTGGTGCTCGTGGCGATTCTGCTGGGCGTCGCCGCCTGGCTTCGCGTTCCCGCTACGAGAAGACCAATCTGGGTCTGGATCTTCAGGGTGGCCTGTCGGTCATCCTCGAGGGCCAGACCAGCGCCAACAACCCCGTCACCGACGACAAGATGGACCAGGCGGTCAAGGTCATCCAGGACCGGGTGAACCGCCTGGGCGTGGCCGAGCCCGAGATCCAGCGGCAGGGCGACCGACAAGATCAGCGTGCAACTCCCCGGCATCGACAACCCGGAGGAAGCTCTCAAGGTCATCGGCAAGACGGCCGTCGCTCGAGTTCTTCGACGTCAAGCAGTTCGGCACGCCCTACGCCACCCAGGAGGAGGCCCTGACCGCGGCCGGGGTGACCTCCGTCGACGAGCTTCCGGCCGGCACGCAGATGATCCATTGGCCGGTCAACGGTGGCAACCTGTCCGATCAGTGGTTCGTCGTCACCACGCCGGCGGTGCTCACGGGCGCCATGCTCAAGGGCGCGCAATGGACCTACGACCAGAACAACAGCCCAAGGTCGACATGCAGTTCAACGACGAGGGGGCGAAGACGTTCGAGGACGTCACCGGCCGCATGGCCGAGACGGCCCAGATCACCGGCGAGGACCAACTCCTCGCCATCGTCCTCGACGGCGAGGTCGCGTCGGCTCCCCGGGTGACTGGAGCAGATCTCCGGCGGCAGACGCCGAGATCACCGGCAAGTTCACGGTCGACGAGGCCAAGAACCTTGCTTTGGTCCTCGACACCGGGCGACTTCCGGTCGAACTGAAGGCCGTCAGCCAGAGCAGCATCGGGGCCATCCTCGGCAAGTCGGCGCTCAATCAGGCTCTCATCGCCGGCGCCGTCGGCCTGCTGCTGGTGATGATCTTCATGATCGCGTACTACCGCCTCCTCGGCGTGGTGGCGAGCATCGCGCTCATCATCTATGGGGTCTTGTTCATCGGAATACTCAACGCCATCGGGGTCACCATGACCTTGCCGGGCATCGCCGGCATGATCCTCACACTGGGGATGGCGGTCGACGCCAACGTGCTCATCTTCGCGCGCATGCGGGACGAAGTGGCGGCCGGCAAGACCATCGGTGCGGCCACCAGCGCCGGCTTCAAGAAGGCCTTCCGCGCGGTGTTCGACTGCAACATGACCACCATCATCACCGCCGATCATCCTGTTCTGGGCGGCCTCAGGCAGCATCAAGGGCTTCGCCCTGACCCTCGGCATCGGGGTCGCGCTGTCGATGTTCACCGCCGTCCTCGTGACTCGGTCGATGCTCACCCTGCTCAGCGGGTGGAAGCCGTTCCGCAACCCCAAGCTGCTGGGCCTGCATGTGCGGGCGCGAAGAACATGAAGGTCTACCCCTTCATGCGCTACAAGTGGTGGTTCCTCAGCACGCTCGGCGCGGTCACGGTGTTCGCGGTCGTCACCATCTTCGTCGTCGGACTTGACTTCGGCATCGACTTCAAGGGTGGCACCCGCATGGAGGTGGGGCTGGAGCAGCAGGCCACGGTCGACGAGGTCCGCTCGATCGTGAGCGACGCTCGGCGTCCAGGATCCGGTGGTCCAGGAGGTCACCGGGGCCAGCGGCACCCACTCGTTCATGATCACCGCGCAGGACATGACCGAGGAGCAGTCCAAGCAGGTCCTTGCCGAGCTCGACAGCCGGTTCGGCACCACGCAAGAGGCCACAGGGACCGAATCGGTCGGGGCCAGCTTCGGCAAGGAGACCACCAACCGGGCCTTCATCGCCTGCGCCATCGCCATCGTCGCGATCATCGGCTACCTCACGTTCCGCTTCGAGTTCAAGTTCGCCATCCCGGCCATCGTCGCCCTGCTGCACGACGTGGGCTTGACGCTGGGTATCTACGCCGCCAGCAACCGGCTGGTGACCACTGCGACGGTCGCGGCCATCTTGACCATCCTGGGGTATTCGGTCCACGACACCATCATCGTGTTCGACCGCATCCGGGAGAACACGCCTCTGATGAAGAACGAGAGACGTACGGCGACATGGTCGACCTGTCGATCAGGCAGACGCTGATCCGGTCGATCAATACCACCATCGCGCTTGCTCCTGCCGCTTGGTCGCCATCCTCATCTTCGGCGGGCCGACACTCAAGGACTTCGCCTTCGCCCTCACCATCGGCGTCCTCACCGGCACCTACTCGTCGTTCTTCGTGGCGTCGCCGCTCGTGGTCCTGTGGAAGGAGCGGGAGCCTCGGTATCGCAAGCGCCTCGCCCTTGCGGGTGCCGGAGCGTCCGGCGTCGCGTACGTGGCAGACGATGCGGCGCCGATAGATATCGACGGCCCGGCCGTGGCGGCCACGTCTGCGCCATCAGCCGCGGCGTGCCCCAGTGACCGGCGGGCAGAAGCGCCGGGGTCAAGCCGAAGCAGGCGCGGGTTTCGCAGAAGTCGAAGAAAGGTAAGAGCTCTAAGCGACCGCCGGGGAAGTGATCGCGTGCAGAGGTCTCGTCCTGAGGAGGATGCCATGTTCGACGACGCTGACTCAAGAGGCACAGAAGCGCGAAGCAGCGGGCAGAGTATCCGGGACTTGATCGAACGGACCTTCTTGATCGGGGTGGGGGCCGCGGCCTTCACCAAGGACCGCGTCCAGGAACTGGTCGAAGAGTTCGTCCGCCGGGGCGAGCTGAGCGGCGACGAAGGCCGGGAGATGGTCGACCGGCTCGTCACGCGCAGCCGGGATGAGGCCAGATCGGTGGTCAAGACGCGCCGATTCCTCACTTCAAGGCGCGCTGCGCGACTTCGGTGTGACCACCAGGCGCGAGCTCGAAGACCTGGAGCTGCGCGTCCGCCAACTCGAGCATCGCATCGCCCTGCTGGAAGGCCCTCAGCCGGCCGACGCTTCGGACTCGGGGGCTGAGGACGCAGGAGCAGCCGACTAGAGCCCTGCGGCCGACGAGCCCAGAACGGCCGGCAGCGCAGAGGCGCGTAGTGGCCCCGCCCACGCCAAGACACCCAGGTCTGCTCACCCGCATCCGCAACCTCGAGCGGATACGCGAGGTCTCGGAGGTCGCCTTCCGTCACGGCTTCGGCTACTTCTTCGAGCGCCACCGGCTCTTTCCATCGATCCGGCATTGGCGCCGGCCCGAGCCCTCCGCCGCCCGCGCAGCGCGGCCGCCACATCCGGGAGATGCTCGACGAGCTGGGGCCGACGTTCGTGAAGTTCGGCCAGCTGCTCAGCACCCGTCCCGACATCCTGCCGGCCGACATCGTGCAGGAGCTGGTCAAGCTGCAGGACCAGGTGTCGCCCCTCGAGTTCGCCGTCGTCGGTGAGGTGATCCAGGAGGAGCTCGGTCTCACCGTCGAGCAGGCCTTCGAAAGCTTCGACCGCGAGCCTCTCGCCGCCGCCTCCATCGGGCAGGTGCACGGTGCCGTGCTGCCCGGCGGAGAGCGGGTGGTGGTCAAGGTCCAGCGACCGGGCGCCCCGCGACAGATCCGGAAGGACGTAGACGTCCTCCTCCAGTTGGCCGAGGCGCTCGAAGGCCGACTGGAGGTCGGTTTCTCGCCGACGGCCGTGGTCAACGAGTTCGCGCGCTCCATCGCCCGCGAGCTCGACTACATCCTCGAGGCCCGCAACGCCGAGCGGTTCGCGCAAGAACTTCCCCGAAGGCGGCACGGTGCACGATCCCTCGCGTCTACTGGCAGTACAGCACCAGCCGGGTGCTGACCATGGAGCGCATCGACGGGCCCACCCTGAACAGTCCGGAGGTCGCGGCACTGCCGCTGGAGGAACGTCGTGTCATCGCCGAGGCCGTGGCGGACTGCTGGTTCAGGCAGATCCTGCACGACGGCTTCTTCCACGGGGACCCACATCCTGCCAACATCGCCTATTTGGGCGAGGGCCGTATCGCCCTCTTCGACTTCGGCACGGCCGGCTTCCTCCGCAGCGAAGACCTCGATGAAGGGGTGAGGCTGTTCCTTCACGTGATGGGCTCCGATATTCCCGGGATCAAGCGCTCTCTGCGCCGGCTTGGAGTGGAGTGGAGCCCCTCGGCGGACGAGGCCGTGACCCAGGCCATCGAGGAGGGCTTCAGCCGCTACTTCGGCATGTCTTCGCGGAACGTGGACATGACCTCGCTGCTCCGCCAGGTGTTCGACATCGTCTACTCGCTGCGTCTTCGACTCCCCAGTCGGTTTCTTGCTGCTGGACAAGGCTTTGCTCACGATGGAGGGGGTCGTCAAGCAACTGTATCCCGACCTTGAGATCTTCGAGATGGGTCGTCGAGTACGCCGAGGAGCTCAAGCGCAGGCGGCTGGATCCCCGTACGATCGCGGGCCGAGCACATCGCTACGCGGCTGAGTATGCCCAGTCTTTCAGGACTACCCGCTGCAGGTCCACGAGTTGCTCGACGAGATGCGCGCCGGGGAGATGGAGATCAAGTTCCGTCACACGGGACTGGAAGAACGTCATCCACCGCCTGGACGTCATCACCAATCGGCTGGTGATGGCCCTGGTCAGCATCGCCTTCGGCGTCACCAGCACAGCTGGTGGCGGTGTTCGTCGAAGGCGGGCCCGCACGTAGGCGGGCTGTCGGTGTGGGGCGTACCCGGTTTCGCGCTCTCACTGTTCTTTGGCGTGTGGCTGATCTACGCGATCATCCGTTCGGGACGCCTGTGAGCGCGTAGCCTCAGGCGCTGAGAGGGTCGGAGCCGCGCCCGCGGCCAAGGCCTGTCCTTCCCGGCCGGCTATAGTGTCTCTGACATGGATTTCGCTGAGTCTCTCGACACACCCGTTGGAAGGTGAACCCGTATCCCTGGGTCGCCTCGCGACAGGCTGGCCGAGGCGCTCTGGGGCTGCCGCTCGTCGCCGCCATGGTCCTTGCGGGCCGGGGCTATCACCGATCCCGTGGAGGCGCGGCGGTTCCTCGAATGCGACGCAGACATCCCCGATCCGTTCTTGTTCGCCCACATGGAGGGAGCTGTAGCGGCCATCTCCGCGGCCATCGACCGGGGCGGACGGGTCGTCGTCCACGGTGACTACGACGCCGACGGCATCACGGCGACGGCCCTCATGCTCGCTAGGGCTGCGGGATCTGGGACTGGAGGCCGAGTGGTATCTGCCCAGCCGCTTCAAGGAGGGTTACGGACTCTCGCGGACGGCGGTCGAGACCATCACCGCCGGCGGACCGGGACTTCTCATCACGGTGGACTGCGGAGTCAACTACCCGGACGAGGTGGCACTACGCCAAGGAGTCGCGGGCTCGAAGTGGTGGTCGTCGATCACCACCAGCCCGGCCCGGTACTGCCCGACTGTCATCTCATCCACGAGGTGGCCGGCGAGTACCCGCACGGGACGCTCTGCGGCGTCGGACTGGCGCTCAAGGTGCTCCATGCCCTTCACATGACGCGGCGGGGCGCGGCCGCCGACAGACTGCCGAAGGAGCTTGAGAGCATGCTCGACCTGGTCGCCGTCGGCACCATCGCCGACCTGGCTTCGCTGATCGGCGAGAACCGCTACTACGTGCGCGAAGGCCTCAAGCTCATCGCCATCGGCCAGCGCGTCGGGCTGCGCGCGCTGGCCGCGGTCTCGGGCTGCACCGGCTCGCACGGACTCGGCCACCGTGGCCTACCGTCTGGCCCCACGGCTGAACGCCGCCGGACGGCTCGCCGATCCGTCGCCGCCCCTCCGCCTGCTTGCTCACCGAAGACGAGAAGGAGGCCGCCGCGCTCGCCCAGACCTTGCACGAGCTGAACGGGGCCCGGCAGGACGTGGAACGGCAGATACTTGGACGAGGCGGTGCGAGTGCGTCGAGAGCCAGCGGGCCGCTGCCGCCCGTCATCGTGCTGGCGGGCGAAGGACTGGCACGAGGGGGTGGTGGGCATCGTCGCCGCCCGGCTTGGTGGAGCGGTACCACCGCCCCGCGATCCTCCTGGGGCATACGGGAAGGTGTGGCCAAGGGATCGGGCCGGAGCATCGCTCGGTACGACATCATGCAGGCGCTCAACGCCTGCGCTGAGCACCTGACCATCTACGGAGGGCATCCGCAGGCGGTCGGGCTGACGCTGGAGGCCGACCGGGTGGACGAGTTTCGCGCGGCCATCGAGCAACACGCGGGAGCGCTGCTCGAGCCCCGGCGACCTGGTGCCTACCTATCCGCGCCGACGCGGTGCTGCGTGGAGAGGACATCAATGCCGATACCGCGCTGGCGCTGGCATCGCTGGGACCATTCGGCAGCGGCAATCCCCGGCCGCGTCTCTTGCTGGTGGGCGCCGATCTGCAGCAGGCCGAAGCCTACTCGCGATGGCTCTCACCTGCGCTGCACCGTCCGGGTGGACGGGGTGAGAGCGCGCGGCATCGGCTTCGGGATGGGGGCAAGCCGCCGCGGCACTGCAGGCCGATGGCTGCGGCAAGCTGCGTGGGCGTGCAATTCCGGGTCGACTCTTGGCAGGGCTCGCTGCGGCCGGAGTTCCTCATCGAGCATCTCGCCTCGCCGGCGGCCGGCGCGCGGGCATTGCCTGAGTGCGGACCGGGATGCCCCTCTGGAACGCCGAACGGGAGCGGATCGCAGCGGGAGCGAGGCGATGCGCCGTCATGAGACCTCCGGCGGAGTCGGTGAGGTGCTGGCGGGTCTCGATCCGCGGCTCGTGCCCGCGACCTGCGGGACCGTCCGGGCACACGAGCGCGCTGGCCCAGGTGCTGGCCACCGGGCGAGACGACTGCTCGTGGTCGGCTGCTCTCTGCCGCACATGCTCACCGACGCTCGAGAGACGCTCCCGTTCGCGGATCTCTGCCGGCACGGCCTGGCGTGCCTGGCCGCGGTGCTGCCGCAGGGGTCGCAGGAGCGACGCTGATGGAACGGCCGGGGTGGTGATGACGCGAGTGGGACGTGCTGACGCGCGCGCCCGAGCTCGGGGCGCGCGCGCACATCGTTGCTGTCGATCCTCCCTACCGGACTGAGCATGTGCGTCGCTGCGGGAAGCGGCGCGCAGAAGGGGGCGAACCTCCACCTCTACTACGGGCACGAGGAGCGACAGGCCGACGGCCCGGCTCCTCCGGTATCTCGTCCATCCGCGCTTCGCCATGGTTTGCGCCTACCGGGCTTTGCGAGGACTCGATTCCAGGCCGAAAGGAGCGTGGTAGAGGCCGAGGTGCTCAGACGGGCCGCGGAGTTGGCCTGGCAGGAGGCCCACGTCGCACGTCGGGCACGACGCGCTGTCGCGCGGGCGCTGGAGATCCTGCGGAGCAGCTCGGTTTGGACCGGCGTCGAGCGGGAGAGGCTAAACTAGACGCACGCGACATCCCGGCCTACGCCGAGGCGGAAGCCGAATATGAGGAGTGCTCCAGACTGTGTCTGAACCTGTAGAGACCACCCAGCCACCTCCGCGCCCGCGGAAGATGCCTCCGGTGGCCCACGCGGCCGAGGCTCGTACCGGCCGAGGAGCTGCTCGAGCGGCTTCTGGCCAAGGTGGAGAAGTACAATCCGGGGTTCGACCGCGATCTGGTCGTCCGCGCGTTCGACGTGGCCGCCTCTCAGCACCAGCACCAACTGCGGGCCAGCGGAGAGCCGTACATCAACCATCCGGTCGGCACCGCCGACATCTGCGCCGATCTTCGTCTGGACAGCGCCACTCTCGCCGCGGCTCTGCTGCACGACGTGGTGGAGGACACCGAGCTGTCCATCGAGGAGGTCCGCGAGCAGTTCGGCGACGAGGTGGCCCTCCTGGTCGACGGGGTCACCAAGCTGTCGCAGATGTCCTTCCGCACCGTCGAGGAGGAGCAGGCCGAGAACATCCGCAAGATGATCATCGCCATGGCCAACGACGTGCGCGTCATCCTCATCAAGCTGGCCGACCGGCTGCACAACATGCGGACCCTCCGCTACCTGGGCAAGGAGAAGCAGCTCGAGAAGGCCAAGGAGACGCTCGAGGTCTACGCGCCCCTGGCGCATCGGCTGGGCATCGAATCGGTGCGCTGGGAGCTGGAGGACCTCGCCTTCGCCACCCTGCATCCGCGCAAGTACGCCGAGATCCAGCACATGGTGGCGCAGCGGCGCGCCGACCGCGAGCGGGACATGGAGGAGGCGCGGAGCATCCTCAGCGACGAGCTGACGGCGGTCAGCATCGAGGCCGAGATCTCCGGCCGCGCCAAGCACTTCTACTCCATCTACGACAAGATGGTGCGCAAGGGCAAGGAGTTCAACGAGATCTTCGACCTCACCGCCCTGCGGGTGCTGGTCGACTCGGTCAAGGACTGCTACGCGGCGCTCGGGATCATCCACTCGCTCTGGAAGCCGCTGCCCGGACGCTTCAAGGACTACATCGCCATGCCCAAGTTCAACATGTACCAGTCGCTGCACACCACGGTCATCGGGCCCCAGGGCAAGCCGCTCGAGATCCAGATCCGCACCTACGACATGCACGAGACCGCCCAGTTCGGCATCGCCGCCCACTGGATGTACAAGGAGAAGGGGGGCCGGGCGGCCAGCGGGCCGACGCCCAGGCGGAGAAGCTGCAGTGGCTGCGGCAGATCATGGACTGGCAGTCGGAGACGAAGGACGCCGGCGAGTTCATGGAGTCGCTGCGCATCGACCTGTTCCACGACGAGGTGTACGTCTTCACGCCCAAGGGCGAGGTCAAGAGCCTGCCCGCGGGCTCGACTCCGGTCGATTTCGCCTACGCCATCCACACCGACGTCGGCCACCGCTGCATCGGAGCCAAGGTCGACGGCCGCATCGTCCCGCTCACCTACCGGCTGCAGTCGGGCGACATCGTCGAGATCCTCACCTCCAAGACGGCGCAGGGACCCTCGCGCGACTGGCTGCAGTTCGTCGCGAGCTCCGGCGCGCGCAACAAGATCCGGCAGTGGTTCAAGAAGGAGCGGCGCGAGGACGCGGAGCATCTGGGCCGCGAGGCTCTGCTCGAGGCGTTCCGCAAGCAGGGCCTGCCCGCCCAGAGGCTCATCGGCTCCGAGATGCTCGGCCGAGGTCATGAAGGAGACCAACCACACGAAGAAGGAGGACTTCTTCGCGGCGGTGGGCACGGGCAAGATCAGTCCGCAGCACGTGGTCACGCGGGTCATCCAGATGCTCAACCGAGGGGGAGAGGGCGCGACGGCGCTCTCCGTGCCCGACGGCGCTGCCCAAGGAGAGCCGGGAGGCGCCGTCGGGCAGCCAACTGGGCATCCGCGTCGACGGGATCGACGACGTGGCCGTACGCCTGCCTCAGTGCTGCCGGCCGGTACCGGGCGACGACGTGGTGGGCTACATCTCTCTGGGCCGCGGCATCACCGTCCACCGGCGCGACTGTCCCAACGTCAGGGCTCTCGAGAAGAACCCGGAACGCTTCACGCCCGTCCACTGGGATTCGATCGGCAAGACCCCTCTCCGCGTCGAGATCCAGATCGAGGCCTACGATCGCAACCATCTGCTGGAGGACATCTCGCGCACTCTCAGCGAGAGCGGGGTCAGCATCATTGCTGCGCAGATCCACGACGGCCCGCAACAACATGGTCAAGGACCGGTTCGTGTTCGAGGTCCCCGAGATCGACTATCTGGAGACCGTGCTGCAGCGCATCCGGCGCATCGACACGGTCTACGACGCCTACCGGGTCACTCCGCACTGACGACCGGCTCTTCGTCGCAGGACCGATAGGTCTCGTGGCGGGTCGAGGCCAGCCCGCCTCTGGTAGAATTGCTGGCCGTGGACGGGCCGCACTGGGCCCGGTCTCGCTACGCTACAGGAGAGGGATCTGGTCATGGAGATACTTTGCGTGCCGGTCGGGCCGCTGCAGGCCAACTGCTATCTGGTGTGGGACGAAGCGAACGCCGCCTGTGCTGTGGACCCCGGGGGGAGCCGGAGCGCCTCGCTCGTCTGGTCGAGCGCGAGGGACTTCAGTCTGCGAGGCGATCCTGGTCACGCATGGACACTTCGACCACGTAGAAGGAGTGCAGGGGTCTGGCGGACGCGACCGGGGCGCGGGTCTACTGCTCGCGCTCGGTGCAGCCGGTGCTGGCCGGTCGTCAGGGCTGCTCGGCCACCGGTTATCCGGTGCCCTCCGTGGGCGAACCTGCGATCGAGGTCGTCGAGGATGGGAACACGATCTCGGTGGGCAGCATGTCGGTCACGGTCATCGCCACGCCGGGGCACACTCCCGGCGATGTGACCTTCGAGGTGGGAGGGGCCCTGTTCTGTGGCGACCTGCTCTTCCGCCGCTCGGTGGGTCGCACCGACTTTCCCGGCGGCGACTTCGCTCAACTGCTTGCCTCGGTGGCGCGCCTGGTACATGCCTATCCCGGCGAGACCCCGGTGTATCCCGGTCATATGGAGTCCACCACGCTGGGAGAGGAACTCGCCCACAACCCATTTCTCGCCGCGCTGAAGGTCCATGGCTGAACCATTCACCGCACCCAAGGGGACGTACGACGTACTCCCCGAGCATCAGCCGGTGCGCCGCTGGGTGATCAGCTACGGCGGAGAAGGTCTTCTCTCGGTACGGCTACCGCCGCATCGACACGCCCGCGTTCGAGGATACTCGACTGTTCACCCGAGGGGTCGGCGACTCCACCGACATCGTGCGCAAAGAGATGTATACCTTCGACGACCTCGGGGGGCGCAGCATGACCCTTCGGCCCGAAGGGCACGGCGCCCGTGGCGCGGGCGTACGTGGAGCACGGCATGCACACGCTGCCCCAGCCGGTGAAGCTGTACTACCACAGCCCCATGTTCCGCTACGAGAGCCCTCAGTCGGGACGCTACCGTCAGCATCTACCAGCTTGGGCATCGAGGCGTTCGGATCGGAGGCGCCCGAAGTCGACGCCGAGGTCATCGGGGTGCTGGCCGCGTTGTACCGGGAACTCGGTCTTCAGGAGATCGAACTGCGTCTCAACTCTATGGGCTGCAAGGTCTGCCGTCCCGGCTATGCGGCCGCCCTTCGTGAACACCTAGAATCGGCCTCGGCGTCGTTGTGCGCGGAGTGCGCAGAGAGAGCGCACCATCAATCCGCTGCGCACGTTCGACTGCAAGGTGCCCGCGCTGCCGGGCGGCGCTCGAGCAGGCTCCTCGGCTTGCCGGACTATCTGTGCCCCGCCTGCGCGGAGCACCACGCTCGGGTCAAGGAATGCCTCGCGACGCAGGACATCGCCTTCGTCGAGGACCACACCTTGGTCCGGGGCATGGACTACTACACCCGCACCACGTTCGAGTTCCAGTCCTCCGTGCTCGGGGCGCAGTCGGGAATAGGTGGCGGAGGGCGGTACGACGACCTCGTGGCTGCCATCGGCGGCCCCGCCACTCCCGGTGTGGGTTTCGGCACGGGCGTGGAACGCATCCTTCTTGCCGTTTCGCGCTGCGGCGTCGAAGGCCCGCCGGCTCCGCAAGCCCACGGTCTACCTGGTTGCCATGGGGGACGCTGCGCGCGGTGAGGTGTTCGCGCTCGCGCACTCCTTGAGGGCGAGAGGGATCGCGGTGGACCTTGACTACATGAGACGAAGCCCCAAGGGGCAGATGAAGCAGGCCGGGCGCACAGGGGCGCGCTACGCCTTCATCATAGGAGACGCGGAGATGGCTTCGGGGATGTTCACGGTGCGTGATCTGTCCACGGGCCGAGAAGACACGCTTTCCAGGGACGCGGCGCTCGCTGCTTGCCGCGGCAGTCCGTGGATGGCCCGAGCCCGGCGGCCGGCTGACACCCCAGAGAGAAGAGGACTCGACTGTGTCATACAGGGACGAATGGTGCGGCACCATCAATGAGGGTGCGATCGGCAGACGGGTGAAGGTCGCCGGCTGGGTCCATCGCCGGCGGGATCACGGCGGTCTCATCTTCGTAGACCTGCGCGACCGGACGGGGATCGTGCAGTTGGTGATGGAAGCCGACAAGCAGGCCAGCGCTTCATCACCGCGCACAGGAACGTGCGCAGCGAGTACGTGATATGCGCGCGAGGGTCGGTCGTCGCCCGGGCACCGGAGCGAGTGAACCCCAATCTGTCCACGGGTGGCGTCGAGATCGTGGTCGACGAACTGGAGATCCTGGCCGCTGCGCAGACGCCCCCGTTCTTCCCCGAGGACGAGGTCGACGTGGACGAGACCTTGCGGCTGCGCTACCGCTATCTCGACCTGCGGCGTCCCCGCATGTTCCGCAATCTGCTCCTGCGTCATCAGGTGGTCCAGAGCGTGCGTCGTTATCTGGGCGAGCAGGGCTTCATCGATGTCGAGACCCCCATCCTTACCAAGAGCACACCCGAGGGGGCCAGGGATTTCCTCGTGCCCAGCAGACTGCAGCCGGGCGAGTTCTACGCGCTTCCCCAGTCGCCGCAGCTTTTCAAACAGCTTCTCATGATCGGCGGTTTCGAGCGCTACTACCAGATCGCTCGGGCCTTCCGGGACGAGGACCTGCGGGCCGACCGGCAGCCCGAGCACACCCAGATCGATATCGAGATGAGCTTCATCGAGGAAGCCGACATCCAGGGCGTGGTCGAAGGCATGTTCGCGACGGCCTTCAAAGAGACCCTCGATGTCGATCTTCCACTGCCGTTCCCGCGCCTCACTTACGCCGACGCCATGGCCCGCTTCGGGAGCGACAAGCCGGACCTCCGCTTCGGACTCGAGATCGTCGACGTGAGCGATCTCGCGGGCGCGATGGAGTTTCGGGTGTTCAGCGAGGCAGTGGCCAAGGGCGGTGTCGTCCGCGGCATCAGCGCGCCCGAAGGCGGCGCCGGTTCTCCCGCAAGGACGTCGACGACCTGGCCGCCGAGGCGGCTGTCTTCGGGGCGCAGGGTCTGCTGCCGGTGTGGCTCGACGACGATGGAGGCATGCGCTCTCCGCTTCTGAAGTTCGTGACCGAGGAGCAGATGAAGGTCTCTCGTGCAGAGGCTGGCCGGCGCGCCCGGCGATCTGCTCCTGTTCGTGGCCGATCGCAAGGAGGTGGCCGAGCCCAGTCTCGGGGCTCTTCGCCTCGCCCTGGCCTCGCGCCTCGGACTCGAGCGCAGCGGGCTGGCGCTTCGCCTGGGTGGTCGACTTCCCCATGTTCGAATACGACGCCAAGGAGAAGCGCCTCAAGGCCCAGCATCACCCCTTCACCAAACCTCGTCTCGAACGATCTCGATGAGCTCCAGGAGCGACCTCTGGAGCTGGGCACGTACGCGTACGACCTCGTTCTGAACGGCGTGGAGCTAGGCAGCGGATCACTGCGTATCTCCGACCCCCACATGCAGGAGGCCGTCTTCGAGGCGCTTGGACTCGACGACGAGCAGATCAAGGTCAAGTTCGGCTTCCTCGTGGAGGCCATGGACTACGGGATCCCTCCTCACGGGGGCATCGGACTGGGTCTCGACCGCACGGTCATGCTGATGGCGGGCGAGTCGTCCATCCGCGACGTCATCGCCTTTCCCAAGACGCAGAGTGGGTCTTGCCCCCTCACCGACGCCCCGTCGCGAGTGGCGCCGGACCAGTTGCGCGAGCTCCGCATCCGCACGGTCTAGGACGGTCGTCCTGCTCGCGAGGTCGCGCAGAGGCTCTCAAGTTCTGCCCGCAAAACGCCGAATATCTGAGGTGAGAGCCGCTAGTGTGCGGTCTCGGGGCGGGCGGATAGGCGCGTTGCCTGCCACAGGGCGTGTGGTACCCTCGCGGTGCTCGACCTTGTGCGTGATCTGGCCCAAACTTGAGCCAACACACTACGCTCGGGAGGCATGTTTTCCTGAACGGCGAGTCGCCAATCAGGGACTGTCACCCACCTGCTTCGGCAGGTTCAAGCGCATGTCAGACACGGCAAGGTGGAGCATTTTTATTTTGGGAAGGGTAGACGATGTCGGGACGAAGCAGACAGTCGACCGTGGTCCTTCTCGTCGCCATCGCGTCTGGCCGTCTTTCTTGGGGCTGCGGAGGCGGCGGCCAAGTGGACGACTCCACGGTCTCCACCAACGTCGTCAAGACCACCGCACGACGGCCGCGCTCCTCGGTGCAGAGCGAAGTCGACAGCATCCTGTACGAAGCTGGCCGTGACAGAGGACACTCCTGAGGAGTATGTCGCGGCCATCGGTCAGGCCCGTCCCGTGGTCGTGCTGTTCTACGTTCCCGGCAATGTGGACGACGTCAAGGTGCTCGACGCGCTTCAAGGCCCTCGCAGTCGGAGTTCCCCGACTACACGTTCCTCACGTACGACTATCAAGATCCCAGCAGCTACGGCGACCTTTCCATGCTGCTGCAGGTAAACTATCCGCCTGAGATCAGTGCTCATCGACCGGGACGGCACCGTCAGGAATATCTGGAACGGTTATGTCGACGAGGGCACTCTGAGGCAGTGTCTGATCAACCTCGGGCAAGGATGACGCGACCCTGACCTGAGTCTGTAGGCGAGGGCCGGGTCATCCCGGCCCTCGTGCTAGTGAGAGGGTCACTGTGCGGTCGACCGGTGACGACTCGAGAGAGCCAATGACTCGGCGGGTCTCGCCTACGGGACCCGGGTGGCCGACCGTCTTCGCTCGTGCACCTTCTCCGGGCCGCTCGTGGGGGCACATGACGCCACGGCGAGGCGGGCAGCAAGGACTGCGGAAGCCTGGTCCGCATCGAGTTGCGGCTTCGAGGCCGGCCCGATCCAGGAGGCCCGGTACCAGGCCCACGGATGCCCGGCCACTCTCGCCAGCGCCAGTCAGGTGTGCGCCCGCGTTGACCGGCCGACCTTCCTCGAGGCCGCCGTCCGTCAGCCGAGGCGCGATATCTGCCACGACCTGGGGCTCGTCCCGTCGAAGGAGTACACGGCCGGCGTCGCCCTCGACGCCCTACACGATGCCCTCACGGCGGCCGTCAGCTCCCCCGCACCTGCGAGGTGGGCCGTCGCGGACCGAGCCCGATGCCCGGGATACCCTGGCGCGAGGGAGTGCTGGTGGGGATGAGCGGGGGTGTTGACAGCGCGGTAGCCGCTCTTCTGTTGAAGGAGCAGGGCTTCCGGGTGGTAGGCGTCACGCTGACTCTGTGGAACGACCCGGGCGTGGCAGACGAGCGCAGTTGCTGCTCGCCGGAGAACGTCAGCCGGGCGCGAAGGGTGGCGCACAGCCTCGGGCATCCCTCACCTGGCACTCGACGCGAAAGAGGCCTTCTACCGGCAGGTGGTGGAGTACTTCGTCTCCGAGTATGCGGCCGGCCGGACGCCGAATCCCTGCGCCAAGTGCAATTCACGGGTGCGGATAGGAGTGCTCGTGGAGGCGGCCCGTCGCCTGGGCTTGTCCCGGGTCGGCCACCGGTCACTACGCCCGACTCACCGGGAGCCTCCGCCGGACTGGCCCGCGGCGCTCGATCCGATGAAGGACCAGTCCTACGTGCTGGCGGAGGTGTCTCCGGAGATCCTCGAGCATCTGATATTCCCTCTCGGCGAGATGCGCAAGCCGGAGGTACGGCAGATGGCGGCGCAGGCCGGGCTCGAGGGCCACTCGGCGCCCGAGAGCCAGGAGATCTGCTTCGTCCCCGACGACGATCATCGGCGCTTTCTACGCGAGCGCCTGGGCGATCTGCCCGGGCGACATCGTCGACAGGGCAGGCGCGGCGCTCTGGGGCGCCACGAAGGGACGTACAACTTCACCATCGGTCAGCGCAAGGGACTGCGGGTCGCCGCCGGAGAGCCGCGCTACGTCGTGGCGATCGACGCCAACGAGCGTCGGGTGGTCGTCGGGCACCGCGCGAGAGGCCGAGATGAGTGCGATCCGGGTCGCCGGAGTCGGTATGGCACCGCAGGCTCGAGCGGTGGCCCGCTCGCCGCACAGGTACGCTCCGCGGGAGCGGCGCTTCCCGTTGCCGAGCTGAGGTGGCCGCCGACGAGATCGACAGTCTCTCTGGCAGTACCGGCCGTGGGGGTTGCTCCGGGCCAGACCGCGGTCGTCTACGAGGCCGACGAGGTGATCGTCGCCGGCACCATCACCTCCACCGACGGGATGGGCCGGCAGGACTCGATGCTGACCTGCAGAAAGAGCTGGAATTGGCCTGTGGTATAGTCGGTGTCGTTTTCAACACGAAGAGAGAAGAGGGGCCGGATATGGAGTGGGACGCCAACGCCATCATGGATATCTGCATCGGTATCTTCTTCCTGCTCTTCGGGGCCGGGCTTCTCTACATGCTTCTGCGACTGGCAGGGGTGTTCAGCCGGACCACCAACATCCTCACCGACGTCAATACGGAGGTCATCCCCCTCCTCGACCAGGGTGGAGACCACCCTCGACCGCGTGAATACGAGCTGGACCAGGTCGAGCAGATAACCACGTCGGTGGCTCAGATCATCAAGCTCGCCGAGACTACCTCGACGGCGGTGCACAGCGCCGTGGCGACGCCCATCAAGAAGTTCGCTGGTCTTTCCGCGGCGGTCACTGAAGGGATCGCGTCGTTTGTTTCAGGGAAACGAAAGGAGAGCTGATGGCGGTATTCGTTCGCTTGTCTTGTTCTGGTTACAGGGGTTGCCATAGGCGGGGCTCTTGTCATCGCGCATCGAGTCTCGCAGGAGACGGGGAAGAGCTTTGCTCGAGGCCTTCGCGGACGTGCCCGCCGAAGCCCAGCGCATCTTCGAGGACGTGAAGGGCGCGGGCCGAAGAGGCCGTCGACCGGGCCCGTCAGGCCTACGAGCAGAAGCAGGCCGAGATCGGATACGTACCTCGGACGTGGCGGTGCTGCCGAATAGGGGTGGTGCCAGCTGGCTGAGCCCGAGCGATAGGCCCGATATCGTCGTCCTTCGTGCTCCTCGAGGAGCGGCACTCGCTACCCGTCATGCGGGTGGTCATCGGAGGGGTGGCGTCGCGCCATGCGCTGTCGGTCGACCGGCTCGACGATATCGAACTGGCGCGTCGAGACTCTGCTCGGGGAGGAATCGGCTGAAGGGGCGGATCTCGTTGCTGACGATCTCCGTCGTGAGCGACACGTTCAGGTCGATCGCTCGATGGGCTCAGCAGCTCAGCGGTCAGGCGAACGCTATCGAGCCCGACGATCCGGGTCGAAGGGTGGAAGAGCGCGGGCTTGACGTCCCGCATGCTCCTGGATTCGTCTCGTCGACAGCTACCGAGATCGTGGATGGAGGTCACCGCCGATTCCTTCGCCGTCGAGATGGAGAAACGGATCTTCTAGGTGCCACCGACCGAGACTGCAATGTGGCGGCCGGGAGCACCGGATGTGACTATGGCCTATGGTGACGGATTGAAGACGATGTCCCAGAGCGAGACCTGCTTGTCCTGGTCCGCGATCGCAAAGATGCCGCAGCCAGAGAGGAACTGATCACGCGCTATCTGCCGCTGGTACGGAGTCTTGCCCGTCGGTTCGCGTCTCGCGGGCAACCGGTCGAGGACCTCATCCAGGTCGGAAGCATCGGTCTGATCAAGGCCATCGACCGGTTCGATCTTGACAGGGGCGTGGAACTCTCCACGTATGCCACCCCGACCATCCTGGGCGAGATCAAGCGATACTTCCGCGACAAGGGCTGGGCCGTGAAGGTCCCCCGGGCCCTGCAGGACCTCAACACCAGGCTCAACAGGGTCATGGAGTCACTGACCGTGGAACTGCGTAGGTCTCCGACCATCAGTGAGTTGGCGGGCGCAACGGGGGCGACAGAGGAGGAAGTGGTCGAAGCCCTGGAGAGCGGGCGGGCCTACAACTCCGTCTCGATCTATCTCCGGCGGAAGTCCGGACGAGGACGAATCCGCAGGCTTGCTGGACTGCCTGGGGATGGAGGAGGAGGCCTACGAGGTCTTCGAGCAGCGCCGGGTGCTGGCGCCCGCCATGGAACGGCTCGATCCTCGGGAGCGATTCATCCTTCACCTGCGTTTCTTCGAGGGTATGACCCAGACCCAGGTGGCGGCGCGGATCGGCATCTCGCAGATGCACGTGTCGCGGCTGATACGGAAATCGATAGAGAATCTCCGTCTAGTACATGGCGGAAGACGAGTCCCCGGAGCCTGGCGGCGCGGGGGAGAGAGGCGAGGTCTGATTCGTGAAGACGGCCGAACTGCGGAAGATGTACCTGGATTATTTCGTGGAGCGGGGTCACCTGCTCGTTCCCAGTTCCTCTCTTGTCCCCTACAAGGACACCTCGGTATTGCTCACCACCGCCGGTATGCAGCAGTTCAAGCCCTACTTCATGGGCCTGGCCGAGCCTCCCGAGCGGCAGGCTCACCAGCGTCCAGAAGTGCTTTCGCACGTCCGACATCGACAAGGTGGGTCTCACCGCCCGGCACTGCACGTTCTTCGAGATGCTCGGCAACTTCTCGGTGGGTGACTACTTCAAGGAAGGGGCCATCAGGTACGCCTGGGAGTTCTCGCTCGACTATCTGAGGCTCGATCCCAGACCTCATCTGGATCTCCTACTTCGAGGGCGACGACGAGATCGCCGCCGACGAGGAGGCCGTCGCCATCTGGGAGTCGCTCGGGGTGCCCACGGAGCGCATGGTGGGACTTCCGCGCAGCGCCAACTTCTGGGGACCGGTCGGGCCAAGCGGCCCTTGCGGCCCCTGCTCGGAGCTGTACTTCGACCGCGGGCCTGAGTACGGCTGCTCGTCGACCCGACTGCCGTCCGGGCTGCGACTGCGACCGCTATGTCGAGTACTGGAACCTGGTCTTCACCGGCTACAACATGGGTGAAGACCGGCAGCTGACCACGCTGCCGACGCAGAACATCGACACCGGCATGGGGCTGGAGCGGGTCGCAGCACTCAAGCAGGGAGTGGACGCCGTGTTCCTGACCGACCTGTTCAAGCCGCTGATCGAACTGGGGGAGGAGATCGCCGGCAAGCGGTACGGGGAAGACAGACAGGTGGACGTCGCGCTCCGGGTGCTGGCCGACCACTCCCGGGCCATGTCGTTCCTGGTGGCCGACGGCGTTCTGCCCAGCAACGAGGGCCGGGGCTACGTGCTGCGGCGGATCATCCGGCGGGCGGCGCGCTTCAGCCGTTCGGCCGGCATGGAGCCGCCCTTTCTCGAGCGTTTCGCGCGCGTACCATCGACCTCATGGGGGGGACCTACCCGGAACTGCACGAGCGGCAAGAAGTCATCCTCCGCACCGTGGGCTCGGAGGAGGAGCGCTTCAACAGGACTCTGGACCAGGGTCTGGTACTCGTCGAAGAGGCCATCGCCCGCGCGGAGGACGAGGGCAGCGAACGTGTTCCCGGGGTTCAGTCGCCTTCCAGTTGCACGACACCTACGGGTTCCCCGTCGAGGTCACCCGCGAGATCGTGGAGGAGCGGGGACTTGACGCTCGACATGGCCGGTTTCGACTCGTCGATGGACGACCAGCGCAAGCGTGCGCCGACGGCGCCCAGAAGGGGGGAGACGCGCTTGCAGGAGGCGATCGTCCGCTTTGCCCGGGACACCGATCATGCCTACCGAGTTCAAGGGATACGAGCGCGATGATCTCTACACCGTGGTCGAGAACGTGGAGAGCCTGGAGGATGGACGAGTCCTTCTGGCGCTGCGAGAAAGCCCCTTCTACGCCGAGATGGGCGGGCAGACCGCCGACACAGGGCTGGTGGAGGCCGAGACCGGCAAGGTGCGGGTCGAGGACGTGCAGCAGCAGGGCGAGGTCCAGGTGCTCGTCGGCCGGCCGCTCGAGGGGGAGATCGAGGCGGGCGTACGAGTCAAGGCCAGCCTGTCCTCCAGCTATCGCCACGACGTAGCCGCCAACCACACCGCTACGCATCTGCTCCACTACGCTCTCCGCTCGCGTCTGGGCAAGGACGTGACCCAGGCGGGCTCGTCCGTGCGGGCGGACAGGTTCCGCTTCGACTTCGCCTATCACGAGCCCATAGGGCGAGAGCATCTCAAGGAGATCGAAGAGCTGGTGAACCGCCGGATCGTCGAGAATCACCCCGTCCGCACCTTCACCACCAGTCTCGAGCACGCCCGCGACCTGGGAGCGACCGCTCTCTTCGGAGAGAAGTACGGAGAATTCGTGCGCGTCGTCGAGATCGACGATTTCAGCCGGGAACTCTGTGGGGGTACGCACGTAGGCTGGACGAGCGAGGTGGGGGCCTTCAAGATCCTCTCGGAGAGCAGCGTCGGGGCCAACGTGCGGCGCATCGAGGCCGTCTCCGGAAGGGCGGCCGTCTCGTACTATCGCGACCGCGATCTTCTCGTGAGCGCTGCGGCCTCTGCGATCGGGGTAGCGGAGGACCAGCTGCTGCCTGGCCTCGGCCGGCTTCAGAACCGGGTGTCCGCGCTGGAGGAGCGAACTGGCGGGCTTCGTGTCCGAGGCGGCCAAGGATGTGGTCGCGTCTCTCGCCGGGGAGGCCGTCCAGCACGACGGGATCGTCGATCGTGGCGTCGGTCGTCGAGGCACGCGACATGGATCACCTGCTGTCATTGGTCGACCAGGTGCGCGAGCGCACGCAGCCGAGCGTGGTCGCCCTGGGGGCCGAACTGCAGGGCAAGGCCGCGCTGGTGGTGAGCGTGAGCCCTCAGATTACGGCCGTCGACGCTGGGCAGGTCGTGAGGACCGCTTCTCAGGTCTTCGGCGGGGGAGGCGGAGGTACAGCCCATCTGGGCCGCGGCGGCGGAGGCGATCCGCGCAGAGCTTGCAGGAAGCCATCGTCTGTGCACGTGAGACGGTCGTAGCAGGCCTGAGTGAGTAGGTGCGTGTGCTGGGTATAGACGTGGGAGCGAGCCGGACCGGGGTGGCCATCTCGGATCCGTTGGGAGTCACCTGCACGCCGCTGCCGGTGATCCGGGAACGCGATCGGGAGCAGGCTGCTTCTAAGGGTCGTGGCCCTGGCCGAGGAGCACGGTGCGGGCGAGATGGTGGTGGGGCTGCCGCGCCCGCTTGCAGGAGGGACGAACGCGCAGATGGACAGCGGTGATCGCCTTCGCCGAGCGCCTCAGGCAGACGGCTGACGCGATGCCGGTCGTCATGTGGGACGAACGGTTCACGTCCAAACTGGCCAGGACGAGTCAGCGCGCGAGCGGCGAGCAGGACTCGGTCGCGGCGTGCTATATGTTGCAGGACTATCTTGACTGGCGGTCCGGGCCTAGCTGGAGAGTGATATGAGCGACTGGTATTCGGATCTACCACGAGCGGGCGAGAGCTACCCCGTCCAAGAAGAGGAAGCGTCGCTCGGCGAAGGCCTGGGCCACCCGCATCATCGTGGTGATCGGCTTCTGTCGCCTTCATGTTCGGCGTCTACACGGTGGTCGACAGAGGGCACGATTGGCTTGCAGGCCAAGGCGAGCGGAAACGACGTCGACCAGTCTTGCGAGCTCGGTGAAGGTCATCGATCAGTCCGGGCATGACGGCCACGCCAGATCGGCCAGTTGCTCGAGAACAAGGGAGTCGTCTCCTCGGCGGCCGGCCTTCGTGGACCTGGTCGCATTCCCGAGGAAGCGAGGAGAAGCTCCAGCCCGGCACGTATCAACTTGCCCACCAAGCGCTCAGCTCGTCGCAGTGGTCGCCAGGCTCGAGACAGGGACGCGCCGCGGCTCCGCACCTTCAAGGTCACCATCCCCGAAGGCCTGGCGGCCAGCCAGGTAGCCTCCCTGCTGGCAAAGGCTGGTGAGGTCAAGCAGGCCGCCACGTACACCGACTTGGCTCAGCAGCCCGACAAGTTCGTGGTGCCCGAAGATCGGGGGAGACACGCCCAGAGGTCACCACGCTCGAGGGGCTGCTCTTCCCCGACACGTACGAGTTGATGACCGGGGACGGGCCCGACCGAGCTCATCGGCGCTCAACTGTCGGCCTTCGGCAAGAAGACCGCCTCGCTCCAGTGGGACAGCTGCGGAGGTCCTTGGACTGTCGCCCTATCAGATCGTCATCGTGGCCTCGATGCTGGAGAAGGAGGCCAACACCCCTGAGGACATGGCCAAGGTGGCCGCCGTCATCTACAACCGGCTCAAGAAGAAGATGCGGCTGGACGTCGATGCCACCGTGCGGTACGCACTCGACAAATGGACCGAACCGCTCACCGCCGCGGACCTCAAGGTGGATTCTCCGTACAACACTCGGGTGGTCAAGGGACTGCCGCCGGCGCCCATCGCCAACCCCGGGGTGGCCGCACTTGAAGCTGCTCTGGAACCGGCGGACGTCGACTATCTGTACTATCTCACCGACAAGGACGGCAAGACGTACTTCACCGCCTCGTACGACGAGTTCGTAAAGATGAAGAAGGACCTGCTTCAGTAGCTCTCGGGTCCCTGACGGACCTGGTGCGCCAGCTTCTTACCTTGGTTTGAGACGAAACCGCCTCCGAGCGGTAGTCTGCACAGTAGCAGCAGGCAACCGCAGCGGAGGTGGCGTGGATGGGGGCGAACCAGAGCATCAGTAGCCGGACCGGCGTGGTGGGTGTGCTGGGCCACCCGGTCGGCCATTCGCTTTCTCCTCGCATGCACAACGCCGCCTTCCGGCCGCAGGGCTCGACCTGGTCTATCTGGCTTTCGACGTGCCTCCGGAGCGCCTGCCCGCCGCGATGCGCGGGCTCCTGCGCCCTCGGGTTTCGGGGCGCCAACGTGACGATCCCTCACAAGGAGGCCGTCCTCGCCCTCCTCGACGACGTGGATGCCGGCGGCCGGCGCGTATCGGGTCGGTCAACACGGTGGTCAACGACGAGGGCCGGCTCGTCGGGTACAACACCGATACGAGCGGTTTCGCTGGCGGCGCTGCGCGGTCTGCGGCCCGAGGGAGCTCGGCGGGCTGACCTGCTTCGTGGCCGGGGCCGGAGGGGCGGCGCGCGCGGTCGTCGCCGCCCTTGATCGACGACGGGGCCCGCGAGATCCGCGTCTACAACCGCACGCCCGAACGCGCCGTCGCGCTCTGCTCGGAGGCCGCCTGGGGCGTAGCGCCGCTGCGTTGCCGTTCCCGAACACGAAGTGTTCGGCGGCGGCGCGCGAGAGCCAGACCTCATCGTGAACGCCACCTCGGTGGGGCTGACCCCATCCGTCAAGGAGTCCGCCATTCCTGTCGATATTCTCCACAGTCATCACATCGTGATGGACCTGGTCTACGGCCGGGTCCCACGATGCTGGTGAGAGAGGCGAAAGCGCGAGGTGCTACCGCGATAGACGGCAAGGAGATGCTCGTGATGCAGGCTGCGAGTCGTACGAGCTCTGGACAGGCCTGCAGGCGCCTGTTGACGTCATGCGGACGCAGCATCGTCGATGGGAGAGGTGAGATGCCGTCCATGCAGAGCGACCAGAGAGGAGAATGCTGCAGCGGAGGCTGGTAGGCCGGCCGACCGGCGAGGTGCTCGTCGACATGGGTCTGCTGACCCAGGAGCAGGTCGACCAGGCGGCGGCCGAGCAGCAGGTCACCCATCAGCGCATCGGGGAGATAGCTCTTTCCAAGGGCTGGGTGACCAAGGGCGATCTCATGCAGGCGCTGGCCCGCCGCCTCGGCGTGCAAGTACCTCGATCTGAGCCGTCACCCGCATCGACCCGGTGGCCCTCGAGCTGATCTCCGAGCGCGACGCTCGCCGGTACTCTGCGATCCCGGTCAGCTTCGTGGACGAGCACACCGTGCTCGTGGCGATGGCCGACCCCTCGAACATCGTCGCCATCGACGACCTGCGCATCCTGACCGGCTTCGATATCGAACCAGGACTGGCCAGCAACGAAGAGATCGTCGAGATGCTCAGCAAGCTGCGCTCTGCCGGACGACCAGCTCTCGCGAGGACTTCGAAGCAAGGATCGGGGCCGGCGAGGAGGACGTCCAGTCGTCGACGACATGCGCGACATCCGCGAGCAGGTGGAGGCCGCGCCGGTCGTCAAGCTGGTCAACGGCGTGCTCGCGCGCGCGGCGGACGAAGGCGCGTCGGACATCCACTTCGAGCCCCAGGCCAGGGATCTGCTGATCCGCTTCCGGCACGACGGCGTGCTCCACGAGATCATGACCATTCCCAAGACGACTGCAGGCCGGGGTCATCTCTCGTCTGAAGATCATGGCCGACCTCGACATCGCTGAGCGGCGGATCCCCCAGGACGGGCGCATCGGCCTCACCGTGGGCGGCCGGCCCATCGACATGCGGGTCGCCTCGCTGCCCACCGTCTACGGCGAGAAGGTCGTCATCCGCCTCCTGGACCGCTCCAACGTGATGCTGCGCCTCGAGGAACTCGGGCTTCTCCGAGCAGCGCTCTCAACCGCTACCGCCGCTCGTTCCAGAAGCCATACGGCGCCATCCTGGTCACCGGTCCGACCGGCTCCGGGCAAGTCCACCACGCTGTACGCCACTCTCAACATCCTCAACACGCGGGACAAGAACATCATCACGGTCGAGGACCCGGTGGAATACCGGCTGGCAGGCATCAACCAGGTACAGATCAACCCCAAGGCGGGTCTGACCTTCGCGTCCGGCCTGAGATCGATCCTGCGCTGCGACCCCGACATCGTCATGGTCGGCGAGGTGCGGGACAAGGAGACCGCCCAGATCGCCATCGAGTCGGCCCTCACCGGCCACCTGGTGCTGTCCACCCTGCACACCAACGACGCTCCCGGGCGCTCTCACCCGGCTCACCGAGATGGGTGTCGAGCCCTTCCTGACCGCGTCGGCCGTGGACTGCGTGATCGCCCAGAGGCTGGTCCGCAAGCTCTGCGAGTACTGCCGGGAGCCGTACACACCTACCCGGGACATCCTTCGTCAGGTGGGCTTCACCAGCGACGCGATCGACGAGCAGGGACGAGATCACCCTCTACCGCGCCGTCGGTTGTCCTCGCTGCAACAACACCGGCTACAAGGGCCGCATGGGCGATCTACGAGATCATGCTGGTGACCGAGGCGATAGAAAGGCTCATCGTCGAGCGCAAGAGTGCCGATGAGATAGGGCGAGTAGCCACGAGCGGAGGGCATGATGTCTCTTCGCCAGGACGGCCTTGAGCGCGTGCTCCAGGGGATGACCAGCATCGAGGAGATCTCCCGGGTCATCGTGTGACGCGGGAGATACGGACAGACGGACAGGGGAGAGCAGACGATGGATATAGGCGAGATCCTGAGAGAAGTGGTCCAGACGCAAGCATCGGACCTTCATCTGGCGGTGGGACTGCCGCCGGTCGTGCGTGTCGACGGCCATCTGCGGAACCTCGAAGGCTACCCCGAACTGACGGCCAACGAGGCTCGCGAGCTCATCTACAGCATCCTGAACCAGGACCAGCGTCAGAAGCTCGAGACCGACTGGGAGGTCGACCTCTCCTACTCTCTGTACGGCCAAGCCCGCTTCCGGGTCAACGCGTTCTTCCACAAGGGGACGCTCGCGGCGGCCTTCCGGCTCATCCCGGTGAACATCAAGACGATCGACGAACTGGCGCTTCCCAAGGTGCTGCACACCTTCTGCCACAAGCCGCGCGGATTCGTGCTGGTCACCGGGCCGACCGGCTCGGGCAAGTCGACGACCCTGGCCGCCATCATCGACGAGATCAACGAGACGCAGAGCGGACCACATCGTCACCATCGAGGACCCCATCGAGTTCCTGCACACCCACAAGCGCTGCGTGGTGAACCAGCGAGAGGTGGGGAGCGACACGAAGGGCTTTCCGCAGTCGCTCTGCGCTCCGCGCTGCGGCAGGACCCCGACGTCATCCTGATCGGCGAGATGCGCGACCTGGAGACCATCCAGATCGCTCTCGACCGCGGCCGAGACCGGCCACCTGGTGTTCGCCACGCTTCACACGCAGGACTGCCCGCAGACCATCGACCGCATCATCGACGTCTTCCCGCCTCACCAGCAGGAGCAGATCCGGGTGCAGATAGCCGCCACCCTCGAAGGCGTCGTCACGCAGCAGCTCCTGCCCAAGACTTCAGGAGCAGGACGGGTGGCCGCCTGCGAAGTCCTGATATCCACGCCTGCGGCCAAGAACCTCATCCGCGAAGGGCAAGACCCACCAGCTCTACACGGTCATGCAGACCGGCGGCCAGCACGGCATGCAGACGATGAACTCCTGCCTCGCCGACCTGGTTCAAGCGGAGCCACATCAGCCGGGAGCTGGCGCTCCGGCGCTCGTCGGTGCCCGACGAGCTCGAGCGCCTGCTGCTGTCCGGCGCAGCCTGACTCGGACTCCCGGTGGGAGTGGGGGAGAGTGTGGATCGCCGGCGGGCAGCGACCTGCGACTCGCTATAGGCCCGGCGCTCCCGGGCCGATATAGAAGCAGAAGGACTTATCACGATCAGCACAGCGAACGAGGAGCTGAAGCGGAGTGGGAACTTTCACGTATACGGCTAAGAAGGAGCGCGGAGCCCTGTTCACCGGTGAAGCGATGGGCGACTCCAAGGCGGCGGTCGTCGCCGAACTGCGCCGGAAGGGCCTCACGGTCGTCAGTCTCGAGGAGAAGCGGGGCGTGCTCGACCTCAAGACCATGCTGGAGAACAGCAAGCGCATCAGCGTGCGCGACAAGGCGGTCTTCGCCCGGCAGTTCGCCACCATGATCAATTCGGGCCTCGCCGTGCTGCGCGCGCTGTACGTCCTCGAGGAGCAGACCCAGAACCCGCGGCTTCAAGAAGATCATCAAGGCTGGTGCGCGACGACGTCGAAGCGGGCATGCCGCTCTCCGACGCCATGGCCAAGCATCCGGCCGCCTTCGACCGGCTCTACGTCGCTATGGTGCGAGCCGGCGAGGCGAGCGGCGCGCTCGACCAGACGCTCCTCCGCCTGGCCACTCAGCTGGAGAAGCAGGACAGCCTGCGCCGGTCCATCAAGTCGGCCATGACCTATCCGATCCTGATCGCGGTCTTCGCCATCATGGTCATGATCGGCATGCTGCTCTTCATCATCCCGATCTTCGCCAACATGTACAAGGACCTGGGCGGGCAACTGCCCGAGCCTGACCCGGATGATGATGGGCGTCAGCAACATGCTGAAGGGCTACTGGTTCATCATCTTCCCGGTGATCATCCTGATCGTGTGGGCCTTGATCCGGCTCAAGAACACCGAGCAGGGCCGCAGAGCCTGGGACCGCTTCAAGCTCAAGCTGCCCATGAAGCTCGGGCCGCATCATCCAGAAGATCGCCGTGGCCCGCTTCAGCCGGACCCTCGCTACGCTGGTCGGCTCCGGCGTGCCCATCCTGCAGGCCATCGAGATCACCGGCAAGACCTCCGGCAACACGGTCATCGAAGAAGCCATGGTGGACGTCAAGGAGAGCGTCCGCAGCGGCGAGCCCATCGCCAAGCCTCTGATGCGCGTCGCGGTGTTTCCGCCGATGGTCACGCACATGATCTCCATCGGGGAGGAGACCGGCGCGCTCGACTCCATGCTCAACAAGATCGCCGACTTCTACGAAGACGAAGTCGACGCCGCCGTGAAGTCGCTCACGTCGATCATCGAGCCGATCATGATGATGTTCGTCGGCGGTCTGGTCGGGCGTCATCGTCATCTCCATGTACCTGCCGATGTTCAACATGATGAACCTGGTCAAGTAGGACCGAGCTCGCACCGTCGGTTAGGCAGCGGCGGCTATCACGGGGCCGCCGCCTCGTCGCCGGGTCCGGCGGCTGCGCCGGCCGGAGTCATCCACGGTCTCCCTCGCGTCTATGTCGCAATGCACGATAATGTGCATTATGTAAACTAGCACGATGCCGACGCACAGCTTGCGCGGCTCGGCCCCTCCCCGGCGGCTCCAGCGCGCGGTGAGTGCTAGACGGGGTAGCTCAGCAGGCTGAAGACGTCGTAGCCCTGCGAGCTTGTCGCGCCCGTCGAAGCTCGGTGAGCTCGATGATGAAGGCGAGTCCGGCCACGACACCGCCCGCCTCTTCGACCAGCTGGATCTTCGCCTTGGCAGTGCCACCGGTCGCCAAGCAGGTCGTCGTGGATGAGGACTCTCTGTCCCGGCTTGATCGCGTCGGCGTGCATCTCGAGCACGTCGGTGCCGTATTCGAGGGCGTACTCGCAGCGCTTGACCTTCCAGGGCAGCTTGCCGGGCTTGCGCGCGGCGGCGAAACCTACCCCAGTGGCGTAGGCCAGCGCCGCTCCCAGGATGAAACCTCGCGCCTCCGCCCCCAGCACCAGGTCGACTCTGCCTGCTCCTCGGGCGTACTCCGCCAGCTGAATCCACGGCGTATCTGAGGGCCTGCGGCTCCTGCAGCAGCGGCATGATGTCGTGAAAGAGGATGCCTTCCTTCGGGAAGCCCGGGATATGGCGGATGTACTTGTCGAGATCCATGGTGCTCCTTGATCAGGAATAGACGGACGCTGACAGGCGTCACGAAGCGTCTAGAGCAGCTTGCGCAGCTCCTTGTAGAGCAGCAGACTGCATCAACTGCGACAGGAGCGACCCCAGGTCCTCCACCATCTTCTCGCCGTACTCGCGCTTGTCGGCGTGCGTCGACCGCAGCGACGGCGTGGTGATCTGCTCCACAAGCGCCGCCTCCCGCTCGACCGACGAGCTGAGCAGGCGAAGATTGCGGGGCTCCACCCCGAACCGGACCAGCAGCTGGCAGATGCGGGCGATCTCGAGGTCGCTCTCGGTGAAGACCGCTCCCTGCTGGCCCGGCCGATCGATAAGCCGATACTCGACGAGCAGGCGCAAGAAGGCCGCGTCGATGCCGGCATTCTCGCAGACCTCTTCCTGTGTATACACGGCGTCTTCACGCTTGAGGCCGCGGCTCGCCGCCCAGGCGGCCGGATGCGGCAGAGCGGCTGGCCGAGCATCCCGGGCGCAGGGCGCGTCGACGCGCTCGCGGATGACCTCGAGCGGCAGGTACTCGTCTCGCTGCAGGGTGAGGATCGTGCGCAGGCGCCGGACGTCGGCCGCCGCTGTACTTGCGGTAGCGTCCCGGGGTCCTGCTCGGGGCCAGGAGGCCCCGGTCCTCGAGGTAGCGGACCTTGGTGATGCTGAGGTCCGGGAAGTCCGACTTGCAGTTGATCGACCACCTGGCCGATCGTCGAGCAGGTGCACCGTCGTCTTTCATAGTCGGTCCGGCCCTCACAGTTCACCGGTGATCTCGTCGGTCTGCTCCAGGAAGGCCAGCTTGAACTTGCCTATCTGCAGCTCGTCGCCATCGAGGAGCCTGTGGCGCTCGATCCGCTTGCGGTTGACGTAGGTGCCGTTGAGGCTGTTGAGGTCCTCCACCCAGAAACCCGCCTTCATCGCGGAGGACCCGGGCGTGATGGCGCGAGACGGTGACGTCGTCCAGGAAGAGGTCGCTGTGCGGGCTGCGCCCGATGGTGAGCACGTCGACGTCGAGGTCGATGGTCTCCCCTTCGCGGCCGCCGCCGGAGCGGATGAGCAGGACGTGACCTGCCGTCCCCGACAGCGTCAAGCGCTCCTGCGCCGGTGTCCTCGCGCTCGCCCGCGAAGTACGTGATGGTCGTCTCTTGAGGTCGACGGCTATCAGCCGGCTGCCACAGCGCCGGCAGTAGTTCGAGTCTTCGGTGTTGTCGAAGCTACAGGTCGGGCAGTCGAGCATCGGTCGTCCCTTCCCGGCTGAGGTGTCGCTGGTGAGTGCTCTCCCCACTCGCTTCGGCTCCTCCGACCGACTCGCCGTAGTCGGCGAACTGCCTGCGGATCTGCTCCTCGATGCCCTTGATCACTCGCGGGTCCTCGAAGATGCGGCTCGCGCGCCAGGTCGTCGGAATGCGCGACCACGTACGGGTCGTCGCAGGATGTCGTCGACGTGCCGGCCGCTCTCGACCTGACGTACGATGTAGCGGACCAGGCGCTCCTCGCGCACATCGACGGAGAGGTCACGAAACCGCTCTCGATACCTCGGGCTGGCGGCTCGCTCTTCTGGCTCACGGTCGACCACTCACTTGCTGGGTTCAGCCGGCTCGCTGCCGCTTGCCACTGAGGATGTCGGTGAGCGCCGCCACATCGCCGCATCCAGCACCAGCCCGCCCCCGCGCTGTGCTTGTCGCGGAGCCGCCTGACCATCTCGGCCCGGACGATGTCGATCTCGCCGTGGAGAAGGCGTCTGCGCTTCGAGAGCTCCCGCTCCTCGGCCGCAAGCGGATCGGCCAGCTCGCGCAGCTCCTCGTCGCTGTACGACTGGATGTTGATCAGACGTTCGAAAGAAGTGTCGTCCATGGTGCTCCACACCCTTACTATAGAGGTTCCCCCCGGAACCTTCAACCTGAGGTGGAGATACGCACACGTGCGGCCGACGCGGCTACGCGGAAGCGGTTACTCTTCTTCGCTGAGGAGCTCCTCGTACTCCTCGGCGCTCATGAGATCGTCGATCTCGGAGGGATCCGCGAGGCGGACCTTGATGAGCCAGCCATCCTCGAAGGGGCTCTCGTTGATGAGCTCGGGAGCGTCGACGACTTCTTCGTTGACTTCGACGACCGAACCGCTCAGCGGTGCGTAGACATCGGAGACGGCCTTCACCGATTCGACCTCGGCGTAGGGCGTCCCTGCCGTGACGTCCGCGCCTACCTCGGGGAGTTCGATGTACACGATGTCACCGAGTGTCTCCTGGGCGTAGCTGGTGAGACCAAAGACTGCGGTATCACCCTCGACCCGGGCCCAGTCGTGCTCCCTGTGGTACTTGAGGTTCTTGGGGTTCACATGCGCTCCTTTCTCGCCACCATCGGCTGGCCGTCATGATAGCACAGCGGTTTTTGTCGCTCCGGACGGACGGACGACACGCACGGGAGCGGCTTGTATACTCAGTGGCGTGATCCGCGCACAAGGAGGATGAGCGATGCCAAGCCGCAGAGGACTGGTCATCAGCGACGAGCAGATGAGGCTGATCGACGGCCGTGCTCGAGAAGCTGCGGATGGTGTCCGGCTCGCAGTTCGCCGCGCTCATCTCCACCAGCGGCCAGCCTATCGCCGTCTCCCCGCCGGACGTCGCGCTCCGACACGCTGTCTCTGGCGCTCTCGCCGCCAGCTCCTTCGCCGCCACCCGGCAGCTGGCCCAGATACTCAGCGAGCGCGAGTTCACGCTGCTCGTTCCACGAGGGCAAGGAAGCCAATCTCCACGTGATGCAGGTGACCGACCAGATCCTGCTTCTCATCACCTTCGGCCGCGATACCCAGGTGGGCCGGGTCCGTCTCTACACCAGCCGGGCGCTCGAGGTCCTCAAGCCGGCTCTCGAGACTGCCGAAAATACCAGTGGAGACGACCAGCGTGGTCGATCGCGAGTACTCACGCGAGAGTCGGCGCGGCGATAGACGGTCTGTTCTCCGGACAGAGGTGACGCAGTAGCGGCAGTGGAGAACGACCTGTGGCACTGATCAACCTCGCCGCGCGAGAGATCAACTACAAGATCGTCTACTACGGCTGCGGTCTGTGTGGCAAGACCACGAACATCCAGTACATCCACCGCCGCGTCAATCCCGCTGCGCGCGGACGCCTGGTCAGCATCGCCACCGAAGAGGAGCGCACGCTCTACTTCGACTTCCTGCCGCTGTCGGTGGGCACCGTCAAGGGTCTGCGCACCCGGTTCCATCTCTATACCGTGCCCGGGCAGTCCTTCTACAACGCCTCGCGCAAGCTGGTGCTGCAGGGCATCGACGGCGTGGTGTTCGTGGCCGACAGCCAGATCTCCCGGCTGGACGAGAACGTCGACAGCTACCTCAACCTCTGGGACAACCTGCGGTCGCAGGGCGAGGATCTGAGCAGGCTGGGCATGGTGCTGCAGATGAACAAGCGCGACCTGGGCGACGATCTTCTCGGTGGCCGACCTGACCGAACTGCTCAACCACACCGGCTCGCCGGTGATCGAGGCCTGCGCCCTCAGCGGCGTCGGGCGTGTTCGAGACCCTCAAGACCGTCTGCAAGCAGGTGATCGCGAAGAGCACCGAGGCCTAGCTCGCGACCCGGTGCGTCGCCTCGCCGCTAGTCCGCCCCTCGGCGACGACTTCCGCAGTATCTCCCGGTACTTGTCGGCCAGCTCAGCCGGCCCGCGCGTCGTCCCCCGCTTCGGCGTAGACGTGGAACAGCGGCTCCTCGGCATCGGGAAGCACCAGGGCCCACTCCGCGTGGTCGAGGAACACCTTGATGCCGTCGACGAGCGAGACCCGGCCATCGTGCAGCTTCTCCGTCATGCGGCGCATCACGGTACCCTTGAGTTCCCAGGGGCAGTCCGACCTGCAGATGGACCACGTGGGCCACCGGCAGCGGCGCGACCAGCTGCGACAGCGGCGCATCGGAGGTGGAGACCAGCTCCAGCACCTTGCCCAGAGCGTAGAGGCCGTCCAGGGAGGGCAGGACCGCCGGGTAGATGTAGCCTCCGTCGGTGCTGGCGGCGAAGATGGTGTTCGGACGGGTCGCCTCGGCCATCAGGGCAGCCTTGGAGTACTTGGTGCGGCGGATGCTGACGCCGGTGGAGGCGACCACCTGCTCGCCGAGCCGGGTGGCATGCAGCGGCAGGGCCGCCACTCCCGCGCCGGCCTCGCGGGCGGCGTGCTGAAGCAGCAGGAGCAGCAGGGCCGAATCGGGGATCAGCCGGCCCTTCTCGTCGACCACGTAGAGGTATTCCGCTCCCGGATCGAGGATGGCCCCCAGGTCGGCCTCCATGGCCCGGACCATCTCCCCCACCCGCGCGGCCGCGGCCGGCAGGCTCTCGCCGAGCGTGAAGCGCGAGCGGCTCCGGGAGAAGGTGTTGAGGGCGATCGTCTCCACCCCAAGCTTGTCCAGCGTGGCCGGGAAGAAGAAGGCCGGCGCCGAGAGCGAGTAGTCGAGCACCAGCCGGGGCTGCCGCCCCGGATGGCCACGGTGTTCCAGTTCTCGAGCAGCGAGTTGGTGTAGGTCTCGATGACCCGGGGCGGATAGACGACCTGGCCCATCTCTTCGAAGGCGGCCCGCCGGAAGTCCTCGCGGAAGTAGTGGTTCTCGATGGCCCGCTCCCGCTTGCCGTCCAGGGGCACACCCGGCGCCTCGGAGAAGAGGATCTCGATGTGCTCGGGGTTCTCGAGGCTCATCTGCACGTGGATGCCGCCGACCGCGTTGCCGCTCTTGATGTCGAAGCGGTTGACGGCGAGCGGCGCCGTGGTGAGGTCGCGGACGTTCACCCCGGTGGAGTTGAGGCCGCTGATGATGGCCCGCTTGAAGACGCGGCAGGCCTGGTGGGTGTCGCGGCTGGTGGTGACGTAGGAGCCCTTGCTGATGAGCGTGCCGTAGGACATGGCCAGGCGCATGGCCATCTCGGGAGTGACGTCGACGTTGGCCAGGCCGCGCACTCCGTTGCGCCCGAAAAGGGTGCTGGGCCCCGCGTCTCCCAGACGATCGACGAGCGGACGGTCGAGCCCGGCTCGATGTTCTTGAAGCGGGTAGATCTTGACGTTGTTGGCCACCACGGCGTTGCGGCCGACGATCGAGCGGTCGCCGACCACGGCGCCCTCGGCGATGTGCGCGTTCTCGTGCACCTCCACCCCGTCCACAGCACCGCGCCCGTCGACGACGGCCCCGGAGGCCACGTAGACGTTCTGCGCCCAGGACCGAGCCGCCGATCTGCGCGCCGGTCCGCACCACGGTGTTGTCGCCCAGCACGGTGTGCGAGAGGATCCGGGCGCCCGGGTCGATGCGGACGTTCTCGCCGATGACGGCCGGGCCCTCGACGTCGTCGAGGCTCTCGAGCGACGGCGCCCTTGCCCACCCAGATGTTGCCGCGCAGCCGGACGCCCGGCGGAGTCAGGCGGATCTTGCCGTCGAGCGCGTCGCGGTTGGCCTGCAGGTACTGCTCGAGGCTGCCGACGTCCTGCCAGTAGCCGTCGCAGACCATGCCGTAGAGCGGCTTGTGCATGTCGAACAGCTTGGGGAACAGGTCGTGGCTGAAGTCGTAGGGCTGCCCCTCGGGGATGTGGTCGAAGACCTCGGGCTCGATCACGTAGATGCCGGTGTTGACCGTGTCGGAGAAGACCTGGCCCCAGCCCGGCTTCTCCAGGAAGCGCTGGATGCGGCCCTCGTCGTCGACGATGACCACTCCGAACTCGAGCGGGTTCTCCACGCTCTTGAGGGCGATGGTGACCATCGCCTCGCGCTGCTTGTGGAAGTCGATCACCTTGGTGAGGTCGAAGTCGGTGAGCGCGTCGCCGCTGATGACCAGGAAGGTGTCGTCGAGAAGGTCCTTGGCCAGCCGGATGGAGCCGGCGGTGCCCGCCGGCGTCTCCTCCACCGTGTAGTCGATGTGCATGCCCAGGCTGCTGCCGTCGCCGAAGTAGTTGCGGATGAGCCGGGGCAGGAAGGCCAGGGTCATGACCACTTCGTTGATGCCGTGCCGCTGGACCAGTTCGAGGATGTGCTGGATGGTGGGCTTGTTGACGACCGGCACCATCGGCTTGGGCTGGTTGGAGGTCAGCGGGCGAAGTCGAGTGCCCTGACCACCGGCCATGACGACTGCCTTCACGGGAGCCTCCTGGTCGCGGATGACGACGTCACAGCGAGACACTACCCGAAAGAGTAGCAGGGAACGCAGCAGGCCGGAACAGTGCAAGGCCGCAGAGACGGAAAAAGTCGGGACGGCCGGATTTGAACCGGCGACCTTCCGGCCCCCAGCCGGATGCGCTACCAAGCTACGCCACGTCCCGACGCGCGACCCAGTATAGCGCGCCCTCGGCCCAACGGACTACCGGCCAGACGGGCCTCGGCGTCGGCCAGGTCGGCCACTCCGTCGCCGCCGGCCTCGCCGTCGTCTTGTTCCAGGGGAACTTCACCCGAGGCTCCTGGCGCCTCCACAGGCGTCGGAAGTTGCCTCGATGCGCCCAGAGGACGACCGCCGACATCAGGCAGCAGACGACGATGTAGGCGAGCGGCTGGTCGAAGACCACCGCCATCACCGGGAACACGATGGTGCAGGCGATCGAGGCGATCGAGACGATGCGGGTGGTGAGCAGCAGCAGGACGAACAGAGCCGACCACGAATGGCCATGGGGATGGGCATCATGGCGAGCGCGGCGCCGGCTCCGGTGGCCACCCCTTTGCCCCCCTTGCCCCGCAGGAAGATGGAGTAGTTGTGGCCGGCGACACAGGCGAAGGCCACGAGGACGGTCACCAGCGGGGTCGCTCAGCACTAGCGGGCGAGCACGACCGGGATCACGCCTTTGAGGACGTCGCCGACCAGCACCGCCATCCCCGAGCTTCACCCCCAGCACCCGGAAGGCGTTGGTGGTGCCGGCGTTGCCGCTGCCGTGCTTGCGCACGTCGACACCTTTGAAGAGCTTGCCCAGGAAGACGCTGGGCGACAGCGAGCCGACCAGGTACCCGAGGACCACCAGTCCGATGGCGGTCAGACCACGAGCGTCGGTGGCTCACGAGTACCGCTCCTCTTTGCCCTCGAAGTCGATGACCAGCGGGATGCCCCAGAGACCGTAGTCCTCACGCAGGCGGTTCTCGAGGTAGTAGGCGAACGACTTGTTCACCAGGGCGCGCGAGTTGACCATGACCTTGAAGCGCGGCGGGCTGACGTCTCGTACTGCACCATGTAGAAGGTCTTGATGGTCTTGCTCCCCTTGCCGGCGGGCGGCCGCTGAGCGCGCACGTCCTCCAGCCAGCGGTTGAGCTCGGCGGTGGGGATGCGCCCGCTGTACTGCCCGTACAGCTCCCGGGCCAGCGGCAGGATGCGGTCGACTCCCCGGCCGCGTCAGGGCCGAGACCGTCAGCCAGCGCGGCTTCATCTGCACCTTGGCCTTGACGCGCGCGGTGGCCATGTCGAGGTCGAGCGTGCTGATGTCCCACTTGTTGAAGAGGACGGCGGTGGCGCACTTGGCCCGCTGCGCCTCGTAGGCGATCTGCAGGTCGAGATCGACCAGACCCTCGGCGGCATCGACCACGACGAGCGCCACGTCGGCTGCGCTCCAGGGCCTGCAGGGCCCGCAGGGAGCTGTAGTACTCCACGTCGGTGGTGGTGCGCTTGCCCGGGCGCCGCAGACCGGCGGTGTCGACCAGGGTCATCGGGGTGCCGTCGAACACCAGGTCGGTGTCGATGGCGTCGCGGGTGGTGCCCGGTATGGGCGAGACGATGGTGCGCTGGTCGCCCAGCAGGGCGTTGAGCAGCGAGCTCTTGCCCACGTTCGGCCGTCCGACGATGGCCACGCGCATGGGCTCGAGCGCTCCTGCGCGCGTCCTCCTCGTGCGGGAAGGTCCTTGACCACCTCGTCGAGCAGGTCCCCCACTCCCAGGCCGTGCTCGGCCGAGACCCCGATGGGCTCCCCCAGCCCCAGCTGCCAGTACTCGTTGCAGGTTGTCCTGCGCGGCCTTGGAGTCCTACTTGTTGACGGCCAGCACCACCGGGACCGCGCTTCGCCGCAGGAGCGCGGCGATCTCGTGGTCCTGCGGAGCCAGCCCGGCCTTGCCGTCCACCAGGAAGATGGCCACCGCCGCCTCCTCGAGCGCCAACTGCGCCTGCCGCCGCACCTCGTCGCCCAGCGGCTCGTCGCTCTGGAGATCGATGCCCCCGGTGTCGACCACGATGAAGTCGCGGCCGCTCCACTCGGCCTCGCCCTCCTTGCGGTCGCGGGTGACCCCCGACTCGGGGGCCACCACCGCGTCCCGCGTGCCGGTGATGCGGTTGAAGAGGGTCGATTTGCCCACGTTGGGATAGCCGATGATGGCCACGCGGGGCTTCGCGCTGCTCATGGCTCCGATCTCCTGCCAGTCTGTCGGCGACGGCCTCGATCTGTTCGGGGGGCGTGGAGGCGCCGGCGGTGATGCCCACCACCTTGAGCCCTCGGAACCACGCGGGATCGAGCTCGTCCGCCGACTCCACGTGGTAGGTCTTCGGCTGCCGCGCCGCGCACAGCTCGGCCAGCCGCCGGGTGTTGCCCGAGTTCCGCCCCCCACCACGACGACGGCATCGACCTCGGTCGGCCATGGCCATGGCCGCCGTCTGCCGCTGCTCGGTGGCGCTGCAGATGGTGTTGTGCACGAGCAGTTCGCGCGTGCGCGGCGCCAGATACGCCACCAGTTCGGCGAGGCGCTCCTGCGACTGCGTGGTCTGCACCACCACACCGACCCGCTGGCTCGGACAGCTCGTCGGGCAGGTCGGCCGGCGATTCGACCACGAGCGAGTCCTCGCCGGCGTACGAGCGCAGCGCCAGGACTTCGGGATGATCCTTCTCCCCCAGGATGATGACCAGGTAGCCCTGCCGGTGCAGCTTGGCGGCCTTCTCCTGGGCGGATTTGACGAAGCGGCAGGTGGCGTCGACCACGACGGTATCGGTGGCGGCAAGCTGCTCCTTGACCTCGCGCGGCACTCCGTGCGACCGAGGATGACCGTGCCCGCGCCGGCCTCCGTCGGGATCGGAGATCACGCCCACCCCGCGCTTCTCCAGGTCGGCGATGACCCCCGGATTGTGGATGAGCGGTCCCAGGGAGCGCACCGGGCCGGGCGCCTCCTCGGCGGCCTTGAGGGCCAGCTCCAGGGCCCGCTCCACGCCCCAGCAGAAGCCGGCGCTCTCGGAGATCCGCACCTCCAGCGCGGCTCATCGCGGTCTCCGCCGACGGGTCGAGCAGCTTCTCGAAGGCCTCGACCAGGCGCTCGGTGACGACCCGGGCCCGCTCCGCGCGGGGAAGATCGTCGGCCGGGAGCTCGCAGCGGGGGCCCGAAGGTGACCGTGACCCGCGGGAACCGCGGAAGACCGTGCTTCGCACGACCCGCTCGGTGCCCTCCAGGACCACCGGGACGGTCACCACACCCTCCCGCAGCGAGAAAAGCGACACGCCGGCGTGGATCTCGCCCACGGCCCGCCGCGCTGCCGGCGGCCCTCCGGGAACATCCCCACCACCGCCCCGGCTCCGAGCATCTCCAGGGCCCGCTTGACCGCGGCCCGGTCGGCCTCTCCCCGGTTGACCGGGAAGGTGCCCAGCACGTCGATGACCCGGCCCAGCGGCTTGAACTTCCACAGCTCGGCCTTGGCCATGAAATGGACCTGGCGCGGGAAGGAGACGCCGAGGAAGAACGGGTCGAGGTTCGAGCGATGGTTGGAGGCCAGAAGCACGGGCCCGGTGAGCGGGATGTTCTCCGGCCCCTCGATGCTCATGCGGAAGACGAAGCGCCACAGGGGCGGGATGAACGAGATACGCGAAGCGGTAGAGGCCGGTGTCGAGGGGGCTGCGGACCATGCGGGACAGCGGCCACTTCCCGCGGCGCCGGTCGGCCGTCCGGCCGACGCGCGACGCGGGACCCCGCGCTTGGCCTCCACCAGAGCGCAGACCGCCTCGATGACCTCGGCGATGGTCATCCCGGTGGTGTCGATCTCGACGGCGTCGTCGGCCTTGCGCAGCGGCGCCAGCGCGCGCCCCGAGTCGTAGGCGTCACGCGCGGCGATGTCGGCCACCAGCTCGTCGAGGGACTGGTCGACTCCCTGGGCCTGCAGTTGCTCCCGGCGCCGCCGGGCCCGTTCTTCGATGGAGGCGATGAGGAAGACCTTGACGTCGGCGTCGGGGAAGACCACCGTGCCCGTGTCGCGACCTTCGAGCACCACGTCGCCCTCGCGCGGCCTCCTGCTCGCTGTCTGGCCGTCAGCACCGCCCGGACGGCGGCGTCGGCCGAGACCGCCGAGACGTTCTGCGAGACCAGCGCGACCGCGGATCTCGTCGGTGACCTCGCGGTCGCCGACGAAGACCCGGGTCAGATCGTCCTGCCGCTCGACGAAGCGCAGGTCGCGTCTGCGCCGCCAGCTCCGCCGCCTCCGGGATGCGATCGGGCACCAGCCCGGCTTCGAGCGCGAGCAGGGTGACGGTGCGGTACATGGCCCCGGTGTCGAGATAGCGCATGCCCAGGCGCTTGGCCACTTCCCGGGCGATGGTGCTCTTGCCGGAACCGGCCGGTCCGTCGATGGCGACGATCATCGTCGTCTCCAACGCTCTCGAGATCGCGCACGAAACCCAGGATACGAGACCGCGATGCAGCCTCGCGTCGTCGATGATCGTCCCGTCCTCGAGAGGCGGCTCCCGCGATCGCCCCGACCATGGCCACCCGGTGGTCGCCTTCGGTCGCTATGCGACCCCCCGCCCAGCCGTTCGGATCGCCGACGACGTCCATGCCGTCGCGGATGCTCCACGACCTCGACGCCCAGGGCCTCGGAGCAGCGCGGCCATGGCCCGCAGCCGGTCGCTCTCCTTGGCCCGCAGTTCCGCGGCGCCCCGCAGCCGCGAGACGCCCTTCGGCCTTGCGCGGCCGCGAGCAGGAAGAGCGGCAGCTCGTCGATGACATTGGGCACCTCGTCGGCCTCGACGTCGGTCGCGACCAGCGCGGAGGTGCGCGCCGTGATCGGCCCACCGGCTCGGATCTCCCGGAGCGGTTCGCGTCGGCGCGGCAGTCTCGCTCGCGGTGACTGCGACTCGATCGATGGTCGCCCCCATGCGCTCCAGCACCGCCAGCAGCCCCGTGCGAGTGGGGTTGAGTCCCGCGTTCTCCACCGTCACGCGAGAGTCCGGCGATCAGCAGCGCGGCCACGATGAAGAAGGCCGCCGAGCTGAAGTCGCCGGGCACCGCCACCGAGTCCATCTTGAGCGCTCTCGACCGGCCAGACCCGCACCGTCCCGGCGCCGTCGGCGGCTCCCTCCCGCTCCACCCGGCCGCCGGCGTAGCGGATCATGCGTTCGGTGTGGTCGCGCGAAGCCGCCGGTTCGACCACTGGCGTCTCCCCCTGCGGCGCGCAGCCCGGCCAGCAGGATGCACGACTTGACCTGGGCCGACGCCACCGCCAGCTGGTGCCGCATGCCGCGAAGGGCGCCCGCCGCGGATGCGATACGGGAGGAAGGGAGTCGTGCTCCCGGCCCGCCACCGTGGCCCCCATGGCCGCCAGGGGCCGGAGCACCCGGGCCATGGGCCGGCGCCGGATGCTGGCGTCGCCGGTGAGGACGCAGAGGAAGGGCAGCGAGGCGACCAGACCGGGCAGCAGGCGCATGAGCGTGCCCGAGTTGCGCACGTCGATGACGTCGTCGGGCTCTCTCAGGCCCTCCCAGCCCGCGCCGTGGATGATCAGGTCGTGGCCCGTCCTCCTCGACCGTCACCCCCAGCGCCCGCACCGCCGCGAGCGTCGCCAGCGTGTCGGCCGAGCGGAGGAAGCCGTCGACCCTCACCGGACCGTCGTTGACCGCGCCCAGGAGCAGCGCTCGATGCGACACCGACTTGTCGCCCGGGCACGCGGACGGTGCCGCGCAGACCCTCGGCGGCGGGCAGGAAGCGACGCGTCAGCCGAACGGGGCTGGTCTGCCCCTCACTCACCGGCGTCACCCGATGAACGACACCGACGCCGGGTATCCAAGTCCCTGAACGAGCGTGGCCGCGGTTTCGGCGACGGCCTCGCCCGTCGACGAACAGCACGAGGTCGCCACCGACGCTGCGGCTCATGTGGTGAAGGGTGAGGTCTTCGATGTTGATCTCCGCCTGCCCCAGCGCGGTCATGACCTGGGAGACCACGCCCGGCTGGTCGGGCACCCGCACCGTCACCTTGTAGAGGGTCTGCGGGAGTGATGTCCTCGTACTCGAGCAGCTCCTCGCGATAGGCGGCGGCCGAGTCGATGGAGTCGAGGATGGCGCTCTCGTCGCCCTGCTCGAGCAGGAGCGAGAACTCCTGCAGCTCCGCCGAGATCGAGCGCAGGGACTGCGCCAGGGCCGACGCGGTTCTCGAGAAAGATGTCGCTCCACATGGCCGGGTTGGCGCCGGCCACCCGGGTGAGGTCCTTGAAGCTCGGCCCCACGCAGTGCAGCGCCCGCTTGCCGCGCACCTGGAAGGTCCCGGTGTGGTCCATGAGGACGTTGGCCAGCACGTGCGGCAGGTGGCTGACCACCGCCATGATGCGGTCGTGAGCCACCGCGTCGATGTGAGTGGGCCGGGCTCCCAGCTCCAGGATGAACTCCTGCAGCATCTCGTAGAGCTTGGGGAACGCCGCTCCGGTGGTGCAGAGGAAGTAGGTGGCATTGTCGAACAGGTCGGCCCGGGCGTACCGCACTCCGGAGTCGGCTGCGCCGCACATCGGATGGCCTCCGATGAAGAGCGACCGGGCCAGCGGCGACAGGCTGCTCATGATGGCCGATTTGGTGCTGCCCATGTCGGTGATCAGCCGGGGAGCGGGCTGAGCCGCCGCGCACTCCTCCACCAGCGCCGGGATGCTCCGCACCGGAGTGGACACGACCGACCAGGTCGGCGTAGGCCGCGGCCTCTGCGGCCGTGGACGCCGTCTCGGTGATGACGCCTCGCGGACAGCGCCAGTTCTAGGGCTTCGGGGTCGGCGTCGTAGCCGACCACGGCGTCGACCTGGGCTCGTTCCTGCGCGGCCAGAGCGAGGCTTCCGCCCATCATCCCCACGCCGACGACGGCCAGGCGATGGATGCCGCTATGTGGACGGGGATCGGCCACTGGCATCTACCCCAGGGTCTTGCCGGCCCAGTCGACGATCTCCTGGATGCGCGCGCGCCACGCGGTCGAACTGAGTCGGGTCGAGCGACTGCGCACCGTCGGACAGGGCCGTCTCGGGAGTGGGGTGCATCTCGATCATGAGGCCGTCGGCCCCGGCCGCGATGGCAGCCAGCGACAGCGGCTCGACCAGTTCGACCTTGCCGGCTGCATGGCTGGGATCGACTACCACGGGCAGGTGACTGCGCTGCTTGAGGATGGGCACGGCCGAGATGTCCAGCGTGTTGCGAGTGGCAGTCTCGAACGTCCGGATGCCGCGCTCGCAGAGGATGACGTTCTCGTTGCCCTCCTTGACGATGTACTCCGCCGCCATCAGCAGCTCCTCGATGGTGGCCGCGAGACCCCGCTTGAGCAGTACCGGACGGTCGACTTCGCCGACGGCCGAGAGCAGCTGGAAGTTCTGCATGTTGCGGGCGCCGATCTGGATGACGTCCGAGTAGGCGGCCACGTCCTCGAGATGGCGAGGATCCATGAGTTCGGTCACGACGGGCAGACCGCTGGCCTCGCGGGCCTCGGCCAGGATCTCCAGCCCCTCGATCCCCAGGCCCTGGAAGGCGTACGGCGACGTGCGCGGCTTGTACGCGCCGCCGCGAAGCATGGTCGCGCCCGCGGCCTTGGCGGCGCGGGCGGCCTCCAGCAGCTGCTCCCGGGTCTCGACGGAGCAGGGTCCGGCGATGAGGGCCACGTGCCCTCCTCCCAGGCTCGTGCCTCCGACGGTGATGACCGTGTCGGAGCGCCGGAACTCCCGGCTGACCAGCTTGTAGGGCCTGAGGATGGGCAGCACCTTGTCCACGCCGGGGTAGGCCTCCAGAGGCAGGCCGGCGATGACGTCCCGCTCCCCCATGACCGCGATGACGGTCACCACGTCGCTGGTGGACACGAGCCCGCGGGCCCCCGCGCTTTCCAGCAGTTCGAGGATGCGCTCGACTTCCTCGAGCGTCGAGCCCTCCTGCATGACGATCATCATCTCTGTGCTTCCACTCTCCATCTCAACTCTCCGGGCTCAGGGCCTCAGCGCTCAAATCGTCTATCGTGTCGCTGGAACTCGGTCGATGCCGTCCCTGCGAGACTCGCAGTTCGGCCAACGCCTGCCAGGAACATGTCGTTCTCCCCAGCTTCACCTATGGTAACCCGAATCCATCCGGGGCATTCCATCGCATAGCCCGAGCGGGTGAGCACGCCTCTCTCCAGCAGGGCCTGAGCCACTTCGGGACCGGGCATACCCAGGCCGGTCACGTCGACCAGGACGAAGTTGGCCTCGCTGGGGTGGTAGGCCACCCCCAGCGCGTCCAGACGCTTCTCCATGCGCGCCCTCTCCGTGGCCACCATGCTGTCGGCGTTCCTCGAGGCGGGCCGGCAGGCGGAGCGACGTGGCAGCGGCCACCTGCGCCAGGGAGTCGACGTTGAACGGCTGCCTGCACCTTGTCGAGCGCTTGGACCATCTCGGGGTCGGCGATGCCATAGCCCACCCGCAGTCCGGCGAGTCCGAAGATCTTCGAGAAGGTGCGCAGCATGACGAGGTTGGGGAACTCGTCGAGCCAGGCCACGGAATCGATCTGCTTGGCTCGGGCGTGACGAACTCCCCGTAGGCCTCGTCGAGGACCACGGCCACGTCGGCCGGGACGCGCCGCAAGGAACGCGAGCAGCTCCTGCCCCCGCACGTGGCTGCCGGTGGGATTGTTGGGGTTGCAGAGATCACAAGAAGGGTCGTGTCTTCCTGACCGCCGCCAACATGGCTTCGAGGTCGTAGTCCAGACCCGGCAGGTCCACCGCCGTGAAGGAGCGCTCCCTGCGCGAGGGCGATCGCTCGGTACATGACGAACGACGGATGAGGCAGCACGACGTGGCGCCCCGGGCCCAGCAAGACCTGGCCCAGCAGCATCAGCAGCTCGCAGGAGCCGTTGCCGAACGACGAGACGGCTCTTCGGCGACGTCCGAGCTGCTCGGCAAGAAGGCCCCGCAGCTCGTTGCAGGCCCCGTCGGGATAGCGGTTGAGACCGTCGAGGGCCCGCCTTCATGGCCTCGACCACCTCGGGGAAGGGCCCCCAGGGGCTCTCGTTGGCCGATAGCCTGGACACGCGATCGAGCTCGATAGCGCCGGCGGATATCCTCCAGCGGAGGTCCGGCGCGATAGGGCGTCAGCTTCTCCAGCACAGGGTTGAGTTTCATCGGTTCTCCGTCAGCTCGAGGCAGCGTGACAGGCGAGTGTCCAGTATAGCCGCGAGCAGGCCTGACGGCGGTCTAGCCGCCCCGCCTCGCTTGCGCAACCGCTCGATCTCCGGCGGCCGAGAGTCTGCGCGCCTGGCCGGGCAGCAAGCCCGGTGTCGGTGAGCCCGTCGAAGCGCGTGCGGTGCAGATGCGACCACCCGGTGACCCACCGCCTCCATCATCCGCCGCACCTGGCGCTTCCGGCCTTCGTGGAGGACGATCCGCAGCGACGCTTTGGGGACCGCCTCCGCGGCTCGCGCGTGATCTCCATCACGCTGGACCGTGGCCGGCGCGGTCATGCCCGTCCTCCAGCATCAACGCCTCGGCGAAGCGCGTCGAGCGCGCTCCTTGCCCGACGACGCCACGCACCCGCACCGAGTACTCCTTCTCCACGTGAAAGCGGGGTGGAGCAGCCGTGCGGCAAGATCCCCGTCGTTGGTGAGCAGCAGCAGTCCCGTGCTGTCGAGGTCGAGCCGTCCCACCGGGAAGACCCGCGCGCGGGTCGGCACGCACTCGATGACCGTGCGCCTGCCCCTGCGCGTCGGTCACGGCGCTGAGCACTCCGGCCGGCTTGTTGAGAAGCCAGTATTCCTTGTGTTCCGGCGACCACGGGCCGACCGTCGACCGCGACGACCTGCGTCTCGGGGTCCACGGAGGCTCCCAGTTCGGCCGTCTCCCCGTCGACCGTGACCCGCCCGGCTCTGATGAGTTCCTCGCTGGCGCGCCGCGAGGCCACGCCGGCCTCGGCAAGCGCCTTCTGCAGCCGGACTTCATGGCGCCCTCTACTCGGGCACGGTCAGCAGCCCCAGCCGCCGGCGCAGGTCGTCCTTCTGGTCCTCCGTCAGGGCGAACCCCTCCAGCGCAGGCAGCTCGTCCAGGCCGGCCAGACCGAACATGGCCTCGAAGCGCGCGGGTGGTCCCGTAGAGGATGGCCCCTCCCGCAGCGGAAGACCTGCCCACCTCGGTGATCAGCTCGCGCTCGAGCAGCGTGCGCACCGTCGAGTCCGAGTTCACCCCTCTGACCTCGGCGATCTGAGGACGCGAGACCGGCTGGAGATAGGCGATGACCGCCAGGCATTCGATGGCCGCCGGCGACAGCTTGGCGGCATCGTCCGGCAGTTCGAAGAGCCGGGAGACGACCGCGTGGCAGCGCGGATCGGTGCGGAAGGCCCAACCTCCCGCCAGCCGGACGAGTTCGAAGCCGTGACGCCCATCGGCGCGAGAACTCCGGCGATCTCGGCCAGCGACGGCTTCGCACGCCGTCCGCGTCGCGCCATCCTCCTCCGCCAGGTCGAGAGCGGCGACCATGGCCTCCACCGATAGCGGGGCTCCCGAGGCGAAGAGCAGGGCCTCCACGTCTCGTCGCAGACTATCTTCGGATCGCGTCACTCACGGCGATCGTCAGCCTGGCCCTCGGACATCTCTCGAAGTCGGACCTTGATATCGGCGAACGTGTCTCGGTCTGCGACACCCGTGATCTCGCCGCGGGCCAGCAGGTCGAGCAAGGCGAAGAGCGACAGAGCCTGCACCAGCGGCTGCTCTCCTCCGAAGACGCTGTTGAACGAGAACTTGCCCCGCCGAGCCAGGATGCCGCGGATGATGCGGATCTGTCGCTGAAGTTCGCACCTTGGTCTGGATGATGTGGGCGGTGTCCGGCTCACGCCGGTTCTCGAGCACGCGCAGCAACGATTCGCGCAGTCGCATGGCGTCCTCGCTGCCGGCGATGGCGTCGAGCGCGGGCAGCCGGCCGGTCGGGCGCACGCTCGGGCGCCGCAGCACGCACGCCGAGCTGCTGCTCGCCGAGCTCGCGCAGCCGGCCGGCGGCCGCCTTGAACTTGCTGTACTCGAACAGCCGGGCGAGCAGTTGGTCGCGCGCCTGCTCGGGAGTGAGCTCGGCCTCGAGGACCGGCTCCGCACCGGGCAGCAGCAGACGGGACTTGATCTCCACCAGGAGGCTCATGAGCAGCAGGAACTCGCTCATCTCGTCCCAGTCGGCGGTCGCCCCCTTGGCTTCCAGCTCGTCCAGGTAGGCCGAGATGACCTCGAACAGAGGCACCTCGAGGAGGTCGATCTCCTCCTTGAAGACCAGCGACAGCAGGAGGTCGAACGGCCCCTGGTAGACGTCGAGATCGAGTTCGAGCGGTCTCAGATAAGCCTCGCAATGTCGGAGCCGAAGAAGATGCAGGTTCCAGACCGCGTCGATGACCGCGCCCAGGGCCGCGGAGAACTGGCTCTGGAAGATGACGAGCACCGCGATGAGGATGATGAACCCGTAGCGATCGACCGCCACCCATTTCTCGTATGCGCCTCGCGGCAGGAAGCCTCCCACGACCCGAGAACCGTCGAGCGGCGGGATGGGGATGAGGTTGAAGACTCCGAGGACGATGTTGATCTGCACGAACATGAACAGGATGTTGAGGATGACGATCTCGACCGAACTGCGTCCTCTGCCAAGGAGGGCCCGACGAAGCGGAGGATCAGCCCGAAGATCACCGCGAGGATGAAGTTGGTGGCCGGGCCTGCGGCCCCGACGATGGCCATCCCCCGCTGCCGGCTCTTGAAGTAGTAGGGAGAGACGGGTATGGGCTTGGCCCAGCCAAAGATGACACCCCAGAAGAGATAGGTGATGATGAACATCAGGGTGCCGATCGGATCCAGGTGCCTGAAGGGGTTGAGGCTGAGCCTTCCGCTGTGACTTGGCCGTGGGATCACCCATGCGGTAGGCGATCCACCCATGGGCCAGCTCGTGGAGCGGTCAGGGAGATCAGCAGGATGGGCACCAGGTAGAGTAGGTCGGCCCAACGCCCGCTCATGTGCTCTTCTCCACCAAGCGCCTGCGCCGCTTCGAGCTCGGCGCTTCTTCCAACGACAAGACCTTCCACACGCAACTCCTTCAGCCGTTCGAGGATCCGGCCCACGGCCGGTCCCTTCTTCATCCCCATCGCCAGCAGATCGTCGCCTTTCACGCTCAGCGTCCTGTGCCGGATGTCGCCCAGATAGCGCGTCAGCCGCGTCTCCACCACTCCCGGCTCGATACCGGCCAGCGCAAACACCACCGCCTCGAGCGGGATGCTCCGCAGCGCCCGGTAGACATCCCAATCCCTCATCTCGGGCTTCGCCAGCCGCGAAGCGAGCAGCGGCCCCACGACGACGGCGGCAGTCACCGCCTGGCGTCGGCCCGCTTGAGCTTGAGCCTGTCCAACCACACGTAGAGCTCGTCGTGAGCCATGTTGCGCGTCACCGCGGCGAGCCGTAGCCGCCAGGTTACCACTTCCTCCTGCAAACCCAACTCTGCGACCAGACGATCGAGCTTCTTGACCAGGGCCACCGTCTTCGTGCCGGTGGCCAACTTGGGATGCACCTCGCGCGCCACCCCCAGCTCGAACAGCCGGCCCAGGGTCCACTCGACGTCTCCCTCGCCCAGGAGGGCGATCAGTTCGTCCCGCAGCCGGACGCTGGACAGGTCGCCCACCAGATGCATGTCCACGCAGCTCTTGGCGAAGCTCTTGGTCTGCTCGTCCATGCGGAAGCCGTAGCGGTTCTCGTAGCGCACGGCACGGAAGATGCGGGTGGGGTCCTCGATGAAGCTCAGGTTGTGCAGCACCCGGATGACCCCGTCTCGCAGATCGCGATATCCGCCGAAGAAGTCGATGACCGTGCCGAAGTCGCTCGCCGCTCAGCGAGATGGCCATCGCGTTGATGGTGAAGTCGCGACGGAACAGGTCCTGGCGGATGGAGGCATGCTCCACCCGCGGCAGCGCGGCCGGATGGTCGTAGAACTCGGTGCGGGTGGTGGCCACGTCGACGTGGAAGGGCTCGCCGGAGGTGCGCACCCACGCCGGCGCCTCTCCCAGCACGTCGGGCGGAAGAAGCACCACGGCCGTCTTGAACTTGCGGTGCGCGCGCACCCTCCCCCCAGTTCGGCGGCGAGCCGGGTGGCGAATTCGATACCGTCTCCCTCGACGGCGATGTCCACGTCGGCGTTGGGCTGGTCGAGGAGCAGGTCTCGTACGAAGCCTCCCACCAGATAGACCCCGGGGAAATCCTCGGACAGCGCCGAGCAGGCACGGAACAGCCGCCCGAAGAAGGGGTGCTCGGCAAGGGCCTGCATGGTGTAGAGCTGCGGGGCGGCGACCTCGGTCTGCTCCTGCTCCCAGCGCCCCTGGTACGCCGCCAGGACGTCGGTGCGGGTGACGATGCCGATCACGTCGCCCACCCGGGCCGAGCGCTCCCGAACCGCCGCGTCGTAGGCCTCGTCGGTCGACCACGGGGACACGGCCGGCGTTGCCGGCCACCATGATGCGTCGCAGCTCGTCCACCGTCGTCGATGCCCTGGCGAAGGCGATGTTGCGCGTCATCACGCCCTTGACCGGAGCGTGGCCCAGACCATGCCGTAGGGCCTTGTCCAGATCTCGGCGCGCGACGATGCCCACCACGCGGCCGTCCTCGCGCACGCAGATGCCGGAGTGACCGTAGCGCTGCGCGGTGATGAGCGCATCGGTGACCGCCGTGTCGGCGTCGATGAGGCGCACGGGCCGGCTCATGATCTCGCCGGCGGTAGGTGCGCCGAGGCTCGCTCTGCGTCCAGTTCGGCCAGCAGTCCCTCGATGATGTCCTGCGGCCGGCGTCCGCGGACGACGGCCGATGCCGCCTGGGCGTGCCCTCCCCCGTCGAGGGAGTGCAGCAGCGCGCCCACGTCCACCGAGCCCGCACGTGAGCGGGCGGTGACGAACACCCGGTCCTCCATGCCCACGGCCTGCAGAAGCACCTCGGCGTTGATGAGTTCCATCAGCTTGTGGGCGATGACGCTGAGACCGTCCACATACCCGGGCATCTTCCAGGGCCACCGTGTGGATGTCGAGTCCCCGGACCCGCTCGAGCCGCACCAGGTCGACCATCTCCATGAGCACCACGCGCTGCTCTCCCGTCAAAGCGCTGTGCAGATAGCGCTCGATGAGCGGCTGCGAGGCCCCCAGACGCATGGAGGCCGCCAGCATCTCGGCGTCGCGGATGGTGGTGCGCGGATAGGTGAGCGAACCGGTGTCCTCGTGGATGCCCAGAGCGAAGATGGTGGCGGCCAGCCGCGGGATCTCCACTCCGCGCTCCCGCAGCAGGTAGAGCATCGAGGTGGCCTGCGCCCCGTCGCGCGAGAGCACCCAGTTCTCCCCCTTGACGAAGGCCGGCCGCTCCGGGTTCTCCGACTCGTGGTGATCGAAGATGACCACCTCCACCCCGCGCTTGCCGCACAGACGCCCCAGGTCGCCGATCCTCTCGGCGTCGGCGGTGTCGACGACGATGAGTTGGCGGATCTTGGTCTGGTCGATCAGGCGCAGGTTGACGATGGGCAGGTTCTCGCCGTGCAGCGAGACGAACTCGCGCACGTTGGGGTTGAGCGAGCCGGCGAAGACGATCCGTCGCCTCGGGATAGAGCAGCGAAGCTCCGACCACGGCCGCCAGAGCGTCGAAATCGGCGTTCTGATGGGTCGTGATGACCGTCGGAGACTTCCAGCAGTGAGGGCGATGTGCTCATGCATCGCTAGTATATAGCGATGGACGCAGTCGCCCAGCATCCACAGCCGTGGAGGTTCGGCGACGCCGATCGTGCCTCGCTCAGTACCCCCAGCATTGGAGGACAGCTCCCACCGCCGCGCTGAAGGCCGCGGCGGCGTCCTCGCGCCGGCAAGCACCCCGTCGTGGCTGGTATGGCCGGCGTTGACGACCAGGCTGAGGGCTGCGACCTCCACCCCAGTGTCGTGAGCGGCCCGCAGTTCGGCGCGAGCGACATGCTGACGGTCGCCGCCCCCAGCGTCCGCAGGAGCTCGAGCTCGGCTTCGGTCTCGTACTGAGGCCCCGGCACCGAGGCGTGGACCCGCTCGACAGCCAGGACGGTCGGCTCGCGCGGCGAGATCACCTGCTCCGCCAGCGCCGGCGCCGTCGCCGGCAGGCACTCGGGTCGAGAGATCGCTGTCCCCGCAGATCACCTGAGTCTGGCAGTCGAGGACCGTGGTCGACCACCACGATCTGCCCGCGGTCGCAGCTCCGGCGCCACAGCCCCGCACGAGCTTGTCAGCAGCACCTTCCCGACGCCCCAGCGCGCCAGCGTCCGCACGGGTAGCTGCAGCTCGCTCAGATCGTATCCCTCGTAGCCGTGGATCCTGCCCTCGAGCAGCAGCAGCGGGACGGTCGCCCCAGTCGCGCGAGGGCCAGCCGGTATGGATGGCCCGGCACGTCGCCCTCGCGCCCAGTGTGGTATGTCGCCGTAGCTGATGATGGCGCTGCTGTCGGTACCCACGCTGCGGGCGGCGGTGCGGGCGGCGACGCCGACAAGGCGGTCGACAGCCCGGAGCCCAGGATCACGGCGACCTCCGGGGCCTTGCCGAGCGCTCCCGTGCAGATACGAAGCGGCTTCGACGACCTCCTCGGTCGCCTACACGGCCGGAGAGCAGGACGCCGGTCCGGCCTGGGACAGGCCTGGGCAGCCGTGTGCCGCCGCCAGCCTCGGCTCGGGCGGCATGCGCTGACGACGTCTCCCCCGAGCGGCGGCCGTCTTCCCGTGAGCGCTGCGTAGACCGTCGCACCGGTGTCGGCCAGCGTGCCCTCGTAGACGGCCGCGGGGCAGGCCGCCGGCCGCGGATACAGCAGGAGGGGCACGTACTCGCGGCTGTGGTCGGTGCTTGGCGTGGTGGGGTCGACTCCGTGGTCGGCCGGTGATGATCAGGCCATCGCCCGGCAGCGAGGGACGCCACGATCGCCGGCAGAGCGCGCGTCGACCGCCGCCAGCCCCCTGCGAAGCCGTCCACGTCGTTGCGATGCCCCCACACCATGTCGAAGTCCACCAGGTTGGTGAAGAGCAGGCCCTCGTCGAAGCGCCCGCGGTCGGAGCGGTGCCGCAGCAGATCGCGCACCAGAGCGAGGTTCTCGTCGTTCGAGGCCACCTTGATCGTCGGTCCCGATCCCGCGACCCACGAACACCTCGCTGATCTTGCCCAAGCGCCAGCACCGGCACGCCGGCTTCGTGGAGCAGGTCGAGATAGGTGGGAGCCGGGGGCGCCAGGGAGAAGTCGCGCCGGTCCTTGGTGCGGACGAACGCCCCCGGCTTCCCGTGAACGGCCGGGCGATGACCCGGGCGACGGCATGCGGTCCCTGGAGGATCCCGCGGGCGATCTCGCACCACGCGTAGAGCTGCTCCAGAGGCACCACGTCGACGTGCGCGGCGATCTGGAACACGCTGTCGGCCGACGTGTAGACGATCGGCTCGCCCGCTGGCCAGGTGCTCCTCGCCCAGTTCGTCGATGATCGCCGTGCCCGACGCCGTCTTGTTGCCCAGCACCCCCCGGCCGATCTGCGCTCTGAACGGAGCGAGGACCTCCTCCGGGAAATCCATCCGGATAGGTGGGAAAGGGCGCGGCGGTCACCAGGCCCATGTGCTCCCAGTGGCCCACCGTGGTGTCCTTGCCCGCCGACAGAGACGCCAGCCGACCCGGCAGGGCCAGAGGCTTCGCGCACCGGGGGCACGCCTCGGATGGGGATGATGTTACCGAGACCGAGGCTCTCGAGGAAGGGCAGGCGTAGCTCGACGACCCGGCTGAGGTTGCCCAGAGTGTCGGAGCCGGCGTCGCCGTAGTCGCCGGCATCGGGCAGGGCACCCACGCCCACCCCGTCGAGCACGAGGAAGACGAATCGGCTCATGGCGCCCTCCCGGAAGGTGCGCCTCATCGCTGCGACGTCCGCGCCCGGGGATGGGCCTCGCGGTAGATCTTCTGCAGATGCGCGGTGGTCACGTGGGTGTAGATCTGGGTGGTGGAGAGATCGGCGTGACCCAGCATCTCCTGGACGGCCCTGCAGGTCGGCGCCACCCTCGAGCAGATGCGTGGCGAAGGAGTGACGCAGCGTGTGGGCCGAGACGTCGTCCGGCAGGCCCGCCTCGCGGGCGTAGCGCTTGATGATGGCGTGAAGACCCTGGCGGGACAGCCGCCGGCCGCGGTTGTTGAGGAACAGCTCGGGCGCCTTCAGCGTGCCGGCACCCCCCAGGAAGGGCCGGCCCGCGCTCGTTGTAGGCGCGCAGCGCCTCGATGGCCATGCGCCCGAGCGGAACGATGCGCTCCTTGTCGCCCTTGCCGACGGTGCGGACGAACCCCACCTCGAGATCGATGTCCTGAAGCCGCAGCGCCAGCGCCTCCGAGGCCCGCAGACCGGCCCCGTACAGGGTCTCGAGCAGGGCGCGGTCGCGCAGACCTCCCGGGGTCGGCTTTGGGCTTGGCGAGCAGCCGCTCGATCTCCGTCCACACGTCAGCACGCGGGGCAGAGTGGACTCGAGACGAGGGCTGGCCAGCGCTCTGGTGGGGTCGGACGCGGCAAGGCCCTGGCACGACCCGCCGGCGGTAGAACGAGCGGATGGCCGCCGTCTTGCGCGCCCGGGTGGACGGTCTCCACTCGCCCGCCGCGAGGAAGGTCCTCACGTCGTCCGCCGTGGCGTCCGCGAGCAGCGTCTCCCCGTTCGGCCAGGAAGGCGGCGAACTGCGTCAGGTCGCGCGCGTAGGACTCCACGGTGCGCTCGGCCAGTCCCTCCTCGAGGCGAAGGGCGCGCAGGTGTGCCGCCAGAGAGCCGGATCGTCGCCGGAGCGGGCGGACGTGCAGCGGGCGATCTCTGCCGAGCTACATGTACTCGATGGGCAGCACGTACTCGAGCGGGAAAGTACGGATTGCCGGTCGCCTCGGCGACCTCCTTGATGGTCACCTTGCCCTCCATGACGTTGACGCCTCGCGGCGAGCGCTGGATCGGCTCGCGCCGCGGCCACCACTCCCGAGTCGGCCACGGCGGGGATGTAGGGGAGCGTCGCGTTGGTGAGGGCCAGCGTGGAGGTGATCGGCACCACTCCGGCCATGTTGTCCACGCAGTAGTGGATGACTCCGTGCTGCACGAAGGTCGGAGTCCGGTGCGAGGTGGCTCGCGAAGTGGCCACCGTGCCGCCCTGGTCGATACTCAGGTCGACGATGACCGAGCCCGGCTGCATCGACCGCACCGCGTCCTCCGAGACCAGCACGGGCGTCCGCGCCCCCGACACGAGGACCGCGCCGATGACCACATCGGCCGCGGCGACCTCCGCCTCGATGGTCAGCTGGTCGCTGTGCAGGGTCTCCACCGCAGGAAGCGTCCGGCGCGACGCTGCCCAGAGCGTCCAGATCGATGTCGAGGACCTTGGTCCGCGCTCCCATGCCGGAGGCGATGGCTGGCCGCGTTCGAGCCGGCGATGCCCGCCCCGAGGATCACCACGTTGGCGGGCTTGACCCCCGTCGCGCCCCCCAGCAGCTTGCCCTTGCCTCCGCTCATGCGCTCCAGGAAGTAGGCGCCGATCTGCGGAGCCAGCCGGCCCGCGATCTCGCTCATGGGCGCCAGCAGCGGTCGCCGGCCGTCGGCCGTCTCCACCGTCTCGTACGCCAAGACAGGTGGCCCCGCTCGCGACGCAGGCCGTCGGTGAGTTCGCGGTCGGGCGCCAGATGCAGATAGGTGAAGAGGATGTGCCGCGGCTCGAGACGCGCGATCTCCTCGGCAGCGGCTCCTTGACCTTGACGATCAGCTCGGCCTGGGCGAACAGCGACTTCGGCATCGGGGACGATGCGGGCGCCGGCCGCCACGTAGGCCTCATCGGCGATGAGCGACCCCTCCCCCGCGCCGCGCTGCACCAGCACCTCGTGGCCTCTGATGGTGAGCTCCTTGGTGCCGGCGGGGGTCAGAGCTACCCGGTACTCTTCTTCACGGATCTCGGTGGGTACTCCGACTCGCATGATCCTAGCCTCCGCTCTCGTGTCAGTGTTGCTTCCTGGCCTCGCGCTCTCTTGTCAGGAGGAGGACAGCGCGCCAGGCTCTTGGCGTCCTCGTATATCGCTCGAGATGCTCGTACACCTCGCTCAACTGTACCGTACCACGACGATGTCCTCGTCGTCGTCGGGCTCGGCGTGGGCCGGCCGAAGGTCCTCGGCCAGGAACACGTGAAGGATCTCGTTGGCGAACCCCGGCGAGGAGAAGAAGGAGCCCAGCGGGTCCACACGGCCGCCTCCACGCCCCACTTCCTCGCGGAGTTCGCGCTGCGCCGTCGCCAGGGGCTCCTCACCCGGCTCGAGCCCGCCGGCGGGAAGCTCCAGCAGGTACCGTTTGATCGCATGCCGGTACTGCCGCACCAGAGCCACTCTGTCCTCGGTCGTCGAGCGCGATGACGACGACCGCCCCGGGATGCTCCACCACTTCGCGAGTCGCTCGTCCGCCGTCAGGCCAGGGCAGATCTCGTCCACGCGCAGGCTTCACCACTTTGCCCTTGGTAGACCTGGCGCGAGCTCGAGCACCTCGGGCATGAAGCTCGAGCGGGCTCGGCCGACATCGGCGCCGCCGGCCGGAGCAGGACCGCTGCCGGTTCGTCAGTCATCTGCGACGACGCTCGGCGGCCGCGAGCCGGGGAACGTACTCGGGAGCCAGCAGGATCAGCCTGAGCACCAGCGCGCACAGGCGCTCGAGGTCGTCGAGGCTGACGTGCTCCTCAGGGCTGTGCACCTGGGTCATGCCCGCGCGTGAGATTGACGGTGGGCAGCCCTCGGGCGTTGAGGATGTTGGCATCCGACCCCCCGCCGCCGGTGAGCAACCGGGGCTCGAGCCCGAGATCGGCCAGCGCCGCCTTGCTCAAGCGGACCACAGGCGAGCGACCCGTGAGCACGAAAGCGCGGTACTCGTGGACCAGAGCGATCTCGACGTCCACTCCCACCTGGGCGGCGCCCGTCTGCATCGCGTCGACCATCGCGGCCGCGACGCCGTGCCAGCTTCTCTTCGTCGTGGCTGCGACATTCACCCTCGATCTCACAGAGATCGGGGACGATGTTGGTGCCCACTCCTCCGCGGATCATCCCGATGTTCGCGCTCGTCTCCTCGTCGAGCCGGCCCAGTTGCATGGCCGCGATGGCTTTGGCCGCCGCCTGGATGGCGCTGCGCCCCGTCTCGGGCTCCACGCCGGCATGCGCCGCCCGGCCGCGGAACGTCGCCTTGAAGGTCTCGTGGCTGGGAGCCTTGACCGTGATGCCTCCCACCGGTCCCGACGAGTCGAAGACGGCCGCGAACGGGCTCGCGAGCACACGTTCCTCCAGATGCTTGGCTCCCACCAGGCCGATCTCCTCGGAGACGGTGAAGAGCAGTTCGTACGTGGGGAAGGCCGGCTCCCGAGTCCATCAGCAGCTCCGTCGCGTGGACGAGCGCGGCGACCGCCGCCTTGTCGTCCGCCCCCAGGATGGTGCGGCAGCGGTTACGGAACACGCCCTCGTCATCGAGAAACGGGTCGATATCGTCGGTAGGGACCACCGTGTCGAGATGCGCCCCCAGCGCCACGTGTGGCGCGCCCACACCGGGTATCACGCACCAGAGATTGCCCGTGTCTCCCCCGGTCTTGGCCCCGGTGTCGTCTTCGTGGACGGCAATCCCCACGGCGCTCCAGGTGCCGGATGACGGCGTCGGCCATGCTGGCGCTCGCGCTTGAACGGGCTCGGGATGCGCGTGAACTCCAGAAAGAGCTCGGTCAGCCGCTCGCGCGACGGGAGCGGTGCAGCCGCTCATTCGTGCGGGCAGGCTACGGCCGCGCCGACGAAGTCGCGGAACAGCGGGTGCGGGCTTGGTCGGCCGGCTCTTGAACTCGGGATGGAACTGGCAGGCCACGAACCAGGGATGATCGGCCAGCTCGATGAGCTCGACCAGGCGCTCGTCGGGCGTGGTGCCGCTGATCACCAGTCCGGCGTCGACCAGCTGGCTCGCGGAAGACGTTGTTGACCTCGTAGCGGTGACGGTGACGCTCGTAGATGACCTCCTCTCCGTAGGCCGCGATGGCCTTCGTCCCGGCGACGACCTGCGTGGGCGACGCGCCCAGGCGCATCGTGCCGCCCATGTCGGCGACCTCCTTCTGCTCGGGCAGCAGGTCGATGACCGGGTACTGCGTGGCCGGGTCGAACTCCGAGGAGTTGGCGCCCTCCATGCCGGCGACGTGGCGGGCGAACTCGGCCACCGCCACCTGCAGACCCAGGCAGAAGCCCAGGTAGGGGACCTTGTTCTCGCGCGCGTAACGGACGCGACATGATCTTGCCCTCGATGCCCGCGCACGCCGAAGCCACCCGGCACGAGGATCCCGTCGGCCGCCTCGCAGCCGGGAGGTGATCTCCTCCTGGTCGCAGCGTCTCGGCGTCCACCCAGATGATCTCCAGCTTGCGTCCATGATGGATGGCGGCGTGTCGCAGCGCCTCGACGACGCTCAGGTACGCGTCCTGCAGCTGCACGTACTTGCCCACCAGGGCGATCCGGACAGTCCCGGTGGCCGCTTTGACCTTCTCGACCAGAGCGATCCACTCCTCCAGCTGCGCGCGGCCCGGTCTCCAGGCCCAGCTTGTCCACCACCAGGCCGTCCAGCCCCTCGTCGCGCAGATTGAGGGGGACCAAGTAGATGTGGGGCGCGTCGACGCAGCTGATGACGGCTCGGGCCTCGACGTCGGTGAACAGCGCGATCTTCTCTTTGAGGTCCTGGCTGATGGGCCGATCGGAGCGGCAGACGATGATGTCGGGCTGGATACCGATGCTCCGCAGTTCGTTCACGCTGTGCTGCGTGGGCTTGGTCTTGAGCTCGCCGCTCGCGTTGATGAACGGGATCAGCGTCACGTGGATGTAGAGAACGTTGCGCCGCCCGACGTCGTTGCGGAACTGCCGGATGGCCTCCAGGAAGGGCAGGCTCTCGATGTCGCCCACCGTGCCGCCGATCTCGGTGATCACCACGTCGACCTCGGGATTGCGCGCCACCCGGGCGATGCGCTCCTTGATCTCGTTGGTGACGTGCGGGATCACCTGCACGGTGCCGCCCAGGTAGTCGCCCTTGCGTTCCTTGCGGATGACGTTGTAGTAGACGGAGCCGGAGGTGACGTTGGAGTCGCGCGTGAGGCTCTCGTCGACGAACCGCTCGTAGTGGCCCAGGTCGAGGTCGGTCTCGGCCCCGTCGTCGGTGACGAAGACCTCACCGTGCTGGAAGGGGCTCATCGTGCCTGGGTCGACGTTGAGGTAGGGGTCGAACTTCTGGATGATGACCCGAAGGCCCCGGCTCTTGAGCAGACGACCCAGGGAGGCGGCGGTGATGCCCTTGCCCAGCGAGGACACAACTCCACCTGTGACGAATATGTGCTTAGCCATGCTCACCCCTACCGCGCTTGATGGGACCGGGCGGCGCATGGCGACTTAGCCCCGCGCCTTTCCTAGTCTAGCAGCCCACCCAGCGCCCTGTCTCGCAACTCCCGCGCATGAGCCATGGCCTCGCGTCATCGGGCCGTCCGCCCATCATCCGGCACAGTTCCTCCACCACCGCCTCGCCCTGCAACAGCGTGAGACGGGTGACCGCACCCGCAGCCGCGCTGGTCTTGTCGATGACGTAGTGACGGGCGGCGAGCGCCGCCACCTGAGCCAGATGTGTGACGACCACCACCTGCGACCGCCTCGGCCAGCTCGCGCAGCTTGTGCGGCGACGGCCACCGCCGTCCGGCCCCCGATGCCGGCGTCGATCTCGTCGAACACCAGCGTCTCGTCGCCTCCCACACCGGCCAGCGCGCACTTGAGCCCCAAGCAGCACCCGCGACAGCTCTCCTCCTGATGCCGTTCGCGCCAGGCTCCGCGGTGGCTGCCCGGGATTGGCCGCCAGCAGGAACTCCACCGAGTCGGCCCCGGTCTCTCGCAGCCCTTCCCAACCCGAGCGTGTCGCCAGCTGCGACGGTCATCGACGCCGACGTCATACCCAGTCCCGCGAGCTGAGCCGCGACCGCCTCTTCGAGCCGAGGCGCAGCCTCGCTGCCGCGCTGCGGCGAGCGCCGCCGCCAGCTCGAGCGCGCGAGATCGCGACAGCGTCCGCTTCGTCCTCCAGCCGCGACAGGTCGTCTTCTCCCTCTTCGAGCGAGGCCAGGCGGCTCTCCGCCGACTCCAGATGGGCCACAGCGGCCTCTGTCGAGCCGCCGTACTTGCGGGCCAGGTCCGTGTAGAGACGCAGCCGTTCGTCGACCACGGCCAAGCCGAGCGGGGTCGACCGTCACCTGGTCGACATATCGGTGGAGGTCCCGCGACAGTTCGGTGAGAGAGTACTGCGCCTCGCTGCAGCGCCTCCGCCATCGCCGCCACCTGGGGATCTACCGCGACAAGACCGCCGACGAGGGCAGCCGCCTGGCCCACCAGCGCGGCGGCATCGACAGCGGTTCCTTCGCCCTTGAGCACCTCGGCCGCGCGGCTCAGATCGCGTTGGATCTCTTCGGCCCGGGAGAGGACCCGCTGCTCGGCCTGCAGCGCTTCCTCGTCTTCGAGCGGAAAGCCCTGCGGCGGCCAGCTCCCCGATCTGAAATCGCAGCAGATCGATCTCGCGCAACCGTCCCTGCCGGGCCTGCCTGCTCTCTTCCAGCGCCCGCGCGCAGCCTGCCGCCCGTTCGAAGGTCGTCCGATACTCACCCGCGAGCCGAAGCGTCTCTGGTCCGGCCCACTGATCGAGGACGGCCAGCTGATAGCCGGGGTCGAGCAGCCTCCGGTACTCGTGCTGGCCTGCGAACGACAGCAGTCGACCAGCGACGGCGGCCATGGCCGCCAGAGTGACCGAGCTGTCGTTCATGTAGCAGCGGTTGCGCCCTTGCCTTGCCCAGACGGCGTGTCACGATGATCTCACCGGGGCCGTCAACTCCGGCCAGCTCGCGGAGGTCCTCCGGTAACTCGGCCGCCTGAGCGGCGTCGAGCTCGAAGACGGCCTGGATCAGCGCCTCCTCGGCAGCCGTTCCGACCAAGCCCTTCCTCGGCTCGCTCGCCCATGAGCAGACCCAGGGCCTTCGTGAGCAGTGTCTTGCCGGCGCCGGTCTCGCCCGTCAGCGCGGTGAGCCCGGACCCGAATTCGAGCGTGGCATCCTCGATGAGCACGAAGTTGCGGATGGTGAGCGACGCGAGCACTGCTCCCCTTGTCTAGAGCAGACGGTCGCGGAAGTGGTGATACAGGCTGTCGCCTTCGAGCAGCGCCAGCGAAGTCACCGCGGGCTCCGTCTTGATCTCGAGCACCGCGCCGGCCGGGAGGACCGCGACCCGCTGACCGTCGATATCTATCGAGCAGTCCTCGTCGTCCGCGGTGTTGGTGATCTCGAGCACGTCGTCCGGAGCGGCTACCACCGGCCGGACCCCCACGGCGTGCGGCGCCACCAGGCTGATCACGTAGGCGTCGACGGAGATCCCGAGCAGCGGACCCCCGGCCGCCAGGCTGTACGCCGAGGACCCCGCCGGTGTACCGACCACCACCCCGTCGCACAGCACCTCGAAGAGGGTCACGCCGTTGATGCGCAGCGCAAGCGAGGAGGCGTGGGAGCGATCGCCCTTGCCGACGACAACATCGTTGGTCGCCCGAAAGACCGAGTGGCCCAGCCTCGCCCGCAGGCCGAGGAGAGGGTGCTCGGTGAAGGCCCCGGCCAGCAAGTCGTCAAGACCGTCCTCCAGCCGCTCGCTGAGGACAGTGGTAAGGAAGCCGACCCGACCCAGGTTGACGCCCGCCACGGGGATATCGAGGTCCCGGGTGAGATGGAAACCCCGGAGCATGGTCCCATCGCCGCCCAGGACCAGGCAGAGGTCCACCCCCTCGAGATCGCTCTCCCCCGTCACCCGCGAGGCATGCCCCACCTCGGAGAGCAGTGTCTCGTGCTTGTCCCACTCGGCCGCCGGTGCAGACATCGCCACCCCGCGACCCCGGAGGAAGCGCGAGGGAGCGCTCGAGCGGCCCAGCTGCGACGGCGGGATCCCCGTGAGTCAGAACGACGACCCGCTCGATCTTTCGCTTCAAAGCCGCCCTCCCGCACCCTCGCCGGCGCTCCGTACCGACTTCGTCTATGGCGCCTTCCAGCGTATCAAGAGCGAGGCCGTTTTCTCCACCTCGAGCGATATGGAAGAAGTACTCGATGTTCCCGCCCGTTCCCGGAACGGCCGACCGGCACACGCCGAGCAAGCGCACCATCGACCTGTTCCGACGACGAACCGCGCCGTCTCCGACAGGACGCGCCTGTGGACGTCGAGATCGCGCACGATGCCGCCCTTGCCCACGTCCTTCGGGCCGGCTTCGAACTGGGGCTTGATGAGGATGACTCCCGTGTATGCGCGGGGCCAGGCAGGCACACGACCGCCGGCAGCACCTTGGTCACCGAGATGAACGACACGTCCATGGTGAGCAGGTCCGGGCTGCCAGGGCAGCGACTCGGGCACCAGATAGCGCGCGTTGATCCCTTCGACCACCGTGGACTCTCGGGTCGGCCCGCAGCCGGGCGTCGAGCTGTCCCCGGCCGACGTCCAGGGCGATGACCCGCGTCCGCACCCCTCTGCAGCAGGCAATCGACGAAGCCCCCGGTCGAGGCTCCCACGTCGAGCGCCGAGGCTCCGGCGACGTCCACGCCGAAGGTCTCAAGCGCGGCGTCGAGCTTGTCTCCCGCCCGCGAGACGAAGCGCGGCCTCTCCTTGACGGAGATGGTCGCAGCCGGGTCCACGAGAGTGCCGGCCTTGTCACTGACTTCCCCGCTCACCAGCACCAGACCGGCCATGATCAGGGCCCGGGCGGCAGTGCGGCTGGGAGCCAGACCGCGGGAGAGCACCAGTTCGTCCAGACGGATTCGCGCGCCTCTCGCCATGGCACGCTGGCCGGCCTACGAGGCTGGGACGTGTCGAGCCGTGCGCCTCGTGCGCGGACGAGCCGCTCGGCCGTCTCGAGCGATGGCCTCGGCGGTCAGGCCGACATCACGTCGCAGCAGATCGAGCGAGCCCTGGCAGACGAAGGCGTCGGGCAGGCCCAGGCGCGACCAGCGGGCGGCACAGCCCCTCATCCGCCATGAACTCCAGGATGGCCGAGCCGAAGCCCCCGGCCAGGGCGTTGTCCTCCACGGTGACGACGCACCGGATGGGCCGCTCACCAGCTGCCGTATGGCGCTCCGCTGTCGAGCGGATGCACCCGCCTCACCCCGGCCACCGTCGCCTCGATGCCCTCGCGCCGAAAGCAGCTCGGCGGCCGTCTCCGCCCACAGCGTCGCCGGTCCGACCGTCAGCAGGAGCACGTCCGTTGCCCTGCCGCACCACGTCGACCCACGGACCCTCCAGCGGCTCGATGGGGCGCTCGAGCGCGCACCCCTATCCCGGCCGAGCGCGGATAGCGGATGACGGAGGGGCCGTCGAGCGTCAGCGCGGTGGCCAGCATGCGCTGCAGCTCGGCCTCGTCCTTGGGCACGAAGACGGTGAGCCCGGGGATGATCCGCAGGAACGACAGATCGAAGGCCCCGTGATGAGTCGGCCCGTCCTCGCCCACCAGACCGGCGCGGTCGACGGCGAAGACCACCGGGCAGACCCTGCAGGCAGACGTCCTGGATCACCTGGTCGAAGGCCCGCTGCAGGAAGGTCGAGTAGATGGCCACGATCGGCCGCTTGCCGGTCGACCGCCAGCCCGGCCGCGAACCCGACGGCGTGCGCCTCGGCGATGCCGACGTCGAAGAACCGGTCGGGCATGGCCTCCTGCAGCAGGTTCAGCCCGGTGCCGGTCGCCATGGCGGCGGTGATGCCCACCACGCGCTCGTCCGTGCGCGCCAGTTCGACCACCGCCTCGCCGAAACGCCCGCGTGAAGGTGGTGGGTCCCTCGGGGTCGAGGTTCTCGCCGGTCTCCACCGAGAAGCGCGGCGTGCCGTGGTAGCGACCCGGCTGCTGCTCGGCCGGCGCGTAGCCCTTGCCCTTGACGGTCCGGCAGTGCAGCAGCACCGGGCCCTCCACCGCCAGCGAGCGCCGGATGCTCGCCCGCAGCTCCTCGATGTCGTGGCCGTCGATGACCCCCACGTAGGTGAAGCCCAGCTCCTCGAACAGCATCCCCGGCACGAGTGGCCGCCTTGATGCTGTCCTTGAGCTGCTCGCCCATGGCCGCCACGCGGTCGCCGACCCCCGGAAGCCTCTGCAGCCGACGCTCCATGTCGCGCCGGAAGCGGTAGAGCGTCGGATCGGTGCGCAGTCGGGAGAGGTAGGTGCTCATGGCGCCGACGTTCTTCTCGATCGACATGGTGTTGTCGTTCAGGATCACCAGCACGGGGATGCCGAGGTGCCCGGCGTGGTTGAGCGCCTCGTAGGCCATGCCGCCGGTCAGCGCTCCGTCGCCGATGACCGCCACCACCCTCCCCGGGTGCTTGCCGGCCACCATGCCGACGGCCGCGCTCACCGAACTGCTGCTGTGCCCGGTGCCGTAGACGTCGTAGGGGCTCTCGCTCCGGCACGGGAAGCCCGACAGCCCACCGTACGTGCGGATGGAGCCGAACGACTCGAGCCGCCCGGTAAGCAGCTTGTGCGCGTAGGACTGGTGTCCCACGTCCCAGATGATGGCGTCCTGCGGGCGTGTTCAGTTCGGCGTGCAGCGCGATGGTCAAGCTCCACGACGCCCAGGCTCGCCCCCAGATGCCCGCCGTTCTCGCGAGATCGTCTTGATGATCTCTTCGCGGATCTCCTGCGGCGACCTGGCGCAGGGAGTCCGGCGTCCAGTGTCCGCAGGTCCTCGGGCAGACTGCAGCCTGATCGAGTCAGATCGCTCGCGGCCGTCGTCGCGTCATGCCCTCGGCCTCCTCCGGACTCGTCGTCGCCCCGGCCAGCGGAGCTCCCCGAGCACCCCGTTGACCAGCGCGCCCGCCTCGTCCGAACAGAAGCGCTTGGCGGACCCGACCGCCTCGTCGATGACCACTGCGGGAGGTACTCCGGGTTCCCAACACAAGCTCGTAGGCCGCCAGGCGCAGGATGGCTCGCTCGAGCACGCCGAGCCGCTGCAGGCTCCATCCCTCGACATGCTTCCGCAGCAGTCTCATCGATCTCCGGCCGGTGCTCGCGCCACGCCCCTGCACGAGTTCCGCGGCGTAGCCGTCGACCTCGCGGCTCCCCTGCCCGCTGCAAGCGCGTCCTCCGGCGCCTAGCCCCAGGAGGTCCTGCTGGTACAGGATGAAGACGGCCTGACGCCGCGCGCTTCTGCGACCGGTCGACATGAGCGAGTCGAGCTAGGCGCCGACCGGGAAGACGCCGCTGAAGACCACGTCGACGGCCGCGACCTTCAGCCCGGTCATGGACGTCGAGGGCCGCCGGCAACGGTCTGCCGTACGCTGGAGGCCAGCGTGGGCAGGTGCTCCCCCATCCGGGCATCGAGCTGAACCGAGACCCGGCATTCGCTCGCCCTCGACGGCGACCTCGACCGGATGGGTTCGCATGAGAGGCAGAGGGCGTGTGGAGGCGCAGGCGCTCATCGTTCTCGAGCGAACCCCGGACGATGGCCTCCAGGACGCTCGTGGCTATCAGATACTGGGTCATTCGTGCCTCCCGTCTTCTCCGAGTCCGGAGCCTCTCGCCCCAGCGCAGTTTACGCCCTCGTCACGTACTCCCGAGTGCGCGTGTCCACCCGGACGACGTCACCCGGCTCGATGAACAAGCGGCACCTGCACGGTCGCTCCGCTCTCGAGCGTGGCCGCCTTCGAGCCGCCCGACACCGTGTCGCCCCGCACCCCGGCGGCAGTGTCCACGATCTTGAGGTCGACAAAGGTCGGCAGCTCCACGTCGAACGGCTCCCCGTCGATGTAGACCACCTCCACCTGCATGTTGAGCGTCATGAGGTCGAAACGGCCCTCGAGGACGCTCTTGGGCAGGGCGAGCTGCTCGTAGGACTCCGCATCCATGAAGACGACCTGGTCGGGCTCTTCGTACAGATAGGTCATCGGCCGGCTCTCGGTGCGCAGCTGCTCGAACTTCTGCTCGGGCCGGAAGGTGCGGTCGATGAGGGAGCCCGTGGCGACGTTGCGCAGCTTGGTGCGGACGAACGCGCCGCCCTTGCCCGGCTTGACATGCTGGTATTCGGCGATGCGGTAGATATCTCCCTCGAACCTGATGGTCATACCTACCTTGAACTGGTTGGTCGAGATCACTCCACCGGCCTCCGACGATACGTAGTGTCGTACACCGACTCCCGAGGGGCCAGGCCCCGTTCGGGTTGCGACGATGAATTGTACACTACCGGCCGTTCATCTCCACCAGGCGGCGGACCGCCTCCAGGTACCCGTCGGGGCCCTTGCCCGATGACGGTGAAGGCCACTACCGGCGAGATCACGGAGTGGCGGCGCCACTCCTCCCGGGAAGCGATGTCCGAGAGATGCACCTCGGCGACCGGGCACCGCACCAGTTCGAGAGCGTCGCGGATGGCGTAGCTGTAGTGCGTCCACGCGCCCGGGTTGACGATAGGGCGTCCGCGCGCCGGTGCTCGTGCAGATACTCGATGAACTGGCCCTCGTGGTTGGTCTGCAGGCAGAGACAGTCCCAGCCGAGCCGCCGCGGCCTCGGCCGCGATCAGACGTCTCCAGCTGCGCCAAGCGTGACGGTGCCGTAGTGCTCCGCCGGCCGTTCGCCCAGCAGATCCAGATTGGCGCCATGCAGCACCACGAGGCGGGGTCGGGGAGCGCTCATGCCCGTATCACCTCCAAGGCGTCGTAGGAACTCCGCTTCCGGCAGGTCTAGTCCCCCAGACCGGCTCCCCGATGGCGCGCAGCCCGACGAAGCCCGACGAGGCGGCTGTGGCCTTCTTGTCCGTGCCGCAACTGCCGCCTGGATCGTGCGAGAGAGCAGGAAGCGCGATGGTCGTGGGAAGCCCGAGGTCGGCCAAGCAGGGCGCGCGTGCGCTCCCGCACATCTGGGTCGAGACCCAGGGTCCGTCTCACTGACGGCCAAGAGCGACCAGGAGCCCCAGACGCCACCGCCTCGCCGTGCCGAAGCCGCCCGAAGCCCAGAGCCGACCTCGAGAGCGTGCGCTGTGGTGTGACCCAGGTTCAGGACCGCCCGCCGGCCGGTGTCACGTTCGTCCTCCTCGACAACCGCCGCCTTGTAGCGCACGCAGGTCTTCACGACCTCGCTCATGAGCGCCCGCTCGCGGTCGTGCAGACTCTGCCCGTCCTTGCCACGAGCGAGTCGAACAGCGCCGCGTCCGGACAGCAGCCCATACTTCACGACCTCTCCCAGGCCCGCTCGCGAACTCCCCTTCGGGAAGCGTCTCCAGCGTGTCCGGATCGACCACCACCAGGTCCGGCTGATAGAAAGCGCCCGCCAAGGTTCTTGCCCGCCGCCAGGTTGACCGCCGTCTTGCCGCCGACGCTGGAGTCGACTTGGGCCAGCAGGCTGGTGGGGATCTGCCACAGGCTCAGACCCCGCTGGTAGGTGGCCGCTGCGAAGCCGGCGAGGTCTCCGACCACCCCGCCACCCAGCGCGACGACGATATCGTCGCGGCGGGCGCCCAGAGACGCGAGCCATTCCCAGCAGCGCTCGAGGCTCTGCACCGTCTTGCTCTCTTCACCTGATGCCACGACCAGGGTCCCCCGCAGCGTCTGCGACGCTTCTAGAAGCCCCCCAACCGCCTTCCCCCATGCGCGATGGACGTTCTCGTCGGTCACCACGAACAACCGCGAGCCTTTCCCCGCGGCCTTCGCCCGCCAGTCGTTCGAGAGCACGGCAGAGCGCCCTGGCCACCGATGATGGTCGACTCCCTGGACGTGTGAACAAGCTGGAGCCCCCAGCATTTGGGCCAACGCCCCGCCGATCGCTCTGACGAGTCCAGCGATGTCGCCGGCGATCTCTTCGGCCGTGCGCTCTCCCACCGGCAGGATCCAGTCCGCAGTCGCACTCATAGGTAGCTCGTCGCCGATCGAGGAGTTCTTTGAAGGCCTGCGAACTCACTGCGCCAGCGGCCTTGCCCCTCCCTGCGAACGGCTCCACGCGCGCTCGACATCGACATCGAGCAGCACGACGCCCCCCTGCTCATGGAGCATGCGGGCCGCCTCAGTGCTCTGCAGGGTGCCGCCGCCCAGAGCGAGAACCAGACCTTCACCGCGCTCCTGGTGCTCGTACAGGAGATCGCTGAGGGCTTCCAGTCTCCCGCCGGCGGAAAGCAGGCTCTCCATGGCGCTCGAAGAATTCGGCGATCGAAATGCCCTCGGCTCGGGCGAGCTCCTCGTCGAGATCGAGGATATCGCCAGTCCAGTAGTCGCGCGACCTTCGCTCCCACAGAGCTCTTGCCGCTGCCCATGAAGCCGGAGAGAGCTACGAGCGGCGCCATAGCCCCCGATCCTCCAGCTCCCGCTCATACGAGGCGACCGCTTGCATCACCTGGCCGACGCTATCGCCTCCGAACTTCTCCAGGTACGCCCCGGCCAGGACGTACGCGACCATGGCCTCGCCCACGACCCGCGCGGCAGGCACCGCCGTCACGTCGCTCCGTTCGACATGGGCGCGGGCAACCTCCATACGGGTGATATCCACCGACTGCAGCGGCGTGGTGAGGGTGGGGATGGGCTTCATGGCCGCACGCATGACCAACGGCATCCCGTTGGTCATGCCCCCCTCGAGTCCTCCGGCGTTGTTGCTCTCCCGGCTCATCCAGGTCTTTCCCGCTTCGGAGCGAAGGACGAACGGGTCGTGTACCTGCGGACCCGGCGAGGGACGCATTGGCAAACCCGGTGCCGAACTCCACGCCCTTGATCGCGGGGATGCCGCCGAGAGCTCCCATGAGCCGCCCGTCGAGCCTGTCTTCGAGAGTCGCAAAGCCACCGAGGCCCGGACAGAGACCCCAGCACCAGATCTCGAACACGCCGCCGAGGGACTCGCCTCGTGCCCTCGCCTCGTCGATGGCATCGCACATGCTCTGCGAGACGGCGTCGTCCTCGCAGGCCACCGGGGAGGCCTCGACTGCTTCCCAGTCGATGGACTCCGGAGCGGACAGGTCGTTCCCGGCCGCCCCAGGGACGCTCACCGGGCCGATAGCCGTCACCCTCGCCCTGACTGTGACCTGCAGCTCGGCCAGGAGTCCTTTGCAGACTGCGCCGCCCGCGACTCGGGCCACGGTCTCGCGCGCGCTCGCGCGCTCGAGCACGTTCCTGATGTCGTCGTGGCCGTACTTGGCCATGCCGCCGTAGTCGGCATGGCCCGGGACGGGGTATCGTGACCGCGTCGGGCGGGGTCGCGCCGCGGAGCCGGAGGTGCCGGCGACATGCTCTCGATCCAGTTTGCGTGGTCGCGGTTCTCGACCACGATGGCGATCGGGGTCCCCAGCGTCTTGCCGAGCCTTACGCCGGCAAGGAAGCGGGCATCGGTCGCGTCTCGATCGGCCATCCGCCCTCCACGACCGTAGCCACCCTGCCGGCGAAGCGAGTTCGCGATCGACCGCGACTTCGCTGATCTCAAGGCCCGCGGGGATGCCGGAGAGAACGCATACCTCCGCGGGACCGTGAGATTCACCTGCGGTCGTCATCCGAAGCGTGCCCATACGCGGCTCCCTCGACCCCGCGCATGCGCGGGCGACAGTCTACAGCGGACGGTAGCGCGCCTCGTCGGGAGACCTCTACTCGAAGAGGATCTGCGCCCACTGTCATGTTCAGGGTCTGTCCGTCGTGAAGTATGGTGACCACCTGGTTACCAGTATTGATGTCGACCACCTTCACGTCGCCCCAACTCGTGGAGACCGTGTCCCCGATCCGCTGATCCTGGTAGACGGTGTTGTCAACCTGGAAGGTTACCGCAGGAGCGTCGCTAACAACACCCACCGCGAGCACCTGAAGCATATGCGTGAACCAGGAGGCGGTGGTGGATGTCGTGCTGCTCGTGCTGGTAGTCGAGGTCGAGCTGGTCGTCGTCGAGCCTGCGTGCGGTGGTCGTGGTCGTGGACGATGTGGGCGGACTCGTGGACGTCTCGCTGGTGTTCGTCGCCTCCGTGGTGGGGACCTGCTGCTGGATGAACGGGTCCTTGCTCTGAAAGCTCGAATAGGAATCCTCCACCGACAGCACTACCTCCTGTCCCGCATCCGCCACCGTCTCGGCGGTGGTGGACACGATCACCTGGCGGAGGCTGCTGGTGGTCGAACTCGCGCTGTCGGAGCCCATGCAGCCCGCGAGCAGCACCGCGGTACCTGGCGACGAGCAGTACTCCGGCGAGAAGATGTCGATGTCTCTGCAAGTTCATCTCCAGCCTCCTCTACGGCGCGGTCGTGGTAGTGGTGCCTGCCGCGGGCTTGTCGGCCGTGGCGACGGGCTCCGCGGCCATCGTCGTCTGGCTCATGCAGAACGCGTACAGGGTCATTGCCACCTTGAGCTCAGGACTCGCAGATGTGGCACCGTCCTCAGCCTCTTCTGCCCCGCCGAGCTGATAGTCGACAGACTTGACGGTCAGGAGTCGGCCGGGCCCGGCCACCAACTGCTCGGCCCGATAGGCGAAGTCGCTCATATCGAAATAGGTGCCGGTGAACTCCAGCTGAATGGGAACGGTCTGATACCCATTGGACTCCGCGGGTTCACCGGGCGTGATCGAGGTGAACTCGATACCCGATTGGTCGGCGAGATCTTGGATCTGCAGCATCAGGCTGGGGATCTGGCTTGATTCCGGCATCATCTTGGCCAGCTCGAGAAGCCGGGCCTGGTTCTTCTGACCTTCAGCCCGAGTGGCTTCGGCCTGAGCCAGCTTGGCCTGGGCTACCGCCAGGCGGACCTGCTGTGCCTCGATGGCCTTGTCGGTCTCGGCGATCTCGCTGCGAAGCGGCGAGATCAGGAAGAACCATGCCATCGCGACTATCGCGACCAGGGCGACTCCGGCTAGAATCATGCGTAGTTTTCGGCTCATTGTTCCTCCACCTCCACCTCAGTCAGAGGCAGCGCCGTCGCCGGCTGCTCGTTGATCACCGAAGCCCCTATCGAGAAATCCTTGATCTCGAGGGTCGAATCGTCCCCGGTACCCGTCTCGGAGGCTGAGCTCAGCTCGACGCCGGTCAGAGACGACACGAGTTGCAGGCGCACCACCAGACGGGAAATGTCCTCGAAGCTGTACGTCTGGCCCTCGATGGTGATCTTGTTGTCGCTGTTGGGCTGGGTGTTGGTCTTAGCCTCGGCGTTCGTGTCCGACTCGATGTACGGGTCCGTCGCCGTCAGTTTCATGTTCTGGAACCACACATTCTCCGGAACGACGAGGCTGAGGGCATCCAAGACCTGCGATAGGAGCGTGCGGCTCGAGTAGACACCTTGCACCACGGCCTCCACGCTGTCGGTCTGCTGCTCGAGCACCTCGTACTCGTGCAACGCCGCCACCTGTTGTTCCAGGGCGGCCGTCTGCGTCTCCAGGTCGGCCAGCTCCATCTTCTTGTCGTCCAGCGTGTTGCTTAGGATGTAGTAGCCGAAGCCGAGGGCAAAGACCACGATGATGAAGAGTCCCAGCATGGCCAGCAGGCCGAAATCGGTCCTGGTGCGAGGCCTTTCCGAGCGTGGGACGAGATTTATGCGTCGTGCCATGTCAATCTTCCTCAGGGAGAGCCAATCCGATGGCTACTGCTAGCGACGGTGCGATCGCGGCCAACGTATCGTCTGAGAGACTCGACGAGTTGTCCGACAAGCGCTGCATGGGATCGCCGATGACGACGCGCAAGCCCAGCGCCTCCGCCATTTCGGCATCTAGATTGCGGACGAGAGCACCCTTGCCGCTCAGGATCAGTTCCTGTACCGGAGCGACGGCTTCCTGTCCATGGTAGTAGTCGAGAGAGCGTCTGATCTCGTCGATCAACTCTCCCGCTGCCTTCCTGCACTGTGTCTGCGTATCATCTACCACTTCCGGAGAGTAGACGTCTCCTTCGGGGGCCAGAGGACCGGCCAGGCCGACAGACTGCACCAGCGTGGAAGCGTCATCGAACGGGATGCCTCGCAGATCGGAAATCGCCTTGGCGAAGCGGTCGCTCGAGAAGTTGACCACGCGAGTGAACTTGAGAGCCTCGTCGACAGCGACCACGAGGGTCGAGACCGACGAAGAGATGTCGACCAGCCCTCGGCACACGCCGGTCTGCGCCGCTGCTGAGTGCAGCGCCGCCGATGGGACGAGGGCCCTGACCAGCGCCAGGCTCGACACGTCCACCCCAGAGACCTTGAGTCCCGCCTGTTTGAGCGAGGTGAGCAGAGTGTCGATCATGGCGCGTTGCGCAGCTACCAGGAGCACCTCCTGCCTGGCGGCGCCCTCCGCATCGGTTCGGCGGCCGAGGATCTGGAAGTCGAGCACTGCGTCTTCGACTGGGATGGGGATGTAGTCCTGGGCCTGATACTCGATGGCGCCTCGGAGCTCCTCTTCCGTCATCTCCGGCATGTCGATATTGCGGATGATGACCTTCTGATTGCTCACGCCGGCCTGCACTGCACGTCCACGCAGGCCGTTGCGGTGCACGAAGTTCTTGAGCTCCCGCCCGAACAGGTCGGCATCGACGATCTCACCGTCCACCACAAGACCGTCCGGCAACGGAGATTCGCAGAACCGCCGCAACTTGACGCGGTTCCCACTTCCCGTCAGCTGAACGGCGGTGACGGTGGAACCGCCGATATCAAGCGCCAACGGGCTGCTTTGAAAGAGACCTAGAGCCACGTCATCACCTCGATGTCGACGTTGCCACGACCAGCATCTGTCATCACTCTCTGCGTCATGTCCCTCTCCGTTCTAGCTGTCCGCGTGCAGATGGAACACGACCTGACCGAAGAACACAGCCATTGCCGCCCCGACAGCCAGGTAGGGAGCAAAAGCCGTCCGTGCTATTAATCGGTACTTTTCGCGAAAGACTAGAGAGATTTCCCCGACGATTCCCAGAACCAGCGCCACCGGAAGGGCGACCAGCACATATGGACCCAGCACGGCGCCCATCAGAAGGGCTATCTTGACCTCGCCAAGGCGAGTGATTCCCGGCCGCAGCAGCGACAGCATCAAGACCAGAAGAGCCCGGCTCCTACGCAACCGGCGATGTAGTGCCACCAATGCTGCCGATCGAGAGCAACGGCTGCCGCCAGGCCCACGACGATCGCCGGCACGACCAGGCGGTCGGGCACCACCAGGTGGTCGTGGTTGATGTACACAAGGACGATGAGCGTCGGCTACGAAGGCCCAGGCAAGCAGAAGCGCGGGACTCAGGCCGATGCGCCAGAAAGCCAGGACGAACGCCACACCGGTGATCCCCTCGACGAAGGGGTAGCGAAACGAGATACGCGCATGGCATGACCTGCAGCGACCCCGCAGCCGCAGCCAGGCAGCTACCGGGATATTGTCGAACCAACGGATGTCCTGACCGCATCCAGGGCAGTGGCTGCCCGGCCGGACCAATGATTCACGCCGTGGGACCCGATAGATGACCACGTTGAGGAAGCTCCCTATGACGAGCCCCAGCAACAGCGAGATCGTAGCAAAGTAGTACTGCACGCCCTGCCTTCCCCTCTTCTTCAACCCTACTGGGTAATATCGGCCCGGCACGCCTCACCTTGAATCTTGGCGATGGCGACCGGCGACGTTGGGAAGGTAGCGTGAAAGAGGCTGCCGGACCCTCATACGTTGGGCCGAGATAGCCTCGAGTATCGGGCCGGGCTAGCTCAGCCAGCCTCCAGCGACCAGCGCGTCACGAAGCAGCCTCTGTCCGGCCGGCGTCAGTCGCTCGAGCGGGGGACGCAGCGGCCCCGCCGGCAGGCCCAGCCACTCGACGGCCTGCTTCACCGGGGTCGGGTTGGGTTCGACGAACAGAGCGTCGACCACGTCCATGATGCGATAGTGGACATCCCGGGCCTCTTCGATCCGCCCCGCCCACACCGCTTCGCACATCTGCTTCACTTCCCGGCCGACCACGTGCGCGACCGCAGCGATGGCGCCCGCCGCTCCGTGGCAGAGGAGGCTGAAGGTCATGACGTCTTCGCCGGAGTAGATCTTGAAGGTCTCGGGGATCGGTGCCGCGGTAGATCTCCATGGTCTGGTGGATATCGCACGAGCAGTCCTTGAGACCGATGACGTTCGGGATCTCCTCCCAAAGCCGGATGATGGTCTTGGGCTCGATGTTCCGGCTCGTCCGGCCGGGGATGTTATAGACCACGAGCGGCAGCGGCGAAGCGGCGGCAATCGCCGCGAAGTGGTTGAAGAGGCCGTTCTGGGTAGGCTTGTTGTAGTAAGGACATACCTGGAGGGTGGCGTCAGCGCCCAAGCTCGGCGGCCATGCGGGTCAGCTCGATCGCCTCTTGGGTGGAGTTCGATCCCGCCGAGGCGATGACCGGCACGCGACCCTTGCGTCTGCTTGACGACGGCCTCGATGACTTCGGCGTGCTCCTTGTGAGAAAGGGTGGCCGATTCCCCTGTGGTGCCGCACGGGACCAGACCGTCACACCGCACTTCTTCGATGTAGTAGTCGACCAGCGTGGCGAGCCCGGCGAAGTCGACGCTCAGGTCGTCATTGAATGGTGTGATCAGCGGGACGATGACCCCGCGTAGATCCCACTCGACCTTTGCCGTCAACGTCGCCTCCCAGTCTCGCGTGCCGTCCAACGACTCGCCCAGGCATTATAGGGCGCTGAACCCCGCAAAGGGTCTGCACAGCATTATAGGTAAAAAACGAGCCCGCCATCACTGGCGGGCTCTAGATTAATCCCGGCGACTTCCTACTCTCCCACAGGGTCGCCCCTGCAGTACCATCGGCGTTGAGAGGCTTAACTTCTCTGTTCGGAATGGGAAGAGGTGTATCCCTCTCGCTATGGTCACCGGAAACTTTGAGGACTGTTCCGGAGCGCGACCGGTCGCGCGCACCCTCAAATCTGCATAGCGACAGGAAGTAATGTGTATTAAGTCAAGACCTCGACCGATTAGTACTGGTCTGCTGAAGACATTACTGCCCTTACACATCCAGCCTATCAACCTGGTGGTCTACCAGGGGTCTTACCTAGTTACCTAGTGGGAGATCTCATCTCGGGGTCTGCTTCCTGCTTAGATGCTTTCAGCAGTTATCAGTTCCAGACGTAGCTATCCAGCGGTGCCGTTGGCACGACAACTGATACACCAGAGGTCTGTTCATCCCGGTCCTCTCGTACTAGGGACGAGTCCCCTCAAATCTCCTGCGCCCACGACAGATAGGGACCGAACTGTCTCACGACGTTCTGAACCCAGCTCGCGTACCGCTTTAATGGGCGAACAGCCCAACCCTTGGGACCTACTCCAGCCCCAGGATGCGATGAGCCGACATCGAGGTGCCAAACCCTCCCGTCGATGTGGACTCTTGGGGAGGATAAGCCTGTTATCCCCGGAGTACCTTTTATCCGTTGAGCGACGGCGCTTCCACTTGCTACCGCCGGATCACTAAGGCCTGCTTTCGCACCTGCTCGACTTGTTGGTCTCGCAGTCAAGCTCCCTTATGCCTTTACACTCTACGCACGATTGCCGACCGTGCTGAGGGAACCTTTGCGCGCCTCCGTTACATTTTAGGAGGCGACCGCCCCAGTCAAACTGCCTGCCAGACACTGTCCGGTAGCCGGATCACGGCCTACCGTTAGAAGCCCAATACACTAAGGGTGGTATCCCAAGGGTGACTCCACGAGGACTAGCGTCCTCGCTTCACAGTCTCCCACCTATCCTGGACAAAGTGCACCAAGCTCCAATATCAAGCTGCAGTAAAGGTTCACGGGGTCTTTCTGTCTTGTCGCGGGTAATCGGCATCTTCACCGATACTACAATTTCACCGAGTCTACGGCTGAGACAGTGCTCAAGTCGTTACGCCATTCGTGCAGGTCGGAACTTACCCGACAAGGAATTTCGCTACCTTAGGACCGTTATAGTTACGGCCGCCGTTTACCGGGGCTTAATTTCAGTGCTTCGCCTTGCGACTAACATCTCCACTTAACCTTCCGGCACCGGGCAGGCGTCAGCCCCTATACATCGTCTTTCGACTTAGCAGAGACCTGTGTTTTTGGTAAACAGTCGCTTGAGCCTAGACTCTGCGGCCTCCTCGGGCTCCAGAAGTAAATTCTTTCACCCTACCGA
>CAVZSN010000010.1:112500-397775 GCA_963777945.1 uncultured Actinomycetota bacterium
GCCGCCGGCAAGCGCTGCCCCTTCACGGGAGTCGTCGCCCCAGTACGTTGCGCTGAACGGGGTCGGGAACACGTAGACCTGCTCGCCGGTGAGCGAGGTGCGACGGCGAGCCTGTCAGCGGGCGGCAACGACCGCATCGTGCGGGGATGAGCGCCACCGCCTCGTCCGCGGCCACGGGCTTCGGCGCTTCGCGGATCGTAGATGCGTGCCGGTGTCGCGCGACCACTGGCAGCGGACCCCACAGGTAAGCCGCAGAACAGCGTGGCCAGCAGCACCGCGACTGCCAAGGCCCTGCGCGCAGCCAGAGTCCTTCGAACCGGCCGAGTGTACAGCACCGCCGCCCACGCAAAGCACCGGGATGATCAGACTGGTGTAGTGGTACTGGAGGTTGCTCTGGTACCAGAAGGTGCTGACATCAGGTTGAAGAAGAGCACCGGCAGCGACGATAAGACGTCCGCCGGTCAGCAGCGGCAGGAAGAACACCGGGAGAAGAAGCTGGAACAGGTACTTGATCTTCTCGGCGGTCAACATGTACGCAGCCACGTCCCAGGGCGCATGAAGACGGTCGTCCAGCAGTCCGCCTCAGACCTCCGAAGGGAATGCGCCACGAATCCAGAGTCGCCCGGCGCCCGCGCCGCTAAGGAGCTGGACCGCAGAACGAACACGGTCACGAGGAACCACACCGACCGCCAGCGCCGACCGTCACCAGCCCCATCCTGCGGTCGTGCCGCAGCGCCACGTAGATGCCCAGAGGGACCAGCGAGCAGCGGCACGTCTTCCTTCACAGTCAGGAGCAGGAGCACCATCACCAGGTACGGCGCGCCATCTGCGCACGGCCATGAAGTACAGCGCGAACAGCACCAGCGGCACTTCGAAGACTGTCCGGATGGAAGTTCTCCAGGTTGAGCCAGCCGAGCGCCGGAGTAAGCAGATACGCCGATGGCGGGCATCAGGGCCAGCCAGCGAGTTCCTGAGCACTCTGCGCGCCAGAAGGAAGACGGGAACGGCCCCCACGGCACAGCGCCATCGTCTGCACCACCAGGAGCGTCTCGGGCCGCGGGCCACATCCAGTAGAGCGGCACAAGCACGACCAGGATGTACGACGCGTGGTCACCGAACAGGTTCAGGCCCAGGATGGTGACAAACGGCTCCTTGAAGCGGCTGAGCAGCCAGACACCCTGGTCGAAGATGCCCAGTCGAAGCCCGGGGCCTGAAAGGCGTCGAACCTATCGAGCGACCATCAGGCCGAAGAAGACGGCGTAGCAGGAGCATGGCCAGCACCAGGAGCACACGCAGGACCACGAAGTCGTCGCGCGAGGCCGGACCGGCGGCTCATCGCGCCAGGCATCGCACTCGCCACGGAGCCCCGGCAGGCGTCCGCCGGCACGCCTGCCGAAGGTCCACAACCCGCCGTCGGCGACCGTGCCCGGACGATGTCACGTCCCCTATCGGATCCGCAGGAACTTCCGCTTGCCTACCTGCAGCACGGCGCCCGCAAGGACGCCGGCTCGAGCTCGGCGCACGGCGTCTCGCAGCACCTCGTCGTCGAGCTCGCACCCCACCCTGCTCGATGAGCCTGCGGGCCTCGCCGTTGGACGACGCCAGGCCGAGCGCGGTGAGCAGTCGCGGCAGCCAGACCCGGCCGTCTCTGCACCGCCTCCGCCGGGAGCGGCGACCTCGGGAATCTCCTCAGGCCGGTCCTTCTCTCTGAACACCCGGTCGAAGTGCGCCCGCGCTGCCGTCGGCGGCCTCGGCCGAGTGGTAGAGGCGCACCAGCCGCTCCGCCAGGTCTCGCTTGGCCTCGCCGGATGGTAGCTCGCCGTCGGCGAGTCCGCTCTCGATGGCCTCGACCTCGCGCCTGCCGGCACCGGTCAGCAGGCTCCAGTAGGTGAGCATGAGCGCGTCGGGGATGGACATGACCTTGCCGAACATGTCGTCCGGGAGCGTCGCTGACCCCCACGTAGTTGCCGTATGACTTCGACATCTTCTGCTCGCCGTCGGTGCCCACCAGCAGAGGCACCGTGAGGATGCTCTGCGGCGGCAGGCCGTAGGCCTCCATGATGGTGCGGCCCATGAGCAGGTTGAACTTCTGGTCGGTGCCGCCCAGCTCGACGTCGGCCCGCACGGCCACGCTGTCGTAGCCCTGCAGCAGCGGGTACATGAACTCCAGCATGGAGATGGGCTCGTTGGCGAGGTAGCGCTTGGAGAAGTCGTCGCGCTCGAGCATGCGCGCCACCGTCACCGTCGACGGTGAGCCTGCAGCACCTCGTCCATGCGCAGGGGGCCGAGCCAGTCGCCGTTGCGGGTGAGCTCGACCTTGTCCATGTCGAGGACCTTGGCGGCCTGCTCCACGTAGGTGGTCGCGTTGGCGCTCAGCTCCTCGTCGCTGAAGCTGCGGGCGCGTCTTCGAGCGTCCCGAGGGATCGCCCACCTTGCCCGTGTAGTCACCGATGATGAGCACGGCCGTGTGGCCGAAGGCCTGGAACTGCGCCAGCTTGCGCAGCACCACGGTGTGGCCCAGATGGATGTCCGGCGCCGTCGGGTCGACTCCCAGCTTCACTCGCAGCGGCCGCTCCTCCGCCCGCGCCCGCACGAGTTGCCGCAGCAGCATCCTCGTCGGGCAGCACGTCGACGCTGCCCGAGCAGCAGCTCTTCGTACTCCTCCCGTACCTCGGACGGGATGTCCTCGGGCATCCCTGTCACCGCATCCATCGAGCCACCTCCCGCCGGCAGCATATCATGGCGATATGGCCCTCTAAGCGCGGCTCACCCGCGTGAACCCAGAGCAGGCGACCACCTCGACACCCCGACGCTCGAACTCGTCGATGATCAGGTTCATCCCCAGCGAGTCCGAGGAGACGTGCCCGGCGATGACCACGTTCATGTGCTCCTCCTTGGCCTTCTTGCGATGCTCCTCGCCCATGTGCATGCCCACGATGGTGCCTACTCCGGCGGCCGCCAGCTTGGCTGATGGAGTCCACCGGTCCGGAGGTGCCGCCGGTCATGTCCACCATGATCTTGCCGGTGCGCCGCTCGCTCGCTGCCCTCGAAGATCATCGGGCCGGTGCCCTGCGAGCACGGCCTCGTCGGTACTCGGGGATGCTCTTGAGCATGTCGAGCAGCTCGTCCACCGTGGCGTCCGCGCCCAGCTCGTCGCAGCGCGCCTGCACGAACTCGTTGACGTTGTTGTCGGCAGGCGTGTGGCAGCACATGAACGGCAAGTCCAAGCAGCCTGGCGGCGCCGCACGGTCTGCTCGTTGTTGCGCGGATGCAGGAGCACGCGTGATCTCGGCCATGCGGTCGCTCATGACGGCGTCGCCGTAGGCGATCGACACCCCGAAGTTGCGCCAGACGTCGGCCTGCACGACCCATGACCTCTTCGAGACGGGCGAGAGCCCGGCCTTCAGGATGGTGGGCCAGCAGCAGGTCGACCGGACGTGCCCTTCTCTCGCAGCCTGTCGGCCAGCAGCACCTCGCCGACCTCCAGGTCGATGCCCACCAGGATGCGTCGACACCTCGGTCTCGGGATCGCCGTAGAGGATGCGCGTGTCGGCGTACGGATTGACCAGGCTCTCCTGGTCGAACTCCCAGCGCTCGTCCTCGGGGAGCTCGTCGAACTCCTTCTTGGCGCGCTCCAGCACCCGCGCGACCCCTTCCGACCCGCGGGGTCGGCCGCCATCCCAGCACGAAATGCCGTCTCGTACATCGTCCTTGAGTCTCATGCGCAGGATCCTCCCTTGCCACGCCGCCATCCCGTCACGTACCTGCTGCCGACCATATAGTAGCGGAGAGGGAGCTCTGTGCCCCGCGAGATCCCGATCCGCGTCGTCACCCCCACCTCCGGCTTGAAACCGTCGTCGAGCATCGAACAGCCCGGAGGCCTCGCCCAGCGGAAGCCCGTTCAGGCCCCGATGAACACCCAGTGACCTCCCCACGCGGCCCGGGCCGCATGAGCCGCAGCGTATCCGCTCCCGCGGTTCGCCCGGCCGTAGGCTCGTTCAACGGGTCGAAGGCACGGATCAGCACCGCCGACCCGATGCCTTCCCGGTCGCAGACCATGTTGAGCAGGTGATGCACGCCGTAGCTGAGGAAGACGTAGATGGTGCCCGGAGGCCCGAACATGGCCGCGTTGCGCTTGGTCCGACCGCAGGCCGCGTGGCAGGCCGGATCCCCATCGGGCAGGTACGCCTCGACCTCCGTGAGCCGCCCGCCGCCCGAGCCCCGAGCGCCACAGGATCTTGCCGACCAGGTCGGCAGCCACCACGTCAGAGGGACGGGCGAAGAAGCTCTGTCTCGAGGGCGACGCCGCACGGAAGAGCGTCGAGTGTGGCTGCATCGTCGTCGCAGGAAGTCATGCCTCATCTTAGCAACCGACCAAGGGTGCGTCCCTGGGCAGGTCTGCGACGCAAGAGAGCGACCGCCCCGCCCTCCTGCCCGGGCCAGCTACTACCCCAGACGCTCCAGCACCGTGCGAGCCAGGGCCAGCTGCTCGGCCACTCGCGCCGGCGCCGTCCCGCCCGGCGATACCTTCGCTCCCACCACGCGGTCGAGATCCACCACCGCGTAGTAGTCCTCGTCGAACAGCGGGGCTGAGCTCTTTGCAGTTCGGCCGGTCCGGCGCGAAGCCAGCGGCCGGCCGTCGGCCGCCAGCATGCGCCACCAGCCTGCCGGCAACCCGGTGGGCCTCACGGAAGGGCAGTCCCTTGCCGACGAGGTAGTCGGCCACGTCGGTGGCGGCCGCGTAGCCACCCTCGGCCGCCTCCCGCGCCCGCCGCTGCGTCGACGAACGAGACCGTCGACCATGGCCGTCATCGCCTGCCAGGCAGAGGTCGAGCTCTTCCTTGGTCCCGAAGACGTAGAGCTTGTCTTCTTGCAGGTCGTTGTTGTACGCGAGCGGCAGTCCCTTCAGCAGCGCGCCGAGCCCCTGCAGCCGGGCGAGGAAGCCGGCCGCCTTGGCCCGCACCAGCTCGGCGCCGTCGGGATTGCGCTTCTGCGGCATGATGCTCGAACCGGAGGTCCACGACTCCGGCAGCGTGGCCAGCCCGAACTCCTGGGTGGTCCACAGCACCAACTCCTCCGCCAGCCGGGACAGCGTGAGCGCGCAGTTCGCCGCGATCGCCAGGTAGGCGAAGGCCGTGTCCCGCGCAGCCACGGCGTCCATGGCGTTGGGAGACACCTGGGCGAAACCCAGTTCGGCCGCGACCATCGCCCGGTCGAGCGGGTAGTTGACGCCGGCCAAGCGCGCCCGGCGCCCAGCGGCATCCAGGACGTGTCGCGCCACGCCGCGAAGCGTTCCCAGTCCCGCTGCAGCGCGAAGAAGTAGCGCCAGCAGATGGTGGGCCAGAACGACCGGCTGAGCCCGCTGCAGGTGCGTGTAGCCGGGGAAGACGGTCTTCTCGTGGCGTCTCGGCCTGGGCGAGCAGTGCGGCCATCAGGCCGCAGTATCCGCGCCTGGTGTCCGGAGACCGCGCGCCGCAGGTACAGCTGCAGGTCGAGGGCCACCTGGTCGTTCCGGCTCCGTCCCGTGTGCATCTTGCCCGCCGACCGGCCCCACGAGCTCGGTCAAGCCGCCGCTCGACGGCCATGTGGATGTCCTCGTCCTGGAGCGTCCAGCCGAAGCGTGCCCGCGCTCGACCTCGCCCGCGATCGGCTGCCAGACCCGCGAGGATCGTGTCCCGCTCCTCGCTCGGTCAGCACGCCGATCGTCGCCAGCATGCGGACGTGCGCCTGCGACCCCTGGATATCGAAGGGCGCAAGCACATGATCGAACGGGATGGAGGCGTTCAGACGCTCGAACAGCGGGTCCTGGCCGGCGGCGAACCGGCCGCCCCACGGCTTGTCGGTACCGCCGCCCTGCGCCGGCGTCGGTGTCCGAGCCGTTACCTGTAGGCGCTTCGCTCAAAGCTCGCCCTGGCGCTTGCGGGCCCACACCTCGAGCGGCAGACCCCACAGCTGGATGAAGCCCTTGGCCGATTCGTGGCTGAAGGTGTCGCCGGCTCCGTAGGTGGCCAGCTTGGTGATGTAGAGCGAGTTCGGTGAGCGCCGTCCCACCGGGCTGCAGCGAACCCTTGAAGTACCGCAGCCGGACGTCACCGGTCACGTACTTCTGGGTCTCGTCGATGAAGGCGCGCAGCGCGTCGGCCAGAGGGCTGAACCAGAGGCCTTCGTAGATGAGCTCGGTCATCCGCTGGTCGATGCCGGTCTTGAAGTGCTGCAGCTCCCGGGTGAGGGTGAGATCCTCCAGCTCCCGATGCGCCATGATCAGCGACAGCGAGCCGGCCACCTCGTAGGTCTCGCGGCTCTTGATGCCCACCAGGCGGTTCTCCACCATGTCCACGCGGCCGAAGCCGTGCGAGCCGCCGATCTTGTCGAGCGTCTCCACCAGCTCCACCGGCCCCATCGCCTCGCCGTCGAGCGACACCGGGATGCCCGCCTCGAAGCCCACGACCACTTCCACCGGCTTCGTCGGGAGCATCCTTGGGATGGACGGTGAACATGTAGGCGTCGTCCGGAGCGGCCGCCCAGGGATCCTCCAGCTCTCCGCACTCGATGGCCCGGCCCCACAGGTTCTCGTCGATGGAGTAGGGGTTCTTCTTGGTGAGCGGCAGGTCGATGCCGCGCTCGGCCAGGTAGTCCAGGAGTTGCGGCCGGGTCATGTTCCACTCGCGGGCGGGACCCAGCACGGTGATGGAGGGGTCCAGGCAGCGGATCGACACATCGATCCGCACCTGGTCGTTGCCCTTGGCGGTGCAGCCGTGAGCGATGAACTTCGCCCCGCACTCGTGGGCCAGCTCCACCATCTTCTTGGAGATGAGCGGCCGGGACAGAGCGGAGTGGAGCGGGTACTTGCCCTCATAGAGAGCGTTGGCCTTGAGGGCCGGGAAGGCGAAGTCGGTGAGGAACTCCTCCTTGGCGTCGATGACGACCGAGTCGACCGCGCCGGCGGTGAGAGCCCGCTCGCGCAGGCTCTCGAGGTCCTTCATCCGGCCGACGTCCACCAAGGCGGCGATGATCTCGTAGCCGAACTTCTCCTTCATGTACGGGATCGAGGGCCGAGGTGTCCAGCCCGCCCGAATAGGCGAGTACGCACCGTTCCTTCTCCATCAGTTTCAGCCTCCCAGTTGCTGTAGATACGCGCAGACGGCCTCAGCCGACTGCTGTGTCTTTGCTCACCACGATCACCGTGTCGTCCCCGGCGACGCAGCCCAGGATCGAGTCGTGGTCCAGTTCGTCGATCACGCGGCCGATGCCCGGCGCTGCCCCTGGGTCGCAACGGACCACCAGAAGGTTCTGCGCCACCTGGATGCCGCGACCGAACTCCTTGAGCATCCGCGAGCAGGCCGTCGGCGGATCGGGCCGTTCCTCCGAGGCCGGCACGAAGACGTAGCGGACTGCGGCCCACCGCGTCCCGGCCCTTCTGCAGACCCAGCTCGCGCAGATCGCGGCTGATGGTGGCCTGCGTGACCACGCAACCCGCCGCCGCCAGTTCGTCCACCAGTTCGCGCTGACTGGCGACCGAGCGGTCCTTGAGCAGCCTTCGCAGAAGCTGTTGTCTTTGCCGCTTGTTCATCTCAGACCCAGCTCACGTCGTCGCCGGCGACGATCTTGGTGCCCAGCCCGGCGTCGTCGGTCATGACCTCGAGCAAGCACCGAGTGGGCGATGCGTCCGTCGATGATGTGGGCCGCACCCACCCCGGCCCGCAGGCTCGTGAGCACCGCCTCCAGCTTGGGGATCATCCCCTTGGAGACCTTGCCGCTCTCCATCAGGTCGACGATCTCCCGCGCCGTGCACTGCGGAGATGAGCGAGGAGTCGTCCTCCAGGTCGCTGTGCAGTCCGCTCACGTCGGTGAGGAAGATGACCTTCTCCGCCTTCAGCGCGGCCGCGAGGGCGCCGGCGACGGTGTCGGCGTTGATGTTGTAGCTCTCCCCCGCCGATCCCGTCCCCACCGAGGCCACCACCGGGACGTAGTCCGCTTCCAGCAGGGCCAGCAGCTCGGTGTTGACCTCGGTGACCTCGCCCACCAGGCCCAGGTCGATGACGGTCCCGTCCGCCGCCCGCTTGACGAGCGGCTTGGCCTCGATCAGAGCGAGCCGTCGTCGCCGCACAGGCCCACGGCCGCCGCGCCCTTGCTGTTGATGAGGCTCACGATCTCCTTGTTCACCTTGCCCACCAGGACCATCTTGGCCACTTCCATGGCGGCGGCGTCGGTCACGCGCAGCCCGTCCACGAACTTGACCGGCAGGTCGAGCCGCTTCATGTAGCTGCTGATCTCGTTGCCGCCGCCGTGCACGATGATGGGCTTGATGCCCACGTAGCGCAGCAGGGCGATGTCGGTGGCGAACTCGTCCTTGAGGTCGGCGGAACTCATCGCTGCGCCGCCGTACTTGATGACCATCGTCGTGCCGCTGAACATCCGGATGTACGGCAGCGACTCGAGAAGGGTCTCCACTCGTCTTGCGGTATACCTCGCGCATGGCAGTCCTAGGTGTGGTATTCGGCGTTGATGGTGATGTACTCGTGGCCCATGTCGGCGAAGAAGAGCTCCGTGGAGGCCGCGCCCAAGCCCGAGATCCAGGGCTATGTCGATCTCCGGCTCCTTCATGCCGCCGCCAGTCATCGCAGTCCGCTCGGACGCGGAGACCGTCGCAGGCCGCGCCGCCCTCCACGACCAGCACGCCGCAGAGGTGCAGGCGAGCCGCGGGCAGCGACGCGCCCGGCCATGGCCGCGCCCGCCGAGCTGATGACCCTGCCCCCAGTTGGGGTCGCCCCCGTGCATGCAGGTCTTCACCAGTGGTGAGTCGGCGATGGCCCGCGCGACCTTCTTGGCCTGAGCCTCGTCCTCCGCCCCGGAGACTGCGCAGCCGCATGATCTTCGTCGCCCCTTCGCCGTCGGCCACCATCATGAGCGCGATGCGCAGGAGCATCGCGTCGAGAGCGCGCGCCCAGGCGGCGCCGGCCCGTCTTCGCCGGGCCGGACTCCCGAGGCGCCGCTGGCGAGGAAGAGCACCGTGTCGTTGGTGCTCATCTCCCCGTCGACCGTCACCCGGTTGAAGGAACTGTCGACGGCCTCGCCCAGCAAGCGCCTGCATCTCGCGCGGCCGTGAGGACCGCGTCGGTGGTGACCACGCAGAGCATGGTCGCCATCGCCGGCGAGATCATCCCGGCTCCCTTGGCGCACACTCCCAGCCGCACCGTCCCCTCGGGAAGCTCGACCTCGAGTGCGCACATCTTGGGAAAGCGGTCGGTGGTCATGATGGCATGGTCGAAGTCCGGGCCGCCTCCGGGCTTGACGGCGCCGAGCCGCCATGCGCGCTCCGGCCGCCATGAAGGCGGCGTCCAGCTGCACTCCTATGATCCCGGTGGAACCGACGGCGACTTGGCCGCCGGCAGCCCCAGCGTCTCGGCGCACGCCTCCTGCATCGCCCGCGCGACCTGCAGTCCCGGCTCGCCGGTGCAGGCGTTGGCGTTGCCACTGTCATGACCACGACGGCCAGCAGGTGCTCGAGATCGGTCTCGTCGCGGTTGACCAGGACAGGGGCGGCCGCGAAGGCATTGGTGGTGAAGACGGCCGCCGAAGCCGCGCCTCCGCGCCACTCCGGAGCCACCGCCAGCACGCCCATGTCCGGCCGTCCGCTCTCCTTCAGCCCGGCGACCACGCCTCCGGCCAGGAAACCGGCGGGATAGGTGGCTCCCGGAGAGCCCGGTGCCGGTTCCTCCAGCCGCGACCCTTCGGGGAACGCGAGGAACCGCGACTGCAGGGGCGCGACCACCACCGGATGCTCGGGACCTCCGGTATCCGCTCATACTCTCCTCCTCAGACCCGGCGTCTTCGGCAAACCCGAACATGATGTTCATGTTCTGCACCGCCTGCCCCGACGCACCCTTGACCAGGTTGTCGATGACACTGAATACCTTCACCAGACCGGCCGCGCTCATCCTCCCGCACAGTGATGCCGGCAGAAGTTGGTGCGCGACCACCTCGGCCAGGCTGGGGACCTGGTCGCTCACCTCCACAAAGGGCTCGTCCTTGTAGAAGGCGCGATACTTCTCCAGCCAGGCGTCGTTGCCCACCAGACCGCTCGAGCGGGTCGGAAGTACATGGTGCTGAGGATCCCCCTGTCCACCGGCAGCAGATGCGGGGTGAACGACACGGGAACCGGAGCACCCGCGGCCATCGCCAGCTCCTGCACCATCTCGGCGGTGTGCCGGTGGCCCACCTCGCCGTAGGCGCGGAAGTTCTCGTCGACGGCGCAGAAGTGGGTCTTCTCCGACGGAGTGCTGCCCGCGCCCGAGACCCCCGACTTCGAGTCGACGATGACACCGCCCGCGTCGATGTCGCGCGCAACCGGTAGCAAGTCCCAGGAGCATGCTCGTGGGATAGCACCCCGGGTTCGCGACGATGCGGGCCTTCGCGATCGCCTCCCGGTACATCTCCGGCAGACCGAAGACCGCCTCGGCGACCAGGTCGGGACGCGGATGCTCGAACCCGTACCAGGTCTCGTAGCCCTGCGGGATCCTTCAGCCGATAGTCGGCGCTCAGATCGACCACCCTGCAACCCCGGTCGACGCAACTCGGCCACCACGGCATACGCCTCGGCATGCGGGTAGCAGACGAAGGCGACATCGGCGCGCCGGCGCGTCTCGGGAGAGTACGCGCGTATACGCACCGTCGACCCGCAGGTGGGGAAAGACCCGGTCCACGCGCGGCGCCGACGTACGACTTGGAGGTGAGCGCCCCGAGCTGGACGTCGGGATGCTCCGCCAGGATGTCTGTCAGGACCGCCCCGGTGTAGCCGGTGGCCCCGACGATGCTCGCAGTGATCACGCTCGTACCTTTCGACATCGCCGCACGAGTGTGTGAATATACACGGCTGCTGCAAAATCATGCAAGGCGGCTGCATGCCGGCCAGCTAGCCGCCATCCGCTCCGAGCCTACGCCCTGAGCTCGGCTCCCAGTTCTGCCCGGATCTTGTCCAGCATCTGCGCGGCGCAGCTCGTTGACCTCGTCCTCGCTCAGCGTGCGGTCGGGCGCGCGGAAGCTGAGCCGTAAGAGCCAGGCTCTTCTTGCCGGCCGCTACCTGCGCCCCCTCGTAGAGGTCGAAGACCCTGATCTCCTCCAGCAACTCGCCGCCACGCGCGCGCAGCGATCGCGACCACCGCCGCGGCCGGGACGGCGGCGTCGACGACGAGGGCAAAATCCTGCTCCACGACGGGATAGGCCAGCAGATCGCGGAACATCAGCTACTTCAGAGGACGCCGCGAAGATCGGCTCCAGATCGAGTTCGGCCGCGACCACCGGCGGCCCTTGAGGTCGTACGCCTGCACCACGAGCGGATGGATCTCCCCGATCCAGCCCACGACCCGACCCGCCAGCTGTCGCGATCAGCCGCGCTCTTGCCGGGATGCAGGAACGGGCTCAGAGCTGGGGAGCCGGAGTCGGCGCGGCTCGGACGACTGAAGGCGAGCGGGCAATGCAGCCCGGCGGCCATCCGCTCGACGAAGCCCTTTGACCAGGAAGTAGTCGACGGCGACGCCCGAGCGCAGCCAGGAGTCCTCGTCCCAGGGCCCGGCCACCAGGATCCCGACCCGCAGCGGTTCGTCGCGGCAGCAAAGCGTCCGACGGCAGAAACACCTTCCCCACCTCGAAGATGTGCACGCGCTCCTCGCGGACCGCCACGTTCTTGACGGGCCGTCTCGAGCAGCCCGGGCAGCAAGCATGGTGCGCATGAAGGCCTGGTCCAGGCTCAGAGGGTTGGCGACGCGCACCATCCTGACGCCGGGGGTCATCGGCGGCCAGCCGGAGGAGCTCAGGCCACTTGTCGTCGCCGAAGCTGTAGTTGATCACCTGGGTCAGGCCCGCCCCAGCGAGCAGGTCCTCCACCAGCCGCCTGGCCGTCTGCGCCCGGTCGAGGCCGCCCTCGGCCGCACGCGCCGCGGCGGCAGCGTCGACGGGATGCGGTCGAGGCCGTGGACCCGGGCCACCTCTTCGATGAGGTCGATCTCCCGGGTCAGGTCCGCCGCGGAAGCTCGGGACCTCGACCACCAGATCGGCGGCCCTCGTCGCGTCACCGCGCAGCCCAGCCGGGTGAGGATCCCGGCCATCTCAGCACCGGGGACGCTCGGTGCCGAGCACCGCGGCCACCCGCTCGGGGCGCAGCCGAAGCACGGTCTGCGGACGGGGCTCCGCACGCACGTCGATGGTCGCCGACCGACACCTCTCCCCCGCACAGCTCCACGAACAGCCTGCAGGCCATGTCGAGAGCCAGCGGGATCATCTCGGGGTCGAGGCCCTTCTCGTAGCGGGTGGAGGCCTCGGAGCGCAGCCCCAGGCGCCGATGATGTGCGCATGATCGACGGCCCGAAGAAGTTGGCGCCTTCCAGCAGGATGTCGGTGGTGGCGTCGGTGATCTCGCTGTCGAGACCGCCCATGATGCCCGCGATGACCGATGCCTGCTCGGCGTCGGCGATGACCAGCATGTCCTCGGTCAGCTGCGCGGCGCTCGCCGTCGAGCGTGACGATGGTCTCCCCCGGCGCCGCTCTCCGCACGATGATCTGCTCACCGCGGATGGTCTGGAGGTCGAAGGCGTGCAGAGGTTGGCCGAGCGCCCACAGCACGTAGTTGGTCACGTCCACCACGTTGCTGATGGGCCGCATGCCGGCGTGGGCCAGCTGGGCTTTGAGCCACAGAGGGGATTCGCCCACCGTGACGCCGCGGATGACACGGCGCGGCGTAGCGCGGGCACAGATCGGGGTCGCGCACCTCGATGGAGATGTCGCGGTCGACGGTCCGCTCGCCCCACGGATGCGGAAGCTCACGTCCTCGTCGAACGGCGCCTCGGTGATGGCCGCGATCTCCCGGGCCAGCCCCGCACCGAGAGGCAATCCGGCCGGTTGGGTGTGACCTCGACTTCGAGCACCTGGTCGGAGATGGGGAAGTACTCGCTCGAGCAGCTCGCCTGCCGCCCAGTCGTCGGGCAGCACCATGGTGCCCGGGCTCTTGGCGGCCAAGCCCGATCTCGGCCTCGGACATGATCATGCCCGACGACACGACGCCCCGGAGCTTCGCCTCGCGTATGCGGGTGCCGTCGGGCATCACCCCGCCCGGCAGCACCACGGCCACCGTCTGCCCGGCGGCCACGTTCGGCGCGCCGCATACGATGGTGCGCGGCGACGCCTCGCCCACGTCGACCACGCACACCGACAGCTTGTCGGCGTCGGGATGTCGGCGGCATTCGAGGACCTTGCCGACGACGAAGTGCTTGAGGTTCTCGCCGCCCCGGGGACTGCCGACCTCGGCCACCCGCTCCACCTCGGTGCCGGTGAGGGCCAGGACGGGAGGCGATCTCGTCGACCCCCATCTCGATGGGCACGTACTCTCTTAGCCAGGACAAGGGCGCTTTCATAGGGGCTCCCGGTCAGAACTGGCGCAGGAAGCGCAGGTCGTTCTCGAAGAAGAGACGCAGGTCGTTGACGCCGTGCTTGAGCATGGCGATCCGCTCGATGCCCATGCCGAAGGCGAAGCCGGTGTAGACCTCGGGGTCGTAGCCGACGAACTCGAAGACGTTGGGATCGACCATGCCCGGCGCCCAGGATCTCCAGCCAGCCGCTCTTCTTGCAGAGGCGGCAGCCGGCGCCGTCGCACATGATGCAGGACACGTCCACTTCCACCGACGGCTCGGTGAACGGGAAGAAGTGCGGGCGAAGCCGGACCTTCCGGTCGGCTCCGAACATGGCGTGCACGAACGTCTCCAGGGTGCCCTTGAGGTCGGCCAGCGTGATCCCCTCGTCCACCACCAGCCCTTCGACCTGGTGGAACATGGGGGTGTGGGTGGCGTCGGAGTCGCGGCGGTAGGCCTTGCCGGGAACGATGATGTGGACCGGCGGCCGCTGCTTCTCCATGACCCGGATCTGCATCGGGCGAGGTGTGGGTGCGCAGCAGGACGCTCTCCGGACACGAAGAAGGTGTCGTGGAGCGAGCGGGCCGGATGATCGGCGGGAGTGTTGAGGGCCTCGAAGTTGTAGTACTCGGTCTCCACCTCGGGCCCCTCGGCGATCTCGTAGCCCATGCCGACGAAGATGTCCTCGATCTCCCGCTGGGTCTGGGTGATGAGGTGCAGGCGCCCCAGCGGCGACGGCCAGCCGGGAAGGGTGACGTCGATGCGGTCGCGCTCGAAGCCCCGCAGCCAGTTCCTCGGCTTCCAACTGCGCCTTCCGCGCCTCGGCAGCCGTCTCCAGCGCCTCGCCGGATGAGGTTGCCGACCTTGCCCACCTCGGGCCTCTGCTCGGGCCGGCAGTTCCGGGATGGTCCGCAGCAGCTGTACCAGGTCCGCCTTACGGCCCAGGAAGCGCACCCGCGCGTCCACGAGCTCGGCCAGGTCGGGGGCGCCCGCGATGCCGGCCATACCTTCGGTGTAGATGGTCCGCAGATCGGCACGCGACACCTGCGTCCAGTATGGGATCGTCTGAGCCGTGATGGCTCCTCCTTCCAGGCGGACAATCCTAGCGGACACCAGGCCGTCGATTGCCACCGGCACGCTCTTGACTCGCGGCTGAGTTCGTAGGCCATGATGGTGCCCGCCATCGCCACGTTCAGCGAGTCGAATCGGCTCTGCGGGATGGTGATCGCTCTGCATCCCGGCCCATGCTTCGCCGGGGCCGCTTCGCTCGCTCCCCAGCACGACCACCGCGCCGCCGCTCGCGCGCCACCGTCGCGGACGTCGATCCCGGATCCGCGGATCGGCGACCAGCATCGTCGCCGGCGACCTGCTCCTCGCGCCGGCCGACAGCCGCCATATCGAGCCAGCAGGTCCCGCGGCTCGACCTCGGTGACCACCGGTATGGCGAACTGGGCGCCCATGCCCCCGCGCAAAGCCTTGGGGCTGTAGGGATCGGCCGTGCCCGGCGAGCAGATGACTCCGCCCAGACCGAAGGCCACAGCACTCCGAACGAGGGTACCCACGTTGCCGGGGTCGCCCACGCCATCGAGGAAGAACACGAGGTCTTTGCCCAGATCGAGCTCGCTCAAGATGCCGGACTGGTTGGGTGCACAGGAAGATGACGTCCGCCGACCCTCCAAGGGAGCTGGCGTAGTCGAGGGTCTCCTGGTCGCAGATCGCCGATGTTCACGCCGCTCCCCGGGGGCCTCCGCGGCTGAGGTGGCGACGTCCACCGCTCCCCCGGCTGCCGCCGCCCTGCTCCCGCAGCGCGGCCGGCAACTCCCGCCACAAGCTCCCGCCGGACCAGGATCTCGCGGATGTCGGCGCCGCCCTGCAGCGCGGCGAGCAGAAGGTCCATGCCCTCGCCCACCAGCAGGCCCGCGCTCGCGCCGGTGCTTCTTCTTCTGCAGCTTTCGCGCCAGCTTGACGCTGTGGTTCTGCCGCCCTGCGATGTCGCGGATCATGGTGCGCCCGCCTTCAACAGGTGCGGCCGGGCTGTAGGCCCGGCCGCTCGATTCCTCACTCTGTAGCCTGCCGCGGTGCGCCGGACTCTGCCAGTCGCGCCGCCGCGCAGGCGATCAAGCTGCTAGGCGGCCCCCAGCGCCTCTTTGGCCCGGGCGGCCATCTGGGCGAACACTTCGGGCTCGCGCACGGCGAGGTCGGCGAGGATCTTGCGGTCGACGTCGATGTGCGCCTCTTTGAGACCGTGGATGAGCTGGTTGTAGCTCAGGCCGTGCTGGCGGGCTCCGGCGTTGATGCGGGTGATCCACAAACGGCGGAACTCGCGCTTGCGAGCCCTGCGGTCACGGTAAGCGTACGTGCCCGACTTGAGGGACTGTTCTTTGGCCCGCCGGTACGAGGACTTCTTGAGCCCCCAGTACCCCTTGGCCTCATCCAGGACCTTACGGCGCTTCTTGTGGGCACTGATGCTTCTCTTGACTCTGGGCATGGCTATCTCCTCTCTATCTGGCCCAGAAGGCCCCGAAGCCGGTTGCTGTCTTGGGTCTCGACCACCGTGATCTTGCGGAACTTGCGCTTCCGGTTGGCCGACTTCTTGGTCAGCAGATGGCTGCCGAACGCCCGGCGGCTCATCAGCTTGCCGGTAGCGGTCAGCTTGATCCGCTTCTTAGCGCCCTTGTGAGTCTTGTTCTTCGCCATGTCGATTCCCTTATCAGTTACGCCTCGGGGCCAGCATCATGACCATGTTCCTGCCGTCGAGACTGGGTTCGGACTCTATCTCGCCGACATCCGCCAGGTCCTCAGCCATTCGGCGGAGCAGTCTCTCGCCGAGGTGCGGGTGGACCAATTCCCTACCGCGGAACATGATGGTCAGCTTGACCTTGTCGCCCTTCTTGAGGAAGCGCTAGCACGTGCCCCTTCTTCGTATCGAAGTCGTGGTCGTCGATCTTGGGACGCAGCTTGATCTCTTTGATGCTGATCGTCGTCTGCCGCTTGCGCGCTTCCTTTGCCTTCTGCTCTTGCTCGTATCTGTACTTGCCGTAGTCCATCACCTTGCAGACCGGCGGATTGGCCATCGGAGCCACCTCGACCAGGTCGAGGTTCAGTCTGTCGGCGTAAGCGAGCGCCTCAGGAACACTCACGATCCCGACCTGCTCGCCGTCCGGTCCGATCAGTCGGACCGCGTCTGCACGGATCTTCTCGTTGATGCGAACTATGTCGGCTATGTTCCCCTGCACCTCCCCCGGTGCTACCGGTTAGTGGCCACTTCTACCACACAAAAAAGCGGTGTCACCACCGCTCTCCCACGCAGAAGCCCGGCTCGACAGCCGGCCGCTGATTCTATGGTCGACCTCCGTACCACACGAGGCGCGGGGTGGGAAGGGTGGCTTCCTCTTTATGTGACCCCGTAGTATAGCCTATCGTCCCGCCTGCCTCAAGGACATGCCGAGTCGGGCAAACTGCAGGCGTCGTCGATGAAGGTCGCGGCCTCGGCCAGACGGCCAGCGTCTCGGTGTCCTTGCTCCCCCGGGTGCGCACGGTCACCGTCCCCTGCTCCACCTCGCGGTCGCCCACTACCAGCATGAAGGGCACCTTGCCCACCTCGCCGTCGCGGATCTTCTTGCCCACCGACTCGGGCCGCAGGTCGGCCTCCGCCCTCAGCCCTTCGCAGGTCAGGGCGCCACCGACCTCTCTCGCGTAGTCAGCGTGACGATCGGCCACCGGTACGACCGGGACCTGCACCGGCGCCAGCCACGCGGGCAGGGCGCCGCCGTAGTGCTCGATGAGGATGGCCAGGAACCGCTCGATGCTACCCAGGACCGTCCGGTGGATCATCACCGGCCGATGACGCTGGTTGTCCTCGCCCACGTAGTCGATGTCGAGCCTCTCGGGCATGGCGAAGTCCACCTGGCACGTTGCGCACTGCCATGTGCGACCCATGACATCTTCGATATGAAAGTCGATCTTGGGACCGTAGAAAGCTCCGTCGCCAGGGTTGAGCACGTACGGGAGTTCCGCCCGCTCGAGCGCGGCGGCCAGCGCGCCCTCGGCCTGTCTGCCCACATCTGGTCGCTGCCGATCGACTTCTCGGGCCGCGTCGACAGCTCCACGTGCACTTCGCTCGAACCCGAAAGTCCGGTACATCCGCCGCACCAGGCCGATGACGCCCAGGACTTCCTCCTCCACCTGCTCCGGCAGGCAGTAGATGTGAGCGTCGTCCTGAGTGAACATGCGCACCCGGAAGAGGCCGCTGAGCACCCCGGACATCTCGTGACGGTGGACCAGGCCCAGTTCGGCGTAGCGCAGGGGCAGATCGCGGTAGGAGTGCTGCTCGCTCTTGTAGATGAGGATGCCGCCCGGACAGTTCATGGGCTTGACGGCGAAATCGACCTCGTCGATCCGCGTGAAGTACATGTTGTCCTTGTAGTTGTCCCAGTGGCCCGGAACGCTCCCACAAGCGTCCGCTCGAGCATGATCGGGGTCTTGGTCTCCTCGTAGCCCGCCAGGGTGTGCTCGCGGCGCCAGTATTCGAGCAGGGCGTTGATCACCCGCATCCCTTTGGGATGGAAGAACGGGAAACCCGGGCCCTCGTCGTGGAAGCTGAACAGACCCAGCTCCCGGCCCAACTTGCGGTGGTCGCGCTGCCGCGCCATCTCGAGGCGCTGCAGGTACTCCTCCAGTTCCTTCTTGGAGGGGAAGGCGGTCCCGTAGATGCGGGTGAGCATGGGGTTCTCGCTCTTACCTCGCCAGTAGGCTCCGGCCACCGACAGCAGACCCACGGCGCCGATCTCGACTCGTGTCGGGCACGTGCGGGCCCCGGCACAGGTCGAGAAAATCCCCCACGCGGTAGGTGCTGATGATCGTCTTCGGGGGCCAGGTCGCGTATCAACTCCAGCTTGTACGGTTCGTCGGCGAAGAGGATCTCGGCCTCCTCCTTGGTCACCTCACGACGCTCGAACGCTCGCCGGCAGCGACCAGACTCTCCATCTCGGCGACCAGCTTGGGCAGGTCGTCCTCCCCGACCGGCCTGAGGAAAGTCGAAGTCGTAATAGAAGCCATCCTTGATGGCGGGGCCGATGGCGACCTTGGTACCCGGGTAGAGCCGGGTGGCGGCCTCGGCCAGGATGTGCGCGGCCGAGTGCCGGATCACGTCGAGACCCTCGGCGGATGAGGCCGTGATGATGCTCACCCGGTCGCCGTCGACGAGCGGGGCAGTGAGGTCGACGACCTTGTCACCCACCGTGGCCGCGACTGCAGCTTTGGCCAGCCGAGACCCGATCGCGGTGGCCACGTCGGCCGGAGTGCCGCCTTCGGCCACGGTCAGATCGGATCCGTCAGGAAGCAGTACTTTCACGGGAGCCTCGCAGATGAGCAGGTACGCTGATTCGTGAGGCTAGTCTAGCTCACAGCGCGGGTTGCGCCGCCGACGCGATGTGATCGCCAGAGGATGAGGCGAAGCCTACCCTTGGCTGTCGCTCCCTCGCCGCCCGGTCGTCACGATACTCCTCGCGGGAGTCGGCGCCCGAACGACCCGAGAGTCCTTCTCCACAGGAGGTGATGAACAGGGAAGACACTGCCCGCCATCACCCCCATGAGGATGATGCCGAGCCACTCGCCGGCGACGGACGTCCCGACCGTCTCTGCGACCATCGAAACGAAGGCGCTGACGAACGTCCCGATGAGAAAGCTGATGCCCAGCGACGCGGCTCCGCGTCCTACGCTCATGCCGAATGCTCCTCCCGTGCCCTGCACGACCTCGCCGCGACTTATTCGACCCAACCGGCCTCACTTCCTCCAAACGGCGTCTGGTGAGGACGAAGAAGCCCTTCGCGCCATGCTCGGTCGGCGCTACAAATCACCAGCGTGTTGCCGCGCAGATGGCTTGTCCGGCGGTCCATTTCCCAGCGGCTTTCTCACGGGCGAGAAGGCTTCAGCAACGCCACTGTGAAGTGCCCACTTTCTGACCACTACCTGATTACATTATTGAATTAATTCCCTTACTACAGTAGAAAGGCCGTGCCTAGAGCAAGCTATCGACCAAGCAAGAAAGGGGTTGCAGCGTGAGAAAGAGGAGGCTTCAGATGAGCAATAGACCAGTGGCCAGGTGGCTCCCCGCAGTAGGCATAACGTTTGCAGTGGCGCTAGCAATCGGGCTCGCCGCGTGGCTGAACGCCGGACCGGTGAGCGCCCATCCCGGTTACACATGCAATCCGCCTGCGGGCCACGGCCTCCCGGGGTGCCACGTAGACGCGACCACGACTACCACAGCCCAGCCGACCACGACTACCACGGCTCAGCCGACCACGACTACCACAGCCCAGCCGACCACGACTACCACAGCTCAGCCGACCACGACTACGACGGCTCAGCCCACCACGACTACGACGGCTCAGCCCACCACGACTACCACGGCTCAGCCCGACCACGACTACCACAGCCCAGCCGACCACGACTACCACAGCCCAGCCGACCACGACTACCACAGCCCAGCCGACCACGACTACGACGACACGGACCAGCACGCAGGAAGTCGACGAGCGTGACGACCAGAAGCAGGAGGTCGACCGCCACGACCGCAGGAAATCTGACGACCGTTTCAGAGGTTTTCACCGGTGGTGGCGACACCTTAGGCACTGGCACTGGCTAGACTCCTGCCCTGTCCGCGATGGCCTTGGCTGGTTGTCTTCGCCGCGCACGTCCCATGAGTTCGACTCATAGGTCCTAGCCGGCAGCACTAGCACTCGCGAAAGATTGCCAGTAGTCGGGTCGAGTGCTTGGGGCGCCGCGGGCTTCAAAGCCCGCGGCGCCCTCTATTCCATCCCCAGGGACAGTGCGGTGGCGAAAACCCTGGGAATCCCCGGTTGGCCGGCTGGGAGCAAAGGGTCCCCGCCTCAAATTCCCGAGCCACAGGAGCGACTCGGCAACTCCAACATCAGCGTGACCCTCAGCACCGGCTATCGCCTGTGGCTTCATGCAGGGGAGCCCGCGGACGATCGGGGCCGCGGCTTGTCTGCACACCGGCTGCAGCCCGCGTCTGCTGTGCGCTGGAAGGCCGAGAATCAGGCCGAACAAGAGTGGGCGCTACAGGATTTGAACCTGTGGCCTCTTCCGCGTCAAGGAAGCGCTCTCCCCCTGAGCTAAGCGCCCGTTCAGGGCCGTCATCATACAGCCGGTCCGAACGGCTGGCAAGGGCGCAGCTCCTCGGGCACAGCCGAGATCAGCATCGGGCTGTAGAGTGTATGAAGATCCGTCTATCGAGGGAGCCCGTGATGAAGTGGGAGTACCGCACAGTCGTCTTCTATGCAAAAGCGCATGAGCCCGATACCAAGGAATACTTGAAGTCGCTGTGGCCTGGCTGGGACCCTCCAAGCTCGGCCCCCCAGGCGCTTATTCCCAAGCTAAACGAGATCGGGAGCCGCGGCTGGGAACTGGTGAGCATCCAGCCGGTGTACATCGACGAAGATGCCAACGTGCTCGTCCAGGGTGGCCCTCGGTCGGTACCGACAGACGACGCCATCACCGGGATGATCAAGGCTCGAGCAAGAATCCCCACCTCGAGCCCGGGGTATGAGCCCGCTCGATATACGAACGCCTACTTCTGCGCGTTCAAGAGGGCGATAGACGAACCCTGACGCCCGAAGCAGTCCAGGGCCTCGACACGCCAGGCGGCCGCTCCTGCGAGCCGGCGCTCCGAGCTATACCGGATTCTACGTGAGCCGCCTCGAGCTCTTCCTCCCCGAAGTCGTCCTCTGAAGTGCCGAACTGCACTACGTACCCAGGCTCATCCTCGGACAGCTCTGTCAGTCTGACGATCACCCCGACGCTATCGTCGCCGAAGACCGCCCTAACCTTGTCGCCGACGCTGTACTTGTGATCCACCGATTCCTCCTCTCAGGCAGGGACCGACGGTTTTCGATTCGACAAAGGACTCACGGTACCCTTTCCGGGGATCCGGTGCAATGCGCCGCAGAGACCATCATCGACGGCGCGAGCGCTACAGGCGGAGGTGAGGCAGGCGTCCACGGGCAGAATCGCCACGCGTGACCGACTCTAGTTCAGATCCGCTTTCGCGAGCCTTCGAATCTTGGTGTCGCGGGGACGAAATAGCTGCAATTGAACGTCGACGGGTCGCTCCCGAGAGGGTCCACCATCGCCGACGTTCCTGCCGGTCTTGGCCTTTCTTTGCCTGCCGCTCTGCCCAGACCAAGAATGAGCAGAAAACCAGGAAGGATGACCAGTACGACAGGCAACACGATAGCGAGCGTTAACACTTGATACCGCCGCCTACGGTTCCCATTCTGTTCACACTTCTCCTCACCGACGAAACGGCTCTCCCCCCGTTTCGCCCGCAGGACTTTATCACGCTCGAGCAGGGTTTTCCACGTTTGGGGGTCTACTCCTGCCTGCCACGGCAGAGCCCGATCGACGAGTGCGCACTCTGCTCGCGACTCCTGACCACTACCAAACAACAATGCCTCGCCTCTCACCCCTCCTCGCGGGGCGGTTAGAGGAGGCATTGCATCTCTTAGGAGGCGACGACCGGAGTTGAACCGGTGTAGCGGGTTTTGCAGACCCGTGCCTAAGCCACTCGGCCACGTCGCCCGGATCACGGGTTCAATGGAGCGGATGAAGGGATTCGAACCCTCGACCTTCTGCATGGCAAGCAGACGCTCTAGCCAACTGAGCTACATCCGCCCGGAGCCCGACGGCCTGTGGATTATAGACCAGCCGAAGCCGCGTCGTCCAGCGCCTTGTTGACCAGGCGGTCGGCTTCGGCGTTCTCCGCGCGGGGTACGTGTCGGATCGAAACCCGCTGGAACTGTCGAAGCCACCCCAGCGCCTCCTGGTGGAGCGGCTTGAGACCCTCGTTCTTGACCCGGTATTCGCCGTTCAGTTGCTCGTACGAGGAGTTCCGAATCGGCGAGGACCTCCAGCTCTTGGGCTCCCGCCGTCGCGAGCGAGCTCCAGACCGGCCAGCAGTGCGCGATACTCGGCCACGTTGTTGGTGCACACGCCGATGGTGCGTCCCAGCGTATCGACGACCCGGCCCTCAGCATCCTCCAGAACCACGCCGACAGCGCCCGGGCCCGGGTTTCCCCGCGATCCCCCGTCCACTCTCAGCCGCAGTCCAGCGCCCCTCGACTAGGCGCATCTGCCAGGCCACATCCTCCGTCCGCATACGGCCAGCGGTGTCGGTTCCAGGGTGAGCGCCAGTCCCGCTCGTATCCACCTCGACCCCGCTCCCTGCCAACTGCGCCCGCAAGCAGGTCGGCCCAGCGCCGCATACACCACCATTCGAGCTCCCCGTGCGGACGCACGACCAGGCTGAATCCCAGCGCATCTGCCCGATCCGCGTCGTGGTAGCCGACATCCCCGGTGATGAGCGCGTCGAGCCCCGCTGCCTCCTCCAGGAGGCTCCGTCCACTCCCTGGGAGTATCGCCGACTCGGCGCACCACCCGCGAGCCGTCTCCGCTCCAACTGACGGCCGCCAGTTCGAACGTGCCGGCCACACGCTGCGCCACTTCCGCCACTGAGGACGCGCCCGGCAGAGTCCCCACCGGCCGAGCCCCGTTCGGGTGCGCACGTCCTCCACCGGGTACACATCGAAAGCCGGTTCCTCGTAGGGATGCGCGGAGATGAAGGCCGAGATCACGGCTCCCACCCGCCTCCGAGGCACCACGGTCTCCCAGCGCACTTCGCGCGCGCGCTCGGGAACGGCCGGCCGCCCGACCGCGGGATGCGCGCCGGCACCCGGCGTGAACCAGCCGGTACCCTCCGCGGAGAACGCGCAGTCGTCGTAGTCGCCGATCACCCCGGCGCCTGCCCGGAACACGGCTGCCGCCACGCTGTCCACCGCCTCCGGGGGGATGAAGCCCACCAGCTTGTACCACCCGGCCGGGCTCCGTCGCATCGGCACCATGTCTTCGAGTCCCAGGGCCTCGGCCGCGATGGCGGCCAGGCCGTGCTCCGCGCTATCGAGGTTGGTGTGGCAGGCCAAGAGATTAAGATGCCGCCTTATCAGCTCCCTCACCAGCCGCTCACGCCCTCGACCCTCGACGACCGAGGAGAGCGGCGAGAACAGCAGGGGATGATGGGTGAGGACGGTGTCGTGGCCTCCGGCGACGGCCTCCGCTAGTACCGGCTCGGTGAGCTCCAGGGCCACCAGGACCTTCTTGACGGGCGCCCGGCGTGTCGCCGACCAGCAGCCCGCAGTTGTCCCCGGGCTCGGCAAGCGCCTTGGGCGCCAGCACGTCCAGGACCGCTTCCAGCTCACCAACCAGCATGATGCCCCCCTCCAGCTCCGATCAGAGGGGCTCCCCCGGCGTAGAAGCGCCCTCCAGCCAGGCCTTGCCCTCCGCATAGAGCTTCTCCACGGCCGGGCCTTTCAGCCCCGGCAGTGCCTCCTTCACGTTGAATCCCACCCGGGACTGAAGATAGGCGAGATGCCGGTAGCCTTCGGGAAAGCGAGCCAACACGGCGGGATCGAGGGAGAGGGTCGCGGACGGATCCACGGGGTCGAGCCGGTCCTTCTCGTAGATGGGCTGCCGTCTGACGATCCCCCAGCGGCCCTCCCGTTTCTCGAAGAAATCGTAGAAACGGCCCCAGCACACGACGTCCACGGCGACGCCATCGACCTCGCCGCGCTGGTGGATGGTCATCTTCGCCTGCGAGATGGCGCGGTCCCCAGCCACGTCGCACGACCAGCCACCCAGCTGGTGAAGGATGTTCACGCCCTGTTCGAAGGAACGCTTGCTGATCGCGATGAAGTCCTGATACGGCCCCTGGAACCAGGTGGCGGTCATCCAGCCCTCGGGATGCCAGACCGTCGCGAAACGCTCCCAATCCCCGGAGTCTCGCCAGACTACCCAATTCTCCACCGTTTCGCGGATGGCCAGCTTGTCGGCGGTGAGATCCTCGCGCATCAGCGGACTCCTTGTGATCTCGTTCTGTGGCCGGAGGGGCTGCCCGGACAGCCCCGTGGTCCAGCTTAGCACCGCCGACATGGCCGCGCGACTCGGGCCGGCAGCCGCTCCGAGCTACCCCGCCTGACGTCGCAAGGTTGCGTCTCGGGCCATCGTCCCCAGCAGCAGCGCCAGAGACCACCGTCGCGGATCCGCTGACGATCATGCAGAACCAGGCCCACCATGGTTCGAGCAGCCAATCGACGGAGCCTGCCAGCCATACTCCGAGACCACCCATCACCACCGTCAGAACCGTGAGCAACTCGAGACCTACGGACAACGCCAGATCGCGATGTCCCCTAGGTACCGGCTGAGAGTGAGTTCCTGACTGATCCATACCAGGCAAGAATAGACTGGGTTGCACCAAAGATGCAATACTTTTCTTTAGAGTCGCCGCCGGGGTGGTCGGGAGCGTGGAAGAGCGCCAGCATTTCGGCAACGGCCTTCGTCTACATCTGCAACGATCACAAGGAATTGCTCGAGGGCTGCTACCAAGTCCGGGAGCTATCCGCGGCGGAGCAGCTCACGCCTTACAGAGGAACGATCACCCCGAGGCGTGAACAGTGGACACGACTCTCGCGGGCGCGTAGGCTTCACTACAGCCCTACAGACGCGGGCGCTCAGCAGAGGTTCTCGTCGGTCAGGTTCGGACCAATTACTGTCCCGACTTTCTCTCCTTTCTCCGGGTGCGCCACGCTTCCAAGGCGTAGATGCCCATGATCGTGTACCCGAGCCCGATTAGGGCGTAGAAGAGGACAGCCAACCCCGGCCAGTATATTTGCATGCTTTCTCCAGTTCCTCTGTCGTGACTAGTCCATTGTAGGAGCGAGGGGATGGCGGGGCAACACGACCTTCAACGTACTCGCGCCGGGAGACTTTGGTTGTAGAACTGAGCGTCGGAGTGAGTAGCGAGGCGCCTAATACCTCCACCCGCTTTGGTCGATATTCCTAACGAGGCCCACGGCCTGTCAACAAACGCGCATCCGTGGGCCTTCTTCCAGCTCAGAGACGCTCGGCAGACGAAGCTTTGCTATCTTGGCGGAAAGCCGCCAAATACTGGGCTTTTCAAGTGGGCCCAGCAGGACTCGAACCTGCGACCGGCCGATTATGAGTCGGCAGCTCTAACCAACTGAGCTATGGGCCCCGGACGACTGCTCATTCTACCCCAGCACCGGTCACCTACTCGTCGCGGGCAGCTCCTCGGCCGGGCGCGCTCCGGCCAGCTCGGCGGCACTTCTCGAGCACGAAGACGCCGTAGGCGGCGCGCAGGTTGGGCCAGAACCGCAGACGGCCGCTTGGGCCCCACGTAGAAGTGCCGGACGATCCGTATCCCCTGCTCGCGCGTGAACCGGCGGAAGTCCTTGATGGTCAGGGAGTGGATGTTCGGCGTGTCGTACCACTGGTACGGCAGCGAGCTCGTCACCGGCGCCCTGCCGGTGAAGAGCAGCTGCAGCCGCGCCTTCCAGTGGCCGAAGTTAGGGAAGCTGGCCACCACGTAGTGCCCCACGCGCAGCGCCTCGTGCAGCACCGCCACCGTCTCCCGGGCCTGCTGCAGGGTCTGGCTGAGGACCACGTAGTCGAAGCTGTTGTCGGGGTAGTACGACAGGCCCTCGTCGAAGTCGCCGTGGTAGACGGTGACGCCCTTGGCCACCGCTTCGTAGACCTTGTCTTCCACGATCTCGATGCCGGTGCCGCGCACGTTCTTGGCGTCCATGAGCATCTTGAGGAGGATCCCCTTGCCGCAGCCCAGGTCGAGCACCCGCGCTCCCGCGGGCACCGCATCCACGATGAACAGGTGGTCCCAGCGGACGCCGTCCGCGCTCCTGGCCACGCCGCTAGGCAAGGCGCAGCCCTCCTCTGCCGCGCGGTGGTCTCCAGGAAGTGCCACACCACCCGGGTGAGATCCTTGTTCTCGAGAAGGAAGGCGTCGTGGCCGTAGCGACGAGCTCATCTCGAGGTAGGAGCAGTCGAGCCCGTTGCCCTTCAGAGCGTGCACGATCTCCTTGGACTGATACGGCGGGTAGAGCCAGTCGCTGCTGAAGGCGATGATCAGAAAGCGCATGTCCTCCGGGAGTTCCCGGAAGGCCTCCACCAGCACCCCGCGGCCGGCCGCCAGGTCGAAGTAGTCGAGAGCCTTGGTGATGTAGAGATAGGTGTTGGCGTCGAAGCGGCGCGTGAACACCTCGCCCTGGTAGCGCAGGTAGCTCTCCACCTCGAAGTCCAGGCTGAGGTCGTAGTCCGGCGCCTTCTTCTCCCGCAGGCGCCGCCCGAACTTCTCGTGCATCGATTCGTCGGACAGATAGGTGATGTGCCCGATCATCCGGGCGACCGCCAGGCCGCTGTCGGGCGGGTCGCCCTGGTAGTAGTCGCCGCCGTTCCAGTTGGGGTCGCCCATGATGGCCTCGCGGCCCACCTCGTTGAAGGCGATCTGCATGGGCGAGTGCCGCTGCGTCGCCGCGATGCGAGATGCACGACGCCACCATCTCCGGATAGGCGACGGCCCATTCCAGAGCCTGCATCCCCCCCATGGAACCCCCGGCGACAGCCAGCAGCTTCGAGATGCCCAGATGATCGACCAGCAGCTTCTGCGCCCGCACCATGTCGCCGACGGTGACCAACGGGAAGGTGACCCCGTATTCCTTGCCGGTCGCCGGGTTGATGCTGCTCGGCCCGCTGCTGCCCTTGCAGCCGCCGATGACGTTGGAGCAGATGACGAAGTACCGGTCGGTGTCGAACCCCTTGCCCGGGCCGATCATGGTCTCCCACCAGCCCGGCTTCGTCTCTCCCGGGTAGTAGCCGGCGGCGTGAGCGTCGCCGGAGAGGGCGTGCAGGATGAGCACGGCGTTGGTGCGCTCCGTCGTTCAGCGTGCCGTACATCTCGTAGGCGATGGTGACAGGCTCCAGGACTGCGCCCGAGTCGAGGGGCAGCGACGGGAAGGTCACGCTCTTGCAGCTCGACCTCGCCGACGGAGACGCCCAGTGCCTGCTGATCGTGGATGTAATCGCTCATTCGTCGCTCGCCTATCCCCGATAGCGGTTCGTGATGGGCAGCCGCCGGTCCTTCCCGAAGGCCTTCGGGGTGATGCGCACGCCCGGCGCCGCCTGGCGGCGCTTGTACTCGTTGCCGTCGATCATCGCCACCACCCGCTGCACTTCGCCCCGGTCGACGCCCGACGCGACGATCTCGTCGACGCTGTCGTCGTTGACCACGTAGGCCTCGATGATGCGGTCGAGCAGGTCGTACGGCGGCAGCGTGTCCTGGTCGGTCTGGTCGGCCGCCAGCTCGGCGGACGGCGCTCGGTCGATGGTGGCCCGCGGGATCGGGCCCTCGCCCGGGACCGAGCGAGTTGCGATAGTCGGCCAGCCTGTAGACAAGGGTCTTGGGCACGTCCTTGAGCACGGCGAAGCCGCCCGCCATGTCGCCGTAGAGCGTGGCATAGCCGACGGCCGTCTCGCTCTTGTTGCCGGTGGTCAGCACCAGCCAGCCGAACTTGTTCGAGAGCGCCATCAGCAGGTTGCCCGCGGATGCGGGCCTGGATGTTCTGCTCGGTGACTCCCGGCGTCGCGTTCCGCCGAAGATACGGAGCCAGGGTCTCCAGGTAGGAGCCGTAGATGCTCTCGATGGGGATCTCGTAGAAGTGGACCCCCAGCCGCTCGGCCGTCTCTCGAGCGTCGTTCTTGGTACCGGCGCTGGAGTAGCGCGAGGGCATGGAGACCGGCGTCGACCCTCTCCTTCCCCAAGGGCGTCGGCCGCGATGCAGGCCGTGAGCGCCGAGTCGATACCGCCGCTGATGCCCATGACCACCTGCTCGAAGCGGTTCTTCCGCACGTAGTCGCCCACCCCCAGGCACAGCGCCGCGTAGACCTCGGCCTCCGACGACTCAGCGCACTCGGCGATGGGGACGTGTCCGGCCGTGCGACGGGGCGCTCCGACCGCAGCCTGGGCGTCGTCCGCGGAGGCCGCCCGCCGGCCGCAGACCGGGCCCGATCCACGGTGATGATCTCCACTCCCCAGCGAGAGCCCGCTGGACAGGTCGAGACGGCAGTCGGGCCCCTCGACCGGCAACTCGCCCAGGCGACGCAGGCGGACGGAGCGACTCCACGTCGAGGTCGACCACGAGCAACTGCTCCTCGAACTGCGGCCGCGCGCGCGACCAGCCCGCCGTCCGGCCCGAACACCAGGCTCTGCCCGTCGAACACCAGCTCGTCCTGGCCCCCGACCCCGTTGACGATAGCACACGTACGCGTGCGCGTCGCGCGCCCGCTGCGCGAGCATGGCCTCGCGCTCCCTGCCTTTGCCCACGTGATAGGGCGACATGGACAGGTTGATCACCAGCGAGGCGTCACCGTCCCGGGCCGCCACCTCCGTGGGCCCGCACGGCTCCCAGATGTCCTCGCAGATGTTGACACCGATGTGCACGTCCCGCCAGATCGACGACGCCGGCGCGGTCGCCCGGGCGTGAAGTACCGCTTCTCGTCGAACACCGCGTAGTTGGGCAGGCAGATCTTCCGGTAGACGCCGGCGACCCGCCCTCCCGCCAGCGACCGCGGCCGCGTTGTAGACGGCCGCCTCCCTGGGCCACGGGCACCCCCACCAGGGCGCAGATGCCCGGAGTTCGCAGCGCGCCACTCTCCAGCAGGGCGTCCCAACAGCGGGCGAGAAAGTGGTCCTTCAGCAGGAGATCCTCCGGCGGGTAGCCGGAGATGACCAACTCCGGGAACGCGACGAGATCGGCTCCCGCTGCCTCGGCGGACTTGCATCCACTCCGACCACCAGGGCGCCGTTGGCTTCGAGGGCCCCCACGGTCGGGTTGACCTGCGCGAGGGCTACCCTCACCGGGCGGACTCCAAGCACGCTGATGAGCTCCTCGGTCTTCGCCTGCAGCAGATCCTTGTCGGCTCGGGTCTCGACGTTCAGCCTCACCACCGGCTCGGTGTTGGACATGCGGACGTTGAAGCGCCACGTCGGATACTCGACGCTCAGGCCGTCGATCTCGTCCACGTCCAGGGCGTCCTGCCGCGTACCGCTCCCGGATCGCCTCCAACGCCCGCGCTGGATCGCTCAAGGTCAGGTTGATCTCTCCGCTCACCGGGAAGCGGGCGATGCGCTCCGCCACCATCTCGGACAGCGGCCGTCCGGCCTCGCTGATGGCCTCCACCACCTGCAGCCAGGGGATCATGCCGGAGTCGCAGTAGGAGAACTCCCGGAAGTAGTGGTGAGCCGACATCTCGCCGCCGTAGGCGGCATCGACCGCCCGCATCTTCTCCTTGATGAAGGCGTGGCCGCTCTTGCACACCACCGGGTGTGCCGCCCGCCTGCCGCACGAGTTCCTCGAGTGTTCCAGACCAGCCGGGGTCGTGGACGATGTTCGCGCCCGGGATGCCGCTTCAGCGCCCGCTCGGCGAGCAATCCCACCAGGTAGTAGCCCTCGACGAACTCACCCTTCTCGTCGAAGAAGAAGCAGCGGTCGAAGTCTCCGTCCCAGGCGATGCCCAGGTCGGCCCCGGTCTCGAGCACGGCCTGAGAGGTCGCGGCCCGGTTCTCGGGCAGCAGGGGGTTCGGCACGCCCAGCGGGAATGTCCCGTCGGGCGTCTCGTTTATCTTTACGAAGCTGTAAAGGCAGATGCTCCTCCAGCATGTCGATGACCGGCCCGGCGCCGCCGTTCCCGGGGTTGACCACGACCTTGAGCGGCCGCAGCTCTGGCCTGGTCGATATAGGTGAGCAGATGCTCGACGAAGGCCGGCCGCATGTCGCGATGCTCGAGTCGACCCGGTCTTCGCGGCGGCGCGTGCGCCGCCGCCGGCGGACCTTCCCCTGCGTGCCCGGCTTCGCTCATCGCCTCGCGCACCATCTCCTCGATCTCCAGCAGACCGGTGTCGGAGCTGATGGGCCGCGCCTGCTCGCGCGTGAACTTCATGCCGTTGTACTCGCGGGGATTGTGGCTGGCGGTCACCATGATGCCGCCGTCCACCCCCAGGGCGAACGTGGCGTGGTAGACCTCCTCGGTGCCCACCAGCCCGATGTCGACCACGTCGACACCCGAATCCACGAGCCCCCGGCCGAGGGCGGCGGCGAGTCTCGGGGCTGGTGAGACGTACGTCGTGCCCCACGACCACCCGCGCCGGATGCAGCGAGTCCGCGTACGCCCGCCCGATCAGTTCGGCCATGTGCGCGTTCAGCTGGTCCGGGACTCTTGCCGCGGACGTCGTACGCTTTGAAGCTCTCCAGGCGCGCCGTTTCTTGCATGATGAGCACCCTCCGGGCCCGGTCGAGGCGATTGCATGGGATAACTCTATTGCCTATACTACGCGAGGTCCGCGGTCCTCGGTAGCTCAATGGTAGAGCACCTGACTGTTAATCAGGGTGTTGCAGGTTCGAGTCCTGCCCGAGGAGCCATTGCTTTCCGGATGCAGCCACAGTGGCCGCCTGAGCGCTTGGTGATGACACGGGAGCGAGACGATGGACGACGATCGCAAGACTCAGGAACACGGCCAGGCAGGTGGAGACACCACCAGACGCGCCGACTTCGGCGCCCCGATCGAGGGCTTCCTCGAGAAACAGCCGCCCTTCGCGCGAGCGATTCTAGACGAACTGCGTGCCCTCATCCTCGAAGTGGCTCCCGAGGCGACGGCCTCACTGAAGTGGGGCATGCCGTTCTTCTCCCTCGAAGGCAAGATGTTCTGCGCCCTGACCGCCCACAAGGCCCACGTGAACCTGGTTCTATACGGCCCACGAGAGGCCTACTCCGATCCCGAGGGAAGACTCCTGGGCACGGGCAAGGCCGGGTATCACCTACGCATCGAATCGGTCGACGGGATACCGAGGACCGAGATCAGAGACTGGCTGCAGACGGCCGTGGAGCTGGCGACCGGAAAGGCTACGACCTAGCCGCCGCACTCACGCCGCGGGGCTCAACTGACCCCAGGCCGCTTCGGTATCGGCGCCCACTTCGTCGGATACCTCCGAGCCGCACTCGGGGCAGACGACCACGACGGCCAACCGCACCGTGCAGGTGCCGCCGGGAGAAGCGGCTCTTTCGATGACTTGAGCACTCGCCTGCAGTGTGGCTCCACAGCAGGAACACGAGTCCCCGGGTCGCACGCGTGAAAGAAAGGCGCCCAGCGACTCCGGCGTTTCTGGAGTCCGGTTCATCATGCTCACAGCTTCCTCATGACGGCGATGACCTTGCCGGCAATAAGAGGGTCGCGCGCGAAGATGGGTTCCATGACGTCGTTCTCCGGCTGCAGCCTCACCTGATCGGCCTCTCGGTAGAAGCGTTTCAGCGTCGCCTCGTCTGTGAGCACGGCCACCACGATGTCACCGTCCTCTGCCGTCTCCTGCCGCTTGACCACCACGATGTCACCGTCGAAGATGCCCGCATTGATCATGGAGTTCCCGCTGACCCGCAGGGCGAAACAGTCCTCGTCGCCGCCCAGGAAGCCGGGGACGTCGAGAGAGTCCTCGATGTTCTCCTCGGCGAGAAGCGGTTGCCCGGCCGCCACCCGGCCCACCAGCGGGACCGCGGTCGGACCACGGCTCCGCCGGCGATGCGGACCCGCCCCGCAAGGGCCTCACCACTTCCAGCGCCCGCCGCTTGGCGCCCCCCTCTGCGGATGTAGCCCTGAGCTTCAAGGGCCGCAAGGTGACCCTGCACGGAAGCCGGTGAGCACAAGACCTACCGCCGCGCCGATCTCGCGGACTGTGGGCGGGTAGCCCTGTTGCCTGCACCGCATCTTCGATCACCTGCAGTATCAGCCGCTGGCGCTCGGGCAGTTCCATGGTCCGCTCCTCGGTGAACATTCGTTCGCTTTGCGCCAGTATAGAACACTTGTTCGGCCGCGTCAAGACGCTCACGCTGAGCCCGGTTGACGCCCCCATCCCCCAGCCTTATACTCACCCCGGTTTTCGCCCGACATGTCCGAGTGGCGGAATTGGCAGACGCGCTAGGTTGAGGGCCTAGTGAGTGCATAACTCATGGGGGTTCAAGTCCCCCCTCGGACACTCTTCCTGCGGTTTCCTGGCGGTTCTGTTCTGGGTAGATGTGTTGCGCTCGCCCGGCGCGGCCCGTGCAACTGCCAATCACTCGACCGGAGGATCCGATGGCCAAAGCTACCTGCAGAGCTGGGACCCACCGAGATCTACCGCGCCTGCGACGTCTCCGCCCTCGATTTCAAGACCACCGCCGACCTTCCCGACCTGACCGAGATCATCGGCCAGGACCGCGCCGTCTCCTCGGTGGAGTTCGGCATGGGCATCGACAGCGACGGCTACAACATCTTCGCCGTCGGCCCGACGGGCACGGGCAAGATCGACCACCGTCTACGACTTCCTCGTCGCGACAGGCTGCCTCGCTGCCCGGCTCCGGACGACTGGGTCTACGTCTACAACTTCGCCAAGCCCTACGAGCCCAACGCCATCCGCATGCCCGCCGGCAAGGCACAGGACTTCCGCAAGGACATGGAGAAGCTGGTCGAGGACCTGCAGGCGGCCATCACCCAGGCCTTCGAGGGCGAGGAGTACGAGAAGCAGAAGCGCGCCATCGCCCAGCAGGTCGGCGAGAAGCAAGAAGCCAAGCTGAGCGGCCTGAACGAGAAGGCCGAGGCGCAGAGCTTCACGATGGTGCGCACCCCGGCCGGGCTGGCCTTCGCGCCCAAGACCGCCGAGGGCGAGACCATGTCGCGCGAGGCCTACGAGGCCCTGCCGCCCGGAGGAGCAGAAGCGCATCGACGACGGCCTTGGAGGCTCTGAACGAGGAACTGCAGCAGATCATGCGCCTGGTACGCCAGGACGAGCGAGCCGGGCGCGACGCCCTGCGCGAGCTCGACCAGCAGGTCACCGACTTCGCAGCCAAGCATCTGGTCGACGAGGCCTGCGAACGCTGGTGCCACCTGCCTGAGATGTCCGACTACCTGCAGGCGGTGCTGACCGACGTCGTCGAGAACGCCGACGACTTCAAGAAGTCGGACGACGAAGACCCCCGCGATGTTCATGGGCATGCCCATCCCCGGCCGGCAGAAGGGCGAGGGCGCCTTCCGCAAGTACAGGATCAACGTGCTGGTGGACAACTCCGACGCTGAAGGGCGCCCCGGTCGTCACCGAGACCAACCCCGTGCTGCAGAACCTCGTCGGCCGGGTCGAGCATCAGGCCCAGTTCGGCGCCCTCTTCACCGACTTCAGCATGATCAAGGCCGGCGCCCTGCACAAGGCCAACGGCGGCTTCCTCGTTCTGGAGGCCCGGGAGGTCCTCCTCAAGCCCTACTCCTGGGATGCGCTCAAGCGGACCCTCAAGACCGGCGAGATCCGCGTCGAGGACATCGCCCAGCAGATGGGCTTCGCCACGACGGCCACGCTCGACCCCGAGCCCATCCCCTTCAAGGCCAAGATCGTGCTCATCGGCGAGCCCTTCGTCTACTACCTGCTCTACCGCCAGGACCCGGACTTCCAGGAGCTGTTCAAGGTCAAGGCCGACTTCGACACGGTCGTCGACCGGACTCCGGAGAACGAGCAGCTGTACGCCCGCTTCGTCGCCCGCGTGGCCGCGAGCACGACCTGCCTCCCTTCTCCGCCGACGCGGTCGCCCGGGTCATCGAGCAGACTTCGCGCCTGGTCGAAGACCAGCGCAAGATGACCACCCGTTTCGTGGACGTGCAGCGACCTGCTCACCGAGTCGTCCTACTGGGCGCGGCACGGCCAAGCCGGCACCGAGCGAAGCTCGTCGTCAAGCGGGAGCACGTGCAGAAGGCCATCGACCAGCACATCTACCGCTCCAACCAGATCGAGGAGCGCGTGCGCGAGATGATCGCCGACGGCACCGTCATGGTCGACACCCGCGGCGCCGTCGTCGGCCAGATCAACGGCCTGTCGGTCTCGTCCATCGGCGACTACACGTTCGGCCGGCCCAGCCGCATCACCGCCACTCACCGGCTGGGCGACGGCGAGGTGGTCGACATCGAGCGCGAGGTCGAGATGGGCGGCCCCATCCACTCCAAGGGGGTGCTCATCCTCGCCGGCTATCTCGGCGCCAAGTACGCCTCCGAGCGACCCCTCTCGCTCACCGCGCGTCTGGTCTTCGAACAGTCCTACTCGGGCGTCGAGGGCGACAGCGCCTCGTCGGCGGAGCTGTACGCCTTGCTCTCCTCCCTCTCGGGCGTGCCCATCCAGCAGCGCTTCGCCGTGACCGGCTCGGTCAACCAGCGCGGCCAGGTACAGGCCATCGGCGGGGTCAACGAGAAGATCGAGGGCTTCTTCGCCGTCTGCGAGGCGCTGGGCCTGCAGGGGCGACGAGACGGTGCTCATCCCCAAGTCCAACGTGCCCAACCTGATGCTCGAGCCCGAGAGTGCGCGAGGCGGTCGCGCGCGGGCCGCTTCCACATCATCCCGGTGACCACCATCGACGAGGGCATCAGCCTGCTCACCGGCGTTGCCGGCCGGCGAGCTCGGCGACGAACGGGACGTATCCCGCAGGGCACGATCAACCGCATGGTGGTCGATCGGCTCGTCTCTCCTGGCCGAGAAAGCCCGGGAGAGCGTCCCGCAAGAAGGACAAAGACCCGACCGAGGCCGCCGCGCAAGATCACGACCGGTGAGGGCGCTGCCTCGGCGTACGGAGCTGCGCGGCGCCGACCGCGGGTCGGCTATGCCTTCTCCACCTTCACGTTCGGCGTGCCCCACGGGTCCGCGCAGCCGCGACACCGGAGCCGTGGCGGAGAAGCCGGGCAGGAACACCACCCCGTCCGGGACCCGATCGGTCACCGCGGCCTGCGACCTCGAGCGCGCCGCCCGCTTCGAGCGACACCCGCACCGTATCGCCGTCGGCCACGCCGAGCCGCAGCCGCGTCTGCCGGGTTCATCTCCAGCCGGGCCTCCGGCAACCAAGCGCGAGCTGCCCCGGCGAACGCCGGGTGCGCACGCCCGTCCGTGGTGCTCCTTGACCGAGCCGGTGAGCAGACGTCAGCGGAAAGTCGGCTCCGCCCTGGCTGCCGCCGTCGGCCGCGGCAACCGGAGCGAACCTGCGCCTTGCGCGCCGCGAAACCCGTCGACCGGCAGAATCGGCGTTCCCGTCGCCGTCGTCGGCCGAGCAGGGGACCTGGAGTCGAGCTCTGCTCGAGTCTTCGCGTAGGAGATGCCCCGATAGTCGGGGACGATCTCCGCGATCTCCCGCATGACGTCCGCCGGGTCTCGCGTACACCCAGTCGGCGCCCAGCGCGTTCGGCCAGCTTCTGCACGATCGTCCAATCCGGCAGGCTCTCTCCGCGGGCGGGCGCGGCCGCTCGTCACCCGCTGCACGAACCGCTCACCGTTGGTGAAGGTACCTTCGTCCTCGAAGGCCACCGCCGGCAGCGCAGTACCACGTCGGCGCAGCGCCGCGGTGTCGGTGGGAAACGAGTCCTGGACGACGAGCACGTCGAGCTTGTCCGAGCGCCTTGCGGCACGCGCTCCTCATCCGGCAGGGCGAGCGCCGGATCGGCCCCGACCACGTAGAGCGCCTTGATGGTGCCCGCTTCGATGGCGGGCACCAGGTCGGCGAGCGCCACTCCCGGGCGCGAGAGCCGGCGAGGTGTCGCGCCCCACGCCGCTTCGAGCCTGGCCAGCGAGCCCGGATCGGAGGCGAGCGCGCCACCGGGAAGCCGGTCGGGACGCACACCCATGTCGACCAGGCCCTGAGAGTTGGCCCCCGATCCTCAGCGGGATAGAGCCCGGTGCCCGGCCGTCCAACGTTGCCGGTCAGCAGAGCCAGATCGGCCGCCGCGCCGCACGGCCTCTTCGGCCTGCGGCCCCTGGGACAGACCCAGCTCCGACGAAGATGGCGGCGGCGCCCGCCTGGGCGAAGGCCACAGCCGCGGCCCGCAGGAGATCGGCGATCGACGCCCGCGACGGCCGCTTCGGCCGCGACGTCGACGCTCGGCGAGCGAGGCCTCGAAGCGCGGCGAAGCCCTCGGTCTTCGCGGCGATGAAGCCGGCGTCCTCAAGCTTGAGCATCGAGGATGTGCTTCATCATGGCGCGCAGGACGGCCAGGTCGGTGCCCGGCTTCAGAGCCAAGTGGTACTTCGCCTTGCCGGCCAGCTCCGTGGTCCTGCGGATCGACGACGATGACGGTCCGGCCCTTGCGGAGCGCCTTGATCACGGTCAGCGCGAGCACCGGGTCGCACTCGGTGAGGTTGGCCCCCAAGACCAGGATGGCGTCGGCCGCCTCGAGATCGAAGCGCGAGTTGGTCACGGCGTCGACGCCCAGACGCTTCGGTCAGCGCCTTCTCCGAAGCCGCCAGGTCGGCATGGTCGATGGAGTCGACGTTGTTGGAGCCGACCACGGTGCGCATGAGCTTCTGCACCAGGTAGGCCGGCCTCGTTGGTGCAGTTGGTCCCGCAGATGGCCGCCACGGCCTGGCCTCCATGCTCGCTGGCGCACGGCGGCGATCTTGTCGGCCGCGGTCTTGAGCGCGTCGTCCCAGGTCGCGTCTCTGAAGCCCGCCCTCGGGTTGCGCTACCTGCGGAGCGGTGAGCCGGTCGGGGGCGTCGGCATAGCCCAGCGCGAAACGCCCCTTGACGCAGAGGTTGCCGCCGTTGAGACCCTTCTCCTCCTCGGCGGAGATCCGCACCACCCTGTCGCGGAAGCGAATGGACCACCAGGCGGCAGCCGTCGGCGCAGTACGAGCAGGTGGTGACCGTCTTGGTCGTCTGCCAGGCCCGGGCGCCCTGCGGGGTCCGCTGCCCGACGACAGCGCCTACCGGGCAGGTGCTCACGCACTGCCCGCACGACACGCAGCCGACGTCGACCAGAGGCAGACGATAGGGCGTGTCCACTTCGCTGTCGTAGCCCCGGTTGAGATAACCCCAGCAACCGATGGACATGACCTCCCGGCAGATGCGCACGCAGCGTCCGCACAGGATGCACCGCGCAGCCGAAGTGCGCGACGTTCGGATGGTCGCCCGGCTCGCCGACGACGGCGGACGCCAGCCCCACGGCACCATGTCGACCAGGTACTCGTACGCGTAGTCCTGGAGACGGCAGTCACCGGCCGCCTCGCACACCGGGCAGTCGAGCGGGTGATTGGTGAGGAGCAGCTCGAGGACGAACTTGCGCAGCTTGGCGATCTTCTCGGTGTGGGTCTGGACCTTCATGCCCGCGCTGACCTTGGTGCCGCACGCGGCCATCGGTCCGCGCGCCCCCTCGACCTCCACCAGGCACATGCGGCAGGCGCCGTACGCTTCGAGACGCGTGTCGTAGCAGAGCGTGGGGATGTCGACCCCTTCCGCCCGAGCCACTTCCAGGATGGTCTGTCCCGGCTGGGCCTGGACCTCGCGCCCGTTGAGGGTCAGGGTGATCATTTCCTGCCCGGTTGAACCTCCAGCCGGGGACATCAGGACCTCCTCACAGCGTCGAACCGACACTTCTCGAAGCAGGCACCACACTTGATGCACAGCTCTTGATCGATGACATGCACCTCTTTGCGCTCGCCAGTGATGGCCTGCGACCGGACACGCCCGGGCGCACGCCCGGCATCCGGTGCACGTCTCAGGATCGATGAGATACGTGGTCAGCGCCGCGCACGCGCCCGCCCGGCACTTCTTCTCGAGCACGTGCTCCCGGAACTCCTCGGGGAAGTACTTGAGGGCGGTCAGCACCGGGTTGGGAGCGGTGGCCCCCAGACCGCACAGCGAGCCGATCTTGACCTGCTGGGCCATCTCCTCGAGGAAGGCGATGTCCGCGAGCGTGCCGGTGCCCTCGCAGATCTTGTTGAGGATCTCGAGCATGCGCTTGGTGCCGATGCGGCAGGGCGGGCATTTTCCGCAGCTCTCCTGCTGGGTGAAGCCCAGGAAGTAGCGGGCGGTGTCGACGATGCAGTTGTCTTCGTCGATGACGATCATCCCGCCCGAGCCCACGATGGCGCCGGTCTGGTTGATGGTCTCGTAGTCCACGGGCAGGTCGAGCAGCGCCTCCGGCAGGCAGCCGCCCGAGGGTCCGCCCATCTGCACGGCCTTGAACGCCTTGTTCTTCTTGACGCCGCCGCCGATGCCGAAGATGACGTCGCGCAGGGGCATCCCCATGGGGACCTCGGCCAGACCGGTCCGGTTCACCTTGCCGGCCAGAGCGAAGACCTTCGTGCCCTTGGACCTCTCGTACCCGCGGGACGCGAACGCCTCGGCGCCGTTCAGGATGATCCAGGGGACGACCGCCAGCGTCTCCACGTTGTTGATGTTGGTGGGGCGGTTCCACAGGCCCGACTCGGCCGGGAACGGCGGCCGCAGACGAGGCATGCCCCGGTCGCCCTCGATCGACTGCATCATGGCGGTCTCTTCGCCGCACACGAACGCCCCGGCCCCTTCCTTGAGCTTGAGGTGGAAGGAGAAGTCGGAGCCCATGATGTTGTCGCCGATGAAGCCCCTCTCCTCGGCGGCCTTCATGGCTATCTTGAGCCGGCGGATGGCAAGCGGGTATTCGGCTCTCACGTAGAGTAGCCCGATCGTCGCGCCGATGGCGTAGGCACCGATGGCCATGCCCTCGAACACGGCGTGCGGGTCGCCCTCCAGGACCGAGCAGTCCATGAAGGCCCCGGGGTCGCCTTCGTCGCCGTTGCAGATGAAGTACTTGACCCCGTCGGGCGACTTGTAGTCCGCGGCGAACTTCCACTTCTGTCCGGTGGGGAAGCCGGCTCCTCCCCGGCCGCGCAGGCCCGAAGCGCAAGATCTCGTCGATGACCTGCTCGGGGGTCATGCTCGAGAGGACCTTGTACAGAGCCTGATAGCCGTCGGCCTCGAGGTAGTCCTCGATCTCCTCGGGATCGATGATGCCCGACGTGCCGCAGGGTGAGCTTCTCCTGTCGGTCGAAGAAGGCGTCGTACTCGGTGGGCCCTTCGTCGGTCCGTGACGATCCACTTCTCGATGGGCTCGCCGCCCGATGATGTGCTTGGCGATGATCTCGTCGACCATGGCGGGGGTGACCTGGCCGTAGGTGACCTTGCTGCGTGGCGCCGTTCAGTCGCATGTGGACCTCGACCAGCGGGTCCATGGCGCACAGTCCCTGGCAACCCGTCCCGGTGACCGAGGCGCACCGTCCGGCGCAGTCGTCCTCGCGAGGACGGATGACGGCGAGCACGCCGCGTCTGAGCGAGCTTCTCCTCGAACGCCTTGAGGACCTCACGGCTGCCCGCCGCCACTCCTCCGGTGCCCAGACAGATGCGGATGTCCACCTCGGGGACGGTCCAGACGCGGCCTGCTCGGCGCCGGCCTGCACCAGCACGCGCTCCGAAGTGCTCATGCGGCACCTTCCTCCGCTCGAGGTCAGCCGCCCGGCGGCGGCCTCGTAGCGCCGCTGGCCGACGCCACTCGGCAGCCGCGAATTCCTCGCTCTGAAGGCGCGACCACGGCCACCGCCTTGTCGGGGGTGAGCTTGCCGTGCGCCCGGTCGTTGATCATCACCACCGGAGCCATGCCGCACGCCCCCACGCAGTGGACCTCTTCGAGGGTGAAGAGCATGTCGTCGGTGTTCTCCCCGGCGTGGACCCCCAGGCAGCCGCTCGATCTCCTGCGAGATGAGCGGGGCGCCGGACACATGGCACGCCGTGCCGTGGCAGCAGCGGATGGTGTTCTTGGCGTGCGGGCTGCAAGCGGAACTGCGAGTAGAAGGTGGCCACGCCCAGGGCCTGGCTGAGCGGCTCGCCGGCCGCCTCGGCCACTCTGGCCATCACGTCCTGGGGCAGATAGCCGAAGATCGCCTGCGCTCCCTGCAAAAGGGGGACCAAAGCCCCCCTTTCCCCTTCGTAGTGCTCCAGCAGATCGCTGAACTGTTCTTCCAACGCTTGGTCGCTCACATCACCACCCGTGGGTCCGACGGCCAGCCCTGTCTGGTTGCGCCCGGCTTCCCCCCGTATTCCCCCGATATTGTAGCTTGGCGTCCGGTACAGGATACAGCGATTCGCGCCTCATTGCCCGCCTCCAACGCCTGGCCTCGGCGCCAGGCTTTCGCCCGCCTGAAACGAACTGCGCACGAAGGGCGCCGCGTGGACTTGAAGCCCAAGCTCTTCGCCCGCACTCGCCGGTACTCCGCGAACGTCCGCGGATCCACGTACTCCACCACCGGAAGATGGCGAGAGGAGGGCCGCAGATACTGTCCGATGGTCACCACGTCGCACCCCGACCCGGCTGGAGCATCGCGAAGCACGGCGTTCACCTCTTCCGGCGTCTCCGCCCAGGCCCACCATCAGGCCTGTCTTGACGATGCAGTCGCCCTGCTGCGGCCGCCTGCTGGAGCACGGCCAGCGACCGCTCGTAGACCGCCTGGGGACTCACCTGCGGGTAGAGCCGAGGCACGGTCTCCAGATTGTGGTTGAACACGTCGGGGTCTCGCCGCCAAGACCAGCGCGATGTCGGCGGCATTTCCGCCGAAATCGGGCACCAGCACCTCGACCGTCGCGTCCGGCAGCGGCCTCCCGCACGGCCCGGATCGTGGCGACGTAGTGCCCCGCGCCTCCGTCCGGCAGGTCGTCCCGGGTGACGGACGTTACGACCACATGGCCGCAAGCCCAGCTGGGCGGCCGCCTCGGCGACCTTCACCGGCTCCTCCGGGTCTAGCGGCCCGGGGACCGCACTGGTGACCCCGCAGAAGCCGCAGTTCGCGTGTGCACACGTCTCCCATGATGAGGAAGGTCGCAGTACCCTTGCCGAAGCACTCACCCAGGTTGGGGCACGAGAGCGCTCTCGCAGACGGTATGAAGACCGCGCTCGCGCAGAAGGGCCTCCATCCTTCGCAGCGACGCCGCGTCCGGCAGCGGCTTCTTCAGCCAGGCGGGCTTCGGTCCGGGTCCGCGCCCGGGTCCGGGCGCAGCCCGCCCGATGCCCGCGGCGCCGGCGGCTCGCCCCGGGCGCCCGGATCAGCCGGCGATGCCACCGGCCGACATCCTGATGACCTATCGCCCGCGGGTTTCATCGCCCTCGTCCCTGCGGCCGCGACGGGCGCCTGGGCTCGCCCAGCAGCCCGCGCGCGGCTTCGACCGCCAAGTGCATGACCTCGCGCAGCGGCATCCCGACGCGGCGGCCGCGGCGACGGCGTCCTCGTACTCCGGCGCTACGCTCACCAGTCCGTCCTCCCCACCCCCCCCACTTGACGCCGCACCTGCCGCCGCCGACGGTCGACGGTCACCGTGCCGCGGTCGGCGACGTAACGCGTGTGCAGACTGAGCGTCGGACCCCCAGCGTCCCGGTCTCGGCGAAGAGGAGGTCGACGATCGCGGCCTCCTCGGAAGGCCGCGACAAGCACGTGCAGCACCACGCCTGGGCGCTCCTTCTTCATCTGCGCGGCGACCGCCCAGACATCCGAGCGCACCCGCTTCCCGCAGGCGCCGCAGCGCATATCCGATCACTTCGGGCGAGACGTCATCGATGTTCGTCTGCAGCTCGACGACCGCGTCTCGCGAACATCGTCAGCCGCTCGGTCGCAGTCGGCGCCGGTCGTCTCCGCCTATGATGACGCGGAGCACGTTGGGCCCGTGCTCCAGCTTCATGGTCCCTGCCGCCGTACCCGACGGACCTTCACGATCATGGCGGCAGGTGCCCTGCTCGCGCCTGGAGCTGCCCGGACCAGGAGCGCTCCTGTCGGGGTGGTCAGCTCCCTCATCTCCGGCCCACCGACCACCTCGTAGCCGGCCAGCAGCGCCGCCGTGGCCGGCGCGGGCACTCCCATGCGTCCGTGCGCGATCTCGACGGTCCCCCCGCCCACCGGGATGGTGCCGACAAAGACCTTGTCGATACCGAGAGCCTCGACGAGCACGAACGTCCCGACCACGTCGACCAGCGTGTCGGCCGCCCCCACCTCGTGGAAGTGGATCTCATCCACGGAGCAGCCGTGGATGCCCGCCTCGACCTCGGCCAGCCGTCGACCGCCGCCCGCGCCGCGGGTCTTGACCCGTTCCGAGACGGCGGCACCGTCGATCACCTGCGAGCATGTCGCCGAGATGGCGCAGTGGCGGAGACTGCTCGGCGCGCACGTTGACCCGGGTGCAGGCTATCCCCCACTCGGTGTCGTGCGTGATCTCGACCACGGTGCCCTCGCAGGCCCAGGGAGGCGACCGCCTGCGTGGAGGGCGGACTCCGCCGCCTGCCCCCCGGCATCGAGCAGCGCGGCCAGCATCATGTCTCCGGACAGGCCGGACCAGGGGTCGAGATAGAGAAGGTTCTGAGCCATCGCCTCGCTCCTTACGGCCGTTACGGTTGCATTCTCGCATGCCCCCGCATACACTGCGAGCGTACGACGGCCGGTCCCGCCTCTCAACCTACCTCGAACTGTGGTGCGGACAGTGACGCAAAGGCGACTCGCCGATTACATCGGACTCACGGTCCGGAAGCTCCGCTCGGACCGCGGCTTCACGCTGCAGGCGCTCGCCGACGAGTCCGGCGTCTCCAAGAGCTATCTGGGAGACATCGAGAAGGGTCGCAAGAACCCCACCACCGACGTCATCGAGGCCATCGCGGAGGCTCTGGGCGTACCCGGCCCGGGAGCTCCTCTATCACGCCGCCCTCGACGAGGAGGACCCCTTCCTCCAGCCCGAGCAGCTCAGCTCTCGAGGATGTGGCCGAAGAAGACGCCGAGACCCGGGAGCTGTCCCACCTCGCCCGGCGCATGAGGCCGACCGACCGGCGCTTCGTGCTCGATCTCGCCCGCCGGCTCTCGCGCTAGCGCGAGAGGTCGCGAGGGCCCGCTGCGGCTGCCCAGCGCCGCGCTACTCCTCAGTCGTAGCCCAGTTCGTCCAGTCGTTCGTCGCTGATGCCGTAGTAGTGCGCGATCTCGTGGATCACCGTGTGGCGCACCTGCTCGCGTATCTCGTCCTCGTCCTCGCCCGCGCCAGCCGCTCGATCGGCTTCTGGAAGATGGTGATGCGGTCGGGAAGCGCCGAATAGAAGGCGCCGCGGTGCGTGAGCGGCACCCCGTGGTAGAGGCCGAGCAGGGAGCTCTTGTCGCGCGGAGCCAACCCGACTTCCTCCAGGTCGTCGCGGCTCGGCCAGTCCTCGATGATCACCTCGACGTTCTCCATCCGCTCCAGGAACTCCTCGGGCAGGGAATCGAGCGCGTCGGCCACCAGCTTCCGCGAACGACTGCGTCGTCCACGTCAACTCCGCTCCTTGCCGGGCCAGGCGCGTCCAGCGAGCGCCCGCGCGGCGGCTCCCCGGTGAGAGACCTGTCCTTGTCTTCGGGCGACGCTTCGGCGAGCGTCGAGCTCCCAGCCCTCCGGCTGGAAGACCGGGTCGTACCCGAACCCGTCGTCGCCGCGAGGAGCCGAGTGATGGAGCCGTTCGTCACTCCCTTCGACCTCCATCGCACGCCCGATCGACGTTCATCGCCGCGGGAGCACCGAGGCATAGCGCGCAGACAAAACGCGCGCGTCCGGTCGACGTCGTCCGACAAGCTCACGAGAGCAGCTTGGCCACGTTCTCGGCGTCGCTGGCGCCCTCGCCGGCGAAGCGGGCGGAGAAGATGCCCGGCCGTCCGCCCAGAGCGGCCACCTCCAGCCCGGAGTCGTCGGCCAGCACAGCGCTGACGCCGCCCAGCGCGTGCGAAGACCGACTCCGCCTTGAGCCGCGCGTTGGCGGCAAAGGTATCTCCTGTCTCCGGCGGGAAGCTCACCCCCGCGGGCAGCGGCCGTGACCGTCGAAGACGCCGGCCAGAAGCCGGTCGAACTCCCGGACCTTGCCGGCGTTGCCCGTGGCCAGCACTACCGGCGACGCGCCTCCTCACGGCCTCGACGTGCCTCCCTGCGCCGAAGTACGACCTCGGGCGATGACCGCCGACTGCGACCTCGCTGATGCTGTCCGATCCCGGCTGTCCGCCAGCTCCAGCAGAGTAGTCGAACACCTGCCGCTCGAACGGGGCGCGCTTCGGCAGTGGCCTGTACCTCGATGAGCCTTGCCGCTGCCCGTCATGACCACGTTCATGTCGACCTCGGCGACGCAGTCCTCCACGTACTCGAGGTCCACCACCGGCTCGCCGCCGACCACACCGACGCTCACCGCCGCGACCGAATCGGCCAGAGGCAGGCGTCCTTCAGTGCTCCGCGCGTCGACCGCGCGCTTGAACGCGAGATGCAGCGCCAGGTAACCGCCGGTGACCGCCGCGCAGCGGGTTCCCCCGTCGGCCTCGATCACGTCGCAATCGATGTAGACGGTGCGCTCGCCCAAGACGCTTCAGGTCGGTGATCGCCCGCAGGCTACGCCCGATGAAGCGCTGGATCTCCACGGTGCGCCCGTCCTGCCGGCCGCGCACCGCCTCGCGCGGCGTCCGCTCCCGGGTCGAGCTGGGCAGCAGAGAGTACTCGGCCGTCAACCAGCCTTCGCCGCTGCCCCGTCGCCAGCCGGGCACGCCGTTGACGACCTGCGCCGAGCACAGGACCCGCGTGCCGCCCAGTTCGATCAGACACCGACCCGTCGGCGGTGCTGTACGAAGTCGGGAGTGATCTTCAGCGGCCGCAACTCGGCCGGACCCTCGGTCGCCCGTTCTCGCCGGCCTTGGTCATATCCGCTCCACCTCCCGTATGGGCAACTGCAGAAAGCGGGCTCCCACCTCTCGGAACTCCTCGGGGTCGCCCGTGGTGAGGAAGCGATACTCGCCTTCCCGCGTCCTTGTCGTTGCCTATGGACTTGCGCGCGAGTATCTCCCCCACCTCGCGCGCCGTCTCCTCGGCCGAATTGATGAGCGCCACATGCGGACCGAGCAGCCGTCTGAGCATCGGCGATGATGAGGGGATAGTGGGTGCACCCGAGGATGACCGTGTCGACGCCGGCGGCCTTGAGCGGAGCTGTCGCCTCTCGGGCTGCGCCCTCGGTCTCCTCGGAGAACACGTCGCCCTCCTGGATCAGCGGGGCCAGCCGCGGGCAGGCCACCGCGAACACCTCGAGGCCGGCGTCCAGCGTGCTGCAGCGCGTTCTGATAGGCGTTGGAGCGGACGGTCGCCTCGGTCGCCAGAAGTCCCACCCGCCGCTCGCGCGTGGCCTGCACCGCGGCCCGGGCCCCGGGCATGACGACGCCGACGATGGGAGTGGCAAAGGAGGCCTGCAGCTGGGGCAGGGCGGCGGCCGCGGCCGAGTTGCACGCGACGACGATCAGCTTGACGTCCATGCTGACGAGCCGGGCCGTGGCCGCAAAAGCCAGACGGCGGACCTCCGCCAGAGGCTTGGGCCCGTACGGGAAGTTGCCGGTGTCGCCCAGGTAGACGAAGTCCTCGTGCGGAAGGTTGACCAGGCACTCGTGGAGTACGGTCAAGCCCGCCTACCCCGGAATCGAAGACGCCTATGGCTCTCCGGTCGGGGATGTGAGTTGTTCACCTTCGGTCATGGCCAGGCGATTCTACCAAACGCCCGAACGGGTCCTGCTTGGCGCTTGCGCAGCCCAAGTGCCACCGCCGACCTCTGAGAGCAGACTCCGCGGTCAGAGGCGCGCGGCTTCGCCTCGGCAGACATAGGTGGGGATCACGGTGTTGAGCTTGCCGACCAACTGCCGCTCCACGAGGTCCTCGACTAAGCTCTCCACGTCTTCACGAGGACTCGCAGAGACGGGAGGCCAGCTGGCCGCTGGTCATCGCCTGTCCCTCGTCAAAAAGGACCGCCAGGACACGTAGGCGCCGCTCATCGAGGGCCGCCACCGGTTGAGTACCCGGGCTGATGTCGGGCACCGATGGAGCGTATGGTGCTGCGGCAGATGGTCGCTGGCCTTGGCCGATAACGGGTCTCACGTCGGCCTCCTCTTCTTCCCTGCACGCGACGTGGACGACAACCTCTATATGCCCAGGGGTGGGACCCGGCTAAACTCCGAGGCTACCCGTTCAGCATCTCCTGTTTCCGCGTGTTGCGGAAGAAGAACAGCGATATGAGGATCACGATGCCGCGTGAGCAGAGCCAGATCACGGAATACTCGGTACCCTCGGGCCATGTAACTGGTCGGCGATGTCGATGGCGACGCCGGCGAGGACCGGCGCGACGATGTTGGCGAGGCCCGCGCATCATCGAGAACATGCCGGTGAACTGTCCGATGTGTTCCTTGGGCATGAGCCTCATCAGGATGGCGTAGGGCAGCGTCAAGCACGATCGAGCCGCCCAGGCCGAAGATGGGCAAGAAGATGAAGGCCCACTTGATGTCGCGCATGAAGAAGCCCAACATGCAGCCGCCGAAGAAGACGACCAGGCCGACCCGCATCAGCCGAAACCGTCCGTATCTGTCGGCCAGATAGCCGCTGGCCAGAGCCGCGACCATGTAGGTGACGCCCACCAAGCCGAACAGGAGACGCGCCGACCTGGGTCGTCGCAACCGAGGGTCTTGAGTGAAGTACAGCATCATGAACGGCCGCAGGCCGGCAAGGGTCGATTCCCACAGGAAGGTGGCGACCATGAACCGCTGTATCGGCTTGTTCTCCATCGTGGAGCGCCAGATGCGCTTGATCTCCACCCAAGACGCCCGGGCGCTCGAGGCCGGAAGACCTTCTCCGGCTCCGGCTCGCCGATCTTCACGACCGTGAGGTAGGTGAAGATCATTATCAGCAGGCCGTCAGAGGATGAACGGCGAGGGGCTCCCACCGATAGAACAGGAACCCGGCGACGACCATGCCGAGGAACATGCCCGCCGCCGCGCATGAAGGCCTGGTAGCCCTGCACCTTCCCGGCGCTGTTCGCCGGAGTCACATCGGCGATGAGCGACTGGTAGGGAGACGTGTAGAAGTGGTAGGCCGCAAAGAAGATGAACGTCGATATGGCGATCGGCACGTACGCCGGGCTGAAACGGCGCCAGCATGAGGGACGCCGCCATGAACGGAGCCGCGAAGATCATGAAGGGCTGTCGCCTGCCCCAGCGCTTGGTCCAGATCCGGTCGCTGATCACCCCCACCCAGAGAGGTATCAGGGCCGAGAAGATGCCCTCGCCGCCGATGGCGAAACCAATCAAGGTCGCCGACTGCGTGTACCGGTCGAGGATCAGCGGCAGGTAGGTGGTGACGAGGGAAAGCGCCATGGAGAAGCCGAGGGTGGGAAGGACGAGGACGACCATCGTCCGCACGCTCATCTTGTCCCGGATGATCACACCTCGCACCCGCTAGCCTCCCACCATCCGGTCGGAGCCAGTCCGGATTCTACCAAAGCGGGGTTGCGCGTCCGAGACGCCCGGAAGACCCTGGAGCGCCGCAAGCGAAGGGGGCGGCGCGGACGGCGCCGCCGTCCGCCTCCGCCCGCCCCGGTCTCGCCGGCGATCCTCAGCGGCGAGAGTCAGCGCGCGCTCACGTAGTTCTCGGCGACGAAGTCCCAGTTCACGAGGTTGTTCAGGAAGGTCTCGACGTATTTGGGCCGCAGGTTGCGATAGTCGATGTAGTAGGCGTGCTCCCACACGTCCACGGTCAGCAGCGCGGTCTGCCCGTGCTTGAGCGGCAGGTCGGCATTGCTCGGTCTTGGTGACCTTCAGCGCGCCGTTCTCCAGCACCAACCAGGCCCAGCCCGAGCCGAACTGACCCACGGCGGCCGCCGATGAACTCCTTCTTGAAGTCGTCGAACGACCCGAAGGCGGCGTCGATGGCCTTGGCCAGCTCGCCACTCGGCGCGCCTCCGCCTCCGGGCTTCATGCAGTTCCAGTAGAACGTGTGGTTCCAGACCTGGGCGGCGTTGTTGAAGAGCGGGCCCTCCGGCCGCAAGGATGATCTCCTCGAGCGACTTGCCGGCGTGTTCGGTGCCTTCGATCAGTCCGTTGAGGTTGGTCACGTACGCGTTGTGGTGCTTGTCGTGGTGATACTCCAGCGTCTCCTGGCTCAGATACGGGGCCAGCGCGTCCTTGCGCGTAGGGCAGATCGGGCAGCGTGAAAGCCATGTCTCACTCCTTCTACTTGGACAGCGTTGTGTCGTCTAGCGGCTCTACCCCCGAGCCGCGCTGCCACAAACCTCGGCTCAGGCCTAGGGGACGATTCCCTTGGCTCGCAGGAACTGGCGGACCACATCGGACAGACGGGGCTCTCCCCTCTCGGACATCTCGTAGGCGACCTGGACGAAAGGTTTGTCGATGCTTGATCAGGCTCCCCAGCGAGAAAGGCGTCGCGCTCACCACCAGATCGGCCGGGTACGGCGTTGATCGTGGCCTCCAGATCGAGGAGTTGCTCTCGGATAGTAGCCGAGGGCCGGCAGGATCGGGCCCCAGGTGTGGGTAAAGTGGCGTAGGTGTCGGCCAACCTTCCCTGGGCGTAGGGCCGAGGATCGATGAGCTCGGTCGCCCCGAATTGCCGAGCCGCCTGTGCGCCCGCGCCGGTCGACATCCCGCCGTGGGTGAGCGTAGGACCGTCCTCCACCACCAGCACGCGCTTCCCGTCGATCCGCCCGCTCTCGGTGGCCGTGATCACGGAATCGACCCACACGATGGTCGCCCGCGGATTCGCGCTCCGCGACGTTCGCCTCCACCCGCTCCACGCTCTGGCCGGCGGCGCGCTGCTCACCTTGTTGATGACCACGACATCCGCTCTTCGCAGGTTCACCTCGCCCGGATGGTAGGCGAGCTCGTGGCCTGGACGGAACGGGATCGACGATGACGATCTCCAGATCGGAGCGCAGGAAGGAGAAGTCGTTGTTGCCTCCGTCCCAGATGATGAGGGAAGCCTCCTTCTCCACCTCCGCGACGATCGCCTGGTAGTCCACGCCCGGCCCAGACGTCGAGCCCCCGGCGCAGGTGAGGCTCGTAGTCCTCCCGTTCTTCCACCGTGGCGTCGTAACGGTCGAGATCCTCCAGACTGCGGAAGCGTTGTACCCTCTGAGCAAGAAGGTCACCGTACGGCATGGGATGGCGGATGACCGCCGGGCGCAGGCCTTCACGCAGAAGCAGGTCGGCCATGAACCGCGATACGGGGCTCTTGCCCGCTCCGGTCCGCACGGCCAGCACCGAGATGACCGGCACCGAGCACTGCGATGGCGGTGCTGCCCGGGCCGAGAAGAGCGAAGTCCGCTCCGGCCGCCAGCACCCGCGACGCCTGGTGCATGACGAATTCGTGGCAGACGTCGCTGTAGGCGAAGATCACCTCGTCGACAGCGTCGCTCGCGGATGAGGGCCTCGAGTTCGACCTCGGGGACGATCGGGATGCCGTCGGGATAGTGCGGCCCGGCCAGCTCCGGCGGGTAGGTCCGGCGATCGATCCCGGGGATCTGGGTGGCGGTGAAGGCCACCACGCGCGTGTCGGGTCACTCCCGATAGACCACGTTGAAGTTGTGGAAATCGCGCCCTGCCGCGCCCATGATCACCACTCGCTTCTGCTTCCACCGTGACCTCCTGTTCGACCACGTATCGGCCGCGGCCGGCGTAATCCCGACTGCTACCTGCATTCTAGATGGCTGAGGCCCCTTCCGAAAGGAAGGAGCCTCGCGTTAGCAGCCCTATAAGCCGGATTCTGTCCCACGGGCTGCTGAGGAACGAGCCCCAGCAGCCCGCTTGGGCAACCATCTATCTGCGGCCGTTCGTTGCCGGACGGCTCATGCGGCCAACCCGGAGACTCGGGCGAGCAACCCTCGAGCGCCTCCTGTTCGGCCTTGCACCGGGTGGGGCTTGCCTGGCCGCCGTGTCACCACGGCGCCGGTGCGCTCTTACCGCACCATTTCACCTTCGCAGCCGGACGTGCCGGCGTGCTGTGTCATTTCTGTTGCGCTTTCCCTGGGGTTTCCCCCGCTGGACGTTATCCAGCACCCTGCTCTGTGGTGTCCGGACTTTCCTCGAAGACCCGCCCAAAGACGCGTCCCCGCGGCTACCCAGGCTGCGCGCGAAGTATAACAGGATAGGCCGCGAGCGCGCCGCGGCCGAGAGCCGGCTACTGGCGCACGTCCGCCGCCCAGCCCTCGGGGATGGGAAACGACTTGGCGAAGTGGCAGGCCGCACGGTGACCGATGGCCACCTCGTTGAGCGGCGGCTCCTGCTCGCTGCAGATGGGGAACTGCGCGATGGGACAGCGGGTGTGGAACCGGCAACCGCTGGGCGGGTTGATCGGGGCTGGGTACGTCACCCTGCAGGATGATCCGCGTCGCGGTGCCGCTGCTTCTCCGGGTCGGGCACGGGCACCGCCGACAGGAGCGACTGCGTGTAGGGGTGGTTGGGGGTGTTGTAGACCTCTCGCCATCCCCCGATCTCGACGATCTTGCCCAGATACATGACCGCCACGCGGTCGCAGATGTGCCGGATGACCGCCAGGTCGTGCGCGATGAACAGATAGGTGAGGCCGAACTCCTCCTGCAACTCCTCCAAGCAGGTTGATGATCTGCGCCTGGATGGATACGTCGAGAGCCGAGACAGGCTCGTCGCAGATGATCATCTTGGGCCGCAGCATGAGCGCGCGGGCGATCCCGCACCCGCTGCCGCTGTCCGCCGGAGAACTCGTGCGGGTAGCGATTGATGTGCTCGGGATTGAGCCCCACGATCTTGAGCATCTCCTTGCAGCGCTCCTCGCGCTCCTTGCGCGTCCCCACCCCGTGGATGACCAGCGGCTCGGACATGATCTCGCCGAAGGTCATCCGCGGGTTGAGCGAGGCATACGGGTCCTGGAAGATGAACTGCACGTCCCGCCGGTACGGCCTTGAGCTTCTTGCCCTTGAGCGCCCGCACGTCCATGTCCCCGAAGCTGGATCTGCCCGGCGGTCGGCTCGAGCAGCCGGATTGATCAGCGTCCGGTGGTCGACTTGCCGCAACCCGACTCACCCACCAGACCGAGGGTCTCGCCTTCGTGCGACGGCGAACGAGACGTCGTCGACGGCTTTGACCGTCTCGCCGAAACGGGAGAAGATGACCCCCTGGCCGACGCGAAGTGCTTGTTGAGGTTCTCTACCTTGAGGAGCGGCTCGTTCACTCGTACTCACCTTCCGCGCGGTGACGACGTAGCAGAGCCTGTTCTCGAACCGGCGATGAACTCCGGATCGGCCGCAGAAGTGACAGGACGACAGGTGCCCGGGCTCTATCTCCACAAGGGCGGCGGCTTCTGTGCGGCACATAGCGAGTGGCGTGGGCGCACCGCGGACTGAAGGCACATCCCGACGGAAGAGTGATGAGACTGGGAGGCTGCCCGTTGATGGGGCAGAGGGCGCCTTTGTCGTCCACGTCGTGCCGCGGCAGGCTCTCCAGCAGGCCCCACGTGTACGGGTGCAGCGGCTGGTAGAACACGTCGTCGGCGGGCCGTACTCGACGGCCTTGCCCGCGTACATCACCAGGATGTGGTCGGCCATGTCGGCCACCACACCCAGGTCGTGGGTGATCATGATGATGGCCGACTCGGTGCGTTTCTGGATCTCCTGCATGAGCTCGAGGATCTGGGCCTGGATGGTCACGTCCAGAGCCGTGGTCGGCTCGTCGGCGATGAGGATATCGGGACCGCAGGCCAGGGCCATCGCGATCATGGCCCTCTGCCGCATGCCGCCGGAGAACTCGTGCGGGTAGTTGCGGGCCCGCTCTTCGGCCTGAGGGATGCCCACCTGTGCCAGCAATTCCACCGCCGCCGCCCAGGCGTCGGACTTGCTCATGCCCTTGTGCAGCCGGAGCGGTTCGGCGATCTGCTTGCCGATGCGATATACCGGGTTGAGCGAGGTCATGGGGTCCTGAAAGATCATGGCGATCCGGTTGCCGCGCAGCTTGCCGCTGCTCCTTCTCGCTCATCGTGAGGACGCTCTGCCCGTTGAAGCGGATATCCCCGCTCACCACCTTGCCCGGAGGCTCGGGGATCAGACGCATGATCGAGAGCGCCGTGACCGACTTGCCGGAGCCCGACTCCCCCACCACGCCCAGGGTCTTGCCGGCTTCGAGGGTGAACGTCACCCCGTCGACGGCCTTGACCACGCCGTCGCGGGTGAAGAAGTGCATGTGGAGATCGTCTACTTCGAGAAGCGGGGGCACTACTACTCCTTCAGTTTCACGTCGAGGGCATCACGCAGACCGTCGCCCAGCAGGACGAAAGCCAGCACGGTGGTGAGGATGGCGAGCCCGGGACAGATCATGAGCCACGGCGCCGTGAACATGAACGACCGGGCTTCGGAAAGCATGAGGCCCCACGACGGCGCCGGAGGCTGGACTCCCATGCCCAGGAAGCTGAGGGCCGCCTCGGTCAGGATGGCGCCCCCGATGCTCATCGTGGCGTAGCACGATGATCGGGGCTATGGAGTTCGGCATGATGTGCCGCGAAAGATGATCGAGGGGTCGAGGCCCCCATGGCTCGGGCCGCGTCGACGTACTCGTTCTTCTTGATGCCCAGTATCGAGCTTCGGAACACTCGGGCGATGCTGGGCCACCCCAAGAACCCGATGGCAATGAAGACGTTCTGAAACCCCCTGACCCAGTACCGCGATCAAGGCGATGGCGAACAGGATGTAGGGGAAGGCGAAGAACACGTCGGCGGTACGCATGATGAAGCTGTCCACCAGCCCGCCGTAGTAGGCCGCGATGGCTCCGAGCACCAGGCCGACGACGACCATGATGACCACGGCCACGATCACCCACCATGAGCGACACCCGCGCGCCGTAGATCACCCGGGAGGCGATGTCACGGCCCAGTTCGTCGGTACCGAAGGGATGCTCGGGCCACGAAGGCGGAAGCAGGTCCTCCTGGGCCACGGTCGTGCTATCGATGGCTATGGGGTCGCCCAAGCAGTGGGGCACCCAGAGGTCGGCGGTCACCGCGATGAGGATCATGATGATGATCCAGACAAGACCGGCCATCGCCAGCTTGTTCTTGCGCAGCCGCCGCCAGGCATCGGCCCGCAGCGTGCGGCCCTTGCCGGCGAAGGTCTCCACGTCACCGATGGCGATATCCGCCGGGCCGCCGTCGGCGGTGGGGACCGGCGGGGCGACCGGTTCGGTCGGATCCCTGAACTCGTTCCGATCTCCGAAGTCGCTCACGTCACGCTACTTGCGTGCCGTAGCGGATGCGCGGATCGAGGAAGGCATAGCTGATATCAACAATCAAGTTGATCACCATGACCAGTATCACGATGATGACCGTCGCCTCCCATGACGATCGGCCAGTCTCGCTGGCCGATGGCCATGTATATCTCGTAGCCGATCCCCGGCCAGTTGAACACCGTCTCGGTGAGGATGGTCCCCCCGATCATGGCCGCCAGATCGAGACCCAGGAAGGTGACCACCGGGATCATCGCGTTCTTCATGGCCGTGGCCGCCAGATGACCTGGCGGTCCGACAGCCCCTTCGCCGACGCCGTGCGCATGTAGTCCTGTCCCGTGCACTTCCAGCAACTGGCTGCGCGTGATCCGGGCGCAGTAGGCGGTCGAGATCGCAGCCAGAGTCACCGCCGGCAGGATGATATGGATCGACGGTGGGGAAGTTCCGCGACGACATGCCCGACATGGGCAGGTACGGCAGACCCCATTGCTTGAACTTGATGCCAAACAGTATCTGCAGCAGCATCCCCAGCCAGAAGACCGGCAGCGAGACGAGCATCGACGTGCTGAAGCGTCACCAGGATGTCCCAGAAGGAGTAGCGCTTGACCGCCGAGATTATCCCCGCCGCAATACCGAAGATCGTCTCGATGATGATGGCGACAACAGCCAGCTTGATGGTGTTGGGCAACTTCTCCAAGAGGACGTCCGCGACCGGGCGCCTGAGCTGGTACGACGTCGCCCAGATCTCCCTGGAGCAGGCTGACCACGTAGTTCTCGTACTGGACGATAGAGGGATCGATCGAGCCCGTTCTTCTTGACGAGCTGGTTGTAGAGCGTCTCGGAGATGGCTTTCTCGCCCGTGATCAGCTTGATCGGGTCGCCAGGCAGCACGCCCAGGAGCCCGCAAGATGAAGAGGATGATGGTGACCCCGATGAACACCGGGATCATCTGCAGGACGCGCCGGCCGATGTAGGTCGATCATCCGGCTTCCGTCACGTGCTCCTCGGGTCAGAAAGGTAGCGGTAGGGCGCCCGCAGGGGCGCCCTACCGCATCGATGTTACTTCTTCGCTCGCAGAACACTAGGATAACGATGCTTCTACTGCTTGTCCGCGTCGATCCAGGTCTTCTCGAAGCTCGCCAGCGTGAGCGGGCTATAGATGAGCCCATGGACCCGGTCGGAGCCGACATTCTGGTGTGCGTAGTTCACATCGGGATGAGCAGGAGCATCTTCGCCCGTCAGTCTTCTCGACTTCCTGGTACCTTGGCGACCCTGGCAGCGGTGTCGGCGGTTGCGCGCGCTTCGATGATGAGCAGCGTCGAACGCCGGGTTGTTGTATTTGCCGTAGTTGTCGGCGGCCGTGCTGAACAGGAGCGGGTACAGGAAGTTGTCGATGATCGGGTAGTCGGCGATCCAGCCGAACGGCTGATCTGATAGTTGCCCGGTCGCAGCGTGTCGCAGGAGACTGCGCCCACTCGGTGCCTTCGATCTTGACGTTGACACCGATAGCGGCCGAGGTCGGCCTGGACCAGGGCTAGACCTTCTCGTGGCTGCCGCCGGTGTTGTAGATGATGGTGAGTTCGGGCAGGCCTTCGCCGTTCGGGATAGCCGGCCTTGGCGAGATGCTGCCTTGGCCGCCTCCACGTCGTACTTGGCGTACGGCCAGGCGCTTGGGCTGCGTAGCCCACGACACCCGTCGGGACGATGCCGTGGCCGGCATGCGGGTGCCCTCATAGACGGTGTCGCAGATGGCCTGGCGGTTGATGGCCAGGGAGAGGGCCTGGCGCAGATCGGCGTTCTTGAGCAGATCGGGTCGGCGATGTTGAGGATGAGGTAGTAGATGCCGATGACTCGGCACCGGTGATGACCTGTTTGCCGGGCTCGATGGTCTAGCCGTTCTCGGCGCTTTCGCCGTACTGAGCCTTCGCGGCCTTGACCTGGCCGGACGGGATGTCGGTGAAGTCGAGGTTGCCGGCCTGGAACTCCAGGAACGCGGTCTCGTTGTCTTTGAAGATCTTGAAGTCGATGCCGTCGAGGATGGGCCTTGTCACCGTAGTAGTCGTCGTTGCGGACTACCTTGATGGACTGGTCGTGCTGCCACGGACTCGCCATCTTGAAGGGACCGTTGCCGATGGGCATGTCGGCGAAGGCTGCCGGATCTTTCTCGACCTCTTCCTTGCGGCACCGGGCCGAGAGTCGGGTGACCGACGACATACTCGAAGTCACCGAAGGAGTACTTCAGGGTGACTTCCAGGGTGTAGTCGTCGACTGCCTTGACCCCGGTCAGTCTCGGTGGCGGTACCGGCCTGCATCTCGTCATAGCCCTTGATGGCCTCGAGGTGGTAGGAGACCTCCGACTCGTTGACCGGGTTGCAGATGCGTTCCCACGCGTACTTGAAGTCGGCGGCCGTGACCGCACGCACCGTTGTGGAACTTGGCGTTCTTGTTCAGATGGAACGTCCACACGGTGGCGTCGGCGTTGGCTTCCCACTTCTCGGCCGCCGCAGGCATGATCTCGATGGTGATGGGGTCGAAGGCCACCAGGCTGTCGAACACGCCTGGACGACCTGCACACCTTCGGATTCCTGCCCGTTGAGCGGCTCGATGAAGGCCGGCTCGATGATGAAGAAGTTGACGATGCCGCCGGGCGCCGGGCCGGCGGCGACGGTCGTGGTGGTCTCAGCCGGTGCGGCCGTGGTGGTCGGACCGGCTGCCGTCGTGGTCGGGCCGCTCGGGGCGGCCGTAGTGGTGGTCTCTTCCGCTTCGCCGCACGCCGTCGCGAGGCCGACGACGGCGACCAGCACGACTACGAGAGCAAGGACAAACCAGATGTTCTTCTTGTGCATAAACTTCTTCCCTCCTTGACTTCTAGACACCCCACGCCACTGTTCCTTCTCTGACTATCACCACCTCCCCCGCACTCGCGTGCAGTTCCCGACTCCGTGTGTAGTCAGCCCTCACACGACATAAGCGAGAGCGATCGAGACGATGAAAAAGGCGACCGCGCACCGCCACGGTCAGCCGGTCGAGGTTCTTCTGGACCACTCCACTGCCGCCGAACGCGCCCGAGCCACCGAAAGTCGTCGAGAGACCGGCGTCCTTGCCGGAGTGAAGGAACACCAGCAGCAGTACCCCCAGCCCGAGGATGGTGTCAAGCGCCACTAGAACGTATAGCACCGCTTTCCTCTCTCTCGAATGACCCGGCCCAGCAATCGGCCGCGCGGAGCCGCGCGAGATTTTACAGCAAGTTATCACCTTCAGGTGCAGTCCTGCATACACATTTTGGCATATTCAATGCAGCCGTTCGACCCTAGCAGAGAGGCCTTCCCGTCATCTCTGCGGGTACGGGTAAGCCCGAGGAAACAGAGCAGGGTGGGCGCGATGTCGGCCAGACCTGCGCCTTCGCGCAGCTTGCAAGTGCCTCGTCCAGCACGATCAGCGGTACCCGGTCGGTGCTGTGCGCCGTGTCGGCGCTGCCGTCCGGCTGCAGCATCACCTCGGCGTTACCGTGGTCGGCGGTGATCATGATCTTCGCCCCGTCCGCGCCCAGGATCTGCGACCACCCGACCCAGGCAGCGGTCCACATGCTCGAGTGCAGCCACCGTGGCCGGGATATCGCCCGTGTGGCCCACCATGTCGGGATTGGCGAAGTTGAGGACCACGAAGTCGACCGGGTCCTCGGCCGATGGTCTTCTCCAGGCAGTCGACCACCTCGTAGGCGCTCATCTGCGGCTTCTGGTCGTAGGTGCTGCACGTCCTTGGGCGACGGCACCAGACATCTCCTCTCGCCCGGGAACGGCGCTCTCCCGTCCCCCGTTGAAGAAGAAGGTGACGTGCGCGTACTTCTCCGTCTCGGCGATGTGGAGCTGAGTCAGACCGGCCTCGCTGATCGACCTCGGCCAGGACATGCCGGGGCTCCTCCTTGGGGAACGCCACCCCCACTCCCAGCCGGGGGTCGTACTCGGTCATGCCGACGAGATCCACGAGCGGCGGCGCCGTCCCCCGGTCGAATCCGGTGAAGTCCGCCTGCGTGAGCGCGGCGCATATCTCCCGAGCCCTGTCGGGGCGGAAGTTGAAGAAGACCACGCCGTCGCCGGCCTCACGCGCGAAGCCGGGGTCGGTCGGACACGACCGTGGGCAGGATGAACTCGTCGGTCTCGCCTCGGCTCGTACGATTCCTCGCACCGCGGCGGCCGCGCTCGGCGCCGCCAGGCCCATCGCCATGGACGAGAGCGTCGTAGGCCAGCTTCACCCGCTCCCAGCGCTTGTCGCGGTCCATGGCGTAGTAGCGGCCGGCCACGGTGGCTATGCGTCCCGCGACCCTCGCTCGTCGAGGAACTCCTCCAGCTCGCCGCACATACTCGATACCGGCCGTGGGAGACGTGTCCCGGCCGTCCATGAAGGCGTGGATGTAGACGCGCTCCAGCCCCTGCCGCCCGGCCAGTTGCGACGAGCGCTTTCAGGTGCTCCAGCGCCGAATGCACGCCCGCGTCGGACAGCAGGCCCATCAGATGGAGCGACCCGCCGCGCGCGCCGGTGCGCTCGATCACGCCGCCGAGGACGGGGTTGGCAAAGAACGACCCGTCGGCGACGGCCCGGTTGATGCGAGAGAGGTCCTGATAGATGACACGGCCCGACGCCGATGGTGAGGTGGCCCACCTCGGAGTTGCCCATGACTCCGGCGGGAAGACCCACCGCCTCTCCGCTCGCCTCGAGCAGCACGTGGGGATACCTCGCCCACAGCGCGTCCCACACCGGGGTCTGGGCCAGCGAGATGGCGTTTCCGGGGCCGGGCGGTGCGCATCCCCAGCCGTCGAGGATCACCAGCGCCGCGCGCCGCGGCTCTGCCGTCGGTGGCCTGCACGCGCGCTCACGGTCGCCTCGAATCGCACGATGCGGGCGAACGACTCCACCTTGAGGCTCGCCCCACCCACGAGCACGCCGTCGATGTCGGGCTGGGCCATCAGTTCGTCGATGTTGTCCGGCCTCACGCTGCCGCCGTACAGGATGCGTACGGCCTCGGCCGCGTCGTTCCCGGCCGCCTCGGCAAGCCGCCGGCGGATGAAACCGATCGCTTCCTGGGCGATCTCCGGCGTGGCCGTCTTGCCCGGTGCCGATGGCCCACACCGGCTCGTAGGCTATCGCCATCCGCTCGGCGTCCTCCAACTGCAGCAAGCACCAGGCCCGGTGGCGAGCTGTCGGGAGAGGACCTCCTCGGTCTTGCCCTGCGTCGCGCTCGGCTTCGGTCTCGCCCACGCACATGATGGGAAGCAGGCCGTGATCGAGCGCGGCGTGCACCTTCTTCTGCACGCTCGCGTCGGTCTCGCCGAAGTACTGCCGCCTCTCGGAGTGCCCGATGATGACGGCGCTCACGCCCAGAGCGGCACAGCATCGGCGGCGAGACCTCGCCCGTGTAGGCTCCCTCTTCCTCCCAGAAGACGTCCTGCGCCGCGATCTTGATGTGGTGCGACGCGGCGGCGCGCACCGCCTCCGCCAGCCCGGTGAAGGGCGGGGCCACCACGATCTCCCGGTCGTCCAGGTCTTCCACCTGAGCGGCGCAGTTCGGTGACGAAGGCGGCGCCTTCGGCGCTCGTCTTGTACATCTTCCAGTTGCCCACTATCAGCGGGACGCGCAGGCGGGCTGGCTCGTGCGCGTCTCGCAGCGATCAGTCGGGTCACTTAGTCGGCCAGCGATCGGCCACGCCGGGCAGTTCCGCTCCTTCGATGAACTCAAGTGACGCCCCGCCACCCATGGAGACGTGATCGATCCTGTCCGCCAGGCCTGAACGTGTTGAGCGCCGCGACGGAGTCCCCGCCGCCCGCGACGGTGACCCCCCGGCACTCGGCCATGGCCTCGGCCACGGCCTGGTCCCGGCGGCGAACGCCGCGATCTCGAACACGCCCATCGGGCCGTTCCAGAAGACCGTGCCCGCCTCGGCGATGAGCGTCCCGATAGTCGCCGCGGTCGCCGGACCGATGTCCAGGCGCCATCCACCGTCGGGGATGGCGCCCGCACGGTACGACCTGTCATCGTCGCCGCCTCCTCTTCGAGCGCTGTCCGCGACCACGACGTCGCTCGGCAAGCACCAGGTCGCACCGGCTGTGGCCGCCTTTCGCAGCGCCTCGGCCGCCAGGGCCAGGCCTTCCTCGTCGACCTTGCTCGCTCCGACCCGACAGTCCCTGCGCTTTGAGGAACGTCAGGCTCATGGCGCCGCCGATCAGCAGGCGGTCGGCCAGCTCGAGGAAGCGGTCGATCACCTTGATCTTGTCGGTGACCTTGGCGCCGCCCAGGACCACGACGAACGGCCGCTTCGGGCTCGGCCAGGAGCCCCTCGAGCGCCGTCACTTCCTTCTCCATCTGCAGGCCGGCCACGGCGGGCAGCACGGTCGCCAGCCCGGCGGTGGTGGCGTGAGCCCGGTGAGCAGCGCTGAAGGCGTCGTTGACGTAGACATCGCCCAGACGGGCCAGCTCCTTCACCAGCTCGGGATCGTTCTTCTTCTCGCGGGGGTCGAAGCGGGAGTTCTCCAGCAGGAGGACGTCGCCCGGCTGCATCGCCGCTACCGCGGCCTCCACCCCGGGCCCCGACAGCTCGTCGACCTTGCGCACCGGGATGCTCGCAGGAGCTGGCCCAGGCGCATGGCCACGGGGTCGAGCCGCAAGGCCGGATCGGGAGCGTCTTTGGGCCGGCCGAGGTGCGACATGAGGATGACGCGGCAGTTCTGCTCCCGCAGATACTCGATGGTGGGAAGTGCCGCCCGTATGCGGCTGTCGTCGGACACCCGCCCGTCCTTGAGGGGCACGTTGAAGTCGACCCGGACGAGGACCCGCTTGTTGGCCAGGTCGATGTCGCGCACCGTCTTCTTCGTCATGTTCACACCTTTCCTTCGATCGGCGCCTCGGCCGGCCTCAGGCCTAGAAGAGCCGGCTGCAAAGATCCACCATCCGGTTGGAGAAGCCCCACTCGTTGTCGTACCACACGACGATCTTCGCCTGCCGCCCCATCACCATGGTCAGAGCGGAGTCGAACACGGCCGAGTGCGGGTTGCCCACCACGTCGGACCCGACGATCGGCTCCTCGGTGTACTCGAGGATCCCGGCCAGCGGACCCTGAGCCGCCTCCTTCATGGCCGCGTTGATCTCGTCGACGGTCGCCTCCCGCTCGAGCGTCACCGTCAGGTCGACGACCGAGCCGTCCGGGACCGGAACGCGCAGAGCGTAGCCGTCGAGCTTGCCCTTGAGTTCGGGGATGACGAGACCGATGGCGCGGGCCGCGCCGGTGGAGGTGGGGATGACGGAGAGCGCCGCCGCCCGCGCGCGGCGCAGGTCTTTGTGCGGCAGGTCCAGGATCCGCTGGTCGTTGGTGTACGCGTGGACGGTGGTCATGAAGCCCTGCTCGATGCCGAACGAGTCGACCAGCACTTTGCACACCGGGGCCAGGCAGTTGGTGGTGCACGAGGCGTTCGAGATGATGTGGTGCCGCGACGGGTCGTAGTCGGCGTCGTTGACGCCCATGACCACGGTGATGTCCGGGTCCTTGGCCGGGGCGCTGATGACCACCTTCCGGGCGCCCTGGTCGAGGTGCAGCGCCGCCTGGCCCGGTCGGTGTAGAGGCCCGTGGACTCGATGACCACGTCGACGCCCAGTTCGCGCCAGGGCAGCAGGTGCGATGTCGGTCGCGCGAGAGGACTCGTATGGTCCTGCCCTCGAAGACGAGGCTGTCCTCGGTGTGCGAGACCTCGCCCGGCCAGACCCCGTGGACGCTGTCGTACTTGAGGAGATGGGCGAGCGTGGCCGCGTCGGTGAGGTCGTTGACCGCCACCACCTCGAGGTCGGCCCCTCGCTTGGCGATGGCTCGCAGGAACAGTCTGCCGATCCGGCCGAAACCGTTGATGGCGATCTTGGTGCTCATCGACGAACACTCCTTCCATGGCCTCGGTCGCATGCTGTCAGCTCCCCTGATCGGCGCGAGCGGCATACTAGCATAAGCCCCTTCGCGCGCCCCTTCCGCTCAGCCGCCTCCACCAGGCGGCGCAGACGGTGGTTGACGGCCGAGCGGGTGAGTCCCTCTCCGCCCGCCTCCGCCAACTCGGTGAGGTTCAGGTACGGGTAGCTGCAGACGCAGGTCGGCCATCTCCCTCAGCGCGGCGGGAAGCGTCTCCAGCCGGCCCGATCGCTGCAGGACGGCGATGGCTTCGAGCTGCTGCGAGGCGGCGGCGCTCGTGCGCCGGAGGTTGGCCGAGTCGCAGTTGGCCAGGCGGTTGGCGCGCGAGCGCACCTCTCTCACCACCGACTGCTCCTCTACCTGCAGCGCGGCCTCGTGCGCGCCGGCCAGCGCCAGCAGGCCGGCCACTTCGTCCCGCCCTTTCAGATAGACCACGTAGCTGCCCCGGCGGTACCGCATGCCCGGATGGAACTCCATGGCTGCCCAGCAGCCGGACCAGGTCGTCGGCGAAGGCCTCGTGCGGGGTGAGGATCTCCAGATGGGCTTCTCTCTGCGGAGAGTTGGCAGAGCCGGCGCCGATGAGACACCCGCGCAGGAAGGCGCTGCGGCAGCAGCTCTTCTTGACAAGCCTGCGGGAGATGCCCGGCTCGCAGCTCGAAGGTGTCGCTGAGCACCCCCATCTCGTTCAGCGCCTGCAGAGCCGGCGGGCGTCCCCTTCAGGTGCACCTCGTAGACCAGCCGGTGCTGGAAGCGCGGCTCCCGCCGCGTGAGCAGTTCCCCCTCCGCCCCGTAGCCCTTGAACACCGAGTAGGCCAGCTTGGCGCCCGCTTGGACGGTGGTCGCCGATCCGGATCTCGTAGCGCTCGCTCTCGCTGGATCCCCCGCGGATGAGGAAGCTGCCGGCGGTGTGCATCAGACCCGGCCACGGCGGCCAGACGGCAGCACGCCTGCTTCTCCTCCACCCGGGCCAGCTCTTCCCGGAAGGCGCGCGTGAAGCCGGGGCCCAAGCTATCCCTCCCGCTCGATGTCGCGATGCGACACGCTGATGACAAAGGCCGGCTCTCCTCGCAGACGCCGGGCGAGGTCCTCGACCAGCGCCACCGAACGGTGCCGCCCCCCGGTGCAGCCCACCGCCAGCACCAGCCGCCGCTTCTGCTCGCTCACGAAGCCCGGAGCGAGCAGGCGCACGAGAGCGACGACCTGGTCCAGGAACATCCCCGCTTCGGCCCGGCCCAGCACGTAGTCCTTGACCGCGGGCTCCAGCCCGGTGAGCGGCCGCAGTTCGGCCACCCAGTGAGGGATTGGGCAGGAAGCGCGCGTCGAGCACGATGTCGGCCTCATCCGGGAAGGCCGTACTTGTATCCGAACGACTCCAGGCTCACGAACAGCTGGTCGCTCAGCTGCTCGGCCAGCAGGGTCTCCTCCAGGCGCCGCCGCAGCTCCCTGGGCGACATCCCGGTGGTGTCGATGACCACGTCGGCCTGCGCGCGCAGCGGCGACAGCAGACCGGCGCTCCTGCTCGATCCCCTCCGGCAGGCTCTCCCTGGACAGCGGATGGGGCCGCCTGGTCGACTGGTAGCGCGCCACCAGCGCCTCGTCGGACGCCTCCAGGTAGAGCAGCCGGAAGGCGATGCCCGATCTCCCGCAGATGCTCCAGCGCCTGGCCCAGTTGCTCGAAGTACGAGCCCGCCCGCACGTCGAACACCAGCGCCACCCTGTCGACCCGGCTGCCCTCCAGCGCGAAGAGTTCGACGACCCTGGGCAGCATCTGCGGCGGCAGGTTGTCGATGCAGAAGTAGCCCATGTCCTCGAAGGTGGCCACGGCCTCGGACTTGCCCGCCCCGGACATGCCGGTGATGACGGTCATGTGCAGTTGCGCCAGGCGGTCGGCCATGGTCAGCTCCCTCCCCTGCCGTCGCCCGGTGCCGCCGACCCCGTCGGCCGCGGCTCGTCGCTCTGGCGGTCCGCCGCTCATGATCCAGCAGCCGCTCTTTCCACGTGGGGTCGTTGCCGTACCTGCCCATGGCTGCCGTCCGAGCGGATCACCCGGTGGCAGGGCACCACGATGGGGATGGGATTCGCCGCCATGGCGTTGCCGACCGCTCGGGCCGCCCGCGGGTAGCCCGCCATCTCCGCCAGCTCGCCGTAGCTGACGGTCTCGCCGGCCGGGACCGACAGCAGCGCCTCGTAGACCGCCTGCTCGAAGACGCCCAGCCGCATGTCCGGCCAGGGGCACCTCCGCGGCAGTCCACGTCGACCGCTCGCCGGCGAAGTAGGCTTCCAGGCTGCGCCGCCCAGAAGGCCAGCGCGTCGGCGTCCGCGGCGTCCGGGCTCGCCGGGCCGTCCGCCGCGACCTGTCACGGCCGCGCAGCGGCTCGCTCGGCCCGGCCGATCGGTCCCTCGCCCGGCAGATCGACCGCCGACCAGCCGGCCGTCGCGCACGTACACCCACCCGTCGCCCCAGCCGGTCCGGTACGACGCCGCGTAGGCGTCGTCAACCTGTCTTGTGGACATACGCGTACACCTCCCTTGCCACCTTGCCCGGCAGATCCGGGCACGGCCTCGAGCTCCTCCCGCGACGCCTCCAGGAACCGCTCCGGCGACCCGAAGTGCTTGATGATCGCCTTCTTCCGCTTCTCCCCGATCCCCGGCAGTTGATCGAGAAGTGACAGGGTCGTCTTGGCCATCCGCCTGGTCCGATGGTAGCCGAGCGCGAACCGGTGGGCCTCGTCGCGCACGCTCCGCAGGAGCAGCAGGCCGAGATCGTCCTGCGCCAGCCCGAGCGGGTCGGGCGACCAGGGCACGAACACCTCCTCCTCCCGCTTGGCCAGGGCGACCACGCTGACCGCGCCTTCCACCCCGGCCTCGCGCAGCGCCGCACAGCGCGGCGCCCAGTTGGGGCCTGCCCCCGTCCACCATGACCAGGTCGGGGACCGCCTCGAAGGAGGGGTCGTAGTCGTCTGCCGGCCAGCCCCTCCCGACCTCTGCGTGAACCGCCGCAGCAGCACCTCTCTCATGGCCCCGACGTCGTCCTGGCCCGCCGGTCGTCCTGATGGAGAACTTGCGATAGTCGCTCTTCTTGGCGGATCCCTCCCTCGAACACCACCATCGACGCCACGATATCCTCGCCCCCCAGGTTCGAGATGTCGAAGCCCTCGATGCGCATCGGCACGCCGTCCAGGCCCAGAGCCTGCTCGAGCGCGGTGAGCGCCCCGTAGCGCCGCTCCCGGCTCCTGTCCTCCTTCAGCCGCTCGTGCGCGAGAGCCAGAGCGGCGTTGTGGTCGGCCAGCTCCTGCAGCCGGCGCTTGTCGCCGCGCTCGGCCTGCCTCACCTCCACCCGGGTACCTCGCAGGCCCTCCGAGGAAGGCGGCCAGCGCCTCGGTCTTCGCGCACGCTTCGCGCGGCACGATCAGCTCCGCCGGCACCGTCGGCGACGTCGAGTAGTACTCGGCCACGAACCTCTCGAAGATCTCCTCCTCGCTCCGCGCCCTTCGACGTTCACCAGGGTGAGGCTGCGCCGGTCGGCCAGCTTGCCGTCGCGGGTGATGAAGACCTGCACGTTGGCCCCCCACTCGTCCACGGCCAAGCCCGGTGATGTCGGCCGAGCCGAGCGAGCCCGACTCGATCTGCTGCCGCTCGAGCACGTGGGTGAGCGCATCCAGCCGGTCGCGGAAGACGGCCGCGCTCTCGAAGTCCTGTCTCTTCGCCGCCTCGCGCATCGACTTGCGCAGCCGAGCCACCACCTTGGTCTCGCGCCCGCTCAGGAAGTCCACCACCTGGTCGATGACGGCCCGGTACTCCGCCGCGTCCGACGCTGCCCACGCAGGGAGCCGGGCATCTGTCGATGTGGAACTGCAGACAGGGCGAGCCCGACGGGCGGCCCGGTTCGCGTCCCCGGCAGGTGCGCACCGGGAACACGCGCCCCAGCACGTCCAGAGTGTCTCGTGACCTTGGCCGCGCTGGCGTAGGGACCGAAGTACAGGTTGCCCCGCGATGCGGCTGCCGGGTGAACACCACCCGCGGGTACTCGTCCTCCATGGTGACCATGATGTAGGGGTACGACTTGTCGTCGCGCAGGCGGATGTTGAAGGGCGGCCGGTGCTGCTTGATGAGGTTGTGCTCGAGCAGCAGGGCTTCGACCTCGTTGGTGGTGACGATCCACTCCAGGGTCGCGGCGCGGCTCATCATCTCCCTCTCCTTGGCCGGCACCCGGCCGCCTTCGGCGCCCGCCGCGGCGGGCAGGTAGTTGGCCAGACGCTTGCGCAGAGAGAGCGCCTTGCCCACGTAGAGGACGTCGCCGGCCGGGCCGCGGTACAGGTAGACCCCGGGCAGGTCGGGGGCAAGCTTGATCTGTTCTCGGAGGTCGGCGGCGGCGCTCATGGCTGCCTCTGAGTTTACCCCAGCGCGGGATCGCGGAAGCCCGGCCGCGGCCGCCCGGCCGCAGCCCCATGTGGTACTGTCGCCGCCTACAATGAAGGACGGCCTTATGGGGGTGGAAGTGGCACTAGCAGGACTACCCATCGAAGAACGCGAGATGGTCCTCGACCTGCTCGCGCAGATCCGGCAGCGCATGCTGACGCCGGAGAAGCTGCGCGAGTGGGACGCAGGCGAGACCTTTCCGGAGGACGTCATCCGCGAGCTGCTCGGGCCCAAGATCGGGCTGCAGCTGCTGTTCATCCCCGAGGAGTACGGGGGCATGGGCGGCGGAGCCCGCGACATCGCGGCGGTCTCGGAGGAGATGGCCAAGATCTGTCTGGGCGTGGCCACCGCTTTCCTGGCCATCCATCTGGGGGCCGACCCCATCCTGGTCGGAGCCACCGCACGAGCAGAAGGAGAAGTGGCTCGGCAAGCTGGCCGAGGAAGGCGCCATCGTCGCCTACGCGGTCACCGAACCGGAGGCCGGCAGCAATCTCCAGAGCTTCAAGACCACGGCCACGCCGGTCACTGGACGAAGACGGCGCCGTCACCGGCTACCGGATCACCGGCAACAAGCAGTTCATCTCCAACGGCGGCTACGCCGACTTCCTGACCGTCCTCGCCCAGACGCCCGAAGGGCCCTCGTTCTTCATCGTCGAGAAGGGCATGCCCGGGCTTCACCCCCGGCAAGCCGGAGGACAAGCACGGCATCCGCAGCTCCAACACCGCGCCGCTGACGTTCGACGACGTCTTCGTGCCCATCGAGAACCTGGTGGGCGGCGTGCCCGGGCAGGGACTGGCCCAGGCCAACGAGGTCTTCGGCTACACCCGCCTGATGGTCGCCTGCTTCGGACTGGGCGCCGGGGTGGCGGCCCTCGCAGAAGGTCATCCCCTACGCCAAGGAGCGGATCCAGTTCGGTTCGCCCGCTCATCGAGAAGCAGGGCTACACCCACAAGCTGATCCTGCCCTTCGTGGCCAAGCTCGAGGCCGCCCGAGCCTACATCGAGGAAGTGGCGGAGCGTCTGGACTCCGGCGAGGCCGACCTGCAGGTGGAGGGCGCCATCGCCAAGCTGTTCGCCAGCGAGGTCGGCAACGCCTGCGCCGACGCGGCCATCCAGGCTCTCGGCGGCTACGGCTACATCCGCGAGTACGACGTGGAGAAGATCAAGCGCGACGCCAAGATCACCACCATCTATGAGGGCACCAGCGAGATCCAGCAGCTCATCATCAGCACCTTCCGCTGGCGGTCGTCGGTGCAGTCGAAGTTCGAGTTCTACGGGGCCCTGGCCGAGCGCGATGGAGACGCATCCACGCGACGCACCCCGACCTCAAGGCCGACGTGTTCGCGGCGGTCGTCCGCTGGTCAACCGGGTGTTCGAGGAGGCCCACAAGGCCAAGGCCACCCGCCAGCAATACGTGATGTTCCACCTTGCCACTCTGGCCACCCTCGCCGAGACCGGCGCCGCTCTCATCGTCAAGGCGGCACGTCCCGAGCAGACCTCTCACCGGGACGCTCCGACTATCTCGAAGACCTGCGCGCGCGTCAACACGGCCCTCGCGGCCCAGATCGGTCTTCACCATCGCCAACGAGATCCTCTACGGCACCGGCAAGTGGGACGCCGAGCGAAGCCCAGCGCCATCCTCGACTCTTCGGGATTCGACTATCGGCGCGTCGCAATCCGGGCTGATCCTGGATATGGACACCCTGCAGGCCCAGGTCGCGGAAGGAGCGTTCAAATGAACGACATCGGCGCCCTGCTTCAGATGTTCTCAGACGCTCACGGCCTGTCGGGCTACGAGGACGACGTGGCCGCCCTGCTGCGCAAGGAGATGGAACCGCTGGTGGACGAAGTCCGCACCGACAAGATGGGCAACGTGATCGGCATCCGCACCGGCGACGGCCCGACGGTCATGGTGGCCGCCCACATGGACGAGATCGGGCTGATGGTCTCCCACATCGACGACGATGGCTTCCTGCGGGTCGTTTCGGTCGGCGGCTTCTTCGACCAGACCATCCTCGGCCAGAGAGTCGCTCATCCACGGCCGCGACGGCAAGATGCTCACCGGCGTCGTGGGTTCCCGGCCGCCTCATCTCATGGACGCCGAAGAGCGCAAGAAGATGGTCAAGATCAAGGACATGTTCGTCGACTGCGGCGCCACCAGCGCCGCCAACGCGGCGGACCTGGGGGTGGAGATCGGCTCGCCCATCACCCTGGACCGGCAGCTGCTGCCCCTTGGGCAACGACTTCGTCACCGGCAAGGCCCTCGACAACCGGGCCGGCGTGGTCGATGATGGTCTCCGCTCTGCAGCGGCTGAAGGGCAAGCACGGTCCGAGCCACCATCCAGGCCGTCGGCACCGTGCAGGAGGAGGTCGGACTCAAGGGCGCGCGCACCAGCGCCTACGGACTCTCGCCCGACGTGGCCATCGCCACCGACGTGACCATCCCCGGCGACCATCCCGGCGTGTCCAAGAACGAGTGCTCACGTCGCTGTGGGCAAGGGCCCCAGCATCACCATCCTCGACGCCGCCGGCCGCGGGGTCATCGCTCCCCGCCCGGTCGTCACGTGGCTGCGAGAGTCGGCGGAGCAGGAGTCGATCCCCTATCAGCTCAGCGTGGGCGATGGCGGCAACACCGACGCCACAGCCATCAGCATCACCAAGGCGGGCATCCCCTGCAGCGTGATCAGCCGTCCCGGCCCGCTACATCCACTCCCCGGTGGAGGTGCTCTCACTGCGCGACCTGGAGAACGGCGCCGCGCTGATCGCCGCGGCCATCGAGCGGGCGCACGAGTACTTCTAGCCTTCTCCGCGGACCGCGAGGAGCAGCAGGCAACAAGCCGCTACTTGCTCTGGAGCAATTCCGCTAGCTTGCTGACCTTCTCAGGTCCGAAGTAGGCGCAGTTGCCCTTCTTCTGATCGGGCTCTAGGCCGTTATCTTTGATGGCCTTGCTCACTTTCGCCGGAGATACTCCCAGCTTCTCGGCTATCTTGCCCGCGGTCAGCAGTTCGTCTCCCATCTGGGCTCCTCCCTCCTCGTCTCGTCCGTCGCTCAGCCGTTCGCTCTCCCGGTTCCTCTGGGCCCTGGCCCAGGAGCGCGCCACAGCGTGTAGTTCCCCTGCCATGGATGGCGGCACTCTTCCCGTCACCCGCACATCCGCGTCACGATACTCGAAGACCACGGTGCCCCTCTCCCGCACGCGGGCCAGCACCTCCCCCTGCGAGTACGGAAGGGCCAGGTCGACCTCGCACCACAACTCGCCCAGTACCTCCGCGATCGCTCCACGAAGCTCGGGCACCCCGGCTCCGTTCAGCGCCGACACACGGACCACGTGGAGATCGTCCCGCCTCACCACACCCGCGGGAGGGGGTTCCTTTGTGTCGACCCGGTCACTCTTGTTCAGTACCACCACGCGCGGCTTGTGCCCGGCGCCAAGCTCGTCCAGCACCGTCTGCACCGTGCGCCTGTGCTCGGCGGCGTGACGATCCGACAGATCGACCACCTCCAGCAGGGCATCCGCTCGGGTGACCTCCTCCAGGGTGGCCTGGAAGGCCTCCACCAGTTGGTGCGGAAGCTTGTGGATGAAGCCCACCGTGTCGCTGACGATGACGGTCTGGCCCTCGATCAGCCGGATGCGACGAGTGGTGGGGTCCAGGGTGGCGAAGAGCATGTCCTCGGCGACAGCGGCTTCCTCCCCCACAAGGGCGTTGAGCAGGGTGGACTTGCCGGCGTTGGTGTAGCCGACGATGGCGATCGTAGGCAGGAGCCGGCGGTCACGGGCTCGTGCGGCCGTCTCCCGGCGCCGCCGTACTTCGTCCACTCGCTCGCGGGTCTTCTTGATGCGTTGTCGGATGACGCGGCGGTCGGTCTCCAGCTGGGTCTCGCCCGGGCCGCGCGTGCCGATGCCGCCGCCGGTCCGCGAGAGATGGGTCCACAGCCGTGTGAGTCGGGGCAGTTGGTACTCCAGTTGCGCCAGTTCCACTTGGATGCGGCCCTCGTGCGTGTGCGCCCGTTGCGCGAAGATGTCGAGGATCACGCCACTGCGGTCGAGGACCTTGACGTCCAGTAGCTGCTCCAACGACCGCTGTTGCTTGGGAGAGAGCTCGTCATCGGCAACCAGCAAGGAGAACCGCGACTCCGCTTGGGCAAGTTTGAGCTCCTCGGCCTTGCCCGTCCCCAGATACCAGACCGGGTGCATCGACTCCCGCTTCTGCGCGGCGCTTCCCACCACCTCGGCGCCCGCAGTCTCGACGAGGGAGGCCAACTCGCTGAGCGACTCCTCGGCGGTCCAGCCCGCCTCCTCGCCCATATCTACCGCGATGAGGTAGGCCCGTTCACGTTCGGGCTTGCCCACTACGAACCCTTCCGTCTGTGGCCGTGTCTAGTGCCGGGGACGGTCTCGCAGCGCGGCAGTACCCGCCTGAGGACCTTACCTGTCTCGCTGTCGGGGTGGCCGCAGACCTGCTCGGGCGTGCCCTCGGCTATCAGCTCGCCTCCCGCGTCACCGCCCTCCGGGCCAAGGTCGATGATCCAGTCCGCACACTTGATGACATCGAGGTTGTGCTCTATCACCAGGACCGTGTTTCCCGCGTCGACCAGGCGCTGGAGCACTTCGAGCAGCTTCTCGACATCGGCGAAGTGCAGACCGGTCGTGGGCTCGTCAAGGATATAGAGCGTGTTCCCCGTGGCTACCTTGGCGAGTTCGGTGGCCAGCTTGACCCGCTGCGCCTCTCCTCCCGACAGTGTCGTGGAGGGCTGGCCCAACTTGATGTAGTCCAGGCCCACGTCGGCCAGAGTCTCAAGGCGGCGACGGATCTTCCGCTGGTTCGCAAAGAACTCCACAGCCTCTTCGACGCTCATGTCCAGGACTTCGGCCACGTTCTTGCCCTTGAAGCGGATCTCGAGCGTCTCGCGGTTGTAGCGTTTACCCTGACAGACCTCGCAAGGGACGTAGACGTCGGGCAAGAAGTGCATCTCGATCTTGAGGGTCCCGTCGCCCTTGCAGGCTTCGCAGCGCCCGCCCTTCACGTTGAAGCTGAAACGGCCGGGTCCGTACCCGCGCACCTTGGACTCCTGCGTCTGCGAGAACAGCTCGCGTATGTGGTCGAACAGACCGGTGTAGGTGGCCGGGTTGGAGCGCGGAGTCCTGCCGATGGGCGATTGATCGATGTTGATGACCTTGTCCAACTGTTCGATGCCCTCGATGCGGTCGTGTTCGCCCGGCCTCACCGGCACCCGGTTCACGAGGTTGGAAAGGCTCCTGAAGATGATGTCGTTCACCAGCGTGGACTTGCCCGATCCCGACACGCCGGTGACGCAGACCAGGAGACCTGTGGGCACTGCGACGTCCAGACTCTTAAGGTTGTGCTCTCGCGCGCCTCGCACTACGAACTCGCTGCGGCGCGAGCGCCGCGAAGTCGGCACCGCGATGGTGCGCTCGCCGGCCAGGAACCGGCCCGTGACCGACCGCGGCTCGGAGAGGATGTCCAGCAAAGGCCCCTGGGCCACTACCTCCCCCCCGTGCTCCCCGGCACCGGGCCCCATATCGACGATGTGGTCGGCCGAACGCATGGTCTCCTCGTCGTGTTCCACCACGATGACGGTGTTGCCCAGATCGCGCAGGCGCAGAAGCGTATCGATGAGCTTGCGGTTGTCCCGCTGGTGCAGACCTATCGACGGCTCGTCGAGGATGTAGAGCACTCCCACGAGGCTTGAGCCTATCTGAGTGGCCAGGCGGATTCGCTGGGCCTCGCCTCCAGACAGCGTCCCGGCGTTGCGGTGAAGGCTCAGGTACCCGACGCCCACAGCCTCCAGGAAGGTGAGCCGCTCACGGATCTCTCTGAGTACCCGCCCCCCGATCAGCCGTTCGCGAGGGCTCAGATCGAGGGTTTCCAGGAACTGCATGGTGCGCATGACCGGCATGCAACTGAGTTCGTGGATGTTCATCCCGCCGATGCGGACCGCCAGAGAATGCGGCTTCAGCCGAGCACCGTGGCAAGCGGGGCAGGGTCTGTCGGTCATGTATTCGTCGATCTTGCCACGCATGTAGTCGGAGTCGGTCTCTCGGTAGCGTCTCTCGAGATTGGGTATGAGGCCCTCGAACGTGGTCGTGTAGCTGCGCTTCATGCCGGCCCGGTTGACGTACGAGACATAGAGCCGGTCGCCCCTCGTCCCGTAGAGGAAGACGTCGCGGACCTCCTGCGGCAACGACCCCCACGGGGCCGTGATATCCACCTCGTAGCGCTCCGCCACTGCCTTGATGATCTGCTCGTAGTACTTGGAGCTGCTGCCACTCCAGGGAAGAAGCGCCCCTTCCTTCACCGACAGCGACGAGTCGGCCACCACGAGCATGGGGTCTATCTCCCGCTTGGCCCCCAATCCGCTGCAGGTCTCGCAGGCGCCGTGCGGGGAATTGAAGGAGAAGATGCGCGGAGCCATCTCCGGAAGCGATACCCCGTGCTCGGGGCAGGCCAGATTCTCGGAGAAGAGCAGGCTGGTGTGAGCGGCGCTCATTCCTGCATCCCGCTCGTAGACGTCGACGATAAGGAGTCCGTGGGCCTCGGAAAGGGCGGTCTCCACCGAATCGGACAGTCTTCTGCGCACGCCTTCCTTCATCACCAAGCGGTCCACCACGATGCTGATGTCGTGGCGCACGTTCTTGTCGAGCTCCGGTAGCTGCTCGTCCATGGTGTACTGCCGGCCGTCGATCTCCACTCTCGTGAAACCCTCTTGACGGATGTGCTCGAGGACGTCCTTGTGCCAGCCCTTCTGCCCTCGCACCACCGGAGCCTTGACCACGAAACGGGTGTCGGGCTCCAGGCCCATGATCTGATCGACGATCTGCTCCTTGCTCTGCCCCTCGATGGGACGCCCGCAGATCCAGCAGTGCGGGTGGCCTATGCGCGCGAAGAGCAGACGCAGGTAGTCGTAGACCTCGGTGACCGTGCCCACCGTCGAGCGCGGGTTGCGCGAGGTGGTCTTCTGATCGATGGAGATGGCCGGCGACAACCCCTCGATGGAATCGACGTCGGGCTTGTTCATCTGGCCGAGGAACTGGCGGGCGTATGCGGACAGGCTCTCCACATAGCGGCGCTGGCCCTCGGCGTAGATGGTGTCGAAGGCGAGGCTCGACTTGCCCGAGCCGGACAGACCGGTGATGACTATGAATGTGTCGCGCGGGAGGGAGAGAGAGATGTCCTTGAGGTTGTGCTCCCGGGCCCCCGCGATGACGATGCGATCAGTGCCCATTGCATGCGGATTCTAGCAGGTGGACCGGACAGGCATGCCTGTTGGCGACGCTCATGCGAAAGCGGCGAGACGGGCCTTGAGCTGCCGGATCTTGTCCCGTTGCACTTCGACGGCCGGATGGCCGGAGGCCTCCAGCTTGCTGTGGAACAGAGCCAGGTTCATCTGCTCACGTTGTAGCTGCTTGAGAACCAGCGCGCGCCGGACGCCCCTTCTCCTTCTTCATACGCCGCAGGGCCGCGCGGCGGCGGCGCCCGCTCCGCAGGACCGCGAACTCCGCCTGGGTCACCACGTCGCCCCCTACTTCCTCTTCCATCAACCGTGAGAAGGCCTGTCCCTCGCGCCGGCGGGCCAGGATGCCCAGCAGGAGCAGCAGGATGAGGAACGGCAGGCCCTTGATGACCAGAGCCAGGATGGACGTACCTGCGCCATCGCCTATGAGAGAGTCCAGCCAAGGCGAGTTCCAGACGAAGTGCGCCGCCCAGGCCAGAGCCACGAAGAGACCGAGCACCAGCAGCCGCGCTCTCAGCGATGACGAGCGCCGGGTGACGAAATAGGCGAAGCCGAACCCCAGAAGTCCGGTGAACAGCATGTGGCTGTAGAGACCGGCCACCAGCACCCGCACGAAGAACGTGCCCACCACCGGCCCTATCTGCCCGCGCGCCCGACTGAGCCGCCGCGTGGATGAAGTACTGGATGTTCTCCATGACCTGGAAGCCCAAGCCCGATCATGGCACCGTAGACCAGACCGTCCATCAGGCCGTCGATCTCGTTGCGCGCGATGAAGAAGATCATCACGAGTCCGGCGCCCTTGTAGAACTCCTCGTTGAGGGGAGCGACGATCGCGGCGCCCCAGGAGTCGATCTGGTCTGGAGACAGGACTGCTGCAGGAACGCTGAGCAGCGAGGAGTTGGCGATGGCCGCGAAGCTGAGAGCCACCACTGCCGCCCCAGAGCAGGGCGACGGCGATGAGCGACGGCCGGCTCGGGCTCGAACTGGTCGAGTCGGTAGATGATGAGGCCCACCGGGATGGCCACGGCGGCCAGAAGCAGGATCGAGAGGAACCATGCCGCCGGGTAGGCCATCAGGTACGTCAGTTGCTCGAAGCCGACGATGCCGAAGCCGGCGATCACCAGTACAACGAAGCAGCCAGTACGCCGGCTGCCGAGCCAGGTTCATCGCGGCATGAACCAGGCTGTCCAGCATCGCGTCGAGGTCAGCCTGCACCCGCGCTGACCTGACCGGCCGGAGCCACGGCCAGCATCACCACACCCGTTCCGCTCGCTCGGCGCCGACCACCAGTTCGCCCTCCAAGCCGCCGGACTCGGCCGTACCCGAGAAAAGCATCTTGAGTGCCGGCACGTCTCCCGCGATGGTGGTGGAAGCCGAAGGCAGTGCGCGCAAGGACTCGAACTGATCCCGGAGACCGGTCAACTGCTCGTCGAGAAGCTGCTGGTCCGTGCCCGCGTAACGCATCGGCCGCAAAGGCGACCAGGACACCGGAACGCCGTAGCGAGACGGCTCCGGGCCCCACGTCCCACGCATCCCGCGCCGAGACCCATCCCTCGACGGGCGTCACGGTCACACCCTGTCCGAGCGGGACGGGCTTCTGGGGTTGGCCGGCAGACGTCGGTGCTGAACGCGGCCAAGATCAGCAGCACCAACATCCACCCGAACATCGCGCCGACGAGGATGAGCGGCGCCTCGCCAAGGCGACCGTGGAGCGCCGTCCGGAAGAGGACGGGGCGGCGCCCCGCGGACCTTGTAGAGAGGGGAGTAGCCGGAATCGACCGTGACGCCTCACCATCCCGTCGACGAAAGTGGAGGTAAGGGGACTCGAACCCCTGGCCTCAACGCTGCCAGCGTCGCGCTCTCCCAACTGAGCTATACCCCCACGGCAAGGCGGTCACGCATTATATCCCCTGGCCGTGCACGCAACCGGCCAGGCCGTCGCAACCGCGCGCCGCGCCCTCGCGCTCGGTCACTCGACCGTCTCGGCCGGCGCCTGCTTCCACAGCACGTCGAGCCGGTAGAAGTCCCGCGCCTCGGGCGTGAAGACGTGGACCATGAAGTCGAGGTAGTCGAGCAGGATCCACTCCCCGCCGGCCGACGCCCTCGCTGCCTGCCGGGAGCAGACCCTCCTCCTGCTTCAGCTTGAAGCTCACCTCTTCGGCGATGCGCCTGGTGAGGCGCGACGTTCCGGCCGGTGCAGACCACCAGGAAGTCGGTGTAGGTGACCAACTCGTGCATGTCGAGGATCTTGACGTCCTCGGCCTTGACGCCCGCCGCGGCCCTCGCCGCGAGCACGGGCGCGCTCGTGGATGGCTCTCGAGGTCGACCGGCGCATCCGGAGGTGCCGCGCGGCCGTTCGCCGCCGTGGTGGCCGCCTCCACGAGCGCGGCAGACGTCCGCCGGCATCCGAGTGTCAGGCTGATCCATCGGCCTACTCCCATTCGATGGTGGAGGGTGGCTTGCTCGAGATGTCGAGCACCACCCGGTTGACTCCCGGCACCTCGTTGATGATGCGCTGCGAGATGCGTTCCAGCAGGTCGTAGGGCAGCCGGGCCCAGTCGGCGGTCATGGCGTCGTCGGACGTGACCGCGCGCAGCACGATGGGATACGCGTAGGTCCGTTCGTCGCCCATCACGCCCACACTGCGGATGGCGGGCAGCACCGCGAACGACTGCCACACCTGCCGGTAGAAGCCGGCCCTCTCGATCTCCTGCAGGAGGATGGCGTCGGCCTCGCGCAGGATGCTCAGCCTCTCTTCGGTGACGTCGCCGATGATGCGGATGGCCAGACCGGGCCCGGGAACGGCTGCCGCCACACGATGTGCTCGGGCAGGCCGAGTTCTTCGCCGACGATCGCGCACCTCGTCCTTGAACAGCATGCGCAGCGGCTCGACCAGTTCGAAGTCGATGTCCTCGGGCAGCCCGCCCACGTTGTGGTGCGACTTGATCTTGGCCGCCTCGCGCGTCCCCGACTCGATGACGTCGGAATAGAGCGTGCCCTGCACCAGGAAGCCGGCCTTGCCCGAGCTTGTGCGACTCTTCCTCGAAGGTGCGGATGAACTCCTCGCCGATGATCTTGCGCTTCGTGCTCGGGATCCGAGACCCCGGCCAGCTTGGTCAGGAAGCGCTCCTGGGCCTGGACGTGCACCAGAGGCACGTGGAAGTGGCGGCGGAACGTGTTCTCCACCTCCTGGCCCTCGTTCTTGCGCATCAGGCCGTGGTCCACGAAGATGCAGGTGAGTTGGTCGCCCACCGCCTTGTAGGTGAGAAGGGCGGCGACGGCCGAGTCCACCCCGCCGGACAGACCGCACACCACCCGCTCGTCGCCCACCTGCGCCCGGATGCGCTCCACGGCTTCCTCGATGATGGACACCGGCGTCCACGTGGGCGCGATGTCGCAGACCTTGTAGAGGAAGTTCTTGAGGATGTCCTGACCGTGCGCGGTGTGCCGCACCTCGGGATGGAACTGCACGCCGTAGAGCCCGCAGGACTCGTCCTCCATGGCGGCCACGGGCATGTGCGGACTCTGCGGCCGTGACAGTGAAGCCCGTCGGGCATCTCGACCACCGAGTCGCCGTGACTCATCCAGCAGGCCAGTTCGGCGGGAACACCGGCGAACAGCGTGCCCTGCCGCGTGACAGTGAGCGGCCGGCCGCCGTACTCGGCCAGCTCGGTCCGCGCGACCCGTCCGCCGCGGAGCTTGGCGATCAGCTGCAGCCCGTAGCAGATGCCCAGGACGGGCACGCCCAGTTCGAAGAGGCGCGGATCGGGCAGCGGCGCGTCGGGCTCGTTGACGCTGCGCGGGCCCGCCCGAGAGGATCAGTCCGGCCGGGTCGCCGCGCCCGTATCTCCGCCACCGGAGTGTCGTACGGGATCAGCTCCGAGTAGACCCGGCACTCGCGCACCCGCCGGGCGATCAGCTGAGCGTACTGGCCGCCGAAATCGAGCACCAGGACGGTCGCGACCCCATCGACTCTGCTAGTCAGCGGACACCTCCTCGAGTTCCACTCGTTTGGCCAGTCTCTCCGCATCGGACGGTGAGAACACTCCCGCACCATAGCGGATGAGATTCGCGGTTGCACAGCCGAGGCCGAAACGCAGGCACTCCTCCGGCGCTTCCCCGTCCATGAGCTTGACCGCGTAGCCGCCTACCAGAGCGTCACCCCAACCCAGCGGCGAGAGAGTCTCCACATCCGGCATCCTGCCTATGAAGGTCCTGCATCGTCCCCCCGTGATCGAGCTCGGCGACGCAACCGAAGCGGAACGTGATGACCACCGAGCCCGCGCCCATCTCCCGCATGCGCCGCGCGGCCAGGATGCGGTCCTCCATGCTGTTGAACTCGTATCCGATGACCTTCTCGGCCTCGATCAGCTTGGGAAAGACGTAGTCGGGGCGGGCCTTGATGCCCAGCCGCAGCGGGTCGCCGTAGGTGTAGAAGAAGATCTTGACCCCCAGCGGCCGCACCTTCTGGATCATCCGAGCGTAGCAGTCGTCGTCCAGCCCCAGGGGCACGCTGCCCGCGAACACGACGACCTCCACCGCCCGGCCCAGGTAGTCGAGCTTGTCGTAGAGCGACTCCAGCTCTTCGGGCTGGATCTCGGGCCCCTGCTCGTTGATCTCGGTGATGTCGTTCGTGGCCGGGTCGACGACCGCCGTCGAGATGCGCGACTCGCCGGCGACACGGACGAAGTCGCACAGGATGCCCTCGCCGTTGAGGTCGGCCACGATCTGGTCGCCCTTGCGCCCCCCCACGAACCCGTGGCGATGACCGGCCTTCCCAGCGCCTTGACCGCTCGGGCCACGTTGATGCCCTTGCCTCCGGGCAGGATGACGGTCTCGGTGGCCCGATGCCGCATGCCCGCCTGGAAGTTGGGGACGGTCATGGTGCGGTCGAGCGCGGGATTGAGAGTGACGGTGAGTATCATGCCGCGATCGCCGCCATCTATCCGATCCCCAGGGCTGCGCCGAGACGGTGCCAGTAGTAGACGAGCTTCGAGCCCAGGGTGGGCGCCGAGAACGACTTCGTGGCAACCAGGTCGACCCTGCCCATCTCTTTGCCGCCGGCAGCTGACCACGACGTGCCCGTAGGTGTCACCGGCCTGATGGGCAGTTCGAGCGGCCCGGTCGACGGTGACCTTGGTGGTCACGACCATCGTCCTCCGCTAAGCTCGGTCTCCAGAGCCCCGTCGGTGACCAGTTCGACCTTGCCGTCCATCTGGTAGGGGACGTTCGCCTCGGCCAGCGTCACGCCCTTGTCGATCGAGCGTCAGCGGCCGGAACTGGTCGAGGCCGTACTGCAGCAAGGCCTTGCTCTCCTTGAAGCACGGGTCGGCTGTCCGGCTGGCCCAGAACGACGCTGATGACCTCGCGTCCGTCCTTGGTCCCCGACGCCACCAGGCACTGGTCGGCGTTGGGAGTGAGACCCGGTCTTGATACCCGTTGACCCAGTCGTACTGCCGGCAGCAGCTTGTTGGTGTTGGTGAGCACCAGCGGCTCCTCGCCCGTCGATGGATCGAACGTGTACTTCTCCGTGTCGACGATCTCGCGGAACTTCTCGTTCTTCATCGCGTAGCGGCCGAGCATCGCCATATCGGCCGCCGTGGAGTAGTGGCCGTCGGCGTCCAGACCGTTGGTGGTGACGAAGTGAGTGTCGTCCATGCCCAGTTCCTGCGGCCTTGCTGGTTCATCTTGTCCGACGAACGCGCTGACGCTCCCGGCGTCGTTCTCGGCGAGGGCCACGGCCGCTCCGTTCGCGCTCCGCAGCATGAGCGCGTACAGGAACTGCTCCACCGTGAGCACGTCGCCCGTCCTCACCCAGACGCTCGGCTCCCAGTTGTCGGCCGCCTTGGCCGAGACGGTCACCGGCGTGCTCAGATCGACGCCCGACTCGAGGATGAGGATGGCGGTCATGATCTTGGTCGTCGAGGCCATGGGCCTGCGGGTGTGGGCGTTGCGCTCGTACAGCACCTTGCCCGTGTCCATGCTCACGACGATGGCAGCCGGTGATTTTATGGCCGGAGGCGTCGCCGCCGAAGCCTTCGAGGTCGGAAGCGCGTACTTCGAAGCTCTCCGTTTGAGCCAGGCGTCTGCGGGCAGGGTGGTCGTCGTCGTGCCCAGCGCGACTCCGGCCAGGACCGAGCCGACGACCGCGAGCACCACAATGAACAAAAGGAGCGGCAGGAGCCGCCCCCGTCTTGTGTTTGAGCCCCTCATACGGGCGAGTATAGCCTATACTTCCGGCCTGACGGCGTTTGACTGGGGAGGTGCGACCATCGCCGAGGTGCTTCGCCAGGCCTGGAAACGCCTGGTCCACAAGCAGTGGTTGATCTTCTATCCGCTGGCACTGGCCGTCATCAACACCCTGGCCTTTCTGGCCGTCTACAGCGCCGGCCGGCGGCCGACCTCCAGCTGGAGCACGTTCTTCGCCGCGAACTACGAGCGCTGGCAGTTCGTGCGCGACGAGTTCTTCAGCGGCTTCTCCTTCACTCCGGCCCTCGGCGTCGCCGTGTTCGTCGGCCTCGCGGTCTGCCTGTTCACCGCGATGCTCAGAGCGCCCCTCTTCAGGGCCATCGCCGGCCCCGGCTATCCTCTCGCCCCCCGAAGCTGGGAGGAGGCCGGGAGGCTGTCGCTCTTCTACGTGTTCTTCTACCTGGTGGTGCTGGTACTGCCCTCTCGCGGCCCCCTCGGCACCGTCGTCGACCAGGTCATCGCAGGTGGCGGCTCTCGTGATCGCTCTTCTCCTCGTCTACGCCGACTACGTGATCGTGTTCGAGGGCCTGTCGTTCATCCCCGCGCTGCGGCGGAGCGTGCGGCTGCTTTCCCGGCGCTGGCCTCCGGTGCTGCTGATATTCGTGATCCTGCAGCTCGTGGTTCTCGCGCCTCAACCGCCTCTACGGCCTGTACTACGACGGACGCCGAAGGCGTCTTCTTGCTCGTGCCCTTGAGCGAGATCCTGGTGTGGTCGTTCATCAGCCTCGTCCTCGACCTGCTCTTCATCTTCCTCTACGAGCAGGTGAGGAACAGCCCTTCCTAGACCGGCGAGCCGGCGGCGCTCAGGCCGGCGTGCCGGTCCCTCGCGGCCGGGCCGCCGCTTGCCGCCCTGGGCTCGATCAGCACCGTCGGCTGGGTGGTCGGCTCGTCGCCGGGGGCCGCGTACGTCTTGCCGCCGCTGACCACCCCGCCGAACACGAGCCCGCTCACGACCGCCACGGCCACGACCCAGACGAGCACGGGCAGGAGAAGCGACCTGAGCCAGGGCGCCGCTCCCCGTCCCTCGAAGGAGGCGTCGTCCCTATCCACGACCGGCCGCCGACCACAGGGCGGCTTTCATGGCCGCCGCTTCGTCGCGCGCGGCGTCGACCCAATGCCGGCCCGGTGCCTTCCGGTAGGCGTACAGGATGGCCCGTGCCGAATTGACCACCGCGCCCGTCCCGTCGGCAGTCGAACAGAGCCGGCCAGGTCGTCGGCGGTGGCCCCCTGCGCTCCGTAGCCCGGGATCAGGAAGGGCACTCCGGCTCAGCCGCTTGCGCAGGCGCGCGCCCTGCTCGGGATGCGTCCCCCCGACCACCGCGCCGACCGAGCGGTAGCCTCGAGTCCCTACCGTCTCCCGGCCCCACTCGTCGACCAGATCCGCCACCCGCGCGTAGACCGGTTCGCCCGGACTCGAGCAGCACATCCTGGATCTCCGCCGAACTCGGGTTGGACGTCTTCACCAGCACGAAGACGCCCTTGCCCTGCTTCCGGCACCGCCGGAAGAACGGCTCCAGGCCGTCGCTCCCGAAGTAGGGGTTGACGGTGACCGCGTCGGCGCCCGCCACGTCGAGATGCGCCTGCGCGTAGGCCTCGGCCGTGCTGCCGATGTCGCCCCGCTTGACGTCGGCGATGACCAGATAGCCGAGGCCCTTCGCCAGGCGGACCATCTCCTCGTAGAGCGCGTAGCCCCGCGCCCCGAGAGCCTCGAAGTAGGCGATCTGGATCTTCACCGCGACCGCTTCGTCCGCCAGCGCCGGCAGCAGGTCCGACAGGAAGTCCCGGTAGCACGCGACCTTCATCTCGGTCTCGTCGGCGTAGCCGTCCTGGGGATGAGCGGACGAGCAACTCCGGCGGCAAGCGACCCGTAGTCAGGATCGAGCCCCACCACCACGTGGGACCGCTTGCTCTCTATCGCCTCGAGCAGCCGGTCGCCGAAATGCCCTGTCAGACACTCTCCCTCACCTCGCTCGCGGTATGCCGCCCGGTCCGCAAAAGAAAAGGGCCGCCGTGAGCGGCCCTCATTCGTACTCTTATCGCTCTCCGCGTCACTTGACCGCGTTCTTGAGAGCCACGCCCGCGCTGAACTTCGGGACCTTGCTGGCCGGGATCTTGATCTTGGCCTTGGTCTGCGGGTTGATCCCCTCCCGGGCCTCACGCTTCTGCACGTAGAACTTGCCGAAACCGGTGAACTGGACGTCCTCCCCCTTCTTGAGCGACTCAGTGATCACATCCACGAAGGCGTCGACCACAGCGGCCGCGTCCTTCTTGGTGAGCCCACTCTTTGCTGCAAGTTTGTCGACAAAATCGGCCTTGGTCACAGCAACCTCCCTTTGCTCGCCGGGTACATCTCCAACCTTACCAAATCCTCGCACGCGCACAAGCACAATTTAGTGCAAATCTTGGGCCAAAATGCCCAATGTTTCAGGGCTTTGGAGCGATGCCGAGCTCCGACGAGGTGAACAGCGGACGCAGAGTCGAGCCCGCGCCGCGGCCGCGGCCTCCGCGCCGCCCTCTTCCCGGTCGACCACGCAGTAGAGGTCCTGGACCTCCAGACCCGCCTCCCGCAGGGCCTCCGCCGCCATGATGGCCGCCCCGCCCGAGGTGACGATGTCCTCGATGATCGCCACCCGTCTCTCCCGGCTCGAACCGGCCCTCGATCTGCTTGGTCGTCCCGTATTCCTTGGACTCCTTGCGCACCAGCAGCAGCGGGATGCCCAGCTCCAGCGACAGCCCGGCCCCCAGCACCACCCCGCCCAGCTCCGGCGCCGCCAGACGCTCGTACTCGCACCCGGCGGCAAGCTGCTCGCGCATCATCACGGCCATCTCGAACACGATGCCTCGCAGCACCCGCGGCTCGGTCTCGAACAGGTACTTGTCCAGGTAGTACTTGCTCCGCTTGCCGGAGCGAAGGACGAAGTCGCCCTCCAGATAGGCCGCCTCCAGAAGCGACTTGCCCAGCGTCTCCTTGTCCACGCTCCCTCCTGCCTACAGCGCCCGACACCGTCATCCGCTCCACCGCCAGCGACGGCGTACAGACGCTCCCGTAGAGCGGGATCCACCGAGAATCCCCGCCCAGGTCGCTGACCGACCCCAAGAACGACAGGAAGTCGGTCGCGATGGTCACCTCGCGCACCGGCGCGCCCGAGCGCCCCGTTCTCGATGAGCCGCCCGGTGACACCCACCGAGATCTCGCCGCTGATGACGTTCACCCCCGAGTGCAGACCCGCCGCGTTCTCGACGTAGAGGCCCGTCCCGACCCGGCCGAGCAGCTCCTCCAGCGTGCCCGAGCCCGGGTCGACCACCAGGTTGCTCGCGGCCACCCGAGGGACCGCCCGGTACGAGCCCCGCTCCGCGTTGCCGGTGGAAGCGGACGTCTTCTCCTGCTTTGCGGGCCGTATAGCTGCTGTGTAGATACGCCTGCAGCACGCCGCCTGCAGCAGCAGCGGTGCGTCTGCTGAGGCACGCCTTCACCGTCGAACGGACTGGTGGCCATGCCACCCGGGGCCAGACCGTCGTCCACCAGGGTCAGCGAGCGCGGAGCCCACCGTCTGCGCCCAGCTTGCCGGCGAACACCGAGCGCCCCTTCTGCACCGCGTCGGCGCTCAGCCCCTGAGCCACGTAGGAGAGCAGCGCGGCCGCCACCTCGCGGTCGAGGACCGACGGTGTAGCTCCCGGTCGCTGCAGGGCCGCGCACCCAGAAGGGCCGCGGCCTTCTGCGCCGGCCTCCGCTCCCGCCGCTTCGGCATCCAGTTCTCCGGGGTCCCGGGCGGCGCTGAAGCCCAGACCCGATTGCCGGTCGTCCGTCGCGCCCGGCGTGGGCCTGAGCGTAGACGAAGCAGAACGACTGCTCGGCCTCGGCCTCCACCCCGGTGCTCGAGCAGATGGCGATGCGGCTCTCTTCGTCCGAGTAGACGCTCTCTTCGACCGTCTCGACGTCCGGGACAGGCCAGCGCCGCCGCTTCGACCGCCAGAGCCAGCCCGATCTTGTCCTCCAGACTCATCGTGCGCCACACCCGGCCGCCACAGACCCGGGACCGACGGGTAGGCCGGCCGCGCCGACGCAGGCAGACCCGCGTAGCGGATCGGGGTCGGCGACCTCCACGTTGGCCACCGCCCCGGCCAGGACCGCGTCCACCCCGGCGTCGGAGAGGTCGGCGGTGAACGCGTAGCCCACCTGGCCCTTCGCGGACCGCCCTGACCCCCAGCCCCCGCGGCTCGGCCACCGTGATCGACTCCACCTCGCCGCCGATAGACCTTGATGCCGACCGTGCGCCCGACCTGGACGTAGACCTCCAGGTCGGCGCCCAGACGGCGTCCCGCGGTCGAGGGCCCGGCGGGCGATCTCCAGAGGCGATGTGCGGCTCGCTCGTGCCGCGTGCGCGGATCTCATCCCAGGCTCGTCCCCCCGACCGTGAGTTCCCGGATGCGCACGGTCGGCTGGCCGCTGCCCACGGGCACGTGCTGCCCCTCTTTGCCGCAGGTGCCGGCCTTGACCTCCAGGTCGTCGGCGATGGCGTCGATGTTCGAGCAGGACCTCCAGCCCGTTGCCGATGAGCGTGGCGCCGCGGACCGGAGTCGCGATCTTGCCGCCCTCGATGAGATAGCCCTCCTCCACCCCGAACACGAAGTCACCGGTGGCCGGATTGACCTCGCCGCCGGAGAGCGACTTGGCGTAGAGGCCCTCGGGCGTGTCGGCGATGATCTGCTCCGGCGTGTACTCTCCCGGGCCGAAGTAGGTGTTGGTCATGCGCGGATAGGGCAGGTGCGGTAGTCCTGCCTCCGGCCGTTGCCGGTCAGCGGCAGCCCGAGGTGCTCCCCCCGCAGCCGGTCGGTGAGATAGCCGGTGAGCACGCCGGCCTCGATGACGGTGGTGCGCTGACAGGGCGTGCCTTCGTCGTCGCAGCCGCCGCTGCCCCACATGCCCGCGCTGACCCCGTCGTCGTAGGCGAACACGTGCTCGCCCGCCACCCTCTGCCCCTGCTTGCCCTCCCAGACGCTGCTCTTCTTGAGGATGTAGTCGGCCTCCAGCCCGTGGCCGCAGGCCTCGTGGAACAGCACGCCGCCGAACCCGTTGGCCAGCACCACCGGCATGCGCCCGGCCGGCGCCGGGATCGAGTCGAGCAGGACGAGCGCCTTCTGGGCCGCCGTCGACGCCAGCGCGGCGACCGCGCTCCTCGTCGAAGCTCGAAACCCCCGTGGAGCGCAAGCGTCTCGTGCCCATCTGGATGAGACCGTCCCGCTGGGCCATGACGGTGACGGCGAACATCATCCGGGTCCGCTCGTCGGAGTGCCGCGTCCCGTCCGAGCCGGCGATCCATACCCGCTGCCTCGTCTCGCCGTAGACGGCGACGACCTGACGGATCTCTCCGGACAGCCCGCGCGCGCGTCTCGTCGGCCAGATGCAGCAGAGCGGCGTTCTTGGCGACGCGCTCGCGATCGCGGCCGGACGCTCCTGCGTCCGACCCGGTGGCCGGCCGCCGCCGGCCTCAGCCTGAGCCGCACGCCCCTCCGGCAGCCGAGACGTCGACGCGGCTTCCGAGCGCGGCTGCGTCGGAGCCCGACGAGCGGCAAGTCTCCTGGGCCAGACCCAGGAGAGAGCCTTCGTCCACGGCGTCCACATACCCGAACACGGTGGACACACCGCGGATGACCCGGACGGAGCCGCCCCGGTCGACACCCGACACCACATTCTCGATCTTGCCGTCCTCCAGACGCAGGGACAGGGACGCGCGGTCCTCCACGAAGAGGTCGGCCCGTCGTCCGCCGCCCCGCAGCAGCCATGGCGACGACGGCGTCGAGCAGCCCGGCAGTCGGGCCCGCGTGAAGTCGCCTCCGCTCGGTCATGTCGGCGCGACGGATCAGTGCGGCGACGCGGGCTCTGCGTCGAGCATCTCGCCGGCCGCGGCCATGAACGGAGCCGCCTCGTCGGTGTCGCCGGGGAAAGCCAGCATGGACCCGTCGTCGAAGTACAGCTCCACCTGCGGGTTGCGCGAGCGCACGAAGAGGAAGTAGTAGGCCCCGGCGACGAGCTCCCGACGAGGGCGAAGATCCCGAAGATCTTGAAGAACGCGCTTCATCTACGCCTCCTCTCCCTGCGCGATCTCGCCCTGCGACCCCGGCCGCTTCCCGCGCGTCGCGCAGGCAGGTCTTCAGGTCGTACAGACGCCAGGCCCACCCGGCTGCCCTTCTTGCCGGTGGCCATCGCCGTCATCCCGTCCGCGGCCAGTCTCGCGCACCAGGAAGACGAGACCCGCCGGACGTCTCGACCACCAGCTGGGTGAACGGCTGCGAGCCCATCTCCGCGCGCTCGCCTGGCCCAGACTGACCAGACTCTTGCGCCTGCGCCACGGCGACCGCGTGCGCCTGCTCGCTCATGTTCGAGGCCAGGACTCCGTCCGGTCCGAACACGACCGCCTTGTCGATGTCGGTGGAGATGTCCATCATCTCCTCGAATGCGGCTTCAACCTCTTGCTTCACCAGCACCTCCTCCCAGAGATCGGCAACTCTCCGCCTGCTCTCGCCAGTTTACCACCCGGGTCCGGACCGCTCAAACGAGACGGGGCCACCGCGGCCGCCGCGCCTCGAAGGCGCGCTCGGCCGCGGTGGCCCCGGACCGGCTGGACGCCTCGCGGCGCCGGCCGGTCGTTGTCGCTCGTCTTACATCATGCCGCCCATGCCGCCCATGCCGCCCGGCATGCCGCCGCCCGCGCCCTCTTTCTCGGGCTTGTCGGCCACGATGACTTCGGTGGTGAGGATGTTCTTGGCGATGGAAGCCGCGTTCTGCAGGGCCGACCGGGTGACCATGGCCGGGTCGATGATGCCCGCCTTGACCATGTCTTCGTACTCACCGGTGGCGATGTTGAGGCCGATGCCCTTGCCGCGGGTCTTGACTTCGTTGACCACGACCGAGCCTTCCAGGCCGGCGTTGTTGGCCAGCTGACGGAGGGGCTCCTCGAGGGCGCGAGCCACGATGCGGACACCGGTGAGCTCGTCGCCTTCGGCCACGATCGCCTCGATCGCCGGGACCAGGAGTACCTGGGCCACGCCGCCGCCGGGGACGATGCCCTCTTCGAGAGCCGCGCGGGTAGCGCTCAGGGCGTCCTCGACACGATGCTTCTTCTCTTTGATCTCGGTCTCGGTGGCCGCGCCGACCTTGACCACAGCCACGCCGCCGGCCAGCTTGGCCAGGCGCTCCTGCAGCTTCTCGCGGTCGAAGTCGGAGTCGGTGTTCTCGATCTCGGCCTTGAGCTGGTTGATGCGGGCCTTGATCTTGTCCAGTTCGCCGGCGCCGTCGACGATGGTGGTGTTGTCCTTGTCGACGACCACCTTGCGGGCGCGACCGAGCTGGGCGACGGTGGTGTTCTCGAGCTTGAGACCCATCTCGTCGCTGATGACTTCGCCGCCGGTGAGGATGGCGATGTCTTCGAGCATGCGCTTGCGGCGGTCGCCGAAGCCCGGGGCCTTGACGGCGATGCCGGTGAAGGTGCCGCGCAGCTTGTTGACGATCAGGGTGGCCAGAGCCTCGCCCTCGACGTCCTCAGCGATGATCAGCAGGGCCTTGCCGGACTGAATGACTTTCTCCAGCACCGGCAGCAGATCCTGGACCGAACCGATCTTGCGGTTGGCCATGAGGATGTAGGGATCCTCGAGGACCGCTTCCATGCGCTCGGCGTCGGTGACGAAGTACGGGGAGATGTAGCCCTTGTCGAACTGCATGCCCTCGGTGAACTCCAGGTCCATGCCGAAGGTGTTGGATTCCTCGACGTTGACCACGCCGTCCTTGCCGACCTTCTCGATGGCGTCGGCGATGACGTCGCCGATCTCACGGTCGTCGGCGGAGATGGTGGCCACCCGGGCGATGTCCTCTTTGCCCGAGATCTCCTTGGACATCTTCTTGATCTCTTCGACGGCGACGTCGACGGCCTTCTCGATGCCGCGCTTGATGGCCATCGGGTTGGCGCCGGCGGCCACGTTCTTGAGGCCTTCGCGCACGATGGCCTGGGCCAGCAGCGTCGCGGTGGTGGTGCCGTCACCGGCGATGTCGTTGGTCTTGGTGGCCACTTCGCGCACCAGCTGGGCGCCCTGGTTCTCGAAGACGTCTTCGAGTTCGATCTCGCGGGCGATGGTCACACCGTCGTTGGTGATGGTGGGGCTGCCGAACTTCTTGTCGAGCACCACGTAGCGGCCCTTGGGGCCGAGGGTGACCTTGACCGCGTCGGCCAGAGCGTTGACGCCGCGCTCCAGCGCCCGGCGGGCCTCTTCACCGTACAAAAGCTGTTTTGCCATAAATCCAGTCTCCTTCGTACTTACGATGAGGAACCGATCGTCTCGTACGAGCATCGCACGCGAAGAGCGCTATCCCTTGGGCAGGACGCCGATGATGTCGTGAGGCCCGCAGGACCAGGTACTCTTCGCCGTCGAGCTTGATCTCGGTGCCGGCGTACTTGGCGAACACCACCATGTCGCCCCTCTTGACCGGCATGGGGATGCAGCTGTCGCCGTTCTCGTCGTACTTGCCCGGACCGACCGCGACGACGCTCCCCTTCGACGGCTTCTCTTTGGCCGTGTCCGGAAGGACGATACCGCTGCTGGTCTTCTCTTCCTGCTCGATGACCTTGACAACGACCCTGTCCTCGAGTGGCACTAGTTTCATGCACAACCCTCCTATCTCTCGCTTGTTTCGCCTTTGCTACTCTGCGCCTGCGAACAGGCAGTTGAAACCTGTCTCGCAGAATTGGCACTCTCGGCCCACGAGTGCCAACCGGCGCATATGTTATGCGCAGACTGAGGATTTGTCAAACGCTGCAACGAGACTAGCAGTCTGCCGCATCCGGACCCGCTGCGGCTAGAGCTCCCGATGCGGGCATCCACTGCCCCAGCGGCAGCGACGCGGAGGCGTCGACGTCCAGGTAGCCCGGGATACGCCAGCGGGGCCCGGCCAGCGCGGCCGCCCCGATCATGGCGGCGTTGTCGGTGCAGTAGGCGAACGGCGGGACGACCACGTGCAGCCCGGCGCTTCTCGCCCTCCTCGCGCAGCCGCCGGCGCAGCAGCGAGTTGGCCGCCACTCCACCGGCCACCGCCAGCGTCTGCGCCCCTTCCGTCTGCGCGGCCCGCACCGTCTTGCTCACCAGCGCCTCGACGATCGCCTCCCGGTACGAGGCGGCCACGTCGGCCGCGCGCCCTGCCCGCTCCTCGGCGCGTCATGTCCGCGCAGCAGGTAGTAGAGCGCCGTCTTGACCCCCGAGAAGGAGAAGTCGGGCCGGGCCGACCGCTTCAGTCCCACCGGGAAGCGAGAACGCCTCGGGTCTCCCCTCTCGGCCAGCTCGTCGAGCTCCCGTCCCCCCGGATAGCCCAAGCCCGAGCAGCCGCGCGCCCTTGTCGAACGCCTCTCCGGCGGCGTCGTCCAGGGTCTGGCCCAGCAGCCTGAAGGTCGTCCGGTCGTCGACCGCGACCAGCATGGTGTGCCCGCCGGAGGCCACCAGGGTGACCATGGGAAGAGGCGCCTGCGGATCCGCCAGCCAGACGGCGGCCAGATGGCCGTGGAGATGGTTGACCGGGAAGAGAGGCAGCCGTCGTGCTCCAGGCGATGGCCTTGGCCGTCTGCACCCCCACCAGCAGCGCCCCGATGAGTCCCGGGCCCACGGTGACGGCCACCCCGCCCAGATCGTCCACGCCGCACGCCGCGCTTGGTCGAGCGCCTCGCGCACCACGGCGCTCATCCGCTCCACGTGCGCCCGGCTGGCCACCTCGGGCACCACGCCTCCGTACCGCTCGTGGATGGCGTCCTGGGAGTGGCACGACGGAGGAGAGCACCTCCCCGGCCGGCGCGACAGCACGGCCGCCGCCGAGTCGTCGCACGACGACTCGATGGCAAGGATGGGGCCCCGGAGAACGTCCGGCCCTCATCCCGGGTTCAAGCCGGGCATCAAGCTCCGCAGCCGGCGCGGCCTTGTCCGCGGACCCGAGGGCTACCGGTCGCATCATCACCAGCGCGTCCTCACCCGTGTCGGAGTAGTAGTTCTTGCGCGTGCCCACCGGTGGTGAAGCCCCACCCTTCGTAGAGAGCCAGCGCCTCGACGTTCCGGGGCCGCACCTCGAGGAACACGGGAAGTCCGGCCGCATCGGCAGCCCGGAGGAAGTCGCCCAGCAGTCGGGTGGCTACGCCCCTCCTGCGCCCCCACGACGCGACGGCCAGATCCATGAGATGCCAGGCATCGGGATAGATCCGTCCGATCAGAAAGCCGACCACCTCCCGCCGCTCGCTCTCCGCGACCCGGTGCCAGCTCAGGCCCTGGCGGAGCTCTTCCTCGAACATCTGCCGGGTCCAGGGCAGGGAGAAGCTCTCTCGCTCTATCGCAAGCACCGCCGGAACATCTTCGGCGCTCATCTTCCTGCTACGAAGGCTTTCCACCATGAGAGACCCGACTCGCCCTAGCCGCCCGTGGGTCCGTCGGCCCACGGGTCTTTCATCTTGGTGATGTGGATGTCGGCGTCGGGTGAGCGCACGTAGATGGGCTTGACCGCCTCTGGAGTCCCGGGCGCACCGGCTGCAGGATCCCAGCCGACCATCTCACCCCTCGGGGACGGCCCGGCTTCGGGCCGAACGGCCCGCGGCGGCCAGGGCGACTCAGTCAGCCGGGCCGTGAGCCAGGGGGCCAGCCGCCTGCCCTCTATCCCGCTGCCAGGTTCGTCCAGCAGGTCCTGCCCGACCACCAGAGCGGCGGCTTGGACCTGCGCAGAGACGGAGGTCGCGTCCGCCGGCTTCCTCGCCACCGAAGGACAGGGTCTCACCCACCACCAAGGCAATCGCATCCGGAGCCGCCCTGGCCACCCGAGAGGCAAGCTCCCCTCGATCGCAGACCGACAAAGGCTCCGTCCTTGCGAACAGAGGCGTCGCCGCGGCAGCCTGCGTCCCGGTCTCGCATCGTACTGCCCGATATAGCCCGAAGAACACCTGGCCGCGACGCGCATCGACCACCGGGACGACCAGATCCGGGCGGCCGATCGTTGCGCCGGCACTTGCTCTCTCCACAAGGTGTTTCACTGCCTCGGCGGCCAGCACACTCAGCGTGCTCACGCCCAAAACCGGGACCTCGAGAGACAGGGCCAGTGCCCGCGCCGTGGCCACCGCGATCCGTACACCCGTGAACGTCCCCGGCCCCGTCCCCACGACGATCGCGCCGATATCCCCGGGAACAGCACCGATCTCGATCGAGCATCTCGTCTACCGAACGCAGGAGCACCCGAGCCTGCCCCCGCCCGTCGACTTCAGTCCGCTCGGCGGCGACCCGCCACGATCCCGCCCTCCGGCTCTCGACCTGCTTCCCAGCCTGACGAGGTCGCCCGTGAGTAGAGCCGTGGTGCAGGCCCGCGTGGACCCGTCCATCGCCAGGACCAGTCGCTCAGTCATGGTGGCGGGCCTCCTCCCAGCGCACCCTGGCCTCGTCGGTCATCGCCTCGATCTCGACCGATCGCTTGCGAAGGGACTCGTGAGCGAGACGCACCGTCCACGTCGGCGGCCCCAGCCGACCCAGGCCGGCCTGCGGCCACTCCACCAGGGTCACGGCGTCGCCTTCGACGTACTCCTCTAGCGCGAGCGCATCGTCATCGTCGATCGTCCTCCAGCCGGTACAGATCGAGATGCTGGACGAGCAGTCGTGCCTGAATAGATGTTGGCCAGCGTGAACGAGGGACTGCGCACCGGGTCGGTCACCTCCAGGGCTTCGGCGATCGCCCGGACGAGAGTGGTCTTGCCGGCACCAAGCGGACCGTAGAGCAGAACGAGATCGCCCCCTCTCAGCGCACCTGCCAGCCGGCGCCCGATCCTTCTCAGCTCGCCCAGGCCCACACCGCCGCGACTCAACACCACGTGGTCCCGTCTACCACAGAGGCAGTTGCTCCACCCGGCCGGCAGCCGGCTCCCGGCCACCGCCCCGGGCACTGCTCGACTTCGGCGTATCCGCAGGACCCGAGCGGCTGGGACTCGCATCATCGCCTCAGCCGCGTCGGGACTCCAGCGCTTCCAGGCCATTAGTGAGCAGGTAACGCAGCTTCGCGAAGTCCTGCTGCAAGCACCTGGCGGTTCGCGGGGGTGTACAGCGCGGCCGCGGGATGGAAGACCGGGAAGACGATGACACTCGACGCCGGCGATCTCCCGCTGCTTGGCCTTGCCGTGGATGGCCGTCATGCTGAGTTCGGTCTCGGCCAGGAGCTTGGTGGCGAAACGGCCCAGCGTGCAGATGACCCGTGGCCTGATGATGCCTATCTGCTCCATGAGGTGCGGACTGCAGGCCTCGATCTCGTCGGGAGCGGGGTCACGGTTCTCTGGAGGTCGGCACTTGACCACGTTGGCGATGTAGACGTCGGCGCGACCAAGGCCGATATCTCCCAGCAGCTCGGTGAGCAGCTTGCCCGCAGCGCCGACGAACGGCTCGCCCTGTTTGTCCTCGTGAAAGCCGGGACCCTCGCCCACGAACATGAGGTCAGCGTCGGGGTCTCCTACCCCGAACACCACCTGGGTGCGCCCGCTGCAGAGCCCACAGCCGCGGCAATCGCGCAGTGACTGCTCGAGCGCGCGCAAGGCCTCCGCCCCGCTGTTCACGCCGTCCTTCTCACTCTGACCCATGGTGTCAGAGTAGCAGAAGAGCCGTCCCTTGAGGCACCGGCGGGTGCCGACGCCGGGGCGTTCGTTGTTCCCGTCAAGAGAGCCTGTTATCCTACCCGCGCATCGAGCGAGGCGCCGGGCTTCGGCTCATCGTCCGGACCGCCTACCATCGGAGGCGTAGCCAGGACGTACGTTCCCCGCCTCCTCGCCGTCGAGGGACCAACCGAGCCACGTCTGGTATCTCCGGTAGAACTGGAACAGGCAGGTATCCATCGAAGCCTCAGCGACATCACTACGCTTCGCCGTCATCGGCGCCGGCCGCCTCGGCGCCAGTCTGGCTCTTGCCCTTCGCACCCGAGGACAGGTCCTTGCGGGGTTCACCGCCGGCTCCCTAGCCGGTCGAGCTCGCGCCCAAGCCTGGCTCGGGATGCCGGGCAGCACCCGGTCTCGCGGACCTGGTCGCGACGCGCCCCGATCTGTACCTCATCTGCGTGCCCGACGGCGCCGTCGCCGGCGCAGCCACCGCTCTGGCCGCCGAACTTGCTGCCGGCGACGCGGTCGCTGCCGACACCGTCGTGGCGCACACCAGCGGCGCCACCTCTGTCGCCGCGCTCCGGGCCTGCGAGGAGGCGGGAACGGCTACCCTCGTGTTCCACCCCCTGCAGACCTTCCCCGAACCGGTCACCGGCTCCGCGCGCTTCGCCGGAGCGGGGGTCGCGCTCACTCCCGGCCCTCTCCGTCCTGACGCGGCCGGAGACGCCGGGATGCGACTTGCGGAGACCCTCGGCATGCGCCCGTTCTTTCTTGCCGACGACAAGCGCGCCCTCTATCACGCGGCGGCGACTGTCGCCTGCAACTACCTCGTGACGCTCGAGCACGCGGCGGACGAGCTGTTCGTGGAAGCAGGAGTGCCGGAGCGAGTCTCCTTCTCTCTCTTCCTGCCCCTGGTGGTGGCGACCCTCGAAAACCTCGCCGCCCGTGGGCCCTTGGATGCGCTCACGGGGCCGCTCAGCCGAGGTGACGTCACGACGATCGCCGCCCACCTCCAGGCACTCGCCGCCGAGGCCCCCCGCCTTCTGCCCGTCTATCGCGCCCTGGGCGAAGCCACTTTGCTGCTAGTGGAAGCCAGAGGCGACGTTGCCCCGCAGACCCTGCGCCGCCTGCGAGAGCTGCTGGCCACCTCCCCGCACGTGCCCTCCGCGGCACAAGGTCCGAAACTCGCTCCGGCCGACAAGTGAGACTATGCTGGACCAAGACCACAACAAAGGAAGGACTCCGATGTCAGCAGAGCCTGAAGTGTCAGGTCCGGTGACGGTCGTGACCGCCGCCGTCCACTTCGACACAAAGGGAAACGCGGATATGGTCAACCTCACCGAGGACGTCCGCCGTCTCGTCAGCCGAGACCGGCCTTCGGGCCGGAACGGTGACGATCTTCGTTCCCGGAGCCACCGGAGCGGTCACCACCCTGGAGTTCGAACCGGGCGTGGTGCAGGATTTCCAGGAGCTTTTCGACCGGATTGCCTCCCCTGGGTGAGCACTACCACCACAACGACACGCACCCTGACGTCAATGGTCACGCTCACGTGCGCGCCGGGCTGCTGGGCCCCTCGCTGGTAGTGCCCTTCGACGACGGTAAGCCCTGCCTTGGCCGCTGGCAGGAGATCTGCTTCGTGTGCTTCGACAATCGCCCCCGGGAGCGCACCGTGATCGTGCAGACTCTCGGAGTCCGTCTAGCCCCTCGGGAGGAAGAGATCATGAAACCCGTTCTGCAGGTTGGCCCTGGACTTCGTCGACCTACCTCGCGCGCTTGCGGTGGCAGAGGAAGCCGTGGCGGGCGGCGTGGACTGGCTGGAGGCCGGGACTCCCCTGATCAAGAGCGAAGGCCTGCAGGCCGTGCGCGAGCTCAAGGCACGCTGGCCCGACCCACATCATCGTCGCCGACATGAAGACCATGGACGCCGGCCGGGCGGAGGTGGAATACGCCGCCAAGGCCGGGGCCAAGGTGGTGGGCGTGCTGGGCGCCGCCTCGGATGCCACCATCAAGGAGTGCATCGAGGCCGCCCGCAACTATGGAGCCGAGATCATCGTGGACATGATCCAGGTCGACGGACGTCGTCGCCCGAGCCAAGAGAAGCGGAGGAGATGGGCGCCAGCTACGTGGGCATCCACGTGGCCATCGACGAGCAGATGCAGGGCAAGACCCCCTGGGACACGCTGCGCGCGGTAGCACAGGCAGTGTCGATCCCGGTCGCGGTCGCGGGCGGCATCAACTCCGAGACCGCGCCGCTGGCCGTGGAGGCCGGAGCCTCCATCGTCGTGGTCGGAGGCGCCATCACGAAGGCAGTGGACGCGACCGCGTCAACCCGAGCCATAAGGACGGCCATCGAGACCATGGCGCCCGCCAAGTCGGAGTTCTTCGTCCGCGCCACCGGGCCTGACCTCCGCGACACGCTGATGCGGGTGTCGGCGGCCAACGTCTCCGACGCGCTGCACCGTACCGGCGATATCCCGGGACTACGACCCGTCGCTCCCGGACTCAAAGCGGTGGGTCCGGCACTGACGGTGCGGACCTACGCCGGCGACTGGGCCAAGCCGGTCGAGGCCATCGACCACGCGGAGCCCGGCGACGTCATCGTCATCGATGCCGGCGGCATCCCCCCCGCGGTCTGGGGCGAGTTGGCGACGAACTCGGCCATCCAGCGAGGAGTGGCGGGCGTGGTCATCTTCGGCGGGGCCAGGGACACGGGCGATATCGCGGCCCTGCGGTTTCCTCTCTTCTGCTCCGTCGTCACCCCGACGGCGGGCGAGCCCAAGGGATTCGGGGAGATAGGCGCGCCCATCCGGATCTCGGGCGTCCGCGTTTCGCCCGGAGACTGGATCATCGCCGATGACGACGGGGTCTGCGTCATCCCCCGCGACAAGGCTGTGGAGACCGCGAACCGGGCGATGGACGTGCTCGAGCGCGAGAATCGGCTACGTACCGAGATCCAGGCCGGAAGCACCCTCAGCCAGGTGGGGTATCTCCTGCGCTGGGAGAAACGCTGACCGGCCGGAAGCCGGGGAGAGACAAACCGCCATGTCGGTCTTCCGCTGGACTGCTCCCCTCTTCAAGTGGAGCCGGCGTCGCTGGACCGGATCTGACTTCGAGAGGATAGCGGGGCACCTACGGCCCTACGTTCCTCCGGGAGGGACACTTCTCGACCTCGGGGGCGGAACGGGCGACCTCGGTCTTGGAGTTGCGCGCGCCCTGGCGGCCGAAGTCATAGTCGCGGATATAACCGCCGAGATGCTCTACCGAGTCTCGCCTCACCCGTCGGTGTCGGTCCGACTGGCCGCAGCCGAGACCCTGCCCTTTCCTGCAGGCCACTTCGACGCGCTTCTCTGCTTCGATGCCTTTCATCACTTTCGCGATCAGGACGCAGCTGTGCGAGAGATGGCGCGGGTTGTGCGTCCTGGCGGGGGGATCCTCATACTCGAGATCTCACCCACCGGCTGGGGTAGACTGGTGGCCGTCGGAGAGCGGATGATCGGAGAGCCTGCGGCGTTCCACGGACCTGAGGAGCTCCAGCGACTGCTACGCGTGCACGGAATCAGCGGGAAGACGGTCGAGCAGGGCCGTCTCGGCTATCTGCTCCTGGGATCGAACAAGAAGGGTGACGACAGTGAGTGATCCACGAGGCCTCTTCGGCGACGGCGCGGCACTTCGCGGACAGACCGCGCTGGTCACCGGGGCCGGAAGCGCCGACGGTATCGGGTTTGCCACCGCTCGACTTCTGGGTCGGGCAGGAGCCTCCGTGGCCATCACGTCCACCACGGAGCGCATACACGACCGGTGCGCTGAACTGCGCGACGATGGCATAGACGCCCTTGCCGGCGTCGCCGACCTCACCGATCCGGCTCAGGTAGCGGCTCTGGCGGGTGAAGTCCGCGTTTGGCGCCCACATGTGGACATCCTCATCAACAACGCAGGCATGGTGTCGCTCGTCTCCGGCTGGGACGCCGAGAAACCCTTTGAAGAACTCACCTTCGCGGAGTGGCAGGCCGCCCTCGCTCGCAATCTGAACACGGCCTTCCTTGTGACCCGGGAGTTTCTGCCGGCGATGAAGGCCCGGCGATACGGCCGTATCATCATGGTAGCGTCCACCACGGGGCCCGTCGTAGCCATGCCTCTCCAGACCACCTATGCCACCCCCAAGGCAGCGATGGTGGGCCTGACGAGAAGCCTCGCCCTGGAGGTGGTGCGCTCGGGGATCACGGTGAACGCGGTCGCCCCGGGATGGGTCGCTACCGGTTCGTCGACCGCCGCCGAGACCCAGGCGGCTCTCGGGTCGCCGGCCGGCCGCGCGGGCACCCCCGACGAGATCGCTGCTCTCATCGCCTTTCTCGCTTGCCCGGAGGCTTCTTTTGTGACGGGCCAGCTGCTCGTCATCGACGGAGGGACGTCGATCCTTGAAGACAAGTCCGGCGCCTGAGACGGCGCCGGAGTGACTCACACCTCGACCGTGAGGTTGTCGATCAGCCTCGTATCGCCGAACCACGCAGCGACCGCGATCAAGCACGCACCGTCGAGTACCTCCACGGGGGCCAGATTCGTAGCGTCGACGATCGCCACGTAGTCGATGGTGGCCCGACTCGCGCCGGTCAGGACGGCACGTATCTCGCTCTCCAGCCGAGAGACGTCCCGCTCCCCGTTCTCCACCAGGGTGAGCGCGGCCGAGAGGGCGCGGAAGATCGCAGGAGCTTCCGCCCGCTCCTCCGTGGAAAGGCGGATGTTTCGCGAGCTCAGGGCCAGCCCGTCCGCTTCGCGGACGGTGGGGCAGGACACCACTTCCACCGGGGTGTTCAGGTCGCGGACCATGTGCTTGATCACGGCGAGTTGCTGCGCGTCCTTCTCCCCAAAGTAGGCGCGATCGGGCCCACAGATGGCGAGGAGCTTGGCGACCACGGTGCACACGCCCCGGAAATGACCCGGTCGTGAAGCCCCGCACAGACCTTCGGTGAGGCTCTCCACGTCCACCCAGGTGGAATACCCGGGCGGATACATCTGCGCCACCGAGGGAGCGAACACGAGATCGGCACCCGCCCCTTCTGCGAGCCGCAGGTCGCGCTGCAAGTCACGGGGATATCTATCAAGATCCTCCCCCGCCCCAAACTGCGCGGGGTTGACGAAGATGGACACCACGATCAGGTCGTTGTCCGCGCGGGCCCGGCGGATGAGGGAGAGATGGCCCTCGTGCAGAGCTCCCATGGTGGGAACGAGGCCGATTGTGCGCCCTTCCCGTCGAGCCTCCTTCAGCACGGCCCTCACGCCCGCGACGCTGTCAAAGCAGGGAATGGCTTGGCTCAACGCTGATCCCGGACTACATCGCGTGAATGCCATTCGGCCATCGACGGAGCTCCTCCCAGACTCCGGGCAGCACGCACTCCCCTGCGGATGCTGGCTTCGACGGCCACGGCCGCTGCGACCCCCACCTGGAAGACGTTGCTCGACCGGAGGCCCGTCGCGAGCGCGAAGACGCAGTCCCCATCGCGCGGTGTGTGGACCGGGTCGACGGCCCGGGCCATGCCGTCGTGAGCCATCCGGGCCACCAGCGAACACTGCAGTTTGTCGAGCACGGCATCCGTCATCACTACCGAGAGCGTCGTGCTCTCGATGGCGCTGAAGACCGGCGCCGAGGTCATCGCGAGCAGCGAAGCCGTGCTGCCTGCGAACCCCTCACCGCTGCGGGCCCCGGCCATTATCTGCCCTCGTTCATCGAGGATGTCTCCCAGCGCGTTCACCACGCTGAGCGCAGAGACGGTCACCCCTCCACCGACTTCCACGGAAGCCAGACCCACCCCGCCCTTCATGAGCTCCCGAGAAGTTCAGCAGTTTGCCCACCGTCGCGCCGGTGCCGGCTCCCACGGAGCCCTCTTCCACGGAGACACCGGCCGTCGCGGCGGCACGAAGAGCATCCTCCGCCAGCGGACAGGCCTGAGCGCTACCCAATCCCAGGTCGTAGATCACCGCGGCTGCGACCAGGGGGATCCTGGCGTACGGGGTCTGATATCCCGCCCCACCCTCCTTGAGGAAGGTGGTCACCCCCGCGGCCGCCGTCAGGCCGGGCGCGCTGCCTCCGGTGAGCAGGACGGCGTGCAATTCGCTCACCGAGGCGTAGGGCGAAAGCAGAGCCGTCTCGAGTGTCCCCGGAGCTCCTCCGCGGATGTCGACCGAAGCGACGACGCCTTGGGGCGCAAGGATCACGGTGCAGCCGGTGAGACCCTCGTAGTCGGAGTAGTGCCCGACGGAGATGCCTTCAAGCGGAAGCTCGGCCGTCATTCGCCTTTCCTGCTCCCCATCGCCCCTCGCTGCGTCCCGCCAGCCCAGGTCGTTCCGGGAGGCTACTAGCGGGAGTTCTTCCTCATCTGGTCGAGGAACTCCGTGTTGGACTTGGTCTCCTTGAGCTTCTGGATGAGCAACTCTATGGCGGCGTTGGGGTCGAGCGCATGCAGCACCGAGCGCAGCTTCCAGACCATCTTGGCCTCGGCGCCGTCCATGAGTAGTTCTTCCTTACGCGTCCCGGAGTTCTCGATGTCGATGGCCGGGAAGATGCGCTTGTTGGCCAGCTGCCGGGTGAGCCGCACCTCCCAGTTGCCGGTGCCCTTGAATTCCTCGAAGATGACCTCGTCCATGCGCGACCCCGTCTCGACGAGGGCCGTGGCCAGTATCGTCAGCGACCCGCCCTCCTCGATGTTCCGGGCAGCGCCGAAAAACTTCTTCGGCGGGTACAACGCGGTCGAATCGACCCCGCCGGAGAGGATGCGGCCGCTTGCCGGAGCCTGCAGGTTGTAAGCCCGGGCCATGCGCGTGATGGAATCGAGCAGCACCACGACGTCCTTGCCTACTTCCACCAGCCGCTTCACCCGTTCGAGCACCAATTCGGTGACCTGCACGTGGTTCTCGCCCGGCTGGTCGAAGGTGGAACTCACCACCTCGCCTGTGACCGTGCGCTCCATGTCGGTGACCTCTTCCGGCCGCTCGTCCACGAGCAGCACCATCAGATGCACCTCAGGATTGTTGGTGGCGATGGCATGCGCGAGGTCCTTGAGGATGGTGGTCTTTCCCGCCTTGGGCGGCGATACGATCAGACCGCGCTGGCCTTTGCCGAGAGGGCTCATGATGTCCATGACCCGCGCCGAGAGCCGGTCGGGAGTGGTCTCCAGACCGTAGCCGCTCATCCGGGAATAGAGGGGTCAGCGAGTCGAAGGTGGGGCGATGCCGCGCCTGCTCTGGGTCCATGCCGTTGACCGTCTGGATCTTGAGCAGGGCGTGATACTTCTCGTTATCGCGCGGAGTCCTCACCTGACCGGTGATCTCGTCGCCACGACGCAGTTTGAACCGTCTGATCTGGGATAAAGACACATAAATGTCGGAATCGGACTGGGTATAGCCCTGCGTGCGCAGGAAGCCGTAGCCGTCGGGAAGGATATCCAGCAGGCCGGTACGGAAGTGCAGACCTCGGTCCTGAGACTGTTCGTTGAGGATCTTCATGATGAGATCCTGCTTGGAATACTTGCGGAAGTTCTTGATACCGAGCTCCCCGGAGATCAAGTGCAGGTCGGAGAGGAGCTTCGGTTCGATCTCGGCGAGCGAGGTCGTCTTCGTCGTGGCTCGGACCGGCTGTTCGTCGTTCTCGTTCATCAGTTGCGTTCTCTTCTTTCGTTCGTCTTGTCGTTCGCCATTGTGTTCGTTCTCCGGCTGCGCTCGAGCCTCATCTGATCCCGAGCGCTACTGATGGACCCCCGTTCTGGGTCCGGTGGATAGTCTTGATGGTGCGGACGGCGTGGCAGCTGGAACACATAACCAGCGTCTCGGTCTGCACTCCGTAGGGACGCGCGTCGACGCCCCTGAGGAACCGGCCCCCGGTCACCGCCGTGGCCGAGAAGAGCACGCCGTCGCCCGCCATGTCCGCCGTCGAGAGCACGGCTTCCACATCGTCCAGACCGGCGGCCCTCACCTGCTCCACCTGATGCCGCGACACGGGCCAGAAACGCGCCCGCAACTCTCCCCCCAGACAGCGCAGCGCCGCTGCCGCAAGCACCCCCTCGATAGAACCCCCTATCCCTATGGTCATCTCCACGCCGCTTTCGCGCGAAGCGGCCGCGATGCCGGCGGATATGTCGCCGTCGTCGATGAGCTTGAGACGCGCGCCGGCGGCCCTCACCTGAGCAGCCAACTCGTCGTGTCGCGGCCTGTCAAGGATCACCACGCTGAGATCGCCGGGCCTTCGTCCGAGCGCAGACGCGACGTTTCGGATGTTGTCACCCACCGGCGCGTCGATGTCGATGGCCGCGGCCGCCTGCTCGCCCACGATGATCTTCTGCATGTACATCTCGGGGACGGCCATGAGGCTGCCCTCGGGTCCGGCGGCTATCATCGCCAGCGCCCCTTCGGCGCCGCGGGCCAGAGCGTTGCGGGCTTCGAGCGGCTGGACCACGATATCCCACACCCGGTCTGGTCCTGGCCCTTCGCCCGAGGCCGCGACGCCACCCAGCCACTCCGCCGGGGCTCCTCCCAGCTCCTCGCCTACCTGCAACGCCGCGGTCCCGGAGCCGCCCCTGCGGCTCGCCACCACCCTTACCTTGAGCTGCAGTTCGGCCAAAGCCTCGGCCATCGCGGCGCGGGCGGCCGCTTCACCGGCCATGCCGTCATCCCGCCCGATCCACTCAGCAGCCCCCAGCGCTGCCGCCTCAGTGACGATCGCGAAGCGGCCGCATATGCACCTACCCTCTGCGTTCACGACCGAACCTCTGCCTCTTCGATGACTCCGTAGAGCGCGTCAACCACCATGCCAACCGTGTCGTCGATGCTCACGTTGTCGACGACGAGAGTGCCCTCCGATACTGCGCGTCCCAGGATGAAGTCCTGGATCTTCCTGATGTCCGCGAAACTATGCAAGTACCGCTCCAGCGCTCTCTTGCCTGAGGTCTGCTGCTCGCGCACCAGAAAGTGGCTTCGATGCAACTCGGCATCTTGGACCGATACGATCAGCGGCAAGAGCAACACCCGCGCGTCCAGTAAGCCCGCCGTCCCGAGGGCCAACATCCCGGGGACTATATGCACTCCTTCGACCACCAGGCTCGTATGCTCCTTGATAGCCCGATCGATTATGGCCAATATGCCCACATTGACCATCTCCACCTGCTCCATGAACCCCAACACCCCGGCATCGAGACCCGGCCCCACCGGCATGCGGACCGCTCCTGCTGCCTCGTACGACGAGTAGTGGATGGACGGCATGAGCGTCGGGGAGAAAAACGCCCGCATCGCCTCCCGGACGGAGTCCGTGGAGATGATCCTGACGATACCCAGACGGTCCGCCACCTGAGCCGCGATGGTGCTCTTCCCCACTCCGGTCGCGCCCCCGATAAGGACGATCACCGCCCTATCCTCGGCCGCCAGCCGGTTCCAGATGCGATAGCGCTGCAGATACCGCTGCTCGCCGCTCTCGGCCAGGACCGCTTCCACCAGGCGCCGCAGGTCGTCGACACCGACCTCGCGCTCCGTCCCCTGCAGCAGTCTCCATTCCACGTCCAGCGCCACCGCGTACGCCCGCTGGGGGGGAAGACCGGTGGAGGTGAGCGCCGTCGCGAGCAGGCCTTTGGAGAACGGCACTTTGTGCCCTTCGTTGACCAGCTGGATCGGCGGGCCCTCAGGCTTGCTCGCGCCCTCGCGCGCCCAATTCTCAGCAGCGCTGCTCACGTCATCCCGTCCGCTGTCCGAACCTCTCTGCCGCCTTGGCGGCCAGTGTATGTGCCAATCCTTCCAGAGCGCCCCCGGTCTCCCCTTGGGCCCCGCCGGCGACTTCCATCGGTATGTTGTCCACGAACACCACCGGCAGTCCCCTTGCGTCCGCCTCCTCGACCACTACATCGATGGCGGCCGCCTTGATCTCGGTGAGAACGGTATCGACACCGCTCATCTGTCGGCTCCTGAGATCCTTCCTAAGCGCCTCGCGATCGGCGAGGTGGCTGGAAAAGAGCTCGACGCGACACCCCCACCGCTCCTCCAGGTATCCGAGAAGCACACCTTGCTGCTCCGCCGGAGCGGTGGTGAAGAACGCCACCCTCCTACCCTCCACATCCTCCGCTGGGCGCGGGCGGAAGACCACCGGAACCACCGGGATGCCCGGGTGCAGCCTCTCGATCGCCTCCCTGACGGCGAACACCTTGCCCAATGACGCCAGCGGCTCCTCAGCCATCGTCAGCACCACAGCGTCGCTGATGAGCACCCGATAAGCGCCCAGGTATCCGACGATGTCGTCCACGGGCTGCTGCGCCCCCGCCACGAGCAGCCTGGCATCGGCAGCCACCGGGGGCTGAGCGGCACCACTGCCCTCCAGGATGATCAGCTCCGGCCCCAGGCCGTTCGCCAACCCGACCCCCTGGGCGACATTGGCGACGAACGGACTCCCCGCCATGCCTCCCCCGCAGCGCCGACATCCAACGGTCACGACCCCGCTGAGGGCCGCATCCTCGAAGTAGTCCGACGCCGCGTGACGCCCCTGCCTGCTCCACGCCACCAGGTCCGCGGCCCCCAAGGGCCGCCGGCTCCCATCCACGACTTCGGGCTCGGCCGGCCCGCCTCGCCCCATGGCCACCACGACGATCCCCGGGCGTCCCTCCCGTCCTGGGATAGCCGTACGGAGGATCCGGGCAACGTACCCGCTGATCGCGGTCTTGCCCACCCGTTTGCCCGTACCGATGATGGCGAGAGAAGGGGCAGTGCAAAGACGTTCGGAGACCGCGGGGCTGAAGTGGAAATCGGGACCGACGTAGCCCGCCCCGCGAGCCAGAACCCTGCTCGCCAGGTGGAAACGTTCTACGTATCCTAGCACCGGTTCGTCGCTCAGGTCAACGACCACCTGCGGCCGATACCGCTCGATCGCGGTGTCCAGGGCCCTTGACCAGTCTTCGTCGAAAATCACCGGGAGCCCGTAGATACCATCCGCCTCCCGCTGCAGTCGGCCGCGATCTATCTTTTCCGATCCTCCCAAGAACACGGCGGCCCGGAAGTCGAAGCGGTCCGCCACCCGCTGCAATGCCTCCGCGACCACCGGAGGATAGTGCTCGCCATCGATGAGGGCCACTGCGGTCGGCTTCATCGGGCGCGGGCGTTCATCAGAGGTGGACCCGGTCGAACTCCACGATGGTCTCGCCACCGTGAAACGGGTAGCGGCGGGATACGGTCACGTGATCGCCTCTGATCTCCACGACGTTGTAGCAGGGCTTGGTGTCTCCGCGCAGACGCAACGTGGCGACCGTGCCGGCGTTGACCACGTACATGTTCTCCAAACGCCACGCGTACGGCACGTGCTTGTGTCCCGAAAGGACCAGGTCCACCCCGCACTCCACGAGTACCTCGAGCACATCGCCGGCATCGTTGACGATGTTGCGCTCCCGCCCGGTGCCAGGGATCGGCAGGAGATGATGGTGCAGCATGAAGATCTTGACGTCGTCCGGTCTCTCCATGAACGCTTCGCGGATCCACTGGTACCGGTGCCTGCCGATACGCCCGTAGTCGAGGTCGGGCTCGGTCGAGTCGACACCCAGGAGAGTGACCCCCGGTTTACGCACCATCGCCTGCCTGGCGGCGAAGAGCCGCTCGAAGTGGGCGTATCCCACGTTCCGGCTGTCGTGGTTGCCGGGCACCACGAGCACATCCGGACAGGCGAGACGGTCCAGGTATTCGCGCGCCTCCCTGAATTCCTGGCGATATCCCATATTGGTGAGGTCTCCGGTCACCACGACGACGTCCGGAGCCAGATCGTTGACTTCTACCAGGGTCCGGTCGAGCAGGTTCGGCACGAAGTACTGGGAGCCCAGATGCAGGTCGGACAAGTGAGCGATGACGCAAGAGCGGGTGGGCTCTCCCATGGTGGCTACTGAAACGCGTCCGTGGCTATGATCTCCTCGACGGCGGCGAGGTCCGCGGGGCAGTGGATGATGGGCCGGGATTGGTCGATCGCCGTCTGAGGATCCTTGAGGCCGTGACCCGTCAGCACGCAGACGAGGGTGTCGCCCTTGGGCAGCCCCTCGGCCCCGTACTTGAGCAATCCCGCCACGCTCGCCGCGGAAGCCGGCTCGCAGAAGACCCCTTCCTTCTGGGCTAGAAGGCGTTGCGCGGCGAGGATCTCCTCGTCGGTGACGTCTCGGATGACGCCCCCGGAGTCACGCGCAGCAGCGAGTGCCTCGTCGCCCCGCGCAGGGTTGCCGATACGGATGGCGGTGGCGATGGTCTCGGGCTTTTCCACCACGCACCCGCGTACGAGCGGGTTGGCTCCTTCGGCCTGGAACCCCCAGACCACGGGCAGTCTCTCGGCCAAGCCCCGGTCCCGATACTCGCGGAAGCCCTTCCAGTACGAGGTGATGTTGCCGGCATTGCCCACGGGGATCGACAGCATGGCGGGAGCATCGCCGAGAGTGTCGACGATCTCGAAGGCGGCGGTCTTCTGCCCTTCGATCCGGTAGGGGTTGAGCGAGTTGACCAGGGTGATCCGCTGTCTCTCGGACAATTCCTTGACATACTCCAGAGCCAGATCGAAGTTGCCCTCGATGGCGATAGCGACCGCGCCGTGCATCAGGGCCTGCGAAAGCTTGCCCATGGCGATCTTGCCCTCGGGGATGAGCACCACGCATCTCAGCCCAGCACGAGCCGCGTATGCCGCTGCCGAGGCCGACGTGTTGCCGGTGGAAGCGCAGATGACGGCGGTGGCCTTTTCTTCCAGGGCCTTGGTGATGGCCACGGTCATCCCTCGGTCCTTGAAAGACCCGGTGGGATTGGCCGCCTCGTACTTGAGGAAGACCCGGCAGCCCAGTTCCGCGCTCAACCACGGCGCGGGCACGAGCGGAGTACTGCCTTCGCCGAGAGTGGCCGGCACCGTGTCGGGTCTCAGAGGCAGAAAGTCGCGATATCTCTCGATCACGCCGAAGGGTGCCCCCGTGCCCATCTAGAGCACCCTCAGCGTCATGGCCGAGCTGCGGCAGCACGGGAGCGCATCGGTCTCGGCAATGGCCCCGAAGACGTTCTTCTCTTTGGTGGGGTGGGTGATCAGCACCAGCTCGGCCTCCGCCCCTCTCCCCTTCTGGATCATGCTGGCTATGGAGACCTCGTGCTCCCCGAACACCGACGCGATTTGCGCCAGTACGCCCGACCTGTCTTCGACGTTCATCTTGATGAAGAAGGCCGACTCCACCTCGTCGGCCGGGAAGAAACCCAGCTCCCGATAGCAGGAGCAGCTCTGTAGGAAGCCCACGTCCTTGGTATTGGCGACCGACACGATATCGCTGACAACGGCCGTCGCGGTGGGTACCCCTCCCGCTCCCGGGCCCATGAGCATGATCTCCCCGATCTCGTCCCCCTGGAGGAAGACGGCATTGTTGGAGCCGCTGATGGCCGCGAGCGGATGGGCTTCCGGCACCAAGGCGGGAAAGACACGCACGCTCACCCGGTTGTCGATAAGGCGTGCAGCGCCGACAAGCTTGACCGCAAACCCAAGATCCCTCGCGTAGCGCACATCGTCAAGGGTGATGTTCTGGATGCCCTCGTAGGCTACGTCGGTCAAGGTCACGCGGGAATGGAAGGCGATCGAACCCAGGATGGCCATCTTCGCCGCCGCATCGGCGCCGCCGACATCCGCGGTGGGATCGGCCTCGGCATAGCCGAGCTCCTGGGCTTTGGCCAGGATGTCGGCGTAGTCGCCCTCCCCGTTGTACATCCGGGTGAGAATGTAGTTGGTGGTGCCGTTGACGATGCCGTAGACGGTCTTGAGCCCGGCGGCGATCATGCTCTCGCGCATCACCTTGATGATGGGGATGGCTCCCGCGACCGCGGCCTCGAACCGGAGGTGGCGCCGTTCGTTGCGGGCCAGAGTGAAGAGCGCCTCTCCCCGGGTGGCCAGCAGCTGCTTGTTGGCTGTGACCACGCTCTTGCCCGCACGCATCGCCGTGTCGACGAATTCGAAGGCGGCGCCGGTACCCCCGATGACTTCGACCACGATGTCGATGGAGGGATCGTTCACGATGTCGCCGAAATCGGCGGTGAACAAGCCCTGGGGAGCGTCGGCCGGCTTCTTGGCCGGGTCGATCTCCAGCACCCTGGTCACCTGAAGGTCCACTCCAGTGCCCTCCAGTATCCGGTCGTGCTCCTTCTGGATCAGCCGGTACACGCTCGACCCGATCGTGCCGAAACCCAGCAGACCAATACGCACGGCCCTATCCCGGCTCATGCCGTCCCTCGCCTTTCGCTAGACTCTGTCGTGCAGCGGCTGGTGTTTGGCCACCAGATCCGAATAGCTCTCGCGCTCGATGATCACCCGGGCGCGCCCCTCGGTCACGAGGATTACCGCCGGCCGGGGGCTGCCGTTGTAGTTGGAGGCCATCGCAAAACAATAGGCGCCGGTGGCCGGCATCACGAAGATGTCCCCCGGCTCGGGCCTCGCGAGAACCGCGTCACGGATGAGGATATCCCCACTCTCGCAATGCTTGCCCGCCACCGTGACCCTGGTCTCGGCAGGCATCCCGGCTTTGTTGGCAAGCATCCCTTCGTAACGCGCATCGTAGAGCATGGGCCGGATGTTGTCGCTCATGCCCCCGTCGACACTCACGTACGTGCGGACTCCGGGGATCTCCTTGATAGTGCCAACGGTGTAGGCCGTGATGCCGGCCTTGCCCACGATGGAGCGTCCGGGCTCTATCAGCACGCGCGGCATCGGAAGACCCCGCGCCGCCATCTCCTCGCGTACGCCTTCGACCTTGACCGCTGCGTAATCACTGATGGATGAAGGGACATCTTCCTCTGTATAGCGGATACCGAGACCGCCGCCCACGTTCAGATAGCGGCAGTCGAACCCCAGATCCGCCTTGGCCTGGGCGATGAGACCCACGAGGATATCGATGGCCTTGCGGAACGCCTCCAGCTCGAATATCTGGCTGCCTATGTGCGCATGCAGACCGATCAGCTCCAGATGGGGCGCCGCCATGGCCTGTCTGATGGCGTCCAGAGCCACGCCGTCCGCCAGTCCGAAGCCGAACTTGGAATCGACCTGCCCCGTCTGCACGTAGGAATGCGTGTGGGCTTCGATGCCCGGGGTGATGCGGAGCAGCACTTTCTGGCGCACCCCGCGCTCAGCCACCAATTCCTCGAGGAGCCGCAGCTCCTGGAGACTGTCGATCACGACGAAGCCGACTCCGCCCGAAAGAGCATAGTCGAGCTCCTGCCGGGTCTTGTTGTTGCCGTGGAAGAAGATCTTCTCGGGCGGATATCCTGCCACCCTGGCCACGTGATACTCGCCGCCCGACGAGACGTCGATGGACAGGCCCTCTTCGCGGACCAGCTCGGCAATCGCCACACACGAAAAGGCCTTGCTCGCATAGATGATCTCGAAATCCCGGGTGTGCTCGCCGAAGGCGCTCGTGTAACGCCGACACTGGTCGCGGATGGACTTCTCCTCGTAGACGAGTAGTGGCGTCCCGTACCGTCCGGCCAGGTCCACGACGTCGCAGCCGTCGATCTCGAGATGTCCGGCAGCGTTGTGAGACGCGGTGATGGGATAGACGAGCGTGTGGGTCAAGACGGCCTCCAGACAGGAACCACGGGTACGTTACCACACAAGAGCAGGCTGGTAGAATGAGTATCCAGCATGACCGAGCAGTCTCCCATCTTCTCCTACTACCGGGGCACAAAAGATCCGAGTTTCGCCACCCGCACGGAGCTGGAAGCGGCCAAGCTGTTCGACTACCATCGCATCGCTTGGGAGTACGAGCCCCGCACGTTCATTCTGGAGCAGGACGAGACGGGCAACATCCTCGAAGCCTTCTCCCCAGACTTCTACCTGCCGGATCTCGAGCTGTTCGTCGAGGTCACCGAGATGAAGCAATCCCTGGTCACAGTGAAGAACCGCAAGGTCCGCAAGTTGCGTGAGAAGTATCCGGAGATCCGCATCAAGCTCTTGTACCGGAAGGACTTCGTCCGCATGGCGCAAAAGTACGGCCTATGAGGTCTTGATGGCCGGCGCGATAGGCCCCATGTTCTTGAGTGCCGACGCCATCGCCCAGCGGGTGAAGGAGTTGGGCGCCGAGATAACTCGTGACTACGAGGGTCAGGAGCTGCTGCTCATCTCCATCCTCAAAGGTGCCGTGTTCTTCCTGGCCGACTTAGCGAGAGCTATCGAAGTGCCCCTGGAGATCGACTTCCTCAGCATCAGCTCTTACACGAAGGAGCACCACCAGACCGGTACGAAAGCCATCCGCTTTCTCAAGGATCTGGATCGACCGGTCAAGGACAAGAACATCATCCTCGTGGAAGACATGATCGACTCCGGACTGACGCTTCACTACATCACCCGCTCGCTCGCGCTGCGAAAGCCGCACTCCCTCGACGTCTGCACCCTCTTCGATCGCCCGGATCTCCGCCTCGTCGACATCGACGTGCGCTATCGCGGCTTCGAAGCGCCCGATGATTTCCTTGTGGGTTACGGGTTCGACTACGGCCAATCGTTTCGCAATCTTCCCTATGTTGCGTATCTCAAGGCCGACAACTACCAGCCCTCCCTCTTCTGACCGGCTTGGAATGAGTTCTTAGAGCGTGCTCACCACCGACGTCCGCTTGCTGTCGGCTCGGACCCCCGGGCTTCCGCCCGATCTGGAGCTCGCGGCCACCCTTTACCTACCTCACGACATCTGCCCCGCGCCTGTGCCGGGACTCATCGTCGGCCACGGAGCGGGGAGCCACAGGCTCAGACATGACACGTTCTGTCGCGAGGCCTGCCTGCGCGGATTCGCCGTGCTCGCCCTCGACTTCAGAGGCCATGGGGACAGCACAGGAGCCGCCGACGGTCCACTGGAAGAGGATATCCTCGCTGCGGCCCGCTTCCTCCGCCGATACCCGGGGATCGACGACGCCCACATCTGCTACCGCGGATCGAGCATGGGCGGCTTCTACGGGCTGAAGGCGGCTTCCGAGGCACGCTTCACCGCCATGGTCCTCCTCTGCCCGGCCGGCGAGACAGTGATGCTCGCAGCTATCGACGACGCGGAGACGACGACCTGCGACACCGAACTCCCTAGCGCGGCCGCCGAGTCACAGACCGCTGCTTCCGCCCGCTGGGACGTCGCCGCGCTTCGCGCCTACTTTCAGCGGCAGGACAGCCGCCGACTGGCAGCTCGGGTCGGCTGCCCGACCTTGCTCGTTCACGTCCGGGACGATCCCGTGGTGCCTCTCGAACACTCACTCATGCTTGCCGCGGGACTTCGCGGAGATGCGACCTTGCTTGCCCTGGCCACAGGCACGCACACCACCGCCCAGCACGACCCGGCCGTCCACGCGCTGACTGCGTCGTGGTTGCTTGCTCAGATCAAGACCGCATGCACTGGACGTACTTGAAGAAGACGTCAAAGGCCTTCTCCAGCGCGACCGGGTCGAGTTCGACGCCCATCTCGTCTTCAAGACAGTCCTTCATGTGATGGCTGATGAGATGAGTCCCCACCCTGTCGAGCGCCGACTTCGCGGCGGCCAACTGCGCGAGGATGTCCTCGCAATCCTTGCCCTCTTCGATCATCCGCTGTAGGCCACGTACCTGGCCCTCGATCCGCGCGAGCCGATTGAGTATGCGCGCGTCGTCCTCGGTCATGGCCCGCTTGCCATCCGCTGCTTCAGCCGACATCCCCAGTCCTCCTCGGCCGCACGACCGATATCCGACGATTGCAGACAGTGCCGATGATACTCACGGGGGTACCCAGGAAGCAAGGGGACGCAAGAAGCGCGAAGGATAGATGGAGCGGAGTACGGGGGTCGAACCCGCGACATCCAGCTTGGGAAGCTGGCACTCTACCAACTGAGTTAACTCCGCCCGCCCCAGAGACCCTCGGAGGATCACCGCACCGACTCTCGGGGGGCTAGATTCTAGCACAGCCGGTCCGAAGCCCGACCCGAGAGCTGCCCCGCTGGACCCGAGGCGATACGTACGCTTCGAGCGGACGCTGTATCCGCTCCCATCACCCGCAGCGACCGGTATATTTGGCGCCTGAGATGGGGCCGAAGGGGTTGACGAGACCGGCAGGCCGAGTACAATACTGTGCAGAGTCCCGAGAGCCCAGACGCAGCACCTGAGGAGCTTACAAGGGGACCCGCGGAGGAAACGCGAAGTTAAATGATCGCGGAGTACAGAGAAGCGGGGACGAAGTAAGAGCCGGTGAAAGGTGAAAAGCGAGTCCACTCGGGGCTCGTTTTTTGTCTGTTTCCGAGACTGCGCGCCCCCTCGGACTTGGCCCCTACGTCCTCGTCACCTCTGGCATTCCGGACAGTAGGCCGTCCCCCTCCCCCCGATCACGGTCCTCGCCAAAACCCCGCCACAGCGCCCACAGGGCAGTCCCTGTCTACCGTAGGCCTGCAGCCAATCCTGGAAGCTCCCCGCCCGTCCCTCGGTGTCGACGAAATCCGACAGCGAACAGCCAAGTAGTCTCACCCCCTCCGCCAGCCTGCGTCGTATCTCCTCGGCCAGACAGCACACCTGCTCTTCGACGAGAGACCCGGCCGGTCGAAGCGGCGAGAGCGCGGTCCACCACAGGATCTCGTCGGCGTAGATGTTGCCGATGCCTGCCAGATGACGCTGGTCCAGCAGGAAGGCCTTGAGGGGTGCAGTGCGCCGACCGAGCCGCCGACCGAGGTACTCCGCATCCCAGGCGCCCTTCCAAGCGTCCGGACCCAGAAGGGCCAGCCGAGGAGCAGCCGCGGCGGAGGTCAAGTGAAACCTGCCGAACTTCCGCGCATCGCGGAACTCGAGGCGCAGGAAGCCGGAGTCACCCGAGTGCCCGCCTTCGGACCTCGACAGCACGAACGCAAAACGCGTGTGGGTCCCACGATCTTCTGGGTCGATAAGTAGCTGGCCGGTCATACCGAGGTGGAGGGTGAGGAACAGGTCGTCGTCCAACACGACGATCAGAAACTTGCCCAGTCTGTCCACCCTCACTATCCGACGGCCGGGAAGCAGCGAGGACACGTCCTCCGGACCGCAATCCCGAAGCATGAAGGGCTCGATCTGCTCAACCGTCGCAAAGGTCGCGCCCATCAGCCCCGCCTCGAGCTGACACCTTACCGTCTCGACTTCAGGCAGCTCCGGCACGCGGCCGCTCTACATGCTCTCCGGCGTACTCACGCCCAGCAGATGGAGGCAGCGGGCGATGACCGTCTTCGTGACAAGGCAGAGCGCCAGTCTCGACGACGCCTCAGCGGGGGGAACGCCGATCACCCGACAATGCTTGTAGAAGACATGGAAGTCCCCTGCCAGATCTTGGGCGAAGGCTGCGATGCGGTGTGGAGCCCGCCTCTCGGCCGAATCCTGGACCACCCAGGCGAAGCTTTCCAGCCGCTTGATCAGGTCGCGCTCGTAGGGCGAGGCGAACACGGCAGGGTCGGCGGGTACACCGGCCTCGGAGCCGACGGACAGGTTGCGCAGGATGCTCGCGATGCGGGCGTGGGCGTACTGGACGTAGTACACGGGGTTTTCCTGCGACTGCTGCGCGCGCAAGCCCAATATCGAGGTCGAGGGTCTGGTCGTGCGAGCGCATGACCAGGAAGAACCGAGCGGCATCGACCCCGATGGCCTCGATGAGTTCCGCTAGGGTCACCATCTCCCCCCGCCGGGTCGACATCTGCCGCAACTCGCCCTGCTCCAGCAGGTTCACCAGCTGTCCGATGATGACCTCCAACACCCCAGGACGGCCCGCGAGGATCTCCACTGCGGCGTTCATGCGGGGTACGTAGCCGTGGTGGTCGGCGCCCCAGATGTTGATGAGGTGCTCGAACCCGCGCTCGAGCTTGTTCTCGTGGTACGCGATGTCGGCGGCGAAATAGGTGGGCCTGCCGTTGCCCCGGATGAGGACGCGGTCCTTGTCGTCACCGCGAGATGTGGTCCTCAGCCAGACGGCCCCACCATCCCGATAGGCTTCTCCTCGCTCGAGCAGCGCGGAGATGATCCTGTCCAGGTCGCCCCCCGTGTGCAGCGTGGTCTCGCTGAACCAGCAGTCGAACTCCACTCCGAACGTGGCCAGTTCCTGTCGCATCTCCTCCAGCATCAGGGCACACCCACGCTGGCGGAAGAACAACACCGCTTCATCGACGGCAGGGTCGGGCGGCCACTCGGACTGGGCTTCGCTCTCCTCCTCGTCGTCCATATCGACAACCGCTCCGTCCGCCGCGCCCGGCTCGAGCCGGGCGCCGCCCGCGGCGAGGCCGGCGGCGGCGATGGACAGCGCCGGCGCGAACCGGTCCCCACACTCGCCCCCGATGGTGGCGGCGATGTCTTTGACATATTCACCCTGGTAGCCATCGCTCGGCACCGGAAGATCCAGGCCCAGCGACTGAGCATAGCGAGCGGCGACGCTCCGCCCGAACCGATCCATCTGCCGGCCGTGGTCATTGATATAGAACTCGGTGGAGACGCGGGAGCCGCTGAAGCTCAGGAGACGATACAGGGCATCTCCGTAGGCCGCGTACCTGCCGTGGCCCACGTGGAGCGGCCCGTTGGGATTGACGCTCACGAACTCCAGGTTCACCCTGGGGTGAGCCTTCTCTTCGCCGCGCCCTATGCCCTCCCCTTCGGCGAGCATCCCCCGCATTACCTGGGCATAGGCGGTCCCGGCCAGGGCGAAGTTCAGGAAGCCCGGGCCGGCGATCTCGATGCGGTCCACCAGGAGCGAGATCTCAGGGTCGGCCAGCAGACGCATGCGCAGTTCTTCGGCGAGAAGTCCTGGACCCCGCTTGGCCGTCTTGGCGAGCTGCATGCAGAGCGGAGTGGCGTAGTCGCCGTGCGCGGGGTCGGCGGGGCGCTCGAGACGGACGTCCGGCAGTTCCTGCCAGCCGTGCTCCGCAGCCCACTGCGTCACTACCCTCTGCACCAGTTCGGTTATCAAGGCGGCTCTTGTCCTCTCTATGAAGCGGTCGGGGCAGGAGTGACCATCAGCTCCTCCAATCTCGTGATCTGCACCGGCGTCCCGATGGCCACCACCCTGTCGCCGGTGCTGAGAACGGAGTCCGGGGCAGGGTTGGTGTCGAAGACTCCGGTGGCCGCACGGCGGACGGCCAGGATGGTCGCACCGGTCCGGGTGCGCACCTCGAGTTCCCCGATGGAACGTCCGATGGCGCAGCATTCGCCCGCCAGTTCCAGTTCTTCCACCCGGAATTCCAGCTCGCCGCCACCGGTCACCACTTCCAGGTAGTCGCTCACCAGCGGCTTGAGCATCAGTGTGGCCATCCTTTTGCCCCCGATGTCATACGGGGTCACCACATGGTCAGCGCCGGCGCGCTCGAGCTTGCTGACGATGTCGTCCGAGCCGGCCCGAGACACGATGAGGACTTTTGGGTTGAGCACCCGCGCCGAGAGCGTGAGAAAGATGTTGCCGGCGTCCGACCCCAGTGCCGCGACCAGGCCCTTCGCCCTGTCTATCCCGGCCACGTGAAGCACCTCGTCGGCAGTGGCGTCACCCCTCACGGCCAGTAGACCCTCGGTCTCGGCCAGCTCCACCCGCTGGGGATCGTTGTCGATGACGACGAACGGAGCCTTGTGCGCCGAAAAATGTTGGGCTACGGACCCACCTACCCGGCCGTAGCCGCAGATGATGACATGCCCGTGCAGTCTATTCACCTGTCGCCTCACCGCCCTTCTGCGAAACACCCCTGTGAGCTGCCCGCCGATCACAAACTCCACCATCCGCCCGATACCGTAGAGGATGGTGCCGACACCACCGATGATCAGCAGCACCGTGAATACCTGCCCTGCCCGCGAAAGCGGGTGCACCTCGCCGAAGCCCACCGTGAAGATGGTGGTCACGGTCATGTAGAGGGAGTCTAGCAGCCCCCAGCCCTCGATCAGCATGTAGCCGATGGTGCCCACGACCACGATCGCCACGATCGCCGCGATAACGATCAGACCTGCTTTTAGTTCCTCACGCATGACGCCTCGAGCACTAGTGGTGATAGGGCTCGCCTCTCTCGATGCGGATAGCCCTGTAGAGCTGCTCCAGAACGATACACCGTGCCATCTGATGAGGGAACGTCAACTCCGATAGCGACCAGCGAAGATCGGCCGCAGCGAGAACACGGTCGTCCAGACCGGAGGCGCCCCCCACGACGAACTGGAAATGGCTTTGCCCGCGGACCTTCTGCGCGGCCAGCAAGGCGCTCCACTCCTCAGAGGAGTACTGCCGTCCACGCATGTCCAAGGCGACGGTGAACGCGCCCTTCCGCAGAAGAGCCACCAGAGCTGCCCCCTCTTTCGTCCGAGCCAGATCCTCGCCCGCCCGCAGCGGGGTCTCAGGTGCCTCGAAGACCTCCAAGTCGGCATAGGGTCGGAGAAGTTGCTCGTAGTGGCGCCATACCGGCTGGTAGTGGCGCGAGAGCCTGCCGACGCAGATGAGGGTCAGACGCACGGACCCTCCGCGCAGGCCCAGAGACTAGATGAAGGCGAGGTCTCCCGGATCGTCATCCTCGACCGAGCGTTTCTTCTTACGTCCATGGAAACGCGAGTCCTTGAGAATGCTGGGCATGTTTCGCCACAGGCAGACGTCGGGCTTCAGATACCTGGTCTTGATCTTGGGGGTGCACTCCAGACTGCAGCTCATGCAAAGCTCTTCCTCCATCGAGACCTTCTCGCGCCGTGGCCTCTCGCCCTCATCCACCCGGCGGTAGGCCTCCAGCAGGAGGTTCTCTACATCGACCGACGGCACCACCGGGAATCGGATGGTCTCGGTAGGCATAGTAAACCGAAACGTCCCTGCGCTCCAGTACATCAACTGCATCACCTGGTCGGCCGTGTGACGATCGACGATCTTGACGAGAGCCGCGTGCTCGCTCCTGGCCGTGTCGAGGAGATGCGCAAGCAGCGGAAGCCCGGTTTCGCCGCCCGACCAGTTCATCCAGCATTCCTTCACCTGGTTCTCAGTCATGGCCCCAGCGACCACCAGTCGTTGTCCCATCTCCTCGTCGGCCTGCGGCAGGCTGATGGCCTCGATGCGTCCTCGGGACATGTAGACGGCCCCGTATTCCTCGAAGTCCTGGATCTCCAGGATGCCCGTCCGCCGCTGGCTGGCCAGGAACTGCAGCACCGTGAACAGCGGGAACTCGCCGATGTTGCCCCAGAGGATCAATCCACTCCAATCCTTGCTCGTCTGTTCGAATCGTCCACGATCTCGTACAAGTTATCGGCAGATAGTCAGCCGGGACCATAGCCCTTTTGGCAGTCGCGAGCGCCTGCTCACGGAATTCCGAGCCCCCCTTGACATGTACCGTCGCCAGCACCCAAAATACCGTGGGGCGTTTCCGCACCCGCGGAAACGTAAATGACAGGTGACCAGAACGGCCACCGTTCCTTCTAGGAGGGGGATGCGAATGCTCCATGAGCCCGCACAGACCGCACACGGCGTCGACGAGGCGGCCGCGTACAAGAGGCGCCTCGGGTTGAAGATGCTGGCCGCCTATAGTGTGCTGTACGTCATCTTCATCATCATCAACGTCGGCTGGCCCAAGACCATGGGCACCATCGTGGTCGGCGGCCTGAACCTCGCCATCGTCTACGGCTTCGCGCTGATAATCATCGCCTTCCTGCTGGCCATCGTCTACAACTGGCTCTGCACGAGGCACGAGAAGTCGTTCGAGACCGAGGGGACGGTCTGAGATGGCAGAAGTCGAGACCCTCGCCATCGTCATCTTCGTGGTCATCGTCGGCCTGGTCCTGTTCGTATCGTTCTTTACCGCCCGCCGGGCGCGCTCGGCCAGCGGGTACTACGCGGCCGGGGGCCGCATACATTGGGGCGTCAACGGCATAGCCTTCGCCGGCGACTACCTCTCGGCGGCATCGTTCCTCGGTATCTGCGGAATGATCGCCACCGCAGGCTACGATGGGTTCCTCTACTCGATCGGTTACCTGGCGGGCTGGGTGGTCGCGCTCTTCGTGGTAGCCGAGCCGATGCGCCGCCTGGGACGCTATACGTTCACCGACGCGCTGGACGCCAAGTTCAACAAGCGCAGCCTCAAGCTCATGGCGGCGATCGCCACCCTCATCGTGTCCATCTTCTACCTGATCCCCCAGATGGTGGGAGCCGGGGTGCTCATCGAGCCCCTGCTGGGTTTCCCCTACTGGGTCGGCGTGGTCCTGGTCGGCGCGATCGTGATCACCATCGTCGCCACCGCCGGGATGACCTCCACCACCTACGTGCAGTTCATCAAGGGCTCCTTGCTGATCGTCTTCTCGCTCGTGATCGTGATGGCCCTGCTGGCCCGCGGCCTCTCGACCGAACCGGACCAGGGTGGCAAGGTCCCCTTCTACGAATACAAGACCATCACCGCCACCCAGACCGGGGACGCCATCACCCCGGACGACCCGACCTACACGGCCGTGGGGCAGGAGACGGTCAAGGAGCACCGTCTTTGTCAAACTCGAGCATGAGGGCGACGTCCACCTGGTGGAAGGCCGAAGTCGGCGACGCCGGCGCGACGCTGCACGAGACCCAAGAGGTCGTGATCCAGGAGGACGGCAGCAAGTGGATCAACGGCGCCCCTGAATCGGAGGACAACAAGCTGCGGCAGGTCGGTAACCTGAGCGAGATCGAGGGTGATCCGGAGGCGAAGACCGGAGGGATAAACCCCTTCTCGTTCCTCGCCAAGATCGGCGACCCGGACACCACGGTGAACCTCTGGAAGAAGTCCACCTTCACGGACGGCGCCTCGTCGGTGACCGTGTACTACCAGGCACCGACTCCGGGCGACACCGTCACTCGGCCCGGCCAGATTGTTCAAGCTCGAGGGCTCGTGCGATCGACCGGATCGACTTCGTCTCGCTCATGATCGCCCTGTTCCTGGGAACGGCGGCCCTGCCGCACATCCTCATCCGCTACTACACGGTCCCCAGCCAGAGGGCAGCACGTAAGTCGACCGTTGTGGCCATCGCCGCGATCGGTTTCTTCTACATCCTCACGTTGTTCATGGGCTTGGGCGCCATGTCGAGCAGCGTGATCAACCTGCTCGACAACAACATGTCGGCCCCGCTGCTGGCCCGTTCCTTCGGGACGTTCCTGTTTGCCATGATCTCAGCCATCGCCTTCGCGACGGTGCTGGGCACGGTCAGCGGTCTCATCATCGCCGCCTCGGGAGCCGTGGCTCACGACCTGATGGACCGCTTCGGCGGCCTCATCAAGTCTGAGCGCCAGAAGGTCGTCGCCGGACGCGTCGCCGCCTTCGTGGTGGGCGCCATAGCCATCCTTCTGGGCTTGCCTTCCAGGGCATCAACGTCTCGTTCCTTGTGGGTCTTGCCTTCGCAGTGGCGGCCTCGGCCAACCTCCCGTGCATCATCATGATGCTGTTCTGGAAGCGCACCACCTCCAAGGGCATGGTCGCCTCGATCATCGTGGGCATCGTTGCCTCTGTAGGCATCATCCTTTTCTCGCCCACTGCTTGGGAACTTTACGGGCTCGATCCCGCCAACGCCCCTATCCCGCTCAAGAACCCGGGCATCATCTCCATCCCGTTGAGCTTCATCGCCATATACCTGGTCTCCAAGCTCACGAAGCCGGACATGATGGACGAACATCGTTCCACTTCGCAGAAGACCATCCCTCAGGAGCCGGTGACCGGCGAGGCCGTCACCGAATAGGGCTCGGCTCTTCGCCGCGAACGAAAACGCCGCCGGATGCGATCCCGCATCCGGCGGCGTTCTGTTTCTCGTGAGAGAGGAGCGTGGCGCCCCGACGGGTCTTCCGTCTAGAAGACGTCCTTCGGCTTCAGCGGGTAACCGGTGTAGCCGGCGCTGGCGTAGTACACCGCACGGTCGAAGAAGCGGCCCAGTTCGCGGTTGAGGTCGACGGCCCGCTGCAGATCCATGGCGGACTCCCACACCCCGTGCGTGCGAGCCGACATCCACACCTCCCGCTTGAGGAGCAGGATGGCGCTGATGAGCTCGGGCAAGGGCAGACCCTGAGCGGCGCGAGTCGCTCCCAGTCTGTGGAAGAAGGAGCCGATATCCGCTTCGGAGGGCTTGCCGGTGAAGTACTCCTCCACCTGCGTGAGGGCGAACTCGCTCGCGGTGACGAGCTCTTCGTCGCTGACCACGCCGTAGGACGGCGTCTGGGGACTGATGCGCAACGCCTGCAACCACATGTCCGCGATCTCTTCGCCGTAGTCTTGGACGAAGCCCTTGGGCAGCTGGCTCACAGGACCCAGCGGAAGCAGCACCCTTCGGTAGGTCTCGTTGAGGATCTGGGCCATAGCCGCATAGACGGCTGCCAGACCGGTAAGGATGCCCTCGTAGCCGGCGATCTTGCCCCACACGGCGCCGCCGCCGAAGTCCCGGATGGCCAGCAGGAAGAACAGGATGGTCAGGAGTCCGAACACCACCTGCAGAGCGCGGTTGAGCTTCAGCGTCCCCACGAACATGTAGGCGGTGAAAATACCCCAGAACACGAAGTACCAGGCCATAGCGGTCTCGCTGGTCTTGGCCGCGGCGCCAGCACCCTCGAACATGGTCGGGAAGAGCCAGATGCCGGCCAACGTGAGCCAGAAGAGCCCGTACGACGTGAAGGCCAAGGTGCCGAAGGTGTTGTTCTTCCTCCACTCCATGATGCCGGCGATGATCTGGGCGATGCCGCCGTAGAAGATGCCCATGGCGAGGATCATGGAGTTGAGTTCGTAGAAGCCGGCGTTATGGATATTGAGAAGGACGGTGGTTAGACCGAACCCCATGAGCCCCAGCGGGGCGGGGTTGGCGTTGGTGTCGAGCAGTTTGGTGACTGTCTCGTTTGAAGCTAATGACTTTGCCATGTACCTATCTCCACTCCTTTGCTCACGCGGATCCGCAATGCTCGCGCCGGCCGCTTCCGCCCACCCCCCCGTCTGGGTGCGCGTCCGAGCAGCGGGACAATATACTTTCAGGATGCCGGCTTGTCCACCTGGCGGCCCGATTCTTGTAAAATGTCGGGGATTCTGGCGAGCTACGCCGAAGGTCTGGGGAAACATGAGGGAAGGGGAATCTCTTTTCACATGGCAGATACGATCCGCATCGATTTGCACTGCCATTCGTCGGCCAGCGACGGCGACCATTCCCCTGCCAATGTCGCCAGACGTCTCGCCGATATCGGGGTCGCTTGGGCCTCTCTGACCGATCACAACACGGTAGGCGGGCAGGACGAGTTTCGGACCGCCCTTGAGCGCCATGGTATCGGTTATGTCCCGGGCGTAGAGATCGACGCGCGCTCGGCCTTCGGCCCTCTGCATCTGCTGGCATACCAGATCGATCTCCAGGACGAGCACCTCCTGGCGATACTGCACACGGTGCGTCGGCCCTGGCGGTCATCGCTGCGCCGTTTCCTCTCCCAGATACGGTTGGTCCGGGAGCCCCCTCCGCTCTCGCCCACCCCATGTGCGGTCGATGGCGACGCCGGTGCGCTCAAGGCACCGTTCACCACGGCGGACGCCATCTGCGTGATCCATCAGGCCGGCGGCCTGGCCTTCCTTGCCCACCCGCTCGAGAGCCTGAGGAGTTTCAAGAGGATCGAGGAGGCGCTCGACCAGCTGCAGCCCGAAGGTCTGGACGGCATCGAAGTCTTCCACAAGTCCTACCCCGAAGGCGTGCAGTTCGCGCTCCTCGCCCTGGCCGTCCGGCGCGGACTCGTACCCACGGGAGGAAGCGACTTCCACGGGCTGCATCACTCCGACGGAGCCAGCTTGGGGGTGGACGTACCCCGTGGCGAATGGAACAAGATGCTCAAACACATCGGCGCAACACCGCGGTCCCTACCGTCTGCGGCATCATAGGACTCACGACAAGCGAACTGAGGAGGGGGTTTGGACACCACTGAAAGATCTAGGAGTGACGCCTCGAGGGCCAGGCGCAGCTTCATCCTGAGGGTCGTGCTGCCTGCTGTCTTCGCGGTCATCCTGTTCATCCTCGCCACCTTCTTGCTCCTAATCCCAGCCGTCGAGAATCAGATGCTCGAGGGGAAGAAGGAGACCACGCAGGAGCTCACCCGGTCGGCCATCAGCATCATCGACGAGTACTACCAGGAAGAGTCGGCCGGCACGATGACCCGCGAGCAGGCCCAAGCCGAGGCCGCGGTCCGCATCGAGCAACTCAGGTGGGGTGACGAAGGTAAGGACTACTTCTGGATCACCGACATGAACCCCACCATGGTCATGCACCCCTACCTCCCGGAGCTCAACGGCCAAGACCTGACGACCTACCAGGATGAGGCCGGCAACTACCTGTTCGTCGACATGGTCGATGTGGTTCAGGAGAGCGGATCCGGATACGTCGAGTACTACTGGCAGTACAAGGATGATCCTTCCCGCATCGTCCAGAAGCTGTCGTACGTGGAGGAGTTCGCCCCCTGGCAGTGGGTGGTCGGCACAGGCATCTACCTGGACGATGTCGATGCTGCCATCGCGGCGGTCCGGCGCAACCTCATCTACGTCTCCCTGGCCATTGCCATCGTAGTTGCCTTGCTCCTGCTCTACAGCGGGCGCCAGAGCCTGAAGATCGAGAAACGCAGAGCGGCGGCCGAGAAAGGCCTGCAAGAGTCACACGAGAAGTACCGGGCCCTCGTGGAGGCTGCCACTCAGGGTCTTATCATGGTCTCCGGGGGCAGGACGACGTACTCCAACAAACCTCTCGCGGATATGTTGGGCTACTCGGAGACCGCGCTGGCCGACATGGAGGTAAGCCGGTTGTTCATGGCCGAGGGCACCAACGAGCGGGCCTTCGAATCGCTCCGCTCGGGCGCTGCCGAGGACATGCCCGGTGATTTCGACGCTCGTCTGCGAACCAAAGACGGCTCCGCCATCGATGCTCTCGTCGCCGCCACACCCATCAACCTGGCAGGTAAGGAAGGTTTCATCCTGCTCATCAAGAGTCTGGCCAGCAAGCAGACTCTGGACGCGGCTCTGGACGAGACACGGCGCCAGTTCAAGAGCATGTCCGATGCCCTCACTCTCGGGGTTTTCCGCAGCACGTGGGGACGCAAGGCCGCGCTCATCGAGGTGAACCCGGCCATGCGATCCATCCTGGGCCTCCCCGTCGCAACTGACATGGTGGGCTCCGACTGGCTGGAATTGATCCTCGACCGCACCCAGCGCGACGCGCTGGTGACCACTCTCGCGCGCGACAAGGCGGTGCAGAATTATCACCTCGGTATGCGCCGGGAGGATGGAGGACGGGTAGACGTCTCCCTGTTCGCCGTCTTGGTCGAAGGCGAGAGCGGCCAGCCTGTCTATGTCGATGGTCTGATCGAGGACATCTCCAAGCAAACGAAGCATGAGGAGGAGCGGGAAGCCCTCATATCCCGCTTGCAGACCTCGCTCTTCTTCCTGCGCGAGCCCATCAGTCAGGCTGTCAGCGACGCCCTTTCCGTCGACACGAACGAGACGATCGCCCGCACGGCCACCCTCATGAAGAAGCACCGGACGACCGCGGCCTTCGTCACCGGTCCCGACAGCGTCCTCATGGGCATTGTGACCGACCATGACTTCCGCGAGCGCGTCGTCGGCGAGGGACTCGACCAGCAGAGTCCGATACGGTCCATCATGAGCGCACCAGTAGCCTCTGTCGAGGTCAGCGCCCCCATCTACGAGGCGTTGCTGAGGATGCAGGAAAGGGATTGCGATCATCTCGCCGTCCTCGATGACTCCGGCAAGCTCGTAGGGGCCGTCCAACTCCGCGATCTGGCCCGCTCTCAGCAATCTTCGTCCGTGATAGTCACCGACTCGGTTCGCCGCGCGCGGACCGTCGGCCAGATAGTCGATGCCCACGACCGCCTGCCCGGACTCATCAAGGCCGTGGTCGACTCGGGAGCCGAGACCAGGTACGTCAACCGCATCGTCTCAGGCGTGTCCGATGCTGTGGTCCAGAGGCTTGTGGACATGGCGATCGAGAAGTTGGGTCCGCCGCCGGTGCGCTTCGCCTTCCTCACAGCGGGGAGCGAGGGTCGCGAGGAGCAGACCCTGCTGACCGACCAGGACAACGCCCTTCTCTACGACGATCCCGATCCCGAGCAGTCCAAGGAGACGGCTGACTACTTCCTCGAGTTGGGCACGCTCGTATGCGACTGGCTGGATCAGGTCGGATATGCCTACTGCGATGGCGGCATCATGGCCAAGAACCCGCGATGGAACCTCCCGCGGGCCATCTGGCGGCAGCAGTTCTCCCACTGGATCCACAACGCCGAGGCCCAGGAGTTGCTCGAGCTCAACATGCTGTTCGACTTCCGTTGCGTGGTCGGGGAGCAGCAGTTCGCCCGCGATCTGCGCTCCTGGGTGTTCGACCAGATGGAGGAGTACCCGCTCTTCTTCCTCCACTTCGCGCAGAACGCTCTGCTCTACAAGCCACCCCTGACCATGTTCGGAAACCTGCAGACCACGTCTTCCGGGGACGGAGCCAAGACCCTCAGCCTCAAGGAAGCGACGATGCCCATCGTCAACTTCGCCCGGCTCTACGCCTTGCGCCATCGCATCGACTCGACCAACACCCTCGACCGGCTTGCCGAGCTCTATCAGAAGGGGGTTCTAAGCCGGGACTCATTCGAGGAGATGGTGCCCGATTACGAGACGCTCATGCGCATCCGCCTGCGCAGGCAGGCCGTCGCCGTCGAGCACGGTCTTGCACCCAACAATCTGATCACGCCCGAGGAGCTCACCTCGGCGGAAGAAGCGAGGCTCAAGAGACTGTTCTCGCTCTCGGCCGATCTCCGCAAGAAGATCAGCTACGACTTCCTCGGAGGGATCGCCGGGTTCTAAGGACCGGACCGCCACGCTGTAGACACGAACGGCCGGCGCTCGAGCGCCGGCCGTTTCCTTCCGGGCACCTGCCACGATAGCCACCCCGCACCCAGGGCGCCGCCCGCTCCTGCGTCCTAGCGGGCCGGCGCTCGGCGGCGCCTCGAGAGTCGAGTGACGACTCCCCCTCGAGGTGCGAACAGGAAGACCAGGACGAAGATGAGCGCTGCCACCAGCACGATCGCCCCCCCGGTCGACACGCCGGCGTAGTAACTCACGTATAACCCCGCAACCGAGGGCACCACCCCCAACAACGCCGAGAGCGCCATCATCGCCGGCAGGCGTCGGGTGAGCAGATACGCCGTGGCCGGTGGGATCACCAGCATCGCCGTGACCAGCGCCACTCCCACTGTCTGCAGCGCCACCACGATGGTGACGGCCAGCATCACAAACAGACCGGTACGCAGCGCATGGGTCCTCAGGCCCAGGGTCTTGCCCAGGACAGGGTCGAAGGACACGACAAGCAGCTGCTTGTAGAGGACGAGCACGGCCACCAAGACCGCCAGCGCGAGCAGGCCGCTGATCCAGAGGTCGGTGGCCGTTACCCCGAGCACGTTGCCGAAGAGGACGTGGGTCAGGTCCACGGCGTAGGCCTGCATGGTGCTGATCAGCACCACCCCCAGCGCGAGGGCGGCCGCAAAGAAGATGCCGATTGCCGTGTCTTCTCTTACGGCACCGGCTCTGGACACGAAACTGATGCCCACCGCCACGAGCAGACCGGCGACAAGAGCCCCGGCGAGCAGGTTCGCACCCAGCAGGTAGGCGACGGCGATGCCAGGCAGTATGGCGTGCGCCAGAGCGTCGCCGAGAAAAGCCATCGACCGCAGGACGACGTAGCACCCGATCACGGCGCAGACGACCCCCACGATCAAGGAGGCCAAGAGGGCCTTCTGCATGAACGCGAACGTGAGCGGCTCGACCAGCCAGTCGATCATGGCCGTCACCCCCGCTACGGTCGCCACCGCAGCACTGATCGACGACAATCACCTTGCCATCCACCACCACCATCTGTCCCCCGAACGCGGCATGAAGATTCGTCCTCGGTGAACACTTCCGCTGGGGGGCCTACGCGATCAGCCGGCGACTGAGGAGGACCACCTGATCGAAGCGGTCGGCGGCGAGATCGAGATCGTGGGTCGAGACCAGGACCGTCACAGACTCGCCCCGAAGCCCGGCGAGCACGTCAAGGGTCGCCTCTCGGGTCGCCACATCGACGCCCGTGAAGGGCTCATCGAGCAGGAGTACGCGAGGCTGCTGGGCACAGCGCGCGGGCCAGGAAGACGCGCTGCTGCTGTCCTCCGGAAAGCTCCCCGATGGAGCGCTGGGCCAGGTCGCTCACTCCAAGTAGATCCATGCTCCGAGCGACGATCTCGCGGTCACCCCGTGTCAGCCGCCTGAACCATCTCCCCCGCCCGTAGCGGCCCATGGAGACGACGTCGAGCACGTTGACGGGGAAGCGCCAGTCGACTTCCTCTCGCTGGGGCACGTACGCGACCTCCCTGATACTCTGCCGAAAGGTCGCCCGTCCACCGACATCTCCCCCGCGGCGAGCGGCAACAACCCTACCATCGCCTTGAACAGCGTCGACTTGCCTGCTCCATTGGGTCCGACCACCGCCACCTGGGCGCCGCGGTCCACACTGAGGGAGACCGATTCCAGCGCCCGGGTCTGTCCGTACAGCACCGTCACCTCGCGCAGGCTGATGAGCTGTTCCCGAGGGTCGCTCACCTGAGCGCCTCCACGATGGTGGTGACGTTCGAGCGCATCATGTCCAAGTAGGTGGGAGCGTCTTCGCCCAACGAATGCGTGTAGAGATCGGACACCACCTTCACCCCGGTCTCGCGAGCCACTTGGTCGGCCAAGTCCGCATTGCTACCCGTCTCCAGGAAGATGGCCGGCGCTCCGGTAGCGCGGATCTGCTCGATCAGAGCCCCCAGATCCTGAGCCGAAGGCACCCCTTCCGCGTCCGGTGAGGGGAACACGCTACCCACCACAGTGAAGCCGTAGCGCTCCGCGAAGTGACCGAAGCTCTCATGATTGGTGACCAACAGCCGCCGCGGAGCGGGGATGGTCTCCACCTGTCCGAGGATCCAGGAGTCGAGCTCCTGCAGGCTCTGCCGATATGCGGCCGCGTTCGCCTCGAACTCGCCGGCGCCTGCCGGGTCGATCGCAGTGAGTCCGGCCCGGATATTGTCCACGTAGGTGACCACTTTGCTCGGGTCCAACCAGAAATGTGGATCGACGTCGGCTCCCGGCAGTCCGGCGGACGCGTCGATGATCACCAGGTCGTCGCTTCCGGCTCCGCCTATGAGATCGTCCACCGGAGGTTGGAAGCCGGGACTGTTGATGACTACCGCCCGGGCCTTGGCGATCGCGGCGGCGTCCCGCGGAGTGGGATCGAAGCTGTGCGGGTCCATCCCCTCGGGAAGCAATGAGGTGACGACAAGCCGATCCCCGGCCACCGTTCTGAGCTATGTCGGCGAGATAGCTGGTCTCCGCGACCACGCGAGGTGCGTCGAGGACGGTCGAGGTGGGGATGGATGAGCTTGGCGAGTCACCGGCACACCCCATGACTGTGATCGTCGCCACCAGCATGTGGACGACGACTACGGCCATCAACGGCGACAACCGAGAACGCGGATGTGCGCCCCTGACAGTCCTCACTGCCGCGCCCGCGCCACTCGCTCGAGAAGAGCCTGGTCTTTGATCACTACCCGTCGCCCCTTTGTCTCGACCGCGCCGGCACGAGTGAGCTGCTGGAAAGCGCGAGAGAGGGTCTCGGGCACGGTCCCCACGGCGGCCGCCAGCTCGCCTTTGGAGACCTCCAGTTCAAGGGCTCCCTCTCCCATCCGTCCTGGCCGCTAAGGCGAGAAGATACGCAGCCAGCCTCTCGGCGACGCCCTTGAGGGACAGATCCTCGATAAGCGAAGCGAAGGCCTTCAGTCGTGTGGACAGAGCAGCGAGAAGCCGAAGCGCGACTTCCGGCTGGCTGCGGATGAGATCGACGAAGGCCTGCCGGGGGATATAGAAGGTCTCGGTGGTCTCGAGGGTCTCGGCCGTAGCCGGGTAGTCCTCGCCCGAAAGCGCAGCCACCTCCCCCACCGGCTCGCCCGGTCCCATGATCATGAGCGTCTGCGCGCGTCCGCGGGCAGATGTCTTGAACACCTTGATGCGTCCGTGGACGACCACATGGAGCCCTTGGGCAAGGTCTCCCTGGTGAAACACGCTTTGGCCCTCCGCGAAGAGCCGCAATCTGCCTCGGCGTACCAGTTCCAGAAGGGTGGGGTCGTCCAAGCCCGAGAAGAGGGCTCCCCTGCGCAGGACCCCGATCAACTCCTCCTGCAACGGCGTGGCCGAGCGTCTTCCGTGCTGTTCCGTCTCTCCACTCCCTCCATCGGCCCCAAGACGCGCCGTGCGTTCCTTTGACATAGGTCAATGGAAGGCACAGGGGATTATGTTAGCTTCTTCCTCGCGCAGAGGGGACGATGCTTGCCGCCAGAGGGGTGGCCGGGCGTTCCAGAACCAACAAGGAGGACGTGAATGTTCTGTTATCAGTGCGAGCAGACCGCGAAGTCGGTAGCCTGTACCAGGAGAGGCGTCTGCGGCAAGACCGCCGAGGTCGCGGCCGTCCAGGACGCCCTTGTCCACGCGCTCAAAGGGCTCGCGCTTGTGGCTGAGAAAGGTGCCGACGCCGGTGTGGTACCGGACGACACTTATCCGTTCATCGAGCAGGGTCTCTTCGCGACCCTCACCAACGTCAATTTCGATGCCGACGCGCTGACCGCTTGGGTACACGCCGCCGTCGAGCGACGCGAGGCTATCAAGTCGGCCCTCGCCACCGAGCAGCCACAGGTCACCTTCCCGAAAGGACCGGCGACGTTCACGCCGGGGCACACCACCACGGAGGTCGCTGAGCGAGGGCGCGCGCACGGCATCAACGCCGAGGCAGCCGCCGACGAGAACGTCCGGTCCCTCCAACATACCGTCCTCTACGGACTCAAAGGGGTCGCCGCGTACGCTCACCACGCTCACGTGCTCGGCTACGCCGATGAGGCCATCGACGCCTACCACGTGGAAGCACTGGCCGACCTCGCCCGATTCGACGTCGGTGATCTGAACGACTGGTTGAGCAAGGCCATGCGCTGCGGCGAGATGAACTACAAGACCATGGAACTGCTCGACAGGGCGAACACGGAGACGCTTCGGCACGCCCGTGCCCACCGAGGTGCCCCTGGGCGTCAAGGCAGGCAAGGCCATCCTGGTCTCGGGCCACGACCTGCTCGATCTCGACGGCTCTGCTCAAGCAGACGGAGGGGAAAGGCATCACCGTCTACACCCATGGCGAGATGCTGCCGGCGCACGCCTATCCGAAACTCAAGGCGTACGCGCATCTCTACGGCAACTTCGGCAGCGCCTGGTAGAACCAGAAGAAGGAGTTCCCGCAGTTCCCAGGGGCCATCCTCATGACCACCAACTGCATCCAGATACCTGAAGACACCTACTTCGACAACATCTTCACCCGCGCGGTGGTCGGGCTGCCGGGCGTCGGTCCACCTCGAGGGCCGCGACTTCAGCCCGGTCATCGAGCGGGCGCTCGCGCTTCCCGGCTTCCCAGCCGACGTGCCCGCCAAGACGGTGCAGCGTAGGCTTCATGCGGAATGCGGTGCTCGCTCACGCCGAGAGGATCATCGAACTGGTGAAGGCCGGCAAGATCCGCCACTTCTTCTTGGTGGGCGGCTGCGACGGAGCCAAGCCCGGCCGCGACTACTACACCAGGTTCGTCGAACAGGCCCCCGCCGACACGGTCATCCTCACCCTCGCCTGCGGCAAGTACCGCTTCTACGACCAGGACCTGGGCGCCATCGACGGCCTGCCGCGGCTGCTGGACATGGGCCAGTGCAACGACGCCTACTCGGCCATCCAGGTGGCCCTGGCCCTGGCCGACGCGTTCCAGGTGGGCGTCAACGACCTACCGCTGTCGCTGATGCTGTCCTGGTACGAGCAGAAGGCGGTGGCCATCCTGCTGACCCTGCTCTATCTGGGTATCAAGGACGTCCGGCTCGGCCCCACACTGCCGGCCTTCCTGACTCCGGACGTGCGCCAGTACCTCGTCGATACCTACGACCTGCAAGCCCATCACCACGCCCGAGGAGGACCTGGCGGCGATCTCCTGGGCAGCCGGTTGCTCTGATGACGTCGCCCGGGGGGCGCTACGCCCCCCGGGCGACGATCTCTGCCCCGTCTCGACGAACCGCGGGCGCACAGGCGCCGCGCGAGCCTACATCACGATCTTGTTGAGCGGATACTCGACGATGCCCTGAGCCCCGGCCTTCTTGAGCCGCGGGATGATCACCCGCACGGTGGACTCGTCGACGATGGTGTTGACGGCCAGCCACTCGTCGTCGCTGAGAGTGGAGATGGTGGGCTTGCGCAGCGCGGGCAGCACGCTCCAGCACGGTCGGCAGGTCGTCTCGGCGCACATTGAGCATGAGCCCCACCTTGCCCAGCGCGGCGATGGCGCCCTCGAAGCAGCATGGTCATGTCCTCGAGCTTGCGCCGCTTCTCCGGGTCGCTTCCAGGAGTCGAGGTTGGCGATGAGCTGGGTGTTCGACTCGAGCACGGTCTCGACGATGCGCAGCTTGTTCGCACGCAGCGAGCTGCCCGTCTCGGTGACCTCGACGATGGCGTCGGCCAGTTCCGGGGGCTTGACCTCGGTGGCTCCCCAGCTGAACTCCACTTTGGCCTTGACGCCCTTCTCGGCCAGGTAGCGCTTGGTGGTGGCCACCAGTTCGGTGGCGATGATCTTGCCCTCCAGGTCGCGCGACCGTACGGACCGGCGACGCCTCGGGCACGGCCAGCACCCAGCGCACCTTGCCGAAGCTCTGCTTGGCGTAGACCAGGTCGCACACCGTCTGCACGTCGGCCTCGTTCTCCCGGACCCAGTCGAGACCGGTGATGCCGGCGTCCAGGATGCCGTTCTCCACGTAGCGCGCCATCTCCTGGGCGCGGATCAGCAGGCACTCCAGTTCGGGGTCGTCGACCACCGGGAAGTACGAGCGGCTGCTGGTGGTCAGGTTGAAGCCCGCCCGCCGGAACAGGTCGATGGTGGCGCTCTCTAGGCTGCCCTTGGGTATTCCAAGCTTGAGGATCATTTTCGGTCTCCGAGGCTGATAGGTAGACGGCCATGCGCCAGCGCATTATAGCGCCGTCGTCATACCAGACCGGCCTCGGCGTGCTTCGCGGCGATCGCATCCGCCAGGGCGTCGACCTTCGCCAGGTCCGCCTCCGTGGGAAGCCCCTTCACCACCACCGGCTCGATGAGTTCGGCCTTGAGGTTGCCGGTGAGACTCCCGATGCGCTCGACGGCGTTGGTCGCCCAGCCGTAGGTCACCAGGGCCGAGAGGAACCGCGCCTTCGGTTTGAGAGCATTCGCAAGATGCAGGGCGAACACCATGAATGGGTGCGGGTCGGTGATCACGGTCGGAGTGGCGGCGACGATGGTGGCCGCGTCCACCAGCATGGTCGCCAACCGCCCCAGGTCGACGTCCTGCAGGTCGATACGCTCCACCTTGATGCCGCGATCGATCAGCGCCCCGGTCAGCCGGTCCACCATGATGGTGGTGCTCCCGTGCATGGTGACGTGAGGTATGAGCACCACATTGTGCGGCGGTCCCCCCACCCACTCCCTATAGGCCTCGATGATGAACCGGGGGCGGGGATAGGCCGGCCCGTGACTCGGCGCGATCAGCCGGGCGTCGAGCGGCTCCACCTTGTCCAGGTTCTTCGCGATCATCGAACGGAACGGCATCATGATCTCGGCGAAATAGCGTTTGGCGGCGGGATAGACCTCTTGCTCTCTGCCCAAGAGCTCGCTGGTGGCCAGATGCGAACCAAAGAGGTCGCAGCTGAAGAGGATGGCCTCTTCCTCGAGGAAGGTCGACATCGTCTCGGGCCAGTGTGCCCACGGCGTCGAGAGAAACCGGAGCGTCTTGCCGCCAAGCTGCAGCGTCTCCCCGTCCGCGACCACTCGTATGAGGTCGCCCGCGATATGTAGATGAGTGGCCACCAGATCCACGGCCCGCGCGCTGCAAAGCACCTGGGCCTCGGGGAAGCGCTCCAGGATCACGGCGAGCGAGCCGGAGTGATCCTGCTCCACATGCTGGACGATCACATAGTCGAGCCGCTCCACCTCGCGCAGGTACTCCATCAGCACCGGGGTCTTGCTGGGATCCACGGTCTCGATCAGCGCGGTCTTCTCCGTCCCCTCGATGAGGTACGCGTTGTAGCTCGTCCCTTCGGGCAGTGGGATCAAGGCATCAAAAAGCCGCCGGTCCCAGTCGACCGCACCCACGAAATACACGCCCGCGCTTAACTCACGTGGTTTCATCCGCGCCCGTCCTCCTCGACCTAGCCGAATGCGCACCCTTGACAGTATATGTACCCCGCGGCCAAACGCCTGCCTCGTATCTGCCGCCCCCAGGCAGAATGCCGTTGATAGCGGAGTCGTACTGAGCCAATATGGCTCCTTGCCATGTCTGACTCCCGACGTCCACTTCCTATGCGCCAGATACTTCGCACCTGGTGGCCTCTGGCCGCCAGTTGGGTACTCATGGGTTTCGAAGGGCCGGCCGTAGCGGCGGTGGTGTCCCGCATGGCCGAGCCCAAGATCAACCTGGCCGCGTGGGGAGGCGTCGTCTTCCCCCTGGCGCTGATGGTGGAGGCGCCTATCATCATGATGCTGGCGGCCTCCACGGCTCTCTGTCGGGATTGGACCTCGTATCTGAAGCTGCGCCGCTTCATGATGGGCCTGGGCGCCGCCATGACGGGGGTCCACGTCCTCATGGTCGCCACCCCGCTCTACTACGTGATAGTCCGCGACATCATGCACGCCCCCGAGGCAATCGTAGGACCTGCCCGGATCGGCCTGTTCATCATGATCCCGTGGACCTGGTCGATCGCCTACCGCCGCTTCCACCAGGGGATCCTCATCCGCTTCGGACACTCGCTCAAGATCGGCCTGGGAACAGCGGTGCGGTTCTTCGCGGATGCCACCGTGCTCGCGATCGGCTACTTCACCGCCGGACTACCCGGTATCGCCGTCGCCGGCTGCGGCATGATCGCAGGAGTGGTGACCGAAGCCTTCTACGTGCACATGGCCGTCCGTCCCACTCTGCGCGACCAGCTCAAGCCCGCCCCGCCGGTCGCCGTCCCTCTCACGACGCGGGCCATGCTCGATTTCTACATCCCCCTGTCGCTCACCCAGGTGCTCATGCTCGTGGCCAACCCTATCGGCGCCGCCGCCATGGGTCGCATGCCCCTGCCGTTGGAGTCGCTGGCCGCCTGGCAGGTGGTGGGAGCGGTCCGCTATGTCACGGGCAGCTTCGGCGGCTCCTACAACGAGGTGATGGTGGCCCTCGTGGAACGCGAAGCGGTCTCTGCGGCCGTTGCGCCGCTTCGCTGTAGGCATCGGGGTCTTCGCCACCGCCCTGCTGGCGCTACTCATGATCCCCTCCGTCTCGGAGGCCATCTTCGCAGATCTGATGGACCTCGCCGCGCCGCTGCCCGCGATGGTCTACACCAGCCTCTTCCTCCTGCTGCCCATGCCGGCCGTGGCCGTCTATCAAAGCTACTTCCAAGGTGTCATCCTGCACAGCCGCCGCACCCGCAGCATCACCGAGTCGGTGGCGATATTCCTCGGGGTGGCCACGGTCGCTCTCATCGCAGGAGTCATGTGGGGCGGCGCCGCCGGCCTCTACGTCGCGCTGGGTGCCTTCGTGATCGGCGAACTGGTGCGGACCACGTGGCTGTGGCTACGCAGCCGCCCGGCCCGCCTAGAACTCCGCGCCCGGGACAACGCGCCCTAGCCCGCCGGCGGTCGCGCCGCGCCCACGAACAGGAGCGGCGGCGGCCACGTTCGGCCCTTCCCTATGCGGTCCGCTCCTCGACCACCCGCTTGCGGATGTAGGGGATGAAGCCGCCAGCATCGACGATGGCCTGCCGGGCAGGCGGCAGCGGCTCTACCGGGTAGCTCCTGCCGGTTGTCACGTTGAAGACCGCCCCGTCCCTGACTTCGAGTTCGTCGCCCTCGGAAGCCTCTACGGTCGGGACAGATGACCAGACGCAGACCGAGATTCACGGCGTTCTGCAGGAAGATGCGGGAGTAGTTGTTGGCGACGATCACCAGGTCCCAGCCCTTGAGGCACGACGCGGCCTGTTCGCGCGACGAGCCCGTACCGAAGTTGCGGTCGGCCACCACCACGCTGCCCGGCGGGACCGCTCCGTCCTTGAGCCTCTTGTTGAAATCGGTGAGATCGGCAAAGCAATACTGCGGAGTCTCGGTGGGGAGCACTGTGGCCATGAACCTGCCGGGATAGATGGCATCGGTCGAGACGTCGTCGCCGAGCCGGAGGACCACCTTCGCCATCTCAGGCTCCTTTCCGCGGGTCTGTGATCGCACCCCGCAACGCGCTCACGGCGGCCGTGACCGGCGAGGCCAGATACACGGAGGCGTTCGGGTTCCCCATCCTGCCCTTGAAGTTGCGATTCGTCGTGGCGAGAGCCACTTCTCCGTCTCCCAGAGCTCCCTGATGGACCCCCAGACAGCAGCCGCAACCTGGGTTCATGATCACCGCCCCGGCGTCGGCCAGGTCGCTCAGATACCCCTTGCGCATCGCCTCGGTCCAGATCCGCCACGAGGCCGGGAAGACCAGCATGCGCGTGCCCTTGGCCAGCTTCTTGCCCTTGACGATGGCGGCCGCCGCCTCGAGATCGTCGAGCCGCCCGTTGGTGCAGGAGCCGATGACCACCTGGTCGATCTTCACTCCCTCGACCTCGCCTACGGGCACCACGTTGTCGACCGTGTGCGGCCTGGCCACCTGCGGTTCCAGCCGGGTCACGTCGATCTCGACGACCTTCTCGTAGACGGCGTCGTCGTCGGGTGACACCGCAGTGAACGGGCTCCGTCACCCCGGCCTCCTCGCGCAGGTAGCGGAAAGTCTCCTCGTCGGCCGGGACGATGCCGCACGTGGCCCCAGCCTCCACCGACATGTTGCAGAGCACCAGACGCCCGGATACCGACATGTGCCTGATGGCCCGACCGTGGAACTCGATCACCCGGAAGTTCGCCCCCTCCGCGGAGATCATCCCGATCAGGTAGAGGATCAGGTCCTTGGGACCCACCGCAGGGTCGGAACTCGCCATCGGCCACCACCTTGATGGTCGGCGGCACTTCGACGTTGACCAGCGCGGCCGAGGGCCCACACGCCGGCCATATCGGTCGCCCCCAGGCCGATGGCCATTGCTCCCAGGGCCCCGTGGCTGCTGGTGTGGCTGTCCGTGCCGACCACCACCGTGCCCGGGCAGTACGTAGCCGTTCTCCGGCAAGGATCTGGTGGCAGATGCCGCCCTCGTCGCCGCGGATGTCGTGGAACTTGGTGATCCCCTGTGCGGCCACGAACTCACGGATCTTCTTCTGGTTGGTGGCGGTCTTGGCAGTCTCCGCCGGCACCCGATGGTCGAAGACGATGGCGATCTTCGCCGGGTCCCACACGCGTCGGCTCGAGACCCGTGCCCTCGAAGATCTCGAAGAACTGGTTCATGACCAGAGCCGCGTTCTCGTGCGACATGGCCAGGTCGACCGCCGGCTCCACCACCGTCGCCGGCCGACACCTCGGCCAGGCCGGCCGCCCGGGCCAGGATCTTCTCAGCGACGGTCATTCCCACAGGCGTCCTCCTCTCAGGCGTCAGCCCGACGATCTTCTGTCAGCGTCGCCGTACTTGCTCTCCATGCGCTGCCTGGGCAGGTACTCGTCCTCCAGCGCCTTGTAGTCCTTCGAGCCCGACGAAGTCGGTGTATTCCTCGAACGAGCTCACCCACTGCGTCTGTCCGGGCAGGGTCCCGGTGGGCGACGCCTTGAGCGCGGTGAAGAACTCCATCGAGCGCCTTGTGCGCCACCATGATCGACGCCACCGGGATCGAGACCCGGCCCACGCCCATGGCCGCCAGCTCGGGGATGGGGATCAGCTCGGTCTTCATGCCGCTGATGGCGTCCATGAGGTTCACCGAGAGCGGGCCCTTCGACCTCCTTGACCGCCCGCTCCACGTCGGCCCGCGTCTTGATGCCGTCGATGAAGGCCAGGTCGGCGCCGGCCTCCAGATACAGGTTGCAGCGGCGGATGGCCTCGTCGAGGCCCGAGCACCGCGAACGACGTCGGTGCGGGCGTTGATGATGAAGTCCGGGTCCAGCCGGTCGCGCACGTCGGCGCAGGCCCGCACCTTGCCGGCCATCTCGTCGGCGTCGATGACCTCCTTGCCGGCCATGTGGCCGCAGCGCTTGGGGAAGACCTGGTCCTCGATGTTCATGCCGGCCACGCCCATGGCGATGAGCCGCTCGGTGATCCAGGCGGCGTTGACGGCGTTGCCGCCGCCGGTGTCCACGTCGGCCATCACCGGGATGTCGACCGCCTGCGCGATGTTCCAGGTGACGTCGAGCACGTCCTTCATCTGCACCAGGCCCACGTCCGGCTTGCCCAGCAGCGAGCCGGCCACCCCGTAGCCCGAGACCTGGATGGCTTCGAAGCCGCACTTCTCGATCACCTTGGCGCTCAGGGCGTCGTGCGCGCCCGGGCACCACCACCGCGCGCCGCTCCATGATGGCCTTCCGCAGCACTGTCGACTTCTTCACTTGTCGCCTCCTCCCCGCGATGCGGGCGTCCGGTTTCTCCCCGGGCGGCTCACAGCTTCGCCGCGATCGCCTCGGCCATCTCCATGGTGGTGTCGTCGCCGCCCATGTCGTAGGTGCGCACCCGCCCTCGGCGATGACCGCGGCCACCGCGCGCTTCCAGGCGCTGCGGCCTTGTCCCTCTCGCCCAGCCAGTCGAGCATCATCTTGGCGGCCAGGATGGTCGCGATGCGGGTTCACCTTGTTCTGCCCCGCGTACTTGGGCGCCGAGCCGTGGGTGGGCTCGAACACGGCCAGGTGCTGTCCCGATGTTGCCCGAGCAGCCGAAGCCCAGCCCGCCCACCATCTGCGCGCAGAGGTCGGAGATGATGTCGCCGTAGAGGTTCGGGGCGACCAGGACGTCGTAGTCGAACGGGTTCTTGAGCAGCCACATGCACATGGCATCGATGTTGGCGTCGTCCACCTGGATGTCCGGGATAGTCCTTGGCCACTCGACCGCGCAGCCTCCAGGAAGAGCCCGTCGGTGGCCCGCACCACGTTGGCCTTGTGCACGATGGTCACCTTCTTGCGCCCGTAGGTCCGGGCGAACTCGAAGGCGGCCCGGGCGATGCGCTCGGAGCCGCTCCGGGTGTTGATCTTGCAGGAGACCGCGTACTCGTCGCCCGGGTAGTGTCCGGAAGGGCGCGAAGTTCTTGGAGAGCCGCCCCAACGCGTCCGACGAGCTCCTCGGGCACGGGGCTGAACTCCACGCCGGCGTAGAGGTCCTCGGTGTTCTCCCGGAACACGACCAGATCGATGCCCTCTTTGAAGTTGAGCGGGTTGCCCGGATAGGCCTTGCACGGTCGCAGACACACGTAGAGGTCGAACAGCTGCCGCATCCGCACGATGGGAGACCGGTACACCAGGCCCTTGCCCTGGAGAGCCGGGGCCAACTCGGCCTCCGCCGCCTTGACCGGCTTGGAGGTTATGGCCCCGAACAGGGCCGCGTCCACGTTCTTGAGCAGGTCGACGGTCCGCTGCGGAAAGGCGTCGCCTTCTTGGCGCCAGCACTCCCAGCCGATGTCGCCCTCCACATAGTCGGCCTCAAAGCCCAGCCGATCGAGCACCACCCTCGCAGCCGCGCAGACCTCGATGCCGATGCCGTCTCCCGGCAGCCAGCCGATCCTGTGCTTCGTCACTCGCTAGTCCTCCTTGAGCGAAAGGGGGTCACCGCAGCATATGGGCCCGCACACGTACACGTCGCCTTCTCGCGTCTCGTCGCGGCGCGTCAGGTCGACCCCTTTATGCAGACCGTGCATCAACCATACCACCGGGATGCTCCAGGAGTTCCTTCCAGCGGGCGATGTGACCGTACTCGTCGGCCCGGTCCTTCTCGATGAAGACGCGGGTCTCCGTCGTCCCATTCGGCTCCGTCCAGCAGCTCCCCGTAGTGATGGACGGCCTTGGTCTCCACCCATATGCCGGTCTTGAGCATGCGCTCGCTTCCCAAGCATGCGCGAGCCCAGTCCGAACACGTACCCGACCATCCAGTAGCGCACCCGCGAGCTTGTCGGCTTGAACCCGTACTCGTAGAGCTTGGTCTGAAAGTCCTGCATGTGCGTCATCTCGTTGCACATGGCCGCTGTGAGGGCGGTGTTGAGCTCGCGACGGCTCCGAGGTGATCTGGCACTTGTAGATCTTCGTGGCCATGATCTCGAGCGAGTGCAGCGCACGCAGACCCTTCTTCAAGGCCTTCCTCTTGGCCTTGTCGAGGTCGCGACCCCTGGGCCGAACGGCCTCCATCTTCATCTCCGGGCGGATGATGGTTATGTCGTATGCCATGTCTGAGCCTCCATTCCGCACAGTGCCTTGCGCTACCTGCAAGCCTCCCTCGCCGTGTCCTTCTCGTCAAGCCGTCGCGCGCTTTCGGGTTGCCGTACCGCCGGTGTCGCGAGTATCCTCAAGGGCACGACCCATCGCACATGCTCTCTCAGCATCAAGGAGGACTCCTCAGGCATGGAATGCCCACATTGCCGCGCGGAAGTGAGCGCGACGCCCCATACCTTCGCACTCGGCGATCGACCAGGATGGCACCTGGCAGATCTCGAACGTCAGGTGCTCCACCTGCGACCGGCTGATCGTGTCGGTCTGCACCAAGGAAGGCAAGAACTACCCCGCCTGGCCGCCGGTCTCGGGATGGGCGCGGCTCAGTGCCGATGTCCCCGAGGAACTCGCCGGCCAGTACCTCACGGCCGTCCAGATCCTTCCTTACAGCGAGGAAGCATCCGCGGCCATCTCACGGCGCCTTCTGCATCGCGTGCTCGCCTCCCAGGCGGATGTCGGCTACGGCGGTCTGGCCGATCAGGTCCGCCGCGCGCTCGCGTCGCCGGCCATGCCCCCCTATCTCAAGGAAGCCCTGGGGACCTTGGTGCGTATCGCCGGCCTGGAACCCGACTCCGTGAAGAGCTACCGCCCGGATGCGCTGATCCCCATTGCCGACGGTGAGGCGGAATGGCTTCTGGACGTCGTCCAGCATCTGGTCGACTTCTACTACGTCCAGCCGGCCCGTCTGCGACGCAAGCGCTATGCCATCGAGGAGAGACTGACCCCAGAGGCGCCGGCGTCGGGGCAGGAGCCGGATGAAGACGGCAGCGCGGGCTGGGCCGTCGTGGAGGAGGCTGCCCCGAGCGAGGGAGACACGAATGGGTGCTGATATGGACCGTGCCAGGATGAACCGGGTTCGAGCCGAAGCGCTGCCCCGTGGGGTGGTCACGGCCACCACTTCGCTTGTAGGCACTGCGAAGAACGCCATCATCACCGACACGGACGGCCGCGAGTTCATCGACTTCGCCGGCGGTATCGGCGTGCTCAACGTCGGGCACTCGCACCCCAAGGTCGTGGCTGCGGCCAGGGAGCAGGTGGAGCGCTTCGCTCACACCTCCATCAGCGTTTTCGCCTGGGAGTCGTACATCGAGCTGGCCGCGAAGCTGAACGAGAAGGCGCCCGGGGACTCCCCCAAACGGAGCTTCTTTGTCAACTCGGGGGCGGAAGCGGTGGAGAACGCCGTCAAGATCGCCCGCTGCGCGACCGGCCGTCCCGGGATCGTGTGCTTCACCAACAGCTTCCACGGACGGACGAACCTCACCATGGGGCTGACCTCCAAGATAGTCCCCTACAAGAAGGACTTCGGGCCCTTCCCGGCCGACATCTACCGGATCCCGTACGCGTACTGCTACCGGTGCCCCCTCAACCTGGAGTATCCGGCCTGCGGGGTGGCGTGCGCCGAGTTGCTTCGGGAAGGCTTCGAGAACCAGTTCCAGGCCGACAGGATCGCGGCGCTCATCGTCGAGCCGGTGCAGGGTGAGGGCGGCTTCGTCGTGCCGCCACCCGAGTACCACGCCAAGCTCAAGGCGATCTGCGAGGAGCAGGGCATCGTCTTCATCGCCGACGAGGTGCAGACCGGCTTCGGACGCACCGGCACGCTCTTCGCCATGGAGCACTACGGCGTCGAAGCCGACATCATGACCACCGCCAAGTCTATCGGAGCGGGCTACCCGATCGCCGGCATCACGGGCAAGGCCGAGATCATGGACGTACCCGGTCCCGGCAGCATCGGCGGCACGTACGGCGGTAATCCGCTGGCCTGCGAGGTCGCTCTTGCGGTGTTCGACATCATGGAGGAGGAGGACCTCCCCGAGCGCGCCAAGGAGATCGGGCGCCGCGTGAGGGAGCGCTTCACGCGCGATGCAGCAGCGGTTCCCGCAGATCGGCGATGTCCGCGGACTCGGCGCCATGATGGCCATGGAACTGGTCGAGGACCGCGACACCAAGAAGCCGGCCACCGCGCTCACCAAGGCCTACCGGGTGAAGCTCTACGAGAACGGCCTGGTGAACGTCATCGCCGGCACGTACGACAACGTGGTCCGCACCTTGATGCCCCTCACCATCGAGTGGGAGACGCTCGACCGGGGTCTCGACATCATGGAGGAGACGCTGGCGCAGGTCGTGGCGTCGTAGTGCCGGCGAGGGCACACAGCGAGCCGGGGACGGCGCCGCCGCCGCAGGCCGCGGGCGCATCGCGCCTGGCCCCGGGTGACGCCCAGGACCTGGAGCGCAAGTCCTCGGCGGTGACGCTCTCCGACATGGAGGTGTTCATCTTCCCCGAGTTGATGTACAGCCTGGTGCTGGCCAACATCATGTCGCCGCGCATCTGGAAGTGGCGCGACGACCCCTGGTTCGACGGCATCGAGACGATGACGCCCTACCGGCGCATCACCCGGCTCAAGCAGTACATCATGGACCACTACGCCTTCAACCTGGACCTCGACACCTGGGGCCTCACCACCAAGCAGACCGAGATCGCCCGCTTCAAGGACTACGTGGGCGAGGAGGCGCTCGGCCCAGTCGAACGCGCTCTTCGGCTACGAAGGCGACAAGTACTACTTCGACATCGATATCCGCACCCACTTCGGCCTCGACAAGTACGAGGGCGACATCATCCCCTACTGGAAGACGGAGACCGTCGAGGCCATGGACGCCTTCCGCCACAAGCCGGACTACCCGGCCGGCGCCGGCGAATGCGTCTCCCTGGCGGCTCTCTATGCCGCGGCCCTGTTCGTCGTGGGGAGGGTCCCGCTGCGCGACATCTTCCTCATGGCCACGCCGCTGCACTCCCAGAACTTCGTCGATACCGGCCACGGCATCCTCACGAACAACCGGCGACTGGTGACCAAGAACATGTGGTTCAACGGCACCGCCCTCTCGGCACAGGCGCGCCGGGCGCTCGAGAACGAGCGGGTCACCGTGGTGGCGCACGAGACCGGCTGGATCCACATCCTGTTCCCCGAGGCCACGATCGACCCCGAGGCGTACGGCCGCTTCTCCGGCAAGTTGCGCCGCTTCCTCCAGACACCGCTCACCCCGGAGTTGCTGGGCAACTTCGTTCGCCACAGCCTCGGCCCTGCAGGGGTGCTTCCAGTCACGCTGGCGCAACTTCGGCGTGGACCACTACATCGCCATGGAGAAGCTGCTCGCCTACGAGCGGGACTGTCCCTTCCGCTTCAACGACGACACCCGCGAACGCCTGCTGATGGAGGTGGCCGGCGAGGACTTCGATTCCCGACCGCTGCCCGATCGCATCGTCATCGACGATCTCGAGCAGCTCGTGCGCGAGCATCGGGTGGACATCCGCACGCCCCAGGGCTTCGCCCTTCTCGTCGACCAGGTGGGGCGCTCCTGCCCCTCCGCCCAGGACGCCATCGAGCGACTCCGCACGTTCTGCTGGACCGAGCCGCGCCTCCCGGAAGCCGCGCACAAGACCTTCGACACGCGATCAGACCCCGCTCGATCTGCACGTCGGGATGGACCGGTCGCAGGTGATCGCGCGCCTCGAGGCCATCAGAGGACGTCAACGAGCTGGCGGAGTTGGCGTTCTACGCCTATCGCGATCTCAACCGCACCGAAGTGGAGCCCTTCCTCAGGCGGCCCTGCGAGCGCTGCCCGGTCTCCATCGCCGGAGCGGCGGACCTCGACCGAGGACGCCTTGATCCAGAAGGTCCAGGAGCTTGGTCGCGAGTCCATCTACGACGAGACCGGACGTCTGGCGCAACCCGACGAGGTGTGGAACTACGGCCGCGGAGACGGGGTCGAGAAGGCTCTTCTGCTGGCCAACATCATCCGCGCCCGAGACGCGAGCGGCGGCCGTCCGCATCGACGTGGCACCGGACGCAGCTGTGGCCCACCTGGGTCGGCGCACGGTGCAGGTTCGAGAGTTCGAAGAGCTTTGCGGTCCCAGACCTGGGAGTGGGGACCGTAGAACTGGTTGTTAGAGGCCGAGAGAGAGCCGCAGGGCTTCGTCTACCTGCGCCATCAGCGCGCGAGAGCATTCGGCCAGCGGAAACGCGTCCACCCTGTCCAGGCTGATGGTGCGTACCTGCTCGCACAGGATGACGCCCGGCCTGCCCAACACCTCGGCCGGCAGCGGAACGTGGAACGGGAACAGCTGAGAGGGACTGATCGACGTAAGCGCGACGACGATGGTGGTGGCGCCGGCGCGGTTGCCCAGGTCGTTCTGCACCACGAGCACGGGACGCTTCTTGGGCTGGCCGGCGGAGTCCGACCCCAAGTCGGCGAGATAGATGCGTCCCCGCTTGATGGCCTCAGCCATCACAGCGCCTTCCTCGGCCAGGATCCGGTCGATCTCTCGCATCTCCTCGTAGCCTTTGCGCATCAGCGCTTCCCTGTCCTGCACCTTGAGCGACCTCAAGGCCTCCAGCAGCACGTCAGTCTTGGTGGTGCCGCTGGCGCTGGCCCGGTCGTTGATGTACTGGAGGGCCCACTCCGGCAGCCGGACGTTGAAGGGTTTGGTGCTCATCACAACAGCATTGTAGGAGGCAGGCGACACATTGTAAAGCGGCTATGTATGTACGCGTCGGGCGCAGCGCCTCTAGCGCCAGAGCGCCGCGCACCACCTGGGCCACATCTTCGGCCCACGTTACTGTGATCTCGACCGTAGGACCCTCCACCATGACCCGGCACAAAGATTCGGTCCCCGAGTAGCGCACGAGGATCCGGCCCTGCGTCCCCAGAGCGGCCTCAGCAGCCGCGATGGCTTCCTGGATCTCAGGCACCGTCTCCAACTCCGGTTTGCGGGCCACAGGGATGTTGATCAGCTTCTGCGGAAAGACGTCCATCAGCGCGCTCAGCTCGGAGAGCGCCTTCCCTTCCTTCAGCATGGCCGCGACCAGCTGCAGCGCGGTGAGGATGCCATCGCCGGTGGTGTGGTGCTCGCGGAAGATGACGTGCCCGGAGTCCTCGCCGCCGAGGACTGCGCCCAGGGCGATCATGTCTTCGAGGACGTTGCGGTCGCCTACCTTGGCGGCGTGATGCCTGACCCCGTAGCGCTCGCAGGCCACCCGCAGGCCAAGGTTGCTCATCACCGTCGAGACCAACAGGTCCTGGCTCAGACGACCCTCGGCCTGCAGCATCCGCGCGCAGATCAACAGGATCTGGTCGCCGGTTATCTCGGCGCCCTTCTCGTCGACCGCGATCAGCCGGTCGCCGTCGCCGTCGAAGGCCAGTCCGATGGCCGCGCCGGTCTCCCTGACCGTCCGCTGCAGATCCTGGGTGTGCTGCGAGCCGCAGCCGTCGTTGATGTTGAAGCCGTCGGGAGTGTTGTGGATCACGGTGACATCGGCGCCCAACTCGACGAACGCCGCCGGCGCGACCTTGTAGGTCGCCCCGTTGGCCACGTCCATAGCCACCTTGAGACCTTCCATCGAGAGTCCGCGCGGGAAGGTGTTCTTGAGGAAGACCACGTAGCGCCCAGGGCATCGTCAAGCCGCTTGGCCCGCCCCATGCCGCGTGGCGGCGGCACCATCTCCGGCAGGCTTGCCGCCGAGGACCAGCGCCTCGATCTCGGCCTCCTGCTCGTCGGAGAGCTTGTACCCGGTGCCGGAGAACACCTTGATGCCCGTTGTCGTGGTAGGGGTTGTGCGACGCGGAGATGACCACCCCCGCATCGGCACGCATGCTCTCGGTGAGATAGGCCATGGCCGGGCGTAGGCATGACTCCGACCAGGTAGGTCATGCCTCCCATGGACGTGACCCCCGACTCGAGCGCACTCTCCAGCATGTAGCCGGAGATCGCGGGTGTCCTTGCCGATGATGACCCCGGAGCATGCCCGTTGCGCTTGAGGACCTGGGTTATCGCCTGCCCGACGGCGAAGGCGGTGCTGGCGTCCATGGGATAGCGATTTGCCTCGCCCCGGATGCCGTCGGTCCCGAACAATCTGCCCATCTGAACGATCTCCTAACGCTTGCCACCGGGGGCAGAAGAGGCCCAGTGCGGGGAACAGCGCGCCGGCCCGCAGCACAGAGAGCATCGACGGTCTGCCTCAGCCAGTCTACCCCTTGCGCGGATAAGGCCGGCGTCAGGGACTTGATGCTGGCGACGTATCCCTCGTGCACGTCGACCGCCTGCCAGAGTGCTTCGAGAAACGCCTCGCCCGACGAGGCCGCTGGCTATCGTCGCCGAACACTCGGCGCAGCGCCGCCACATTACCCTGCAGCTCCCGCAGAGGCCCGATTGGCGGCCGGGACCTTGGCGGCCATGGCCGTCAGCCGTTTGAGCCGCTCCTCGATCGCTCCCATCGAGGACCTCCAAGGCACCGGCATAGACGAGGCCTCCGAACTCCTGCGCGGCGAAGAAGGGCTCTCTGACGTTCGTGTACCACAGCCTCAGCGCAGCGAGGTTGGCCAGGTATACGATGTTGTTGCGGACCACTCGCGCCAGGTTGCCGTAGGTACGTGGGATGTACCTCCGCTTGGCCTCCCGGTGAGCTCCGACGACGACCAGACGCCCGTCCTCGAGGATATCCTCGCGCAGGATGCAGCCGGCCGCCACCACCGTGCCGAAGCCCACCCGCACCGGCCCCGCCGCCCCTCCCTGGCCCCCCAGGAAGATCGGAGGCTGGTCGAGCATCACCCCGCGGGGCACGTCGCCGAAGAGCGACGGCGTGCGTCTTGTCGCCGTCGGGAGTGTAGTTGAAGTGGATGTAGGAACTGCCCACCTCGCTGTGGTCCTCGCGACTGGTGCCGCCGGCCATGAGGCAGTCGCAGAAGTTGACGAGGCTGCCGAGCGTCACGAACGGCAGGAGGATGGTCTGCTTGAGGCCCACGCAGTGAGCCCCGCTCGCCTCCTCCTCCAGCAGGCAGCCCTCTCTCACGTGGGCTCCCAGTCCCATGCTCGCCTTCTCCAGGAACACGGACTGCCGAACGTAGCCCCCCTTGAGCTCCACGCGAGGCACCGAGACAGCAGTCCTCGACGGTCACCGGGCCTTCGGCTCCCAGCCGACCCCGGCCGAGATCACGGTCTTGGAGCCGTAGATCCTGCAGCCCGGATAGATGACCACGTCGCGGCCCGATATGCGGTCGAGATCGACGTCGTCTCCGATGTCGACGGTGAAGGGGGCGGGGATCCGGACCCCCTTCTCCAGCAGCCGGACTACTTTGTCGTGTCCTCTCCCGTTCAAGTCCATGCCGCCAAGGGTCGCCTAGGCCGCCGCCTTGTCAAGCCGCCGCCCTCATCCGGTCCTCTCCCCGACGAAGCAACGGCGCGGTGCCCCTCCGCCCCGGCGCGACGCCTCGCCGCTTCTGCAGATTCTTGTATAATCTCGGCGCTATACCCCACCCCGTACTTCGTGGCAGGAGGATCAGTACATGAAATGGACATGCTCTGTCTGCGGTTACGTCTTCGAGGGTGACGCGCCGCCCGAGAACTGCCCGGACTGCAAGGCCCCTGCGTCGATGTTCAAGGCTGCGACCGCGACCACGGTCAACTGGGCAGCCGAGCATGTGATCGGGATCGCCAAGGACGTCGACCCCGGGTCATCGAAGGCCTGCGCATGAACTTCAACGGGGAGTGCAGCGAGGTGGGCATGTATCTCGCCATGTCTCGCGCCGCGGACCGCCAGGGCTATCCCGAAGTCGCCGAGGCCTACAAGCGCATCGCCTTCGAGGAAGCCGATCACGCGTCCCGGTTCGCTGAACTGCTGGGCGAGGTCGTCGTCCGCCGAGTCCAAGGCGAACCTGCACGGCCCGCGTAGACGCCGAGTACGGGGCCACCGCCGGCAAGGTCGAGCTCGCCAAGCTGGCCAAGGAACTGGGCTACGACGCCATCCACGACACCGTCCACGAGATGGCAAGAGACGAAGCCCGGCACGGCAAGGCCTTCAAGGGCCTCCTGGACCGCTACTTCGCCTGATCCTCCGTGCTGCCGCGTAGCGGCCACTAGCTGAAGCCCGCGAAGGCCTCGGTCGGTCGCTTAGACCGGCCAGGGCTTCTTCCGTCAGCTGGCAGACGGGTCGACCCTGCCGACCGCGCGCGTCACCAGTGGTCAGCGACGCCTCGTCGAGCGCCTCCGCGAACTGGCTGTTGTAGAGGTCGTAGTAGAAGCCGCCGGCGGCCAGAGCAGCTCGTGGTGCGTGCCCTGCTCGACGATGCTGCCCTCGTTCATCACCAGGATGACGTCGGCGTCGCGGATGGTCGACAGCCGGTGAGCGATGACGAAGCTCGTGCGGCCCTTGCAGCAGCCGGGCCATGGCCCGCTGGATGAGCACCTCGGTCCGGGTGTCGACCGAACTGGTGGCCTCGTCCAGGATCAGGATCTGCGGGATCGGCCAGGAACGCCCGGGCGATGGTGAGCAGCTGCCGCTCTCCCTGGGAGATGTTGGTGGAGTCGTCCTCCACCTTGGTGTCGTAGCCCTCGGGCAGGGTGCGCACGAAGTGGTCCACGTGCGCCGCCTCGGCAGCCGCCTGGATCTCCTCCTCGGTGGCGCCCTCCCGCCCGTAGGCGATGTTCTCGCGGATGGTCCCGCAGAACAGCCAGGCGTCCTGCAGCACCATGCCGAAGAGCCGGCGCAGGTCGTCGCGGGTCATCTTGCGGGTGTCGACGCCGTCGATGGCGATGCTGCCCTCGTCGATCTCGTAGAAGCGCATGAGCAGGTTGACCAGCGTGGTCTTGCCCGCGCCGGTCGGGCCCGACGATGGCCACCGTCTGCCCGGCTTGGACCTCGAGGTTCAGATGCTCGATGAGCGGCGTGTCGGGCAGGTAGCGGAACGAGACGTCGTCGAAACGATGTGCCCTGTCGACCTCCTTGAGCACGACCGGCTGCGCCGGGCTCGGCCGACTCCTCCGCCTCGTCCAGCATCTCGAACACCCGCTCGGCCGAGGCCACGGCCGACTGCAGCACGTTGGCCACGCTCGCGATCTGGGCGATGGGCTGGCCGAACTGCTGGACGTACTGGATGAAGGCCTGCACGTCGCCCAGCGACATGGTGCCGCTGGCCACCCGCAGCCCGCCCAGACACGCGACCGCCACGTAGTTGCAGGTTCGACACGAACATCATGACCGGCATGATGATGCCCGAGATGAACTGGGCCTTGAAGCTCGCCTCGTAGAGCCCCTCGTTCTGCTCGTCGAAGACGCTCGATGGCCTCCTTCTGGCGACCGAAGATCTTGACGATGTTGTGGCCGGTGAACATCTCCTCCACGTGCCCGTTGAGATCGCCCGTGCGCTCCCACTGCAGCGCGAACTGCTTCTGCGAGCGCTTGGCGATGACCATGGCGAGGACCGACCGAGACCGGCACGCGTGACCAGCGAGATCACCGCCAGCAGCGGGCTGATCCAGAACATCATGGCCAGCACGCCCGATCAGCGTGAGAATGCGACGTGATGATCTGGGTGAGGATCTGCTGCATGGTCTGCTGGATGTTGTCGATGTCGTTGGTCAGCCGGCTGAGGATGTCGCCGCGGGCGATGACCGTCGAAGTACTTGAGCGGCAGCCGGGCGATCTTGAGGTCGACCTCGCGCCGCAGACGGTAGACGGTCTCGTGCACGACTGCCGGCCATGAGGTAGCCCTGCAGCCAGCCGAAGAGCGCGCTGAGCAGGTAGATGGCCGTCACGATGAGGAGGACCCTGCCCACGGCCGCGAAGTCGACGCCCTGCCCGGGACGATATCGGTCATGCCCGCCAGCATCTTGGCCTGTTGTCCTCCCCAGCCGCCTCGCAGCTGCGCGACGACCTGCTCCTTGGTCACTCCCGCCGGCGATGTCTGCTTGCTCGACCAGCGCCCCGCGAAGATGTGGTTGGTGGCCTCGCGCCAGGATCTTGGGAGCCGCGACTGGTGCAGGCGACGCTGACCACGGCCAGCAGCACGACCAGCACGATGAGCCTGCCGCTCCGGCCGCAAGCGTCCCCACGAGGCGCTTGAAGGAGCCCTTGAAGTTCTTGGCCTTCTCCCCGTGCCGATCAGCCCCGGGGGGCCGAAGCCGGGGCCGTGCTGTCTGCGGCGGCGCGCCGCGCCGCGGCGGCGCCGGCCTCGCCGTCGCCGGGCGCCGCTCGCGCGGTCGCCGCGCCGGGCTGCTCGTTGCGCTCGTCGGCGCTCACGCCGCTTCCTCCGCCGACAGCTGCGAGTACACGATCTCCTGGTAGGTCTCGCAGGTCTCCATGAGCTCCTCGTGGTGCCCAGCCGCACGATGGTGCCCTCGTCGAGCACGACGATCTGATCGGCGTGCATGATGCGTGCTGACCCGCTGGGCCACCACGAGGACCGTCGCGTCGGCGATCTCGCGCTTGAGAGCGGCGCGCAGCAGGGAGTCGGTCTTGAAGTCGAGCGCCGAGAAGCTGTCGTCGAAGACGTAGATGTCCGCCTTCTTGACCAGGGCGCGGGCGATGGCCAGCCGCTGCCGCTGCCCGCCCGACACGTTGGTGCCGCCCTGCATGATGGGCTCGTCGAGCCCCTCCGGCATCGCCTCGACGAACTCCTTGCCCTGGGCGATGCGCAGCGCGTGCCAGAGTTCTTCGTCGGTGGCCTCCTCGTCGCCGTAGCGCAGGTTGCTGGCCACCGTGCCCGAGAACAGGAAGGCCTTCTGCGGCACGAAGCCGATGTGCTTCCAGAGGTCGGCCCGCTCCATCTCGCGGATGTCGACCCCGTCGATGGTGATGCGACCCGAGGTGACGTCGTACAGGCGCGGGATGAGGCTGATGAGGGTCGACTTGCCGCTGCCCGTGCTGCCGACGATGGCCGTGGTCTGCCCGGGCCGCGCGGTGAACGAGATGTTGGAGAGCATCGCCTCCTCGCGCCCGGATAGCGGAACTCCACGTCCTTGAACTCGACGACGCCCGCGCTTGGCCGCCGTCGGACGCGGCCGCAGCTACCGGCTCTCTCCGGGTCGCCGATGGCCGGCTCGACGTCGAGCACTTCCTGGATGCGGCTCGCCGATGCCGCCGCCCGCGGGATGAAGGAGGCCATCATGGTCGCCATCAGCACCGAGATCAGGATCTGCATGACGTACATGATGAAGGCGATCAGGTTGCCGATCTGCATGCCCCCGCTGTCGACCCGATGGCCCCGAACCACATGATGGCGACGGTGGAGAGGTTCATGATGCAGGAAGAGCGTCGGGAACATGATCGCGAAGAGGCGCATGACCTTCAGGCCGCACGTCGGTGAGGTCCTGGTTGGCCTCCTCGAAGCGCCGCTCCTCGTAGTCGGTCGCGGGCGAAGGCCCTGATGACCCGCACTCCGCTCAGGGTCTCGCGCATGACCTGGTTGATGCGGTCGATCTTCTTCTGCATGGAGCGGAACAGCGGGATCGGCCGGCCGGATGACCAAGCCCCAGGACCACGCCCATCACCGGCAGGATGACGGCCAAGCGTCGACGACAGCGGCACGTCCTGGCGCAGGGCCATGATGATGCCGCCGATGGCCATCATGGGCGCGAAGATCATCAGGGTCAGGCCGATGGCGACCACCATCTGCACCTGCTGCACGTCGTTGGTGCTGCGGGTGATGAGCGAAGGCGTGCCGAAGCGGTTGATCTCGCTCTGCGAGAAGCTCTCCACCTTGCGGAAGAGCGCGCTCCGGACGTCGCGGCCGAAGGCCATGGCCGCCTTGGCCCCCAGGTAGGCCGAGGTGATGGTGCAGACCGTCTGCAGCAGCGCCACCAGGAGCATGTAGCCGCCCACGGTCCGGATGTAGCCGGTGTCGCCCTTCGCCACGCCGTTGTTGATGATGTCGGCGTTGAGGGTCGGCAGATAGAGGTTGGCGATGGCCTGCAGCAGCACCAGGAAGAAGATCACGGACGATCGACTTCCAGTACGGCTTGAGGTAGGTGCAGGAGCAGCCGCTTCATCGAGGCCCCCTCGCCCTCTGTCCTCACTGGGCTGCCCGTCGTCCTGAGCAGCGCTGGCGTGCGCTCGGCCAGACTCGCCCAGCAGCCGCTCCAATTCCCGCCTGTCGGCCTCGGTCAGGGCCCCGATGGTCTGGCTCACGTAGTCGCCCAGAACGCGCGCTGATTCTCATCTCGCGCGCGCGCCCCTCGGCGGTCAGGAAGACCCGGGTCGACGCGCCGGTCGCCCTCGTCCGGCTCGCGGGTCACGGCGCCCGACCTCTCCAGAGTGCTTGCAGGATGCTGCTCACCCGGGGCGGCGACAGGTGCAGGGTCTCCGCAAGCTCGCGCTGGCTGATCCCGTCGTTCTGCGGCGAGAAGTCGCAGAGTGATGAGCTCGCCGTGATGCGCACCCGCGGTGCGTGAGCCATCCGCTGCATGACCAGGCGGTGAAGATGCATGATCCTTCCGAGGGCGTGAAAAGCCTGCAGCAGTCAGCTGGTCGACGTTCTCGAGGGCGATACGGCGGCAACGGCCCGGGACTGGCACAGTTCTTGATCAAGCGTCCCAGCATTCCTTCGCACGCTCGCGAGACGCGTGCACGACGTATTAGTTCTGTACAAAACAGTTTTGCACAGAACCATATCGGCAGTCAAGGAGCGCCGTCCTGGCACCGAGTCCCGGAGGCACGGTCGAGGTTGACGACGCATCCGGCCAGCCTATACAGTCCTTGCTCATGAGCGACAGCACCCGCCAGCAGCTGAGTGGAAGACCTTGGCCGTCGAGTCGTCGTCGCTGGCCGCCGATGGAGACCTGGGACCTGCCATCGAGGCCGGCGAGCGGGCTCTGCCGCGGCCGAGGCGGACCTGGGAGCCGACCATCATCGCGAGTGGCCACCATCGTCGCCGATCTGGCGCGTCCTTCACGAGACGGCCGGCGCGTACGTGCAGGCGGCCGCCTTCTACGAGCGGGCCCTGCGCCTGCGGCAGAAGACCCTCCGGCCGAGCGATCCCGGCCGTCGCTCTGGCGCATGGACGAACCTTGCCCGCGTCTATCACCTGCTTGGGCGCGACCAGCGAAGCCGCGCCCCTCTGCTCGAGGCGCGCCCTCGCCACCCGGGAGCGCACTCTCGGGCGCGACCACCTCGGCGTGGCCGCCACGCCTCGACGATCTGGCCGACGTGCTGCTCGCGCAGGGCCGCTACGCGCAGGCCCTAGAACTGTACCGAGCGGGCGCTAGCTCATCCGTCAGAACGGCTTCGGCGAGCCCGACCATCCCCGCGTCGCCCCCAGCCTCGACCGCATCGGCTGCATCTCCGACGCGCACGAGGCGACGTACGCGGAGCCGAGGCCTACGCGGAGGCGCTCGCAGTCTGCGGAGGAGGCTCTGGGCGAGAACGACCCCTCAGTGGCCGTCGAGCCTGCAGCATCTCGCCGATGTGCACGCGCGAGCAGGGCCGCGCGGACGAGGCGCGAGCCGAACACCAGCGGGCGCTCGCCCTGCTCGGAGAAGGCCGCTGGGCCCGACGACCTGCGGATCGCCGCGAGCCTCGACGCCCTGGCGGGCTTCGCTGATCGATCGAAGGCAGAGCACGCCGAGGCCGAGCCGCTCTACGAGCGCGCGCTCGCCATCCGGGAGAAGAACCTCGGCCCGGAGCATCCCGACGTCGCCGACACTCTGGCGACCTTGGCGCCCCTGCTCGACTCCATGGGGCGCACCACCGACGCCCTGTGGAACTGCGACGCGCGCCCTGCACATCCGCGAGACGGCTCTGCGGCCACGAGCATCCCGCTGGTGGCGACCAGCCTGGCCCACCTGGCCGATCTCTACCGAGCCCAGGAGCAGTACGCGCTGGCCGAGCCTCTCTTCGAACGGGCGCTCGCCATCCGGGAGAAGACTCCTGGGCGCCAGAGCGATCCGGAGCTGGCCGACGAGCCTCGCCGACCTGGCCGAGCTCTACTACGTGCAGGGCCGCTACGCCGATGCCGAAGCCGCTGTACGAGCGCGCTATCGCCGTCAGGGAGAAGGTCGCTGGGACCCGACGACCCGAGCTGGCTCTCTGCCTGAACGGCCTGGCGGTGCTCTTCTCGGTCCAGGGGCGGTACGAGGAGGCCGAACCCCTCTACAAGCGCTCGCTGGCCATCTGGGAGAAGATCCTCGGCCCCGACCATCCGGACGTCGCCACCGGCCTGGGCAACCTGGCCGTGATGTACGACGCCCAGGGGCGCTACGAGGAGGCCGAGCCACTGCACCGGCGGGTGCTGGCCATCCGAGAGGAAGCCCTGGGGCCGGATCATCCGCACGTGGCCACCAGCCTGGAGAACCTGGCCGAGCTGTACCGAGCGCAGGGTCGGTACGACGAAGCCGAACCTCTCTACCTGAGGGCGCTGGAGATCGGCGAGAAGACCTTGGGTCCGGAGCATCCCGACGTCGGCGTGAGCCTCAACAACCTGGCCGAACTGTATCGACTGCAGGGCCGCTTCGACGAAGCCGCTCCGTTGTACGAGCGGGCGCTGTCTGTCGCAGAAGCCGCGCTGGGGCCCGACCATCCCGATGTCGCTCTCGTGCTGAGCGGTCTGGCGGAACTGCATCGTGCTCACGGCGACTTCGGCGTAGCCGAACCCGAGTATGGGCGTGCGCTCGCCATCCGCGAGAAAGCGCTGGGCAAGACCATCCCGACGTGGCACTGACTCTGGAGAGTCTGGCCGCACTCTACGACGATACCGGCCGGGACGCCGAGGCTCGGCGGCTCAGAGAACAGGGCCGGATCCATCCGGGCCATCGAGCGCTAGGGCCTACTCGAGACCTACCAGCAGCTGTCCGCGCTCGGCCGTGTCGCCCTTCGTGACGAGGACCGCGGTCACCGTGCCCTTCTTGGGGGCGCGTAGCTCGTTCTCCATCTTCATGGCTTCGAGCACTACCAGCGGGGTGCCCTCATCGACATCGTCGCCGGGCTTGACGAAGACGTCCACGATCTTGCCGGGTACCGGCGCGAACAGCCCATCCTGCGGAGCTGCCTGCGAAGCGGCCGGAGCGCCCGTGGCGCTCGATGCGCCGGCCGCCGTGGACGTCACCGCCCGATCCTGCCCCCTGCGCCGCGGCTGGGGCCGGCGGCGTCTCTCTCACCAGATCGGACACGGTCAGCGGTACCCTCTCCCCCGCCACCTCGAGCGTGAAGCAGCCCACTTCCTCCGTGCTCTCCACGATCCGGATCTCGTAGTTCTTGTCTCCCACCTGGATCATTCGGCGATCGGCGGTGACCGACCCCGTCTTGCTTTCGAAGGCCTCGCCGTCGATCGTCACCACGCCGTCGGGCGTGGCGGATATCAGGTATTCCTTTCCGTCGACCTGAAGTCTTGAACTTCACTATCAGTACCTCCAGGCCACTGCGCGGGCCGCCACGAGTTCGGCCCTTCCGGCCGCGGCCCAGGCCGATCCTGTGGCAGGCCCGGCAGGCTGCGGCAAGCCGGTCACTGCCCCGCTCGTCCGCCGGTACCCCGGGTCCGCGGCCATCACCGTCCGCCGCCCCCAAGGCCTCTTCGGCCGCAGGCGCGCACACTTCCTCGCGTTCCACGCCCAGCAGGTCGGCCACGGCCGCGACCAAGGCCGCCAGCTCCTCGCGAGGCCGTTCCGCCCGGTCGCGCCGGGCGAAGAACTCCAGGGCCACCTGCGGGAACAACGCGTACGACATGAGGTCTTCGTCGGTGTAGGTGATGCCCAGCTCGTCGAGTTCGGCCCTGCGCTTGGGCAGCTCCGGCTCCAGCATGTCGGCCGGTCGCGACGGTGATGGGCTTCTCGTCGCCGATGATGAGCTTCTGCACCTCGGGGTCGACCAGCGCCCGGGGGGCGTCCGTAGAAGCCCTGGACGTAGGCCTTGGTCTCCTTGGTGACCATCTGGTAGCGGCCCATGAGCACGTTGAGCGTCGCCTGCGTGCCCACGATCTGCGAGGTGGGCGTCACCAGAGGCGGGTAGCCCAGCTCCTGCCGCACGCGCGGCACTTCGGCCAGTACCTCTTCCATGCGCTCGAGGGCTCCCTGGTCCTTGAGCTGCGAGGACAGGTTGGAGATCATCCCTCCCGGTATCTGCCACAGAAGCACGGCGGGATCGACCGCGGTGAACGCGCTCTCATACGCCCGGTACTTCTTGCGTACGTCCCGGAAGTACTCCGATATCTCCTCGAGCACGCCGATGTCCATCCCCGTGGCCCGCTCGGTGCCGGCCAACGCGGCCACCATCGATTCCGTGGGCGGGTGCGAAGTCCCCATCGACATCGACGAGATGGCGCAGTCGAGGATGTCGGCCCCGGCCTCGACCGCCTTCAGATAGGCCATCGAAGCCATTCCCGACGTGTAATGACAATGCATATGTACAAGGATGTCGGGGTGCGCCGCCTTGAGCGCGCTGACCAACTCGTACGCGTCCTGGGGGTCGAGCAGTCCGGCCATGTCCTTGATGCAGAAGCTCTGCGCGCCTAGCTCCGCGAGGCGCGCCGCATAGTCCAGAAACGACCCGACGTTGTGCACCGGGCTCTTGGTATAGCTGATCGTCCCCTCCACCCACTTGCCGCTGTCCTTGACGGCGGCGATGGCCGTCTCCAGGTTGCGAGGGTCGTTGAGTGCGTCGAACACGCGGAAGACGTCGATCCCCGCCCAAGCAGCCAGGCGCACGAACTCCCGCACCACGTCGTCGGCGTAGTTGCGATAGCCCACGACGTTCTGACCGCGAAGGAGCATCTGCAGACGGGTGTCGGGCATGGTGGCCTTGAGGGCCCGCACCCTCTCCCATGGATCCTCGTTCAGGAACCGCATCATGGAGTCGAAGGTCGCCCCGCCCCACATCTCCACCGACCAGTAGCCGGCCCGGTTCAGCTTGGCGGCGATGGGCAGCATGTCCTCGGTGCGCATGCGGGTCGCGAGCAGCGACTGATGGGCGTCGCGCAGCACCAGGTCGGTGAGGTGGACGGGTTCTTAGAGGTCGGCACGGCGGCCTCCTACGTCAGGTTGTCACAGAGGGATGTTGCCGTGCTTCTTGGGCGGCCGGCCCTCGCGCTTGGAGGCGCAGGCCTCCAGAGCCGCGATGAGCCGAGGCCGGGTGTCTCGAGGCTCGATGACGTCGTCGAGATAACCGCGCTTGGCGGCGCGTGAAGGGCGAATGCGCCTCCCAGCGCCTCGACCGGACTCCCGGGAGCCGAGGCCGCGATCTGGGCCGATGGCCAGGCCAGGTTGAAGTCGGCCCGGATGTTCTTGGAGCACATGACTTCGTAGGCTTCCGCCGTATGCCCTGCCGGTGACGACCGTCAGCTTGGGCACCGTCGCTTCGCAGTACGCGTACAGCAGCTTGGTGGCGTGCCGCAACAGGCCTGCCCCCGCCTGCCCCTTGCCGGGGACGAACCCAGGCGTATCGACGAACGTAAGCAGCGGAATGTTGAAAGCGTCACAGATGCGCACGAACCGGGCGGCCTTGGTGGCGGCGTCGACATCGAGCCTGCCTTCGAGCAGGGCGGGCTGGTTTGCCACGACCCCGACGGCTCTGCCCTCGAGCCGGGCGAAACCGACCACCAGGTTACGGGCCCACCCCGGCTGCAATTCCAGGAACCCCCCGTCGTCGACGACCCGCGTGATGATGTCGCGCATGTCGTGAACCCCGTCGGCGCCGCTTCCCGGCATCAGACCCTGCAGAGCGTCGTCGCGCCTGCCCGCCGGGTCGGTGCATGCCACTCGAGGTACTTCCTCCAGGTTGTTCTGGGGCAGATAGGAGAGCAGGCGACGGATCGCCTCGAGCCCTCCGGCTTCGTCATCCAGGGCTAGGTGGGCGACGCCGCTCTTCTCTCCATGGGTCCGGCCACCGCCCAGCTCTTCGATGGTGGTCTCCTCGCCCAACACCGCCCGAGCGGCGTCGGGACCGGCCAGGAACAGCTGGCCGGAGCCCTTGACCACGAGAGTGAAGTCGGCAAGAGTCGGGGAGTACGACGCAGCGCCCCCGCACTGCCCCATGATCGCCGAGATCTGGGGGATCAGGCCCGACGCCATGACGTTCCTGAAGAAGATGTCGGCATAGGCGCCCAGCGCCCCCATCCCCTCGTGCGGGAGGCGCTCGCCGGCGTCATGGATGCCGATAAGAGGGGCCCCGGTCTTCATCGCAAGATCGACGACCTTGACCGTCTTCTGTGCGAAGCGTTCGCGGGAGTATCCTCCCTCAACGCCGGCGCCTTCTTCCGAGAACAGGAACACGTCGCGACCGCTCACCTTGCCGTGGCCCGTTACCACTCCGTCAACCAGGGCATCCAGTTCCACGAAAGTGCCGGGGTCCAGCAGTCCCAGCACCCGCTCTCTCGCGCTGAGGAGTTCGTTCTTGCGCCGGGCGGCCGCTTCCTCGGGACCCCCCTGAAGAAGCGCCTGCTTCTTGAGCAGGCGCAGCCGTTCGAGTCTCTCTTCGTTCGTCACTGCGCCTCAACCCCTCGGCGGGCGGTCGCGTGCTACGCTCCCCCCGATCTCGGTCCGCATTTGTGGGTGCCATGCTACACGCAAACGAGCCCCGAGGAAACCGGCTGCTTGGGACACGCTGACCTACGTCGGGGCTTCGCCCCCCGCCTCTCGTGGCGTCGACGGCACGCGGCGCCTGGCCGTCATGAAATGGCGCATCTGGCTGAAGGCCGGCACTGGCGGCTCGCGAACCACACGCGGCCCCATGGCGATCGCGTCCGCGTAGGCCTCGACCACCTGACCGACGAGGCGGTCCCAAGAGTACCGTTCGGCCCGGGCTAGGCCGGCGAGCGACAAATCGTGCCTCAGGGCATTGTTCGCGAGTATGTTGGCCAAGGCCGTCTCCAGAGCCCCAGGGTCGTCGGGCGGCACCAAGACACCGGCCGAACCTTCAGCGAGGACCGCGCGATAGCCGGGGATGTCGGAGGCTATCACCGGCACGCCTGCGGCCATGGCCTCGATCAGCACGATACCGAAGCTCTCGCCCCCATTCGAGGGGGCGCACAGGACCTCGGCGGAGGCCAACTCCCTGAGTTTCACATCGTGAGACACCCGGCCCAGGGCGGTCACGTTTTCGAGACTCCGGTCGGCAGCGTGGCGTCCGCGAGATGCGAGGGCCTGTAGCTCCTCCGCAGTCGGCCCTGCGACGACGAGCGACGCCTGCGGCAGCCGGCGCCGCAGCCCCTCGAACGCCTCCAAGAGGGCCGGCAGGCCCTTGCGCGGTTCCGGCCGGCCGAGGAACAGGATCCGCCCGCGGACCTTCCCTTCCCCCCGCGCGGTGGCGTAGTGCTCCAGATCGATGCCGTTCGGGATCACGCGATACTCGCCGGGGAACTCCCCAACGACTGTTTGGCGGGCCGTCTCGGACACGACGATCTTCACCGTGATGCTGGAAAGGATCCGCTCCGCGAGCGGCCGCCAGCGCAGGTAGAACGCTGAGGCAGCACCCGCGGCGTGAAAGGTCCCCACCACGGGAGCCTTGGACATCATTGTGGCCGCCGCACCTACGGAAGGGATCGTGGGCTCGTGAACGTGCACCACGTCGAGATCCAGGGGGGCCAGGATGCGGCTCATTTTCCCAAGCATGAAGAACGACCCGTTGACGTACGCCACCGAACCGTTCGAACGAACCGGGAAAGCTCGACCCGCCGAGATGAACCGCTTGGGGAGTGGGGTCTGAGAGCGCTTGAGGTCTCCCGCCGGAGCGATCACAAAGACCTCGTGCCCCGCGCGCTCCAGATGCCAGACCAGGCTCATGACGTGGTTGTTGACGCCACCCGGCACGGTCCACGCATAGGGCGAAACCAGACCTATCCGCATGAGGCCTCTCTGTCTGTCTCCTGATACCTGCGCGAAACAACCGGTGCGCTACACCCATGGTATCGCTTCGCAGCCAGCGGGTGCAGAACGCGTACAGGAGGTACGTCGGCGGCGGCGAAAATGACAGATGCGGCGCCTGTCTGTATAATCCGACCCCATCGTGACACGGCTGGCGTCGCTGGATCCCATGTCGCGGGACGCAGGCGGACCAGGAGGGACAAGGTGCCTGGCACCAGACGCATCGCACACGGACTGTCTAAGCGCGCTATCGCGCTCGCACTCATAGCCGCCCTTCTCTTCCTCTCAGGCTCGACCATCGCGCAGGCGACTCCGGCCATCGACAAGGCTAAGGCCCAGGCTCAGGCGCTCCTCGCCCTGATCGAGGAACTGGACGAAGAACTCAGCGCGGTCACGGAGGAGTACAACTACGCCAACCAGCAACTCGAGGACACGCAGGCGGCCATCAAGAGGACCACGTCCAACATCAAGAAGGCCGAGAAGGACCTGGGTACGATCCAGGACCACCTCAACGAACGCGTGGTCAACATCTACAAATCGGGCAACCTCACCATGCTGGGCGTCATCCTCAACACCGACAGTTTCACCGACCTGGTGTCCCGGCTCGATCAGCTCCAGCGCTTGGGCCAGCAGGATGCGGATCTCATCGACGAGGTGCAAGGATACAAACAGAAGGTGGCCGACCGCAAGGCCGATCTCGAAGTGGAACTAAGGCAGCAGCAGGAGTACACCGAGCAGACGGAGGCGGCCAAGAAGAAGGTCCTCGCGCAGCTCGAGAAGCAGAAGAAGGCGCTTAAGGGCAAAGAATCCCTGATCGCCAAGCTCAAGAAGGAAGAGGCCGCCCGCCAGGCCAAGTTGGCCGCGGAGGCCCGGGCTCGCAGAGCTTTCCTCGCCTCTCGACCGGGCAAGGTGATTTCCACGGCGATGCAGTATCTGGGCGTGCCCTATGTCTGGGGCGGCGCCAGTCCCCGCGGGTTCGATTGCTCGGGACTGGTCCAGTACAGCTTCGCCAAGGTGGGCATCCGTCTGCCCCATTCCAGTCGGATGCAGTACAACTACGGCACTCACGTGTCCCGCAGCCAGCTCAGGCCGGGTGATCTCGTCTTCTTCTGGAATCCCATCCACCATGTGGGCATCTATATCGGCAACGGAAAGATGGTCAACGCCACGGGCAACCACGTGCAGATCGGCACGGTGTATAAGAGCAGCTACTACGGTGCTACTCGGATCCTCTAAGCTTCTAGACCGACGCCGCTGATGGATTTCCTCGAGCTTGCCAGATCACGCTATGCGTGTCGCGCGTACCGGCATGACCCGGTGGAAGAAGACAGACTGATGAGGGTGCTGGAGGCAGTCCGCCTAGCCCCCTCGGGATCCAATCGTCAGCCCTGGAAGTTCATCATCGTGCGCAATGAAGAGGTGAAGCGGAGATTGGTACCCGCGTGCGCCAACCAGCGCTTCATCGCGACGGCGCCAGTGGTGGTGGCCGGGGTCGGTCTCATGCCCGACCGCATCATGAGTTGTGGGATCCCGGGCGACCCCATCGATGTGGCCATCGCCATGGAACATCTCTCCCTGGCCGCCACGGCCGAAGGGCTTGCCACCTGCTGGATCGGTGCATTCTCCCAGGAGGAGGTCCGCGAAGTCCTGGCTGTGCCGGACACCGCGTGGGTGATCGAGCTCATGACGCTCGGTTACCCCGCCGACGCTTACCGGCCGAAGATCCGCAAGCCGCTGTCCGAGATCATCGTTCACGACCGTTGGGAATGACAGGCGCGGTCGACCGCTCCCGCCGCGTGCGCCGCGAGGCGCGCACCGTCGAAGTGATGATCCGGATGCACTGCCACGACAATCATTCCCGCGAGCAGCGCCCTTCGGGCGGCCATCGCGACTGCACCCTCTGCTCTGACTGCACCGCTCTTCTCGACTACTCTCTGCTTCACCTGCGCAGGTGCCGCTTCGGCGGTGCAAAGCCCACCTGCGACCGCTGCCCCGTCCACTGCTTCCGCCCCGACATGCGAGATAAGATCAGGACCGCCATGCGCTATGCGGGACCGCGGATGGTCTATCGCCATCCCTACCTCGCGGTGATGCACCTCATTGACCGGCGTCGCCTGCCAGCAACGCCCGATACAGCTTGACCAAAGCCAGCGTATCCGTGGCGCAATACGCGCGTAGGTCGGCGAAGATGGCCTCCCGGACGCTCTCCGGCGCCTCGCCATACACAGCCTCGGTCCAGCGCAGCGAAGCGACCTCACCGTTGGGCACCGCGAGCCCTTCGTAGGAAAGATCGTCAACGAGCGCCGGGAGCACGTACTTGAGCGACGTGCGACCGTGGAAATCGGGGTGCTGCACATGATCTTTGATGACCTCGTGGAGGTCGAACAGACGTGCCTGGACCGCGCCTATGGAGGCGGCGAACTCGGGCAGGTCCAGGGCAAGCGACGTGAGGATGGTGTTCTCGTAGCTCGTGTAGGCCACGATGCGGCTGTCGGCCGGACCTCCGACGTCGAGGGCCGCGAGCAGACTGCACACGAAGTCACGACGCGGATCGGTGGTGCCCGTGTGTAGAAACTCGGCGTGCTCGAGGAGGCCGTCACCGTGCAGCGTGTGGCAGGACCACTGCACCGGCAGGGCCTGATACGGACGTGTGCCTGCATGGACGGGTAGTGCCGAGCGGACGGTCTCGAAGTCCAGGAAGTGGATAGGCTCACGCAGACGAGAGAGAGCATCTCTCAACGCCGGATCGAAACGCGGCTCTCCGCTCTGGATGACGTGGCAGACCGTGCGTTGGACGGCGCTGAGACCAGGATAGTCGAGCGGCACTTCGCGGATGGAGCAGTACCCCTCCGTGAGAAGCGAGCACAGAAGGTCGTCGCTTACTCGCGGGATCTCGGTGACCGGGAACTCAGGCAGCCAACTGTGGCAGTGACCGTGGAACGGGCATGTGTAAGGCTGGGCGCAGCGCCGACTGATCTGCCTCTGCGGGGCGGGGCCGGCTATCATCTGCCTCATCTGGCTGAGCAACCCCGGGATGGAAGGCAGGAAGGCCTCGACCTCAGCGGTGATGTCTACCATGGTGAACAGCCGGCCCAGGTCGTAGGGTCCCCCGGGGTACACGTAGCGATTGTCCAGGTGGAGCACGCGGCTGCTCGCCACCGGGACACCGGCCCCCCGGAGGACATAAGTCTGTATCGCGAGATCGGTGACGTACTCGGGCTTGACCTCGGTAGCCGACTTGACCTCCACCAGGGTCCAATTGCAGTCGTCTTCTTTGAACAGGGCATCGCTGCGAACAAGCACCCCGTCATGGCGGAAGGCGCCCTCGTACAGACAGGACGTACCGTCACTCAGCAGGCGCTGCGTAGTCTCGAGAGCCTGAGCGGTCTGGGTGTGATCCTCCTCGACCAGCACCCCACCCGGGAAGAGCCTGCGGGCCAGAGCGCCCACGGCATGGCCCTGGTCGAAGATGGCCTGCTGGGCTTCGCCGACCGGGTCGGCAAGTTGCGGAGCATTGCACAGCAGCCAGAGGTACTTCGAACATTGGAGCCCCGCCTGGAACCGGGACTTGGAGAGTCTGGGAGCCCATCTGGTCACTTCGCACCTCGCCGCGCCGTACACGGCCGCGCTATCCTGCAGCGCGACCCACTGAGGTCAGACTATCAGGGGGACCGGACAGGAAAGAGTCGCGACGCGCAGCCGGGAGGATGCCCGAGGAGCAGCTCCTACTGCGGACCCGGCCGGCCCGGAGCAGCCGGCGTCGGACCCGGGCGCGGAGGAAGACTCGCCCGCTTCAGCGCGACTTCAAGAGCCCCAAAGAGCGCCCGTGCCTGGCCGAGGGCTTTATCCACAGCCAGACTCTGCGCGGCCACCGGCTTTCCCTGGTAGAAGCGCAGCAGCAGGGCGTCACGCCCCGGGTCGTCGAAGACGAGACGCACGCCCAACGAGACGACGGTGCCCTGCATCACCATCACGCCGGGTGCTCCACCGGGAGCCCTTGTAGACCCGAACAGCGAGCCTCCAGGGACCGGGGTCTCAGTCAAACTGTCCCTCGAAGCACGGGCCATCACCTGGTCGTCCCGGACGATCTCCACTGAGGCCAACTGACTGAAGGCATAGGTGCGGACTCGCGGTTCCCCGTGTTTTCGAGAGACCCCTATGCGCCGGCCGCGGTCATCGATACCGACGGCCGCATCGCCCCGAACATCGATGAACACCTGGTTCGCGTGGAAACCCGTGATCTTGGCGAAGCCTCCACCGATGCTGTCTCGCCGTTTCTCCCTCGCGTAGGAAGTGGAGCTGTAGTAGGCGACGACAAGCACCACCACGATGATGATCACGGCCCAATAAGGCATGCGTGTGGTACCCCTTGCTCATTCGACGACCCAAGGACACTCTACTACGTGCTGACGCCGAAGGGGTCTATGGCCCTCGTTGCTCCGCGGCATGCTCCCCAGCTATTGCCGCTCAAGCAGGAAGATGCTAGCGTCCGCCTCATCACTCGGTCGGCCCTACCAGTCCTTCGGTAAGGAGCGCTTATGAAGATCGTCGTTGGATACGTGATGACTGACGAGAGCAAGGCGGCCCTCGAATGGGCCATCGAGCAGACGAAGCGCGGCGACACCGAGATAGTCGTCGTCCACTCCATCCGCGGCGGCGGCAGCTTCGGTTCTGAGCAGGCGGAAGTCCTCGCCTACCGAGAGGAGTTGAACGCCATCGAGAAGCGGCTCACGGAGGAGGGCATCCCCCACACCGTCCGCCGCCTCATACGCGGATTGACTCCCGCTGAGGACCTGGCCGCGGTGGTGAAGGAGGAGCAGGCCGACATGGTCGCCATCGGGCTTCGCCAGCGCTCGCGGACCGGCAAGCTACTCATGGGTAGCGACGCAATGGAGATCCTTCTGACAGCCGAGTGCCCGGTCGTAGGGATCAAGGCGGCTCGTTAGCGCCATCTCAGTCCAGGATGCGCCGTGCCCCGTAGTAGCTCTTCTTGATGGCGATCCCGATCTGGACCCCGCCGCCGGAGGCGTGGATCATCTTACCGCCGCCGATATAGATGCCCACGTGATGGATGGGGTTGTAGAAGAACACAAGGTCGCCGACCCTGAGTTCGCTCTGAGGAACGTACGCACCATAGCCGTACTGCATGCGGCTGGAATGCGGCAGATATATCCCCACCTTGCCGTAGACGTACTTGACCAGGCCTGAGCAGTCCAGGCCGTTCGCACTGCAGCCTCCCCACACATACGGGACCCCAAGGTATTTCATGGCGATGGCCACCACCTCGGCCCCGCTCACGCCGTCGGGGTTGACGGTGACCTTACCGCTGGAGGGCTCGGTAGTCACGGTGTTCTTGGCCTTGGCTTTGGCGGCCGCCGCCTTGGCTGCGGCTCTCGCAGCGGCGGCCTTGCGGGCAGCCTCCTCGGCGGCCTTCTTGGCGGCAGCGGCCAGAGCCGCCTGCCTCGCCGCCTCCTCCTTCTTGAGCTGCGCGACCTGCGCCTCTTTGCCTCTCAGCGCCTTCTTCTGCTTCTCGAGCTGGGCGAGGACCTTCTGCTTGGCCGCCTCGGTGTTCGCGAGATCGGCCGTTTCCCGCTTCAGCTGGATATCGAGGTCCGACTTGCGGTCGACCACGTCGGTCTTGTAGTCCTGCACCTGCTCAAGAAGTTCCGCGTCCTGCCGACTTAGCCGGCGGAGCTGATCGAAACGGTCGATGAGGTCGGAGAAACTGTTGGCGTCCAGGACCACCGCGAGCAGGGTGACGTCCCCCGTCTTGTAGATCTCCACGACCCGCTCGTTGAGCCTGGCTTGGACCGCGGCAAGGTCGGTCTCGGATTTCACAAGTAGCTTGGAGGTCTTCTTGATGGCAGCCTGAGTGTCTTCCAGCTGCTGCATGGCGAAGTTGTAGTCTTCGGCGGCGGCGCTCAATTCTTCGTCGAGTTGCTCGACGAGCTCTCTGAGCGCCTCAGCCTGCCGCGTAGCTTTGTCGATGGCGGGGGTGGAAGCCCGGGCGATCCCGGAAAGGGAAAGAAGAAGGAGCGAGGCGATGAAGATGAGCGCCACCGCACGCTCGAGGCCTATGGATCCGGCCGCCTTGTGAGCTGGCACGTTACCTCCCGACCCGTCGCGCCTCGGCGTCCGCCGAAGCCGGGCCCCACTGCCGGTTGACCGAGGCGCCATTATACAGGTCGGCGCCGCGCGAGGCGCAGCGCCGCACAAGAAGCCCGGAATCAGGAAGCCCCCGTCCGGTCACCCGGGCGGGGGCTCGAAGGACCGCCTTGTTCAGCCTGCTCTAGTCGACCAGGGGTTCCAGGCCGCCGGAGATCGCCTGCAGAGTCCTCGCCTGGACGTGCGCGTTCCAGTAGTTGAAAAGAGCGTTGATCTTATCCGCGGCACTACCCTCGCGGTCCACGTTCGCGAACTCGTACCACACCCACGGTACCACCGTCGCGCCGGAGGAGCTGTCGATCTGTGACAGGCTGCCCTCCGCGTTCGTGCGGGCCAGATCGAGAGCCCTCGACAAGGGCTTGTCGTAGACGAAGCCGGTGACGTTGCCGTCCGCATCGTACTGCGCACCGTAGTTGTAGTTGGTGGCCATGGAGGCGGCGCTGCTGGTGAAAGCCATGAACGAGGCGCCTAGAACCGCGTAGTCGCGCGCGGTCCCGTCTGGTAGTTCGTCGAGCAGCGTCTGTACCTGGTTGGAGGCGGCCGTTCCCTGGAAGTAGTAGCTGTCCTGCATGAGCATGTAGAGCTTGGCGTCCTGCTCGGAGACACCCCATTCCTCAGCCTTCTGGGGGATGACCGTGCTATCCAGCATCGCCAGGTTGGCCTCGGCCGCCCGACGATAGGCCTCTGACATCTGCTTGACCCGTTCGGGTGACGCGACCGCGGCCCCTTTTGCCACCTCGGCGAGCTTGAGGTCGTCCTCGGCCGCCCACAGGCTGATCTGGGCATACACGTACTTGTTTATGGCCTCACCCATGTACGAGCCCAGTTCGTCCTCGGTCAGGTCGCTGAAGTTGTTGCTGATCTGATCGAGAGCCCAGGTGCCATCCTCTGCAGCCACGCGGGCCGAGGTGAGCATCGCCCAAGCGTCCATGATGCAGCTGGCCTCGCCGATGGTGGCGGGTGACGTGGCGACCAGTCTGGTGGCGAAGTTGCTGATATCGCTGTCGGGAGAGATGCCTTTGAGCCGGAGGGCGAGGTCCTGCCAATCCTCGTAGCCGTAGGCCAGAGCCCGGAGCTGAGCCTGGAGGGCATAGGTCATGGCCAGTTGCGACTGACCGTATGCCGCCCCCATGCTCCCCTGAAGGACGTAGTTGTCGGCCCTGGAGAGAGCATCTTGGGCAGCGCTGGCGTAGTCGTAGTTCGCGTCCTGGGCCTCCTGAGATTCCTGGGCGAAGGCGTCCAGGGCGCCCAGAGCTTCACTGGCATTACTCTCAATACACTCCTTCAGTCTCTGCTCGGCCGCGGGGCTGATGGCGGGGGTCCCTGTGCCGGTCGTACCGCTCCTGGGGATCTCCTTGCCGGTGAAGTAGGGGTAGGCCTCGTAAACGTCGGCGACTTCCTTGACCGTCAGACCCAGCTGGGCCCCGCGCTCGACGAGGTCGACCATCTCGTTGTTCTTGATGTCGTAGTCGTACCGCTCGCCCAGAGGTACCAGGACGGTCTTCTTGCCCGCCGCCGCAGCTCCCTCCAACTTCTGCGGGATCCCGCCCACCGGTCCGATGGTGTAGTCCGGATTGATGGTGCCGGTCATGGTGACTTCGCTGTCGAGTTGATCCCCCATCAGGGCGGCGATGGTGGCGATGGTCATGAGAGCGCCGGCGCTGGGCCCGTCGATGCGGCCGCTGACCTCGTAGTCGATGGCGTAGTCCGCCAGATCGAGGTTGAGGATGTCGGTGGCCACCAGAGGGGCAGTCCAAGCCGCGGCGCGCCACATGTCACCGGTACCCGATACTTCGCCTTCGCGTACGCCGACGGCCACCTTCTTCTCGGGCTGCCGCTTGATCTCCACCGTGAAGTCGGTGACACTGCCGCTCACCTCCCCGCTGGAGTTTGTGCGATAGGCCAGCCCCTGGGCGGAGACCTTGGCGGGGAACCGATCCGTGGTGGTCGTCTGCCCCACGGTCGTGGACGGGCCGGCAGGCGCCGTCGTGGTCGATCCTGCCACTGTGGACGTCGTCGTCGACTCATCATCCCGGAAGAACGAACACCCGGGGATCAACACGGCGACGACCAACAAGGCGACGAGCATGCAGCAGGATGACCAAGCCGCGACGCGATCCGTCAAGTATCCCCCGCCGCGCCGCGAGCGTGCGACTCCCTTCGCTGGTGACTCGGTCTTTCCGCGAAGCCCTCACGCCTTTCATCCCACGCCCCTCACTTCCTGTCTAGATACTGGCCGCCCACGGGGATCGGTCCTTCCCAAAGGAGGGCGTGCTCGCACAGGATAAATCCCTCCACAGATGTATTCCGCTCGCCTTCCTTCCTTCCTTTGTCGGCGGGAAAGCCGGGAGTCTCTACCTTGCTTGAGCGCTATCCCTGGCCACCCAGGCGCATGTGGCCCGGCCCGGACTAATCCGGCGACCGGGACGCCGAGACGGCTGTTGCCCCTGACCACGGCCTGCCGACCGGACTTTCGGCTAGGACCGCGCGCCTCTCACACTCGACCTCGGACCGCCACGGACCCGACCTCCGACCCGTGGCAAACGTGCCGATTTCTTCTACTCTTAGTGCAATGGATGCAGATGGCGTTCGCACAGTAGAAAACCGGAGCCCGAGTGTGGCCGCGAGGAGGTGAAGCACTGATGAGCCTCATCCGCACGCGTCTTCGTGCGTTGTTCGACTCCGAGAGCGCGGCAACGGCGGTGGAGTACGCGATCATGGTCGGGCTTATTGCCGCCGTCGTAGTTGGGGCCGTGGGGCTACTCGGCGGTGCCGTTCTCGGCCTGTTCCAGCGAGTGCCCCCCTTCTAGGCGCCGCCGCCAGTGTCACTTCCTGCCGGTGTCGCTCCGCGAACGTCACCTTGTGACAACGTCGCCCCGGACCGGAGTCATCCTGCTGACGTCATCCCGAACCGGCTCCGCTCCGTACCGGCGTCGTTCCGCGGCTGGCTTCCCCCGCTTCCTCCCCCGTGGGTCGCGCCATCCTCGGCGCCACGAATCCGATGATCAGATAGCAGCCCACCAGTTCCACCGCCCAGGCCGCCAGCCCTATCGCCGCCTCCCCGTGTCCGGTGAGAGCACAGATAAGAGCGGCCACAAGCGAGGCCGGCGTCGCCACCCAACAGAAGCCGTACCCGAGGCTCGGGAAGAACGGCGACACGTACGCCGCCACCGCCAGCACTAACGCAATACCTAGGAAGATCACCCCCACCAGGATCAAGGTGGCAGCGGTGGCTTCCGGCTGTTCGAACCCTGCCGTGGCCGCCGCGAGAATGACGCCGAGCGCGAAGACCATGCCCATCCCCGCGCCCAGTGCTGTGCCTAGTCTGGTGCTCACATCCTCTCCGTCACACCACGATGCCGTCGAACGCCGCCCGGACGGCCGGCGTCCCGTACTCGCTCTCCAGACGCTTGATGACGAAATGTGCCCGGGCCAGATCCTGGAAGTGGTCCATGAAGAGGTAGTTGACTGCCCCGCCCGACACCGCCCCCACCACCGGGATGGCCAGGGCCGCTGCCTGCGAGGTCACCACCACCCCAAAGCGCGCCGCCACCGAGGCTACCAGTCGCACCAGCGCCGGGGCGCCCTTCTGCGTGAGGCCCTTCTCGGCGATGTGCGTGGCCGCCTCTCTGATCGTGGCCGCCAGCGCCGCCCGCACTGCCCAATAGCCGGTCTCGGCCGCCTCCTCCCCCATACCCCCGCCTCCAAGCGCGAACACCTCCAGGCAGGCGAGCCTGGTGTCGACGGAAGCGACGTCGTGCCCTTCACTGCGAGCGATATCGGCGATGGAACGGAGCATCACGCCCGTTGCAAACGGCAGTTCCACCAGCACAGAGTAGAAGCCGATAGCCCCCGCCACAGCGCCCGATCCGACGACGATCGCCTTATGCATGCGATCCCGCGAGCGCCGGCGCAGGCCCCCCTGCTCTGCTGCTCCCAGCGTGGAGACGGAGACCTCGAGGGCCCGATAGAGAGCGGTCTCGGTGGTCTCGAGGACCCGACTGTTCCATCCGCGCGGGAGAAGTCTCAGTCCACTCTCGATCGGCCTTCCTATCAACTGGCCCAGCCGCGCCGTGACATTGGGAGAAACGAGGATGAGCTTGGCCTGCCGGAGAGCCTCGAGGTCTTCGGGGCTCAAGGGACTCGATGACATGCGCCGCCTCCCAGGACTTGAACTGCGATCGGTGTGCTGGTGGCTCGTCGGTGATCCCCCGCTCACATTCGCGCGTGGCGACCACCGGAACCGACCTCAGCAGCCTGCCGACCGTCTCAATATATACGATTCGAGGCCGGCCGAATCCTGCTCAGAGCACTACAGGCTACAATGTGTGCTCACAGCGCAAAGCGGAAACGCACCGTTCAAATCGCGGTGCACACCTTGCCGGAGGTACTTGTGAGACGTGGTCTGAGTGCGTTGATCGTCGTTGATGCTCTGGCGGGAATCGCCGCGCTCTTGGCGATCCTCATCTACTTCCTCGCCGAACGCGAGGAGGAGGCTGAATTCGTCCTCTTGGTGATCCTGCTGGTGGTGTGCTGCGCGAACGCCGTGGTCGTGGCCATCTTCCGAAGGGAGACCGGCGATCACCTTGAGGCGCAGGAGGAGATCCGCAAGGAGCTGGCGACCATACGGGGGATGCTGGAGAAAGAGGCCCGCACGGCCGACGCTCCCGGTCCCGGGGCCCCGTTCGACGTGCGCTGATCAGCCCGCCGGCGCGTCCTGCTCGATCGCCTCGCCCGCGATACCGGCAATGGGCTGATCGGGATTCTCATCCTCGCCGGTCGTAGCCAGGGCGGCCGCGGACTCTTCCAGTTCATGCTTCACATCTTCCCAGTATTGTTCGGACCAACCCACTTCTGCGGCTCCCACGTCGGCTACGGGCCGATACCCGCCGGTGGACAGCATACCGGATAGTCGGGGCCATTCAGGCCCGGCTCACAGGCGGATCGTCGAGCGGGGAGCGAGCGAGTGGCCGACGAGGATGCAGCCGATGCCCATGCCGGCCATACTCCAGAACAGGAAGATCCTCGGGGCCAAGGCCAAACCTGGGACGTAGAGCCACAACGCAAGTAGTACGAAGAGGGCATCCAGCAAAAGAATGCCTGCCCAGAAGAGGACCGTGCCCAGGACCGCGGTCTTCGATCCGTAGTCCTCGGCCGGCCACTCAACTCTCTCCTCCTCGCCGCCGAGGCGAGGAGGTACGACGACCTCATAGATCGAGGGAGGGAGAGCAGCGCCGCACTCGGGGCACATGTTCCAGTCGTCGTCCGCCGGCTTCCCGCAGGTGGCGCAGGCCCTCTCGTCCGCCGTATCATCCCCAGGGCGTGCCAGCACCCCCAGACCGACGATGACGATGGCGAGGATACCCGTGACAATGAGCCACGCCGAACCGAGAGACGCATCGGACGCGCTCTTGTCTCTGACGACCGTCGCGTAGCCCAGTACCGCGTACACACCGCCAAGGATGGCGAGCACCACGGCAGCTGTCCTCACGCCCCTCATCGCACCCCCGACCTCCGATAGCTTCACTATAGGCCGGCCCGGTCGCGCGTCAAGCGCAGCCTAAGCTGCAGCCAGTCGCACATGGGCGCCTGCCGAAGTGAAGGCGCCTCACGGTGAAAGTCGGCAAGGGCGTTTCGCGACCCAGCGGCCGGGGAAGTCTAGAACGTGAGGTCGTTTCAGCCTGTGCCGACCGACATGACCCGCAGGGAGGGAAGCGAAGTGCAGATGCTGCTTGTCATCATTGTTCCCGCGATCCTGGTGCTGGCGATCGCGTTCCTCTACCCGTTGAAGCCCGCGAAAGAGATGATGCCGGCCCGAGCCGAACTTACGGACATCTCCGGGAGCGCCACCGGACCCCCGGGGCAGGTATTCCCCTTCCCGGCCACCCATCAGAAGGTTTCCAGCCTGCATCCCCGCTCCCAGCCCGAGGGTGTTCTTCTTGCGCTGCCAGGGAGCCGCGAAGCATCAGACAGTGAGAAGATCGAGGCGGGCGCGTCCGGGTAGACCGACGCGCGTCGGAGCTGCATACGCGAGTCGGATTCGTCGTTGTGACTGCAGCGCCGACCTAGGTCTTTGTCGCACTGGCCTCAGGCAGGAGGAAGAGCCGGCTTCGTACGCGGGCCCTCCAGGTTCAGCCGTGGCAGGATCCGATGCAGGACCGCCGGCAGGTACCAGTTCACCCTGCCCAGCAACGCCATGCTCGCGGGGACGAGGATCGAACGGATCAGGGTCGCGTCCAGCAGCACCGCCACCGCGAGCCCGAAGCCCAACTGCTGAAGCATCACCAGATTGCCGGCGGCAAAGGTGGCGAACACGACCACCATGATGGCGGCCGCACCCGTGATGACGCGGCTCGTCGCCCTTAGCCCTACCGCTACCGCTTCTTTGTTCTTCCCTGTCTCCTCGTAATGCTCGCGTATCCGGCTGAGAAGGAACACGTGATAGTCCATGCTAAGACCGAAGAGGATGCAGAACAGGAAGATGGGCACCCATGATTGGATGGTCGTCGTCTGCTGGAATCCGAACAGCTCGTGTCCGACGCCCTTCTGGAAGACGATGACCAGCAGGCCATACGCGGCGCCGACGGAGAGCAGGTTCATGACGATGGCCTTGAGCGGGACTATGAGCGAGCGGAACACCACCATCAGCAGTATGAAGGTCAGCCCGAGCACGAACGCCAGCACGAAGGGAGTCAGCCGACTGACCAACTGCGTCGAGTCCGCGTCCGAAGCGGTCTGGCCGGTCACGTAGACCGGAGTGTTCGAGCCGGCGAACGAATCGGGGACCATGGTGGCGCGCAGAGTCGTGATCACCCCGTATGCCTCTTGCGAATTCGGGTCGACCGTCAGAGGAGCGGTGATCACCGCTACATCCTTGGTCTGATTCCAACTCACCGTGGCCGCGGAGGCGAAGTCACCCGAGGCGGCCATCGTCGCGATCAGCGACGCGATGTCTGCGTCGAGTGCTGCAGTCTCCTCGCCGTCCACCACGATCTGGACTGGAGCCAGCATCCCGGCCGGGAAGTTGTTGACCAAGAGCTCGTATGCCGCCCTACGCTCCCCCTCCGGCAGCGAATCGGCGCCGCCCGCGGCCCCGGTCTTGAGGGAGAAGGCAGGGATCGTGGCCGCTAGAAGGATGATCACGGTGACGATCACCGCCACGAGGGGTCGCCTCATGACCTGCCTGGTGAGACGGCCCCAGAATCCTCTGTACATAGTGACGCCACTATGGACCCGCTCGCCGGCCTTCATCTTGCGCGGCCGACGCAGGACGGGCCAGTCCAGCCGGTCGCCCAGTAGGCTGATGAGCGCCGGGACCAGCGTCAGCATCGCCAGGACTGCGATCCCGACTACCAGCACGGCTCCAAGTCCCAAGCTGCGAAACGTCGTGATGGGGACAATGAACAGTCCCAATAGGGCAAGCATCACCGTGCCGCCCGAGAACAAGACCGCCCGACTGGCCGTGCGGCCGGTCGTGACGATGGCTTCGTGCTTCCCGAGACCCTGGCGCCTCTCTTCCCGATACCGTTGGATGATGAGGAGCGCGTAGTCGATCCCCACCGCCAGCCCGATCATCATCACGATGTTCACGATGAAGAACGACTGCGGAACGATGGTCCCGATCCCGATGACCGCCCCGATGGTCACGCCGATGGTGACAAGAGCAAGGACCAGAGAGACTCCGGCCGCTACGAAAGCACCGAACACCAGCACCAGGACGCCCAGGGTGATCGGAAGACCCACCGTCTCCGCACTCCGTAGGTCGCGCGTGGCCGCAGACGAGAGTTCATCTCCGATGCTCGCCTCGCCGACGGTGGTCACGGTGAAGCCATCGCGGTTGAGGCCTTCCACCGTGCTTAAGTAGGTGTCGAGGTCCCTGGCTCCTTGCGCCAGAGTGACGTAGATGAAGGTGCTGTGCCTGTCGGCCGAGACCATGGCCTCGGCCGAGGACGGATCGAGCGCGGAGACCTGGTAGTAGTCGAAGGCGCTCTGCACGGCCTCGGTCTTTGATGCGACAGCCGCACTTGCTTGCTGGACCAACTGGCGGAAAGCACTGTCGTCCACCGTGTACGTGTCCGAGTGGATCAGGAGTGTCTCAACGTCGGCTGAGTTCCCCGAGACCGTCTGCTCGAGCAGTCTCTGCCCTTTCACCGATTCCGGGGAGTTGAGAAACTGCATCTCGCTGGCGGTCAGAGCATTGCTCAGACCGGGGAAACCGGCGATCGCAGCGACGAGCAAGACCAGCCACAACCCGATCACCCACCACGGATGACGCGCGCTGAGGTCGGCAAGTCTGCCGGTACCAAGGGTCAACTTCATAGGTCTCTCCCAGCCAACATCAAAGCGAAGCGGGGCTCATAAGGTCGTCGCCCTTCGCGGCGCCAGCGCGGCAGTATCTGGTCAAATCACAACAATGCGTGGAATCCACTCGCGGGCGCCCCCTGAGTCAGGGACACCGCAAGAAGGCCGGTCCTCAGCGAGGCCGGCCGAAGGGAGCAGGATCCGAGCGTGAGAATCCGGGCTCAAACATCGGCCACGATGAGAAGGAACACCCGCTTTTCCCCAATCTGAACTGCCTTTTCCCGAGTCCATCCTTACAAGGATGGACAGAGGCGAGAGTATACCCCACGGTGTATAAGTCGTGCGTAAGGACCCACAAGGGCGTCCTTGGCGGCGCGACATGTTAGGTCCGGCAGTGCACCCGCCCCCGGCGCTTGTTCAGCCTCTGGCCAACTCGAGATACCGCTCGACGACCTTTTCCCAGGACGCAAAGTGTAGGCGGCAGAGATCGTGGAGTCGGTCACGAAAGGCGGAATCAGCCGTGGGGTAGCGACCGAGAGCGTGTATCGCCAGGCGCGAGAGCTCTTCGGTGAGGCATCGACCGGGCGCGAGGGCTTTCAGCAGCGGGTCACCCAAGACGTCCGCGATCACATCGACTATTGGGGCGAGACCGGAATGAAAGCTTGCGAGGGGCAGCGCGCCGGCGGACAGCGCCTCGATGGTGACCAGCCCGACCGCCTCAGGGAATACAGACGGGGCCAGCGAGATATCTGCGGCAGCAAAAAGGCGACCGAGATGCGCCGAGCTGAGATGGCCGAGAAAGTGCACCGGCAAAGGACCGACCTGGGGCACTGCGGCGGGGACGAGCTCACCAAACTCGGGTGGGGCACGGAGTTCCGGCGCCTTCAGGGCCAGCTCACGCGCGGCTGCCGCATCTCCCTCGCCAAGAAGTGTTGCCAGCTCGGCCAAGGGCGACTGGGCAGGCCCCTCCCCCGCAATCAGCAGCCGCGCCGAGGGATAGTGCGCAAGCACACTGGGCAGGCACGAGACCGCGTATTGGACGCCTTTCGTCCACATCAACCGGCCGGCGTAGGCGACGATATGGTCCTCGGGGCGCAGAGCGAGCCCGTCGGGTAGAGGGACCTCGCGGGTCAGAGCCTCGATCGCGGCCCTCCGGTCAGAGGCTGGGACAAAGGTACGGGCATCGACCCCCGGAGGGATCGAATGAGTCTTGCTCGCTATGTTCAGGCCTTGCTCCGCGGCCCAGGCGATGATCTCGGCAGCGCCAGGTTCGGAAACAGTCACCACGGCGGCCGCGGCCTCAAGTGCTTCCGAGGTGAAGGGGGCAAGCCGCCGATCATGCTTGACGCTGAAGTTGAGCTCTGATCCATGCACGGTCACGACGTAGGGAGCGGCCTCGGCGAGTGCCTGCTTGACGACATACGGCTGCATCATGGCGTGGTTTGCCAGCACGATGTCGGGAGGCCAGACCGCGAATATGGCCTGCAAGGCAGAGACATTGTCCAGCACATATGCTTCGATCCACTCGGTAGGACTGTCTTGAAACGCCCTTACTCGCTCGGGCTCGAACCCAGGGAAAGGACCATCCACGTACACGAGCAGACGGCGCAGCTGTGGTCGAACGAGCCGACAGCGCCCTTCGTAGAGCGGCTTTCGTCCACCACCGAGGCGCACCGGCTCGATGTTGTTCTCCCCGACGACATAGACGGAATCGATGAAGTCGTACAGGTCGGGATTTCGCTCCTGGCAGACAAGGGTGACGTCATGACCCCGCCGGACCAGTTCACGCACCACCTCGCGTACGTATATCCCGCTCCCGGAGTCATGAAGGTAGTACCCATGAATAACGGCGATACGCACTGCGACCTCCAGAGGGATACGCGGCTATAAACTCGTAAGGCACTGCAGGATACTACGGAAGGACTGTGTCGCGACTGTGCTACACTGAGAGCAAGCATTCGTTAGGAATCTTCTTTAGGCGCAGCGCCGAGCCTCTCAACCTCCCCGCCCAGTCTCCAGTCTTGCCCTCTCGCGTGTCGCAATGTAACTCCGTTCATGGAGGCTGTAGTGAATTCAGCAAAACTGTACGTGGGCAACCTCAGCTATGACACTTCCGAGGCGAGCATCAGAACCGCTTTCGAAGCTCATGGCGAAGTAGCCTCGGTCAACCTCATCACCGACCGTGATTCCGGGCGCCCCAAAGGCTTCGGTTTCGTGGAGATGGGATCGGCCGACGAAGCTCAGAAGGCCAAAGGGGCCCTCGACGGGACTCAGATGGACGGCCGTGCCCTCAAAGTAGACGTGGCCAAGGAGCAGGCGCCCAAAGCCCCTCGCTCCAGCGGCGGCTACGGCGGTGGCAACGGCGGCTACAGCGGGAACCGCTGGTAGGAGTCGTCCGCAACTGACACTTCGGAAGCGCCGGCCTCAGGGCCGGCGCTTCTGTGTCCATGGACCCGCTGCTCAGTTGGCCATGGCGATGGTACTAGGAACTCGTTTCAGAATGAAGCTCCGCCGTCAGGGACGCGCTGGGCGGCCGCGGCTTCATTGTGAAACGAGTTGTAGGCAAGGAAAGGCGAGATGACCTTAGTTGATCTTCAACAGGACGTTCGCCCCGTCGCGGGCGTCCAGGAACTCCTGCAGTTCGGCCAGGAGCGGGGCTACGTCACCAGCGAAGAGATCATGGCGCTGGTGGAGGAGTACGACATGATCGTGGAGCAGATCGAGGACCTGTACTCGCAGCTCTTCGATCAGTCCATCGAGATCTACGAACAGAGCCCTGTCACCCAGGGGGTCCTCGACGACGTCGAGCCCACCCTCGATCTGTCTATACAGACGGTGACTCAGGACCCCCTCCGACTGTACTTGCATGAAGCCGGAACGATCCCTCTCCTTACCAAGAACGAAGAGATACAGCTCGCCAAGCGCATCGAGATGGGCGACAAGCGGGCCAAGGATCGCTTGATCCGGTCCAACTTGCGCCTGGTCATCTCCATCGCCAAGAACTACTACACCCAGGAGATGGATTTCCTCGACCTGATCCAAGAGGGCAACACCGGCCTCATCCGCGCCGTCGAGAAGTTCGACTACCACAAGGGCTTCAAGTTCTCTACATATGCCACGTGGTGGATACGACAGGCGATCACCCGCGCCATCGCCAACCAGGATCGTAACATCCGCATCCCGGTGCACATGATCGAGAAGATCAACAAGATGGTGCGCAACGAGAAGAAGCTCCTCCAGGAAACGGGCAAAGAGCCCAGCGACGACGATCTGGCCGCAGAGCTCGGCATCGAGCCTCACGAAGTCCAGCAACTGCGCAGAATCGCCCGGCGCACCACCTCACTCGAGACTCCCGTTGGCGAAGAGGGGGATGCCGAACTGGGCGACTTCATCCAGAACCAGAGCACTCCCGATCCCGCCGATGTAGTCTCCGCCACCTTCGCCAAGGAGACCATAGCCAAGGTCCTCCAGGGCATGGACGAGCGCGAGCGCAAAGTGGTGGAGCTCCGCTTCGGCTTCAAGGGTGAGCATCCGCGTACGTTGGCCGAGGTAAGCTCTCGCTTCAACGTCAGTCGCGAGCGCATCCGTCAGATCGAGGCGAAGGCCCTGGAACAGATCAAGGGGGCGCCCGAGATCCAGGCCATGAGAGAGTCGACCTAGACGCCAACTGTCTTGCGCAGGTCCCCGACAAAAATCGCCCTGCTTCCCCCCTTTGTTGTGCCCCCTTGCACGCGTTCTCAAGCCCAGCCCACTGAGGGCTTCGGTCGGTCGACCCACCGGCACGACGTCAGCGCGCTCAGCAATCGACTGGACGAAGGACACAGCCGGAGCCACGGTTCCCATCCCGTGCGCCAGCAGGAGAAACCAGCCGTTCGCACGTGGCTTTCCGCCGGGCTGCGCGTTTCACGTTTCTTCGACCGGGGGAGGACCGTTGGGAAGATTTCGTCGCGACACGAAGACCGAAGGAGTCTTTCGAGAGCTGAGACTCGCCTCAGGGCCTTTGAGCCAGCTGCAACTCAGATACGGAGAATTCTCCAAGGATAAGGAGGGAGAGCGATGCCGGAGAAGAGGATAACCAAGGAAGAGGAACTGAGGAGGGTGCCGTTATTCAGCAAATTGAGCAAGAAGAACCTGGCGGAGATCGTTCGGATAGCGGATGTGGTTGAACGGCCCGCAGGCGAGGTCTTGGTCAAGGAAGATGCGCTCAGCTTCGAGTTCCTGATGATCCTGGAAGGTCAGGCGAAGGCTGAACAATGCGGGAAACTACTCGGCCGACTCTCCCAGGACGATTTTTTTGGAGAAGTGAGTCTTATCGCCCACAGGCCAGGCCCGGCAACCGTCACGGCTGAGACTATCGTCAGGCTCCTGGTGGTGGAGCCGAGGTATTTTGAGGATCTGCTCGAAAAGGTGCCTGGTCTATGGAAAGAAATCGCAATCGCTCTGTGCGACTACATTCCTAGCGCGTGTAATTTCCCGTTGGAGATGGAGACGACCGCCGTCAAACGGTGAGCGGGGCGGGAGTTCAGTCCACCCGTGTCGATCTTCTGGGGTAGCCAGGCCTTACCTTCGCCTAGACCGCGCCGCCAGAAGCCGGGCGCGTTCCGCCGCCGGTTCCCGCCAGATCACGCCAGTGGAACGGCATGCCGTGGCCCGGATAGACCACCTCGATGTCCAGACCACCGAGGCGCTCCAGGCTTGCCCTGGCGGTCGGCACGTCGTCCATGATCGAACCGAGTCTGGGCGCCTTGCGGTTCTCCAAGAGGTCTCCGCATAGCAGGCTCCCGTCGGCCAGCAGCAGCCCGATCGAGCCTGCCGAGTGACCGCCAAACAGAAGCACCTTCGCTCCAATGAGCCCGTACTCCGAAAGGTCGGAGTCTTCATCCACGAGTAGATCGGGCTCAAAACGGTCTTCGGAGGGAAAGCGAACGGCCAGCGACACGAGCTTCCGCACAACGTGGTTCGGCCTCTTGCGACCGGCGAACATGTCGCCCTTCGCGCTCATCGGAACGTCGTCGGCATGCATAGCGATGGGAGCACCGAGCCTCTTTCTCAGGTAGGCGGCGCTGCCGATGTGATCGAAGTCGCCATGAGTGACGAGAATGAGCCTGATCGACCCTGGTTCGCACCCGCTGCCGCAAAGCCTGCGCTCGAGTTCGGCCCGCTGCTTCCTCATGCCGGTGTCGACGAGCACGATCCCGGCCTCGGTGGTGATGGCGTAGCAGTTCACGCGGATGAGCCTCGACCCGAGCGTCAGGGGTGTGACGACCGGGGACATGCGCTGCTTGCCCTCCTTGCTCAGCGAAATGGCGGTCCGGCTGCCCAGCCACGGTAGACCAAATCCAGAGTTCCCCCCAGGGTTCGAGAGACCTGCTCGCGGGCGACCTGCGGCGCCGCTGCTATCGAAGCTGGCAAGACTTGGTGCCGGCCCTCAGAGCCCCGAAACCTTGACGAAAAGCGGCCGGAGAGGTGTGTGCTACCCCGACCGCTTACCTTTTTCCTCGGATGTGGAAGGCGCCTATCCCATTCCGAAGCTCTTGGCGTTTGCTGCGCAGTCTTCCCTACTCTTATAGCCTTGCGAGGACGAACCCACAAGCTTGCCGTTTGAAGCAAAGCAACGCCAACGCCACTTGCCCCCCTTGTCCTGGTAGATCTCCCACTTACGACCGGTGTCTGCCATGACTATCACCCCCAGGTTTCCGTTGTTGACTAGGCAACATCCTACACCTCCGGCGCGGCCAGAGAAACGAGACAGGCCCCTATCTTTCGAAGGCCGTCACCCCCATACTCGGGTCATCGAGCATGCTGGAAGTGTCCCGCCATATCGTGTCCATCTTCGCCTTGTCCCGGGCCGTCAATGGCAGGTCACACCCGGGGTCGAGCCCGGGCAGGTCGGGAAGCACCCTGAAGTTCTTGTGCCCGCCACTCATCGCGCGATACATGTACACGGGCAGATACTGGATGTCCTTGACCCAGGTCTTGCCGCCGGCCTTCTCGATGTTCAAGTAGACGATCACGCCGCAGTCGGAATACCGGGTAATCATGCTCGACATGAGATTGCCCACCGAGTAGACCACGTACTTCTCCCCGGTCACGCTTCCAGGGACCGCCACCTTCTCGATCGGTTGGATCACGTGGGGATGCCCGCCCACGATGACGTCGATCCCGCAGTCTCGCAGGAGCGTCTCGCTCATCGTCCGTTGGGCCCTGTTGGGCTGCCGCTGGTATTCCACCCCCCAATGAAGGATGGCGACCAGCAGATCAGCGCCGGCTGCCCGGGCCCTGGCGGCGTCGGCAGCCACTACTGTGGGATCGAGGGTATTGAGCGCGTAGGAATGATCCTTCGGGACGGGTAGACCGTTCGTGAGGGATGTGTAGCTCAGGAAGCAGAGCTTGATGCCTTTGACCTCGACGACCTGCGGAGCATCCCGCTCCGCCTGCGAGCGGTAGGCGCCTATCGATTCCAGGCCTGCAGCCTCCACCACCTCGAGGGTGCGGACCATTCCCTCCCAACCCTGGTCGAGTGCATGGTTGTTGGCGTTGGCCACCATGTCGACCCCCGCGCCTTTGAGCGCAGCGGCCACGGTGTCGGGGGCGTTGAATCTCGGGAAGCTGCTGTACCCGCGTTCGGCCCCGGCGAGACGGGTCTCGAGATTGACGATAGTGTAGTCAGCCGCCTCCAGGTAAGGACCGATCGGCGCAAAAATGGGGGCGTAGTCGTACGTCTGCGCAAACACGGACGTCAGGATAGCCTTGTTCGAGAGCACGTCGCCCGCTATGGCCACGGTGATATCCAGGGGCGCCGTCGTCGTGGTGGTCTCGGGAAGAGGAGCCGAGGTGCTGGTGGTGGTGACAGGCGCATCGGTCGTTGTCGGGGGCGGAGCGATAGTTGTCGTCGACGCGAAAGTGCTTGAAGTCGTCAAGGCATCTGCGCCCAAGGACGCGGCATTTTCTGCAAGAGCGGCCCCTCCGCATCCTGACGCGATCGAGCCCCAGACCGGCCAGCAAGAGAATGAGCGCACGCAAGTGATACCAGCTTTGCTTCTCTGCTCCCGTATCTGATCCTCCCCAGCAGTGTTCGGCCAGTTTGCACCTCTCGCCACGCTAGGCCTTCCATCGCACGAGGTCAAGAGGTACGCGACAGGGCAGACGGGCATTCGCGTTTACGAACGCGAACTGAGCTCCACGAGAAGCGCTGGCCCTCCCACCCGCCGGGACACGATCCTCCAGGAGCGTCCTTCATGCGCCCCGCTGGCCTTGTCGGTGACGGGATGGTAGAACAAGCGAGAAGAACCACTGCGCTACGGAGGACCAGCGACTCGATGAACACGATCTTCGGAAATACGCGCCTCGCCCTCGTCGCGGGCAACATCATCACCCAGAACGTGGACGCTGTGGTCAATGCGGCCAACTCCAGCCTCATGGGCGGCGGTGGCGTGGATGGGGCTATCCACAATGCTGGCGGGCCCGAAATCAAAGCGGCGTGCCGAGAGATCGCAAGAGCCCGCGGCCCCCTCCCCCCGGGAGAGGCCGTAGCGACCACCGCAGGCCGACTGCCCGCCCGGCTGGTGATCCATACGGTCGGCCCTGTGTGGGGCGGGGGCACATCCGGCGAGGACCACACGCTTGCGAACGCCTACCGATCCAGCCTCGCGGTCGCCCTACAGGAGAACGCACGGACGGTGGCCTTCCCCTCGATCTCCACCGGCGCCTACGGGTATCCGATCGACCGGGCCGCCGCGGTAGCGCTGAGAACGGTGCGGGCGGTACTGGAGACGCATCCAGGAAGCTTCGACGAGGTCCGTTTCGTCCTGTGGGGGCAGCGCGCCTTACTTGCCTACGAGGCCGCGCTGAAGGCAATGCTTGACGAGCACGACGGATAGCGAGGCCCCGCCAGCCGGCCTATCGCGGCTCGTGCTCGCGACCGCGTCCGCGCCTGCGGCGAGCGTCGCGCGCGCCTCGAGGGACTTGAACCCCAAGCTACTGCTTAGCTGTCACCTCACCCCTTCAACACATCCAGGAACTCATTCCCATATTTCTCGAGCTTGCGTTCCCCGACTCCGCTCACCTGGAGCAGTTCGTGGAGGCTCTGCGGACGTATGGTCGCCATCTCCCTTAGGGTAGAGTCGTGGAAGATGACGTAGGCGGGAAGGCGCTCCCGCTCGGCTATCTGGCGCCTTACCGCGCGCAGTCGTTCGAACAGAGAATCGTCCGCTGGCGACCCCGCCGTCGCCGACTCCTGCCCTGCCTGCTTTGGCGCGCCGCTTCTCTACTCCCACTACCTTCGACCGCGGGCGTGCCAGCATCAGAGATTCTGCTCACCACTCAGAAGTGTCACGGATGCAGGTGTGAGCTTGACAGTGGGATACTCCCCCATCTCCTGCGCTAAGGTAGCCGAGGTGGATCAGCTGCTGCATAAGGCTTCGCCACACATCCGCACTCAGATCGGCCCCAATACCGTGCGTCGGAGAGACGATCGTGTCGCAGTCCGGCAATGCGTTGATTCTCGGAACCGCGCAGCACGTCGACCACATAGCCCACGCCGAATCGTTCGCCCAGACTACGTACGCAGGAGAGGGCCTTCTGCGCGTCCAGAGTCGCGTCGTACAGCTCGGGAGGATCCAGACATACGTCACAGTTGCCGCAGTCGGATTCCATGGTCTCTCCCAGGTAGCCGAGCAGGGCTCGCCGCCTGCAGGATAGGGCCTGCGCGAAGCCCACCATGGCGCTGAGCTTGTGTTGTTCAATCGCCACCCGCTCCTCGTTCTCCCCTGCATCGATAAGCGCTCGAACTCGAGGGACGTCTTCCCAGCCAAACAACAACAGTGCCTCGGCCGGCAGTCCGTCCCGGCCGGCCCGACCGATCTCCTGGTAGTAGCCTTCCAGGTGCTGAGGCAGGTCCCAATGGACTACGAAGCGGACGTTGGTCTTGTCGATCCCCATGCCGAAGGCGACGGTAGCGACGACGATCTGAATCTCGTCAAAGACGAAGGCTTCCTGGATCCGGTTCCGTTCTTCCGCCGAGCATTCCAGCATGGTAGGCCGCCGCTGACGTATGCCTCGCTGGCGCAGGTGGACGGTCAAATCCTCCGTCCGCTTGCGCGTGGAGCAGTAGACAATCCCAGTCTCGTCTCTGTGTCCGGCCAGAAAGCGCTGAAGCTGAGTATGAGGATTGCGTTTCTCAACCACCTGCAGCCGGATGTTGGGCCGGTCGAAACTGGATACGAAGCAGGCGGCCTGCACGAAGATCCAGCTTTTCGCGGATGTCTTCGCGAGTGTGTGGATCGGCAGTGGCAGTGAGCGCTATGAGCGGCGTGCGGGGGAAACGCTCCCTCAAGAGCCCGAGAGCCACGTACTCGGGCCGGAAAGTCGTGTCCCCACTGGGAGATGCAGTGGGCCTCGTCGATCGCGATGAGAGCAACGCCACCGGAGGGACCGTCATCGTCTCCGCGCTCGAAGCCCCACCGGGAAGTGCCGCCAAGCGATCAAGGAAGTCGTCGCTCACTGCGCGCTCTGGTGAGACGTAGAGCAGGTCAAGCTCGCCGGCCATCAGGTCAGCCAGCACCCGTCGAGCGACCCCGGGGTCAAGGGAGGAGTTGTACGCGGCTGCCCGCACCCCAAGGGCGGTCAACGCATCGACCTGGTCCTTCATGAGAGAAATGAGAGGGGAGACAACTACGCCCGTGCCGGGCCGAAGCATGGCAGGGATCTGGTAGCAGAGAGACTTGCCTCCCCCGCTGGGCATGAGCACAAAGGCGTCTCGCCCCTGCAGGATTGTCTCGATGATCTGTTTCTGGTGTGGACGGAACTCGCGAGTAGCCGAAGACGCTGCGCAGGATATGGTCTGGGGTTGGCGTCATGGTTTTCCATCGTACCAATGCTTCGGGCGAATGGGCTCTCGTCGCCAATTCCCATATTGGGAAAAGCAATACCCGATTTGAGAACCTGCACCAGCGACTACTCTGTCGCCCGTGTCCCCGGGACCTTCCCCGCCCGGCTATTCAAGGTTGTCTCAGAAGCTTGAACATGACTAGTCGATAGCCAAGCTGGCGGTCAAGCGCACATGGTTGTCGCGCGACGCAAGGGCGCGGACCGGCGGCTCAGACTGAATGCTGCTGCCTGAACCAGGGCGGCTGAGTGGAACCCCTTATCGATGACGACGATCGGGGATGCGGATATCGACCAGCGATCCCGCATCCCCGGGAAATTCAACAGCAGATTCCCCTCGCCCGGCCGCGCCTACCTGGTGACGGTGAAGGTATCGCTTATCAACATCGTACCCGCCGGTCCGTTCACCCAGGCTGAGATGCTGTAGGTGCCCGGACCTGGGAGAACCGCCATCTTGAGATTCTTGTGCCAGGTCGCATTGCCTGAGGGGGTGGTCGTGAAGGTGAACGGCTGCACACCCGCGCTGAACAGACCGGGCCATTCGGTGTCACCGGTGTAGGTCGGCGTGGCATTTCCCACTGTGCTCGCCCATGTGCCGCTTCTCGCGCCAGGAGCGGCGTCGGCCCACGTCCCGCCGACGAGCGTGCCATCGGCAGCGATGGTGGCGGAGTACGTAGCGACCATCGCGATGTCGTCCTGGAAGTGGGCGCTGAAGGTCAGTTGGTCACCCGTGACCGTGCCGGAGTCGATGTTCCACCGCGACATCGTGCCGGCCTCGTCCAACGCCAGAAAGGTTCCCGTTATTCCGCTCTCGGTCTGGGTCAGCACGAGGTACTCGACATAGTGGTGCGCTCCGAACGTCAGGTCGATCGTGTAGGAGCCGCTGACGTCCCATCCGGTCTGGACGTAGGGCGTGTACCCGTTGGAGATGTACACGGTGTACGTCGTCCGCGGAGCCAGGCCCCGCATGATTCCGGTGAGTGTCAGCCAGGTATTGCCGTTCGGCCGGTTGACGATCAGCTTCGAAGCGGTGTCGGAGCCGGGGATGTCGCCCGTTCCGTAGGGTCCGAAAGGCGGGACGGGCATGACGGCGCCGGATAGATTCCACGGAACCTTCTCCGCCCCCGCTTGCTTCGGTTTCTGCTTGAGAGCGGCGGACTGATTGACGTTCGCCTGCTTCGGTTTGACCGGGGTCGAGTTGGGCTTGGAGGCAAGAGCCGGGGCGGTCATGAGCGCGAGGATGGCTACGACAAGGACACTGACCAAGACGATCCTCTTCATCGATCCTCCTAAGAAGAATTCGCCAGCGAGTAGAATAGTAGCAGCTAGACTGCTTATGGGCAGCCCCGTAGCGCTACTTGACTCGGCGGTCCGCAATCAGGTTGGGCGCCTAGTGGCGATTGACGGGCCTCTTGCGCTTCCCCAAGGAGCCGGCGAAGGGACTTGAACCCCCAACCTGCTGATTGACCATCAGCCTGTGCAGGCCCGACTCCGAAGCCCCCGAACAGAACCTTCACCTGAACCTCGCCTGTTATCACAAGCGTAAATGGTCACGCACGCTATTAACACATCGGCGTCAAAGCGTTAATAACGCGGATCTGGTGGCAACGACTTCTGGGGGCAGTATGTCTGGCGGTGCCGTTTCTTTCGGGCCGTTTGATCCCCGGCCAGTTCACATAGAGCGAATGCCCGGATTACCGGTCGATGCGCTCCCAGGCGGCATCGCGGCCCTTGCCCAGAGGCCATCAGCTGCTGAGACGGTAGTGAAGAAAGCCCAGTCAGTCCGAGCAGCCCCGGCCGCCAGCTCGGGCACCTGCAGGCTACTTGCCTATCAAGCGGCGGAGGAAGTCGAGGTCACTCTCACGAATGCGCTGGTAGACCTCCGCCCTGTTTCCGACCTTGATAACGACGACCACCACCAAGCGATCTTCCACCCCATAGACGATTCGGTAGTCCCCGACTCTCACACGATAGAGGTCGTCGTACCCGCTCAGCTTCTCGCAGCCGTGCGGGCGCGGCTCAATCGCCAGCGAATCAATCTTCTCGGCGATTTGGGCTAGTACGCGCCGGTCGACCTTCTTCAGTTGACGGGCGGCCGCCGGGCTGACCTCTATGCGGTGAGCCATCGACGCGAGCTAGACACCAAGCTCGGCTTTGAGGGCATCCCACGAAACAGGACCTTGATCCCGGAGCTCTTTGAGCGCGTCCAAAGCGTCGACGACATCAAGACGCTCCTCTATGAGATCAAGTAGTCTGGCTTCCTCGACCGACACCACGCACGCGACGTCCTTGCCATGACGAGTCAGGCAAATGCGTTCCTTGGTGTACGCCACGCGATTGACGATTTCCGCGAGATCGTCCCGTGCGGCGGTGATTGGCATACTAGTCATGACCTGGCCTCTCCTATCCACTGGTGCCCTGGTGTCATTGCGTACAGAGCGTAACTTATGTACGTTTTGGTGTCAACCCTCTTTGTCGAGATGTAGACAGCTACAATGGCGGAGCGCGGACCACCAGAGAGACAGACTGAACGACTCCCGGGGCGAGGCACGAATCCTTCTTGGATCCTCGCGGGCTGACTCGGGGCCGGGAGGAGACCATCACCGTCGTCGCGTCTCAAAGTCATTGACAAGCCATCAGCGGGGTCGAACGACACGAGATTACGCCAAAGCTCTCTTTGGGCAGCAACCCGTTCAGTGTCGGTTGGGGGGTCTTGGTCGGTCGACCTCTCTCGCTCAATCGTCCAGCTGTTCCCTTCCCGTCTTCCCGACCGCCATGAGGAACGTCAACTCGTCCTCCGACTCGAGTAGTTCCTGCCGCGCCAACATGTAGCCGCTCAGAAAGTGGCCGAACGTCACCGAGAACACGGCGGGGCCATCGTCCGCTACGTCGGCCAGCACCCCAGCGTCGTCACCGTGGTCCAGCAGAAGCCGGTCGGTGTCGAACGAGAGTTGCAGAAGCATAGAGAGCAGTTGGGCGCGTTCCATCGTTCCTCCTTGGCGACGGCACTGGTCAGGATCGAAACGATGGCGACAGAGGTACATTCCGCGCGAACACGGACTCTATCAGCTGCTTCGGACAGGAAGCGCGCGCCGTCCGGGCGGACACCGCAGCCGCAGATGGCACAACTCGTCAGACGGCGCCGCATCCGCCCTTGATGACGGTGACCCAGCGCTACTCTGAATCCTTGGAAATGAGCCGCACCGAACCGCCAGGGAGACGCCTCTCCTTGATGATCGCATCGTACACAAGCCGCTCGTCTGAACTGAGGGTGATGTCCCTCCCCCGCTCCTCTATGAGAAGCCGCATGCCGATGTGCATGCCGCCCGTAGGAATCGACTCGGGCAGCTTGCCCGTGCGCCTGATGTGCTCCGCCGCACCTCGCTTGATATAGAGCGCCGCGGTCAACTTGAGTTCCTCTACGGTCAGTTCCATGCCAGCAACCCTCCTTCGCCGTTCACTCCGGAATCGTCCACGCGGAGTGCGGCCAATTCACCGTGTGGTACGGGCAGTCAAACGACTCCCACTCGTTCCAGTATCCGCTCCCGCAGCGCCTCCGCCGCGTCGGTGTACTCCCACGTGAACCCCTGCGACTCGCGACCGAAATGCCCGTAGACGGCGGTCCTGCGGTAGATGGGACGTTGCAGGTCGAGGTAACGGATGATGCCCGCCGGGGTGAGGTCGAAGGTCTCCCGGAGAACCCGCTCAGGATCTCTTCCTCGATCGCACCCGTCCCATGGCAGTCAACGGAAACCGAGACCGGCTCCGCGACACCGATGGCGTAGGCCAGTTGCACCGTGCAGCGGCGGGCAAGGCCGGCTGCCACCACCGTCTTGGCGAGATGCCGGGCCATGTAGGCGGCCGAGCGATCCACTTTCGTCGGGTCCTTTCCCGAGAACGCTCCTCCCCCGTGCGGGCAGGACCCGCCGTAGGTGTCGACGATGATCTTGCGCCCGGTGAGACCGCTGTCCGCGCGGGGCCCGCCGGTGACGAACCGCCCGGTGGGATTGACCAGATAGCGGATGTCCGGCGACACCAGGCGAGGCGGCAAGCACCGGCTTGATGATCTCCTCGATGACGGATCTGCCGTACCTTCTCCTCAGAAACATCCGGCGCGTGCTGGGTGGAGAGCACTACGCTCTCGATCCCTTTGGGGACGCCGTCCTGGTAGCGGACGGTCACCTGGCTCTTGGCGTCCGGGCGCAACCAGGGCAGCTGGCCCGACTTGCGCAGGACCGCTTGGCAGTTCAAGCAGCCGGTGGGCCAGCCGAGATGCCCAGGGGCATGAGTTCCGGGGTCTCATCGCAGGCATAGCCGAACATGAGACCCTGATCGCCGGCGCCAAGGACCTCGCCCTCCTGGAGGACTCCGCGGCTGATATCGGCGCTCTGGACCCCGAACCGGGTGAGGACGTGGCAGCGCTCGGGGTCGATGCCGGTTTCGGCGTCACGGTAGCCGGTATCGCGCAGCACCTGGCGGGCGAGGGGTTCCGCCTCTTGCATCAGTCGGCCGATGAGCTCCACGTCGGCGCCGAACTCTCCGACGATCATGACCAGGTCGTCGTGCACGAGCGTCTCGCAGGCAACTCGAGCATACGGATCCTCAGCCAGGAAGGCATCGAGGACGGCATCGGAGATCTGATCCGCGATCTTGTCGGGGTGCCCCTCCGACACCGATTCGGAGGTAAGTAGATAGGTACGGGCCATGGCTCCTCTCCTTTCGCTCGACCGGCTCTTTGACCGGCCTCGCGGGAGGAGTCCCGCGTATGGCCGGCCGCTTTAGCTGCATTTCTTAGTCGCCCGCAAGTTGGCTCTTAACTCGGCGACGCAGACACAAAAAAACCGCTTCAGCTTGCCAGCTAAAGCGGGTCTGCCAAACGCTTTAGCTGAATTTAGGCCGGATTTCCGGCCCGCGCCCGCAAGCTGCTGTTCAAATCGGCGCACCTCTAGTCTACACCAGGGTTCACCCCGAGTGCAACGTAGGCCATGCGGATGGGACTGGACAGGGCGGGGGCCAGACAGGCTGACAGCGCACTGACAGACAGCCGGCCGGCGGCCGTCCCACAAGACCAAGATGCTCAGGCGCCGACGTTCAACAACCGTTAATAAGGAAGGTGCTTGTTCAAGGTTGTAGAATAACCTTGAACAAGGAGGCGCCATGGCCAAGGTTATCAAGAGGCACTGGGTCACAGAACCACAGAGCGGCATCCCCCGCCGTGACCGTCGGTCGTGCGATTACGAAGTCTACATCCCCGACCGACTCATGGATCGGCCCATCACCCTCGAGGGGTCGGTGGCAGCCGACGTCACGGACGCAGAGATGGCGATCGCCCGCCTCAATCTGGAGGCGCGGGGATTGTCCAACAGCGAAGCTCTCGCCCGTCTGCTCCTGCGTAGCGAATCGGTCGCCTCTTCGAAGATCGAGGGGCTGGAGGTCGGGGCAGGACGTCTCCTGAGGGCCGAGGCCGCTCGGCAGTCGGGTGAGCCGTCGACCGACGTCACCGCGAGCGAAGTTCTCGGCAACATCGATGCGATGTCTCACGCCATCGGGAGCGTCGGGGAAGGCGACCGGATAACAATCCCGCTCTTGCTCGAAACCCATCGCCGGCTTCTTGCTGGCTCCCGGCTTGAAGGGCACGGCGGCCAACTGCGGCAGCAGCAGAACTGGATCGGCGGTTCGAGCTTCAACCCGTGCGCCGCCGTGTTCGTTCCGCCACCGTTCGAAACGGTCGAAGAGTACCTGAGAGATCTCTGCGACTTCTGCAACACCGACACCCTGCCGGCCGTGGCTCAGGCGGCGATCGCGCACGCCCAGTTTGAGACCATCCACCCGTTCATCGACGGCAACGGCAGAGCCGGCGGGCCTTGATCCATATGGTTCTTCGGAGGCGAGGGTTGGCTCCGCGAGTGCTGCCGCCGGTTTCGCTGGTTCTGGCCACTTGGGCCACTGACTACATCGCGGCACTCACCGCGACACGATACCTGGGGTCTCCCGACTCCCCCGGCTGCCTCCGAAGGGCTAAACCGCTGGATAGCCCTGTTCGCCGCGGCTGCCCGTCGGGCGGTTGCTGACGCTGACGCTTTTGAGAAGCGGATAGCGGCCCTGGAGACCGGGTGGCGAACGCAGCTTGCTCCCCTTCGACGGAAATCGACAACCGATCTGCTGCTGAGCGCCCTCCCCGGCGCTCCGATCCTCACCGTTCAGGCGGCGGCGGCGCTCACCGGGCGAAGCTGGCAGGCCGCCAACGAAGCGGTTGCCCGCCTGGAAGAGGCGGGAATACTCCGTCAGGTGACGGTCGGCCGGCGCAACCGCGCCTTCGAGGCACCCAAACTCATTCGGGCCTTTACCGACTTGGAGAGGCAACTCGCGAGCCCAACCGGCGACACTCGCACGACGCCTCCCTCCCGGAAAGTCCCCCGTAGGAGGAACGCTCCATGAACGACGAGGACCTGCGACAAGCTCATGTCCAACCTACGGAACTCGATGGAGGCCTCCCACCAGGCGCAGATGGACCTCCTGAATGTCATTGAGGCACTGATGAAGAGCAGAACTGAGACCGTCGTCTTCCGCGAGGTTGAGGCGCAGCCAGGGTGGAGGCCGCACCATTTAGCCGACAGGCTCTACAGCGAAGCGAACGCTCGACGATCTCAGTCGAGGAGGCGGCGAAGTATCTGGGCATCGGGAGAGCGGCGGCCTATCTCGCAGTCAAGAACGGCGAGTTGCCCTCCCTTCGGCTCGGTTCACGGATCCTGGTGCCCGTTCGGGCCCTGCTTGAGCTACTGGCGGGCCGGGAGGTCTCCGATGCCTACCGGCAACCAAGCGACCGCGAACCGCCTCGAATCCGGAAGCGGACCTAGCTTCACTATCTGTTGATAGTGAAGCCCAAGAAACCATCCGGCCAGCCGCATGGGGAAACCGGGCCGCCTCAATCGTTCTCTGGGGGAAAGATTCGTCTCACCCTGTCAATCTCGTCGAGGGCACTACAACTAGGCCTCCGGAGCCTTGGGCACCTTGGGCGCCTTCGGAGCTTTGGGCTTCTTGGGGCCTTTCGGCTTCTTGACGGCTTTGGAGCCTTTGTCCTTTGAGCCAAGCTGGAATTCCAAGCGATGCTCCCTCTGCGTCGAAACGTGATCGGAGCGTAAGACTATAGCGGTATGTGGAGTCAAGAGGCTGGCTCGCGTTTTCCGGACCGGTAGTGTGGCGACTCACTGATAAGTCATCAGCGCGGCGGGCTCACGGAGAGATAGCCAGCAACCAGCGGCCATCTCATTCCGAGATCTCCTACTCGTGCCGATGGTCCCGGGCCCAAGTCGGGAGGGTCGCCGCTTCCTGGTCGTCTGCCGGACGGCGCCACTCGGCGCCGCATACCGAGCAGATCGCGTTCAGAGGGCACATGTCGCTGTCGACGTCGCCGACGCGGATCCGAGGGCGGAATTCCTCTGGGTAGTCGTCCGTTTCCACGTTGCGCCCAGGTGCCTCGGTCCACATTTCCGGGGTGATCGCGATGACCCGGACTGGGCCACCGATGGCGCGGAAGGAGTGCCCGGTACCCGGGTAGAAGACTACGAGGTCTCCTTGGTGGCAGAGGACAGTATCGCCGTTGGAGAACGTCATCTCTCCGACGCCGTCGATGACGATGTACCAGTTCTCGATGTCTGTGCCCGTCGGCACGTCCCTGTGCATGTGCATCCCGATCGCCTGACCCGGTGTGTCGGCCGGGATTGTCGCGAAAGAGATGTGTGGCTTCCCGACTCCGCGGTGGAACGCCACACCGACAGCAATCGGGGACGACGAGCCGTGACTGGCGGCCTGGGTGAACGGCTGATTGTCGAACCCGTACCGCTGCCAGCCGCGCTCATACTGATGATCCATCTGTCCTCGCTTTCTCTGCGGCCGGAGACCGCTCCCTGCGGGATTCAGATCGCCGTATAGATCCAGGCTCCGTGGTCGTCAGCAAGGGCGTCTGTCATCTTGGTTTCGCCGCGCTCCATGTCCTCCATCAGGGTCTGATGCATCTGCGGCACGGAGCCGAGGAAACGGTAGAACGCGACGTACTCCCAGGGCGTGCTCGCGCCGCTCGTCGCCGCTATCCGGAGGCGCCGGCACGACTGATAGCAGTCGACCGCGAGTACGTCCGGCACGTGGTACCGGTCGTACCACTCCTGAAATTCGCTCTCGCGGCCAGCCACCGCGTTCGTCAGAGCCATGAAGACGTGCTCGGGCTTGTCCTCTCGGCCGGGACCCTCCTCAAGCTCAGCAGTTCGCGTAACGCCTGGGTCGCTGGGCCGCCATGCCCGGGAGCCGATCAGGCCATCAGACTTGCGCACGAAGTCAGCTGTCGCCTCGTAGAACCACAGCGCCGAATCGTCATGCACGGTGTGCGCGAGGACGCGTTCTTTGAGTTGCCCGGCGTCCCCGGTAAAACCGTGCACGACGAGGTACTTCCAGGTGGGGACCTGCCCAGCGCGCTGGTCGGGGTCGACAACATGACGGGCACCCGAGCCCAGCCCCGCAATCGTTTGGATGTCAGCGAACCCTTTGTCCCACCATGAGCGATACTCCTCGTCGCCAGCAATCTCCTCGTTTGTGTACACGAGTAGTAGGTGACCGCACAGGCTCTCGATGGGACCTTCCGGCCTACTTGAGTTCGTCATCTTCGCTCCAATCATTTCCTCGTAGAGAATGTGACTGCGCCTCAGGCGTCAACCCGCGGCGTGAACTGCGCGCCGGCCTGCGCTGCGAGGCGATGCAGCCGGGCGAACGAGATCGCGAATTCGCCCTCGGTCGGGAAGTGCTCGACGAAGCAGGGAGTATCCCGGCCGAGTTCAGCGATCCGCCGGACGTAGGTCGGGTAGTCTATGATCCCGTCGCCGATCGGAACCTCATCGAACTTCAAGTACATGTACTCCCAGTCCCATCGCAGGTCCTTGAAATGCACCGCACCGATGCGCTCGCCGAGCAAGTCGAATGTCTTGTCGATCAACTCCGTGGTCCGGTAGTAGTGGTACTGGTCGACCATGTTCATCAAGTCCAGGTGTAGGCCAATCTTCGGATGACCGACGCTGTCCAGGAACTCGCGAATCGCCTCCGGCTGGTAGAAGAACGTGTTGGTCCAGGGCTCTATGGACAGCTCGGTCTTCTCCAGTTCGAGGCCGTCCATCGCGCGCAGCAGGGTCTCGCGGAACTGGCGCCGTGCTTCGTCGGTGTAGTTGAACGGATGCGGGGCGGCCAGATGGTCTTCGGGTCCCCCCGTCCCGACCAAGATACACACGCAGCGTGCACCCATGATCTCCGCCTTGCGGAGCCCGACCCGTAGGTTCTCGATCCTCCGCTCCCGCTCCACGGGATCACGGATCAACAGATTGGGGCGAGAGTGCGACTCCCCAATAACGATGCCCAACTCCACGGCTCGCTGGCCATAAGCCGCCACCTCATCGTCGGTCATCTGCTCGAAACCCCACGGGGCGCTGACTGTCGAAAGGCCGTAGGTGTCGAACGTTTCCACCAGGCTGTCGAGCTCATCGGGGGTACGCGCCTGGAAGATGCTCCCCCCCAGTCTCATTCCGAGACCTCCTTCTCGTGCCGGTGCTGTCCGGCCCATACCGCGAGGGTCGCCGCCTCCTGGTCATCGTCCGGACGGTGCCACTCGGAACCGCACACGGTGCAAGAGGCGCTCAGCGGGCACATCTCGCTGTCGACATCACCGACGCGAATCTGGGGGTGGAACTCGTCCGGATAGGGGTCGAGTTTGACGTCCACTTCTGGCGCGTAGGTGAACATCTCCGGGGTGATAGAGATAAGCCGGCAAGGGCCCTCGATTGCCCGGAACGAGTGCCCCGTCCCCGGGTAGATCGCGATCAGATCTCCTTGCTGGCCGCGCACGACATCGCCGTTGGAGAAGGTCATCTCGCCGATGCCGTCGATGATGATGTACCACTCCTCGCTGTCCTTCCCCGTCGGCGTATCCCGGTGCATGTGCATCCCGATCGCCTCGCCTGAGGTGTCCGACGGAATCGTCGCGAACGAAATGTGGGGCTTTCCGACTCCGCGGTTGAACGAGAGGTAGACGGAAATCGGCGACGACGACCCGTGGATAGCCGCGTCGTGGAATGGCTGATTGTCAAAGCCATAGCGTTGCCAACCACGCTCATACTGATGATCCATCTGCAGTCCTCACTTTCTTGTCTGCGATCTCGTTGGGCGGCGACTGCCGGGCCTCACGTGGTGATCGCCTGGCCGCCCTCCAGCGCGAAGAAGTGCATGCCTGCTGGCCTCACTGCAAGCTCGACGGTCTCTCCTACTGTGACGACCGTCGACGAATCCGCCCGCACGACGAGATTGACCCGGCACTCTTTCTGCTCTTCTTCGAGACTCTCCACCGCTGTCACGTCTATGTCTGCAAGCGCCTCGACTACGTCATCGGTGAGAACGGACTCCGCGGCGGTAACCACGTGGATGAGCGACTCGGCGCCGAGTAGCTCAGTGCGGGTTACCGTGGCGGTGAACGAGGGCCCCTGGGAACCGCCGAGCGACAGGTGCTCGGGGCGAACACCCAGCACGACGTTCCGATCGAGGTACGAGGCCAGGCCCGGGCACCTATCGGCGACCTCCGCCGGGAGTTCCATTGTCTGGTTCTGCAGGGCAAGCCGGTACCGGTCTCCCTTACCCTCGACGCGGGCTTTGACGAAGTTCATCCCGGGCGAGCCGATGAACGTAGCGACAAAGATGTTGGCAGGGTTGGAGTAGACCTCTTGGGGCGATCCGTACTGCTGCAGCAGACCTTTGCGTATAACCGCGATCCTCGTCCCCATCGTCATCGCCTCTACCTGATCGTGGGTGACGTACATGGTCGTGATTCCGAGCTCCTTCTGCAGAGTGGAAATCTCGGAGCGCATCTGGACACGCAGTTTGGCATCGAGGTTGGAAAGGGGCTCGTCCATCAGGAACGCCTGCGGTTCGCGGACGAGCGCCCGTCCCATCGCCACCCTCTGCCGCTGACCACCGGACAGGGTGCGAGGCTTGCGCGGCAGGTACTCGGTGAGTCCAAGCGTATCTGCAACCCGCTTGACTCGCTCCTGGACCTCGGCCTTCGGCACGCGTCTGGCTCGGAGCGGGAAGGCGATGTTGTCGAAGACCGACATGTGCGGATAGAGCGCATAGTTCTGAAACACCATCGCGATGTCTCGTTCCCCCGGATCCACGTCGTTGATGACCCGGTCGCCGATGACGATGGTCCCGCTCGGTAACCTCCTCCAAGCCCGCGACCATCCGCAGGGCCGTGGTCTTCCCGCAGCCCGACGGACCGACAAGGACGACGAGCTCGCCGTCTCCGATCTCGAGATTCAGGTCCCGCACGGCCGTGGTTCCGCCCTTGTAGACCTTGGTCACGTCCTTCAGCGAAATCGCTGCCACCTGCTACCCCCTTAGCCCACCGGCGAAGCCGCGGATCATCTGTTTCTGGGCCACAACGAAGAAGATGATGAGGGGCAAGATCGCCACCAACACGGCTGCGAAGACCAGGTTCCATCGGGACACGTACTGCCCGACGAACGAGTAGATCGCCACGGGCAGCGTCTGGGCGCGGCTTCCGCCCACGAATATGAGCGAAGCGAAGAAGTCGTTCCAGATGAACAGGCCAGTGATGATGGCCACCGTCCCGGTGACGGGCCTGAGGAGTGGAAACACGACGCGCGTGAAGATGCGGAACGTCCCGGCACCGTCGATGCGGGCCGCCTCTTCGTAGTCCCGGGGAGCTGCCGGACGAACCCCGTGTAGAGGATGACCGTTAGGGGCATGAATATCCCGACCCAGAGGGTGATCATGCCGAGATAGTTCCCCGCCAGCCCGAGCGCCCGGAAGCTGACGTACAGCGGGATGATGCTCAACTGGAACGGCACGATGAGGCCGAGCACGAAGAGGATGTAGAGGGTGTTGCTGAGCCGTCCCGGGCGCCGGGCCAGCACATATGCGCACAGCGATCCGATGATGACGAGAACGGCGACCGAGCATAGTGTGATCACCGCGCTGCTGAGGAACGCGGCAGCCAGTCCACCCCCGCCCGCGCTGGTCGGCTGCCAAACGTTGCTGAAGTTGCCCCAGGCGGGATCTCGGGGAAATGCGAGCGCGCTGGTGAAGATCTCATCCGCAGGCTTGAGTGACACCGACACCACGAAGATAGAGCGGGAGGCAGAAGAGGACCGCGATGACAAGCACGAGGAGTTCGACGGCAAAGGTCTTCATTCCGTATCGATTTCTCACAGCCGGTTCTCCCGGTAGCGCATGACCGAGTTCTGCGTGATGGCGAAGACCGCGATCAGAATCGTGAGAATCACCGCGAGCGCAGATCCATAGCCGTACAGTCCGTATTTGAAGGTGTTCGTGAAGACCTGCGTGCCGAGCGTCTCCGTCGCACCGACCGGACCACCTCCGGTGAGAGCGATGACTTGGTCGAAGGCGCCGAGGCCCCAGATCATCGTGAGCGTCGTCGCGACCGTGACCGCAGGCGTGAGAAGAGGAAGGGTCACGCGCCGGAACTTCATCCACTTCGATGCGCCGTCGACGGCGACCGCGTCATCCAGCTCCTCCGGGATTCCCTCCAGCCCGGCCAGGTAGATCACCATCGTCAGCCCTGTGTACTGCCAGATCATGACGATGGCGATCATGAAGATGGCCAAGCGCGGGTCTGCGAGCCAGGGTCGCTGCCAACCTTCGAGCCCGACGAATGCCGAGGAACTGATTGAGCGGCCCCGTGTAGGAGAAGATGTACTGCCAGATGTAGCCGGTGGCGAGATAGCTGAGGGCGAACGGGAGGAAGAACAGCGCCCGCAGCAGGTTCCGGGTCTTGAAACGTTGTTGAAGCACCAGCGCTAGCGCCAGACCGATGACGTTGGAGAACAACACAACTAACGCAGCAAGCAGTAGCGTGTGGAGCAGCGAACCCCGCGCCGTTTCGTCGGTGAAGATGGTCGTGAAGTTCTCGAAGCCAATCGGATCGGCGGACAGTGTCAGCCCGGTCCAGTCGGTGAAGGCGTAGCCGGCGCCGAACAGCGACGGCAGGTACCGCAGTGCCACCGCGAGCACGATGGCCGGCACGGCCAGCAGCCACGGGACGTGCCTGACTTCGAGACGGCCGCGGCGGCTGCGCCTCATGTGGGTCTCCATCTTCCGGGTTGATTCAATCCGTAGCCGAACCGTGCCGGGGCCTGATGGTACAGACCCCGGCACGCCGTCGCAATCAGCGCTGTCTATTGCTTCGCGTCGAAGAAAGTGTCCATGTCGGCGAGCACCTGGTCCACGGTCTTCTGGCCGGTGAAGAGCCCCTGGATGCTGGCGCCCGCCTTCTGGTTGAAGGACGTGTTTGGCCAGTACGCGGTCGTGTCCGCGATGACCTTGCCGCCCTTGTAGTACTCGCTCAGTTCGGTGTAGGTGCCGGTCGTCTCGCCAGAGGTCGCCTGTGCGGGCGACATGATCTGGGAGGCATCGCAGAACTTCTGCGCCTCCTCGGGGCGAGACCAGAACTCCAGGAACGTGTTGGCCGCCTCTTTGTTCGGCGATTTAATCCACTCTGCTACGCCACCTGCAGCCTGTTGAGTGATGCGGGTATCGGCAGCGTCATCCCCTGGGAACGGGAACTGCGCCATGTTCATGGTCGGCGTCTGCGAAAGAACAAGACCAGCCATGCCGCCGTAGGTAAACATCATCGCCGTCTGGCCGGACGCAAACTGCGAAATCATGTCCGCCATTGAAGTCCCTGCCGCCCCAGGTGAGAAGCATTTGGCGTCGATCATCTCCGTGAGTTGCGTGAGCGCACGACGCCAACCCTCGGTGCTCGCGAACGTCGTTTTGCCATCCAGCCGCTGCTGGAGCCAGTCGGGGATCTTCGAGAACACGGTGTTGCCGGCCATGACGGCGACGTCGTTTATGTTCACGAAGACCTCGCCTGCGCCCCAGGAAACCGGGGTTTTGCCCATGCCGGAGATCTTCTTACACAGTTCGACCATTTCTGCGAAGGTCGTGGGGACCGTCAGGCTGTTTTTGGTAGAAGAAGTCCTTGTCGTACTGCAGGCACGCCAACGGGCAGCGACCCGAAGTCCTTGGCCATGACCTTGCCGTCGTACATCATCAGTGGTTTGGTGCCCTCGTACATCGTCGGGACCCAGGGCGCCGACGAAAGGTCTTCGATGAGACCCGCTTTGGAGAACGCCCCGATACTGACCGGAGCGGAAACGCCACCAATCAGGTGGATCAGGTCGGACCCGTTGCCTGCAGCAAACCGAGTCGGCACCCCGACGTCGAAGGCCTGCAGATCGTTGATGAACTCGGGAGTGATCGTGATGCCCGGGTACTCCTTCGCGAAGTCCGCGATTACCGCTTCCAGGCCCGGCTGATTGGTGCCCAGCATGATAATCGAGACGGTTCCCGTGGCGGCGCCCCCGGTTGTCGTCGCGACCCCACCGGTGGTCGTGGTCGTCTCCTCGTCTCCACAGGCGCTAACGAGCCCGCCAAGTCCGGCGCCAAGCCCGATCGCCGCGCCCGCCATACCGGCCAGCTTGAGGAACTCGCGGCGGCTTACGTTTCTCTCTTCTGCCATCTGTTACCCCCTAACGTGAGTGTTGGCACGGCGAGCCAGCGAGCTCTCCGTGGCTCATGGCGCGAGCAGGTCAGTCCTCGCCGCATCACTGGGCAAGTCATTTATAGTAATTGCTTTCAGCTTTGTCAAGCTCTGTGCTGTTTGCGCTATAGTATGATTCGTCTGATGAGTCACGGACAAAGGACGGTCGGATGGAAGGCACGGAGGAGCGCTCCGAGCAGCTGGCTCAGAATGAGGTCTCCGGCGACGGCACTGGCGCGGTTAGGGCGGTCGAGCGCGCACTCCGCATCATCCAGTGCTTCGACGTCGAGCATCCCAGTTGGCGCGTCGCTGAGCTAAGCCGGGTGGTAGGGCTTCACAAGGCGACAACGCGGCGGCTGATGAAGACCCTCGAGGGTGAGGGGTTTCTGGTCACTGATCCTGACTCCGGTGAGTACCGACTAGGCTCAGCCCTCCTGAGCGTGGCCTATCTGGCTCGTTCTCACGACCAACTGATTCGGGTTGCACACCGATACCTGGAACAATTGGCGGCGAGCACCGAGGAGTTCGTGGGCATGAGTGTGTGGACGGACAGGGGTATCCTGCACCTCGATCACTTCCAGACCGTTCATTTCTTCAAGCCCATCGCGCTCATGGGCAACGTCTCGACCATCTATGGCACCACTCATAGCAAGATCTTCCTCGCCTTCGGACCTGAGGAGCGGCTATCCAAGCTGAGTTTTGGCGACCGCGGCCACGAGCTCACGCTGGCCGATTTGGCGAGGGTGCATAGGGAGCTGGATGAGGTTCGAAGATCGGGCATTGCCTGGGATATAGAAGCCAACATGAAGGGCGTGTGCGCCATTGGGGTGCCCATCAGGGACAGCGCCGGCGAAGTGGTGGCGAGCCTATCCGTCGTGGTGCCCGCCGACCGTTTCGGCCCAGTTCAACGTGAATTTATAGCATCGCAGGCCAAAGAGACCGGGGCCGCCATCTCTGGAGAGCTCGGGTTCAGGATATAGGGATCAACGTGTGTCCGTGGGCAAGTCGCGGGCAGCCCGCGGGGTCCTTGATGCCCGTTCACCCCTGATCGAGTGCTCGCTGAATTCGCCGGCCCTCCTTCTCCGCGCCGCACTTAACGAGTGCGTCGGCGGCGGTCTTCACCAGCATCCGGAGTCGCTCGATTTCGGCGCGCAGGAACTCAACCTCTTCTTGATGCCCCGCCCAGTAGCGAACAAGCGCATAGCCCGGCATGTGCTCACGCAGAATGTCGTGATAGAAGCGCTCGCCAGGCTCGTAGCCGCGCGCCTTGTACTCCCTCTCTTCGTCCTCGATGTACATGAGGACCAGTTCCGGCTCCGCCCTCGCAAACGCCTGAGCCAGCCGCTCGGCAACCTCGACGGGTAGGTGCATGCGGCCGTGGCGGTCGACGTAGACGGCTGGATGCATGTCTTCGACTTTCTGAGGGAGACCAGCGCGGCGGGCAATCTCGCGCAACTCTTCCGCCTCCATGCGTATGGTTCCATCATGTTCCGCGCCAGCATCGCTGTAGCCCGTGGCGTACATCACGGTCTCGATGGCCTTGATCAGGCCTTCGTTTGACTTGCGCCGGGCCTCATCGAAACGCTTCGCCCGCTCTTCGTCCCTGAGAAGCGCCTTTCGCTCAGTCCACGGAACTACGAGCTGGCGGCTTTGAACCCATTCCTCCAGCCCCTCGAAAGGCTCTGAGAGTCGGCGGATCTTCACTTGACCCCGGCGACCAGTCTTTTCGACGGCTTGTACCTGCAGTAGTGGTTCTGCCGTTGACAGTCTCTGGCGGAAGGCGTACTTCTGGCCGACTTCAATCTCCTTGTACTCCATGGCCAACCCTCCTCTAAGCCCTCGTTGTCTCGTCCACGGAAACTGAAGAGTCACCTATGACCCGAACCGCGGCGTTCTCCACCCTCTGGAGCCCCGCGCTCGCGCATGCGGGGTACATGCGGGGTAAGCAGAAAAGATCAAAAGTAAGCAAGGATGGGTGATGCCGGAGTTCCACGCGAACGAAGATGCACTCTCTAATGATGCCCGTTTGCAGGTCTTTACTCTGACCACTCAAGGAGCCGGCGAAGGGACTTGAACCCCCAACCTGCTGATTACAAATCAGCTGCTCTACCATTGAGCTACACCGGCCCGAGATGCCGCCAGCGGTGGCGACGCTGCGCTCCGCTCCGCGACCCACCGCGCCCGCTGATTCTACCGCGCCCAGACCCACCCCGCTCCCCGGTCAGGGAGGTAGCCCCGACAAGCGGTCCTGCTTCAGCGGCTAGCCCCCGCGTCGGGCCGGCGCCCAGCGCGCCGCGTCGTGGGGGAAACCGCGCTCAGGAGCGCGGCGGCATTTAGGAGGGCGGCGCTGTTCAGGCTGGCGGGCCTACAGCGGGTCTCTCGGCTCTGACGATGGAGGCCAGACGGCGGGGAGCGATCACCCTGCTCAGCAACAGCGGATGGAGCACCCCATACGCAGGAATGCTGTTGGCAAGCACGGCTACACCGGCGCGGCCCAGGGCTTCATCTCGGCTCAGCACCCGCACGACCCACTCGTTGCACCAGGGTCGCGCGAGCAGCCCACGGAGCGCGCGGGCGCTCATCAGCTCGGGGAAGGACGCCAGAAGCACGTGGAGCGGGTAGCGCAAGAGGTGCTTGCTCTGGCCTGTATGAAGCGCAAGCGTCACAGCCGTGGCTGCTATGCGTCCACTCTCGAGGGCGTTTGCGATCCCCTGGCCTGACAGCGGGTCCGCCAGATGCGCCGCATCCCCCACGAAGAGGACTCCTTGCGCCATGCGGCGCCCCCGACTGACCCCCATGAGCACTGGGCTCGACGCACGGTCGCGTCACAAGACGGACGTCCTGCAGATGTCGCCGCGCGAGGGAATCGGTGGACAGGAACATCTTCAGGAGCTGAGACGGCCGCTGGGCCTTTCTCTTGAGCTGCGCCACAGTCAGCCCCACTCCGATATTGGCTGGCTCCCCCGGATGTCCGCTCGGAAAGATCCAGCCGTAGCCCCCAGGGAGAAGCGCCGGATCGAGGAAGAAGTGGAGATGGCCTTCCAGATCCCTTACTCCCTCGGCGTAGCCCCGGATCGCGATCGCGTAAGGCCGCATGCGGTCGGCGCCAAGAACAGCCCGCGAGAAGGAGCCACGAGAGCCGTCGGCGGCGATGATTACCTGGGCTTCGACTCTGATCTCCTCGCCACCAGCGGTGCGAGCCCGAAGGAGGGCGGCAGATCTCCCGCTGCCCTCTCTTTCGAGCGAGAGGGCCTCGGTCTCTTCCATGATCTGGGCGCCGGCGTCTCTGGCTCCTTCCATCAGAAGTTGATCGAGAACGATCCGGGGAACCACGTACCCGTATCTCCCGCCCTTCCCGTATTCGGGAAAGCCTGCGACCAGAGACTCACCCCGGGAACTCACCAGGCGAAACGACCTGTGAGGCTTGTAGCCGAGGTTCCGCAGCCGGTCTTCCACCCGCAGATCGGCCAGCATGGTAACGGCGCGGGGTGTCAACCCGTCACCGCACACCTTCTCCCGGGGGAATCGTGCGCGGTCGAGTACCACCACGGCTACGCCTTCACGGGCAAGATAGGTGGCGGCGGCCGACCCCGAGGGCCCTGCGCCAACGACCACAACCTCCGCTTTCACCGTTCGCACCGACGGCACGCTTCAGCTCCTTACTGCTGGTGTCCGCCCGCAGCAGTCCGTGTCCCAGGCCGGCGGTACCGGCCAGAGTCGAGAGGCACTGCATAGTACGGTACCCAGGTTTCACAGGTTTCAGCAGATCTCTCGCCCTGCCCACGGCTCTGCCGTCCGCCGTCGCCGCGGTCCAGCGACTCTCAGCGACAGCATTGACAACCCGCGCCGGCGGCCTAGCATGAATTCAGTAGGGCCCGCTCGCATCGGTTTTCCGTCCCTTCGCGCCAGCACCGCAACGCGACCCGTCCCGAATGGAGGTCCGACATGTTGTTCGTGACGATCGGCAAAGTAAGAGCAGCAACGACCAAGGAGCGTGTGGCCCGCCGAATGCAATGGTCGTTTCCGGAGGGCATGCGGGTGATCGCCGAGTACTGGCTTCAGAACAGTGAAGCCGAGTTGGTGGTGGTCGCGGAAGCCGACAGTGTCGCTCCCATCATGGCCGCTACCAGTGCCTGGGACGACGTCTTCAGCTTCACGGTGACCCCGGCGGTCACCGCCGAGCAGGGACTCGAGATAGCCAAGCGTATGGGCTGATCGAGAGCCGACCATGAATCAGCCCGCAGTGGCTCGCGGCGCCCCGACCGATGCGAGCGGTCTCCCTCGCCCGGCGCCAAGGGTGCACAGCGCCGCGAGCGTGACAGGCCCCCTCACAATGACGGGCGCCGGCCGGACTTGCGTCCGGCCGGCGCCGCCACCCCCTCCAAATACCCGGTCGGCCCACGCCCACACCAGGCAGTTGGTCACTTCATGTCGCCCGCGGCGCATACGCACCGGGCCCCGCGACCTCCGGCGCGCCCGCGCCCATACGACGACCTATTGGACTGTCACCGCCTGGCCCAAGGTTTCCCCGCGCCAGTCGGGCGTGTAGTAGGAGTAAGCACTCGAGACCGTGCCCTTCGCCTTCACCGGGTACAGCGCCCGCGCCTGGAAGGAGAAGCTGACCTTGTCACCCGGATCCATATCCTCGATGTAGACGATCACCTTACGCCCGGCTACGTCGTAGCGCTTGACCCCGGGCTGCTCGAGCAGCTTGGCGAGGGATTCGTCCACCGCTGCGAAACCGGTAGGCACGGATATGTCCACTACCACCATGCCGGCCTTGATGGGCTCCGGTGGGTCGAAGGTCACGGTCGCGTCGATATCGATAAGGTCGTTCACCGCGACCTGGGCGGTGTTGTAGTCCACGTCGATGTCGAAGACGCTCGCGGTCTGCTCCGCCTCGCGCAGGTTGTAGCGAAGGACTCCCTGGACTACTGCCTCGCCTTTGCCCTTGGCGGTCAGTTCCACCGCCACGCCGGCGGGGACCTCGATCACCTGGGTCACATCGAAGTTGTCGGGAGAGATGCGCACCTCCTTCGCGACACCCTTCCGGCCTTGATGGTCACCGTCATGTCGGTGTCGGTGGAGCTCATGGTCGCGTACTCCGTGAGGGCTTGAAGGGCGACGACCGTGTCCTGCGTCGAGCCGAAGCCTCCTAGGCTGTTGCGCTGTCCCACCAGCCACTTGGCCGAGCGGGAGGCGTTCATGCGGTCACCGGCTTCGATGAGAGCCAGGGTGCCGTATCCCGTCGCTTCGATGTCGAGGCTGGGAATGAGGTCCACCGGCGGCATCATGTCGGGCTGCACCTCGATCGGCGGGGCGCCTTCCGCGCCACCCTGACCGCCGGCGCCCGCGCCACCCTCGTCGTACGGCTTCGGCTCGCCCGACCCGCTGCTCCAATGCAGTCCGTTCTCGTCCTCGATGGCGGCGGCCATGAGTTTCTCCATGGCCTGGGGCGCCTTCTCGCTCTTGGCCAGCTCGAGGGCGTATGTCGTGAGGGCCAGGGCGTACGGATCGTCGATTGCGCCCACCCGGCCTTCGAGGTAGCCGATGGCCTTGTCGGCGGCAGCCTTCTCGCTCGCTTCAAGCAGCGCGATGGCCACGTAGGCGGTCAGGGTGTCTTTGCCGGCGACCCCTCCCATCATGTCCTGGTGATGGACGAAGCCCACGGCTTCGAACGAGCCGTCGCTCTGCTGGTGGGAGGTGATCCACGCGGCCGCCTCGGAAAGGATGGCCTCATCGATGAAGGTGAGGTCCTTCGCCTGGGCAAACGTCTTCATCACGAAGGCAGTGAGCCACAGGCTCCCGGACTCGTCCTGCTCCCCGAATGCCGAGAAGCTCCCGTCGTTGTGCCGGTAGGTCAGCTCGCGCTGATACCCGGTTATGAGCAGCATCTCGGCCTTGGCCTGGATCTCGGGTTTGAGCTGCCTCGTCCCCTGGAGGTACTTAAGGATGAAGGTGTCGGGGGCAAAAAGGATCATGTTCTGCTCGCCGCACCCGAACGGCATCTGCAGGAGCTGATCGAGCCCTTCGATGGTCTGTGCCAGCAGGCTGCCGGTGACGGCCACGTACGCTCTTTCCGAGTCGGGGACCACTCCCAGCCGGGGCAGCACAAGCTCCAGGATCCGCGACGAGCCGGCGGGGATCACCAGGTTCTCCACGGTCTCCCTGCCGACGCCTTCCGGCTCTACGATCATGCTCTTGTTGACGGCATCGGCCGCTTCGGAGCTACGCGCGGTGACTTTGAGAAGCTGGGTACCGATGCTCTTGGGACGGATCTTGAACTCGGCGCTCCCCACCTCGTTGGCGGCGACGATCACCGTCTTGCTGGTGTCGTCGAGCAGCTCGAACCAGGGGGCGGCTTCCAGATCCACCTGGATCTCCTGCTCGGTATCCAGGTAGTTGTACAGGGCGATCTTGACGGGGAACTCCTCCCCGCGGATGGACGAGTAGGGCAGGTCGGCCTGCAGGAAGAAGGGCTGGAACACGCGGAGGGATGTCTCGGAGATGCCCAGGCCCTTCTCCGGCGATACCGCCACGGCCCGCAGGTCCCAGGTGGTGATGGAGTCGGGTGCCTCGACGTCGAGGGTCGCGTCGCCCCCGCCGTCGGTGAGAGTCTCCTCCCAGATCCAGGTCTCGGGGAAGAACTGCCTCACCCGCTGGACCTCGGCCAGGTCGCCCGTCGCCTTGTTGGCGGCCGGAGGACCGGCGGCGCCGGCGGTGGTGGAGGTAGCCCCCGCCGCCGGCATGGCCTCTTCGGCTCCCAGCACGCCGTCGAACATCCTCTGCGGCTGCTCGATCTCTTTGCCCTCGGGCACCTTCTTGTCGGAGAGCACGATCAGGCCCGCGTCCTTGAAGGTGTCCTCGGCTCCGGGGATCAGCAGCGGCCCACCCATCCATTCGCCCTCGTGCAGCTCCGCCTGCGGCTGCATGTAGAGGGCCTCCAGTTCGGCGAACACCTGCTGCGAGATTGAGCCGGTTCTCGGCAAGGATGAACACGGACCGGTCGACCGCCACCAGACCCACTTTGGCCCGGCCTTCGGTCTGCACCCGGACTTCGACCTTGTCTCCCGGCCTCGCTTCCTCGGTATCGAAGGACGCGCTCACTTTGTGCGGGTACTCGCCCTTCACGTCGAACGGGATGGCGTCGGCAGCCACCTCGCTGTTGGGCAGGATCTGATAGACCAGCAGCCGTGCGGACGGCGCCATGGCCGGCGTGACCTTGAAGGCGATCTCGTCGGCGCTGGTGCCGGTGAAGACCACCCGACCCCGCGACACGACTTCATAGTAGAAATGGCGAGCCTCGGCGGTCGACACCACGCCGAACCGTGCGGTGTCGCCGACTGCCAGCTCCGGCGTTCCCCGCTGCTGCACGTGGATGAAGTTGCCCGAAGGGGAATAGGCCGACGTCAGCTCCTTGTAGCTGCCAGCATCGCCCGATGAGGCGTAGATCTGCATGCGGACGGCCTTGCTGGGCGGATCGAGGCGCAGAAGGGCCGTGCCCCGCTTGGTCTCGATGGACTTGTTCTCCCGGCCCACCTGCTCGAAGTCGTCGTCCATGTATGTCACTTCCACACGCACCAGGGCTTCGACAGGCTCGCCGCCGGGCGTCTCCGTCACCAGCAGTACCCCGAAGGGCAGAGTGGGCTTGAACGCCGAGCTTTCGGGGATCACCTGGATGTTCACGGGTGTGGCCGCCACGGTGATGAGTTCGGTGGTCTTCTGCTCGTACCCCGTCGAGGTCTCGCTCACCGTGATGTCGAGCCTTACATTGCCCAGACCTCCCGCCTCCGGTACGCCGGCCACGTAGCCCGCAGCCTTGATACGGAAGTCGCCCTGGCCGTCGATGTCGGCTCTGTACGTGGCGTACTCCTCCCATTCCCCCACGTATCGCGAGGCGACCACCTTGAGTTCGCCCTTGACCACGCGGCCGAAGCTGTAGGTCGCCGAGACATGGCCGGCGATGGGCTCGTCCACCAGGAACCAGTCCTTCGTGAGCTCCGCCTTGACTTCGTACTTGGGCAGGACGTATTCCTCGACGCGGACGTCGAGTTCGGTGGACGCTTCACCGGCCGCGGTTCCTCCACCCGTGGTGGCGCGAAGCTTCCATACGCCCAAGTTGGGCTCCGTGGAGAGCGGCAGCTCGACGGTGGCCATGCCGTACTCGTCGGTGTCCACCGTCTTCTTGAATACCTTTATGGCTTTGGCATCCTGGATCTCGATGACTGCCTGGGCCGTCACCGGCTTGAGTTCCGAGTCGAGAGCCACCAACCGCACGTGGATGGTCTGCCCCGGTTTGTAGATGGGCTTGTCGCTCTCCAAGAAGAGCAGCGTGCCTGGCTGGATCTGGACGGCCGTCGTCTCGGCAAAGCCCTGACCGGCCACCTTGACCCGGTACTCACCGGGTGCCACTGCGGGGATCTCCAGCGTCAGGGTGCCCTTGCCGTCGACATCACCCCGGGTCGATGCGAGGACGGTCTTGCCCTCGCCGAGAACCGACACGGTGACCTCGCTTTCGGCCAGGTCCTCCCCCTTGAACAGCGTGAACGAGAAGGACGCCGTCTCTCCCGCGCGCAGAGTATCCGGCACCAACGCTACGTAGCCGTCGACGGCATCGGACCCGCCGGGAGCAGATGTGCAGGCCAGCAACGCCGCCAGCAGGAGCCCCGCAAGAGCGAACGGGGCGAGGATTCTCCAACCTTTCATGGCACCCCTCCATCCGGTTTGGAATGCCCCTCAGACCCCGCCGTGCGTGGCAAGGTTCCGGAGGCACCCCGGATAGGGGGCGGTAGCGCCGAGCGCCTGCTACCTGCAGCGAGGACCGTCTGCCTCCGGCCGGCCCTCCCTGTCTACGGCCTCGCGGTGGGCACTGATGTCCCACTCACCCCAGCGGCGCACTATCCTCCCACCGCGTACTTCGATTATCTCGATGCCGGCAAAGGGTGTCGGCCGCCCGGTGGGGCCGACGTCCAGGAAGCGGCGGCGATTGGTGCCCAGGGCTGACCAGCGCACGGCCACGCGCGAGGCGTCCACGTCGATCACCAGGTCGTCCGCCCGGGTCTGGAGATCGGGAAACGCCTCCACGAGGTCGGCGAGCCCCGCAGCGAAGGCAGCCTTGGTCGTTTCCCGGCCGGCGGCCGAACAGTCCTCGAAATCGTCGGCGTGGAGGCGGTCGAACAGTTCCCAGTCAACAGGAGCGCACCATAACGAGATCCAGGCCCCGGCGACGACCTCCAGTTCGGCGCGGCCGGTCATGCCGCCCGACTTACAGGAGGACCCGCCGGCTCTCCAGGTGCAGGGTCACTTTGCGCTTGATGCGCTGCAGGGCGTTGTCCACGGTCTTGGTGTCGTGGCTGATGTGCGCAGCGATGACCTCGTAGGAGTTGCCCTCCAGATAGTACTTGAGCACCTTCGACTCCAAGGGGCTCAGCAGCCGCACCAGACAGTCGGTGAGACTCATCACTTCTTCTGAGCTGATGACCTGCTGCGCCGGGTCGCTGGTCCGGCCGGCCGGGATCACGTCCGCGAGGGTGCGGGTGTCGAAATCGGAGCTCGCCGGCGTGTGGCTGAAGCTGATGTAGGTGTTGAGGGGCAGATGTTTCTGCCGAGAAGCGGTCTTGATAGCGGTGATGATCTGCCGGGTCACGCACAACTCGGCGAAGCTGCGAAAGCTGGTGCTGCGGCCGGGTTCGAAGTCGCGGATGGCCTTGTACAGCCCGATGTACCCTTCTTGGACAAGATCGTCGCCGTCACCCCCGGCGAGAAAGTACGAATTCGCCTTCATGCGGACGAAGTGGTGATAACGGGTGAGGACGCGCCTCGTAGCCTCTTCGTCTCCCGTCTTCGCGCAGGCAACGAGCTCCTCGTCGGTCCACTCGGTTACCGCCTTCTCGGCCGCCTTCCTCGCGAACACCGCATTTTCCATGCCCTCACCCCTCCGGACTAGAGTCACGGATCAGGTCTCGCTCCCGGGCCTCCCCCCGCCTGTCTCTTCGGGCTTCGCCTGCAACGAATCACGAAGCGCCTTGAGCTTGTCCACGGTCTCGGGGTCGACCCTGTCCTCCACCCGATGACTCATTGTAATGCAATTCTGAGAAATTGCAATCCTTTTTGTTTCCTCTTGCAAATCGGAGACAAATTGGCGTGAGGAACGGCGGATGACGTTGGGTCGGAAGATGGTCTTTTGGAGCTGGTAGTCCGACGATACCACGGTCACATTTTCCCCTGCACTAAGGGCATAAACCTCCCTCTCGATGATGCTATCCGCGGAGTGGGAAAACGACCCGAAATACACCTCCACATTGGCAGTTGCACTCTCCTGCTTTTGCAACAACTGCGCGTGGGAGTCGAACACGACGATCGCTCGGTCGGAGCTGCCGACCCATGTAGCTGGCTATGCGGTCGATGAGGCGCTTGCGCTCGTCCTCCAGATCCGGTCCGGCGTCGGCCGACCCTTGCCTGCCACTGCTCATCGGCTTGTGGCCCATCACCTGGTGCAGCACGTTGTACCCGTCGATGAGATAGACGGTCACGAGTGTCCCTCGTCCGCCGCCTCGCGCTGCCGCACAGCCTCGTAAAGCAGGATCCCCGTGGAGACACTCACGTTCAGCGAGCCCACCTCGCCCTTGAGGGGCAGACTGATCCATACGTCGCAGAGCGACTCCACCCTCTTGCCCAGGCCCTCGTCCCTCCGAACCGACCACGAAGCAGGTGGGGTACCGGTAGTCTTGAGCGGTGTACGGCTCCCCCGCTCCGGCCTCGGCCCCGTAGATCCAGAAGCCGGCCTTCTTGGCCGCCGCCAGGAAGTCCGCCAGGTTGCGGACCTGAGCGATAGCGGCGTGCTCGGTAGCGCCCGCGGAGGCTTTGACGACCGCCGCCGTGACCTCGGCGGCGCGATGCCTGGGTATCACCACTCCTGCGCCCGCTCCCTCGGCCGTCCGGATGATGGCCCCCAGATTGTGGGGGTCCTGCACCTCGTCGAGAGCGACCAGCAGGGTGAAGCCCTGCAGGAGCGACTCGGGGTCCAGGTAGGGATAGGGGTCGACCACGGCCACCACTGCCCTGATGGTCTGGGCTGCCGGCCAGAGAGGTTAGTTGCAGCGAGGAGGCGCGGCGCGCGTCCGGCCGCGGGCCCGGGCCCGCGGCGACCCAACTGTCGACGGTCGACTCGAGGTCCTCTGCCGCACTCTCGGTCGAGAGCCAGCACGGTGTGCACACGACGACGTCCCTTGAGAGCCTCTCGAACAGGGTTGCGCCCGTAGATGAGCACCATCCCCTCAGGAGCATGAACCCCGCCCTCGGCGGCCGGCGCCCTGCCCGCTCGAGGACCGCTCGCCCCAGGACCCTCGACTCCGTGTCGGGCGGCATGAGCGCCGCCGCCGCCCGCACCGCCGCCGTGAGGACCACCGCGCCAGGGACCGACGCCGGTAGTCCGCGCGCCTTCGGAACCCTGCGGCGCCCGCCGCTCCTTTTCCGTGCGCTCGCCGGGCCGGCGGGGAGGTCTACCGGACTGCGATGATCTTGAAGCCACCGGGAACGTCCCGGACTTCGTAGCCGCGTTCGGCGATGGCGTCCCGCAGCGCGTCGGCCCGGGCGAAGTCCCGATCGGCCCGCGCACTGCTGCCGCTCTTCGGCCATGGCGGTCACGTCCGCAGGGATGGCGTCATCGCTTCCCGTGACCGCGTCCAGGCCCAGCACATGGACCATCGCGGCCAGCTCAGCCCGCACCTGCTGCGCGCCCCGTGGACCGAGCTCGCCCGCCGCGAGAGCCGCATTCACCTCGCGCGCCAGGCCGAAGACCTCGGCCAGGGCGGCGGCGGTGTTGAGATCGTCGGCCAGCGCGTCGTCGAAGGCCCCGCGGCGTGCCGCGACGCGGCGCAGCAGCGCTTCCGACTGGCGTCTCGGCGGCGCCTTCCTGGTCGGCCGCCGCGCCCGGCCCGGTCCGCCAACTCGCGGAACACGTTGCGCAGGCGGTCGACCTGCTGCTCGGTCTCCTCCAGCAGATCCTCGCTGAACTCCAGGGGACTGCGGTAGTGACTGCCCAAGAACGCAGCGATCAGCGCCTCGGGCCGGTGCGCGTCCAGGATGTCGCGCAGGGTGAGGATGTTGCCCAGGCTCTTGGACATCTTCTCCTCGGCTCAGGTTGAGCATGCCGTTGTGCATCCAGAAGCGCACGAACGGCTCGTCCAGCGCCCCCTCGGCCTGGGCGATCTCGTTCTCGTGGTGGGGGAAGATGAGGTCCCGACCGCCACCGTGGATGTCGAACCCCGACGCCCAGATACTTGAGGCTCATGGCCGAGCACTCGATGTGCCAGCCCGGCCGCCCCGGTCCCCACGGGCTGTCCCAGGCGGGCTCGCCCGGCTTGGCCCCCTTCCACAGGGCGAAGTCGAGGGGATCGGCCTTGTCCTCCCCCACGTCGATGCGGGCGCCGTGGCGCATCTCCGCCACCTGCTGCTTGGAGAGCTTGCCGTAAGCGGGCCGAGCTGTCCACGTCGAAGTAGACGTCGGCCCCGCCTGATAGGCGTGGCCTCGCGCGACCAGTTCCGCGATGAGATCGACGATCTCCTGGATGTGCTCGGTGGCCAGCGGCTCCACATCGGGCCGCCCCAGCCCCAGCCGATCGGTGTCGTCGCGATAGGCCGTGGCGAACTCCTCCGCCACCTCGCCGATGGCTGCGGCCCTCGCGATGCCCTTCTGGATGATGCGGTCGTCGATGTCGGTGATGTTCTCCACCAGGGTCACGCGGTAGCCGAGCGACTCGAAGTAGCGCTTGGCCACCATGGAGACCACGTACGGCCGGGCGTTGCCCACGTGCACGTAGTTGTAGACGGTGGGCCCGCAGAAGTACATGGTGACGTGGTCCCCGTCCCGGGGGACGAATTCCTTCTTCTCCTGGCTCATGGAGTCATACAGGCGCATCGATAGGTCTCCTAGAGGGTGGGGTCGGCCCAACGGGCCGCATAGCAGAGGCTGCTTCCAGCCGACCAAGGATCTTGGCTCTTCCCCAGGCCGCCGACCAGGTAGAAGAGTTCCGGGACCTTCTTCGCGGCCGCTCAGAGCCACGCGCAGCGGATGATAGATCGATTTGCCCTTGATCCCCTGCTCCTTGGCTGCCTCCACCAGCCCCCGGAGGAGCTCCCGCGCTTCGGGCACCGGCAGGTACTCGTCCGGCATCCGCTCGAAGTGTTCCCTGGCCAGCCCGAACAGCTTGTACGTCCCCGGAGCGGTCAGCGCGGGCGCCCCCTGGCAGGTGGCCGGGTCGCTCTCGTCGACGAACACTCGGCGAACCGGGGGGCGTCGCTGAGCGTCACCAGGTTGGCCTGGATCGCCTCGGCCACCACTTCCCGCTGCACCGGGGCGAACGCGATGCCGGCCTCGGCCAGATAGGGGGCGACGCGCAGGAACAGCTCCGCCGGGGACAGCTCGCGGATGTAGAGCCCGTTGAGCCAGTTGAGCTTCTGGATGTCGAAGATGGCCGGGCTCTTGGAGACCCGCCCAGCTCGAACTCCGCGATCAGCTCGGCCAGGGTGAACTTCTCCCGCTCGTCGGCCGGGTGCCAGCTCAGCAGGGCCAGGTAGTTCACGATGGCGGCCGGCAGGTAGCCCAGGCCTTTGAAGTCGCCGATGGAGGTGGCTCCGTGCCGCTTGGACAGCTTGCTGCCGTCGGGGGCCAGGATCAGCGAATGGTGGCCGTAGCGCGGAGCGGGCCTGCCCAGAGCCGCGAACAGCATCATCTGCCGGGCGGTGTTGGTGATGTGGTCCTCTCCCCGGATGACGTCGGTGATCTCCATGCCCGCGTCGTCCACCACCACCGCGAAGTTGTAGGAGTAGCCGCCGTCGGTGCGCTTGATGATGAAGTCGCCGATGACGTCGGACGAGAAGGTGATGGGCCCGTGGATGAGGTCGTCGAAGGTCACGTCGCCGTCGGGGACCCGGAAGCGGATGGCCGCCTCTTCCCCGCCGGCGAACCGGGCCTCTATCGCATCCTCGGCGTGAGGCGAGCAGCAGGTGCGGTCGTACTTGGGCATCTCGCCGCGGGCCAGTTGCTGCTCCTTGCGCTCGTCGAGCAGCTCCTGCGGGCAGAAGCAGGGGTAGGCCCATCCGTCGGCGAGCAGCTTCTGTACGGCGGCTTCGTACAGGTCGGCGCGCTCGCTCTGACGGTAGGGGCCGTACGCGCCGCCCACGTCGGGGCCCTCGTCGGCCCGCAGGCCCAGCCAGGCCAGGTCGTTGATGATGCTGGCGTCGTGCTCCGCTGGTGGAGCGCTTGAGGTCGGTGTCTTCGATGCGCAGCACCATGGTGCCGCGGTTATGGCGGGAATAGAGGAAGTTGTAGAGGGCGGTGCGGGCACTCCCCACGTGGAGCGAACCGGTGGGGCTGGGAGCGAAGCGCACGCGGACATCGGTCATCGTACGGCACTCTTTCCTCTAGTCGACTAATCGCTTCCCGTCAGTTTGCCTCAATTCCGCCCGCCCGACGACCCGTCTCCCCGCGGGGCCGGCGCTCGGCCCGGCTCTACGCCCGCTCCACCAGGGCCACCGCCTGGGCGGCGATGCCCTCCCCCCGCCCGGTGAAGCCCATGCCTTCGGTGGTGGTGCCCCGGATCCCCACGTCTTCTGCCTCGAGACCCAAGGCCGCCGCCATGCGCTCGCGCATGCCGCGCCCGGTGGGGCGCGATGCGCGGCTCCTCGCAGATGACCACCGCGTCCACGTTCACCGGCGCGCCAGCCGCGGTCACGCAGCAGCACGGCCACCGCCGCCAGCAGCTCGACGCTGTCCGCCCCGGCGAAGGCCGGGTCGGTGTCGGGGAAGTAGTGGCCGATGTCCTCCAGGCCGGCGGCCCCGAGCAGCGCGTCCATGACGGCGTGCGCCAGCACGTCGGCGTCGCTGTGACCCTGCAGGCCGTCTGTTCGCGCAGCCTGACCCCGCCCAGCACCAGGGCGCGCTCGGCGGCGAAGCGATGGGCGTCGAAGCCGAGGCCGACCCTGAGGGCCGGTCCACCGGCATCCCGGCCGGAGCCGGCGCCCTGGTCGTCGCCCGCTCTCACCGCCGGCGCTCCGCCAGGATCTGCTCGGCGTGACGCAGGTCGACCCGGTCGGTGATCTTGAAGTTCTCGGGCGAGCCCTCCACCACCGCCACCCGACCGCCGCGGGCCTCCACCAGCGAGGCGTCGTCGGTGGCGCCGAGGAGCTCCTCCGTCGGAGGCCTCACGTAGGCGTCCATGAGGACCTGCCAGCGGAAGATCTGCGGAGTCTGCGCCCGCCAGAGGCTCCGCCGGTCGGGGGTGCTCATGATCAGTCCCTGCGTCGTCCACGATCTTGATGGTGTCGGTGCTGGGGATGCCGAGGACCACGCCCGTCGAGCGTTCGGTCGCCGGCCAGAGCGTCCACCGCCCGGCCGATCTCCTCGCAGGTCACCAGCGGCCGGGCGCCGTCGTGCACGCCCACCAGATCCCAGGTGCCCGGCCTCGGCCAAGGCCGCGCAGGCCGTTGCGCACCGAGAGCGGCCGCTCGTCTCCGCCCGGCGCCACCCCCACCACCTTGTCGATGCGTTCCTGGCGCGATCTCCGCTCGCAGTACTCCACGTCCTCGGCGTTGACCACCACCACAAGCGCATCCACCGTCGGCACAGGAGCCGAGGGCGGTCAGCGTCCGCTGCAGCATGGGGATGCCCAGCAGGGGCACGTACTGCTTGGGCAGCCCCGAATCGAGGCGGGCGCCGTAGCCGGCCGCGGCGACCACCAGCGCCAGGCTGAGTCTCGAGCCCATGTGCAGTGTCTCCCTACCCACCGTGCGAGTTCACGCCAGCCGGGTGAAGATCATCTTGCCGGAGGGGTTCTGCAGCACCGAGGTGACCTCCACCTCCACCTCTTCGCCCACCCGGCTGCGGCCGCCCTCGATCACCACCATGGTGCCGTCGTCCAGATAGGCCACGCCCTGGTCCTCTTCCTTGCCCTCGCGCAGCACCCGCACGCGCAGGGTCTCGCCGGGCAGCACCACCGCCTTCAGGGTGTGGGCCAGCTCGTTGACGTTGAGCACCTCCACGCCCTGGATCTGCGAGACCTTGTTGAGGTTGTAGTCGGTGGTGAGGATGCAGGCCCTTGCATCTCCTTGGCCAGCTTGATGAGCTTGGCGTCGACCTCGGCGACGGTGGGGAAGTCCCGCTCGATGATGCTGACGTGGCCTCCGCTCTCCTGCAGGTGGTGCACCGTGTCCAGGCCGCGCCGCCCGCGCGCCCTCTTGCCCGGCTCCGCCGAGTCGGCGATGGACTGCAGCTCCTCGAGCACGAAGCTCGGGATGACCAGGTCGCCCTCCACGAACCCGGTCGCCACCACGTCGCCGATGCGGCCGTCGATGATCGCCGAGGTGTCGAGCAGCTTGGGACGCATGAACTGCTTCGCCCCCGGCTGCTGCAGCAGGCCCTTGAAGCCCAGCACCCGGGCCAGGTCGGTGTGGCGCTTGTAGCCCAGGTAGGCGAACAGGTAGCCGCTCACCGCGAAGAGCAGCGGCAGCAGGTAAGGTCCCACCACCGGCAGGTCCTTGATGGCCAAGCCGCCCAGCGCGGCGATGGCCAGACCGACCAGCAGACCCGACGGTGGTGAAGATGAGCCCGCTGGCGGTGACCAGCGAGCTGGCCCGGTCGAGCCTCCGCCCCAGCTGGTGACCGCCTTGCCCAGGAAGTGCCCCACCACGATGGCCCCGATGATGACACCCACGACGACGCACACGGCGATGAGCGCCCCATAGGGCACGGGGCCGTACACCCTCATCGGGCAGGAAGCGGATGCCCAGCTCGTAGCCGATGACCCCACCCACCAGGGCCATCAGCAGTCGTAGCGCGAATACCATCAGCTACCGTCCTCGCGATAGCGGGGCTGCGCGCAGATCTCGGCGAGCACACCGTCCAGGAAGCTGAGCGCGTCGTCGAGGCGCATCTTCTTGGCGTACATCAGCTCGGAGGCCAGGATGCGCTTGACCTTGCTGAACATCTGCTTCTCGCCGGTGGAGAGGCCCTTGCTCGTGGTCGCGCAGGGCCAGATTGCGGACCACGTCGGCGATCTCGAGCACGTCTCCGGTCTTGATCTTGTCCCGGTTGTGCTTCACCCGGCGGTTCCAGTTGACCGGCATCTTGGTGGGGTCGTCCCGCAGCACGCCCAGCACCTCTTCGACCATCGGCTCGGAGATGACCGGCCGGATGCCGGCCCTCTCCGTGCCGTCCACCGGCACCATGATGGTCATGTCGTTGTGGAGGATGTGGATGCTGTAGTAGCGGCGAGCGGTACCCTGGAAGTCCTGCTCCACTATCTCCAGGATGCGCCCGGCGCCGTGGTGGGGATAGACCACCGTGTCGCCTACGCGGAACATCACCCGCATCGCTCCAGCACGCTCGAGCTCGCGCGAGGCGGACGAGCCCCTCTTTGATGTCCCGGGCCCGTAGGGTCGCCCACACCCTCGACCGCGGCCAGCTCCTCCACCGGCGCGTCGATGATGGCCTGCAGGTCGCCGAAGTGCGACACCACCGCCTGGACGACCTGCTCGCTCAGCCGCGGGATCTTGCGCAGCATGCGATAGCCCCGCGGACGCACGTGCTTCTCCAGGACGTTCGGCCTCGGGACCGTAGCCCAGACTGCCGCTGCCGACGTTGCTCAAGGAGAGCAGCTCGTCGGAGGGCAGGGCCACAAGCGCGTCTTTCGCGCACTTCGACCTTCTCGGCGCTGGGATCGGGCAGGTAGTCGGCCAGCACCGCCTCTCGGTCCTCCCGCACGTTGACCAGCAGCTCCTCCATCTGCAGCTCGCACCAGCCGGCCCTCGGTGCCCAGTTCGATGATGTAGCGTTCGATCAGCTGGGCGACAGCGCAAGACCATCTCGGTGCGCTGCAGCACGCTGAGCACGTCGAAGAGGGTCACCGCTCCTGGAACTCGAGCAGCCGACAGCGAGGTGGTCACCTGGTTGAAGCGGCTCCTGAACCTCTCCAGGGTCTGCAGGGCCTGGTCGGCCTTGCTCGAGGATGACCCGGATGGGATCCATGATGTAGCGGATGTCGCCGACGTAGATGGTGACCACGTCGCGCGCCGCCGAGATGGAGATGGCCAGACTCGTCGAGCTGCTTGGCCACGCGCTCGGCCGTGCGGTGGCGAGTGCCGGTCTCCTGGGACTCGATGCTCGCGTCGGGCATGAGCTGCACGTTGGCGTGGATGATGTGCGTCCCGGCCTCGTCGAGCAGGATGGCCCCGTCCATCTTGGCCAGCTCGTAGAGGATCATGGGCGTCAGCGCCACGTCGATGTCGATGCCCCCGGAGATCATCGGCCTGATCCTGTCCTCGTCGGCGAAGACCAGCAGCGCGCCGGTGCGGGCCCGCACGATGTTGTCGATCGCCTCCCGGAGGAGGGTGCCCGGGGCGATCATCTGCAGAGCCTGCGACGAGTCGCTCGTCCATGGGCGGGAGGCCTCTTACCCACTGGTGCTCCTCGCTGCCGTTACCTGCCCTTTGCCGTCTGCCCCGACGTGTGCGACCGACGGACCGCCTCTGCTATGTCCGCGACCGCTTCGACACGCATAGTCCTGGCTTCGCCGCGCTTCGCGCGAACTCCTCGGCGTTCCGGGCGGGCACCAGGATCTGGGGAAGACCGCGCCGGGCCAGTTCCTGGATGCGCTTCTCACCTGAAGGACGTAGCGCACCTTGCCGGTGAGGCTCACCTCGCCGAAGGCCGCCAGCCCCTGGCCGTCCTCTGCCGTCCCGCCAAGCCGAGGCTATCGCCAGAGCCACGGCCAGATCGGCCGCCGGGTCCTCCAAGACGAGTCCTCCTGCTACGTTAACAAAGATGTCGCATTTGAACAGCGGCAAGCCGGGCCCGCCGGTCGAGAACGGCCACGATCATGGCCAGCCGGTTGCGGTCCACGCCCCGGGCCACCCGCTGCGGCATGGCCAGGTTGCTGGGCGCCACCAGGGCCTGCACTTCCGCCAGCAGACAGCGGGTGCCCTCCATCACCGGCACCACCACCGAGCCCGAGCGCAGGTCGCCCTCCTCCAAGAAGACCGAGGCCGGGTCGGGCACCTCCACCAGACCCTGCTCGGCCATCTGGAAGACGCCCACCTCGTTGGTGGAGCCGAAGCGGTTCTTCACCGCCCGCAGGATGCGGAAGGGCTGCGCCCGCTCGCCCTCGAACGACAGCACCGCGTCGACCATGTGCTCCAGCACCCGCGGACCGGCCAGTTCGCCGTCCTTGGTGACGTGCCCCACCAGGACCAGGGCGATGTCGTTGTCCTTGGCCACCCGGAGCAGTTGCGCGGTGGCGTCGCGGATCTGGGCGACCGACCCGGGCGTCGAGCCCACTCCTGCCGACCACAGCGTCTGCACCGAGTCGACCACGCACACCGGCGGCTTGAGCTGCTCCAGGGCGCGGACCACCGCCTCGGTCTGGGTCTCGGGGAGCAGACGCAGGCCGCTGTCGCCACCGCCCAGCCGGACGCTGCGCAGCTTGACCTGCGACGCCGACTCCTCGCCCGAGATGAGCAGGGTGGAGACGCCGCGGGCCTCCATGCTCAGCAGGGCCTGCAGCAGGAGCGTGCTCTTGCCCACGCCGGGCTCGCCGCCCACCAGCACCACCGAGCCGGCCACCAGGCCGCCGCCGAGCACCCGGTTGAACTCGTCCAGACCTGTGTCGATGCGGTCGCTGAGCGCCGGGGTCGACGTCGGTGAGGTGGAGGGGCGCGGGCGCCGCCGCAGGCGGGCCCGCCGCCCGTCCGCCGCCCCGGTGCCCCGCGGCGCCGGGCGGCGCCGCACTCTCTTCAGCTATGGTGTTCCACTGACCGCACCCCGGGCAGCGACCCAGCCATCCCGGAGACGCGTATCCGCACTCCTGGCAGACGAAGGAGCTCTTACGCCGCGCCATCGGCACTCGGCCGCCTGGCCGGTCGTCGGCTACTGACTCGGTCTCGTCGGCCACGAGGACGTCGGGCGCTCCCTGGATGACCTCGCTGATGACCAGATGGTCGTCCTCGCGGTCCAGCACCACCGTGCTGCCCCGCGGGAACTTGCCGGACAGCACTTCTTCGGCCAGCAGGTCTTCCACGTGCCGCTGGATGGCGCGCCGCAGCGGCCGCGCACCCATGGTGGGGTCGTAGCCCTCGTCCACCAGCAGCTCCTTGGCCGCCGGGGTGAGAGCCACGCCGATCTCGCGGTCTTTGAGCTGCTCCTCCACCCGCGACCATCACCAGCGCCACGATGTCGGTGATCTCCTCGCGCGAGAGCTTGCGGAACACGATGACCTCGTCCACCCGGTTGAGGAACTCGGGCCGGAACACCGTCTTCAGCTCCGCGGTGACCCGGGTCTTCATCTCCTCGTAGTCCAGGCCGCCGTCCGCGACCGGCTCGCCGAAGCCCAGCACCTGGCCCTTGGAGATGGTGGCCGCGCCGATGTTGGAGGTCATGATGATGATGGCGTTGCGGAAGTCCACCGTGCGCCCCTGGGCGTCGGTGAGCCTGCCGTCCTCGAGTATCTGCAGCAGGATGTTGAACACGTCGGGATGCGCCTTCTCGATCTCGTCCAGCAGCACCACCGAGTACGGCCGGCGCCGCACCGACTCGGTGAGCTGGCCGCCCTCGTCGTAGCCCACGTAGCCGGGCGGCGAGCCCACCAGCCGGCTGACCGCGTGCTTCTCCATGAACTCCGACATGTCCACCTGGATGAGGGCCGACTCGTCGCCGAACAGGAACTCGGCCAGGGTGCGGGCCAGCTCGGTCTTGCCCACGCCCGACGGGCCCAGGAAGATGAACGAGCCGGCCGGACGGTGCGGGTCTTTGAGCCCGGCGCGCGAGCGGCGGATGGCCCGGGACACGGCCTTGACCGGCTCGTCCTGGCCCACCACGCGCTTGTGCAGAGCCTCCTCCATGCGCAGCAGCCGGTGCGTCTCGGCCTCGGTGAGCTTGGTCACCGGGATGCCGGTCCACATGGCCGTGACCTCGGCGATCTCGTCCTCGCCGATGGAGATCTCGGACGCCTCGTCGGACTCCCGCCACTTCTCCTCCAGCTCGTGCCGCTGGTTGAGCAGCTTGCGCTCGCGGTCGCGCAGCGAGGCCGCCTTCTCGAAGTCCTGGACGTCGATGGCGGCCTCTTTCTCGCGCCGCACCTCGAGGATGGCGTCCTCGACCTCGCGCAGGTCGGGCGAGGAGCACATGTTCTGGATGCGCTTGCGCGACGCGGCCTCGTCGACCAGGTCGATGGCCTTGTCGGGCAGGAAGCGGTCGCTGATGTAGCGGTCGGCCAGGTAGGCCGCGGCTTCGAGGGCCTCGTCGGTGATGCGCACCCGGTGGTGGGCCTCGTAGCGCTCGCGCAGACCGGCCAGGATCCGCCGGGTCTCGTGCGACGCTGGGCTCCTTGACCAGGATCTGCTGGAAGCGGCGCTCGAGCGCGGCGTCCTTGGCCAGGTGCTTGCGGTACTCGTCCAGGGTGGTGGCCCCGATGGTCTGCAGCTCGCCCCGGGCCAGAGCCGGCTTCAGGATGGAGGCCGCGTCGATGGCGCCTTCGGCCGCGCCCGCGCCCACCAGGTTGTGGATCTCGTCGATGAACAGGATGATGTCGCCCCGCTCGCCGATCTCCTTCATGACCTTCTTGAGCCGCTCTTCGAACTCGCCCCGGTACTTCGAGCCGGCCACCAGCGCGCCCAGGTCGAGGGTGTAGATCTGCTTGTCCTTGAGCAGGCCGGGCACGTCGTTCTTGGCGATGCGCCGGGCCAGGCCTTCGACCACCGCGGTCTTGCCCACGCCGGGCTCGCCCACCAGCACCGGGTTGTTCTTGGTGCGCCGGGAGAGGATCTGCATGACCCGCTGGATCTCGGTCTCGCGGCCGATGACCGGGTCGAGCTTGTCCTCTTCGGCGTACTTGGTGAGGTTGCGCCCGAACTGGTCGAGCACCTTGGAGCTCTTGCGCTCCTTGCCCTCGGCCGGCAGCGGCCGCGGCGGCGCCCCGCGGCGGCCGCTTGGCTGGGAGCCGACAGCATCCGCATGACCTCCTGGCGCACCCGCTCGGGGTCGACGTCCAGGTCGCCCAGGATGCGCGCCGCCACGCCTTCGCTCTCGCGCACCAGCCCCAGCAGGACGTGCTCGGTGCCGATGTAGTTGTGGCCCAGGGAGAGGGCCTCCCGCAGGGCCAGTTCGAGCACCTTCTTGGCCCGGGGCGTGAAGGGGATCTGCCCCTGCGACTCGCTGTCGCCCTCGCCCACGATGCGGCTGACCTCGCCCCGGACCTCTTCCAGGGTGACGTCCAGCGAACCCAGCACGCGCGCAGCCACGCCGTCGGCCTCGCGCAGGAGGCCGAGAAGCAGGTGCTCGGTGCCGATGTAGTTGTGACGCAGGTTCCGCGCCTCTTCTTGCGCGAGGACGATGACCTGCCGGGCCCGTTCTGTGAATCGTTCGAACATCACGTCTCTCTCCTGTCGCCGGACGCCGGAGCCCGCGAAGATCTCCCGCATCACCCGAGCCCTGCGCTCGATCGATCTCGGGGCTCTCCAGGCAGCCCGTCCTTCCATCCATATAATCGACCACGATATGCGCCGGCTGAAGCCTGCTCATCAGACTGAAGGCCGACTCTGCCGCCAGGCCCGGACCCTCCACCAACCCCAGCTCCATGCCCACCTGGAGCCGCCGACACGAGGTTGACCGCCTCCAGGAAGCGACATGCGACCAGGCCTGCTGGGCCGCCCCCAGCGCCCGGCCGATCTGGTCGCGAGTCTGGATCGGGTTCTCCCGCAGCAGCATCTTGCGCACCGACCGTTCCTTCTCGACGATTCCCGCGCAGATCTCGCTCATCTGCTGCAGCGATCTCCGCTCTCCGGCTTCCCCTGACGGGCAGATGTTGGAAACCTGCACCACGCCGCCCGCGCCGCCCCAGAGCGGAGCGATGCCCAGCCCTGGCCGACCAGTTCCACCGCGACGCCCGCCAGCCGGCCGGTGAGCATGAGGGCCGGCAGCATGCAGGGTGGCATAGGCCCGCATCCCGCTGCCCGCCTGCCGGGCTCGCGCCGTCAGATAGCCCCAGCGCGCGTCGAAGGCGTAGGAAACACGGTCTCCAGCCGGTCGTCGAGCAGGTTGAGCAGCGACCACAGCGCCTCCAGCCGATCGCCGTCGCGGAAGCCGACCAGCGCAGATGGTCGACCCCGTTGATCTCCAGCGACGCCTGGCCTTCGCCGTACACGGCGAAGCCCCGCTCGCCCCGCACCCTCGGCGAAAGCCGGCGTCATGAGACCCCGCTCGACCAGATGGTCGATCTCGACGGGAGTCATCGCGTCGAGTTCGTAGACCCGCCACGGCTGCTCCCAGCCTTCCCTCCTGAGCAGTGCCGAGGACCTCCGACCTCAGCTCCTCGAGCGCTCCGGGCTCCTCGGCATGCGGAAAGCGCCGGCTCGCCTCGTTGCGGCTCAGCGCCAGCGCCGAGGCTGTAAGTGCGCCGCTCTCGCGCTCATGCCTCGCCCCCCTCCAGACGCTGCCCCAGTTCGGTCAGCCGGTCGCGCACCCCGGCCGCTTCTTCGAAGCGCTCGCACGCCACCAGCTCGCGCAGCATGCGCTGCAGCCTCAGCATCTCGTGCCGCAGGGTGTCGGTCTCGGGTCCCCGCTGCGGCATCTTGCCCAGATGCTCCACCGGCTCCGCCTCCCGGCGGACTGTAGCCTCCAGATACTCGGCGAAGACTCGGTAGCAGTCGACGCATCCCACCAGCCCCGACTCCTTGAGGTCGGTGAGAGTGGTGCCGCACACCCCGCAGAAGGTCTCCCCCCGCCCGGCCGAGGCGCTGCTCGCTGCCCCTTCCTGCTCCGGGTAGCGGCCCTACGCAGCTCACGGAGCACCGAGGGCACGGCCAGGACCAGCGCCAGACCTTCGGTCTCCTCGGCGACGCCTTCGGCGCAGCGCGGGCACAGGTGGGTATGGCTCACGCTTCCGTCGACCACTCGCAGCAGATGCATGGAGGCCGGCTCCTCCCCGCACCTCTCACAGGTGGAGCCACTAGGTCTAGATTCCACTCGGGTGACTCTTCAGCAAACACCCGGTCCTCCTATGAAAACAGACCGGTCATCCGGCTGCCCACCGGCACAAAAGTACGGGGAAACTCGGCGCGTACTCTGCCGGGAAAGGTCGTTCAGTGACTGTCGAAAGTGTAGCATACCGGCCCTTTCGGGCACGGTATTGGGACTCATAAAATACTCCCGGGGGTTCCCCGGAACACGCCGGATCTCGGCCCTGACCTCTAGCGGGCTATGGCCCGCATCGACTTCCTGCACATCGGCCTCCGAAGTCGACTCCTACAGTCACCTCGGATACGGTGCCATCGGGCCTTACGTAGTAGACCGTGGGGTACCCCTGCACGCCAAGGGCATCCGACAAGCGCTCGTCGGTCGCGTCCAGCGCCACCGGGAACGTCAGGTCGTGCGACCGCATGAACTCCTCGGGAGAGGGGCCCGGCAGGTCGCCCGCGGCCGTTGCGATGCTCACCAGCCGCACGCCGGGAAAATCGCTCCTGACCCGATCCAGAAGGGGGAGTTGTTCGCGACATTCGGGACACCAGGCGGCCCAGACCGCGAGGACGGTAGGGACTCCCCGATAGGCCTGCCAGGACACCGTTCCCCCAAACAGAGCCGGCGCCGAGAACTCGGGCACGGTGCTTTCGGGCGGCAGAGGCTCGCGCCGCTCGGGGCCGGAGACGTCCACCTGGTCGGGAGAGGCGACTTGAGGCAGGTCCATCGCGCCGGTCAAACCGGGGACAACGAGGGAAACGGCGATGATGGCTGTTAGCAGGATCAGTGGCACCCCTACCCTGAACTCCTCCTCCGCTCCCCGAGCACGCGCGAGGAGCCGATCGAGTGCGAAGCGATCCCGGGAGCCTCGGACAAGCAGGTAGATCGAGGCAGCCAAGATCAGCGGTGTTCGCACGAGGTCGAGCCAACTTACCCCTTGCCCGGTGCCGTCTCCCCCGAAACACCCGCAACTGATGTCCAGGCCGCGCACCTTGGCCTGTATCAACGCAAACAGGAAGACACCCGACATGACCACCGCCATGCCCGCGGCAAAGCGGGTGGAAAGGCCGAGGAGCAGGAGCGCCCCCACCATGATCTCCAAGAGGGTGAGTCCCAGGGCTGCCGGGTGCACGAGCAGGTCGGGGACCACAGCGTAACCATGGATCACCCGTGTAGCATCCGCCAGGTCGAGGGCCTTCTGGATGCCGGCGTAGAGGAACAGACCTCCAAGGACCAACCGTACGATGAGGGGTAGATGCCGACGGAAGTGCGGCACCTCAGCGCGCCGCCTAGTGCTCGGGCCGGAGCTGCGGGAAGAGGATGACGTCGCGGATGGAGTCGACCCCCAGCAGCAGCATGGCCAGCCGGTCGATGCCGATGCCCAGGCCGCCCGCCGGCGGCATGCCGTACTCCAGGGCGCGCAGGAAGTCCTCGTCGAGAACGTGGCCTCTTCGTCGCCGGCCGCCTTGTTGCGGGCCTGCTCTTCGAAGCGGCGGCGCTGGTCCATGGGGTCGTTCAGCTCGGAGAAGGCGTTGCCCATCTCCTTGCCGGCGATGATGGGCTGGAAGCGCTCCACCAGAAGCGGGTCGTCCGGGCTGCACTTGGCCAGCGGGCTGAGCTCCAGCGGGTAGTCGATGGCGAAGGTCGGCTGACATCAGCTTGGGCCACACGACGTGCTTGAGCGCCTTGTCCACCAGGGTGGCGAAGGTGTCGCGCTTCTCCACCTCGATCTTGCGGTCATGCAGCACCTTCTTGGCCGCCTGCGGGTCGGCCCGCATCTCGGCCAGAGCGACAGGCCCAGGTGCTCCTGCAGCAGCGAGTCGATGGTGCGCCGCGGCCAGGGGGCCTTCAGCTCGACCGAGTGCTCGCCGACCACGATCTCGGTGGAGCCGACGACCTCCACGGCCAGGGCCGGGATCATGTTCTCCACCAGCTCCATGATGGCGTTGTAGTCCACGTAGGCCCAGTAGAGCTCCATCATGGTGAACTCGGGGTTGTGGACCAGCGAGATGCCCTCGTTGCGGAAGTTCTTGCCGATCTCGAAGATGCGGTCGAACCCGCCCACCAGCAGCCGCTTGAGGTAGAGCTCGGGAGCGATGCGCAGGTAGAGGTCGGTGTCGAGCGCGTTGTGATGCGTGACGAAGGGCCGGGCCAGGGCGCCGCCCGGCAGCGGCTGCAGGATGGGCGTCTCGACCTCCACGAAGCCCTGGCCCTCCAGGTAGCGGCGCATGGCCGAGACCAGCTTGCCCCGGGCCCGCAGCTGCCGGGCGACCTCGGGATTGGCGATCAGGTCGACGTAGCGCTGGCGGTAGCGGGTCTCGCGGTCCTGCAGGCCGTGCCACTTCTCCGGCAGCGGGCGCAGCGACTTGGTGAGCAGCGTCCACGACTCGGCGAAGCACGGTCAGCTCGCCCCGGCGGGTGCGGAACACGTGCCCTTCGCAGCCGATGATGTCGCCCAGGTCGACGTCGGTGAGCCGCTCGAACGACTCCTCGCCCAGGGTGTCGACGTTGCCGTAGATCTGCAGGTCGTCCCAGCCGTCGCGCAGGGTGAGGAAGACGGCCTTGCCGTGCTCCCGGCGGGCCATGACCCGGCCGGCCACCCGGTAGTGGCTGCCCTCGGCCTTCTGCCCGGCTCGAGCGCCGGCGTAGGCTCGGTGATCTCGCCCAGGGGGGTGCGGCCCTCGAAGCTGCGCGCGTACGGCTCGACGCTCGCCGCGCAGCCGCTCGACCTTGGCCAGCCGCTCGCGCTCCCACTCGGGCAGCTGCGCTCGAGCCCGTCGCCTCCGTCGGACCCTCGGATGGGCCGGAGGGTCCATCTACGACATCTTCCCTATGGCGAGGATCTCGTAGTTCGAGGGCCCCGACCGGGACCGGCACGGTGACCACGTCGCCCACCCGCTTGCCGAGGATGGCCTGGCCCACCGGCGACTCGTTGGAGAGCCGGGCCTTCGGTGGGATCGGCCTCGGCCGAGCCCACCAGCGTGTAGATGCGCGATCTCGCCGGCGTCCTTGTCGCGCAGGGTGACGGTGCTGCCGACGCTCACCTTGTCGGTGTCGATCTCGGAGTCCTTGATGACCCGGGCCCGGCGGAGCTTCTCCTGCAGGAGGCTGATGCGGTGCTCGAGCAGGGCCTGCTCGTTCTTGGCGTCGTCGTACTCGGAGTTCTCGCTGATGTCGCCGAACTCGCGCGCCTGACGGATGCGCTCGGCCACCTCTTCCCGCTTGACGGTGGAGAGGTAGGTTGACCTCGTCCTGCAGCTGCTTGAGGCCTTCTTCGGTGAGGATGACTTCTTTGCGGGACACTAGTACCTTCCTTCCACAGCCGCAGAGCAAGTATGCGCCCGCCCCGCAAGCGCGTTGCGGCGACCGGAGCTTCGTTCTTCAGCAGCCCTTCAAGGCGAGCGCGGCATTATAGGTGCAGGCACCCTCTTGTCAACAGAACTTCAGGCCCGCTCCCGCTCCGCTTCGCGCCGCCGCCCAGCGCGGCGAGCGCCTCGTCGAGCGCGTGCCCGTCCGGGGCGCTGCCGTAGCCTCTCGATGACCGTCGGGGCGACCCGCGAGGGCCGCAGGTACCAACCCAAGGGTCTGCGCATCCATTGGACCGCCCGTCGCGGACCCATCTCCTCGATCACCAGGGCCAACAACGAGCGCAGGTCCGCGACTACCTCGGGGAGGGCCGGCCTTGGCTGCGGCGCACCCCCAAGGAGCCCGTCGACGAGCCAGGGATCGCCCGTCACGCCTCTCGCTACCATGACCGCCGTCGCTCCAGTGGCCTCCCGTATCTCGCCTGCCGCACTCACGCTCATCACGTCTCCGGAGGCGATGACCGGGATCCCGACCGCCTGGACGACTTCCGCAGTGACGGTATGGTCGGCCTGTCCCCGGTAGTGCTGGACGGCAGCCCGGGGATGGACGCCGATCGCGGCCACCCCCACCCGTTCCAGGCGCGACGCCAGTTCCACCGCCGTCCTCTCGCCCTCCTGCAGCCCGCTGCGCATCTTGACGGTGACCGGGACGCCGTGCTCGCCCGCCGCCTCGACCACGGCCGCAGCCACGGCCACGGCGCGGTCCGGATCGCCGAGCAGCGCGGCTCCGGCGCCCGTCCGCATGACCTTGCGGACTGGACAACCCATGTTGATGTCGAGGAGGTCGGGCACAGCCGCGCCTGCGTCCCCTCCCGGGAGAGCACGAGGCGGGCGGCCTTCGCCATCACCTCGGGGATGTCGCCGAAGAGTTGCACCGCGATGGGACGTTCCTGCTCTGCGAAGTGGAGGTAGTCATCGGTGCGTTTGTTGCCGTGACACAGCCCGTACGCGCTGACCATCTCGGTGGTGACGAGCCCGGCGCCGTGAGCCTTCAGATGCCGTCGGTACGCGGAGGTGGTGAGCCCGGCCATGGGAGCCAGCACCACCCGGTTGGGTATGAGGACCGACCCGATGGTGAAGGGGGTGGATAGAGAGTCCGGCCTGGCAGCGCAGACCTCTTTGGAGGCCGTCGCGCCGACCGGCGAGGGGTCGTCGCCGCTCCCCGGCTCCATCCTACGCGTGGTTCCGCCGGTAGATGATCTCGAGCCCGCGTAGCGTGAGCAGTGGGTCGAGCTTGTCCAGCGTCGCAGCGTGGCCGAAGATCAGGGAGGCGAGCCCTCCCGTGGCCACCGTCGACCGCCGGGCCGCCCAACTCGTCCCGCATGCGCGAGACGATGCCGTCCACCTGACCGGCGAATCCGTAGACGGCTCCCGCCTGCATGGCCTGGACGGTGTTCTTGCCGATGACCGTACCGGGGTCGGCCAACTCGATCTTGATCAGCCGGGCGGCTCGCGCGGCAAGCGCGTCAAGGGATATCTCGATGCCTGGGGCGATGGCGTGACCCAGGTACTCACCGGCGGCGGAGACCGCGCTGAACGTGGTGGCCGTGCCGAAATCCACCGCGATGCAGGGACCTCCGTAGGCCTCGAAGGCCGCGACGGCGTCGACGATGAGGTCGGGGCCGACCTGCCGTGGGATCGCTGGTGAGGATGGGCATGCCGGTCTTGACTCCCGGTCCGATCACCAGGGCCTCCAGCCCGAACTTGGCCGCGGCCATGCTCGAGTATTCGCCGCTCAGCCGCGGCACCACCGAGGCGACGGCGACTCCCGAGACCGAGTCCGCGTCCGAAGCCGTCGAGCCGCAGCAGGCTGTCGAGCAGGACCGCGATCTCGTCGCCGGTCTTGCGCACATCGGTGGCGAAGCGCCAGCTTGCCGTCAGTTCCTTGCCGGAGAAGAGCCCGACCGCGGTCTGAGTGTTGCCCACGTCGACGACCAGCAGCATGGTCACACCTCCATCTGCAGGGTGAGACTCACGTCCACGGGTGGCGCACCCATGGTGAGGGCACTGGTGGAGATGAGATCCACGCCTGTCTCGGCGACCGCCCGGACGGTATCCAGAGTAACGCCGCCCGAGGCCTCGAGGATCACATCGGGGCGGATCCCCCGAGCGACGTTCACCAGGTGCCTCAAGGAAGCCAGATCCTGGTTGTCGAGCATGATCAGGTCGGCCCCGCAGGCGATCGCCTCCCGCAGGTCGGCCTCGCTCTCGACCTCCACCTCCACCTTCATGTAGCGCGCGCCGGCGGCCTTGACTCGATCCAGGGCAGGCTTCACCCCACCGGCGGCCGCAAGATGGTTGTTCTTGACGAGCACCATGTCGAAAAGCCCGAAGCGGTGGTTCCCGCAGCCTCCCAGCACCACCGCGCGCTTCTCCCATAGGCGCAGCCCGGGGACGGTCTTGCGGGTGTCTACGACAGTGGCTCCGGTACCGGCGACCGCCTGGGCGAACCGCCGAGATTGCGTGGCGACCCCGGATAGATGACTGATGAGGTTGAGCATGGTCCTCTCCGCAGTGAGGATGCTGCGCGCCGGGCCCGCGATGGCGACCAGCTCCTCCCCGTCTCCGGCTGCGGCTCCCTCCTCTACCAGCGCTGTGAACACCGCGCCCGAGTCGACCTCGCGCATGACCGTTCGGGCAAGGTCCAGTCCGCACACCACCAGGTCGGTGCGCGCAGTTATCACGGCGCGCCCCCGCAGGTCCGCCGGCACGGTCAGCTCGGAAGTGATGTCGCCGTATCCGGCCAGATCCTCTGCCAAGGCCTGCCGGACCAGCATCAGACCCAGATTCTCGCTCATGACTCCTCCACCGGTTTCGATGAGACCACCGGCTCCCCCGTCTCGGGGTCGCGGTGGATGAAGACATGACGCCGCCAGGAGGCGTCGTCCCGTTCGGGAAAATCGGAGCGCAGATGCACCCCCCGGCTCTCTTCGCGCAGAGCGGCCGAGAGGATCAGATGACGGGCGACCGCGATGAGGTTGAACAGCTCCAACTCTCCGACGCTCAGTCCCGGGGGGGCAAGAGCCTTCTGGATACTCTCGAGCGAGTCTGCCGCCTTGTTCAGGCCCGCCTTGGTGCGCACGATACCGCACAGATCCGCCATGAGGCGCCCGAGCGCCGCTCGCCTGTCGGCCACCACGGTCGGGTCGTTCCCCTCCCGGGGCTCATCGGCCAGATCGAGCCTGACCTTTCTCACCGCCGGGTCCGAGACCGACAGGTAGCGGTCGAGTTCCCGCACGGTACGGTCTCCAAAGACAAGCCCTTCGAGCAAAGAGTTGGAAGCCAGGCGGTTCGCTCCGTGGATGCCGGTGCTGGCCGTCTCCCCGCAGGCGTAAAGACCGGGTACGGACGTGCGGCCCCAGCTGTCGGTGAGTACCCCGCCGATGTAGTAGTGGGATGCGGGGGCGATGGGGATCAGCTCCCTGCAGAGGTCGAACCCTCTGGCCTCGAGACCCCTGTGTACCGTGGGAAACCGCTCTGCGAGAAAGGCGCAGTCCAGATGTCTTGCGTCGAGCCACACGTGGTCGGTGCCGTCCCGCTCGAAGATGCGCTTCATGTGACGGACGACGACATCTCGGGGCGCGAGCTCGGCTCTGGGATGCGACCCCACCATAAACCTCTCCCCTGCATCGTCCCGCAGGTAAGCTCCCTCGCCGCGGAGCGCTTCGGTAAGCAGAAGGGTCGGGTTCTCCGATCCGTAGAGAGCGGTGGGATGGAACTGCATGAACTCCATGTCGCGCAGGACCGCGCCGGCCCGGTAGGCCATCGCATGACCATCACCCGTCGCCACCAGAGGATTGGTGGTGTGCGAGAAGACCTGGCCGGCACCTCCGCACGCCAGCACCACGGCGCGCGCCAGGGTCACCGTCAGCCCCCCCTCCCGGTCCAGCGATACCGCGCCGACACACCGGCCCGCATCCATCAGCAGATCGATGACGAACTCGTTCTCGTGCAACTCCACCCGGCTACCCGAGGTGATGGCTTCGGCCAGCGCGCTGGCTACGACACTGCCGGTGGCGTCACCGCCGGCCCGCACCACCCGCGGGACCGAGTGGGCGCCCTCGGAGGCAAGGATCAGCTTGCCGTTCCTACGGTCGAAGGTGGCTCCCAGCTTCTCCAACTCGCGCACCCGCGCCGGCCCCTCCTCCACCAAGACCCGCACGGCGGCGTCGTCGCAGAGTCCGACCCCCGCTTCGAGGGTGTCCTTAAGATGCAACTCGGGGGAGTCGTAGTCGCCGATGGCGGCTGCGATACCGCCTTGGGCAAGGAAGGTGGTGGTCTCGTCGAGGGCGCCTTTGGTGATCAGGCCGACATGCCAGCGGTTGGCCGCCCCCACCGCCGCGGTGAGCCCGGCGATACCGCCGCCGATGACCAGCACATCGTAGCTGGAGTAGCGAAGCTCCGCGCCGCTCCGGGAGATGAGAGATCCGGTGCTCACGCACCTACCTCGACCATGCGTTGCACGGCGCGAAGAGCCTTGGCACGAATCTCGGGCGCAACGCTGACGATGGGACCTTCATCCTGAAGGGCTCTCAGCACCTTGTCCAAAGTGATGAGCTTCATGTTAGGACACACGGTAAGCCGGGTCACCGGATAGAAGGTCTTGCCCGGCACGTCTCTCGCCAGCCGGTACAACATGCCCAACTCGGTCCCTATGAGGTATTCGGTAGCGTCGTCCTCGCGGCAGAAGCGAATCATGCCCGAGGTGCTCTCCACTGCGTCGGCCAAGGCCACGACCTCGGGCTCGCATTCGGGATGCACCACCAGCTTGGCGTGAGGATGCGCCGCCCGCGCCTTCTCCACGTCGTCCACATCGATCAGACCGTGCGTGGGACAGAAGCCGGGCCACAGGATCACCCAGCGCCCCGCCCGCTGCGCGGCCCAGGAACCGAGATTGCGGTCGGGAGTGAAGATGATCTCCTTGTCGGCAGGCACCGAGCGGATGATGTCCACGGCGTTGGCGCTGGTACAGCAGATGTCGGACACGGCTTTGACCGCGGCCGAGGTGTTGACGTAGCTCACCACCACCGCTCCCGGGTGCTCGGCCTTGAGCTCCTCCAGTCCTTCCACGTCGACCATGTCGGCCATCGGACACCCCGCTTCCTCATCGGGGAGGATGACGGGACGGTCGGGAGCGAGGATGGCGGCCGTCTCGGCCATGAAGTGGACCCCGCAGAACACCGTCATGCTCGCCGAGGTCGCTGCCGCCTGCCGCGAGAGCCCCAGGGAGTCGCCCACGAAGTCGGCCACATCTTGGACCTCCGGCCGCTGATAGTTGTGGGCGAGGATGACGGCGCCTTTTTCCCGTGCGAGTCGGCGGATCTCGGCATGCATCGCTGAGTGGTCCATCTGCGGCCCCCTGTCGTGAGGCTGGATCGGCTGGGTCGGCGACTCGCTGCGGCTCGCGTGCTCGGCGCCCGGCCGGCGGCCGGCGCTCGACGCCGGACCCAGCGTCCGGCCCGCGGCCGGCGGCCTGGCGCATCACTGTCTGCCCCTTCACCTTGTCGAGCGCCTCCGTCACTGTGCTACCGCTCGGCAGGATCAGGTTTGGGGCCAGTTCGGCCAGGGGCTCGAGGACGAAGCGCCTCTCCTCCATGCGCGGGTGCGGCACTTCGAGGTCGGGCTCCGCGGTCGAAAGCCCATGGTACCAGAGGATATCCACGTCGATGCTCCTGGGACCCCACCTCACACGACGCTCCCGGCCGAGCGTGTTCTCGATGCGACCGATGGCTTCGAGAAGCTCGCGAGGCGACAGCGTAGTCTCCAGCTCGACCACCTGATTGAGGTAATCGTCCTGCTCGGGCCCTCCCACGGGTGCGGTGACGTACACGCTCGAGACTCCGCGGACGGAGGTCCCGGGCAATGCCGCAAGAAGCTCTCTCGCCTGCCGCAACAACTCAGTGCGGTCGCCCAGATTGGAACCCAGCCCCAGGAAGACCCGGGCCGGCCCAAACCGCGGAGAGGCGGACAATTCAGTCCTCGACGTCGGAACGCGCGAGCTCGACGGCGGCCGCCACGCTGTCCAGCGCGCAGGCCACGGGCGGGTGGGGCTTGGTGACCTGTACCCATGCCTCGTCGACCGGGAACCGGCGGATGATGGCCTCGGCCGTCAGCTGGGCAAGTCGCTCGAGCAGGGAGTAGCTGCCCGTGGTGGCCACATCTACGATGACGTCGATGACCTCGGTATAGTCGACGGTATCTGCCACATCGTCCGTGTGTGCGGCCTCGCACTCGTCCACGGTGAGACGCACGTCGTAGAGCAGCCGTTGGCCGAGCACCTTCTCCTCGTCGGTGACTCCGTGGTGGCCGTAGACTTCCAGCCCTTCGATGAAGATGTCCATCACAGCCCCCCGTTCTCGTCGTTGACGGCTCTGCGCACCGCCCGGGCGATCCTGGCCGCATCCCGGTTGACATCTACCCGATGCACCCTCACCACGTGGGCTCCGGAATTCACCGCGAGCACGGTAGTGGCTGCCGTCGCCTCGTCGCGGGCACTTGCCTCCTCTATGCCGAGTATCTCTCCCAGAAAGCGTTTGCGCGAGGCCCCAACCACGATCGGCCGCCCCAGACAGCGGAAGCTCTCGAGGTTGCGAAGGATGGTCAGATTGTGCGCCGTGGTCTTGCCGAAGCCCAGTCCAGGGTCGATGAGCAGGTTCTCCTCCCTGAGTCCATTGGCGACTGCCCAGTCGAGCCGCTCGGCGAAGAAGGCGTGTAGATCTTCGATCACGTCCCCGTAGACCGGCGCCGCCTGCATGGTCTTCGGTTCGCCCAGCATGTGCATGAGGATGACCGGACAGTCCGCGTCCCTCACCACTGCCACCATCTCCGGGTCCATCCGGAGCGCGGAGATATCGTTGATCATGTAGGCTCCGGCCGCCAGCACCTTGGCAGCCACCCGCGCCTTGTACGTATCTACCGAGAGGCGCCCCGGCAGCGACGGGGCCAGCTCCTCCACCACGGGAAGCACTCGAGCCGCTTCCTCTTCTTCGGACAGCGGATCCGCGCCGGGCCGGGTCGATTCCCCTCCAATGTCGACGAGAGCCGCGCCTTCCTCCACCATGGTCAGCGCGGCGCGGATCGCATCCTCAAGATCCGCGTAGCTACCGCCATCGGAGAAGGAATCCGGTGTTACGTTGAGCACCCCCATGAGGAGCGGGGGATCGCTCAGATCGAGGCCGGGCGGACCGAGGGGAGAGGGCTCGTCGTAGTCGCGCAGCGCGGTCTCGATGGCAACCGCCAGCCGGCGCAGCCCGAAGGGCTGCTGCTTCAGTTTGGGCAAGAGCCGCTCGAACTGCGTGAGGGTGCCCATCACCAGGCAATCGGCTGCACCCCCCCTCAGCTCGTACACCTCCCGCGAGGTCGCCACTTCGCCCCCGCGGGAGAGCATCTCCTGCTTGAGAATGTTGGCGGCGCGCACGTCGAGGCCCCTGACCCGCACCACGCGGAAGAGAGCCTTCTTCTCCATGATGTCGATACCGGCTCCGGAGACGCGGATACGGGCGAGCGCCGCCCGAGCTTCGGCGACATCTCTCAGCGAGAGGACCTGGGGTGTGATCTCGACCGGTGTCACAGCAACCGGCCTCGGCTCAGGTATTCGGGGCTTCGATCAGGGCCAGGACCTCGGCCCGGGTGGCCGCGTTGCTGCGGAAGATGCCTCGGACGGCGGAGGTGACCACCCGCGAACCGGGCGCCTTCACACCACGCATGGACATGCATAGATGCTCGGCCCTGACCAGGACGAGCACGCCCGCCGGGTCGAGGGCGTCCACGAGGCTGTCGGCGATCATGCTGGTGAGCCTCTCCTGCAGCTGCAGCCGGGCAGCGGCTACACGGACGAGGCGGACGATCTTGGACACGCCGGTGATGCTGCCCGTTCTTGGAGGGGATGTAGGCCACGTCGGCCACCCCGAAGAACGGCACCAGATGATGCTCGCACAGGGAGTGGAACGCGATGTCGCGCACCAGGACCATCTCCTGATGAGTGTCGGAGCCGATGGCATCCACCAGAGAGGAGAGGTCCTTGGGCTCGCTGGCGATAAGCTCTTCGTACAGGTCCGCGACCCGGCGCGGGGTCTCCAGAAGGCCTTCGCGCTGGGGGTCCTCGCCTATCCCTTCGAGGAGGAGGCGTGTGGCCTGCTCGATCTTCTGCCTGTCGACCACCTCAGAGGTCAGTCTTCGCTGTAGGAGCTGAAGGAGGCCACCCCGCCGGGTGCGAGGCCTTCGGGCGCCGGTCCTTCCTGCTCACGCTGCTGCCGCTGCTGCTTCTGGGCGCGCTTGGTCTCGGCCGCTTTGCGGGCCTTGGCCTCGTCGGCGGCCCTAAAGACTTCTTCGGGATCCCCGCCTGCCACGAGAGCCTCGAACTGCTCCCGGTCGATGGTCTCTTTGTCGATGAGCAGCAGCGAGATCTTGTCCAGCTCCTCGCGGTGAGCCGTAAGGATGGCCTTGGCCGTCACGTACGCCTCATCCACCACCCGGCGGATCTCGACGTCGATCTTCAAGGCCGTCTCGTCGGAGTACTCCTGGCCCATGCCGTAGTCGCGCCCCACGAAGGGCTGAGCCGGATCGTGACCAAAGGTGAGCGGCCCCAGGTTCTCGCTCATACCGTACTGGGTGATCATGCGACGAGCGGTCTCGGTAGCCCTCTGGAGGTCGTTGGACGCTCCCGTGGTGATGTCGTCGAAGCGGATCTCTTCTGCCACGCGGCCGGCAAGCATGTGCGACAGCTTGTCGAGGATCTCCCTCTTCTTGACCATGAACTTGTCTTCGGTGGGCAGCGTGATGGTGTAGCCGAGAGCCTGGCCCCGGCTGATGATGGAGATCTTGTGCACCGGGTCGGCGTTCGGCAGATAGTGCGCCACCAGGGCGTGCCCGGTCTCGTGATAGGCGGTGATGAGCTTCTCCTCTTCGGAGAGCAGCCGCGACTTCTTCTCCGGGCCGGCGATAACCCTGAGAACCGCTTCCTCGAGTTCTTCCATCTCGATGACCCGCTTGCGCTTCCGCGCCGTCAGCAGGGCCGCTTCGTTGACCAGGCTGGCCAGGTCGGCGCCGGTGAAGCCCGGGGTCTGGGCAGCCAGCGTGTCGAGCACGACTCCCGGAGCAAGCGGCTTGCCCTTGGCGTGGACGGCCAGGATGGCCCGGCGGCCTTCCCGATCGGGACGGTCGACCACGATCTGCCGGTCGAAACGCCCTGGGCGGAGCAGGGCAGGGTCGAGGATATCGGGCCGGTTGGTCGCGGCCATGATGATGATGCTCTCGTTGGCCTCGAAGCCGTCCATCTCCACCAGCAACTGGTTGAGGGTCTGCTCGCGCTCGTCGTGACCGCCGCCCAGGCCGGCGCCGCGGTGGCGGCCCACGGCGTCGATCTCGTCGATGAAGATGATGCAGGGCTGGTTCTGCTTGGCCTGATCGAAGAGGTCGCGGACCCGGCTGGCGCCCACGCCCACGAACATCTCCACGAAGTCGGAACCCGAGATGCTGAAGAAGGGGACTCCCGCCTCACCGGCTACGGCGCGGGCGAGCAGCGTCTTGCCGGTGCCCGGAGGGCCGAACAGCAGCACGCCCTTCGGTATGCGGGCGCCCAGGCTCTGGAAGCGCTTGGGGTTCTCGAGAAAGTCCTTGATCTCCTCGAGTTCCTCCACGGCCTCGTCCACCCCAGCCACGTCCTTGAAGGTGATCTTCGGCTGGTCGACCGCCATCCGCTTGGCGCGCGACTTGCCGAAGCTCATGACCTTACTGCCTCCGCCCTGCATCTGGTTCATCAAGAAGATGAAGAAGACGACCATGAGGAGGATGGGGGCTATGGTGCCGAGAAGCGTGACCCACACCGAACTCTTCTGGATGTCGGCGATGAAATCGACCTTGTTGGCAAGCAGGAACGCTTCCATTTCGAAGCCCTCTGTGAAGCCGACCTGGAAACTCTTGCCGCTCTCCTTGAGCTCGCCCTCCACTACCAAGTCCTTGGTCTTGAGGGTGACCGGACTCTTGACCTGCTGGCTCTGGACGGCGGTCTGGAACTCGCCGAACGTCATCTGCTCGTTCGCCCGCGAACCGTAGAAGAGGTTCTGGACGAAGAAGGCCAGCAGGATGACGAGGAGTATCGGGAAGGCCGCGCTTTTGAAAAACCTGCTCAACTGCGCTCCACAGGTAGTTGCATGAGGGCCAGAGATACTAGCACAAGGCGCTCAATCGAGGTCGTCTATCACTCCTATATACGGCAGGTTGCGGTGCTTTTCTGAGTAGTCCAGCCCGTACCCCACGACGAACTCGTTCTCGATCTCGAACCCCGTGTATTTACAGGGGAGCTCGGCGGTGCGTCGGCCCGGTTTGCTGAGCAACGTCACGATCTCCAAACTGGCCGGGTTGCGGGACATCAGACTCTTGCTGAGGTACTGCAGTGTCAACCCCGAATCGATGATGTCCTCCACGATGAGCACATGCCGCCCGTCGATGTCCGTGTCCAGGTCTTTGAGGATCCGCACCACGCCCGAGCTTTCGGTGGAAGCGCCGTAGCTGGAGACCGCCATGAACTCGAGTTCCAGATCGAAGCACAAGCGGCGTGCCAGGTCGGCCAAGAAGAAGATGGCTCCCTTGAGCACGCAGATGAGCACCGGCCTAGCGCCCTCGTAATCGCGGGTGATGTCGTCCGCCAGTTCGTCCACCCGGGCCTGAAGTTGCTCTTGCGGTATGAGGACCCTCACGTCAGCCCGTCTCCTTCGCGTCTTCCGGAGCCTCGACCGGCGCTTCCGCCCGCCTGCCTACCGGTCTCGTCACCGGTGTCGCCCGGCGACTCGCAGCCCGGCTCCCTGTCAAGTCTCAGGCGAACGATCTGCGCCGTCTCGCCGGTAATTCTACCCTCCTCCGCAATCAGCAATCCACACACCCAGACCACCCGTCCCTCGCACACCACCAAGGGGATCGTGGGACGTGCGGCCGCCGGGATGCGCAGGTCGACGAAGACGTCCTGGAGCTTGCGGCTGCCTGCCATGCCCAGGGGACGCACCCGGTCGCCCGGTAGCGGCCCGCGGACCTCGGCCAGGCCTTCGAGGCTCCTCGCGTCGACGTACGCCTCGGAAGACACGTCGGGCGACCTGTAGCCCGCCACCGGCGTGGCGGTCACGCACACGTCGCCCCAGCAGACGTGACCCGGGACGCTGAGCGGGGCCGGCGAAGGGGACGGAGGCGGCGCCGTCGCCCGTCGGCGACGGGCGCCGCAGACCAGAGTGATCTCGTCGTACTCTTTGAGCGCACGCCAGCCGCCGCCGAGGTCGCGCTCCGCCGATCCCGGGACGGTCAGCAGCGCCTCGAGGGCGAGGACCGAGGCGCGCGAGCCGGCCGGCCTCGCGCGCCCCTCCAACCAGCGATGGAGCAATAGACGCCGCAGCGCGCCGTCGAGCGCCAGGAGAGCGGAGGCGCTGAGCCCAGCCCCACCCCCGGTCACCACGCCCCGCTCGGCGTCGTCCATGAGCCCCTCGATCAGCCTCTCTATCTCCGCGGCGACCTGCGAGGCGCGTCCGGCGGCCTCCACAGCCCCGGGGAGCGCCCGTTCCCAGGCGGGCACCACCTCCTCGCGGATGCCGGTGCGGGCATAGCCGGGGTAGGTGTTCCCCCGGTCCTCGGCGAACTCGAGACCGAGAGCACGGCAGTAAGCTGCCGTCTCTGAACGGCGGCACTCGAGCAGAGGCCGCACCCACGGGGGATCGCACGGAGTCATGCCTCTGAACGCCGCCAAGCCTCCATAGCGACCCAGGCGATAGAGCATGGTCTCGACCTGATCGTCGGCGGTGTGCCCGAGCGCGACGCGATCGCACCTCTGCTCCGCCGCCACCTCGATCGCAGCCTCGCGGCGGGTCTCGCGGGCCTTCTCTTGCACGTTGCCTCGGCTCTTGAGGATCGGCCGGTGAAGGATGGTGAGGGCGACTCCGGCCTCTCCGCAGGCCCGGACGGTCAACGCCTCGTCGTCGTCACTCTCCGACCCGCGCAGACGATGGTTGATATGCAGAGCGTGGACCGCCGCGGGAGCTCCCGAGCGCCCTGCCGAGCGGGCCAAGATGTCTAAGAGAGCCCGCGAGTCCTGGCCGCCGGATACCATGACCAGCGCCCGCGAGCCGAGCGGGAACAACTTCTCCCGAGCCATGAGCGCCAGCACTCTTCGCGCCGGCGAGGGCTGCCTCCTCGCGCCCCGCCCCTCCGTCGCAGACACGTCTCCTTGTCCCTCCGTCGCCGACTGCCAGGGCTGGTATTGTACTACCCTGCAGCCGGCCGTCCGGCAACACCGGTGGAGGTGCCCATTGAGCGGATCTGCAGCTGCCGAGGGCGCCGTGGAGCCCATCGTCATCGTCCACGGCCCCTCCTTGACGTCATACCGTTTCAGTCACGAGCATCCTCTCCAGCCTGCGCGCCACGGGCTGACTATGTCGTTGCTGGCGATGCTCGGATGGCTCGATGCCCCTGAGATATCGATGGAGGAACCGAGTCCGGCCACGCTTTCTGAGCTCCTCACTGCCCACACTCTTCCGTACATACAGGCTGTACAGACGGCACAATCCATCGCTCGGGGCGAGCGTCCGCCTGCAGATCTGCGCATCTACGGTCTGGGCATCGAGGACAATCCCCTCTTCCCCTCCATGCACGAAGCCCCCGCGCTCCTGGCCGGGGCCAGCATCCAGGCCATGCGGGCCGTGCTGGAAGGCCGGGCAGTGCATGCCTACAGTCCGGCCGGCGGGATGCATCACGCCATGCGGGCGAGGGCGGCAGGCTTCTGCATCTACAACGACATCGTGGTGGCGATCGCAGCGGCGCTGGACCAGGGCCGCCGGGTGGCGTACGTCGATCTGGACGCCCATCACGGCGACGGCGTCCAAGCGGCGTTCTACGATGACCCGCGGGTGCTCACGGTTTCGGTCCACGAGTCCGGGGAGTTCCTCTTTCCGGGCACTGGAGACGCCACGGAGACGGGCGTCGGCGAAGGTCACGGCGCCTGCATCAATATCCCGCTTCCTCCGAACAGCGGCGACGAGTCCATGCTCCTGGCCTACGACCGGATCGTCGAACCGGCTCTGATGGCCTACGCGCCCGATGTGATCGTCACCCAGACGGGGTGCGACACCCATCACGCCGACCCGCTCACCGACCTGGCCGGCACCATGCGCCTCTACCCCGCCCTGGCCGCCCGACAACACGCGATAGCGCATCGCGTCTGCGCCGGGCGCTGGCTCATCGTGGGCGGCGGCGGCTACGACCCGGCCGACGTGACCCCTCGCGCCTGGACCGCATTCATGGGTACCGTCCTCGGCCGTCCGGTGGACGAAGTGGCTTTGCCTGCCGCCTGGAGGATGGCCTCGGAGGCCGAAGGGGGTCATCCACCGCTCCATCTGCTCGACGACCCGGAGGCCCCGGCGCCCCGGGCGCCTGACCCCAGACTTCGTCGCATCGCTCGAGCGGATCGAGGCGGGGGCTCTGGCAGCCCTCCGCGAGCGCTTCTGCGGGGCGTAGGCGGCAAGCGGACGCGGCGTGGGCGGGCGGACGGGCAGCAGTCCGAACGGCCGCCTAGAGAAACAGTCACATGCCATCTTGCACTCCTCTCCGCGCCTTTGCTTATATTGGCATCGCTCCATAGTCCCAAAGGAGGAAACCATGGGTGTTCCCAAAGTCGATCCCGATCTCTGCACGGGATGCGGTATCTGCGAAGATATCTGCCCCGACGTCTTCGAGGTCGCGGACGACGGTCTCTCGCCACGTGATCGACCCGAACGCATGCGAAGATGCCGGCTGCTGCGAAGAAGCCGCTGACGAGTGCCCGGAGGGTGCTATCACCATCGAGTGAGGATTCCGCGGCCTATCCGCGGAGCAACCCTAGGTAGTTGAGCACCGTAGATAAGCCGCCCCTGGGCGGCTTCTTCTACTTGAGAGGAAGGGAGGCACACGTGGCCGATGTCCCCAGAATCCCGAGTCCCGCCCGGACAGCACTCGTCGGCAACTTCCCCGTGCTCCACGCCGGGTCGGTCATGCACGTCGAGCCCGGGACCTGGAGCGCTGTCTCTGTCCGGCCTTGTGTCCCCGGAGCTCACCATCGACTAGGAGCACCCTGCTGTCGCTACCCGCTACCGAACAGATCTGCGACATCCACTGCGTGACCACCTGGAGCAAACTCGACACCCGCTGGAAGGGCGTCCAGGGTCGACCGCCTTCTCGAGCAGGTCGAGATCCTCCCCGAGGCACGACACGCGGTCGATCCACGCCACTGGAGGGTGGACGACCAATCTTCCCCTCGAGGAACTCACGCGCGACGACGTCCTCCTCGCCTACGAGTACGAGGGCCGGCCGCTCTCCGCCGAGCATGGCGGCCCTGTGCGCCTGCTCGTGCCCCGTCTCTACCTGTGGAAGAGCGCCAAGTGGCTTCGAGGGCATCGAGTTCACTGCCGACGAGCGGCTGGGCTACTGGGAGCGCCTGGGATACCACGGGCTCGGCGATCCCTGGCTGGAGCAGCGCTACTCGTAGGATCCGAGCGCGGCGCCGCTCATAGAACGCGACAGTAGCGGCCGGCAGGATACCGGCGGGATACCGTCGAAGAGTTGTGCTCAGGACGAAAGGAGCACGACGATCGACTTCACCGCTCTAGTACGAATCGGGCTGGCTGTGTGCACTGTCGCGCTTCTGGTGGCGGCCCTGGGCGTCGCGATCCGGGCCGGTAGCCATGCCCGTCGCAGGTCTCTTCTGCCCGTTGAACCCGGCGCTGGTGCTCTATCCGCTGCTCGCCGGGCTATCTATCGCCCTCATCTTCCGTCCCGGCATCGAGGTGGGCTCCTTCCCCGGTGGGCCAGATCGTGCTCCTCCTCGTCTCGGCCGCCCTGCTCTCTTTAGCCCTCTCCCAGGGCAGGTTCGACGCATCCGCGGAGACGCTCAGCTCCTCGACACCCCCACGGTCGACGCCCTCACCCGCATCGCCAGCCACAGGGTGTTCCAGGACCGTCTGGCTCACGAATGCGAGCGGGCCTACCGCTTCGGCGACACCTTCATGCTGTTGCTGCTCGACCTGGACAATTTCCGACCCGGTCAACGAACCGCCACGGCCATCGGGTGGGCGACCGCGTCCTCCTCGAGCTGTCCCGCAAGTTCAGGTCGCAGTTCCGGGAGATCGATCTGGTGGCCCGCTTCGGCGGCGACCAGTTCGCCATGATCCTCCCGCACACCTTCGAGAAAGGCGGCACCGAGGTCGCCGAGCGGCTTCGTCGCGAGATCGCCGCCTGGGTGTTCCTCACTGTCGGCTGCGACCGAGGTCCGACTGACCGTGAGTGTCGGCCTGTGCACCTACCCTCAGGACGGGACATCGCCCTCGGAGATGATCGAGGTCGCCCAGAAGGCACTGGCCTTCGCCAAAGCTATGGGCGGCAACCAGGTCCAGCTCGTCCGCGACTCTCAAGGCCCCGAAGCCACGGGCAACGTCGTGCTCCCTGCCCCACTCCGGGCGGGAAGCCATCGTCCGCAGTCTGGCCGTGGCTGTCGACGTGCGCGACGGGTATACGCGAGAGCACTCACGGCTGGTGTCCGAACTCTCGGCGGCCATCGCCCGACGCATCGGCCTGCCTTCCGGCGATGTGGCGCGGATCAGCGTGGGCGCTCTCCTCCACGATGTGGGCAAGATCGGGGTTCCCGACGCGATCCTCACCAAGGAAGGTGGCCTGACCCCGGAGGAGTGGGAGTGTATTCGCGAGCATCCCGGTTTGGGCAGGCGCATCCTGGAGCAGGCGCCTGAGCTGACCGACGTCATGCCGTTGGTGTTCCATCATCAGGAGCGTTGGGACGGGACCGGATATCCACAGCAGCTACAGGGAGACGACATCCCACTGGGAGCACGCATAATCGCTGCGGCCGACGCCTATCACGCCATCCGCTCCGACCGGCCCTACCGGACGGGTCGCAGTCATCGCGAAGCCATGCGAGAGTTGCTGCGGTGCAGCGGAGAGCAGTTCGATCCCCGGGTTGTAGAAGCGCTTCTGGCCGTTCTCGATAGTGACGCGGAACTGCGGGCTCTTGCGCCACTGGAGGGAGACAACGGGAGCATCAAGCCTCAGGCGACAACCGCTGGGAGATCTTCCGCAGGCACGGCTTCCTCCTCCAGCGCGTCTCCCGCTACGAAGCCCGCGGCGGTCAGACGCGGGGCTTGACGACCGGTAAGCGGACGTCGGCTACCGCAGACACGGTCCGCTGACGCCGGAGGCGCCGGGGCCGTCCCGGTTCTAGGCGTAGACTATCAGACCGTAGATGTGGTAGCAGATGACCAAGCCGAAGACGGCCAGCATGATCAGCGCGGCCTCCAGCCCACTCCGAAAACGTCGGCAGCGCCATGCCAACCAGCTTGTAAGCAGCACGGCCACCACTTTGAATAGTCCGGCGTAGAGCGGATCGACCTCGAAGAGCGACTTGAGGATGGGATTGGCCTCTCCTCCGCCGTTTGCCAGCACATTGAGCGTGAGAAAGAAATCCGCCAGATTGAGCGCGTTGACTACCACGAGCAGACCCAGAAGCAACCGGGGTCGCTCGCGCAGGCCTAGGAGCGCGCGCTCGAAGGCCAAAGACACCCTACCTGCCCCCGACCTCTCCCTGCGCTCGAAGCCGTGGCGCCTCTCGCGCAGCACAAAGCTGACGCGGCGGCGCCGGCGCTCGGTCCCCCCGCGGCTCTCCAACTCCGCAGCTTCGGCAGCTCTTGCGGCTTCGGCGGCTTTTTCCATGACGCTAATTATAACGTTTTCAGTGGAATTTCAATAGCCTCTTCTACAGCCGACTCCGCGTCTTCCTTGACGCGGTTCAGTCTCGCCCACTCCCGATGGAGGATGGGGGCTGCCACGCCCAGCCCGATCAATGAGACCACCCCGGCCAGGCTGATGACCCAGCCCGAAATATAGCCGTAGAGGAACGGGGCGATCAAGGTACCGATGAGGGCCGCCACCTGCGTTGAGCTCTGCTCGAGGCCCTGGATGCTGCCTAACCAGCGAGGTGGAGCTACCTGGACCAAGAATGCCTGCTTGGCGGGGTACGACCAGGCTATCGCCAAACCCTCGATGATGTTCACCACGAGGAACAGCGTGAGGTTGTCGGTGCTCCCGTAGAAGATCCAGGCGAAGGCCGAGATGGCGTATCCGGAGAACATCAGCATCCAGCGGTTGTACCGGTCGGCGAGGTACCCGCCCACGAAGGCCAGCAGCATGGGCACAGAGAACACGATCCAGGTTAAGCCGATGAATCGTACTGATGCACCCAGGTGGCGTAACCACACACTCCACAGCACCTCGAATACACCCATGGCGAAGTGGCCCGTCGCGGCCACGATGAGGAAAGCCAGGATAGGCTTGGTCACCAGGCGTCGATATGGGGGGGGCTTCACCTTGACCTCGCGCCGCCGGCGAGCATGTTCCGGCTCGCGCACAACGGCGATCAGGACGATGGCGGTGAGGAACGACATGGCGCTGCCGAACAGGAAGATGGTGTAGAAGGCCCACGTCCCCTCACCCCCGCCCAGGCTGTAGAGCGGCCAGGCGAGCATGGGGCCGGCCACCAGCCCACCGAACTGTGCCGTGGTAAGCCAGCCATATGCCCGGCTGCGGTCCTTGTCGACGCTCAACTCGGCGACCAGCGCCTGGGCGGCCGGCGACACCGCGGCCGCTCCGACCCCCTCGAGAAAGCGGAAGAACACGAACCAGCCGGGGTGGGTGGTGGAGATGAAGAGCAGCGTGGCCACTCCGTACAACAAGAGGCCGCCGATGATCAGCGGCTTACGCCCGATCCTGTCGCTGAGCCGCCCAAAGACGGCCGCAAAGGCAAAACTGCCCACGTAGTACGCCGCGGCCACCACGCCGATGAGCCACACAGAGGCGTGCGCCTGCTCCTGCAGGAAGACCGGAAGATAGGGCAGTATGGCGCCGAAACCCGACCAGACGACGAAACTGGCCGCGCACACGATGGCAAGCTGCAGCCACTGGGTCCGCTCGGGTCCCAGCTCGACGCCGTCTCCGGGCGTGTCCTCACCGACGTCGCCGGTAGGCTCGATGCGACTTGTCTCTGAAGCGGTCATATGGGAACTTTGTCTCTATCCAGTGGATTTGCGCGCACGCGCAGGCGGGCCGGCGACGCGCCTAGCTAGGCTACCACTTCCCAGGAGAGGCAGACGTGGAAGGAAAGGGTACGCAGGAGCACCCGGGACGCATCTTCCAGGAGATGACGTCCTACGACAGGGATTCGGCGGTGGAGTCCGCGCCCGACTGGCGCAGGAAGCCCGATCTCTACAAGTTCTACAGCTACGCGCCCGTGTTCAGCCTCCCCTCCCCGGCCCTTGCCCCCGATGAGGTGGTCGGGCTCGACGTGCTCACGTGCATCGGACGTCGCCGCACTGTCCGCTCTTTCGGGGCAACGCCGGTGACTCTTCTCGAGCTCTCCCGGCTGCTCTGGTCATCGGGCGGGCTCACCGCGTCGTTCATCAGCCCCCAAGGCCAAGACTTCTACCGTGCCGCCCCTACCGCCGGCGCCCTCTACCCCGTCGAGACCTACTTGGTGGTCAACAAGGTCGAGGGACTGGAGCCGGGGCTATATCACTACCGGGTCGCCGGAGCGGACATGCTCGAGCGCCCCATCGCCGAGGGTAGCCATTCGTTGGAACAGTTACGGACCGGCGATCTGCGGGCCGAGATCACCGCGGCTGCGCTGGAGCAGTCGTTGTGCGGCAAGGCCGGCGTGGTGTTCGTTTGGACTGCCGTCTTTGCCCGCTCGGAGTGGAAATACCGGGAACGCTCATACCGGTATTTCTACCTGGATGCCGGGCACATGGCCGCTCAACTCTCACTGGCAGCCGTGTCCCAGGGGCTCGGCACATGCCAGTTGGGAGCCTTCTACGACGAAGAGCTCAACGCCCTCCTGGGCATCGACGGCAAGACAGAGGGCGCGCTCTACCTCACCGCCGTCGGCCGACCGAGCAGGCCGTTCCGCGACGGCGCAACGGACGCCCGGCACACCGCCCGGCCCAAGGAATAGCGGGCCGCTGCGCGGCGACCCGAGGCCACGCCAGCGGGCCGTCTGCGCAGACGCTCGGCGACTGCCTCTACCCCATTGCCCTAGGTGTCGAACGAGCGACGCTTGCTGACGTATTCGATCTCGGGGTCGTGCAGGTAACCGATCGCCCGGAAGAACTCGAGCGAACTGCGATTGTCGGACTCGATGAGGGCGGCCACGATCTCCAGCCCCAGAGTCTCCAGACGCGCCTCCAGCTCGCGGACGAGCCGGGCGGCTATCCCTCGGCGCTGAAAGGCGGGGGCCACCGCCAGACGGTTGACCCACCCCTTGCGTCCGTCGTGCGTCCCCAGTACCACCCCGACCAAGCGGTCGCCCGCTTCGGCCATCAGGAACACAGCCGTCCCCCTCTCCATCTCCACCTTCATCCTGTCCGGCCGATCGCGGCCCTCGGGTCGAAAAGGCAGACCGGCCTCGACCCACAGGGCTACTACCGCCTCGAGGTCCGCGAGAGTCATCTCGCGGATGATCACGTCTTCGTCCACCCCGGAGCTCCTCATAGACTCGCCCCTCAGATCGCCACCCGCCCCATTGTGCGACAGAGCCTCGGGGTTCGCAAACCCTGAAGAACCGAGGGACCACATCGCGCTCCCGCTGCAGGCGCCTCGGGTTGTTGACTTCTGAACACTAATCTGTTCAGATTCTGCGGGGGCACTACCGCTCGACAGCAGTGAGGAAGGGGCGCCGATGAGGTGACGTGGCGCAGACTAGTTCCACAGAACAGTGTGCCGCGGTCGCTGATGCACGGCGCACCGGATCATCGGGGGTTTCTTATGCGGGGAGAGGGTGAGATAGCATTCGCGCGCAAGGCCAGCGGCCTGGTACGCGGTCTCAGTATGTGGGACGCCTTCGGCGTCGGTTTCATGAACCAGGGACTGACGCCCAGTATCTGGGTCATGATCAGCCTGGGCCTGGGGGTTTACCTGGGCGGCAACCTGATCATCGCCACCATCATTTCGCTTGTGCTCGCCGGCATCGGGTTCCCGCTGGTCTGGGGGATCCTCGGCGGGTCGATGCCCCGCTCCGGGGGCGAGTATATCTACAACTCGCGGATCATCCATCCGCTGATCGGCATCGGGGAGTCGTTCGGCAACGCGTTCATTTGGCTTATGTGGGTTTACGTACTCGCTCCGTGGATGGCGGACCCCGGGGCAATCATGATGTCGGAGTTCATGGGCTGGGACTGGCTGTACAACGCGGAGACCGAGCAGTTCTTCGGCGCGCTCCCCTACGACTGGGGCACGTTCGTCATCGCGACTGTGGCCAGCATCATCGCCTTCCTGTTTGTGGTGTTCGGGATCAAGGTCTTCGCCCGCGTGCAGAAGGTGATCATGGCCCTGGGCATTCTCGGGGCGCTCATCATCATCATCGTGCTGCTCTGGTACTCCAAGGCCGACTTCATCGCCTCCTGGAACAGCATGGCGGCAGAATACGGGTCGCTGAACTATGACGACTTCATTGCGGCCGCCAGCGCTGCCGCGGGTACCGATATGCCGACCACTTGGAACTGGTACGACACGTTCGGGGTGATGGTCGCCGGCTCCTGGCTCTTCGCCTACTCCTATTGCATCACGTTCATCGCGGGCGAGGTCAAGCGGCCGGACAAGAGCATCATCCTGTCGAACCTGTTTGCCATCATCGTCCCCGCTATCTTCATGATCCTCACCGCGGTGGGTCTGTACACGCTGGTGGACTTCAACTTCCTCTCCGCTTCGGCCTGGGTGGACAATGCCGGGACCGATGCCATCGAGGGTTACAACATGCCCTGGAGTCCACACTTTGTGGGCCTGGCGGCCGTGGTAGCCACGAACCCGGTGGTCCTGTTCCTGATGGCCTTCTCGTTCCTGCTCTTCACCCTGTGGTGGGTTGCCCTCTCCTACCTGGCGTTCCCGCGCATCATCTTCGCCTGGGGCATGGACCGCATGGGACCGAAGTGGTTCACCGACGTGAACGCACGCTACGCCTCTCCAGTCAAGAACTACATCCTCTGCTTCGTCTTGGCTGAGATCCTTATTGCGCTGTATGTGTTCTACCTGCCCTTCCAGGAGCAGGGTCTCTCCGTGACCGCGCTTGAGATCTTCTCGGTGTTCGGGGTAACGGCCATCGCGGCTGCGATCTTCCCGTTCTCGAAGCGGGCCAAGCACATCTGGGAAGCTTCCCCGTATCGGAAGTGGTCTGTCTTCCGGGTACCCGTGGTCACCCTCGGAGCGATCGTCAACCTCGCCTATCTGGCGATCCTGGCGGTCTTCTTCTTCTTCCAGCCGACAAACCTCGAGGGCTTCACGTTCGCGACAGGGATGCTCATCCTGGCTACATGGGCGCTGGGTCTGCTCTGGTACGCCTTCTGGTCATGGCGAGCCAAGCGCACCTCCGGCATCAGCACTGCCATGCTCACGGGTGAGTTGCCGCCTGAGTGATCTTATCTCTCGCCGCGGCCGGGGGGGCAAAGGCCGCATTTCCGGGGACCGCCGCCGCTCAGCCGGCGGTGGTCCCCTGGTCTTCTCGGTTTTTCCCTATACTACGGTCGTCAATCGACCGTCGGCCGCCTGTAGGCCCTGAGTCACCGGAGAGGAGTGATAGTGCTCAAACTTTTCTACGTGACCGACATCCACGGTTCCAACGTGTGCTACCGCAAATTCCTCAATGCTCTCCCCATCTATGGCATCGATGTAGCCGTGCTGAACGGGGACCTGCTGGGCAAGGTACTCATTCCTCTGGTCGAGAAGGCCGGCGGTGGTCGCGAGTGCCACCTCATGGGCCAATACACCGAGATGAACAGCGGTGACGAGATCGCCGCCACGAAGAAGACCATCGAGAACGCCGGCTACTACTGGATGGAGCAGACCCGCGACGAGTACGACGCCATGAAGAACGATCACGCGGCCATCGACGCGCTCTTCAAGAAACGGGCCATCGAAAGGATCGAGGAATGGCTCGCTCTGGCCGACGAACGGCTGGCCGGCAAGAACACCGATGTCTACATCTGTCCGGGCAACGACGACTGGTGGGAGATCGACGACATGATCGCGAGCTCCAAGTCGCTCAAGCCTTGTGACGACATGATCGTTAAGTTCTTCGACTACACTATGGTTTCGTCCTCCCGCTCCAACCCCACCCCCTGGGACACACCTCGCGAGGGGCCTGAAGACGAGCTGACCGAATACTTCGAGGGACTCTGTCAGCGGGTGGGCACGTCGCCCAAGGATTTCGAGAACGTGATCTTCAATTTCCACGTTCCCCCCTACGGCTACTCCCTCGACCTGTGCCCCAAGCTCGACGCCAATATGCGAATGGCCGCCGAAGAGAAGATCCATGCCGGCAGTGTCGGAGCGAAGCAGGTCATCGAGAGATACCAGCCACTGCTCGGGCTCCACGGCCACATCCACGAATCGCGCGGCGCTCAGAAGGCCGGCCGCACCCTGATGATCAATCCGGGCAGCGAGTATTCGGAGGGCATCCTCAAGGGCGTCGTAGTGATGCTGGACAAGAAGAAAGTCAAGGACTACGTCTTCACCTCGGGATAGAAGGAGCGAGCGATGCCTAAGCCATTCATCCTCCCCAAAGACATCCCGCTTGATCAGTATCCCAAGCCTGAAGCGTTCCTCTCCGAGGGCAAACGCATCGTAGACGCGGCCCGGGACAACGGCTTCGCGATGCGCGTCATGGGCCCGCTGGCGCTCCACTACTACTTCCCGGAGAGAGTGGACCTGTACGCAAGGCTCGAGCGGCTGGGCGAGCGCTACTTCACCGACATCGACTTCGTCGCCTACTCCAAGAGCGGCGGCAAGGTGAAAGGCTTCATGGAGAAGCTGGGGTACGAGTGTGACCTCAACACCTTGATGATGACGGGCAAGACCCGCCAGATCTACTACGGCGGTGCGGTCCCCATGATCGACGTGTTCTTGGACAAGCTGGACTATTGCCACGAGGTCAACTTCAAGGATCGGCTGGAGTACGACGACTACTGCATCTCGCTAACCGATATCACCCTGCAGAAGCTCCAGATCTGGGAGATCAACGACAAGGACCTCAAGGACCTAGAGTTCCTCCTTACCGTAGCCGATGTCGGTGACGACGAGCGCAAGAGGATCAACCGTTCCTATATCGCCAAGCGCTTCGGAGACGACTGGGGCTTCTGGTATACGGCCACCACAAACCTGGGCCGAGTGAAGGCCCACGTTGACGGCGTGGCAGCCTTTGACGAGGGTCAGAAGGCGTTCGTGAAGCAGAGGTGTGACGAGTTCCTGGCGCGTATCGAGGCCGAACCCAAGACCAAGGATTGGCAGAAGCGGGCGAAGAAGGGGACGGAGAAGATCTGGTACAACACCAACTTCTCCGACTGGTGAGACGTCTCGTCCTCACATTGAGGACACGAGGGTACGCGTATCTCCGCTCCGGCTGCGCACCGCAGTAGCGGCGCGACTCCTCCCCCGGAGACACGCGCACCCTCGCACCCCGCTGCAAAGAAGGCGCCCCACCCGTCGTCGGCCAGATCAAGCGGCGCCGCGGCTGCTTGCCTGCCCCGGCTGCGCTGGTGCGACTCCTCCTCCAGGCAAACAGCCGCGGGCTGTTCGGACTCGACCAGAGTCCTCCTCGGACACCCCTTAGTTGGCGTCGCGGCATCCGGGACCAGCGAGCATTTCGTGTACCCACGTAGCGAGTCGGGACCGGATGAGCGGCGCTCACACGAGGGCAGCCACGCACTCGTCCAGCAGTCGGTTGTGGAGATCCACGTCCTCGGCAGTGGTGAAGGGGCACATGAGGGCCATGTTGTGGAACGGCGTCAGGAGTACACCTCGGTTGAGCAGATAGAGGTGGATGAACGCCTCCAGCAAGGGGTGTCGGGCGTGGTGGGCATCGCCACCGGTGCGTGGTTGCCGAGGACTGAAGAGATACTCCACGCGTGCCCCTATGCGGGTCACATGCCAGGGCAACGCGTACCGTTCGAGGACCTCTGACACCCCACTCTCGAGCCGCTCCGCAAGCGAGATCATCTGCTCATAGTTCTCAGCGGTCATCACCGTGGCCAGGGTGGCGCGGATTGCAGCCATCTGCAGGGCGCTGCCAGCCAGGGTGCCTCCGAAACCGAAGTGATTGATGGCCTCTCCTGTTCGGAAGTGAGGAAGGACCGCCCAGATGCGCTCGGCCATCTTTCGCGAGGTGCCCCAGACGGCGACGGGTATGCCTCCCGCCAGGCTCTTGCCCAAGACAAAGAAGTCCGGGTCCAGACCGAATGCGCGGGTGTAGCCTCCTGGCCCCGTGGAGATGCTGTGGGTCTCGTCGATGACGAGGGCGACATCGTGCTCCCTCGTGAGTCGGCGAAGCGCATCGTGGAAGCCGGGATCCGCCGGCACCATGCCGATGTTGGTCAGCACCGGCTCCGTGAGCACACAGGCAACATCGCCGTGGGCAAGGGCCTTCTCAAGCGCCTCGATATCGTTGAACTCCACCAGCCTGGTGGTCTGCTCATGGTGCATGGCGTTCGCGTGGACCCCGGTGCGAGGCACCATGCGCCCGGTCGCATCCAGTTCCACCTGGGTCTCGTCTACGCTACCGTGGTAGTTCCAGTTGAAGGTGATGATCTTGTCCCTGCCGGTCACCATGCGGCATAGGCGGATGATGAACCTGTTCGCGTCGGTGGCCGAAGTCGCGACCTGCCAGTACGGCAACCCGAAGCGTCGCGCAAGCTCCTCCCCCACCCAGATGGAATCCTCGGTCGGAAGCATCGTGGTCGCACCGCGGCGCAACTGTGCGACGATCGCCTCGACAACAGCCGGATTGGCGTGTCCGAACATCGCCGCCGTGTCGCCCAGAGCGAAGTCCACGTACTCTTGGCCGTCTACGTCGGTCAGACGGGCCCCGACGGCCGCAGACACGTAGATCGGGTACGCCCCCGGCCACTGCTGCATCCAATGCATGGGAGCACCGTACAAGAAGGAGTCCACCCCGCGTGTGTAGAGCTCGCCCGACGTTGGATGCAGCGAGCGGAAGCGCACCTCTTCCTGCTCGAGCAGCACGGCGACTCTGGACAGGTCGATCCCGGCCACACCCGACCTCCAACCGCCATCCCCGTCACTCATCGTGAACCGCCTCCCGTGTCGTCCGTGACCCGGCGTTCAGTATAGAAGCATGAAGGCTGATGTCTAGATGACACGGAATGCACTACACTTCGACCATCGACCGGCAAGGAGGAATGGTGAACGCTTACGATGTCATGCACGAGTGGGACCGCGTGGTGGGAAATCCTCCACGCACCGACGAGGAGCTCGACAGGGACATCCCCCCGAAGCTGCCGAGCGGTGACTACGAGACCTGGAAGGCCCGTCTGGAGGCGCGTCACGTGCCTTCGATCACGGAGGGCATGCGCCTCTGGGGCGTACCAGTGGAGCCCTTGGGTGCCTTCGTGATGGACGAGCACATCGAGACCGCGGAGAGGTCCGACTTGCTGGAGTAGCTGGCGCGGAGCCGACTACGTAGCCGACCTGTTCGCTTAACCGGTTAGCCGGCTCCTTAGGCTGTTGACCCAGGCAGGGTCGAGCCGGAGGAGTCTCGTCTTCTTGAGATTCTCCCTGATGACCCACCGCACATCAGGGTCGGCGGATTGGGCCCAATATTCCATTCGGGACTTCCCGCGCTCCGGGGCCGCCACGACGATCACGCTCCAGCAGTACGCGAGAGCCTGTCTTAGCGTCCGGAATTCATCTGAGCGTCTGTCTTCGAGGGCCTGGACGGCGAATTCTTCGGTGACCCGATCGACCACGTCGACGGCCGTGGAAGCTGCACTGCCGTCTTTCAACAGCCGGGGTTCGGCGATCGCCGCCACCGCCGCCCGCTGGACGTAGGGCCGGTCGTCGATCCAGTCGACGGTGATGGCAAGGAGCCGCCCCATGTCGGCATCCCCTACCCTTTGCAGGGCCATGGCCACGCCTTCCCGTACCCGCCAGCGCGGGTCGGCGGCATAGGTCCGCAGTTCGTCGATAATCGCTGACCTGCCTTCGGCCGCCAGCCGGCCCAGCCCCACCAAGCCGCAAACCACCAGGAATTCGTCCGTCGGGGCGTCGCCTGATCCCGAGACGATCCACTCGCGGAAGTCAGATTCCTCACCGACGTCCGCTGCAGCCTGCACCAGTTCAAGGTTGCCCCTAGGTCCGGGCAAACCTGAGTGCTGTCGCAGAAAGGGGATCCTCTCCGAGGCTCCCGCGAGTTCAGCGACATACTGGTCATGTCTGCTCATGTGGTCATGGTACGCGAAACGGCACCGGCACCAAGGACCCGGTGCCGCCCCCAGCCGGCAAGGTTCTAGCCGGCCGGGGGCGCAGGGGATGGCTGCCTATTCCGCAGGCCCGGCGACCCAGCCTACGATCCACTCGTGCGCTATCTGGTCGTTCGCGTCGATCTCCATGACGTGGACGCAGCGTCCAGTTCCCGATGGTTCCTCCAACCCGTACATCTTGATGGGCTGCACCACGTACTTGTCGAACTGGATGGGGTCGCCATCAGCACCCCATTGCATGTCGAAGCCCGTCCTGGCGTCCTCGAAGTAGGCAGCGATCGCCGCGCTCCCCTGGACGTTGGCGCCGCCGTCGGCGTAGTTGTCGCAGACCGCGTTCGTGGCAAACGCTTCGGCAACCGTCTTGGTGTCGCCGGTGTTCATCGCCGCCCATCGCTCCTCAGCATGGTCTGCACCTTCTCCGACGGAGCCTGACTGGTGCTCGAACTGCACGCCGCGAACAGGCCTGCAGAAACAATGACGAGCGCGCCGATCACCACCGTGAAGACCACGCGCCGGGGACCGACGCGGATCTTGAGCGAATCGCTCCGTGACTGATGCCTCCCTGACATGACAACCGCCTCCTCGCTTTCAGAGACCTGTCGAGCCCAACAGTACGTTAGACACGGGGCCAGCCTCTATTTGTCGACCCCACCGCCGATCCGCTCTCGCCGCCCGCGGACTGCGACTGCCCGTCACTCATCGACCCAGCCGAGGATCCACTCGTGGGCTATCTGGCCATCAGCATTGATCTGATACGTATGGATCCCGGTTCTCTCAGCCGATTCGTTCGGCAGGACGTACGTGACCCGCTGGACGATGTACCGGTCATAGGGTATGGGGTCGCCTTCAAGCCTGATCTGAATACCCAGCTTGTCGTGCGCCTCTCTCCAGTAGTTGGCGATCCCCACACTTCCCTGAAGATTCGTCTGGTCGCTCTCGTTATCGAGCCAACCATTGGTGAGATAGAACTTGCGAACGGCTTCCGTTTCGCCGGCATTGATCGCCGCGATGAGGTCCCGAAGCAACGCCTTCGTCTCGTCGAGCGAGGCGAAGGCCGTGGCTACGATCGTGGTCCGAGTGCCCGCCGGGTCATCGGTGTCTACGACGGTCTCATCTGTGATCCGCAGCACCATGGTGGGCGTTCCCAGGCGCTGGAGAGCTTCCACACTTCCGATCACCCCAGCGATCACAAGGACTAGGGCGACCGCCGCAACCACGGCGAGGCGCCGGGAACGGGCAGGTCGCGGAGCGACTCTCCGCATGGGAGCGGGTTCCTCAGCCGTTCTGGAGGCCGGCCAGTGCAGTTCGGGCAACCACCTCTTCCGGCCGGCCCGCTCGACCGCCTCAGCCGTTAGTAGCGCCGCCACCCGCTCACGGTGGCCCTCGCGATGCTCGGGCACCGGCAGTTCGCGATGCAGCAATTCGCCGATCTGCTGGTCGAGGTCCGGCCTGTCGTCCATCACGCTTCTCCGATCGGGGACGGTTCGCTGAGGAAACGCCGCAGAGCGGCGCGGGCAGCGGCTAGACGGGACGCGACGGTGCCCATAGGAATATCCAGTACTTTGGCGGCCGATTGATGATCGAGACCTTCCTCGAGCACCAGGGCCACGACGGCTCGCTGCTCGGGAGTCAGAGAGGCAAGAGCCGCGGTCAACTCGACGTGAAGGATGACCGAGTCGGCCGTGTCCGAGAAAGTAAGCCGGGAGTACAGATCGGGCGGGGGATCCTCTTGCCGGCTGTCCAGAGAGACCGTCCGGCCTCCGCTACGCAGATGGTTCAGGCAGGTGGTGTAGGTGATGCGGTAAAGCCAGGTGGCGAGAGAGGCGTCGCCGCGGAACTTGGGCAGGGCCCTGAAGGCCTTCAGCGCGACTTCCTGGAGCACATCGTCCATCTGGTCGCGATCGCCGAGCATGCGGAAAGCGAGCGAGCGCAGCATGCGGTCATGGCTGTCGAGCACTGCCAGAAAGGCGTCGCAGTCGCCGCTCCGCGCAGCCGACAACAGGGCGCCAGTGTCGGGTCGCCCGGCAGTAGAGACTGAGAGACCGGCGCTCGATGCGACCATACCGACCGGGGTCCCCCACCCCGTCACGGTCGATCTGTTCCTCGCCACCACCGCTCCTCCCCAGCATACCTCCCAGCCGGTCGCATGAGGTTAGACACGCGTGGAGGTGGGATTTGTCGACCGGTCCTCAGGAGGGGACTCCGGAGCGCCCCATGAGACTGAGACCTGTCGGGGCGCCTGCGCTAGCGGCGGTAGAATGCGGGTACGTCCTCTAGACGACCGAGGGAGATCGAGTCATGGGAGACATCAAGGGCCTCTATCACGAGACCTGCGCTTCTGAAGGCCACTGCCCCTACTACTTCGGGCGGGACAAGGAAGGGGGCTGCCGCTACTTCATGGTCTTCAGGATCACGGAGGGGGAAATCGACGGCGTCGATCTCTCCGGGATCACCGCCGTCTACCTAGGCGACCTTCCGCACTCCACCTACGCCGAGGTGGAGACAAAGGGATCCGAAGGTGCGATATACCTCAGCGACGATGCCACTCCCGAGCAACGCGTCGTGCTGGACAGGCTGGCAGTTGAAGCGCTGGGAGGCGTCCTCATGAAGAAGGTCCTGGGCGTCCACTATGTCAACATCGAGGTTACTGAGGACGGGGGTCGACTGCAGGTCAGGATGCCGTCAGGCGAGATGACGATGGAACTGACAAGAAGTCACGACGGCGAGCCGGTGGGCCTGGAGAACGTGACCCTGCCCTTCATATCGAACGTCAAGGCGGCACACACCCCCTACTGGAACTGGACAGACTATGACAGACACTTCGAATACAGGAACCGGTGCGGAACCTGGGCCGATTTCAGCATGAGGTGGGCCACTGAGTGCGCCGCGGGAGATTTGCGCGCGCGAAAGCGGCGCGCCGTGGGTGCGGGCAGTCCGTCACTCCCGCCGGGGGCAGCGCCTCCATCGTCTCCAGTCGCCGAACCAGAACGACTCCATGGGCCGCTCGGGGAGATAGTCCCACGCGTCGGCTGCGTGCCCGTCGGCCTCCGATCGTCCTTCTTCGGCCGCCTCGCGGGCGCGTGTTTCGCGAATCTCGTCGATCATCCGGAGTAGGTCCTCGTCGGCGATCACGTAGTCGCCACGGCGGCCTGGGCCCTTTTCCGCCCGCAGCCGTCCCTGCTTGATGGCATGCTCGACCATCCAGGCCTTCACCGGGCGGCCCAGCTCTTTCGAAAGGATCTCTGCGGCTTCATGTATGGTCAGCTTCACACCCCCTTGGGGCAGCATACATCGCCCTCGGCCAAACGCGCGTCCCCATGCTTCGAGCGGCCGCAGGCCGAACTCCGCGTTACCGCCGCTTCTTTCGCCGCAGGCCCCGCGACTGGTACAAAATGCCGCCGGCGAAGACCACGACCCAGAGGGTCACCTGCAGCCATCTCGGTTCGTTCGGCACGAAGTAGTTGATGCCGGTCGCGGTGGCCCCGGCCCCCGCGAGAGAGGTCAGTACGATGAGGGCCCAGTCGAAGAGCGCGAGGATCAGGAAGAAGCCCACCACACCTCCGATGAGGTAGGTGATCCAGTATGCCGCAGTGCCGTTGGCAACCTGGACCCCCAGCCGGCGCGCCACCTCGATGGTCACCGAAGAAAAGACGAAGAACCCGGCTATGCCCACCATCAACTTGGTGAATCTCAGGCTGAGCAGGGCGAAGACGATGCCCACCCCGATCCCGATCAGGACCCATGCCCAGGTAGCGACGTCTCCCAAGACCCAGGAGGCCAGCCCCCACCCCACGGCGAAGCCCCCCAGAGCGACGAAGAGCCAGTAGAGTCTTCTGCCGAAGAGGGCCTCGATCAGCCCGATGACGATCTGGCCTATTGCCAGTCCCATGTGCCCCTACACGTAGGCGGCGGCTTTGAAGGCCGACATGACGGCCGTGGCGATGCTACCCACCTCTGCCGCGTCGCCCACCACGAAGACCTCAGTCTCGGGCGCGCTGCGCCGCAGGGAGTCGGCGACCTCGTGCCGGGCGGCCATGCCGACAGCCAGACAGCACGGTGTCGGCCGGGAAGGTCGACCTCCTCGGCGGTCGTCACGTCGCGGCACACGACGGTGGTGTCGGTGACCTCTTCCAGCCTGCAGTCCAGGCGGATCGGGATCCCCAACTCCTCGGTCACGCGCATGAGCTCCATGGCCGCGGCCCCGCCGGCGGACGCACTGAGATTCTGCAGGTCCGGCGCCATCTCGATGATGGTGACGTCCTTGCCCGCGCGCGCCAGACCGATGGCGCACTCCACGCCCACGGAGCCCGCGCCCACGACGACCGTCTTGTCGCCCGGCTCCACCGCCCCCGTGTCGGCCTCGGGCGCCCAGTGGACGTGAGGCTTGTCTATGCCGGGGACCGCCGGGACGATGGGCCGCGAGCCGACCGCGATGATGAGGGCGTCGTAGCCTTCGGCGTCGAGCAGTTCCTTGGTGGCCTCGGTGTTCAGCAGTATCCGCGCCGGCGCTTTGTTCGCCTGATGCACGAGGTAGTCGAGGTAGTCCCTCACGTCCTGCTTGAACGGCAGCGCCGATCCGGGGACGACGTGGCCACCCAGACGATCGCTCTTCTCGTAGAGCGTGACGTCGTGCCCGCGGTCGCAGAGGGTCAGAAGGGCCTGGATGCCCGCGGGACCTCCACCGACGACGGCGACCCTCTTCTTGACCTCGGCCTTCGTGACCTTGCCCTCCGGGAACTCGGTCTCGTTGCCCAGATAGGGGTTGACGGCGCAGTTGATGACCGCGGGGATGATCAGCCGGAAGCCACAGTACTGGCAGCGCAGGCAGGGACGGCGATCGTCCTCGTGACCGAGCGCGTACTTGCGCGGCATCTCGGGGTCGGCCAGCAGCGGCCGGCACATGGCCACCATGTCGGCCTTGCCGGAGGCGATGATCTCGTCCGCGCGCCCGATGTCCATGATGGAGCCGACGGTGCAGACGACCAGGTTGGGAAAGGCCTTCTTGACGCTGGCGGCGTAGTGGACGTTGTACTCGCGGTCCATCAGGTAGTTCTGCCACCAGTTGCGCATGTACTGGAACTCGCCGTGCAGCCCGGCGGAGACGTGCAGGATGTCCACCTTGTCCTGGATCAGCTCGATGAACCTGAGCGTCTCCGGCAGGTGCATGCCGTCGGGATGGATCTCGTCGGCGGAGATGCGGTATTCGATGACGAAGTCCTCGCCGCACAGCTCGCGGACCCTGTCCAGCACCTCGATGGCGAAACGGGCCCGGTTCTCGAGCGAGCCGCCGTACTCGTCGGTGCGCTTGTTGTACAGGCGGCTGGCGAACTGGGCGATGAGGTTGCCGTGCCCGCCGTGGATCATGCGACATCTTGAAGCCCGCCCTCTTGCAGCGTTGGGCGGCGGTGGCGTACTTCTCGACGGTCTCTCTGATCTTGGCCTGGTCCATCTCGATGGTCGGGAGCATCTCCCTGCCCTGCTGCTTCGCCCGCCACAGCTCGTGGGACGGGAATGATCGAGGAGGGACTGTAGGCCGGCTTTCCCGTCTTGCCGGGATCGGAGTCCTTGCCGTTGTGATTGATCTCGAGCGAGGCGAGCGCGCCGAAACCGTGGCACATCTCGGCGAAGCGCGTGAGTGACAGGATGCACTCGTCGCTGCCGAGGTCGAGCTGACGCTCCTCGTCGCTGGCCTCCTTGATGTCGATGACGGAGTTGCCCACGCAGAGCACGGCCACCCCGCCCCGAGCGAAGACCTCGGAAGAAGTCGACGAACTCGGTCGTCACCCTCCCGTCGCGAGACGGCGAGGTTGGGGGACGGCGGAGCCAGCTCCAGACGGTTCTTGAAGTCGACGCCCCTGATCCTGAGTGGCGCGAACACGTGCTCGTACTTGCGACCCCATCTAAGCGCTCCCTCTCTTGTCCCCCGGCCGGTCAGAAGTAGAGCGATGGTATCAGAGGGAGGGTGAGGTCGGTGTCGCCCTGCCCATGCCCGGCCATTGCCGCGGCCGACTCCGACCGGCGCCGTCGTATACTCAGCGAATGCCTACACCCGGCACCACAGATCGAAGCGCAGGCGCGCGAGCTGATGGAGCGGCTGACGCCGGCGGAGAGGCTGCGCCTGCTGGCCGGCGAGCCAGGACCTCTACAAAGACATGATGGGGGCGGCCGGTGGCGACTACAAACCGCCCCTCTTCACGGCAGCCGGCGTCTCCCGACTGGGTCTGGGCGGCTTGCGTTTCGTCGACGGCCCTCGGGGCGTCGCCCGCGGTGTGTCCACGTGCTTCCCCGTCGCGATAGCGCGCGCGGCCAGCTTCGACCGACGAGCTGGAGGAGCGCGTTGGCGAAGCGATCGGGCGGGAGACGCGTGCCCATGGCGCCAACGTCTGTCTGGCTCCCTGCCTCAACCTCCTGCGTCATCCCGGTTGGGGGCGCGCGCAGGAGACCTACGGTGAGAACTCGACCCATATCGGCGAGATGGGGGCGGCCTTCGTGCGGGGGCTGCAGAGACACGCCATGGGCTGCGCCAAGCACCTCGCCTGCAACAGCATCGAGGAGTCGCGGTGGAATCTTGACGTGAGGATGCACTCAGGAGACTCTCGACCGCATCTACCTCCCCCACTTCAAACGCGTGGTGGACGAGGGCGTGGCCAGCGTCATGTCGGCCTACAACGCCGTCAACGGGGAGTGGTGCGGTCAGAACCACCGGCTGCTCACCTCGATCCTCAAGGAAGGCTGGGGCTTCGACGGGTTCGTGGTGAGCGACTGGGTCTTCGGCATCCGCGACGGCGTCGCGGCCGTCAACGCCGGACTCGATCTGGAGATGCCTGCCCGCATCTTCATCGACGACCGGGTGGCCCGGCCGTCGAGCGAGGAGTCGTCGCCCAGGAGCGGGTGGACGACGCCGCTCTTCGGCTCATCCGCCAGCAGCTCCGCTTCGCCCTCGTCGGAGACGCGAGACTACGGAGCCGAGCTCGTCGCCTGCGACGAGCACCGCGCCTTGGCGCGCGAAGCGGCCACCAAGGGCATCGTGCTGCTGCGGAACGAGAGTGTGCCGGTCTCGGGCGCTTCGGCCGGCGTCGGCGTTGCCGCGACGCCCGGAATCGATCACGCAGTGGCATGCGGTCTCCGACGACCTATCCTGCCGCTGGACCCGCGGGAACTGGGCAGCGTGGCCGTGATCGGCCGTCTCGCGGACGTGCCGAATACCGGCGACCACGGTTCCAGCAAGGTGACGGCGCCTTACGTGGTGACCCCCCTCGACGGCCTCCGCGCCGCCCTCGAGCCACTCGGGGTGAAGGTGCTTCACGATGACGGCTCGCCTGAGGGAGAGGGCTGCCGCGCTCGCGGCCGGCGTCGACGCGGTCCTCGTCGTCGCGGGCTACGATCACCGGGACGAAGGCGAGTACATGGGCGCGTTCCCTCCCCCGGGGTTCAGGAAGCTGCTTCCTCGCCCGCCGCTCAGGCTGATCCCCAAGGCCCTGGCGGCCGCCGCCAGGCTTCGCCTCGGCGGGGCCGCGCCCTTCGGCGGCGGCGGCGACCGTCGGTCGCTCACGCTGCACGACGACGAAGAGGCCCTCATCCACGCCGTGGCCGCGGCCAACCCCCGCACGGTCGTGGTGCTGGTCTGCGGCTCTGCCGTCTTGATGGAGCGTTGGCGGTTCGCGGTCCCGGGCATCGTCGTGCTTTGGTACGCGGGCATGGAGGGCGGCCACGCTCTGGCCGACGTCGTCCTCGGCCGAGTCAAGCCCACCGGGCGCCTGCCCGTGTCCATACCCACCAGCGCCGACCACCTGCCCCCGTTCGACCCCGCCGCTACCGTGGTCGAATACGGCGAGCTTCACGGGCAGGCGCTTCTCGATCATCTGGGCGTGCCGGCGGCCTACCCGTACGGTTTCGGTCTCACCTACGAGGAATAGGCCAGGCCGGCAAGGAGGTCGTCGGTTCTGTCGCCCCGGTCCACGGGCGCGGGATCGCTACCACTCGAGCTCTATCTCGAGTTTATGCTCGCCATCCTTCTCACAGTATTCGAGCTCGAATTCCACCTCATCGGCCAACTCAGCCACGGGTACACCACCGACCACGAGGCTGCCCCCTTCGAGCTCCACCACGATGGCCTTCAAGCGCGAGATGATCTTCGTCCGCGTCAGCGTCTCCTCTATCTCGGCCTCGACCGATTCGGGCTTGGCAGCTTGCTCAGCCTCGGCGGCTTCCTTCGGCTCGGCGGCCTCCTCGGGCTCAGCGGCAACTGCCGGCTCTGCCGGCGTCACCTCGGGAGCGCGCCGTCTCGGCCGGCTCCGCGGGCACGGCCGTCTGTGCGTTCACTTCAGGGGCGGCAGCCGTTCCCTGTTGATCCTCCCCTACCGCGTCCTGCGGCGTACCTTCCATCGCTTCCTGCTGAGATTCTTCCATTCGTCACGCACCTCTTCCCTCAGACTTCGCTGCTTCCGGAGAACACCGGCGACGCTCCCCTTGCGGTCGGCCGCAGGGGCGCGGAGCGGGTGCGACTGACCGTACGGCAAGAAGGGGCGCCGGTCAAGGCTTCCGCCAGAATCTGCGGCTGCAGGAGCGTGCCGACCGGCTCCTGACAAGAAACACCCGCCGGTAGATTGCTTGCTGCCGGCGGGGCCATATCTCTATTCGGTCGGCCTCGCCACCGGCATTAGCCCTCAGCAGGACGACGTAGAGCCGCCGAGGGCTGGGCTGACGCGTTACCCCTCAGTCGTACAGCTTGGGGGTGTACTCCTGCAGGGTCTCTCTCGTCTCCCGCCACGTGTTCCCGAGCTGGTCCTCGATCCCCCATTCATCGCAGAGGTCCTGATAGGGGATGACGAACTGCCAGATGTCGTCTCCGTGCACCCGCAGCAGAGCCTCCCAGGTCTGCTCGATGATGGGAAGCTGGACGTAGCAACTCATCTCCTCACGCCGCCGCACGACCTCGTCGTAGATGTTGGGGTTGCTCGCCACTCCCAGGTCCCACAGCGCCCTGAGTTCCACCAGCCTGGCCTTGAGCTCCTCGCGGCGCGCCAGTTCGCGCCCCAACTCCGCGGCGGCGTCCGCCGGAAGCCTGAAGAGGCGACTCAGCTCGTCGAGAGTCCACTGAAGGAAGCCCCTGCTATCGAGCAGTTTCTCGTGGATTCCGATGCACGCGGGATGCCAATACCCGAGGCCGCCGACCAGCATGCCCACCCGCACGAGCAGCCACAACTCGGGTTCCTTGAGGGTGTCCGTCCGGAGAACCTCTGCGTGGCCCTCGCCGACGGCCTGATCCGACATAGGTTCCATATCGCCCTCCTTGCGTCCGAGGCTGCCCTAGTATTCGCAGTCGGGGCGCAAAAACCTCGTGGAAGTCGGACGCTTTCCGCTCTACCGTTCGAACAAGAACTCGACCCCCCGCCGCAAGAGGTCGGCGGAGTCGGCCGGGATCGTGTGTCCGGTGTGGGCCATGATCTCCAGCCGGCACGCGATGCCATGACGGTCAAGTTCGCTATGAAGACTGATTGCGTCGCTCAGCGCAGGGTCATCCTGCCCTATCGCCATCCAGCCCCGAACCTGTCGGCCCGCCGCGTGGTCGAGCGCCTGCAGAGCCACCGGATCGACGTCCGAGAGTCCCGCGCCGAAGACCATGAATCTGTCCGCGGGGAACGGTTCACCCACAAGCACAGACGAGACGGCTACTCCCCCGCCCTGGGAGAAGCCGGCCACGAGCAACCGACGCTCGTCGATGCGATGACCGGCACGGAGCGCGTCATAGGCGGCCGCCAGATCCCTGCCGGCCGTCGCGCGGTCGGTCCACACAAAGAACTCGGACGACAGAACCTGCGAGGATTCAGGCGCGACCACCCTCCAGCCCTCGGCGAGAAGTGGTCGCCAGGACTCGACGAAGTCCACGGCGCGGCCTCCCCAGCCGTGAAGCGCGACCACGGTGGGCAGGTCGGCGGTCTCGTGGGTGTCGGGTTCCCGTACGATCGTCCGGGGTGTATAGGACCCCAGATAGATCTCGCGTAGTCGGGACGATCGACCGACGATGCTCGCGAACTGGGGCCGCAGCCGAAGGGGCGCGAGATCCTCGTCGTCCTCGAGCCACTCCGAGTCCCACCACAGGCCCTGCCCCACAGCCTCCTCCAGCGCCGCGAGGGCCTGGTCGTGCCGGCCCAGAAGCGACAGACCGCAGGCGGTCCAGAAGGGTATCTCCCCTCGAGCGGGGTAGCGCGCTGAAGCTACGCGCGCGGCCTCCACCGCCTGAGCGTTGAGGCCCTCGGAGAAGAGACCCATGACATGCTCACGGAGGTCGTGGAACTCAGGCTCGCTCTGAATGTTCACGAGCGGCTCCTCAAGCCGACGCCCGCCTCCTGCCCACTCCTGCCGCCGGGCCGGGTCGTAGGCGGCTTCGCTACCCTCTATCCTAGTACACGAACAACCTCGTGCCCAGATCGACCAGCGGGTAGATGACGTCCTGGTCCCAGGTCTGGGTGCGGACGCAGCCGTGGCTCGCCGGGTAGGTGGGGACCTTGGGGTAGCCGTGGATCGCCGTGGCCCAGGTGAAGGCCATCGGGTGATAGAGCGGAGATATCTCCAGCGTCTTGATGAAGACCGTGAACGTGCCCGAGGGAGTGACGATCCCGACGGTCGCGCTACCCGTGGAAACGGGGATCGTGATGGCGACCTTGCCGTCCCTGCAGAAGAGCAGCACCTGCTTGGCCTTGTTGACCTCGAGCCAGGGGTTGGTAGTCGCCGATCTTGGATGGCTTCGGGCGGGAGGCGGTCTGGAGTCTGGACCAGACGGCACTACCGATCAGTCCGTCCCTGGTCAGACCCTCCCACTTCTGGAAGGCGATCACCGCTCCCTTGGTCTTGTAGTCGAACACCCCGTCGACGACGCCCGGCAGGTAGGAGAGCTCCTTGAGGCGCTGCTCCACCCACATGATCTTGCCGGCGTAGGCCGTGTTCGACGCGGCCAGCCTCCCCAGGATGTTGAAGGCATCGATAGTCGACGTACGCTCCCGCGGGGTTGCCCGGGATCACCGATATCTTGATGCGGTGAGTGCCGGCCGCCAGTGGGCCCGACGACCACACCTTCTGCCGGTAGAGCGTGGTGTCGCTGGAGAAGTCCACCCTCACCGCCGGGCCGCCGTCCACGGAGATGTCGGCCTTGCCCATGCCCGGGCCGATGGTCGCGATCAGGTCGATCGAACTGCCGGCGAAGGCGAAGTCGAGCGCGGCCGAGGTCGAGCTGGCCCGCTTGTAGCTGCCGCTCAACGCGCCAGACGCCGAGATCGTCGCCCAGGTGCCCCGGTAGAGCATGCGGACATCGTTCTGCTGGTATTGGCGCCAGAGGTAGGCCGGCTTGATAGTGCCCGTCACCTCGAAGGCGTCGACGCTGACGAATTTGCCGGCGGCGCTGGTGTCGTCCCGCCAGATCTTGACCTGGTGGTCCCCAAGCGGGAGGTCGGGCGGCGTCGTCCACACCTTCTGCTGATAGGCGACCGTGGACGCGTAGAGGTTGATGCTCTCCTTCGGACCGTCATCGACCGAGACCCAGGCCTTGCCCATGCTCGTACCCTTGACCGCCAACCAAGAGAGCGATACGCCGTAGAAGTTCACCGTCACCGACGCCCCGCTGCTGGCGGCCCGCCTATAGGCGCCCGCGGAGGCCCCCGAGGCGGTGTAGGTCGCCCAGGTGCCCGCGTACGCGAGGCGGGAGTCGCTCTGCTCTATCCGGCCGGCCCCCAGGAGCTCGCCGAGCACGTCGACCGCGTCCACGTTGATGTAGCCGCCCGCGGAGTTGCTGGGGCTGTAGACGATCTTGACCTTGTGCACCCCGCTCGGGAGAGCGTCTCCGTGGACCACACGTTCTGTCGATAGAGGGTTGCCGAGCTTGACAGATTCACCGTCTTCCGGAACACCCCGTCCACATAGACGTCGGCCTTGCCCATGCCCGGGGCTGTGGCGGCGATCCAGTCGAGCCGCTCGCCGATGAAGGCTATCGTGACCGATGCCCCCTTGGTGTGCGTCCGGTTGTAGATGCCTTTCCACGACAAGGACCTCGAGAGGGGCTCCCACCCGCCTGAGAACCAGAGCCGGGAGTCGATCTGGTCGTGACGGGTCATGTACGCGAAGTCGTCGGCCGCTGTGTTCTCGACTGCCTCCGCCGACCGCTGTCACCTGGACATCGACCGTTCCCACTGCATGAGCCGGGACCGTAGCCGTGATCTGGGTCGGAGAGACCACGGTGTACTTGGTGGCCGGAACGCCGTCGAACGTGACAGCCGAGGCGCCGGACAGTCCGATGAAGTCAGTGCCTCTGATGGTCACCGAGGCCCCGCCGACAGCAGAGGCGCCGTCGGGGGTGATGCTCGTGATGGTGGGAGCGGGCACGTTCCTTGTAGGTGTAGTCGTCGGCCATCGGTGTCCCCACTCGGTCCCGCCGCCGTCGATACCTGTACGGCGAACGGTGCCGGCTTCGTGAGCGGGAGGGATGGCGGTTATCTGCGTCGGCGAGTTCACCGTATAGCTCGTCGGCGCTGACGCCGTCGAACGTCACTGCGTCGGGACCCGAGATGTCGTAGAACCACTTCCCGGTGATCACCACCGCGACGCCCCCGGCCAGCGGGCCATACGACGGGTTGAGGCGGGTGATGGTGGGCCGCGGGTAGAGGAGTTTGCCGACCACGTCCACCGCGTCCAGCGTGATGTACTTCGTGCTCGGGTTGTCGGACCTCCGCACGATCTCCACCTTGTAGTCGCCTTCGGGGAGGTCCTCGGTGGACCACACTGGCACGTTGTAGACGGCTGTGGGCGCGGCCAGATTCACGGTCTTGACGAGACTGCCGTCGAGATACACGTCGGCCGTACCCGTGGTGGTGCCCTTCATGCCGATCCAGTCGAGCCGGGTGCCGTGGAAGTACATGGTGACCGTCGCACCGCTCGTCGAGGAGCGGCCATAGCTGCCGCCGGAGGCCAGGGTCTTGGCAAAGTCGGACCAGCTACCGGTCTTGAGGATGTGGCTGTCTCCCTGCTGGTAGCGGGTGGTAGTGAGGGGCTCGAGCGCAAGCGCGTCGCCGGACGGAACCAGAACAGAGAGCAGCGCTGCCAGCACGGCGACGAGGATCCCGATCGCGACGAGTCTCCGAGCTTCCCTGCTGCGGCACCACGTGACGTTCGGCCTACGGTTCACAACGAGCACGACCCCTCCTTTGGGCAAGGGAACAACGATCCGTTACATTTTGCGCTCTCAAGACTAGGGCTCAAGAGGCCCGAGGTCAAACACAAGCAACGATCATACCTTTCGGTGGAGAAGAAAAATGCGCTCCCGCACGCTCTCATTTGAACCCGAACAGCGGCGGGAACACGATCACCACGAGAGCCGCCCAGAGGCCATAGACAGGTAGATAGCGCATCTGTAGATGGACGATCGCCTGATACGTGCGCCGTCTGAGGACGAAGCGAACGTATCCCATCCCCAGGAGCACCAGATTGACGAGGAGCAGGATGTTGGCCCCCAGGGCGGCGAGCCTATTGGGGCTGACACCGTACTCGGCCAGGCGCGAGATGATCCCCGACAGAGCGACCCCGTCGACCACAAGGGCGACGATGATCAGGGCGAGCACCATCGTGTCCCAGAGGTCGGCCGGTTCCTCGGCGTCGCGCGCGCTCATGGTGTAGAGGGTCATACCCAGCACCAGGGCCAAGAGCAGGTCGAACCAGATGAGAAGCTCCCGGTCTTCCGCCGGTGCTCTGCCGGTGATCACAATCGCCAGAAGAAGACTCACGAGGACCAGCAGCAGTAGCGGTGTGAAGATCCGCGCCAGCACGGGTGCGATAGTCTCGATGCGACCCTTCTTCCGCTCCACCAGGTAGGCGGCGACCACGAGCAGGCCGCAGCCCCCGAACACCGCGACCCAGTTCGCCACGAAAGTCTCGATGTCGATCTCGACGAACTGGAAGACTCCTACCGAGACCCCGACCAGCACCACTCCACCCAAGACGATCAGCACCGAGTAGATGAAGACCTCGCCCGCGAACCGGACGAAGTCAAGTCGGGTGCCGGTCTTCCGCCAGCCCGGCCCGCCGTAGAGGACGGCGATGAGCATCAGGAGCGCGATGGGCAGGTGGATCGCGGTCAGCGCGGCGGTGTGGTGGGGCTCGTAGGACGGATAGAGGTTGACGAGGAGGGCGGCTGCGACGAACACCGTCGCGGCGAGCAGCATGAAGCGCACGGACAGAGACCGTTTCCAGATGAGGTAGATGGCCACCGAGGGTAGAGCGAACAGGAACGCGTTGGTCAGGTAGACGAGCGCGTTGTCCTCGACTATCTCCCAGCCGAAGAGCACCGGGATCTTCCCCAGCAGTCCCGCCAGCAGCGCCAAGCCGATGACCAAGACCACCTCGGTGCGCTGGCGCCGGCGCGACACTCCGTCGGGCGCGGGGACCAGGAGTTGCCGCCACAGATTCTCCGTGCTGATCTTGGCGAATTCGTTGCCCAGTGCTTCGGTGTCGCCCAGTCTGCGGACCGAGATCAGGAACGCCTCTTCGGTGGTTATCCCGCGGGAGGTGAGGTCGTCGATGCTGTCCCGCAGATGAGATTCGAGCTCCTCCAGATCTTGCTCGCTCAGTGAGCCCGACGACCTCAGGTGACCTCTCCACTTCCGGACCTGTGACTCCAGCTCAAACATCCTCTTCCCCCATGTCCGCGGTCCCGGTGAGCCGCTCCAGTGCCCTGTGGACCACCCGCCATTGCTCAGTAACGCGTTCCAACTCGGTCATCCCAACTTCGGTGAGCCGGTAGTACTTGCGGCGCCGCCCGGTCTCGGCGACGTGCCACCGGGACGCCACGAAGCCCGCCTCCTCCAAGCGATGGAGCACCGGGTAGAGCATGCCGTCGGTCCAGGTGAGACGGTCATCGGACGCCTCTCGCACCTTCTGGATGATGGCGTAGCCGTAGCTGTCCGAGCGACGCAGGATGGCCAGTACGATCGGGGTGGCAGATGCCGCAACGAGCTCTTTGGAGATGTTCATGGCCTCCAGCGGTCCCGGCCGCGTCAGATGGCCGCCCTATACCTAGCAGTGCTATGCATATAAGTATTAGGTAAGACGCCGGCGCTGTCAAGGTGAAGAGCGCGAGCGAAAGTTGCACCCCACCGCGCCGTCCCTGGCGGGCAAGGCTTGGGAGCGGTTAGACCGGGGCTTGGTGAAGCGTCGCGCCGGATCAGCGGTGGCTATCCGCGCTGCGCACGCAGAGACTGCACCGGGAGAAATCCCGCCGCCCGCAGGAGCGCTCCTGCCTCTACTCCGTCATCGGGGCAGGAAGCGGTGCTGAAACTCATCTCCAGGGCCAGGCCATCCGGCCCCAGAACGAACCTGGTCGTCTCCGTTTCGGCGGCGAGTCGCGCGGCGACAGTGCGCGCGGCCTGCCCATCGACCTCGTCCATGATGATGATGAACTGATCCCGCGTACACAGGAACCACGCATCCACTTCGCGTATGTTCGCGGAGATGAGGTCTGCCAGATCCCCCAGAGCGGAGTTGCCGGCTGCCTGCCCGAAGGTAGCGTCGACCCAGGCCATGTTGTGGACATCGACCACGAGAAGGGCAAACGGCCGACGGCGACGTCTGTGGCGCTTGAGATGGCGTTCGACCTCACGCAGCACGTATCCGGAGTTATAGAGGGCGAGAAGCGGTTCCCGACCAAGATCTACTTGCGTCATGTCGCGTCTCCCTTGGCAACATCGACCGTAGCGCAGTGCTGGAATTCCCAGGACTACTATCGACAAGGCCCGGAAACGCCTTGACTGCCGGCCTGGTCGGCCACCCCGCCCCCGGTTCCGTTGAGGCGGTCCGCTCGCCTCTCAACCACCCGCAGTGAGTCAATAGACAAGCGGGTCAGCCCCAAAGGGTAGGGACTTCCTCGTCCAGGTCGAACCCCTGTGGGGAACGAACGAGACACGTTCGTTTCGCGACTACTGACGTGAGAAGGGAGAACGTGATGGCGGGCAACAACGGCTCGGGGCAGGCGGCAGGTGGTCTTGGCGGTGCGGTCTGGTTCATCGGGTGGCTCTTCACGTGGGGGTTCGCCGAACTTGTGTGGTGGAAGATCATTGTCTCGATCGTGATATGGCCGTACTACCTGGGGGCGGCAGCCGGGTAGCACTCCCGAAGGATCCCCCCGGCTAACGCGGCTTGGGGGCAGCCGATCCGGAGCGACGGATGATCATGCTGGACGAAGTCCACGGCGCAAGACACGCGACTCTGGGCTCAGGCAAGTGAAGGACCGGAAGAGGATTCGGCTACCACCGACGCGAACATCTCCAACGCGGCATTCCTTCATAAGGACGGGCCGCCGTGAATGGGCCGGGCGGCCCGCCTGAGAGGAGAAAGGAGGGGCATCAGTCACGGCTTCGAAGACATGTTCTGCGTCGCCAACTGATGTCCCCGCCGCCTAAGCCGGTAAGGCCGGCCGAGCCGGGGCCTTCCGCTTAAGTCTGTCCGAAGAATTCCTCGAAGAAGGTTGTCCCCGGCCGATTCTATCCCTATTTCCCCTTGGTATTCGAAGGCAAACTCATGGTTCGCGAAGTCTCGGGCAAGGCCCACGACCAAGACGACTGCGAGCCACAGCGGTTTCCTCTCGCGAGGCTCAGTCCCGCGACGTGCACGACGCTGGAATGTTGCCCCCTCCAAGAGCAGGTGCAAGGACTGCGGCATTCAGCTTGGACTGGAGTCAAGGGAACAGCCCGCGCTGCCGACAGGACAGGTGTTGATCGCTTCTGCTCATCCATCTGATGCGCAAAGAGAGGAGTGCAATGCTGGAGTTTATAGCTACCGCGGCCTTGGTGCTCCTTCTCGTGGTCGGGGGCATGCTTTGGGCCGTCAGAGCGTCTTCAAAGTGACTTGACCGCTTCAGGACTCAGCTGGAGTCGACGAGCGAGAGCGAGAGAGATGCATTATGGGCACTACATCGACAGAGGGCGAGCGTATCTTCCAGGCCGCCCGCGAGCTGCTCAACACTGTACCGCCGGACGATCGGCTGGCCATTTCGGCCGGTTGCTGCATCGTCCTTCTGGATGCCATGGTCAGGCCGCGCCGGTGGCGCGTCTGTGACTTCTGCGGCCAGCCGGCCGCCTACATCGCCAGCTGGAAGACGTTACCCGTACCGTCTCCCTCTAGGCTATACGTCTGTGAGCAACACCGGTTCCAAGTGGAAGACTGCGACCGTTTGCGCGAACTGGCCTCATAGAGACGCTGAGAGCCTCGCGCGCGACTTCTGCGGCAAGGATTCTGGCTGAAGTTGGAGGGGACAGTGTTCAGTGTTGGCGACAAGGTAAGACTGGCTCAGCCACGCGGTGCAGATGAACTGCGTAGTCGTACCGGTCGTATCATCAGAATCGAACCTAGATACTCCGATGATCCATTCCCGATCACAGTGTGTTTTCCCGAGCTTCCGTGTTTCATCAAGGAAGTTGTGGTGCAGGTGGCTGATCATGAACTACAGCCGGCATCGGCCACTCCATCTGACTGCAGGGGCCTGGTGACACTCTAGAGACATCGTTGGCGACCCTGAGCCTACTCTCGGGCCAATCGGGGCGCCTCGAAAGCCCCTGTCCGCTGCCGGTCACCCCAGCGCTAAGACGTGCTACACAAGCGGCACCTGGGAGCTGGCGAAGTCGGCGAGTCGCTCGAGCCCCTCAGTGGCGGACCAGTGACCTCTGGGCGCGACCAAGATTGGGACGACAACAAGGAAGAAGAGGACTGCCCCTCGAAAGAATATGCAATTCGTAGGTCTTCTTAGATTGCATTGCAGGGAGGGGCGGATGAGGAGAAGCAAGAGAATCGTGCTTGTGCTGGGGCTGTGCCTAGCCGTGGCCATCCTGCTGATGATCACGACCATCGTGACGACGGCGTCGGTGGCACCAGCCGTGGCCTGTCCTGACGAGACCACCACGACGGTGGTATGCCGCGAGGAAGTGACAACCACCACGATGATGGGCACTGAGGAAGAGACGACCACGACGACGGTAGACCGCGAGGAAGAGACCACGATCACCACCATCGACGACTTGAACAAGCCCACCAGCACGACTGTTGGCGGGTGGACCACGGTCGCCGTGATCCAGGCGGGTGGCGGCGGCACCGCTGGCCCCGGCGTCGGGACCTGGGCGTTGGGGGCTCTCGTTGTCGCCCTGACGGGCGGCCTTTGCTGGTCCCTGGCCCGTCCCGCCTCTAGGCGCAGGTAGCACCATCCCCTGAAACCTCAGCCCAAGCCCGCGGGACAAGTGGCGTCCTAGAGCCTCTTGACCTCTACCGCAAGTACGCGGGGCAGCTCCTGGAGCGAGAAATCGGCAGCGTACTTGTCGCTGGTTCCTCGCGGGTGCGCGATCACGTGCACTTTCCGGCCTGCGCTTAGGTGAAACCCTCCCGACTCCATCGTCGTGATCACGTGCACCGGCTGGTCTTCGTTGTCAGCGAAATAAATGACGCAGGCCAATCCATAGTCGGCGACCACCGTGCCATCAAAGCCGATCGTGGCGTCTTCGGGGGCGGTCGCCAACGCATCGTAGGAGAGATTCTGGATGGTGGTTGTCGGCGTGACGGCGGTTGTTGTCGGTGTGTTGACGGTAGTTGCCGGCATGGCTGTCGTCGTGGTCGGAGGTGCAGTCGTGACGGCAGCTGCAGGCGCAGTCGTAACAGAGGGCGCAGCAGTAGTCGGAACCGTGGTCGCAGCCGTGGTATCGGTCCCTGTCGATCCTCCGCACCCGAAGATCAGAATGGCCAGTGCCAGAACGATCAAGACGACGAGCATGCGATACATGATGTCCCCTCCCCGTCTCCGAAGCACCAGTCGGGCCCGAACCGCCCTCAGCGTACCAGTGAGACCCGGACTGGCAAGGCCTGGCGGTAGCCAATACGGCCTGGTTAACAGCGCGCCTACTTGCCGGGTCGAACTGGCGCCGGTACGAGTGGCGACGGCCCCCAGACTTCAATGCTTACGTTAAGGGCGAGCGCGCGCAGTTCGGCCAGCACCTTCTGTGTCTCTTCGTGGCCCTGCCACGCCGCCCAGGCCGCCATATCGGCGAACTCGAAGGTCGACACGATGCTTGGAGCGCCGGCGGCTCCTCGGTACGCTCGAAACTCAATGACACCTGGCGCTGCTACGAGGCGCTGAATGGCGCTGCCCACCCACTTCGAGTAGGCTTCCACTTTGTCCGGGTGGACGTCCCACTTCGTGACGTGGAGGACCATGGCAATCACCCCTTCCAACAGATGGGGAGTGTGACTCACTCCCCCGTATTGCTCCAGTATAGGCCGACCCTCTTGCGGGTCAATCGAACAGTCAGCCCCCGGCCGGCAAGGCTTGGAGACGGCCGGAGGCACGGGGCCCGGTCCAAAAACCTAATAATCGATGGAAGCCGTGATGAACCACACGCCTTTCCATGGATCAGGACCGCCTAGCACACCCGGGTAGTGGAGATGCATGAACATGTACCCGGCCCCTGATGCACCTGCGAAACGGCCGCTTCCACCGGTGATGGTGAACTCGCCCGGGCCCTTGATCAAGACCGGGTGATCTCCAAACACAACATCGCCAGCAGCGGCACCGGAATACACGCAGTCGAGCCGAGAGCCGTCGGACAAGGTCAGGGTCATGATCCCACCGGTCCAATAGCTCGGATGCCCGATCGGTGTTTCATGGTAGGCATGCATGGTGATCCTGCCCAGTGGTCCCGCAGTCCCGACGGAGTCGGAGACCGTCCAGAGGCCGAACTCACTCGTCTGGCCGAAGAACACGTCCGGAATGTACGTCACATGTCCGGTCACTGTGGCCTTGAGGTCCATCCTCTTGGCGTCTGCTGCACCGGCGATGATCAGGAAGGCGAGGGCGCACACCAGCAGTAGCAGTATGAGCTTCTTGGCTTTCATAAGACGCACCTCCTCCTCGGGCAGGATCGGTGTCCGCACGGGGTGAGGCGCGGGTGTGAACTCGTGCGAGGCCCCGTCTTCACGGCCAGCCCGAGCTATAAATGGGGAGAGATACTCGCTCCCCTATTAATCGACTATAGGCCGTTTCTGTTATCCGTCAACAGCGGCGAAGAGCCGCCCGGCCGGCGAGGCCCGGTAGCGGCCAGCCGGGGCGACAACGACCGGACAGGGACCCGGTACCGGGCCACATACGTATCCCATTCGTTGACCACCTGCCCGTCCCCAACCTCGCGCCACCATGTACGGCTTGCCCGCGACGGTTCTTCGCCTGGTCACTGATAGCTTGGAGGCCGAATAGCTTGGTGCACCCCTCGACGTATCCGGGCCATATCGCACGGCATCGGACGCGCATATCTGCTCGATCGCGGCAACATCGTTGCCCACGCACGTCTTCCGGCATAGACTGGCAGTAAGGCTGGGCAGCGAGCAGCCCCGAAACCATATTCTCGCCGACCCCGGGATCTGGGGGCTCGAGTGGAAGCATCACTACTGGCGACGAAGACCCTCATTCCTCTGGCGCGGCCGCGGCTCGTGTCGCGTCCACGTCTGCTGGCCCGTCTCGAGGAGGGTCTGGGCTACGATCTCGTCCTAGTCTCAGCACCAGCCGGGTTCGGCAAGACGACCCTCCTTAGCGAGTGGGCCCGCGAGGAGCGGCATGGTGTCCACGTCTGCTGGGTGTCACTGGACGAGAGCGACAGCGACCCGGTTCGCTTCTACGACTACCTCATCCTGGCTCTGCAGGGCTTCCACCCAGGGTTGGGAGGCACGGTCCTTTCCTGGCTTCATTCGCCGCAACCTCCGCCGGCCCGCTCGGTGCTCATCGCCCTCATGAACGAGCTTACGGACCTTGCCGAAGATCTGGTCGTCGTGCTAGACGACTTCCAGTTCGTCACCTCCGCAGACATCCACGACGGCGTCTCCTACCTGCTCGACCACCTTCCCCCGCATCTGCATCTGCTGATCGCCACCCGCGCCGACCCGCTCCTGCCTCTGGCCCGGCTTCGGGGTCGGGGACAGATGCTGGAGATAGGCGCCGACGATCTGCGCTTCACTAGCGAGGAGACAGCCGAACTGCTCGAGAAAGTGCGCGGGGCCCCGCTCCCCCTGGATCACGTGGCGGCCCTCGTCGACCGCACCGAGGGCTGGGCCGTGGGGCTCAAGATGGCGGCCCTCTCCATGGGCCGGCAGCAGGATGTCTCCGGGTTCATCGAGAGCTTCACGGGGAGCCAGCGCTACGTCATGGACTACCTCGTGGAGGAGGTCCTCGAACAGCAGACAGGCGACGTACAGGATTTCCTGCTCAAGACCTCGGTGCTAGAGAAGCTCACCGCGCCCCTGTGCGACGCCGTCGGCGGCCGCACCGACAGCCAGACCCTCCTACCGGCCCTGGAGCGGGCCAACCTGCTCCTGGTCCCCCTCGACGAGTCGAGACAGTGGTACCGCTACGAGCATCTCTTCGCCGATCTCCTTCGCCACCAGCTGACGAAGGTCGCCGGTGAGGATGGTGTGGCCGAACTCGCACCGGCGGGCCAGCGCCTGGTACAAGGCCAACGGCTTCCCCAGGGAGGCGATAGACCACGCCTTGGCCGCTCGCGATTGGGAAGCGGCCGCGGATCTCCTGACCGAGGTCGTCGAGCCGTATGGGAGGGCAGGAGAGGTGCTCACCCTGCGGGCCTGGCTCGAGGCCCTGCCCGAAGAGATCCTGCTCGACAGGCCGGCACTTTGCGGCGTCTACTTCTTTGCGCTGCTGCTCGCCGGCCGCCTCCACGAGGCGGAGGCACTCCTTGACCGCTGGGAGTCGAGGGTCGTCGAGGACCCCAAGGACCGGGCCTGGATCACTGCCTGTCCGATCGATACTCGAGACGCAAACGCGGCAACATCGCGCGAAGCACAGAGCTCGCCCGGAAGGCCCTTCCTCTGCTGCCCGCCTCCGATGCGGAACTGCGGAGCCTTCTGAGCACGAACCTCGGGATGGCGGTGTGGGGACTAGGCCGTTTCGACGCAGGCCGAGCCGCTTCTGTGGGAAGCCTATCGCGACGGGACGAGGGCAGGACACTTCTATGCGGCCATAGGCTCGCTCGCGCTTCTCGCGGACATCAGTCGCTCGCGCGGGGACCTCTCCCGCGCCGTGGAGCTCTGCGAGCAGGCTCTGGAGCAGGCCCCGGGATCGCCTGCTTGTGCCGCTGCCCACTCGGTGTTGGCCGGGATCCTCTACGAGCGCAATGAACTCGAATCGGCTACGGCGCACAACACCATGGGGCTGGACCATCAGTCGACTACTCGGCGAGCGGTTCACAGAGGTGGGCCTTCTCATGACGAGCATGCTCATCGCCATGGCGTCGGGCGATGAGGTCCGCACTCTGGAGAAGACGGAGCAGTTCGACCAGTTCGTGACCCCCCGCTCAGTCGGCCAGGCGATGTGTCACTTGCAGCTAGCCATGGGGCAAGGCGATCTCGACGAGGCGTCACGCTGGGGAGACCGGCTCATGCATCTGGACTGCGAAAGCCCGCTTGGAGTCCTGCCCCGGCTGCCCCTCATCCGCCTCCTTGGAATTCTGGGCAGACGGGAAGAGCTCTCGCGGCAGGTAGAGCACCTCTACGGGATCGCCGGAATGGAGCTTCTGGCCCCCGAGTGGAAGGGCTGGTTGATCCAGGTCCGGGCCGCACAGGCGCTGGCGGCGTCGGACCAAGAGGAGGCTCTCGGCTTCCTGGCTGAAGCTCTTCGGGCGGGTGAGCCGGAGGGCTGGATCCGTTCCTTCGTCGACCTGGGGCCGCGGCTGGCCCCTCTTCTTCGCAAGGCGGTCTCCCAGGAGATCTGCCCGGACTACGCCGCCAAGCTGCTCACCATCATCGAGTGGAAGCAGCGACGCAGGGCACAAGCGGGCACGTCGCCACGGTCCTCCCCCATCTACGCCCTGCTCACCCAGCGTGAACTCGAGGTGCTTCGACTGGTGGGGGCAGGACTGTCCAACCGGCAGATCGCCGACAGGTTGTTCATCAGCCTCGGCACGGTCAAGGTACATCTGCACAACATCTCCGAGAAGCTGAACGCCACCAGCCGCACGGGCGCTGTTGCCCGGGCCAGGGAGCTGAAGCTGCTCGAGTAGCTGCCGCGATTCCCCGACCGGCAGGCTCACAGCCGCGCCCCTCCCCTACTCGGGAGGCAACTGCGTGAGCAGGCTGCCGCGGGGAAGAGGAGGAGACCGCAGTACCGTGGCAAAGAAGATGCCGCAACACGACGGAGGCCCCGAAGGGCCTCCGTCTTCTGCCTCGCGCCGCCAGCCGCGGACCGGATCAGAGAACATGTGTGCACAGCGTCCCGATCTTCTCTTCTACTTCAGTTCGCCCATATACACCGCGTGATCGTAGTCTATGGGTATGCCTGGATCGATCACATACACCTGGTGAATAGTGATCTGCCCCTTCATGCCGTCGAAGAGAGTCGATTTCCAGTAGTTCCTCCCGGCGAAGTAGTATGCAGGGTCACTCTTCCCAGAACCTTTCAGGGTAGCGGACCAGTCAGCGTCTTCCCCGTTGAGCGTCCCGTCGAAGGTGGCGGTTCCTGTGATCTTGTCAGCAGGGAAGCCGATCTTCCCGGAGTACGTGGAGTACATCGTGTAGGTGCCCTCCAAGTCCCCGGACAGAGTCCAGCGGATCACGTTGCCGGACCAAACCCAGGTGCCACTTGCAGTGTCTTCGACGACATGGGCCTTCCAGTCCACCCATCGATCGAACGTGACATCCCCCTTGACGGCCGTCGCCGGAGCGGCCACGGCCAGTCCGGTGACACCGAGCACCAGCACGAACACGAGCATGACGAACGGGATCAGGAGTAGCGGCTTCTTGGTCTTCATGAACATGCACCTCCTAGTAGGGCAGGCTTGCGGGCCGGGAGACTGGCGACCAGACATGACAAGTGTGTGTTTCATGGCGACGTAGAGCGTGCGCGCGATGATCACCGACGCTCGTAGTGGTGACTCTCCCACCACTCGGGGCAGAGATATCCCTGGTTCCTGGGTCTCTCGACCTCGCGCTCGACTGTTCGATCTGCCTCTTCGACCTGGACGATCTTCGTGATGGTGGCCGCGGCCTTCCTCGGCCGCACTTGCCCGGCAAGGCCAATCACTCTTATTGCTGCTGATCCGGCGGACATGACAACTCCTTTCTCTCGGTTCGCACGGTGTTCGCGTTTCGCGTATGGACCTCGCTCTCCATCTCTCCTTGGCGGGTGGACGCCACCGAGGACAACTGGAAGCCGAGGTCCGCGATCCTGTCGAGGAGGCCGCGAAGCGCGGCCTGGTCTCGCACCGCCCCGCTGAGGACTGTCTCGCCGTCCTGGGTGTGGGTGACGGTCAGACCGCCCAACCAGTCGGACCAGTCCTCGGCGATGTGGCCCCTGACGTTGATCTCCACCAGTTCCATCGGTTGCTCCCGTGGCCATGGCTTTCTTGACAACCTCAGTCTGGTGCAGACCCGGATATAGTTTGAATAGAGCGGAAGGTATATCCGGGGGTTGATTCTGCGGGCCCTGGACGAATCGCGGGGGTAGTTCCGCTACGAGCACCTGTTCGCTAATCTGCTGCGCCACCAACTGACCGAGGGCCGCCGGTGAGAAGGCCGTCGCCGAACTCCCTGGCGCTGCCAGCGTCGGATGCGGAACTACGGGGCCTTTCGAGCGCGAACCTCGGGAACGCGTATCGGGGAGTGGGCCGTTTCGACCAGGCCGAGCCGCTTCTATAGCAGGCCTATCGCAACGGGACGAGGGCCGGACACTTCTACGCCGCCATGAGGGGCACGCAGATAGAATGCCTGTACGGGATCGCCGGATCGAGCCGCTGGCCCCGGAGTGGAAGGGCTGGCTGATCGCCGGTCCGGGCCGCCAGGCGCTGGCCTGGACAAGGGAGCTCGGATTCCTAGAACGAAGCTCTGCCGGGCAGGTGAGCCGGAAGGCTGGGTCCGTTCCTTCGTCGACATGCGGGCCGCGGCTGGCCCCTCGCCTCCGCGCAGGGCGGCTCCCAGGAGGGTCTGCCCGGACTACGCCGCCAAGCTGCTCACCATCATCGAAGTGGAGGAGCGACGCAGAGTGCAAGCGGGTGCTTCGCCACGGTCCTCCCCCATACTACGCGCTGCTCGACCGAGCGCGAGGTGGAGGTGCTTCGACTGGCGGGGGCAGGACTGTCCAACCGACAGATCGCCGGCAGGTTGTTCATCAGCCCGGCACGGTGAAGGTACACCTGCACAACATCTCGGAGAAGCTGAACTCGACCAGCCGCACGGGGGCTGTGGCTCGCGCCAGGGAGCTGAGGCTACTCGGAGCTAGACGCCGCGCACGCGGCCGCCCGACCGCGCCCCTCCCCTACTCTGGAGGTAACTGCCTGTACTGAAAACGCACGTCCACGCCCACCTTCTTGCTGCGCCAGGCCCAGAAGAAGTACCACAGCACCCCCAGCGCTCCCGCGGCGACGAGGAAGTAGATCTGTTTGAAGCCTCCCACGGCGGGTCGCACCTGCGGGTCGATGAACTGGTAGTAGAGCAAGACCCCCGTGTAGAGCACCCACACGGCGCCGGCGACGCAGATCACCGGGACACCGGCGATCGTCCATCCCCGATAGGGAGACGAGTTCCAGATGTCGCGGGTCTTCTTGCGGTAGGGCAGCATCAGAGCCGAGAGCCCGGTGACGAGGTATACGCCGATGAGAAAGACACCAACCCCGACAAACAGATTCATCGTCGGGATCCAGACTGTGTAGAGCACAAGGCCAATGAGGCTCAGGACGAGGTAGGTCACGAAGTTCCACACCGGCGTGGCCGTGCGCGGGTTGACGCTCGTGAACCACTTGGGGCCCATCCGGTCCATGCCCCAGGCGAACATGGTCCTACTCAGAACGAGGAGCATGACCGCCATGAGCCAGAACGAGGTCAAGAAGAACGCCAGGCTCGTCACGACGCTGACGGCCCGGTTGCCATTGGCGGCGATGAAGGCTAGGTTGACGCCGTTACCGCTCGGGAACGGTTGCAGTCCGATGACGTAGTTGATCGCGCCGGCGGCAAGGAACCTGTGGCCCACGGCATGGTAGAGGGCCGCAAAGACGCCGGCGGCTATGGCCGCCGACACCGCGATCGAGGACCAACCTGCCACCAGCGTGCTCCTCTCCGGGCGCTTGACCTCGCCGCCGATGTAGACCACCACGAAGGAGATGAGGAGCAGCGACATCGAGCCGGTCAGGCCGAAGGTGTCGTGCCAGTTCCAGGTCTGGGATAGGGGTCCCCCTATGGTCGTCTCCACCGCCCCCAGGAAGCTCTGATAGTCGAGGGTGTGGTGTTGGGCGGCATACTCGTTCCAATTCTGGATCAAGCCGGCCTGTGAGGTGGAAAGGAGGGTGAAGATCCAGAGCAGCGGCGCTCCTATGCCGAGGACCAACAGAGGCCACTGGATGAGGCTGAAGACCCGCATGCCGAACGTCACCACAACGAAGGCCAGCAACAGCCCGATTCCGCCCACCAGTAGCGGGGCGTAGCGGTTGCCGAGCCAGAGCCCGGCCCCATTCCAGCCCATGACCGCCGATATGCTCTGCAGGCTCCTGGTCATGACCAGGCAGGGGAAGAAGCTGAGGCACAGCCCCCCGAGGAAGGCGGCAGTACTGGCAGCCAGAGCAACCGGGGCGCTGAGGATGCGGGAGTTGAACACGTACTCGCCGCCGCTTCGCGGCATGGTCCCGCTCAGCATGCCCCACATCAGCGGACCGAACACCCCCACCGTCACGAACGAAAGACCGAGGGCTATGAGCAGGTTGCCGCGGGGGAAGTAGAGGAGACCGTATACCGTGACGAAGAAGATGCCCCAACACGGCTGGATGTACATGACCGACAGCGCGAACAGATCGCGGGTGGAGATGCCGCGAGTGAGACCGCTGGCCTTACGTGCGAACGACAGCTCCGTCGACATGGGACCCTCCCTTGCGAGCGGCCATCGCTTCAGCTCCTAGCATACAACGCCAGCATCGTGGCGCAACCGCGCGGCCGTGAAGCAGCTATTCTCCCTGCCAGATCACCTTGCCGGTCTTGTCGATGTAGGCCGTCGAAACGAGTTCCGCGCCTGCTGGGCCTTCCACCCGGGCCCAGTTCTCCACCCGTGCGAGACCCCCAGAGAAGGGATCGGCAGTCTGATACTGCATCGGGATCACGACCGTGCCGGTCTTGTCGATGTAGCCCCAGCGATAGTCCGTGATCCATGTGGGGTCGGCTATCGGTGCCGGAAGTCCGTACTGCCACCGCCGCCAGCCCTTCCGAGAAGAACCCGGCGCTGTCGAACTGGGGTTGGATGACCCAGGCACCGGTCTTGTCGATGTAGCCCCACTTCGTGGCACCGTTCTCCTTGACCGCCACCGCCGCCAGGCCCTCGGAGAAGTCGAAGGCCACGTGAACTGCGGTTGGATGACCACAGCGCCGGACGTGTCGACGTAGCCATAGCGAAAGCCGCCGTCCCCAGGGTCGTCGAGTACCAACTCCCTGACGACGGCGAGGCCTTCGGAGAAGCCTTCTTGCCCAAGACGCCCCCCGGGCAAGAGATTCCCCGGTAGCTCTATGACCCAGTCACCGTTCTTGTCGATGTAGCCGCGGCGACTGTTGTCGGCGGCCGACATCACCCCCGCCAACCCTTCGGAGAAATCCCCGGCCATGGTGAACTCCGGCTCGATCACCATGGTGCCCGTCTTGTCGATGTAGCCCGATGTCTGGCTCCCGTTCTCCTCGACCAGAACCATGCAGAGACCATCCGAGAAATCCGAGGGGAACCCATACTGCATCGGGATCACGACGGTACCGGTCTTGTCGATGTAGCCGAAGAGAGGGCCGTCCTCGGAGAACTTCCCCACCGTCGCCAGGCCATCGGAGAAGGGGTGGGCATCGTCGAACTGCGGCTGGATGACCATGGTGCCGGACGTGTCGATGTAGCCCCACTTGCCGTTGAGCCTGACCGTAGCCAGGCCCTCGGAGAAGGGCCCGGCGAGTTCATACTGGGGCTGGATCTTGATCGTGCCGGTGTTGTCGATGTAGCCCCACTTGCCGTCGACGCTGACGGGGTAGAGTCCGGAGGTCTCGGGGATGACGGTAGGGACGGTGGTGACGGTAGTGGTGGTGACATCCGACGAGCCGCATCCTGCTCCGACGAGCACCAAGCAGCAGGATCAGGCCGACCAGCACGAGCGGTGGCGAGGTCCTCGATGGCGGCATCATCGCCTCTCAGAGTCCAAGTCTTCTCTTGACTCAGCCTACCACTCAACATTCGAGTTCGATGGGCCTCGCCGGCCACTAAGGGTTCCTATCGGGAAGCGGGCAGAGTTCGTATTCGATACACGACGTTTCCGAGGTCTCCCGTCACGAAGATCGTGCCGTCCTTGGCCACGGCGACACTGCTGAGGGCCCACGTGGGCGGCGCACCGGCCGATCCCTGCGCTGCACCGAGGGCGAGCCCGTCGGCCACGGTCGAGACGTCGCCGGTCACCGGGTCGATCCGCACCAGGCGACCTGCCCCTGCGTCGACGACCAGCAGGGAGCCGTCACGATCCACGGTCATCCCCTCGGGGAATGTGAGGCCATCTGCGACGACCTGCGGAGACCCCAGGACCACGCCATCGGCAACGATCTTCAATACCTCGCCCGTCGCCCAGTTCGCGACCCAGAGGTCGTCACTGGTGGCAGCGAGACCGGAGGGAATGCCCGGTATGGTCGCGATCGCCGTTGGGTTTCCTGCCGCGTCATACCGTACGACACTCCCGGTCCACACCTCGCAGCCGACGATGTCACCCTGGAAGCGCAGGGCGTTGAGAAGGACAGTCGCATCGGGGATGGCCCTCACGGCCACCTCGGCGACCGGATCCCAGACCTGGATCGCGCTCGACATCCACGACGTGATGATCACGTTCCCGGCGTCGGCGGCAACGGGTCCAGGGCTCGATGATCCCCCCACCAGCCCGTGACTGGCGGTCGACGTCCAGGAGGCGTCCCGAGCGCACGTCGTACTCGGCTAGGCTCCACAGGTCGGCGACGAACAACGACTCCCGACCGGAGGCGCCCGCCATCACTGCGATGCCGCCAGGGAGGACCAGCCCGCCGCGGACGAGTGTGCGCACCCCTCCTCCGGGCGCTATCGCGTAAATGGCGCCGTTGTCCGAGTTGGAGACGAAGAGCCGGTCGCGTGCATCGAAGACCATATTGTCGAGGACAGCGTTTCGGATCTTGGTGACCACTTTGTGGACGCCCGTCTGCGTATTGATGCGAACGATCGAATGGTCACTGAGGCTGGAATGCAGACGTCCCTTCGAGTCGAACTCTACGGACGTGGGTCCGAAAAACCCCTCCGTCAGCACCGTCATCACCCCGGACTGAGGATCGATCTTGACGATCTTGCCCAGGAAGGGCTTGGGCGAATAGAGCATGCCATCGGGGCCGAAATCGAAGCCGTTCAACGGACTGACGAACGGTGGAGTCCCCGAATCGGGGATCACGACTCTCGGCGGGTCCTTCAGGTTGGGATCGAGCTCATAGAGACCATCGCCCATGAACGCCTGACCTGCAAACAGACGGCCGCCCAAGAAGGCGATCGGGTTCATCCCCGGGGCGACGAACTGCTTCGTGACCGCGCCGTCCGGTGCCCGTCGACCGACTTCCCCGAGCAGGATGTCGGTCCAGTAGATGGAACCGTCGGGGCCGACGGCTACATCATCGGGGCCATCTACCCCGACGTTGTGGCCGATCCTCTCCAGGATCTTCCCGGTCTGCGTGTTGAGAGCGACCAACTCGCCTCCGAAGACGCTTGCGACGAGGAGTCGGCTATTCTTGTCGACCGCAAGTCCGTTCGATCCGTGGATAGCTGCTCCCCGGATAAAGACCTTCGTTTGGTACTGACATCGGCGCCCGCGGAGCCGGCTCCCGAGGCTGGCATTGCGTGACGGCGTGTCGTGACCACGAGGGCGCAGAGAAGCAGTATCAACGCGAGTCTCTTGGCTTTCATAGGACGCACCTCCTCCTCGGGCAGGATAGGTGTCCGTACGGAGCGATGCGTGGGCGGAAGCTCGCGCGAGGCCCCGTATTCACGGCCAGCCCGAGCAAATAGCGGGGAGAGTCACTCGCTCCCCTATGAATCGACTATAGGCCGATTTTGTTCTGCGTCAACGACTGCGGGGCGACCAGCTCCGTCGCAGAGGCTGCTTCACCGCGGAGAGGCAGCCGTCAGTGCTGCCGAAATCGACCATCCCGGCTGAGTTACGGCTGGGGCGGACGAGGCTCTCTTCCACCCAGACCTGGACGAGATGGACGGTCGTTGCGACGGTCTGCTCCATCCCCTCGACCGAAAGCCACTCTGTCGGCCCGTGGTGATTCTGTCCGCCGGTGAAGATGTTCGGTGTCGGCAGCCCCTTTTCCGTCAGACGGGATCCGTCCGTGCCGCCGCGGATCGGGACCCATGTCGGCTCAAGACCTGCCCGCCTCGTCGCCTCCCACAGGTAGTCGAGAACACGAGTGTCGGTTCCCATGTAGTCCTTCATGTTCCGGTACTGCTCGACGATCTTCAGCTCGATCCGAGCCTTGGGGTGTAGCGGCTGGACTTCGGCGATGATCGTTTCCAGGTTCTGCTTCAGCTCGTCGAGCCCGCCCGTGCGGAAGTCGCGGAGGATGATCTTGAGAGTCGATCTTGCGTCTTCTCCTTCGAGCGCGTAGGGATGAATGAAGGGCTCGTAGCCTTCGGTCGTTTCCGGAGCGATATCCTTGGGCATGCGCACGATGATGTCCGCCATCGCGCGGATGGAGTTGACCATGATCCCCTTCGCCGTTCCGGGATGAATGCTACGCCCGTGCACGGTGATGATCGCCTGGTTGGCGCTGAAGGTCTCCTTGTTGAGCTCCCCCGCCGCGTCGCCGTCGATGGTGTACGCGAACTCCGCGCCGAACGCCTCGATGTCGAAGAACTCCGTCCCCGTTCCCACTTCTTCGTCGGGCGTGAAGCCGAGGCGGATGTCGCCGTGGAGGATCGACGGATCGCCCTTGAGCGTCTGCGCGAGGGTCATGATGGTGGCCACGCCTGCTTTGTCGTCGGCTCCAAGCAGCGTCGTCCCGTCGGATGTCACTATCGTCTTTCCCACGCATTTCGCCAGTTGCGGATTCTCCGACGCACGAATGACTACCGACGGGTCGCCGGGCAGCACGATGTCCCCGCCCCGGTACGTGATCACCTGCGGATTGACGTTTGCGCCGGAGACGGAGGGGGCTGTGTCGACGTGCGCGATGAATCCGATGCACGGGACCTTGCCGTGGGCGGGATGGTCCGCGGGGACGTTGGACGGGATAGTGGCGGTAACGTAGCCGTGCGCGTCCACGACGGCGTCCGCAAGTCCGAGCTCCCTGCACTCCTCGACCAGGAGGTTCAGCAGGTCGAACTGCTGCTGCGTGCTCGGGTGGGACTCAGAATCGTCCTTCGACTGCGTGTCGATCCTGACGTAGCGGAGGAATCGGTCGAGGGCAGTCTCGTTCATGTCCATTCCTTCAAGGGTTTCACAAGTGAAAGCGGTGAGCACCCAACGGCGGGGTGAGTTCGTAGGCCCGCCCAAGATAGCAGGTCTTCCCCAGTCCCCCATGTAAAGGAGAGGGAACGCGACGACGATACTTGAGACAGCCAGGAGAGCCGCCGGGAAGGATCCTCCAGTGGAGACCAAGAACCGCTTCGTACGGGTGCAGCGTCCAGACCAGAGACTTCAGGTTCGAGGGAATACTAGAACTACCCGCGAACAGCTACCGGGGGCGCCTACTTGACTACCTGAACAGTGGCGCCGACTTCCTCGCCCTCACAGACGTCTCTTTCTGCGCAAAGGGCGAAGATACGGCCGAAGAGCCCGCAATCTGCGACGTCGTTATTCTGCGCCGAAGCGCCATCGAGTTTGCCATTCCGGTAGCCGACCGACGGTGAGATAGTCCTGACTCGAGGTTCCCGGCCGGCAAGGCCCGGGAGGCTACCCCAGGGGCGCGACGTCGAACTTGGGTTACGGGACTACCAGCGAGATGACGAACAAGCATGAGAACCAGGGCCAAGAAGAAGACGAATGGCGCCCACGCCCACAGACTCGGTTCCGCAATCTTGGCCCGTTCTTCAGGTCTTTGCCAGACCGCCTCATTCTCGCTTCGCATTGAGCCGCTTTCCTAAACCAAGAACGATTTCCGGGCAGAACCGATTCCGTACATAGCTTCCGTATATACGATGAGAGGCCACCCGAATCCTGCACGTTCAGGCGCAGTAGAGGCCCGTCGCCCCGATGGCGCCGCGTGTCTTCACCTCGCCGAGTTCGTTCCCCCCTTGGTCGGGTGGTCGGAGGCGGCGGTGCCCGGCACGGGCTCAGCGTCGAGAAGTTTCCAACTGCGCATCGGGATCACAGCGACCGCGACCGCCAGCAGACTTAGGCTGAGGCCCAAGAAGGCTGAACGGGCTCCGAAGGCCTCCACCAGAAACCCCACCGCCACGAAACCCGCCGGACCGGCGGCCATAGAGGCGGAGTTGATGGTCCCCACCACCCTGCCGCGCAGGTGGTGCGGGGTGCGCGACTGCATGGCGTAGTTGATGACGGGCCCCATCGGGCCCCAGAAGAACCCCGAGAGCGCCGCGGCCACCAGGAGTTGGACGAATCCGTCCAGGAAGGCCATCCACACGAGCGAGAGCGTGGCCCCCAGCAGCGAGACGATGAAAACCACCCGCCGGGACGTGCGCCGCGCGAACGGCTCGTACAGCAGGGTTCCCAGTACGATCCCCCCACTCATCACCATGAGCAGCGTCCCCAGCCGCGCAGGCGCCCCTTGGCTCGTGAAGTGGACGGGCAGGATCACTCCCTCAACGGGATAGTAGAGGGCGACGACCAGCATGAAGAGCAGAGCCAGCGGAAGGAGCAGCCGGTCGTGAATCACGAAGCGCACCCCTTCAAGCGTGCCGTGCCAGAGGTTTCGGGGGCGGGTCTCGCGGGGTGGCCGGCCCGCTCCGGGCAGACCACGCAACGGCACGACGCAGAGCGCCGCGATCACGAAGGCCACCCCCGTCCCAACCAGCGCGTTGCTGGCCCCCCATGCAGCGATCAGCAGACCGCCAAGGCCCGGACCCACCAAGAAGGCCACGCCGAAGACGGTCTCATGGATCCCGTTGGCACGATCGAGCGTCCAGCGCGCCTGGCCGGCCGCTTCGGGGAGCATGGCTTCCCTCGCTGAGGCCCCCGCAGGGTCGAAAAGGGCGCCCAGCACGGCCAAGACCACCAGAAGGCCGACGGTCAGACCACCGAGGGCGTCGGCCAAGGGGATGAGGAGCACCGCCAGGGCCGAAAGCAAGTCGGAGACGATGGAAGTCCGCCGCCTCCCGGCCAAATCGACCACCGTGCCCGAGAAGAGCGCGACCAGGACGAGGGGCAGCGCGGTCGCGGCCGCCACCAGGCCGGCCGCCGCCGCGCTGCCGGTGCGCTCGAGAACCAGCCAGGGTAAGGCCACACTGGTGATGCCGTTCCCCGCGCCGCTGACGAACGTGGCCGACTCGAGCAACAGGACGTTCCGCCGGCGCGGCGCCTCGACCGCCGCTACTGAAGTGCCTGGCTGGTCCCCCTCTATCGTCGCCGCTCCCTCCCCGACTCTCGGCCCGCACTCCACCCAAAGTACAACAGTCCGTCAAACGGTGGAGGGCTCGGCAGCTCACTGTGTTTTCGCTGCAGAAGGAAGGCCTTCCGGCCGGCAAGGTCTGCCCACAGGAAAAGCCCTGGGGACGCCGTCCTAGCCAGGGCCTTCTGCTCGCGGTATCGGCAAGTATGGGCGCGACCTTTACAGAAAGCGGTATCGTGCTAGTACGTCACCAGCCTGGGCAGACTCCTGGCGTTCTCGATCCATGCCGCCACCTGGCTTTCCGTCGGAAGCCTGCGGACGAACCTTCCCCCCTCGTTGACCACGGCCATCTTCTGGGTCAGGTTGTCCGCCCGCCGCTGGGCCAGCTCGGGGACCGTGTCCACCCCCGCGGCCTCCAGAAGGTCGGAGTACTCCTCGCCCACTCCCCTGATCCGGCGCAGGTCGGCCATATTGACCCACCGCAGAATCACTTGGCCACTGACGCCCACGGCCGCTGCCAGTCCCTCCCGGTCCTTCGGGCTGGCGCCCGCGCTGAGCAGGTCATCAGTCGTCTTGAGGCCGATGGCCTCCAGCTTCTGTGCATGGGCTGGGTCGATGCCTTTGATGTCGAGTAGATTGGCGGCTCTTCGCTTCTCCGGCGTGGGGGTGAAAGATTGCAGGGTGCTGTCCGGCGGAGAGGTTTGCTTCCCAGGCTTGAGGAACGGACAACGTCCGCGAAGCAGTACGAAGGCCACAGCCCCCAGTACAGCGAAACCCGAGAGCAGGGCGAGCGCGATCAAGAGCCTAGTCCGGCGCTTGCGCTCCCTCGACCTACGTATCCTCAGAAGGTCGACCTTGTTCGGAAGGTTCTTCACCCGCTCCATCTCTTCGCTCGCGAGGTCTCCCGCGCGGCCGGCCCTCACGAGATCTTTCAAGGAGTCGACATCCTTCCTTACGAGAACCTTCACGAAGTCGACGTCTTTCCTTGCAAGGTTCTTCACAAGTTCGAGGTCCTTCCCCGTCAGGTCTCTCACGAGACTCGTTATCGCAGGCTCTCTTCTCAAGTCGGCTCCTTCCGGGACCTAGGGGTTTTCAGCTGGCCGGGTGGACGGCCTTGCGGCTCCTGTAGAGAAGGAATCCACCCAGCGCCAGCCCGATGACACCGACGATCACGATGATCAGAGGTATCCAAAGGTCGACCCAGCCCAGCAGGGAGGCCTTGTCCTGGGCCTCCGCGGCAAGAGCTCTTCTCGCTGGCCGCGATGATGCTCATGCTCTGGTTGAACACCTTCGTAGACCCCGCCTGTCCCAACTGGCCGACCGCCTGCATGGCAGCCGTGATCGCCGGGCCTACCGTGGGATCGTTCGCATACTTGCCTATGATCGAAAAGGCTTCGAGGAGATTGGTGGTATCCAGCTCCATGGTGGTGGTGCGGTCGAAGTCGGCCCCGACCGTAGCGCCGGTCTTCTCCTCGATGTAGATGACGTCCCCGCTCTCCTGCTTGTAGATCACCTTGATGGGCTGCTGCGCGATCGCCTGGAGCGCCTGCAGATCCTCAGGTGAGGCCACGGTGGCCAGCCCAGCCAGCAGGGCGCCGATATCGAGGCCCTTGGCTTGGAGTTGGGCGCTGAGTTGCGCGAAGGTCAACTCCATGGGCAGGCCCTGTGCCCCCAGGACCGCTTGCGCGATGGGTGGGTAGTACTCAGCGGCCGGGCGCGTGGCGTCGATCTTCACGGCGGTGATCCCCAGGCCGTTGTAGTCCTCGATCTTCTCCGCGACCTTCACATCGAACGCCTTGTTGACGTCGTTGAAGAACGCCGAGAGGGTGTCTCCGGCCTCGAGGCCGCCGGGGAAGAGCGGGCCATAGTGGCCGGCCCGGTCGGGCAGCACGATCTTCGGGCTGTAGGCCCAGTTCTCATTGCTCGGGACGCACAGGCGCGACTTCCGGTCGAGTGCGTACTGGGTGATCTGGGCGGGCCGCTCCTGCCCGCCGACCGTCATGGCGAGAGTGTCGCGGCATACCGCGGTGCCGGAGGTGTACAGGTCGGGGACCGAGGCGAACGTCCGAAGGACGGTGAACGGGATGGCCACCTCCTTGCCGGCCGGAAGCGCCTGCCCAGTCGCGGGATCGACGTATTGAGTCAGTGTCCCTTCGAAATGCATGGTGGCGTCGATATCGCTCGGCAGCTTCGTCAGCGAGGGCGCAAGCACTACCCACCACACGATCGCCAACGCGACCAGCACTACCCCCGCAGCGCCGAGTATCATGCCTGGCTTCTTGCCCACGTGAACCCCCTCACGCCAAGAGTGACCGAACAGGACTGTGCACGCCCGAAGCGCATGCGCAACGAACTGCAGTTGCCATTAAGAAGGAGCGGCCCCCCTCTTGTCAACGCGGGTGCAGAAGGCCTGTCCGAGGCAAACGCCCCGAACGGGCCTGTGAATCCCAGGGTCTGGGGGCCGGAGTCTCGTGGTGAGTTCAAGGTGCACGACTCACGCCAGGGCGTGGAGAGGGGGTATCAACCTTCCCGGCCGCCGGCTCGTGTAAGCTTGGGGAATGCGTCTGCTCAAGGTTGTCTCGGTGATCCTCGGAGTCTTGCTGGCCCTCGTAGGGGTCCTGTCCGTGGGAACCGGTGTTTTCGTTCTCGTCGTCGATCGCCGCTACAGCGATCCCTCCGGGTTCTTCAGTACGGCCACACAGACTGTCGGCAGCACCGGCTTTGCCCTGACGGCTCCCGACCTCAACGGACAACTCGCCGGCGGATGGGAGAGGTGGGGCTTGTCTCATGCGCGGGCCACCGTGCGCGTGACCGGCTCCTCCAGGCTCCCGGCCCCGGTCTTCATCGGCATCGGTCCCACCGCGCAGGTCTCAAAGTACGTTTCCGGCGCTGCCCGAGACCGCATCACGAGCATCGACCTGCGGACTGGCTCGGTGGAATACGACCACGTGGACGGGACGACGCCGCCCGCTCCTCCGGCGGAACAGGACTTCTGGGTGGCCAAGGTCACCGGGACCGGGAGTCAGACTCTGGAGTGGGCGTTGCAGGAGGGCGACTGGGCGTTGATCATCATGAACGGCGATGCCAGCCCACCAGTCGCGGTCGACCTGAAGCTCAGTGCGCGCCTCGGGATCATCGAGCCCCTGATTGTCGGGCTGACCGCAGGCGGGTTGGTGTTCCTGGCCGGCGGGGTCACCCTCGCGGTGGTTGGAGCACGACGTAGGTCTGGCCGGGCTGGGAAGCATAGCGACGGCGAGGGGCGCGGAGACTAGGCCGTTGGCGGGGCGGGGCGGCGGGTTCTGTCACCGGCCCTCCC
>CAVZSN010000011.1:0-271396 GCA_963777945.1 uncultured Actinomycetota bacterium
GGTGCGGAGGGCGCGGTGCTGGAGCGCGAGATCCTGGAGACGGCGGTGGAGCACGGCATCACCCTCATAGGACCCAACTGCATGGGGCTCCTGTCCAACGAGAAGCATCTGCACGCTACCGGGCTCGTGGCCCTGCATCCCCCGGCGGGGAAGCTCAGCTTCATCTCGCAATCGGGCAGCATGGGGCCGACGGTGATCAACATCTGCGAGCGTCGGGGCATCGGGATGAACACGTTCATCAGCGTGGGCAACGAAGCGATGGTGAGTGCGTTCGACGTCCTCGACCATCTCCGCGACGATCCCGGTACGGAGTGCGTGACCCTTTACCTGGAGGGCATCGACGACGGCAGACACTTCCTCGAGGCGGCTCGGCAGACCACCTCTCACAAGCCCGTGGTTGTACTGCGCGGCGGCCTCACCGAACTGGGCAGCAGAGCGGCGGCCTCGCATACCGGAGCTCTGGCCGGATCCGCCGCAGTGTTTCGGGCCGCGGCTCGGCAGGCAGGGGTGCTCACCTGCGGCACCACTCAGGACCTGGTGGATCTGGGGGCGTGTCTCGCCTATCTTCCGTTGCCGGGTGGACGCCGCATCGCGGTGATCACCAACGGAGGTGGGCCGGGCGTGCTGGGCGCCGACGAGGTGGCTCTGAACGGTCTTGAGCTGGCCGAGCTGACGCCACCATTGATCGCCGCTCTGGACGAGCTCCTCCCGGCGTTCTGGAGCAGGCGGAATCCCCTCGACCTGGTCGCGGCGGGACTCGGCGACGTCGGTCTGCGGGCACTGGAGCTCATCGTGCGTTGCGAGACCGTCGACGCGGTCATGGCGCTCAACTTCGTCGGGATCCCCACGGCCGCCGAGGCCAGAACGAAGCTCGTCAACGGTGAATACGAAGGGTTCACGGCCTGGGAGACGGCCGTGCTGCGGACCACCGCGGAACTCATGGAAGAGACCGGCAAACCGGTGGTCCACGTGCCCGACCACCCCGTGCATGGGGTCATCCCCGATGCCGGGGGCCGCTACACGCCGGTGGTACTCTCCTCGCCGCGGGCGGCCGCCCAGGCTCTGGCGGCGATGGCATGGTACGGGGACTATCGACGCCAGGCGGGCGACGAGCGATGATGAGATCGAGGAGCCGACGGGCTGGTATCCTGATGGCGGCGACGGACACCTCACAGCACTACTCGTCCTTGACACTCTTGGTGCAAAGGCCTATTTTATATCCCATTGACTACGGTATTGGCATTTCGGTCGGACAGGGACGGACGCGAAGGGGGGCATTCTTGAGCGACTGCGATGTCACCGTGGACGCGGCGCGTGTGACCCCGGACTCCGGGGAGATGGCGGAGGCCGGTGTCGATGGATAGTTGGCTGCAGCTCCTCGTGACGGGCATCACCATGGGCTCGGTCTATTCCCTGATCGCCCTCGGGTTCGTCACCATCTATCGCTCGTCCCGCATCGTCAACATGGCGCAAGGCAGCTTCGTCATGTTCGGCGGGCTCTTCACCTTCAGCATGTTCCTGGAATTGGGATTGCCATATTGGCTATCGGCGATCGTCGGGACGATTCTCGTGGTGATCGTGGCCGTCTTGATGTGGCAGGTAGTCCTCAAGCCGGTCCTCAAGATCTCGCTGGTGACCATGATCCTGTGTACCGTCGCCCTCAGCCTGCTCTTCGAAAACCTGTCGCTCGTCAAATACGGCGGCTACACCAAGACACTGCCTGCTTTCGGGGGGGATAGCACCCTGCAGGTGGGTGGGGTGTACATACCCGTGCAGAGTCTCTACATCATCGGCATCACGATCGTGATCCTGGTCGCTCTCTTCTTCCTCAACAACCGCACCACCTTGGGCAAGCGTATGACTGCCACCGCCACCAATCCGATGGCGGCCAGTCTCTCCGGGATCAACGTTGCCAGGATGATCACCATCTCCTTCATCATCAGCGCAGCGATCGGGGCGATCGGCGGTATCGCCATCTCGAGCTACGTTGGGGGGATCAGCTATGCTGCCGGAGGCATCTACGGGATGATGGGCTTCATCGCCGCCGTACTCGGAGGCTGGGGTTCCAGTACCGGTGCGGTCGTCGGGGGCTTGGTCTTGGGCATCGCGCAGGCTCTGGCCACCGGCATCGTGCCGGCCGGGTACAAGAACGTCGTGGCCTTCGTCATCCTCCTGATCGTGCTCTACTTCAGACCTCAAGGGCTTCTGGGCACCAATATCCCGGAGGGTGAGGTCTGATGGCAGCCGACGCGAAAACCCAGGTGCAAGCTCCAGGTCGGCGGTCAGCGTCCATGGACTGGACGGCTTCACATATCGCGACTATCGCAAAGGCCCTCCTGATCGTCATCCTGCTGGCTTTCCCGCTCGTCTACCGAGCGGCGTCGGAGAGCGGCTACGCTCTCAACGTCATGAGCCAGGCCGGCCTCTACGCCATCGTCACCCTCGCCGTGGGGCTGGTGCTCGGACAAGCGGGACAGCTCTCGTTTGGGCACTCCGCCTTCTATGGGATAGGTGCCTACACGTGCGGTCTTCTCAACCTCAAGTTCGGCGTGCCCACTTTCTGGGCCTGGGTGGCCGGCGCAGTGGCTGCCGGTATCGTGGCGCTCATCGTGGGGCGCCCCGTGCTCAAGCTCAAGTACTTCTATCTCGCGCTCGCCACCATCGGCTTGGGTCAGATCTTCCTTGCCATTGTGTTCGAATGGAAGTGGGGCGGCGCCTCGAACGGTTTCGGCCCGGTTGAGCCTCTAAACATCTTCGGGTTCGAGTTCGGCTCGGACCTGCGCAAGTACTACCTAATCTGGGTGGTGGCCATCGTCATCCTCCTGTTCCTCTCCCGGCTGCTCAAGTACCGAGTGGGACGGGCGCTCAGGGGCCTGGCCATCAGCGAGATCGCGTCGTCCACTCTGGGCGTGCGCAATGCGAACTGGAAGCTCCTTGCCTTCGTCTTCAACGCCGTCATCTGCGGCATCGCCGGTGGCCTCTTCGCCTTCCTATACGGGGCGGTCTCTCCGCAGAACTTCGTATTCGCGGCCTCTGTCCTGCCCATCGTCATGATGTTGGTCGGCGGAGACCGGAGCATCTGGGGAGGCGTCATCGGGGCCATCATCATGACCTGGGTGACCAACGGCTTCTCCCAGACCATGCTGCAGTACAACGGGACCGTCTACTCGGTGATCATGATCCTGCTGCTGCTGTTCCTGCCCGCCGGCATCCTTGGCCTGCGGCCCAAGATGGCCAAGCGGCTCTGGGCGAAGATCAAGAACGAGGAGCTTCAGGAGGTACCTGTCGCTGTCTCGGCTCCCACCGAAGCCGGCGGCGCGATCGTCGCTCCGGCTGCGGCCGCGGCTGCTTCTGGGGCCGCTGGGCCTCAAATCGGCGGGCTCTTGCGAGAGGATCTTGCGCGTCAGAAGGCTGAATCGCGTACGGAGGGCCCGCTCCTCCGGGTCCAGGACCTGTCGGTGCATTTCGGTGGCCTGAAGGCTGTGAGCGAGGTCTCTATAGACGTGCAGGAGGGGAGCATCACCGCTTTGATCGGTCCGAACGGTGCCGGCAAGACCACCCTGTTTAACGCCGTCAGCCGGCTGCAGGAGCTCACCTCGGGCCGCGTCTGGTTCGGCGACACCGAGCTGACCAAACTCGACCCGGCAAGCGCCGCCCGCCTGGGCATGGCCCGCACCTTCCAGAACCTGCGCATCTTCGTCAACATGAGCGTGCTGGAGAACGTGCTCGTCGGTTGTCACCGGCACGAGAGGTCGGGCTTCTGGACGGGCGGTCTCGGGTTCCCTTCGCAGAGGCGGGAAGAGAAGCGCTCTCGCCAGCGAGCTATGGACGCGCTGGAACTGGTGGGCCTGAAAGACCAGGCCATGCTGCCTGCCTCCAGCCTGCCCTACGGCCAGCAGCGTCTGGTGGAGATCGCGCGCGCCCTGGCATCTGAGCCGAGGTTGCTGCTACTGGACGAGCCGGCGGCCGGCATGAACGCCAGCGAGCGGGAGTACCTCATTGCGCGGATCGAAACGATCAGGGATGCGGGAGTCACGGTCCTTCTGGTCGAGCATGACATGGATCTGGTGATGGATATCTCCGACGAGGTCAACTGCCTCGACTATGGCAAGCTCATCGCGTGCGGCATTCCGGAGAATATCCAGAAGGATGAGAAGGTCATCACGGCCTACCTCGGTGTCGACCGGGGCGAAGTGGATCTGTGTGCCACTCGCGACCTGGTCGATGGCGAGAGTTGTCCGGTGCCAGAAGACATGCTCGTTGTCGAGGATTTGGTTACCTCGTACGGCTCCATCGAGGCACTGCACGGGGTTTCGCTGACAGTCCACAAGGGCATGGTCGTGGCAGTCCTGGGAGCCAATGGCGCCGGCAAGAGCACCTTGCTGCACACTGTCTCCGGCATCGTCCATCCCAACCGCGGACACGTGCATTTCCAGGGCGTGGATACGACCCGCATGGCGCCCGAGAAGATCGTCTCCATGGGATCTGCCAGGTTCCGGAAGGCCGGCAGCTGTTCCCGAGCCTCACGGTGGAAGACAACCTGGTAGTGGGCGCGACCGGGCGGAAGGACCGCAGCAGTCTGCCCGACGACATCGCCTACGTCTACGACTTGTTCCCCATCCTGGGTGAGCGGCGCAAACAGGAGGCGGGCACCTTGTCCGGAGGCGAGCAGCAGATGCTCGCCATCGGCCGGGCGCTGACCGGGCACCCCACTCTCCTGCTGCTCGACGAGCCCTCCATGGGTCTCGCTCCCCTGGCGGTGGAGCGTATCTTCGAGGCTCTCGCGAAACTTAACAAAGAAGGGCTGACCATGCTGATGGTGGAGCAGAACGCCGAGATGGCGCTCTCGCTCGCTCACAACGCGGTCGTGCTCCAGACGGGCAACGTGACCCTGTCCGGCACGGCCACCAGACTCAGGCAGGATGACCGCGTGCGCGCCAGCTATCTGGGCGGCCAAGGATGATGGCGCGGCGACGGTCGTTTTGGCATACAGGCAGTAAGGGGCAAGAAGTAGTTCACAAGGAGGAGGCAGTAATGAAGAAAGGGTACTGGATAGCCCTGGGGCTGGTCCTGGTGCTCGCCCTCGGTGTGTTTGCCGCGGCGTGCGGCGAAGCCGAGGAGACCACCACCACCGCTGGGCCCACCACCACCGCGGCTCCGTCCACGGACACCACCGCGGCTCCGTCCACCGACACCACCGCCGCTCCGTCCACGGACACCACGGTGGCTGCCGGCCCGCTCAAGATCGGTATCTCGATCTCGCTGACGGGCGACAGCGCGGCTCCGTGCGCGCAGATCAAGCAGGGCTTCGACACCGAAGCCAAGTTCATCAACGCCAACGGCGGTATCAACGGTCGCCAGGTCGAGCTGACCTACGTCGACGACCAGTCCAAGATGGACACCGCGGTGGCCTCCATCAAACAGCTGATCGACCAGAAGATGGATGTCATCATCGGCCCGTTCCCGCAGTGGACGCAGGCTCCTACCCGGCCGCTGACCGAAGCAAGCTGGGATCCTGCACATCACCTTCGGCCCGCCGACCCTGGCCGAACTGCTTGAGGATCAGACCAAGTACACGTACACCTTCGGACCGGCTACCGGTGCGGACGGCTGTTCCGACGCCTTCCTCAAAGAGATGGTCGCGGACGCCAAGAAGAACGTCCTCGGGATAGGCGACCAGATGACCATCAGCCAGGAGACCCTGCAGGTTCTCGAGAAGAGCCTTCCGGCGGCCGGCATCACCTTCACCCTTATGAGCGATAGCTGGGGACTCGGCGAGACCGACGTCACCCCGATCGCCAACAAGATCGCGGCGAAGGCCAAAGAAGTGAATCCCGACGCCATCATCCTGGCCAGCAACCCCGTCCACGTGAACCCGCTCATCGCTAAGCTCAAGGGCCTCGGCGTGACCGCGCCAGTCTACAACCAGGCGTCGGGCGCGCACCCGCTGCCTCTGTTCGCTCCGGCCGGTAACGACCCGGCGAACGTGGCCGGCAACTTCACCTTCGGCCCGGCCATCGTCGATCCCACCAAGATCCCCGACGACTATCCGGCGAAGAAGGACCTGATCGCCTTCGTCGAGCGTTGGCGCGCCGACAACCCGAAGGAGCCGTTCGCCAGCCTGTTCCTGGGCTTCGCCTACGACACCATCCACCTCGCCGAGGCGGCCATCACGACCGCCGCGACGCAGGATCGCGGCCGGCTGGGCTGCGGCCATGGAGAAGGTCGACTGGTGGGGTGCCCAGGGTCATTACGTCATCACCGACACCGACCATGTGGGCAACCACGGCGGCTTCTTCCAGTGGCAGTACACGGTGGACGAGGGCTTCAAGTTCGTGCGTGACCTCAACAACATGGCTCCTCTGAGCCAGGAAACGATCGACGCGGTCGCTTCGTTCAAGTAGCAGCCATGCTGATCTAGCGACTCAGCGATGAGTCCGGGGCGGCTCGCGGGAAACCGCGAGCCGCCCCTTTATTCTTCTGCTCGATGGTCTCCCAAGCGCCGGCCAAGGAAGAAGGCCAGCGGCACCGCCGCCAGCGAGATGATGGCGGCGACGATGAAGGGCCAGGAGAAGCCCCCTGCGCTCTCGTAGACCGCTAGCATCAGGGCCACGCCGAGAGCATTGCCGAAAGCGCGGGCGGTGCTGACGGTGCCCGACCCGACTCCGGTGGAGCGGTGGGGGAGAGAGGTGAGACCTGCGGCGGTCAGAGCCGGCATGGTGAGGCTCATGCCCAGACCCAGGAGCACCTGGCGCCACGCGATCGACCAGAGGGTGGCTTCGGCATCGAGCTGGGCGAAGAGGAAGAACGCCAGGCTGAAGAGGAGCGACCCCACCGCCGCGAGCTGCCGAGGTCCGAAGACGTCGACCATCCGCCCGCTGAACGGAGAAAGAACGAAGGCCACCGCCGCCATCGGGATCATGCCGATGGCGGCCTCCAACGCCGAATACCCGAGCACGTTCACCATGAAGAGGACAAGAGCAGCGTGCCCCCGCCCATGGCGACTCCCCCGACGATGGTCATGAGCATGGCCGCGGTGAAAGGACGGATGCGGAACAGGCGGAGATCGAGCATGGGATGGTCGACACGGCCCTCCCACCAGACGAAGAGGCCTCCCAGCAGCGCTGTGCCTATCAGCAGGCCTATGATGGCCGGGGATCCCCAGCCCCAGCTGTTGCCCTCGATGATCGCGAGTATCAGGCAGCCGATGGCGGTGGCGGACAGGAGGATGCCTGCCAGATCGATGCTCGTGCTGTCCCTGTCGCGTCGCAGTTCGGGTACCACGAGCAGAGCCGTCACGATAGCGATCAGTCCTATCGGAACATTCATGAAGAATATCCAGTTCCAGGAGGCGTACTCGATCAGGACGCCGCCGAGCGGAGGCCCGATGATCGCGGCCAAGGTGCCCAGGGCTCCCCAGAGCCCGGTCGCCAGCCCGTGCTGGCGCCGAGGGAAGGCGCTCAGCAAGTATGATGAGGGAGACGGGCACCATCCCCGCCGCCCCGATGCCCTGTCCCACCCGCATCACTATCAGCCACTCCACGCTCGAGGCCAGGCCGCAGCCCAGTGAGAACACGGTGAAGAAGGCCAGCGAGACGACGAAGATGAGCCGCTGCCCGTACCGTTCGGCCAGGCGGCCGAGGGACAGGAACAACACCGCCTGCACGATGTTGTACGCGTTCAGGACCCAGGATATCTCGGACACCGATGCGTTCAGGTCCTGCATCATCGCGGGAACGGCGATGTTGACCACCGAGGCGTCCAGGATGCCGAGGATCAGGCCGGTCGAGACCGCGGCCAGGACCAGCCACTTGTGGGGATGACCGTCTTGGAGCTATCGGCCGGGTCGCGCATCGTCTCTCTCTGGTCCGAGTGGTGTGCACGCCGGGCGATTCCAGCCACCTCAGTCCCGCCAGGTCGAGCATACCTGTTACTATGGCAGAGTACATAATGGATAAACCACATTACCAAAGGAAGGTTGTCCATGACCGATAGACTGAAAGGCAAGGTCGCGGTCGTGACGGGGGCCGGCGGCCTGGGCATCGGACAGGGCTGCGCTCTCATGTTCGCCCGCGAAGGCGCCGACGTGGTGGGCTGCGACATCAACCAGGCGGCCGCAGACGAGACCCTCGCCATCGCCCAGAGCGGAAGGCCTGTCCTACGAGAGCTTCATCGCCGACCTCACCGACCCGGCCGCCAGCGACCGCCTCATGAAGTTCGCGGTCGACCGCTTCGGCGGGCTCGACATCCTGGTGACTGCGGCGGCGTTCGTGGAGTTCGCTCCCATCGAGGAGTTCGACTACGAGAAGCACTGGAAGCGGACCCTGCAGGGCGAGCTGGACCTGGTCTTCCTGCCCTGCAAGGCGGCCTGGAACCACATGAAAGCGAGCGGCGGCGGCTCCATCATCAACTTCGCCTCGGCCAACGCCTACGTGTCGCTGCCCAGCGGCGCGCTGGCCCACTGCGCCACCAAGGGCGGCGTGCTGGCCATGACCCGGCAGCTCGCGTCCGAGGGGGCCACGCACCACATCCGCGCCAACACCATCTCGCCGGCGCTCATCGTCACCACTCACACCAAGGAGCGGCTCGACCACGAGCCCGGCTTCAAGGAGATGGTGCTGAAGCTCCATCATGCTCGACCGGCTGGGTACGCCCGAAGACATCGGCTACTGCGCCATCTATCTGGCGTCCGACGAGTCGGGTTGGGTGACCGGCGCGGACATCCGGGTCGACGGCGGCGCGACCGCGTTCTAGCGGGAGCGATGAGGAGATCGATCATAGGAGACGTGATGGACATCCCCAGGATGGAGCTGAAGACCGAGTTCCTCTACCGGGCGCATGTCGACGTGGAGGGCTTCTACGAGGTGGGCGAGACGTTCCGCGGCACGCGCACCATCGTCCGGGTGAAGGGCGGCTGGTTCGAGGGCCCCAGACTCAAAGGCGAGATCCTTCCCGGGACCGGCGACTGGTTCATCGTCCGCCCCGGCGGCGTGGCCGAGGGCGACGTGCGCGACACCTACCGGACCCACGACGGTCACGTCATCTACGTGAGTTACCGCGGCATCATCGACGCTGCGCCGGAGGTCTGGGAGCGGCTCGGCCGAGGCGAAGAGGTGCCCTACACCGAGTACTACGCCCGCATGCAGCCCATGTACGAGACGGCGATCGACAGTCCCTACGCCTGGCTCAACAACATCCTGGCCGTCAGCGTCGGCAAGCAGGAGGCCATGGGCATCACGTACGACGTGTATCAGATCCTTTAGACGGCGCGCGACGGCGGCGACGCGAGAAGGAGGAGCATGCTCAAGTTCATGCTGGCGGCGCAGACGCAGGCCGGACACGACCCAGGAGCGGTACTTCTACGAGTGGGGCATCATCCATGTGTCGCTGATGCTGCAGACCCCCTCGGTGATGGACAGTTTCCGCCGCTACGTGCAGCACTACTCCATCAGCGGGGTCGACGACGACATGCTCATCTATCCCGCTGTCGCCGCATGAACTGGGACAACATGGCCGACCATGTGGTCGACGACTACGAGGCCATCGGTCTGCCGTTCAAGGACCAGGACTATCCCAACCGGATGCAGCCCCACAAGTTCGGCGACGACAACTTCGCGGTGGAACTGCTCGACTGGGAGACCCTGTACGAGGAAGAGGGCTTCTACGCCGGCGGGGTCAAGCTGATCCACTGGCTGCGCAAGCGGCCCGAGCTCTCCCACGAGGAGTTCAACGCCAAGTGGCGCGAGCACGGCAGCGAAGATGGTGGAGGTCGTCCCGAGCGGGCTGATCCGCAAGCTGGTCATCGACAAGCACGTGCCCATGGACCCGGCCGTCTTCAAGGGCACGCTGTTCGAGTTCGGCAACGTGGGCCACTACGCCGGCGTCGAGGAGATCTGGTTCCGCAGCGTCGACGACCTGGCCGAGCTACGCCGCGACCCCGCGCTCCACAGGGCGCTGCGCGCCAGCTACGAGGGCTTCGTCGACCGACGACGACACCTTCTCGATGGTGACCACCGAACGCGTGGTCTACGACTTCATAACGCCGGGCCACATCTCGCCCAAGGCTTCGGTGCTGATCCCGGGCACGCTGGAGCACAACGTCGACAAACAGGGCTACACCGGCTGGAACGTCCCCGGCTGGGACAAGGACCTCTACAGCGTAGCGGGGGCCCGGCGGCTCGGCGCGTTCGCTAGCCTAGCGGGCCGGAGATGCGCGCCTCGGCCAGGGCTCTGTCGACCAAGCTCTCCACCATCTCGATGTGCTCGACCATCCTGGCAGCGGCCTTCTCGGGATCCTGGTCCCGGATGGCCTCGATGATGGCCTGATGGCTCTCGTGGACCTGCGGGGCCTGTTCCTCCAGGCGATCGAGGTCTACGGGGACGAACAGCTCTCCTCGGGCCGCCATCATGGCCCGTTCGAGCCGGGGGCTGCGCGCGGCCTGGGCTATGGCCCGGTGGATGTCGATGTCGGTGCGGAACAGCGACGACCAGTCCTGCGGCTGGCGCTCGCCTGCTGCTGCCTCGCTCCATGGCCTGCGAGGTCCTCGCGGTGCGCCGCTCGGCGGCAAGGGCGGCCAGCTTCGACTCCACCGTCATGCGGAACTCGAAGATGTCGTCCAGTTCGCCCGCGTGCTGCCTGCATCCATTGGTTCCAGCAGCGGGAGAGGGACGTCGGCGTCGCTGACCCGCGAGCCGCCCGTGCGATCCGCGGGTGGTGACGATGTAGCCGGTGCTCTCCAGGGCCTTGAGAGCTAGGCGGAGGGTCATACGCGAGATGCCCAGGCGGGCACCGAGGTCGCGCTCGGGTGGGAGCCGGTCTCCGGGCCGCAGCTCGCCCGAGAAGATCATGGCCCGCAGAAAGCGCACGGCGCTGTCGCTGGCCGTCTCGGGCTCCAGGGCGATATCCAGGTTGCGCCGCCGCTGCGGTTCTGCGCACATGCGCACCCCGTTGCTCACTGGTTTGGCATATAGTGATACCACTATACCAAAGTGCCCTGCCTTGACAAGATGGTTCAAACATCTACTATATAGACCAACGACACGACTGCTACGGCGCGGCTCTGTTCCAGGAACGGTCTCGCCTTCCTCAGCCCCGTGAGATCCCGACAAGAGGTGACTTGATCATGGCTGCAAAGGGAGCATTCGCCAAGAACATCGAGCAGATCGCGTACCACGACCTTGCAGGGCAAGCCCGGGTTCCAGATGGCCATGCAGGAGGTCGGACGGCCGTTACTATCTGTACAGCGCCACCTTCACGCATCCCGGCTGGCACATCGTCGATGTCACCGACCCGGCGAAGCCCGATTACCTCAAGTTCATCCCCGGCCCGCCGCTCAAAGGCCAGGGCACGCCCAAGATCCAGGTGGCCGGCGGTCTGATGCTCACCGCCCTGGGCGGCACGCTGCCCTTGCTGCACGGCACCGAGTGGGGCGATCCCTTCGAGCAGGGCGTCATCATCTGGGACGTCAAGGACCCGGTCGAACCCCAAGCAGCTGTCGAAGTGGCACTGCGGCGGGATCGGCGGGGTGCACCGCTTCTTCTACGACGGCGGCCGCTACTGCCACCTGAGCGCGACCTACAATGGTTTCCGCGGCTTCATCTACGTGATCCTCGACCTGGCCGACCCCAGCAACCCGGTGGAAGCCGGGCAAGTGGTGGACTCCCGACCAGTTGCTGGCCGGCCAGGTGCCGCAGGCCGCCGGGCCAGCGGCGACCCGCAGCTCGACATGTTGAACCGGGCCGTCATGCACGGCCCCGCCTATCCCAAGGACGGCATTGCTTACGTCAGCTACGGCGGCGCCGGCATGATGGTCCTGGACATCTCCGACATCAAGGTGCCGCAGCTGGTCGGGCAGCTGCAAGCACCACCCGCCCTTCGCCGGCAAGCTGTCGCGGGGCCCGCTGCCACACCGTGCTGCCGCTCTCCAAGCGGCCGTACGCGGTGATGACCACCGAGGGCGAGCGCTACCACTACTTCAACGAGAAGATCATCGCCGAAAGCGGCTGCCAGCCGCTCAACATCCTGGGCATGGTGGACATCTCCGACCCCAACGACCCGCAGCTCGATCTCCGTGTTCCCCTACCCGGAGATCCCGGAGGACTAGCCCTACAAGAACTTCAACGAGCATCCCCGGCGTGGGCCGCGGACCGTTCGGGCCGCACAACATCCACGAGCCGCACTATCATCCGGCGCTCGAAGACCGCAACGACCGCGTCTACTGCTGCTACTTCCACGCCGGGCTGCGGGTCTACGACATCAGCGACCCCTTCGTTCCCAAAGAGATCGCCTACTTCATCCCGCCGGATCCGCCCAAGTGGCTCTTCAACAACACGACCGGCGACCTGTTCCCCGGGCCGCGCATCGGGACGGCGGAGGACATCGTGGTGGACAACCGGGGCAACATCTTCGTCGACACCATCACGCGACGGGCTGTACGTGCTGCGCTGCACGGTCTAGGGTCCCGAGAAGCGGATGGACAGAACGGCGCCTTGCAGCAAAAGGTTTAAAGAGATACCATTAGACATATAACGAGATACAGGGGAGAGATCGTGGCAAGCGACATCATCAAGGCCGCCCTGGCTGCGGGTAAGACGGCGCTGGACGAGTGGGAGTCCAAGAGCCTCTTCGCCGCCTACGGGATCCCTGTTCCCGAGGGAGCGCTGGTGAAGGGTGAGACCGAGGCCGTCGCGGCGGCCGCCGGCATCGGCGGCCAGGTGGTCATGAAGGGCGTGGCTTCCGAGATCCATCACAAGACCGAGGCGGGGCTGGTGGTGCTCGGCGTGGATGCTGACGACGCCGACGCGGTGGGCCGCACCTATCGTCTGCTGGAAGAGCGGGCGGCTGGGGCTCTGGAAGCGGTGCTGGTCGAGCGGATGATCGCCGCCAACCGCGAGCTCATGGTGGGCATGAAGCGGGATCACGCGTGTTCGGCCCGGTGGTGGCCTTCGGTCTGGGCGGCGTGCTCACCGAGGCGCTGGGAGACGTGGCTCTGGCCGTCGCTCCCCTCGACGATCGCGACGCCGCGGAGCTTCCCGGCGCTGATCAAGGCGAAGCGCCTGCTCGGCTCCTTCCGCGGCTATCCCCCGGTGGACCGGGCAGCGCTGTCCAAGATCCTCCAGGCGATCGGGCAGATGGCCCTCGACCATCCCGAGATCGCCGAGATCGACGTCAACCCGCTCATGGTAGAAGGTGACCGGCCGGTCGCGGCGGACGCTCTCATCATCCTCTCCGGCGCGTCGCTCTTCGGAGCCGGAGCGGAGGCGCCGTTCGTCCCCAACATCAAGGCTCTGGTGGCGCCCCGCTCGATGGCTGTGGTGGGCGCCTCCGGCGACGTGAACAAGTGGGGCGGGTCGGCGCTGCGCTCCATCATCGACGGCGGCTACAGCGGCACTCTCTACCCGGTCAACCCCAAGGGTGGCGAGTTCTTCGGGCTCAAGGCCTACACGAGCATCGAGGAACTGCCCGGAGGCTCCCGACCTGGCCTTGCTGGCCGTCGGCGGTCATCAGATCGTTCCCATGCTCGAGCAGTGCGGCCGCAAGGGTATCCCTGCGGCGATCGCCATTGCGGCAGGCTTCTCGGAGACCGGTGAGACCGGGGCCGAAGCCGAGCGCGAGATCGCTCGTGTCGCCACGGAAAACGGGGTCACGCTCATGGGCCCCAACTGCATGGGGATGATCTCCAACGAGGTCAATCTGCATGCGGTGGGGTTCGTCGTCCTTCATCCGCCGAAGGGGACTCTGAGCTTCATCTCCCAATCGGGCAACGTGGGGACTCAGACCACAGCCTCCTGTGAGCGGCGGGGCATCGGTATCGACAAGATGCTGAGCGTGGGCAACGAGGCCCAGATCGGGGTGATCGACGTTTTCGACTACCTTCGCGACGATCCCAACACCACGTGCATCATGGCCTACGTCGAAGGCATCGATGATGGGCGGCGGTTCTTGGAGGTGGCCCGGCGCACGACGGCCGTCAAGCCGGTCGTGGTGCTGCGCACGGGGCTGACGGAGTACGGCAGCAGAGCGGCGGCCTCGCATACAGGCGCGATGGCGGGCAATGCGGCCGTCTGGGAGGCGGCGGCGCGGCAGTCGGGGGTCGTCACCTGCACCAACACCCAAGAGGTGGTCGATCTGGGTACCTGCCTGGCCTACAACCCGGTGCCCAAGGGGCGTCGGGTGGCCGTGGTCACCAATGGCGGAGGCGCCGGAGTGATGACCGCCGACGAGGTGGCCCGCCATGGTATGGAGCTGGCAGAGTTCCCGGCCGAGCTCTACGCGGCGCTGGACGAGCTCCTGCCGCCGTTCTGGAGCAAGCATAATCCGCTGGATATGGTGGCCTCGGCGGGCGGCGATGTCGGACCGCGGGTGCTCCGACTGGTGGCGGAATGCGACGCCGTCGACGCCGTCGTCGTTCTCTCGTGCCTGGGCGTACCCAACAGCGGCAGCGACGGGCGGGCGACCGGCGCCACCGGAGAGTTCCTCGGGCTGAGCCCCTGGGAGACGGCCTTCATGGAGTTGGTGGCCGACCTCATGGAGACGACGGGCAAGCCCATCATCAACGTGCCCGATCTTCCCATCCAGAAGTCGGTCTTCGACGTCGGCCGCCGCTACCACCCGATCGTGCTGGCGACCCCGCAGGCGGCCGTGCGGGCGCTGGACCGGATGGAATGGTATGGTGCCTACCGGCTCGCGCGCGGAGTGTGAGCGCCACGCCCGGCGTGACAGAAGCGGGCCGTGCTGAACGGGCCTTTGGACTGAACGGACCCCTGTGCAAGGTGGAGGAGATATGGCAGTCAATGTAGAGACAGAACACGCGGTGGAGATCCTTTCGGGCAACGAGGCGATAGCCCGCGGCGCTTGGGAAGCCGGTGTCAAGCTGGCGGCCGCCTACCCGGGCACGCCCAGCACCGAGATCCTGGAGGAACTGGCCCAGTACAAAGAGATCTACTCCGAATGGTCACCCAACGAGAAGGTGGCCATGGAGGTGGGTATCGGCGCTTCGATGGGCGGTGGCCGGGCACTGGTGTGTATGAAGCACGTGGGCCTCAACGTGGCCGCCGACCCCTTCTTCTCCTCCTCCTACATCGGCCTGGAGGCCGGCATCGTGGTGGTCTCGGCCGACGACCCGGGTATGCACAGCTCCCAGGACGAGCAGGACAACCGCAACTATGCCAAGTTCGCCCGGGTGCCCCTGCTGGAGCCCTCCGACAGCGGCGAGGCCAAAGACTTCATGGTCGCGGCCTACGAACTCTCCGAGCGCTTCGACACCCCCGTGCTCTTCCGCACCACCACGCGGACGTCGCACTCCAAGAGCATGGTCACGTTCGGCGAGCGCACCGAGACCGAGCCCGTGGTCAAGCTCAAGCGCAACTGGACCAAGTACACGATGATGCCGGCCAACGCCATCGCTCGGCATGTGGTAGTGGAGCAACGGGTGCTCGATCTGGCAAAGTACGCGGAGGATTGTCCCTTCAACCGCATCGAGATGGGCGATCCCAAGATCGGGATCATCACCTCGGGTTCGGCATACGGCTACACCCGGGAGGCTCTCCCGGACGCGAGCTATCCTCAAACTGGGCATGACCTACCCCCTGCCCAAGAAGATGATCGCCGACTTCCGCGCCCGGGTGGAGAAGCTCTACATCATCGAAGAGCTCGACCCCTTCCTCGAGGACGCCATCCGCCTCATGGGCGTCAAGATCGACGGGGGCAAGGAGCTCAACACCCTGCTGGGCGAAATCAGTCCCAAGTCGGTGGCCGAGTCGTTGGCCAAGGCCGGCCTGCCCGGAGTCACTCCCGAGCTGCTGGTCGACGTGCGCGGGGCAGTCGAGGGCCTTCCCAGCCGGCCTCCGACGCTGTGCCCTGGCTGCTCGCATCGCGGTATCTTCACGGTGCTCAAGAAGCTGCGCGTGTTCGTAAGCGGTGACATCGGCTGCTATACCTTGGGCGCTCTGGAGCCGTTCAACTCGGTGCATTGCAGCACGTGCATGGGAGCCAGCATCAGCATGGCCCACGGTATGGCCAAAGTGCAGCAGGAGGCGGAGGCGCCTGCGCCGGGGGCGCGGCCCGACTACCGCAACAAGGTGGTGGGCATCATCGGCGACAGTACCTTCTATCACTCCGGGATCACCTCCCTCATGGACGTGGCCTACAACAACGGCAAAACGCTCACCATCATCGTGGACAACTCCACCACCGCCATGACCGGCGGCCAGGAGAACCCGGGCACGGGCAAGACCCTGCTGGGCGAGCCTTCCCGGTCGGTGGACCTGGAAGCTCTGGTCCGGGCGCTCGGCATCAAACGGGTGACCACGATCGACGACCCCTTCGACCTCGAACTGGTAGAGCGGGTGTTCCGCGAGGAGCTGGCCGCCGACGAGGCCTCCGTGGTCATCGCCAAGTATCCGTGCGTCCTTCAGTTCAAGATCAGGCGGCCCATCTATCAGGTGGACGCCGAGAAATGCATCGGCTGCAAGCGCTGCCTGCAGGCCGGTTGTATGGCGCTCAACCTGGTGGTAGACGCTGAAGGTGAACGCAAAGTGGAGATCGACCCGGCGCAGTGCAACGGTTGCGGCATCTGTGCCCAGCTGTGCAAAGAGGATGCCATCGTCCGACCGGCGCCGGCCGAAGGAGGGAAGGCCTGATGACCGCTCGTCCTACCATCAACATGCTGCTCTCCGGCGTGGGCGGCCAGGGCGTAGTCCTGGCCAGTTTCGTGCTCAGCCACGTGGCCATAGCCGAAGGTTTCGACGTCAAGCAGAGCGAGGTGCACGGCATGAGCCAGCGGGGCGGCAGCGTCACCAGCCACTTCCGGTTCGGTGACAAGATCTGGGCTCCGCTGGTGTCGCCCGGTGCGGCCGATATCCTCATGGCCTTCGAGTCCCTCGAGGCGCTCAGGTACGTCCACTGGCTCAAACCCGGCGGGCTGCTGGTCTACAACTCGCAGCGAATCAATCCCAGCCCGGTCGCCGCCGGTCTGGCCACCTATCCGGAAGAGATCGACGCGCAGATCGTAGCGGCCTGGCCGCGGGTGCAGTGTGTCAAGGCGAACGAGCTTGCCATCCAGGCAGGCACCGTCAAGTCGGCCAACGTGGTGATGCTGGGGGCGGTGTCGCCCGCTCTGCCGTTCAAGGCCGAGACGTGGGAAGCGGTCATCCGCAAAGCTGTGCCGCCCAAGAGCGTCGACGTCAACCTGGAAGCATTCCGCCTGGGAGTGGCGACCGCCGAGGCCCCGGCCGCCTCGTGCGCGACAAGCGGGGCCTGACCCGTGCCGGATGACCGGACCGGCATGAGGTGCGGCGACCTCTCGGCGCCGCGCTGCTGGCGCCTGTTCTCCGCGACCTGATCGGCATGACATGAGCTTCACTCACAGCCCGCGCTACAAGTGGGTCGTCCTGGCCATGGGCTTTCTGGCCGTCTTCGGCGCGCTCGGCTTCGGACGGTTCGGCTACAGCGCGATCCTCCCCGCCATGCAGGAGGAGCTCGGCATCAGCAGCGCTGCGGCGGGCTCGCTGGCCTCGTGGAATCTGGGGGCTACGTCATCATGGCGGCCATCGGGGGGCTCTTGGCCTCCCGCTTCGGTCCGCGCAAGGTGGTGGCGGCAGGCTCCATCACGGCGGCCATCGGCATGCTGCTGACCGGCCTATCGACCGGGCTGGTATCGGCCTCGGCCGCTCGGCTCCTGACCGGCCTGGGCAGCGGCTGCGTGCTGGTCCCCTCGGTGGCGCTCATGTCGGCCTGGTTCCAGGTCCGGCGCCGGGGCATGGCGTCGGGAATCGTGACCTCAGGCTCTTCGCTGGCCCTCGTCATCACCGGCCCGCTCGTGCCCGCCATCATCGCGGCCGGAGGTTCGGAGGGGTGGAGACTCGCCTGGTACTTCTTCGCAGGACTCACCTTCCTGGTGGGGATCCTCACCCTGGTCTTCCAGCGGGACCGTCCCTATTCGGCGCTTGCCAAGGCGCGTCCCGCCCGCGGGGCGAAGCCCCGCCTGGACCTGGGCAGCGTGGTCCGCTCCCGGTATGCCTGGCATCTGGGTTTCGTGTACCTGATGTTCGGCTTCGCGTACATGGTCTACTTCACCTTCTTCCAGAAGCGGCTGACGGCCGACCTCGGGTTCAGCAGCAGCTCCGCCGGACGGCTCTTCCTGGTGGTGGGCGTCGTCAGCCTGGTCTGCGGTGTGCTGTGGGGAGTGGTGTCCGATCGCATCGGCCGAGGCAGGGCCATCGCCGCCATGTGTTTTCTGCAGGCGGTCGGGGCCGTTCTCTTCGCCTGGTGGCCGGGCACGCCGGGACTCATACTGTCCGCGGTCATCTTCGGGCTGACCTCATTGGCGGTCCCGGGTATCGTGGGAGCCGGCTGCGGCGACCAGTTCGGTCCGGTGCTGGCTTCGGCGTCCCTCGGGTTTGTCACCATCTTCCTCGGCGTAGGTCAGGTTCTTGGTCCCTACCTCGGCGGCTGGCTCGCAGACACCTACGGCACGTTGGCCTATTCTTATCTCATGGCCGCGGGAGTGTTCTTCCTAGGAGCAGTTCTCGCGGCGCTGCTCAGGGAGACTGGGTGGAAGACGGCGATCGGCGCCCGGCAGGTGGAACTGCGGTCCTCCCCCGAGGCACAGGCCAGGGATTCCCAACCGGCGGAAGGGGTATGACATGGACGAAAGGGACAGAGCCGGCGCCGCATCCGGTCTTCGCCCGGATCACGCAGGCATCAGTGTGGCCGATCTGGAGGCGTCCATCGCCTGGTACGGGGAGATGCTCGGCTTCGTCGTCGACCGCGTGGTCGACGTCCCTGGGGATGCCGGCCGTGTGGCCCTGATCCGGCACGGCGACTTCATCCTCGAGCTGTTCTCCATCCCGGGGGCGGCTCCCCTTCCCGACGAGCGCCGGCACCCATCGACGGACCTGCGCACGCATGGGATCAAGCACGTCGCGTACGCCGTCGGCGACATCCGGGCCCTCATGGACGAGCTCAAGACGAAAGGTGTGGATATCGTTTGGGACGTGGTGATGCACGACCACACCTTGTGCGCCTTCGTACGCGACAACTCGGGCAATCTCGTCGAGTTCGTCGAGCGGTAGAGGCGCCTTAGAACCAGCATGTGGGCTGACCTGGCCGAAGTCGGCGGAGTCGAGGGATCCGAGTCGCCTCCTGGTATACTCATACCAGTTTCTGAAGACACCCAGCGAGCACGCGCAGGTCCCGATCCCGACGCCTGGGAGCCGAGGTGCAGCTACAGCAGATCCAGAAGATCGCGATATTCGGAGCGGGTACGATGGGACCGGGCCTGGCTCAGGTCTTCGCCACAGCGGGGTACCAGGTCGCCCTGCACTCGCGGACGGCCGAGACGCTCGACAAGGCGATAGCGGTCATCCACGCCAACCTGGCGACGTTCGCCGCTCGCGGCCTCGTCGACGAGGCCGCCGTCCCGGTCATCACAGGACGGATCGCGCCCACCCGTTCCCTCGAAGAGGCGGCGAGTGACGCCGATCTCGTCGTGGAGACCATCGTGGAGAACCGCGAGGCGAAACAGGCTCTTTGCGAACGCCTCGATGAGGTATGTGCCGAAGACGCCGTCCTCACCAGTGACACTTCCTACCTGAACATCTTCGAGATCATGCCCGCGCGAAGGCTGCCGCGGACGATCATCGCCCACTGGTTCGCCCCGCCACACATCGTCCCGCTGGTGGAGGTGGTGAGGGGCCCGGAGACGACGCAAGAGACGGTGGACCTCGTCATCGAGCTCATCAAGCAGGCCGGACACATCCCCTCGGTGATGGAGAAGTTCATTCCCGGTTTCTGCATCAACCGGTTGCTGCGCGCCATCGGGCGCGAGGTGTTCTTCCTGTTGGACAACGGCTATATGACGGCGGAGCAACTGGATGTGGCGGTCAAGGCGAGTATCATCCCGAGGGCGATGGTATTGGGCTTCGTCCAGAGGTACGACTTCACCGGGCTGGATCTGGCCTACGCCAATCTCAAGAACGAGGCCTTCGTCGAGGCGCCCGCGGACAACGATCCCCGCAGTCTGGCGGAGCGGGTCGAAGAGGGAGAATTGGGCGTGAAGACCGGCAGGGGCTTCTTCGACTATCACGGGCGTCCCCTCGAGCAGGTGCTCCACGAGCGCGATAGCGCGTTGCTCGACGTGTTCGGTGACATGAAAGATCTGATCGACAAGCGGATATAGACCAGGGAGGATGAGCATGGACATGCCTGCCAAACCAAAGGTGGAAGACCTCGACGACCTCTTCTCGCTCAAGGGCAAGAACGCGGTGGTCGTGGGGGGCGCCGGGGGTATCGGCCGGGGGCTCGCCGGAGGCTTGGTTAGGTACGGCGCCCAGGTGGCTATCGCGGACATCAACCTGACGGGCCTCGAAGGCGCAGTGGCCGACCTGCAGGAGTTCACGGGACAGGCGGTCAAGGCTTACCGGGTCGACACGGGCCAGGAGAGCAGCGTCGAAGAACTGGTGGCGAGCGCGGTCACCGACATGGGACGGGTGCATATCCTCATCAACGCGCAGGGCTTCAACGTCAAGGCGCCTGCCACCGATTTCCCCGTGGCGGATTGGGACAAGCTCTTCGCCGTCAACGTACGGGGAGTGATGCTCTGCTGCAAGCACTTCGCCGCCCACATGGTGGGGCAGGGCGGGGGCAAGATCATCAACCTGTCTTCTATCCGTGGAGCCCGGGCTGCGCTGGGCGGCAACATGGCTTACTGCGCCAGCAAGGGCGCCATCGACATGATGACCAAGCAGTTGGCCGTCGAACTGGCCTCCAAGAAGGTGCTCGTGAACGCCATCGCGCCGATCATCACCGTCACGCCGATGACCGAGGAACGGGTCAAGCGGGAAGCCGACCGCTACGAGAAGATGCTCGTGAACGTGCCCATGGGCCGTATGGGTACCGTGCCCGATCTCGTCGGGCCCGCCGTCTTCCTGGCTTCGGCCGCTTCGGACTTCGTCACCGGGACCATCCTGTATCCCGATGGCGGGACCATGGCCTTCGTGTAGCTGCCCTCAGGCGCGCTGCGCTACACGATGCCGAGGGCAGCCAGGGTGTCGCTCTTGGGTGCTCCTGTCTCTTTGTCCCAGCCCATCGCCTCGAAGTAGCCCTGCTGGAGCATCTCGAAGTCGGGAGGCGTGCCACCCGCGCGCGGGCCGGCCGCAAGCGGATCGAGGAAGCGCTTGGGCAGCCGGAACGTGCGCATGTCCACGCCCTCCCTGATGTTGAAGGCCTGGCGTAGCGTGTTGATGCGTTTGCCCGTCTCGAGACCCTCGGCCCAATCGATATCCCAGCCGGTCACCGGAGCGATGAGCTCCACCACGGGCGGGGCGTAGAACTGTGCGTACAGACCGCAGAGACCGGCAGAGCTGAGAAGCTGATAGAAGGCGGTGCCCCGGGAATACAGCTCGCCCTTCTTGTCCCAGTCTCCGAATACCTCGCTGGAATCGGAGGCGAGCAGCGGATCGGAACCCAGCTTGCCGCCGCCTTCGAGCACACCCATGCCCTGCGAGCCCATGTGGTTGGCAGGCTGGGCGTCGGCGATGAAGTGGGTGCCCATACTGGGCGCGAGGCGCGGGTCGTGGAAAGGGATCGCCCGCCCGGCCACGTGCATGGCGAACTCTTCGCTGCCCTTACCGATCTTCTCGGCCGCGAACTTGGAGCCGTCCGCCAACACTGCGCCGAAGCCCTCGCGCGCGCAGATCTGCCGGGTAAGCTCCACGAGAGCCAGGGGATCGCCCCATTTCAGTTCCAGGCCGCCCGTGTCGTCCTTGTCGATGAGGCCGTTCTCGTAGCACTCCATCGCGAAGGCCACCGTGGCGCCGACTCCCATCGTGTCGGCCCCGTAGCGGTTACAGAGATCGTTGGCCTTGACGACCGCCTCTACCTTGTCGTTGCGGCAGTTGGGGCCCAGGGCGGCCAGCGTCTCGTACTCGGGGCGGTGCACCTCTCCACTGGTGGCGTAGGGGCCCTCGGAGATCTCGATGAGCGCTCCGCAGCGTACCGGGCAGGTATGGCAGCCGTAGGACTTGAGCTTGTACACGTCCATGTTGGCCGAGTCGAGGTTGCTCACCGTCGGTAGCGCATCGGTGCCGGTGGTGCCGTAGTTGTCCACCGGGCAGTCGCCGATCTTGACCAGGAAGCTGGTGGCCCCGCCCGTGCCTGCCTGGGTGAGGCCCTTGTGGAAGGGGCTGTCCTTGAGCTCCTGGCCGTAGCGTTTCTGGATGGCCTTGAGACCCTCCTTGTCGGCCACGCCGATGCGCGACCCCTTGGCGCCCCGTACGGCCACCGCCTTGAGCTTCTTGGAGCCCATCACCGCGCCCACTCCCGACCGCGCGGCGATGCGGCCCTTCTCATTGACGATGCCGGCGAGCAGCGAGAGCCGTTCCCCCGCCGGCCCTATGCAGGTGATCGTCCAGGTGTCCGGCTCGCCGAGCTTGGCCTTGACGGCGTCCTCGGTGTCGTAGGTGTCCATGCCCCAGACGTCGTCGGCCGGGACTATGCTGGCTTCGCCCTTGTCTATGACGATGCAGACCGGGTCGGCCGCGGCGCCGGTCACGAACAACCCGTCGTAGCCGGCGAACTTGAGTTCCGGGCCCCAGGTGCCACCGGAATTGGAGTCCGCCCAAGCGCCGGTGAGCGGCGACTTGCAGGCCACCGTATAGCGACCTCCGCCGTAGACGCCGGTACCGGTGAGCGGCCCTGTGGCGAAGGCCAGCAGGTTGTCGGGGCCCAGCGGATCGATGCCCGGCCTGGTCTTCTCCGCGATGATCGCCGCCGCCAGCCCGGCGCCGCCGATCCACCTGCGGTAGAAGGCCTCATCCCGCGCCTCTACCGTGATAGCGCCCGTGGTCAGATCCACGAACAGCAGCTTCCCCACATATCCATTAGCCATCGATGCTCCCCCAGACGTTGCGTTGAACCTTGGTAGGCGGTCAGTCGCGCCGCGAATAACCGAGGAATGCAGAGAGCGAATCGGCCGCTGCTTTCACCGCCTCAGCATAGCGAGGACGCTCGGCCGCCCCGAAGCGACCAGTGGGTACGCACGAGAGACAGCCCGGCGATCACCTTACCTAGTTGGTCGCGCACAGGAGCCGCTACCGCGCAGGTACCCACATTTCGCTCTTCTATATCGAAAGCCACGCCCTCGCGGGCGACTCCGTCGAGTTCCAGGGCAAGGGCCTCCGGATCGGTGATGGTGTTGGGAGTGATCTGGGGATGCGGTTGCGACAGTATGGCTGCCAGCTCGCCGCCTGTCTTGAAGGCGGCGAAGACCTTGCCGTTGGCGTTGGCGGTATCCCCGATGATACGACCCACGGCGACCTCCCGCCTGAAGGGACGAGGGGTATCGACCAGGTCGACGCTCACGGCCACCCCATCGACCTCCACGGCCAAAGTGGCCGACTCACCCGTCTTCTCGGTGAGCTCGCGCAGATAGGGCTTGGCGATGTCCACCAGGTCCGCGTATCCCTCGGATAGGTAGGTGGCCGCGAGGAGCGCAGGGCCCAGATGGTAGCGGTTGGTGACCGGGTCGCGGACCAGGTAGCGGGCGGCCTCCATGGTCCGGATCATCCGGTAGGCCGTCATGCGCGGCAGCCCGGCCTGCTCGGCTATCTCGTCGAGGGTCCACTCGCGGTTCTCGGCATCGAAGAGGCCGAGCACGGCGAGCCCCTTCGCGAGTGCTCTCACGAGAAAGGCGCCCTCTGCGGAGCCCGCCTGCCCTTCTCCCTGTTCGTCTTTCGTCCGAGGTCTTGCCATCGAGCTGACCTCCACATGCCCATGCTGGCTGGGAGCGACCCCTCCCTCGCCGCTGATGGTAGCATGAAGAGTGATATCGGTATACCGGAAACGCCGCAATACCGAACCATGCGCGCGACGAATGCCGTGTCAGTGGTATTCCATTCAGCGTTATCTCAATATTACTGGCTGTACATATGCTATCGTGGTATGACTTCCAGAACGGCCTTTTGACTCCGGGAGGGGCCCATGACGAGATGGGGAATGGTCATCGATCTGGCGAAGTGCATGCGGTGCCACGCCTGCGTGGCGGCCTGCCGGATCGAGCACTTCCTGCCACTTAGAGTGACCTGGCCAAGGCTGATCGCTCTCGAGGTGGACGAGGGCTATCGAGTAGACGTCTCCACCTATCCTGTCCGCTGCAACCAGTGCAAAGACGCCCCGTGCGTCGACGCATGTCCCACCGAAGCGTCGCACAAACGCGAGGACGGCATCGTAGCGATCGATTCGGACAAGTGCTTCGGCTGCAGGTACTGCATCATCGCCTGTCCGTATCAGAACCGCACGTACGTATCCAGGAAGAGGGACCCCGGCTACTTCCCGGGCCACCCGAAGACCGCCTTTGAGAAGAAGGGCGAGAAGCTGTACCCGCATCAGCGTGGCACCACCGAGAAGTGCAACTTCTGCATGGAGCGCATCGACGCCGGCCTGCCTCGGGGTCTCAAGCCGGGCATCGACCGCGACGCCACTCCGGCGTGCGTGAACACATGCCAGGCGCGGGCGCTCACCTTCGGCGACCTGGACGACCCCAACAGTAACGTCTCCAAGCTCATCCGCGAGAAGAGCGCCTTCGTCCTCCATCCCGAGTACGGTACCGACCCCTCGGTGTTCTATATCGACTACAGGCTGGGTGGTAACGACAACAAGGCCCCGCGTCGAGGCGCAGACGGGTAGCCATATCCAGCACCTGAGCACGGTGTACGAGCCATCCAAAGAGAAGCTTGCCAAGGTCCACCCCGATCCGGTGAAGGGGGACAAGAATGAACGCTAGAACGGCCCGCCAGTGGATGGTCACCCATGAGTGGATGGTCAAGCCCATGGCCCAGACCGAGTGGATCGAGGGCAAAGGGCTGCTCGTCTGGCTGGCGGAGGTATTCTCCGCCCTGGGAACCGGCCTCTATCTAGTCTCTATCTTCTTCGCGGTCCAGGAGGAGTTCGCGGTCACAGCCTTCTGGGCCGGCCTCTTCGGATGGATCATGATCGCCATCTTCAAGCTGCCCCTGCATCTGGCGTACCTCGGGAAGCCCCTGCGCTTCTGGAAGAGCTTCCCGCCGTTCAGCAAGGCGTGGCGGACTTCCTGGTTTGCCCGGGGCATCGTGTTCACCATGGTCTTCCTGGGGTTCGCAGCCATCCAGCTGATCCTGCAGGGCCTGATCGCCTACGAGGTCGTCGCCTTCGACTCGGGTGCCATGATCGCCAACTACGTGTTCATGGTGCTGGCCGGCATCTTCTGCGTCCTCACCGCCGTCTATTGCGGCTTCGCCATGAGCTACTGCAAGAGCGTCCCCTTCTGGAACACGGGCCTGCTTCCCATCGTGTTCCTCCTCATGGGCATCGCCGACGGCCTGGCGCTGATCATGGGCGTGGGCATGGTTACGGGGGAGGACGTTATCCCGACCGCGGAGTCGGCCACCCGCATCATGCTTATCATCAACTCCCTGCTCATCGTGGCCTACCTGATCAACGCCAACTATCAGTCCGAGACCGCCGAGCTCTCGGTGAAGCAACTCATCCGTGGACACGTGGCCTGGGTGTTCTGGCTTGGAATCGTGGTCCTGGGCATCATCGTCCCGTTCGGTATCTCGGTCGCCAGCTACTTCACCGGCGAGGAGGCCGCCACCGGGCTGCTGATCTTCGCGATCATCTGCCACACCATCGGGGCGTTCTCCCTGAAGTACGGCGTGCTCAAGGTCGGTATCTACAGACCCCTGCTTCCCAAGGCTCACGCCTACTAGGCGCACGACGCGTGTTGAGGAGACACTATGGCTAACCGAGAAGTAGTCTATTCGACCTGCAAGAGCTGCCACGGCGGCTGCGGCGTGAAGATCACCAAGGAGGATGGGGTCGTCGTCCACATCCAGGGCAACCCCGACTCGCTGACCGGCGGCACGATGTGCGCCAAAGGTCTCTCCAGCATCCAGCACCTCGACAATCCGTACCGCATGAAGTACCCCATGAAGCAGGTGGGCAAGAAGGGCGAAGGCAAGTGGAAGCGCATCTCCTGGGACGAGGCCCTGGACACCATCGCCGACAAGATGAAGGCCGCCATCGCCGACCCGGGGCCACAGAGCATCGCCATCTCTCAGGGCACCGGGCGCGGGTATAACCGCTACACCATGCGGCTCGCGCGCTCCCTCGGCACGGGCAACGCCATCACCCCGGGCTACGTCTGCCACAGCCCTCGTCTGGGCCTTTACGCCCTGGTGACCGGCTACGGCCGCCTGTACTGCGACTACCACGGCTGGGGCGGCGAGTTCCCCAAGACCCAGATCATGTGGGCCAAGCAGCTCGAGATCAGTAGCGCCGACTCGGAGATGGCCTACTGGTTCATGAACTCACTCGATTACTGCAAGAACCTCATCATCATCGACCCGCGCGCGAGCGCGTACGCGTCGCGCGCCAACCTGTGGATCCAGCCGCGCCCCGGCACCGACTGCGCTCTGGCTCTGGGGATGATGAACGTCATCATCGAGGAAGAGCTCTGGGACAAAGACTTCGTCGAGAACTGGACCTTCGGGTTCGACGAGTTGCGCGAGCGGGTCAAGGACTGGACGCCCGAGAAGGTGTCCGACATCTGCTGGATCCCCAAGGAGCACGTGGTCGACGCGGCGCGCATGTGGGCCGTCGACACCCCGGGCTGCATCCAAGTGGGCAGCTCCCTCGAGCGCCAGGCCAACTGCGGCCATACCCTCCGGGCCATCACCTGCCTCATGGGTCTCACCGGCAACATCGAGCGGCCGGGCAGCATGATCAGCTGGGTGCTGCCCGACACCGGCCTCATCGAGGACTTCAACCTGGAACTGCCCATCACCGACGAGATGAAGTCCAAGATCATCGGCGGCGACCGCTTCAAGATGGGCGCCACTCGTACCTGCAACCCCGACACCATGGTCAAGGCCATCAACGCGGGCAAAGCCCCCATCAGAGTGTGGTTCAGCGTCGGCGGGCAGCAGATAGTGCATATGGCCAACACCAAAGAGGTGGTAGAAGCCATCGAGAAGGTCGAGTTCATGTCCCACACCGACCTCTTCATGGGCCCCATGGCCGAGGCCGCCGACATCGTACTGCCGGCCGCTCACTGGCTGGAACTGGACGACGTCTACGACATGCACCCGCGGTTCATGATCGAAGCGCACAACAAGGTCGTCGACCCGCCCGGCGAGGCCAGGTCCGACGCCTGGATCTTCAACGAGATCGGACGCCGGGTGGTGCCCGACAAGTGGTGGAACACCGTCGACGAGATGCTCGACTACCAGCTCAGGCGGGGCGAGAGCAAGGACGGCGGTGCGCTCGGCTTCAAGGAGTTCAGCGAGAAACTGGTGAGCGGCTGCTGGGGTCCCGACCAGGTGTACTACAAGTACAAGACCGACTTCTGGAGAGAGGGCGGGGGCTTCCCCACCCCGTCGGGCAAGTTCGAGTTCAGGTCACAGCATCTGGAGTCTCTGGGATACGACGGACTGCCGGTCTTCAACGAGCCGGGCGAGAGCCCCGTCTCCACTCCCGAGCTGTACAAGGACTACCCCCTCGTGATGAGCAGCGGGTATCGCCAGCCCTTCTACTTCCTCGGGCAGTACCGCAACATCCCCTGGCTGCGCAGCTTCATGGAGTTCCCCACCTGCCAGCTTCATCCCGAGACCGCCGCCCTGTACGGCGTCGAAGACGGCGACATCGTCTGGCTCGAATCGCCTAGGGGCAGGGTGCGGCAGAAGCTGCGGACGTTCCCGGGGATCAAGAAGGGCGTGCTCATGGCCACGGCCAACTGCTTCTATCCGGAAGAGCCGGCCAAGGGTTATCACGGCGTGTTCATCTCCAACCCCAACGTGCTCACCAGCAACGACCATCTGGATCCCATGTACGGCTCGCCCGACCTCACCTGTCTCCTCTGCAAGGTGTACAAGGCCAAGGACGAGGAACTGAAGGAAGAGGTGTTCCAGAGCGAGGAATACGGGTTCGTGCCCCAGGCCACCTCGGGCATGCAGGACACATAGCGGGAAGGCGGGCGCCACGCTACGGCGTAGCGGCCCAGCCGCACGTGCGGGCTCGCCTCTGCGGTGAGCCGGGCTAAGGCAGAACAAGAGACCCTGGGAGCCCCCCTCCCAGGGTCTCTTTGTCATTCAGGGTCGGTCGTGCCGACGGAGGAGAGGACGGTCTCCATGAAGGAGCGCCAGAGGGAAAAAGCGCCCTGCACGTCCACGCTGCCCGACTCCGCGAGTACTTGCACGGCGAGCCCGTCACTGAGCGCCACCGTCATAGCTGCCAGTTCGCGCACGACCGGTGACGGGTCTCCGGGAAGGTCGCCCCACAGGGTTCGAGCGTTGACCTCCCGATAGCCTCGGTAGAGAGCGGCGAGCTGCCTGGCCATCCGCGGGTTCTCGAGAAGGCGGGGCAGGAGATCGAACAGCAGCCGATAGGAGGCCTCGTCGTCCACGATCGTCTCGGCGGCGTCGGTTAGGGCGGAGACGCGGTCCTTGGCGTCGGAGAACCCGGCGAGTCGTTGGCGGGCCCGCCGGAGGGTGTCGGAAATGAGGCTGTCGGTCAGGGCCACGAGCAGCCCGTTCTTGGAACCGAAGTAGTAACGGATCAGGGCCTTGTTCTCGCCTGCCTCTTGACCGATCGCCTCGACCGATAGCGAGTTATAGCCCGAGCGGACCAGCAAGCGATGAGCCGCGTCAAGTAGGCGCTGAGCTGTGGGAGGCAGGTGGGGCTCGGCACCGGGCAACAACGGCACAGTCCTCCCCGGGCGCCCGCCACGCGGGCCGGTCCTCCGGCCGTTGCCGGGATTCGGTTGCGAGTTCTCTGCCATGGGCTCCCCCAACCACGCACAACTCGGACGTCGACGGCGCCTTCCGTATCACGATAGCATTATCAGTGACGCGTTTGTACGGTCGGACAAAGGGGGAGTGGCGGACGAGCGGGTGCTTGACGAGTATCCAGTGGAATGCCTATACTGAGATTTAACCGAACGGGTAAATTACCTGAACTCGAATAGGTCGCACGCCACCCGGGGGGGACGGCATGATCGTCGGGGTCCCGAAGGAAGTCAAGAACCACGAATACCGTGTGGCCATGGTGCCCGCGGGCGTCAAGAGCCTGGTTGAGGACGGGCATACGGTGATCGTCGAAGCCTCGGCGGGAGTGGGTTCGGGCATCTCCGATGAGGAGTATGTCGGCGCCGGGGCCCGAATCGGGCCCACCGCGGAGGCGATCTTCGGCGAAGCCGAGATGATCGTCAAGGTGAAGGAACCCCTTCCTCAGGAGTATCCGCTGCTGCGGAGCGATCAGATCCTCTTCACCTACCTGCATCTCGCCCCCGCTCCGGAGCTCACTCGGGCTCTGCTCGAGAGGGGCGTAGTCGGCATAGCGTACGAGACGGTCCAACTCGACAATGGTTCGCTTCCGCTCCTGACCCCCATGAGTGAGGTGGCCGGGCGGCTCTCCATCCAGGTGGCCGCGCACTGGCTGGAAAAGGAGAACGGCGGAAGCGGGGTGCTCCTGGGCGGCGTCCCGGGTACTGCGCCGGCGAACGTGGCCATCATCGGCGGGGGCACGGTAGGTACCAACGCGGCCAAGATGGCCCTGGGTATGGGAGCCAACGTCACCATCCTCGATATCAACCTCGACAGGCTGCGGTATCTGGACGATGTTCTGGACGGTAGGCTGACGGTGCTCGCTTCTAACGATGTGAACGTGGAGAGAGCGGTGGTGGAGGCGGACGCGGTCATCGGTGCGCTCCTCGTTCCTGGCGCCAAGGCCAAGAAAGTGGTCACCACGTCTCTCATCTCGAGGATGCGCAAAGGATCGGTGGTGGTAGACGTGGCTATCGACCAGGGAGGCTGCGTCGAAGGCGCGGTTCCCACCACGCATCAGGACCCCGTCGTCCGTGTAGGCGGAGTCACGCTGTTCTGCGTCGCCAACATGCCCGGCTGCGTCGCGCGGACGTCCACCTTCGCCCTCACCAATGCGACCTTCCCCTATGCCTCTCGGCTCGCGAACCTTGGATACAAGGCCGCCTTCAAAGCCGACCCGGCCCTCGCGAGGGGCCTGAACGTGCTGCAGGGGCGGCTGGTGTCCAAGGCCGTCGCCGACGGGGTCGGCATGCACTACGAGACCTACGAGATCTGACCAAGCAGGGACATGGCGCGGCCCGCGCTCACTACGCGAAAGGATGGCGGCAGATGATCTCCGAAGCTGAACTGATGGGACTGTCCTTTCCCGATGCTCCCCAGATGATCACCACGGTCCCCGGACCCAAAGTGGCGGCGCTCATGGAAGAGTCGGCCAAATACGAGGCCTTCACCCGGGGCGGCGGCGGCTTCCCCGTCATCTTGGAGCAGGGCAAAGGGGCCACCGCCAAGGATGCCGATGGCAACCTCTATATAGACATGGCGGCTGGGGTGGCCGTGAACGCGGTGGGCAGGGGACACCCCCGGATCCTCGAGGCCATCAACCGGCAGTGCAACCTCATCATGCACACCACCGACATCACCAACCCCAAGCGTATCGCCCTGGCCAAGAGGGTCTCGGAGGTCATGCCCGAGGGACTGCGGGGAAACTGCCACACTTCGTTCTTCCAGGCGGGCTCCGACGCGGTCGAGACCGCCATCAAATTCTCCCGCCGTCACACCGGCAGGACGCAGATCCTGGCGTTCCAGGGCGCCTACCATGGGGTCTGGTGCGGCACCAGCGCTCTCACCACCGGATACAACTACCGCCATGGGTGGGGGCCGCTCATCGCCGGCGTCCAGCATCTGCCCTACGCCTACTGCTATCGCTGCCCCTTCAACATGACCTACCCCGATTGCGACGTACAGTGTGGCAAGTATGTCGACTACGTGCTCAACACGCCGTACACGGCTGCCGACGACGTGGCCGCCGTCATCGTGGAGTCGCAGCAGGGTGAAGGCGGCTACGTGGCGCCGCCGCCCGAGTTCTTCCAACTCATCAAAGCTGCCTGCGAGAAATATGGATGCCTGTATGTGGCCGACGAGGTGCAGTCCGGTGCCGGCCGTACAGGCAAGATGTGGAGCATCGAGCATGCCGGCGTCGAGCCCGACATGCTCACCTGGGGCAAGGGCATGGGCGGGGACCTTCCCATGGCCGGTCTGACGTACAGAGCCGAGATCGAGAAGAGTCTGGCGGAAGGCTCGCAGCCCAGCACCTTCGCCGGGAACGCTCTCGGCTGCGAAGTGTGCATGACCAACATCGATATCATCCTCGATCCGGAGATGGATCTCCTGGGGCGGGCTACTCAGTTGGGAGACGAGATCCGCGCCAAGTTCATCGACGCCATGCCTAACGTCACGTGCATCGGTGATGTGCGGGGACGCGGTCTGATGATCGGCGTCGAGGTGGTGGCCGACCGCAAGACCAAAGAGCCGCTCGCAGGCGCGAAATGTGGCGAGATCGCTTTCAAGCTGCTCAACCGGGGTGTGCTGATGACTCCGTGCGGCCGTTACGGCAACGTGTTCCGCTTCATGCCGCCGCTCACGGTCCCGCGCGAGTATGCCTATAAGGCGACCGACATCATGCTCGACATCCTCAGGGAGTACTGAAAGCAGGAGCAGACGCGGGGGAGCGCTCGATGGGGGATCAAGCGCGGTGGATATCGGTGGGGGAACTAGCCGAGACCTTCGGTCCCGACAGCCACGCCCCTGAAGCGGTCAGGGACCTTGCAGGCACTACGCAGGCGCTCCACTTCGAGGACGGCCGGGTCGTCGAACACCGCTTCCTGTCGGGATCCACGATGGCTTGGACGGTGAGCGGGGGCCCCGCTGACGGGGCCACCGGCGAGGCGGCCTATCGGGCGCTGAAGGTGCGGGACAGCATCTACTTCGTCGACTTCGTCGCCCACAAGGCGCCCCCCACCGCCATCAGTCTGGTTCTCGACCTCGAGCGGCGGATAGCCACGGCCCTGGTCGCCCGGCTGCCTGAGTCGCCGGACGTCGGCTGCTCGCTGCTCGCTCGGGTCGGCGCCGGCGAGGAGCTCACCGCGGTCTCCGCGGACTTCTCGAGTGCGGCCATCGGCACACCGTTCACCACGGCCACGCTCCGGCACGAGCCCACAAAGGATCTCATCGGCCGGCGGGTCGAGTACACCTACAGTCCCACGGAGCGCTACGAGCACATCTACCTCAACGAGCACCTCTATACATGGCACTGCCTTCTGGGGTCGGAGAAGGGGCTGGCCGACACAGATGCGTGCCATCACTTCAAGCTGGGAGACCAGCTCTACTTGTTCGCATGGAGGGAGAAGATCGTTCCGACTCTCGGCGCCGTCATCGTGGATCTGACCGCCATGCGCACGATGGGCAAGATATTCGGACACGCGCAGACTGCGGCAGACGATGATAGGCAAGGCGCGGGATCGTCGCCCGGCGTGGTCGATTTCCTGGTCGGCGCCCGCGCGCGGTTTGTCTCCGCGGCGGCCCACGACGAGGTGACAGCTTCGTGAGCGGTCCCCCAGAGCACGTGCTAATCTGGGTGCCGCGGAGCTCCAGCCCGGCCGGCGATCGGGCGGAACCGCGGATACGCGAGTTACAGGGGTTGGGGGGAGAATGAGCCAAGCACTGGTGACCGGGCTCAACGGCCTTTCCTACGCCTTCATCCTCTTCCTTGTCGCGGCCGGCTTCTCGCTCACCTTCGGCGTCATGGGCGTGCTCAACCTCGCGCACGGCGCACTCTACATGTTCGGCGCTTACGTCGGGCTGCAGATAGTCAACATGCTTGACGCCTTCTGGCTGGCCATCATCGCTGCCGCCATCGCGCTGGCTGTGATCGGGTTCTGTCTCTACTGGTTCTTCCTGCGCAAGCTCTACGGCAAGGTCCCCGAGCAAGGGGTACTCACCATAGGTGTGAGCTACATGGTCGCCAACGTGGTGGTCTGGATATGGGGGCCACGGGCCAAGATCATGCAAACGCCCGAATTCCTGACGGGTGCGGTCACGATCGGGGGCCTGAACTTCCCCATCTATCGCATCTTCATCTGTGGTGCCGGTCTGCTTGTGCTCGGTGTGCTCTGGTACATCCAGGACAGGACCCGAGCGGGTGCCATCATCCGCGCGGGCATGGACAACAAGGAGATGACGGTCAGTCTGGGTATCAACTATGGGTTGGTCAGCACCGGGGTGTTCTTGTTGGGGATGGCGCTGGCGGGGATCGCCGGGGTTCTCGGCACTCCCATTCTAGGCGCATATCCCACTATGGGCGACAACCTACTGCTACTCACCCTGATCGTCGTGGTGGTGGGAGGCACCGGTTACATCCAGGGGACCATGCTGGGGGCGCTCGTCATCGGGCTACTCGATACCTTCGGCAAGGCGTATCTGCCGGACTTACTCCATGTTCTTCGCCTGGGTGGTGTTCATTATCGTGCTGCTGGTTCGGCCTAGCGGCCTCATCGGCAGGAAGGTCTTCTGATGACCCGGCGCTCCTTCAAGGAAGTCGCCCTGCCCGTCCTCTGTGATCGGCGTGCTCATACTGGTGCTTCCCCTGTTCATCCCCCAGTACGTGAGTGGTCTCGTCACCAAGATGATGTACTACGGTCTCTTCGGGCTGAGCCTCAACATCATCTGGGGTTACGCCGGTATCCCCAGTTTTGGCCACGCCGCCTTCTATGGCGTGGGCGCCTACACTGCCGGGATCCTAGCGCTCAAGACCGATGTCGGCAACTTCTGGGCGACCCTCGTCCTGGCCATGATTGCCACGGCGGTGGTCGCGGCCATCCTCGGGGTGCCCGCCTTCCGAGTGTTCGGAGTGGGAGCGGGCGCCACCAACCCCATCTATTTCCTGTTGGCCACCCTTGCGTTTGGAGAGCTGCTCGCGCGGCTCGCCATCTCGGCGAGACCGGTGACGGGGGGGTCCACCGGGCTCAGCGGCGTCCCCGAACCGGATCTCGGCTTCGGTATCGTCCTCAACTCGAGGAGTTACTACTATCTGGTCTTTGCCATATTGGTCATCTGTTCGTATCTCATCTACCGCATCGTGAACTCCCACTATGGTTACGCGCTCAGGGGGATCCACGACAACGAGCGCCGCATGCAGGCGTTGGGATACAACACCTGGCTCTACAAGTACACGTCATGGATCATCGCCGCAGTCTTCGGTGGCGTCGCCGGCGTGCTGTTCGTGTACGACAGTGGCACGTTGCTTCCCAGGAGCCTCTCCATGGCCACCAGCGACATCGCCTTCCTCCTGGTCATCATGGGGAGCACGACCGTGTTCTTCGGCCCGCTGGTGGCATCGGTCGTGTTCGTGGGGGTCGAGTACATCGCCAGCCTCTATCTGCCGGCCCGCTGGCCGCTTATTTTCGGGGCGATGTTCGTGTTCACCATCATGGTCATCCCCCAGGGACTGGGAGTGTGGGTCCTGGGGCTGTGGAGGAGGGTCATCCGTGGCTCTTCTTGAGACCAGGGGGATATGGGTCCACTTCGGGGGTCTAGCGGCAGTCAAGGACGTCAGCCTGGCTGTCCAGCAGGGCGAACGGGTGGCGCTCATAGGTCCGAACGGGGCAGGCAAGACCACCTTCTTCAACGTCCTCACCGGTCAGCTGAAGCCCTCGGCCGGCTCGGTGCACTTCAAGGACGTCGATATCACCAGCCGCTCCGTGTTCTCCCGTGCCCAGATGGGGATGGCGCGGTCGTTCCAGATCACCAGCCTCTTCCCCAACGAGACCGTCCTTGTGAACACGCAGATCGCTCTCCAGGGCACGAGGCAGGGAAAGTACGGCCTGGTCCGCTACTTCATGAAGGACAAGAAGCTGAACAGCGACGCTCAGGGGCTGCTCGAGTCCATCGATCTCTGGGACTTGAGAGAGGCTCGCGTCGGCTCGCTCGCCTACGGGCTGCAACGCAAGCTCGAGATCACCCTGCCGCTGGCCAGCGATCCGGACCTGCTGTTGCTGGACGAACCCAGCTGTGGGCTGACCACGGTGGAGAGCGCCGATATCACCATGCGGATCCGAGCTCTCGGCTCGAAGGTCACCGTGCTCATGATCGCTCACGACATGGACCTTGTGTTCGGGGTGGCCGAGAGGGTCATCCTGCTTCACTATGGCGAGATCGCCTGCGAGGGCACCTGTGAAGAGATCCGCGCCAATCCCATGGTGAGAGAGATCTATATGGGCAACCGCAAATCCCTTACGGGCTCCTGACGGTGCGGACGTGCTAGAGATCAACGACATCCATACCTGGTACGGGGACAGCTACATACTCCAGGGCGTCTCCCTGGAGGTCAAGGACGCCACCATCGTCGCGCTGCTGGGCCGCAACGGTATGGGCAAGACCACGACCATCCGCTCCGTCATGGGGCTTACACCGCCACGCAAGGGCAGCATCACGTTCAACGGGCAGGAGCTCGTCGGCCTGCCTCCTCACAGGATCGCCCGCCTGGGCATCGGGCTCATACCGCAGGGCAGGCTCATCTTCTCGTCCCTGTCGGTGCTCGAGAACCTCAAGATGGCCGCCCGTAGCGGGGGCAAGAAGGACCCGTGGACCCTTGAGAAGGTGTTCACCATCTTCCCCAAGCTGGCCGAGCGGCGCAAGAACAAGGGAAACCTGCTGAGCGGCGGCGAACAGCAGATGCTCACTATCGCTCGGGCGCTCATGACCAACCCCGACCTGTTGCTGTTCGACGAACCTTCGGAGGGGTTGGCGCCGGTGGTGGTCGACGAGGTCTTCAGGGTCATCGAACGGCTCAAGGAGGCCGGTGAGTCGATCCTTCTCGTGGAGCAGGACTTCGGTATGGCCATGAGTGTGGCCGACTACGCCTACATCATGAGCAAAGGGACCATCGTGTACGAGTCCACGCCGGACGGACTGATCGACAACGAACGGATCAAGAGCACGTATTTGGGCGTGGGAGAGAACGAGGAAGGAGGCGGCCCGTAGATCTCGCGGGAGAAGACCTGCCAACCATGGTGTGAAGGTGGATAGATACAGTGATGAAGGGGGATAGCGTGAACAGGAAACTACTGCTGATACTGTTGGTCGCATTGATGGTCGGAGTGTCGGCTGCGCTCGTGGCCTGCGGAGAGGAATCGACCGAGACGACCGCGACCACAGCCGGCGGGACCGAGACCACTGCGACGACCGGAGCAGCCACCGGCGAGCCCATCAAGATCGGCTTCAACGAGGGATTCACCGACTTCATGGCCTACGATTGCGAACTGGCCGACAAGGGCGTCAAGACCGCCCTTGACATGCTCGGCAACCAGTGGAACGGCCGCCCGCTCGAGTACTACCCGGAGGACAACGCCTCCAACCCCGAGATCGCGGTACAGAAGGCCGAGAAGCAGGTCGAGAGCGACAAGATCAACGTCATGATCGGCCCGATATTCTCGCCGTCGGCCAAGGCTGTCGCCGGCTATCTGGGCAAGTCGTCGGGCATCCCGCAGATCTCGATCGTGGGCCAGCCGACGGAGAACCTGGAGACCGCCAACGGGCTGGCCTTCATCCACACGGGGTTCTTCGACTCGCACGGGTACTACTTCGGGAAGTATCTGGCCGAGAAGGGCTACAAGACTGCCAATGTGATCAACTATGACGACACACCTGCCTACGCGTTGACGGCCGGCTTCGAGAAGGGCTTCGCCGAGGGTGGCGGCACTGCCAACCCGGCCGTGTACGTACCCATCGATACGGTCGACTTCAGCTCCTACCTGACCACGATGAAGCCGGCCGACGTCACGGTGAACTGGATCTTCGGTAACGGCGCTGTGCCCTTCGTCAAGCAGTACAAGGACTACGGGCTCACAGCTCCCCTGGCAACGACCATGTCGAACAACTTCAGCGATGCGCAACTGGCCGAGTTGGGTGACCTCTCACTGGGCATGCTCGCGTGCGACTACTATGCGTACACGATCGACAACCCCCAGAACAAAGAGTTCATCGCCGGCTACGAGAAGCTCTACCCGGGCGAGAAGCCGACCCCGCAGGGCTACGGTGCTTGGCAGGGCGTGATGATGTACCTCGAGGGACTGAAAGCCACCGATGGTGATACGACCCCGGCGAAGGTGATAGAGGCGATGTCGAACATGAGCCTCGATACCCCGGCGGGCAAGGTGACCATCGTCCCCTTCCAGAATGCCTTCATAGCGAAGCGCGACTTCTTCATGCTCGAGGTGCAGAAGGTGGGCGACGTGTGGACCTGGGTGCCGGTCAAGACCTTCGAGCAGGTGCTGCTGGGCGATCTGGCCTCTGTGGGCCAGTAGCATCCGTATCGCTGGCAAGAAGAGCACTATGTGACACGAGCCCCCTGCCGCTCCGGCGGCAGGGGGCTCGCTCTTTCTCAACCGCGGCCGGTCCGGGATCGTCCCGGCCCGGCCGATCGGCGGGGCGCTATTTGGCCAGCGCTATGTCGCCAAGGTTGACGTCAACCTTGGTGGTGATGGCGTCGATGCTCTTGGTCGCGAAGCCCGGAGCGGCGATCGTGAGGCTGTAGGTGGCCCCGTCGGCCAGACCCCGGAACCAGAAGTCGCCGAAGCCATCGGTAGCGGCGGAGCAGGTAGCACCGTCCGCGCCGGTGAGCGTGAGGGTCGCGCCCTCGACGATCTCCTTGTCGACGGGGTCGTACACCGTGCCGGCGATGAACTTCTTGGGGGTGTTCAGGTAGTACACCCGCGGCTTGGCGCCCGACTCGGGCAGGAGTACTTCGGCCTTGGCGATCTCGGCTGCGAAGTCGGCTTCTTCGCCGAACTTGATGGCCTCGGTGGGGCAGGCATCGGCGCAGCGGGGGACCTTCCACTCGCCGCCGTCCAGGAGGTGAGCGCAGCCCGTGCACTTCTGAGCGAGGTTGAGATCATCGTTGAAGTAGATCGCCTTGTACGGACAGGAATCGACGCAGTTCCTGCACCCGGTGCACTTATCGGTGTCGATGATCACCAGGCCATCATCGCGCTTGTAGATGGCTCCCTCGATGGGGCAGGCCGGGATGCAGGGAGCATCGTCGCAGTGCATGCACGGGTTGGGGACGTAGTGCATCTCCACCTTGGGCACCGTGCCGCGGATGTGCTCGTCGAGTCTCATCCAGAACTGGCCCGTGTCGGGCTGGGGCTTGGCGATGGGCGACCAGTCGTTACCGACATGCTCGTCCTTGCAGACGAACTGGCAGGCATAGCAGCCCACGCACAGATCGACATCTATCACGAAGACCTTCATCTATGCCCTACCTTTCCTCGATCCAGGCGTCGAAGCGCAGACCGGCACCTGGGTCGTATTCCCGGGCGAAGGCCTCGGGGTAGTCCCTACGCCACTCTTCCCATTCCTCGTTCTTGACTTTCTGCACGTCGACCAGATAGCCGCTGGTGGCCTGGCCGCAGCAGTTCTTGGAGGTGAGTCCGTTGGGGGCGATGGTGTTGATGGCCCCGCCGCGGTCGACCTTGCCGGGGACCAGCGGGTCGTGGCGGGCGCCGTGGTCGACGTACACCACTCCCGGCCGGATGCGCTCCCATACTCGGGCGCCCACGAGCACGATACCGCGCTCGTTGAACACCTTGACGACGTCGCCGTGCTTGATGCCGCGTGCCGCCGCGTCGGTGGGGTTGATCCAGATGGGCTCGTACTTGTAGCCGTCGAAGCCCAGCACCTTGCCGGTCGGGGTCTCACGCGCCCAGCTGATGTCGTCGCCCTGGGCGTGGGTACGCCAACGAGGATGGTTGGACACGATGAGCAGCGGGAACATCCCCGCCCGCTCGCTCGACAGCGCCTCGTCGTGGGTGACACCCTTCTCCACCCACTTCGGGAGGGGCGGCCGCTCGTGATCGTCGGGGAAGTGCTGATGCAGCCGCTCGGAGTAGAACTCCAACAGCCCGCTGGGGGTCTTGAGCGGGTTGGCCTGGGGATCGTCGTAGAACAGACGGAAGCCGGGCGGGTCGTCTTCCCAGTCGGTGGCCGTCTTGTAGACGTAGGTCTTCTTCTCGTAGAAGTCTTCCCAGCTGGTCAGCTTGTCCATCTTCATGGCGTCGAAGACGATCTTCTGCAGGTCCCGGGTGGACATGCCGCCGGTGAACTCCTCGCCGTAGCCCACCTTCTCGGCGATGGCGGCCACGATCTCATAGTCGCTCTTGGATTCGCCGATGGGCATGATGGATTGTTCCTGGATGGACACGCTGGCGAAGTGCGGTCCCTGGCGGACCGTCGTCACGATGTCCTCCACCTCCAGGGTGGTGTTCGCCGGCAGGATGATGTCGGCGTAGAGGCAATCGTTCTCGAGCCACGGATGCTGCGCGACGACGCACTCGATGCTGTCGTGCTTCATGGCCTCGATGGTCCAGTTACCGTGGTTCCAACAGGTGATCCGGCACGGGGTGTCGGTCCAGATCATGTGGATGGGCACGCCGCCCTTGTCCTTGGCGATGGGGTAGGTGTAGCGGTCGAACTGCTCCTCGGTCTGGCACTCCTGGCCGCCGCTGCCGTGGAAGACCAGCGGAGGCTTGAGGATGGCGTCCTGGATGAGCGTCTTGGGGATGAGCTGCGGTCCCCACGCATGGACCGTGGTCCAGCAGGGCTTAGTCAGCCGTTCGGGGAGCTCGGGGTTGAAGAAGCGGACGCTGCCCAGACCCTCGGCCCTCGGCATGCCGAAGTAGGTCATCTGGCACTGATGCACGCCGGGGCCGCCCAGGCCCTGCATGCCCAGCATGACGCACTCGAGCCGGCCGGGTTCGTGCGAGTACGGACCCCGGAAGGCCGAGCCGCCGAAGTAATGGACGATCGAGGTGGTGTTCTTGGCGAACTGCCGGGCGAGGGCCTTGATGGTCCACTCCGGCACGCCGCATTTCTTGGACGCCCATTCCGGCGTCTTGGGGATGCCCTCTTCGTCCTCACCCAGCACGTAGGCGGCGACCTGGTCCATACCCACGGCGTGGGTGGCGACGTATTCCTTGTCCCAAGTGCCCTCCTTGAGCCAGATGTAGATGACGGCCAGCTGCAGGGCGGCGTCGGTGTTGGGCAGCACGGGGATCCACTTGTCGCCGTGGACCGCGGCCGCGTAGTTCAGGTCCGGGCAGATGTACACCTGCTTGATGCCGGCCCGGGTCCAAAACTGGGAGATGCGGCTGGCATACTGGCCGGTGAACCCCCAGGGAGTGGTCTCTTCGTCGCAGCCCCACTTGAGCACCATGTCGCAGTGCTCGGAGATGTCTTTGATGAGGTTGGCCGCCGGGGACATCATGCCCTGGAAGCCCTGCCCCCACACGTGCTTGGCGCCCCAGTACCAGCCCTCCCAGCTGTCGGGGTTACGGACCTGCTGGGTGAAGCCGCCCATCATGTCGAGTAGGCGGGCCTGATGGCCGTGGGGAGTGTGGATGGTCTTGTTCTCGCCGTGACCGTCCCCCTGGGCCAGGATGGCCAAGGGACCGTAGTCCTTGTGGATGCGGTTGATCTCGGAGGCGATGATGTCGGTGGCCTCGTCCCAGGAGATGCGGACGTACTTGCTCTTGCCCCGGTTCTGCGGGTTGCGCTCGCCGTTAGGATCCCAGTCCACGCGCTTCATGGGGAACTTGATCCGGTTGGGCGACAACGTCCGCTTCTTGTAGGCCAGGGAGAACGGAGCCGGCAGCGCCTTGGGCAGCGGGTGCAGCTGCTCGCCGTTGCGCTCGATGGTCCACGGCCTGAGCGACTGGAAATCGTACTTCCAGTCGTACTTGTAGGGCCTGATCCTGATGGCCTTGCCGTCCTTGACGTCGACGAAACATTCGCCGCCTCCGCCAAGCAGGCCCCCCATGGCAAGGTTCTTGATAGTCACCTTGTCGACGCTTACGTCGACCTTCTTGCGCTCTTCGTCCGCCATATCGATCGTCGTCCTTTCCCGTGCGTTTGCCCGACCGACTGCTGTTTCCCGAGAACGGAACCTACTCCCAATCTGTGAAGCCATCCCCCTTTTGTCTGGTGTCGCTATCCGGTAAGCGTGCGGGGATCGGTACTTGCCCGGTCCCTCAGGGTTTGCCTGGATTCCAGCCCAGGTAGGCCGAGAACGACGACGCCGCGCCCCTGACGGCTTCGGTGCAGGTCTGGCGCTCCGCCGGGCCGAACCGTCCTGTGGGCACCACTACCGAGATGGCCGCGGCTATGGCCCCCAATTGGTCGCGCACGGGGGCGCCCACGGCGCAAGTACCCAGGTAGATCCCCTCTATATCGTATGCGACACCCTCCCGGGCCACCGTCTCCAACTCCACCGCCAACGCGGCCCGATCGGTCACCGAGTAGGGGGTGTGTTTGATATGGGGTTGGTCAAGGATCGCCTCCTGCTCTTCGGGTGGCCGGAAAGCCGCGAACAGCTTTCCGTGGACCGAGACCAGGTCGCCCAGGATCCGTCCCGGCGCAGTGCGCCGTTTGAACGGCCGATTGGTGTTGATGATGTCCACACACACCGGGAACCCATCGATCTCCACCGCCAGAGTGACCGACTCCCCCGTTTCCTTGGTGAGGGCCTCGAGGAAAGGATGCGCCGCCTCGACGAGGGCGGAGTGGTCTTCGGAGACATACGTAATGGCGAGAGTCGCCGGTCCCAGTCGGTAGCGGTTGGTGCCGGGATCGCGCACGAGAAAGGCCATGGACTCGAGGGTGCGCACCATCCGGTAGGCCGTCATCCGCAGGAGGCCGGTCTGCTCGGCCATCTCGTCGATGGTCCACTCCCGATGGTCCACGTCGAACAGCCCGAGGATGGACAGTCCCCGAGCGAGTGCCCTCACAGAAAACGGGTCGGTTTCCCGGGATTCTTTCGTCGCTGCCATGCGCCCCCAGTCGACGTCGAGTGTTGCCTGGCCCCCCACGCCTTGCAAATCGCCATAGGCTACCCTACGATACTAGCAATATTATTCAACAATATCGAGATATCGTATTGGGGCAGGGCGGTAACAACCTTCGATTTCCGGAGGACGATGATTGATGGCTGAAAAAGTGTTCGCGAACTGCACGAACAGTGGTCCCGTCTCAGTCTACGTCAAGGACGGGAAGATCGTGAGGGTCCGCCCTCTGGTCGTGGCCGACGGCGACATGCAACCCTGGACCATCGAGGCCGGGGGCAAGAAGTACTCCCCCTGGAAGAAGTGCACTCTCTCACCCTACATCCACGCCGAACGCCGGCGCATCTACTCCGACGAGCGCATCAAATACCCGCTGAAGCGGGTGGACTTCGATCCGGCAGGCGCTCCCGGCTCCACCGGTCCGGGCGGGCGGAACGCTCAGAACCGGGGCAAGTCGCGCTACGAGCGCATCTCCTGGGACGAAGCTTCCGACCTGGTGGCCGCGGAACTCACCCGCGTCAAGGACACCTACGGCGGCTCGGCCATCAGCGGGATCACTTCCTCACACCACAACTGGGGCATCGTGGGCTACAAGATGGGCCCCTTCGCCCGCTTCATGAACATGATGGAGTTCACCCCGGTCCTCGACAACCCGGATAGCTGGGAAGGTTGGCACTGGGGCGCGTCGCACACCTACGGCTTCTTCTGGCGGCTGGGCATGCCCGAGCCCTACGACATGCTGAGCGACGCTCTGCAGAACGCGGAGATGATCGTCTACTGGTCCAACGACCCCGACAGCACGCGGGGTACGTACTCCGGCCAGGATTCCGCCCTCTGGCGGCAGTGGCTCAAGGAGAAGGGCGTCAAGATGGTGTTCATCGACCCCTTCTATAACTACACCAACGCGGTCATGGGCGGCAAGTGGATCGCGCCACGCATGGGCACCGACACGGCCATCGCCATGGCCATCGCCTTTGTATGGATCACGGAGGACACCTACAACAAGCAGTACGTGGCCGACCGGACCATCGGCTTCGAGAAGTTCAAGCCCTACGTTCTGGGCGAGACCGACGGCGTGCCCAAGACCCCGGAGTGGGCCGAAGCCGAGTCGGGGGTCGACGCCCGCACCATCCGTACGCTGGCTCGGGAGTGGGCGGCCAAGCGGACCGTGCTCTCCGGCGGTTCCCGCGGGGGCGAAGGCGGCGCCTGCCGCACCGCGTACGGCACCGAATGGGCCCGCATGATGGTGCTGCTGCAGGCCATGCAGGGCCTGGGCGCTCCCGGCCGCAGCATCTGGGGCACCACGATGGGCGCCCCCATGGACTGCGCTCCCTGGGTACCCAGCTACGGCGAGCCCGAGGGCCGAATCTCCATGGCCACCAGGGTCGCCAAGTACATCCCCCAGAACCCGACCAAGCAGCGTCTGTGGCGGTTGACCGTACCCGAGGCCATCCTCAACGGTCGCGACGAGTGGTACGGCGACGGCTTCTGCGGCAAGTCGCTCGAGCAGCAGTTCATGCACTACGTATATCCGGCCGAGGGCTGCTCCGAGATCAAGCTGTGGTACCGGTACGGCGGGTCGTTCATCGGCACCATGAGCGAGACCAACAACTGGGTGCGCATGTACCAGAGCCCCAAACTGGAGTTCGTCGTCAACCAGGACATCTGGTGGCAGAGCGAGACCCGCATGGCCGACGTCATCCTGCCGGCCTGCACCAACTTCGAGCGCGACGACCTGGGGGAATGGGCGGCCATCAACGGTTATACGGTGCACGCCTCGAGCGGCTGCAACTATCGCGTGGTCGTGCGCGAGCAGAAGTGCATCGAGCCCCTATGGGAGTCCAAGTCCGACTACGAGATCTTCGCCCTTGTCGCCCAGAAGATGGGCCTGCGCGACCAGTACACCGACGGCGGCAAGACCGACGTCGACTGGGTCAAAGGCTTCTTCGACATCTCCGACCTGCCCAAGATGACCACCTGGGAGGAGTTCAACCAGAAGGGCTACCAGATCATCAACACCGGCCCCGACTACAAGCCCACGCCGGCTCTGCGCTGGTTCTACGAAGGCCGGGCGTGCGACACGCCCGACTTGGGCAACCCCAAGCGCCTCACCGAGCGGCGGGGAGAATTGGGCACCTTCAGCGGCAAGATCGAGTTCGAGTCGGTGAGCCTCAAGCAGTACTTCCCCGACGACGACGAACGACCGGTGGTACCGCGCTACATCCCGAGCTGGGAAGGGCATCACACCACGGAACTCTTCGAGAAGTACCCGCTGGCGCTGATGTCACCGCATCCGCGCATGTCGTTCCACTGCCATTACGACAAGCACACCGACTGGCTCAACGACATCCCGGTGCATCGCATCAAGAAGGACGGCTATCCCTGGTGGCCGGCCCGCCTCAGCCCTGAGGACGCGGCCAAGCGAGGCATCAACAACAACGACATCGTCCGGCTCTACAACGATCGCGGCTCGGTGCTCTGCATCGCGGTCGTCACCCCGAGGGTGCGGCCCGGCGTCATCCACAGCTATGCCTCTTCGGCGCTCTACGATCCGCTGCAGCCGGGAGATCCGACGTCCATCGACAAGGGCGGGTGCGTCAGCATCCTCACTCCGGCCCGGATGATGTCGAAGAACGTCCCTGGTATGACGCCGAATTCCTGCCTCATCGAGATCGAGAAATGGGAGGGCTAGAGACATGGCACGCCTCGGTCTGCTCATAGACGTCACCAAGTGCAGCGGCTGCCATAACTGCTTCCTGGCCTGCCGCGACGAGTACTACGACAACGACTACACCCCCTACTCGGCTCCCCAGCCGCTTGATGGCCAGTTCTGGATGCAGGTCAAGGAGATCGAGCGCGGCACCTATCCCAAGCCCAAGCTCGACTACATCCCCCTGCCGTGCCTGCACTGCGAGGACGCGCCCTGCATCGACGTGGCGGCCGACAACGCCGTCTATCGGCGCGCGGACGGCTTCGTCATCATCGACCCGGTCAGGGCCAAAGACCAGAAGGCCATCGTCAACGCCTGCCCCTACCGGGTGGTGTTCTGGAACAAGGAGCTGGAGATCCCCCAGAAGTGCACCATGTGCGCTCACCGGCTGGACGAGGGCGAGAAGCAGCCGCGCTGCGTGGAGGCGTGTCCCACCGGAGCCCTGGTCTTCGGCGACCTGGATGATCCCGCCGGCGAGATATCGCAACTTGTGGCGGCGAAGAAGGTCGAGGCCTACCATCCCGAATTCGGCACCAAGCCCACGGTGATGTACGTGGGTATTCCCAAACGTTTCGTGGCGGGCGAAGTGGTCCGCGACGACGTGCGCGGCGAATGTGCAGAGGGCGTGAAGATCACCCTCGAAGGCGGGGGTCTCACGTTGGAGACCGCGTCCGACAGCTATGGCGACTTCGAGTTCGAGGGGCTGGAGAAGAACGCGGCATACACTGTGAAGGTGCAGCTCGCCGGCTACGCGCCGCGGGCGTTCGAGGTCACGACGCATACCGACGTCAATCTGGGTGAGATCGTCCTAGAACGGATGTGAACGAAGTCGTCATCGTCAGCGCGGTCCGGACGGCCGGCGGCAGGATCGGCGGCGGTCTGAGAGACGTGCAGCCGGAAGAGCTTGCCCGGGTCGTCATCGAGGCCGCCGTCCGGCGGGCCGGCGTGGAGCCGGAGGCGATCGACGAGGTCATCATGGGGCAGGCCAAGCAGAGCGCCGACGCCGCCAACCTGGCGCGCGTCGCGGCGCTTCGAGCAGGTCTGCCTGTAGAAGTGCCCGCCTACACGGTGATGCGTCAGTGCGGCTCTGGTCTGCAGGCGGTCAACAACGGGGCCCAAGCCATAATGACCGGCCTGGCCGACATCGTCGTCGCCGGCGGCACCGAGAGTATGAGCAACGCTCCCTATTATTTGAGAGGAGCGCGGTTCGGATATCGGTCTGGCAACGCCGTCTTGGTCGATTCGAATACCGAGAGTCAACCTCGGTCTCAGCCGTACGAGATCTACGGGAACCTCACCATGGGCCTGACCGCCGAGAACGTGGCCGCCAAGTACGGCATCACCCGGCAGGAGCAGGACCGGTTCGCTCTGGCCAGCCAGGAGAAGGCCTTGGCTGCCATAGCGGCGGGGAGGTTCGCCGACGAGATCGTCCCGGTGGAGGTACCCCAGCAGAAGGGCCCTCCGCGCGCTTTCGCCATCGACGAGCACCCACGCGAGACGAGTCTGGAGCGGTTGGCCGAGCTGCCCGCCATCTTCAAGGAGGGCGGCACGGTCACCGCCGGAAACTCCTCCGGGCGCAACGACGGCGCCGCCTGTCTGGTGCTCATGTCCGCGGGCGAGGCGCGCAGGCGCGGCCTGGCCCCTCTCGCCGTCATCCGCAGCCAGGCGGTGGCGGGGGTCCCTCCCGAGATCATGGGCATCGGTCCGGTGCCGGCCAGCCGCAAAGCGCTGGCCGCGGCGGGCCTGACGCTCGACGAAGTGGGGCTGATCGAACTGAACGAGGCCTTCGCCGCCCAGAGTCTCGCGGTCATCAAGGAGCTCGATCTCGACGAGTCCCGGGTGAACGTCAACGGCGGGGCCATCGCGCTGGGACATCCCCTCGGGTGTTCGGGCGCGCGTATCCTCACTACCCTGCTCCACGAGATGAAGCGGCGTGATACCCGCTACGGCCTGGCCACGCTGTGCATCGCCGGCGGGCAGGGCATCGCCACTGTGGTGGAAGCGGCCTCGCAGACCTCGATCGGAACGGGTTGCTGATGAAGACGCACGAATACCAGGCGCGCGAGGTGCTCGAAGGCTACGGGATCCCGTTCCCGCCGGCCTCCGTCGCCGCGTCTCCCGCAGAAGCGGAGGCCGCGGCTCAGAGGTTGGGCAGCCAGGTCGTGGTGAAGGCCCAGGTGCTGGTAGGCGGCCGGGGCAAGGCCGGAGGGGTCAAGCGGGCCGCGTCCGCCGAGGAGGCCGGACGCGTCGCCGGCGAGGTCCTGGGGATATCGGTGCGCGGGGTCCCCGTCCACAAGGTCCTCGTGGTCCAGACCGTCCCAGTGGTCCGGGAGTACTACTTGGGGGCGGTGCTCGACCGGTCGGCCAGACGGATCACGCTGATGGCCAGCGCCATGGGTGGAGTGGACATCGAAGAGGTCGCCAGGACCACGCCCGACGCCATCGTTCGGGTGCGGGCCGATCCCCTTCTTGGACTCGCCGACTACCAGACGAGAGACCTGGCCCGCGCTCTGGGACTGGTCGGGCGAGCAGGCTAAGACCTTTCGGACCATCGCCGGAGCGCTCTATCGCGCGTTCGTCGAATGCGACTGCTCGCTGCTGGAGGTCAACCCGCTGGCTCTCACCGAGGCGGGCGGGTTCGTCGCTCTCGACTCGAAGATGATCGTCGACGACAACTCGCTGTCCCGCCGGCCGGCACTGGCGGCGATGCGGAACCCGGAAGAGGAGGAGCCGGCCGAGGTCGAAGCCCGCCAAGTGGGCGTAAGTTATATCGAGCTCGAGGGCAACGTGGGGTGTCTCGTCAACGGAGCCGGTCTGGCCATGGCGACCATGGACGTGATCAAGCTGTACGGAGGGGAGCCCGCCAACTTCCTCGACATCGGCGGCGGAGCCCACATCGACCAGGTCCGTGCGGCGTTCCGCATCCTGCTGCACGACCCCTACGTGCGGTCGGTGCTCGTGAACATCTTCGGCGGTATCACCCGCTGTGACGTGGTGGCGCAGGCGGTGGTCGACGCCATCGATGCCGGAGAGGTGCACGTGCCGGTCGTAGCCCGCATGGTGGGGACCAATGCCGCAGAGGGACGGCAGATCCTCACGGGTAGGAGGGTGACCTTGGCGGACACCATGACCGAGGCCGCCCAGAAGGCGGTGGCCCTGGCCACCGCCGAGGGGAGGGGGGAGGCGTGAGCATCCTCGTCGGCACCGACACCGCCGTCATGGTCCAGAACATCACCGGCGAAGAGGGCCGCTTCCACACTCGGCAGATGCTGGAGTACGGCACCAAGGTTGTCGCCGGCACGGCTCCCGGACACGGCGGCCAGCTCGTGGAAGGGGTGCCGGTGTTCGAGTCGGTCCGCGAAGCGGTGGACGCTACCGGCGCCAATGCCACGGTCAGTTTCGTGCCCGCGCGCTTCGCGGGGGACGCCATCATCGAGGCTGCTGACAACTTGATCCCGCTCATCGTGTGCATCACCGAGTGGATCCCCGTACTCGACATGGTGAAGATCGCCGCGCACGTTCGCTCCAAAGGCTGCCGGCTGGTCGGCCCCAACTGCCCGGGCATCATGACCCCGGGTTGCTGCAAGATGGGCATCCTGCCCGGCAACATCTTCCTGCCCGGTCCGGTCGGTCTGGTCTCCCGCAGCGGCACCCTCACCTACGAGATCGGTTGGGCCCTCACCAGTCTTGGAGTCGGCCAATCGACCTGCGTGGGCATCGGGGGCGACCCCATCATCGGCACTTCGTTCATGGACATCCTGGCCCTCTTCGAGGACGACCCGGCCACGAAGGTCATCGGCATGATAGGCGAGATCGGGGGTACCGACGAGGAGGAGGCCGCTGCCTTCATCGCCTCCCGGGTGACTAAGCCGGTGGTGGCCTTCGTTGCGGGCAAGACGGCTCCGCCCGACCGGCGCATGGGTCACGCGGGCGCCATCGTCTCCTCAGGCAGGGGGACCGCCGCCGAGAAGATAGCTGCGCTGGAAGGCGCTGGCGTCACCGTGGCCAACAGCACCGATGAGGCCGCGCAGGTGATAGCCGGCTTGGTGGCGAGTCGCGGCTAGAGATCGTCCCGCGGCGCCGACCGGGCCGAGTCCCGGCGCCGCGTTCTACGGAGCCAGCGAGATGCGCGGGTTCTCCGCGGTGAGGTAGTCCACCCGGCTGACCCCGCCGCAGAAGCGCTCGACCAGTCCGACCACCTCGGCGCAGGCCGCCTCGATCTCCGCACGCGTGACCGGCGGCAGTCCGTCCACGTTGAACTCGATGGCCGTGGTCTCGGGAAGCGTCAGCGTGTGGTTCCCCTGCCGCCAGGTCCAGCGGCGGGTGAGCACCGTGTCACCCTCCACGAAGACGACTTCGCCCTGCAGAGGATGCTCCATCTCCTCCGAACCAAAGGCGACGAACTCCTCGGTGCCGGTGGCGAACCTCAGCTCGATGTCGCCGTTCAAGAGGTCGATGGCATGTCCGCCCGCCGGGATGAGGTGGCGCAGGGAGATGACGTTGCCGATGTCCACCAGAGCGCTGATGGCCGGTAGCTCGTCGCCGCGCAGCGCGCGGCGGGCCATCGCCTCCACCGACGACCTGAACTCGGCGGGCTTGGCTCCGAAGGCGCGATAGGCGTCGCGCCAGGCCTTGATGCGCGGCTCCTCGGCTATCTGCTCCAAGTTCACCCGCTCGCGCACCGAGGCCTCGGCCTCTCGAAGCATCGCCACCAGTTCGGCCGGCGAGGGGCCGTTCGCGACCTCGTGAGATATGACGACGCCGCGGACGTATCCGGGGAAGCGGGCGAACACGTCGGGAGAGATGCTGTAGCTGTAGTGCTGCATGGCTGGGCCCCAGTCTTGTCTCAAGTGTGATGCCGCAGTGGGTGTGCCGACCGCGAGGCCGCCGCACCGACCTCGATTCTACCGGATAACCTGGGTTATCCTCGTTGAGTGAGGTCGTAGGGAAGGGAGCGCGGATGCGTATCGAGGTGCCCTGGAGTACGGGTAGCACGATCGTCGAGGTGGACGAGCGCCGGGTGGCCGGCGTGCTGGGCGCCAACGTGGAGACGGCGGCCGACCCGGAAGGGGTGCTGCGCGCGGCGCTCGCCGGTGTGCCGCCGGCGGAAGTAGGACATACGGGACCAGCGCAGACGGGATCGCTGCACGGGGGATCCGGGGACAGCCTCGACGGATTCCTGAGCGCGGCGCGATCGCCGCTGCTGGTGGTGGTCAACGACGCGACCCGCCCCACACCCTCGGCGGACGTTCTCAGGGTCCTACGCCCCGACCTGGAGAGATGGCTGGGGGACGGCCGGGACCGGGTCCTCTCCTTAGCGGTGGCGACCGGCACCCACCGGGCGGCGCTTCCCCAGGAGCTGAAGCATATCTTCGGCGCCGACTTCCTTGCCGGCCACGCCGGGCGCGTCTTCTCCCACGACGCGAAGGATGCGTCTCGGCTCGTCACCCTCGGGCGGACGCAGCGAGGCACGCAGATCCAAGTGAACCGACTGCTGGCGGAAGCCCGAAGCGTCATCCTCGTCAACTCGGTGGAGCCTCACTACTTCGCAGGCTACACCGGGGGCCGTAAGTCCCTCTTCCCGGGTCTGGCGGGATACGAGACCGTCTGGGCCAACCACGCGCTGTCTATGAATCCCGGCTCCGAAAGCCTCGTGCTCGAGGGCAACCCCGTCCATGAAGATCTGGAGGACGCGCTCGCCGCGGGCATCGCCGACAAGCAGGTCTACTCCATCCAGCTGGTGCTGGACAAGGAGCACCGGATAGGCTTCGCGGCGGCGGGCGGTCTCGACGAGACCTTCCGCCGCGCGGTGGAGGTGGCCGACCGCCAGTTCGTGCTCGATATCGACCGGCGCTGCGAGGTGGTGGTCGCGGCCGCGCCGCACCCCATGGACTGCAACTTCTACCAGACCAACAAGGCCATCCAGAGCGGCGCGCTCGCACTGAAGGACGGTGGCATCCTCATCGTGGTGTCGGAATGCCCCTTCGGCTTGGGGGAGAACCAGACCCTCCACGACATGCTCGCGGCCGCCGATTCTCCGGCGCAGGCACTCGAGCGCGCGGACCTGGAAGAGTACCGGCTGGGGGTCCAACAGGCCACCCGCGTCGCGCGCATCCTCGAGCGGGCGCAGATCTGGGCGGTCACCTCTCTGCCTGCGGCGAAGATCGAGGCCATGTTCATGAGGCCCTTCGCCACCGTGCAGGACGCGGTGGATACTGCCCTTGCCGCGCAGGGCCCCGAGTCGCAGGTCCTCTTTCTGCAGGAGGCCAGTATCACCGTGCCCCGGCCGCAGAGCGCGGGGTAGGGGCGTCCGCCGCGCGCCGGGGTGATCGGCGCGGTCAGCTCTCGACCAGGTGGAAGGTCGCAGTGATCGGTGTCCCGGTCTTGAGCATCGCCCACACAGGGCAGAGTTGCTCCTCGGCGATCGCGAGCGCCTGAGCGACGCGATCGGCCTCTATCCCCGCGCCGGCTACCCCGAACTCCAGCGTGACAGACGTCAACACGGTGGGGTGCTCTTCGCGCCGCGTGCCCTTGGCCTCGACCGTCATGCCCTCAAGAGGCTGCTTCATGCGCTCGAGCACCAGCGACACGGTGCTTCCTGCGCATACAGCCAGGCTGGTGAGGAGCATCTCCAGGGGAGTGGGGCCGGCGGTGGCTCCCGGTCCGAGCGGATAGTCCAGGCACACACTGTGCTGGCCGGTACTGGCCGTGAAGCACATGCCGGTCTCCCGAACCGCGCGGACGGATAGCTCTGTGGTCATCTGGACCTCCACGTCGAGGGATCTGGTCTGTCACATCATAGGCGCGGCCCTCCATGACGTCGAGACGGCCAGGGAGAGCGCTCCAGCAGGAATCCGGCGCTGCGGTGCGCATCAGTATCGGGCGGCTGCGCGGCAGTCGGGCACCTGGGGCGGGCCCGGAGGTTTCTTGAAATGCCCTAGTGTGTTGGGTATCATGCCTCTTCGCCTCCGCGTGGGGTTGTCGCGCGTGGGGGGGTGCCCGAGTGGCCAAAGGGAGCAGACTGTAAATCTGTCGGCGCAGCCTACGGAGGTTCAAATCCTCCCCCCCCACCACCACGATCCAGCGGAATGCGATAGTCGGCGCAGCCGTCGCGGCAGCCGGCGCGAGCGGGCCTCCATAGCTCAGTTGGCAGAGCACTTCCATGGTAAGGAAGGGGTCTTCGGTTCAAATCCGAATGGGGGCTCCATGAAGGACCCGTTGGAGCAAGAGACGGGTCAGAGGGGCGGCGTAGCTCAGCCGGTCAGAGCAGCGGAATCATAATCCGCGTGTCAGAGGTTCGAGTCCTCTCGCCGCTACCTTCGTTTGTGGTAGCATGCACGGGCACTAAATAGCTAGGAGCAGGTGAAGTAATGCGGGTTCGGGTCACGATGGCGTGCCAAGAATGCAAGCGCCGTAACTACACCACCATGAAGAACAAGCGCAACGATCCCGAGCGGATCGAGCTCAACAAGTACTGCAAGTGGTGCGACACGGTCACGGTGCACAAAGAGACCAAGTAGTCCGGTATCGGAAGGCTGGGTAGGCGTAGGGCAGTAGCTCCAACGGTAGAGCGCCGGTCTCCAAAACCGGATGTTGGGGGTTCGAATCCCTCCTGCCCTGCCACTTCTTCCTAGGTAGCGAGAAAAGGCGAATGGCGAAGAGCGTCAACGACAAGACGGTCAGCAGCAAGGCTCCAGCGGCGAGCGGCAAGGCCCCGGCGAAAGAATCCTCCGGCGGTCTCAAGAACCCGTTCTCGCGGTCGTCTTCCGCCACCTCCAAGCAGACCTCTGGGCCGCGCGGCACCGTGGCCGCCAAGCCGCACGGCCGGCTGCGGACCTTCCTGCGGGAAGTACGCATCGAGATGAGCAAGGTCACGTGGCCGCCGCGCAAGGAGCTCATCACCTCCACCGGTGTGGTCATCGTCGCCGTGGTCATCGCCGCGGTGTACATCGGAGTGTTCGATTTCATCTGGAACCTGGTCGTCCAGACCGTTGGATTGGGGTAGCAGTGGCCGAACCTGACACGAGCACGGCGACCATGGATGCCAAGTGGTACGTGATCAACACGTATTCGGGACACGAGAACAAGGCCAAGACCAATCTCGAGCACCGCATCCAATCGATGAACCAGGTTCCCTACTTCAAGGACATCGTCGTCCCCACCGAGCAGGTGGTCGAGACCAAGGGCGGCGAGAAGGTCCAGGTGGAGAAGCGCATCTTCCCCGGCTATCTTCTGGTCAAGATGATCCTCACCGACGACTCCTGGTCGCTGGTCAAGAACACGCCGGGTGTGACCGGGTTCGTCGGCAGCGAGAACAAGCCCACCCCGCTCATGCCGTCGGAAGTGGACCGCATCCTGCACACCACCACGGTGGTCAAGCCCAAAGCCAAGGCCGAGTTCGTGGTGGGCGATCAGGTACGGGTGGTCAGCGGACCACTCGCCGACTTCACGGGCGAGGTGTCCGAGGTCAATATCGAGCAGAGCAAGCTCAAGGTCATGGTGTCGATCTTCGGGCGGGATACACCGACCGAGTTGGGTTTCGAGCAGGTCAAGAAGATCTAGGCCAAGCCCGGCCGGACACCGGTCGAGGCTGGAGATCCTGGGCAGAGACGGAGAATCAAGGTGGCGAAGAAGGTACGGGCGATAGTCAAACTGCAGATCGTGGGCGGGAAAGCCAACCCGGCTCCCCCGGTCGGCCCCGCGCTGGGTCAGCACGGCGTGAACATCATGGAGTTCTGCAAGGCCTACAACGCCGCCACGCAGGACAAGATCGACCAGGTGGTCCCGGTCGAGATCACTGTCTTCGAGGACCGTTCGTTCACGTACGTCCTCAAGACCGCTCCCGGCGGCCGTCCTCATCCGTAACGCGGCCGGCATCGGCAAAGGCGCCGCCAACCCGCGCAAGGAAAAGGTGGGCAAGATCACCAAGGAGCAGCTCCGCCAGATCGCCGAGACCAAGATGCCCGACCTCAACGCCCTCGACATCGAGGCGGCCATGAACATCGTGGCCGGCACGGCGAGGAGCATGGGGGTCACGATCGTAGACTGACACAGGTAGTAGCCGCGCCGAGCGGGCCGTCGAGCCCGCGCGCGGTGCAAAGAGCCCCAGGCGGGTAGCTCAATCCGCTGAACGGGCCGGAAGGTGGGAGGCCGAGAGGCCCGCTTGACCACCAGGAGGTACATGAAGATGAGCAGGGATTCCAAGCGCTTCCAGGAAGCCAAGAAGGCCGTCGAGCAGGGCAAGTTCTACACACCGCTCGAGGCGGCCAAGCTGCTCAAGAGCCTGGAGACCGCCAATTTCGACGAGACCGTCGAAGTCCACATCAAGCTCGGGGTCAACCCCCGCCACGCCGACCAGCAGGTGCGCGGCACGTGCATGCTCCCGCACGGCACCGGCAAGACCGTCCGGGTGGCCGTGTTCGCCAAGGGTGAGAAGGCCACCGAGGCCGAAGCGGCCGGAGCCGACATCGTGGGCGCAGAAGACCTCGCATCGCTCGGTCGAGGGCGGTATGCTCGACTTCGACGCCGCCATCGCCACCCCCGACATGATGGGTGTGGTCGGCAAGCTGGGCCGCGTCCTCGGTCCCCGCGGCCTCATGCCCAACCCCAAGGCCGGCACCGTCACGTTCGACGTGGCCAAAGCCGTCCAGGACATGAAGGCCGGCAAGGTGGAGTACCGCACCGACAAGTTCGGCGTCATCCACCTCATCGTGGGCAAGAAGTCCTTCGACGCCGAGAAGCTGGTGGCCAACTACAGCGAGGTGCTGGGCGAGATCGTCCGGGCCAAGCCGGCCGCCGCCAAGGGCAAGTACCTGCGTACCATCACCATGACCACCACCATGGGGCCCGGTGTCCCACTGGATACTTCCAAGACCCGGTCCTTGCTGGAGGAAGAAGCCTAGGCGACGACGAGCCGCCATATCGTCCGACCTCAGCGGCCGCCGCCTCTCGGCAGAGAGGCGGCGGCCCTTCTCTTTCCCGGAGCCGACGGCAGGCCATCACCTCGCCGTGGGCCGGCCGCTCGCTTCTGCTGTGACTGGCACAGCCGCCGCCAGAGCAACGAGCTCGTGACTCGGGCAGCCGCATCCCGCGCGCACCTGCTATACTCCCCGCCGCAAACCCCGCCCGAGACAGCTGGTGCCGCATCCGCGCAGAAGCGGCAGGTCTGGAGCAAGGCTCCAGGACCCGGCCCGCCAGCCGAGGCAGAGTGTGACCGACATGAGGGCCGCAAGGCATGCAGTGTCATCGTCCGCCTCTGCTATCCGAGGTGGACGATTTTTCGTTTGAAGGAGGTGACACAGTATGCCCAAGCAGAACAAGATCGACGCCGTAGCCGAGATCACCGCCGACCTGAAGGCCGCGGACATCTACTACTTCGTCGATTACCGGGGTCTGACGTTCGCGGAGGCCACCGAACTACGCAAGCGCCTGCGCAAGGTCGACGCCGACCTCAAGGTGGTCAAGAACACCCTCGGCAAGATCGCCGCTGCCAACGCCGGCGTGGAGGGTCTGGATGAACTGCTGGCCGGCCCGACCGCCATCGCCTACGTGCACGGCGACCCGGCCAAGACGGCCAAGACCATCCAGGACTTCATCAAGGAGAAGAAGAAGTCCGCCATCCGAGGTGGCAAGCTTCAGAGCTCCGTGCTGAGCGCCACTCAGGTGGAGGCCCTGGCTTCGCTGCCCAGCCGGGAGGTGCTCATCGCCCAGTTGGTGGGTACCCTCGCCGCGCCGCTCACCGGTCTGGTGACCGTCCTCAACGGTCCCATCCGGGGACTGGTGGTGGTCCTGGGGCAGGTGCAGGACAAGCAGAACGCCGCCTAGCGGCTGCCGCCGCGCCGTCGCCACCTGCTTCACTGCAGGGGCCGAGCGGCAGGCGACGTGTGATCGGCGGGTGGTTCCGCCGGAATGTTGCGTAAGAGTGTGTGACTAAGGAGTGACTAGGATGACCCCGCAGGAACTGATAGAAGAGATCAAGAAGATGACCGTTCTCGAGCTCTCGCAGCTCGTCAAGGCGCTCGAAGAGGAATTCGGCGTGTCCGCCTCCGTGCCGATGGCCGTCGCCGCCGGCCCGGCCGCGGGCGCCGGCGCCGCTGCCGTCGAGGAAGAAGAGCAGACGGAATTCGACGTCATCCTCAAGGCTGCCGGCGAGAAGAAGATCAACGTCATCAAAGAGGTGCGTGCCATCACCGGTCTGGGCCTGAAAGAAGCCAAAGACCTGGTCGACGGCGCTCCCAACCCGGTCAAGCAGGCTATCCCCAAGGCCGAGGCCGAAGAGATCAAGAAGAAGCTCGAAGAAGCCGGCGCCGACGTCGAGGTAAAGTAGTAGGGATGACGCCGGCCGGAGGCTCTGCCTCCCGCCGGCTGAAGCGCAAGCCCGGCCGCGGAGGTCGAAAGATACTTCCGCGACCGGGCTTGCCGCGCATTGTACGTCCGTGATAGCATACAAGTTTGCGCGCTGACCCCTGTTCAAACCCCCGGCATGCGAGGAGTGATCCCCTTTGGGCGAAAGGACGACTCCCAAACCGCGTAAATCCTTCTCCAAACTTCCCTACATTCTCGACCTTCCCAACCTCATCGCTATCCAGACCGAATCGTTCGATTGGTTCAAGGAAAAGGGTCTCAAGGAGACCATCGAGGACATCAACCCGATCGAGGACTACACGGGGAACTATGCCGTCGAATTCGGCGAGTACCAGTTCAACGAGCCCACGCCTCTCTCTCAAGGAATGCAGGGATAAGGACCAGACCTACGCTGCTCCGCTCTTCATAACCGTCCGCTTCGTCAACCGCGAGTCGGGCGAGATCCGCGAGCAGAACGTCTTCATGGGCGACTTCCCCATGATGACCGAGCAGGGGACCTTCATCATCAACGGCACCGAGCGGGTCATCGTCACCCAGCTGGTGCGCTCTCCGGGCGCCTACGTCATGGCCGCCAAGGACCCGACGAAGCAGGTGCTCATCGCCAACCTCATGCCTGCCCGCGGTTCGTGGCTGGAGTTCGAGATCGACAAGCGCGGCGCCGTCTCGGTCCGCATCGACCGCAAACGCAAGCTGCCGGCCACCGTGTTCCTGCGCGCCCTCGCCGGGATCGACTTCGGAACGCACCGGTGACGCCCCCGACTTTCTCTCCAAGGGCACCGACGAGGAGATCCTCGATCTCTTCGACGGCAACCCGTTCATCAAGGCCACCCTTGACAAGGACTCCGTCCGCTCGGTCGAGGAGGCTCTGGTCGAACTGTTCAAGAAGCAGCGCCCGGGCGAACCGCCCACGCTCGAGGCGAGCCGCAACCTGCTGTGGAACATCTGCTTCGATCCCAAGCGCTACGACCTCACCCGGGTGGGCCGGCACAAGCTCAACGCCCGTCTGGGTCTCGACACCGACCTCGATGTCCGCACCCTCACCAAGGCCGACATCGTGGCCCTGGTGCGCGAGCTGATCGCCGTGCCCCTGGCCATCGATCACGAGCATCTGCTCGAGGAGGCCCGCGATCTGGCCGAAGTGGCCCCCAGTCTTCCCTGGGAGGAGGTGGCCAACCGGCTGGACGAATACGAGCACTTCGGCAACCGTCGCCTGCGCATGGTGGGCGAGCTGGTGCAGGAAGCGTTCCGTGTGGGTCTCTATAGGATGGAACGCGTGGTCCGCGAGCGGATGACCACCGAGGACGTCGACACCATCACGCCTCAGTCGATCATCAACATCCGTCCGGTGGTCGCGGCGCTCAAAGAGTTCTTCGGGAGCTCCCAGCTCTCGCAGTTCATGGACCAGACCAACTCGCTGGCCGGGCTTACCCACCGGCGTCGTCTCTCGGCCCTGGGCGCGGGCGGTCTCACCCGGGAGCGCGCTCCCATCGAGGTGCGCGACGTGCATCCCACCCACTACGGGCGTATGTGTCCCATCGAGACGCCGGAAGGTCCTAACATCGGCCTCATCGGCTCGCTCTCGAGCTACGCCACCGTCAACGAGTTCGGCTTCATCCAGACCCCCTATCGCAAGGTGGTCAAAGGCAAGGTCTCCAACGACCTCGAGTGGCTGACCGCCTATCAGGAAGAGAAGCGCACCATCGCCCAGGCGAACGCCCCGGTGGACGGCAAGACGCATCGGTTCGCGGAAGACATGGTCCTCGCCCGCGCGCCGGGCGGCGAATACGTGAGCGTCCGTCGCGAAGACGTGGACTATCAGGACGTCTCCCCGGTGCAGATCGTCTCCGTGGCTACGGCGCTCATCCCGTTTCTCGAGCACAACGACGCCAACCGGGCCCTCATGGGCTCCAACATGCAGCGCCAGGCGGTGCCGCTGCTCCAGGCCGAAGCGCCGCTGATCGGCACCGGCATGGAGTACCGCTCTGCGGTCGACACGGGGGACGTCCTTCTGGCCAAGCGTCCCGGCAAGGTGCGGGGCGTGTCCGCCAACCGTATCCTGCTCGAGACCGACGATGGCGACATCGACTCCTACGACCTGCTCAAGTTCGAGCGCTCCAACCAGGGCACGTTCATCCACCAGAAGCCGGTGGTGGACATCGGGGACGAAGTGATCCCCGGCGCCGTCCTGGCGGACGGCGCCTCCACCAAACAGGGTGAGCTGGCGCTGGGCCGCAACCTGCTGGTCGCGTTCATGAGCTGGGAGGGCTACAACTTCGAGGACTCCATCGTCATCAGCGAACGCCTGGTCAAAGACGATGTGCTCACCTCCGTCCACATCGAGGAGTACGAGGTCGAGGCTCGTTCCACCAAGCTGGGCGACGAAGAGATCACTCGCGATATCCCCAACCGCTCGGAGGAGTCGCTGGCCGACCTCGACGAGTACGGCATCGTCCGCATCGGGGCCGAGGTGGCCTCCGGCGACCTGCTGGTGGGCAAGATCACCCCTAAAGGGGAGACCGAACTCACCGCCGAAGAGAAACTCATCAGGGCCATCTTCAAAGAGAAGGCTCGCGAAGTGCGCGACACCTCGCTCAAAGTGCCGCACGGTGAGAAAGGCGTCGTCATCGACGTCAAGGAATTCTCCCGCGACGCCGGCGACGACCTGTCCCCGGGCGTCAATCGTCTGGTGCGGGTGTACGTGGCCAAGAAGCGCAAGATCGCCGAGGGCGACAAGTTGGCCGGCCGCCACGGGAACAAAGGGGTCATCTCCAAGATCGTGCCCGAGGAGGACATGCCCTTCCTCGAAGACGGGACCCCGGTCGACATCATCCTCAACCCGCTGGGCGTGCCGTCGCGTATGAACATCGGTCAGGTCATGGAGACGCATCTGGGCTGGGCCGCACACCACGGCTTCTACCAGCTCAAGCGCAACGCGAAGAGCCCGGACGGAAACGGCGGGGTCAGGTCGAGCGAGCTACCGGCGGACGAACAGGCTGTTCTGATCAAGCGCTACTACGATCTTGCGGACACGTCGACGGCCGAAGGCCCCGTGCCCATCTCCACCCCGGTGTTCGACGGGGCTACCCAGATCGAGGTCGACGAGGCCCTCATCGGGTGGATGCTGGCGCAGGAAGACCGTCTGCAGCAGTGGCGCAAAGCCAACCCGGGTCTGGAGCCCAGCCTGGCCGTCACTATGCCCGTAGACCTGGAGAACAATCCCGGCACCAAGGTGGCGGGCAAGGTCAGACTCTACAACGGCCGCACCGGCGAGCCGTACGACCAGAGCATAACCGTGGGCTATATGTACATGCTCAAGCTGCATCACCTGGTGGATGACAAGATCCACGCCCGCTCCACCGGTCCGTACTCCTTGGTGACCCAGCAGCCGCTGGGCGGCAAGGCGCAGTTCGGCGGACAGCGGTTCGGCGAGATGGAGGTATGGGCGCTCGAGGCGTATGGCGCGGCCTACACGCTGCAGGAGATGCTCACCATCAAGTCGGACGACACCCAGGGGCGGGTCAAGGCCTACGAGGCCATCGTCAAGGGCGAGAACATCGCCAGGCCCGGCGTGCCCGAGTCGTTCAAGGTGCTGCTCAAAGAGATGCAGTCGCTGGCCCTCGACATCCAGGTGATGAGCGAGGAAGGCGGAGCGCTCGAGGTGGGCGAGGAGGAGGACGACCTGCTCCGGGCCGCCGAAGAGTTGGGCATCGACCTGTCCGCGCGGTACCGCGCGGAGGAGCGGGCGGCCCAGCAGCTCCACGGCGACATCGTTCTCACCGACACCACCCAGTTCGACGAGGAAGCCGACGACCAGCCCGAAGAGACCGACGAATTCGAGGGCGCGCCCGAGATCGCCACGTTCGAGATAGACACGGGCGGCGATCTCGACGGGATCCTTCCCAGCTTCGCCGACGACGGGGAATAGGAGCCTTCCGTGATAGATATCAACGAATTCGACGCCATCAGGATCGGCCTGGCCTCCCCGGAACAGATACGTGCTTGGTCGTCGGGCGAAGTGACCAAGCCCGAGACCATCAACTACCGCACGCTCAAGCCCGAGAAGGACGGTCTCTTCTGCGAGCGCATCTTCGGTCCCACCAAGGACTGGGAGTGCTACTGCGGCAAGTACAAGCGGGTCCGCTACAAGGGCATCATTTGCGAGCGCTGCGGCGTGGAGGTCACCCGGGCCAAAGTGCGCCGCGAGCGCATGGGCCATATCGACCTGGCCGCGCCGGTCAGCCATATCTGGTATTTCAAGGGCGTTCCGAGTCGCATGGGCTACCTGCTCGACATCTCGCCCAAGCAGTTGGAGCGGGTCCTCTACTTCTCCGCGTCCATCGTGACGTGGGTGGACGACGAGAAGCGCCAGCGCGACGCGGGCAAGCTGGAAGACCTGGTGCAGGCCGACATCGATAACACCTTCGCCTCGCGCGACGAGCAGAAGGTCAAGGTCATGGCCGAGCGCGACAAGCGGGTCTCGGTGCTGTACGGCAACTCCACCCCCGATGAAGACGACGAGATCGCTCTCGGCTTCGACGAGACGCCGCTCTCGGAATGGACTCAGGAGGAAGTGGAGAAGCGGGCCAGCGAGCTGCGCATCGACGCCGACACGCGCCTGCGCGATCTGGAACGTTACGCCGACCAGCAGGCCGCCCGTCTGCGCGAGCTGTGGGCCGCGTTCAAGCAGATCAAGAAGGGCGACATCATCACCGATGAGACCCTCTTCAGGGAGATGAAAGAGAAGTACGGCAGCCCCTTCGGCTACGGCGTGTACTTCCGTGGCGGTATGGGCGCCGAAGCCATCCGCGAACTGCTCGCCGCCGTCGACCTCGAGACCGAAGCCAAGTCGCTCCGCGAGATCATCAAGACCTCCAAGGGCCAGAAGCTGTCCCGCGCGGTCAAGCGGCTCAAGGTGGTGGAAGGGTTCCTACGCTCCGACAACCGTCCGGAATGGATGATCCTGCAGTCGGTGCCGGTGATCCCGCCGGAGCTGCGGCCCATGGTGCAGCTCGACGGCGGCCGCTTCGCCACCTCCGACCTCAACGATCTCTACCGCCGGGTCATCAACCGCAACAACCGGCTCAAGAGGCTGCTCGACCTCGGCGCTCCCGAGATCATCGTCAACAACGAGAAGCGCATGCTGCAGGAAGCCGTGGACGCGCTCTTCGACAACGGCCGGCGCGGCCGGGCCGTCACCGGCCCGGGCAACCGTCCACTGAAGTCGCTGTCCGACATGCTCAAGGGCAAACAGGGCCGCTTCCGCCAGAACCTGCTGGGCAAGCGCGTGGACTACTCGGGCCGTTCGGTCATCGTGGCCGGCCCGGAACTCAAGCTGCACCAGTGCGGCATCCCCAAGACCATGGCCTTGGAGCTGTTCAAGCCCTTCGTCATGAGCCGCTTGGTCGAGCGCAAGCAGGTGCAGAACATCAAAGCCGCTAAGAAGCTGGTGGAGAGCGAGTTCACGGAAGTCTGGGACATCCTCGAAGAGGTCATCACCCAGCACCCGGTCATGCTGAACCGGGCGCCGACGCTGCACCGCCTGGGTATCCAGGCCTTCGAGCCCAAGCTCATCGAGGGCAAGGCCATCCAGCTCCACCCGCTGGTGTGCACCGCCTTCAACGCCGACTTCGACGGCGACCAGATGGCCGTCCATCTTCCGCTGTCTGTGGAGGCGCAGGCCGAGGCCCGCATCCTCATGCTGTCTTCCAACAACATCCTGTCGCCGGCCCACGGCCGGCCGATCGCGGTGCCCACCCAGGACATGATCCTGGGCTGTTACTACATGACCTACTTCGAGGGGCCCGATCTGGCCAAGGTCGACCCCTTCGACATCGAGGTTCTCGAGGCCCTCGATCCCAAGCCACGCCCCTTCGGTGACGTAGCCGAGGTCGAGTACGCCTATGCCCAGAAAGAGATCGGCATCCAGGATCCCATCCTGTTCCGCTGGAACGGAGGGCGCCTGCTGACGACCGTCGGCCGGGCCATGTTCAACTCCGCCGTGGTCGACTCGCTGCAGGAGTACTTCGGTAAGAAGTGGGAAGAGGCTGGACCCGAAGGAACCATCCGCAGGGACGACTACGAATACCAGAACAAGGTCTTCACCAAGAACGAGATGACGACCTTTGTGAGCGACCTGGTGGAGTACTACGGTGCCATCGCCGTCGCACATCTCCTCGACGTCCTCAAGGACCTCGGCTTCAAGTATGCGAGCGTGGCCGGGGTCACGATCTCCAAGAACGACATCGTGGTGCCTCCCGACAAGGAGGAGATCCTGGCCCGCTACGAGGCCAAGGTCCGGGACATCCAAGAGGCCTACATGCACGGCGCCCTCAGCGACAGCGAGCGGCGTGAGCGCGTCACCGATCTGTGGACCGAGGCCACCGAAGAAGTGGCCACGGCCATGGAGAAGAACTTCCGCCGCCTCAACCCGGTGTTCATGATGGCCAACTCCGGGGCCCGCGGTTCCTTCAAGCAGATCCGCCAGCTGGCGGGGATGCGCGGACTCATGGCTTCGCCGAAGGGCGAGATCATCGAGAACCCCATCAAGGCCAACTTCATGGAAGGCTTGGGGGTGCTCGAGTACTTCATCTCCACTCACGGGGCCCGCAAAGGTCTGGCCGACACCGCTCTGCGCACCGCCGACTCGGGCTATCTGACCCGGCGTCTGGTGGATGTGGCCCAGGAAGTGGTGATCCGCGAACTCGACTGCGGCACGGAGAAGTCCATCACCATGCCGCTGCGCAAGAACGATCGTCTCAACGAACTGCTGCTCGGCCGGGTGCTGGCCACCGATGTGGCCGACCCTGAAACCGGGGAGATAGTCTATGAGCGCAACGAGATGCTCAACAAGCGCATCCTCGAGAGGCTGCTCGCGCTCCACCCGGTCACCGACGCCGGCTTCACCTTCGAAGTCCGCTCGGTCCTCGGCTGCCAGAGCCGCATCGGCGTCTGCCAGCTCTGTTACGGCCGCTCGCTGGCCGCCAACGACCTGGTCGCCATCGGTGAGGCCGTCGGTCACATCGCGGCGCAGTCGATCGGAGAGCCCGGCACCCAGTTGACCATGCGGACCTTCCATACGGGCGGCGTCGCCGGTGCCGACATCACTCACGGTCTTCCGCGCGTAGTGGAGCTGTTCGAAGCGCGCAAGCCCAAGGGGCAGGCGAAGATCACCCAGTTCGCGGGGATTGTCCACGTCGAGGAGTCCGACAAGGCCAAGAAGGTGGTCATTCTCGACGACACCGGAGAGGAACTGCACAGCTACGCCATCAGCCGGAGAGCCGACCTCATGGTGGAGGACGGCCAGACGGTGGAGGCCGGCGATCAGCTGTACAAGGGATCGCTCAACCCGCACGAGCTGCTCAAGTATCGGGGAGCTATCGAGACCGCCCGGTACATCGTGAGCGAAGTCCAGGACGTGTACCACAAACAGGGCGTGCAGATCGACGACAAGCACGTGGAGCTCATCGTCCGCCAGATGACCAAGAAGGTCCTGGTCGAGACTCCCGGCGATACCAGCTTCCTACCCGGACGCATGGTCGACCGCCTGATCTTCGACGAGGAGAACGAAGAGGTCGTCGCCAATGGCGGCGAGCCCGCCACCTGCGAGGCGATCATCCTCGGCATCACCAAGGCCTCGCTGGCCACCGAGAGCTTCCTATCGGCGGCTTCCTTCCAGGAGACCACCAAGGTGCTCACCGATGCCGCCCTCGAGGGCAAGGTGGACGAACTGCGCGGTCTCAAGGAGAACGTCATCATCGGCAAGCTGATCCCGGCGGCCACCGGTCTGCGGTCCTACCGTAACATCGAGTTGGTCACCACCGGCATCCCGGCCGAGATGGACATCTTCGCCGGGGTCATGACCGGCCGCGGGGACAACGGCGCGGGCCTCACTCCCGAGCAGCAGTTCTCTCAGCTCTTCGGCAGCGCCCATGATGTGGAAGCCTACAACATGCTGGTGGACGACCTGGATCTGCCCACCTACGTGCACTCCGTGCTGAGCCGAGCGGGTATCGAGCGGGTCAGCGACCTGCTTGGGTACACCACCAAGGAGCTCATGGACATCCCCGGTCTGGGGCAGAAGAGCCTCGAAGAGGTGCGGAGCCGCCTGGCCGACAAGGGCTGGAGCCTGGCCGGAGAAGAGGCCGGTGGGACCGCCGACGACGAGGCCCTCCTCGGCGTGGGCGTGGTCAGCGACGAGGTCGACGTCGACCTGCTGGGCGGTTTCGCCAGCGACGCCAGCGACGACGCCGGCTCGGAAGACGACTAACGGCTCCGCCAAGCGGCGGGAAGGCCGTGAGTGTCCCCGGCGAAACATCGTCGCAAAACGCAGTTGAGCGGGGATACGCACGGCCTTCCTCTTGTGGCTTGATGGTGCCGGCGGCCTTTGCTATACTTCGCGGCCGCTGCGCGGCTGGACGCGTGTTGTCCGCATGCGCCCAAACGGCGCGGCGCTGCATTTTGTGAGCATAAGCGAGCAGTAGACGAGGAGCTTTTGTGCCGACGATCAACCAGCTGATCCGGAAGGGCCGGCAGGCACAGTCCAAAAGGACCAAGACCCCTGCGCTCAAAGGCGCGCCGCAGAAACGTGGCGTGTGCACTCGCGTGTACACCACCACGCCCAAGAAGCCTAACTCGGCCCTGCGGAAAGTGGCGCGCGTGCGGCTGGTCAACGGCATGGAAGTCACGGCGTACATCCCGGGCATCGGTCACAACCTGCAGGAGCACTCGGTGGTGCTTATCCGAGGCGGCAGGGTCAAAGACCTCCCCGGTGTCCGCTACAAGATCATCCGCGCGGCTCTCGACGCTGCCGGAGTGGCCAACCGCAAGCAGGGCCGCTCCAAGTACGGCGTCAAACTCGGCAAATAGGGATAGGAAGGCCAAGGTCACATGTCAAGAAGAGTGCGGGCATCCAAGCGGGACATCCAGCCCGATCCTATCTACCGTAGCCGCCTGGTCACCCAGATCGTCAACCGCATGATGCTCGACGGCAAGAAGTCCACTGCCGAGCACATCATGTACGACGCCATGAACCTTCTCCGCGAGCGGACCGGCAACGATCCCGCCGGCGTGCTCAAGGAAGCCGTGGAGAACGTCCGTCCGGCCCTCGAGGTGCGGTCCCGCCGGGTCGGCGGCGCCAACTACCAGGTGCCGGTGGAAGTCCCCACCCGGCGCTCGTACACGCTGGCGGTGCGCTGGATCATCACGCACAGCCGCGCGCGGCGCGAGCACACCATGGCCGAACGGCTGGCGGGCGAGTTGCTCGACGGATACAACCGCACCGGCGTAACCATCAAGAAGAAAGAAGATCTGCTGCGTATGGCCGAGGCCAACAGGGCCTTCGCCCACTACCGCTGGTAGTCACTGGCGCAGGCAGCAGAGAGCAGACAGAAAGATTTCAGGTAGAGGAATTGGCGCAGGCCACAGCACATAAGTCCGACGCGAAGACGGCTCAGCGGCATCCGCTGTCGATGGTCCGTAATATCGGCATCATGGCGCACATCGATGCCGGTAAGACGACCACCACGGAGCGGATCCTGTACTACACGGGCCGCACCTACAAGATCGGCGAGGTGCATGACGGCGCCGCGGTGATGGACTGGATGGCCCAGGAGCAGGAGCGGGGCATCACCATTACATCGGCGGCTACCACCTGCGATTGGCTCGATCATCGTATCAACATCATAGACACACCCGGGCACGTGGACTTCACTATGGAGGTCGAACGTTCGCTGCGGGTGCTCGACGGCGCCATCGCCCTGTTCTGCTCGGTAGCAGGGGTGGAGCCCCAGTCCGAGACCGTGTGGCGGCAGGCCGACAAGTACGGTGTCCCCCGCATCGCCTTCGTCAACAAGATGGACCGGGTGGGCGCCGATTTCATGCGCGGTGTGCAGATGATGGTCGACCGGCTCCATGCCCGGCCCATCGTGCTGCAGCTCCCCCTCGGCCGCGAGGACGAGTTCCTCGGCGTGATCGACCTGGTGCGCATGGTGGCCTACGTCTATGACGACGACATGGGCGTGGAATGGCAGGAGACCGCTGTTCCCGAGGAGATGAGAGACCGGGCCGAGGCCGAGCGCACTCACATGATCGAGACGCTCGCCGAGCGCGACGACGAGTTGATGATGGACTACCTGGAAGGCAACCCCATCACCGTGGAGCGCCTCAAGGCCGCAATCCGGCAGGCGACTCTCGACATCGAGCTCACCCCGGTGCTGTGCGGGTCGTCGTTCAAGAACAAGGGCGTGCAGATGCTCCTGGACGCGGTGATCGACTATCTGCCGTCTCCGCTGGACATCCCGCCGGTCGAGGGGATCAATCCCCGGAACGGTTCCGCCATCGCCCGGCGCGCCGACGACGGCGAGCCCTTCGCGGCCATCGCCTTCAAGATCATGTCCGACCCCTTCGTGGGTAAGCTCACCTACTTCCGGGTGTACTCGGGCACGCTCAAGGCCGGCTCTTACGTGTACAACTCCAACAAAGACAAGAAGGAGCGGGTGGGTCGCATCCTCCAGATGCACGCCAACCATCGCGAAGACATCACCCAGGTGTTCGCGGGCGATATCGCCGCTGCGGTGGGGCTCAAGGCCACCACCACGGGCAACACCCTTTGCGACGACGGCAGCCCCATCGTCCTCGAGTCCATCGAGTTCCCCGAGCCGGTCATCTTTGTGGCCATCGAGCCCAAGACCAAGGCCGATCAGGACAGACTCTCCGAGAGTCTCATGAAGTTGGCCGACGAGGACCCCACGTTCCGAGTGCGCACCGACGATGAGACGGGTCAGACCATCATCGCCGGTATGGGCGAGCTGCACCTCGAGATCATCGTCGACAGGCTGCTGCGTGAGTTCAGGGTCGACGCCAACGTCGGGCGGCCGCAGGTGGCCTACCGCGAGGGCATCACCAAGAAGGTGCCCAAGGCAGAGGGCCGTTTCGTCCGGCAGACCGGAGGTCGGGGCCAGTACGGGCATGTGGTCATAACCATGGAGCCCAACGACTTCGGCGCCGGCTTCGCCTTCGTGAACAAGATCGTGGGGGGCGCAATCCCCAAGGAGTACATCCCGGCTGTGGAGTCGGGCATGTTCGAAGCCATGGAGACCGGCGTCCTGGCCGGGTTCCCCATGGAAGACGTCAAGGTCCAGCTCATCGACGGCTCGTTCCACGAGGTCGACTCCTCGGAGATGGCGTTCAAGATCGCCGGGTCGATGGCCTTTCGGGAAGCGGCCAAGAAGGCGCATCCCGTGTTGCTCGAGCCCGTGGAGGACGTCGAGGTGGTCGTGCCCGAGGAGTACATGGGCGACGTCATGGGCGACCTCAGCTCCCGCCGCGGTCATATCGACGGGATGGAGCCCAGGGCCGGGGCCCAGGTCATCCGGGCCCGCGTGCCGCTCGCGACCATGTTCGGGTACGCGACCGACGTGCGGTCCATGACCCAAGGACGGGCCACGTACACCATGCAGTTCAGTCACTACGCAGAGGTGCCCGGCACCATCGCGCAGGAAATAATCGCCCAGCAGGGCGGCCGGACCTACAACGATTAGTAGCTACCCAGGTAGAAAGGGAGGATGAAGTGGCGAAGCAGAAATTTGCACGGACCAAGCCCCACGTCAACGTAGGCACCATCGGCCACGTCGACCACGGTAAGACCACACTGACCGCGGCCATCACCAAGTGTCTGCACAACCTGAACCCGACCGTGGAGTTCCGTAGTTTCGACTCCATCGACAACGCTCCCGAGGAGCGCGAGCGCGGTATCACCATCGCCACCGCTCACGTCGAGTACGAGACCGAGAAGCGGCACTACGCCCACGTCGACTGCCCCGGCCACGCCGACTACATCAAGAACATGATCACCGGTGCCGCCCAGATGGACGGCGCGGTCCTGGTCGTGTCGGCCGCCGATGGTCCCATGCCCCAGACCCGCGAGCATATCCTGCTCGCCCGTCAGGTGGGCGTGCCCTTCATCGTGGTCTACATGAACAAAGCCGACATGGTCGACGACCCGGAACTGCTCGAACTGGTCGAGATGGAAGTCCGCGAACTGCTCACCGAATACGAGTTCCCGGGCGACGATATCCCTGTCATCACCGGTTCCGCCCTCCAGGCCCTCGAGCATGGCTGCGGCGATCGTGAGTGCACCCAGTGCGCCTCGATCTTCAAGCTGGCCGACGCCCTCGACAACTACATCCCCGAGCCGGAGCGCGCGATCGACAAGCCCTTCCTTATGCCGATCGAAGACGTCTTCAGCATCCAGGGCCGCGGGACCGTGGTCACCGGCCGTGTTGAGCGCGGGATCGTCAAGGTCGGCGAGCAGGTCGAGATGGTCGGTCTGCACCCGGAAAGCACCAAGACCGTCGCTACCGGTGTCGAGATGTTCCGCAAGCTGCTCGACGAAGGGCGTGCGGGCGACAACATCGGCGTGCTGCTCCGTGGCACCAAGCGCGACGAAGTCGAGCGCGGCATGGTCCTGGCCCATCCGGGCAGCATCACCCCGCATACCGAGTTCGAAGCTCAGATCTACGTGCTGTCGCGCGAAGAGGGCGGCCGCCATACGCCGTTTTTCAATGGCTACCGTCCGCAGTTCTACTTCCGGACCACCGACGTGACCGGTGACGTTACCCTCGAAGAGGGCGTCGAGATGGTCATGCCTGGTGACCACACCACCATCCACGCCAAGTTGATCACTCCGATCGCCATGGACGAAGGCCTCCGCTTCGCCATCCGTGAAGGCGGCCGCACTGTGGGCGCCGGCGCCGTGACCAAGATCATCAAGTAGGAGTCGCTCGGTGGCGCAACAGAAAATACGTATCAGGCTTAAAGCCTACGATCACGAGCTCGTGGACAAGAGTGCCCGGAGCATCGTCGAAACGGCAGAGCGCACCGGCGCCACCATTTCGGGCCCCGTCCCTCTCCCCACTGAGAAGAACGTGTACTGCGTGATCCGCAGTCCCTTCAAGGACAAGGACTCGCGTGAGCATTTCGAGATCAGGACGCACAAGCGCCTGATCGACATCCACCAGCCCACGCCCAAGACCGTCGATTCGCTCATGCGGATGGATCTGCCTGCCGGCGTGGACATAGAGATCAAACTGTGATGAAGACGCTGTTAGGCACCAAGCTGGGCATGACCCAGTACTTCGACAAAGACGGCACCGTCGTCCGCTGCACGGTCATCCAGGCCGGGCCCTGCCTGGTCACCCAGAAGAAGACCGTGGAGAACGACGGGTATGCCGCCACCCAGATCGCATACGGCGACGTCAAGGCCAAGCGGCTTAACAAGCCTCTGCTCGGTCACCTCAAGAAGGCGGGCGTGGCTCCCAAACGCCACCTCGTCGAGGTCCGGGGTGAGGACGACCTCGCCGTCGGCCAGGCGGTCACCGTGGAGGTCTTCGCACCGGGCGACGAGGTCAAGGTGACCGGCGTGAGCAAGGGCAAAGGCTTCCAGGGCGTGATGAAGCGGCACGGGTTCGCCGGCGGTCCCGGATATCACGGCGCCCACTTCCATAGAGCCCCCGGCTCCATCGGCGCCTCAGCCGATCCCGCCCGTGTGTTTCCGGGCACCCGACTGCCGGGACAGATGGGCAATGTGCGGGTCACGCAGCTGGGTCTGACGGTGGTCCGGACGGATCCCGACAAGAACCTGGTGCTGGTCAAAGGCGCGATCCCGGGGAGCAAGGGCTCTCTGGTCGTGATCAGAGGTTAGGGCTATGCCATCCATCGACACAATCAACGAGAACGGCGCGATCGTCGGTCAGCATGAGTTGGCCGAGGGTCTGGTGCAGGACCGGATCAACATCGGCCTTCTGCACCTAGTGGTAACGGCCGAACTGGCCGGCCACCGTCAGGGCACCGCAGCCGCGAAGACCAGGAGTCAGGTCGCCGGAACCACCGCAAAGCAGTGGCGGCAAAAAGGCACCGGCAGGGCCCGCGTGGGCTCCGGCAAGGTCGCTCAGTTCACCGGCGGCGGTGTGGCTTTTCCGCCCATCCCCCGCAGCTACGCCAAGAAAGTCAACAAGAAGGTCAAAGCGCAGGCCTTCCGCATGGCTCTGGGCGACCTGGTAGCCGGCGGTACGGTCCGCGTGCTCTCGGCCACCACGTTCGAAGAACCCTCTGCCAAGAAAGCCGCCGGCATCATCGGCAAAGCGGCGCTCGACCGGCCCCTTCTGGTGCTGGTGAGCGGAGACGAGGTCAACGCTCTCAAGAGCTTCCGCAACCTGGCCGGCACCCGGGCGCTCGCCATCGGCGACGCCGAGGTTCAGGACTACGTGTGGGCCAAGAGCCTGCTGTTCACCGAAGCCGCCGTCTCGTTCCTCGAAGGTGGCCTGAACGAGGGCGGTGAGGCGTAGTGGACGCAAGAGAGATCATCATTCGCCCCATAATCTCGGAAAAGAGCTACCGGGCCATCGACACCAACCGGTACTCCTTCGAAGTCAACTACCGGGCTACCAAGCCCCACATCCGCGCCGCCGTCGAGGAGATCTTCAAGGTCAAGGTCATCGGCGTGCAGACGATCAACATGAAGCCGAAGCCTAAGCGCCGGGGCGCCCACGTGGGGGTCACCAAACGCTGGAAGAAGGCTGTAGTCGAGCTTGCTCCGGGCAACCGGATCGAGTTCTTCGGCGCGACGTAATCAGGGGAGAGGCAGATACACAATGGCAATAAAGAGTTACAAGCCGACATCCCCCGGACGCAGGTTCGCGACGACCCCTGCCTTCGACGAGATCACCCGCTCCGAGCCGGAGAAATCTCTGGTCAGGCCGGTCAAGCGTAAGGGCGGCCGCAACAACTACGGCCGTATCACCACCCGGCACCAGGGCGGCGGACATAAGCGCGCGTACCGGATCATCGACTTCAAGCGCGACAAGGACGGCGTTCCCGGCCGGGTCGACTCCATCGAGTACGATCCCAACCGCAACTGCCGTATCGCTCTCATCGTGTATCGCGACGGCGAGAAGCGCTATATCCTGGCTCCGCACAAGCTGGTCGTGGGCGCCATGGTCGAAGCCGGTCCCGGAGCAGACATACGCGTGGGTTGCGCTCTTCCGCTGCGGAACATCCCGGTGGGTACCGTTGTGCACAATATCGAGATGTACAAAGGCCGCGGCGGACAGATCGCTCGCTCGGCCGGCACCTCGGCCCAGGTCATGGCCAAGGAAGGCGACTATGCCATCCTGCGCCTGCCCTCCGGCGAGATGCGCATGATCCATCTGGAATGCCGGGCCACCGTCGGCGAGATCGGCAACGCCGAGCACGAGAACCTCACTACGGGCAAGGCCGGCCGCAAGCGCTGGATGGGTGTGCGTCCCGGTGTCCGCGGTACCACCATGAACCCCGTAGACCATCCGCACGGCGGGGGCGAAGGCTCTACGCCGCCCGGCCGCAACCCGGTGACCCCGTGGGGGGTCCCCACCCTGGGTCACAAGACGCGCAGCAAGAAGAAACCCTCCAACAAGTACATCATCAGGCGAGCTGGGAAAGGGAGGTAGTAAGGCACCGTGGCACGTTCAAGCAAGAAAGCTCCCTTCGTTGAAGAGCGGCTGATGCAGCGGGTCGAGACCATGAACGAGACCGGCGAGAAGCGCATGCTCAAGACCTGGTCGCGGGCTTCCACCATCTACCCGGAGATGATCGGGCATACCATCGCCGTCCATGACGGTCGCAAGCATGTCCCCGTCTACGTCACCGAGAGTATGGTGGGACACCGACTGGGCGAGTTCGCGCTCACCCGCACCTTCCGCGGACACGGCGGCAACAAAGAGCGCCGCATGAAGAGGAAGTGACGGCATGGTCAACGCGACAGCCAAGTACGTGCGGGTCTCTCCGCGCAAAGCCGGCGACGTGGCTTCCATGATCCGGGGCAAGAAGGTAGCGGAGGCGAAGGCCATCCTCGCCCTCAGCCCTCGGGCGGCGGCCAAGTTGGTGGGCAAGGTCCTCGACTCGGCCGTGGCAAACGCCGAGAACAACAACAATCTCGACGCCGACGACCTCTGGGTCGTGCGGGCGTACGCGGACCCCGGTCCCACCATCAAGCGGTTCCGGCCGCGGGCGATGGGACGGGCCAGCCGCATACGCAAGAGGACCAGTCACATCACGGTGAGCGTCGACGAGAAGAAGGAGTCGTAGCAGGTGGGTCAGAAAGTTCATCCCGGAGGTATGCGGCTCGGCATCATCCATGACTGGAAGGCTCACTGGTACACCGAGCGGCAGTTCGCCGACTTCCTCCACGAGGACCTGGCGATCCGCAAGCACATCCAGAAGAAGATGGGCCACGCCGGGCTTTCCACCATCGTGATCCGCAAGGACACGAACAAAGTGGTCATCGACATCCACACGGCCCGGCCGGGCATCGTCATCGGCAAGTCGGGGTCCGAAGTGGATGCCCTGCGGCGCGACATCCACGACATGACGGGCAAGACCGTGCACGTCAATATCGTGGAGATCAAACGCCCTGAGCTCGACGCCAACCTGGTAGCCCAGTCCATTGCTGAGCAGCTCGCCAACCGGGTGAGTTTCCGGCGGGCGATGAAGCGGGCCATCACCTCGGCTATGCGTTCGGGCGCCGAGGGCATCAAGGTCAAGTCCGGCGGCCGCCTGGGTGGCGCGGAGATGGCGCGCGTCGAGGGCTACAGCGAGGGTCGGGTCCCGCTGCATACATTGCGGGCCGATATCGACTACGGTTTCTGCGAAGCCGACACGACCTTCGGGAAGATCGGCGTGAAGGTGTGGATCAACAAGGGCGAGATCATGCCCGAGGGCTTTGACCAGGGCTCCCGCCCTCCAGCGGAGGCTCCACTAGGGTGACGGCTTACGATCCCGGTCACTGTCGGGGGCTAGGGCTACGCCCGGCCCCGTGGACAGCGAAGACCAGGGTCTAGAGAAGAACGAGGACAAGAGATGCTACTACCAAAAAGGGTCAAACACCGCAAACAGCACCGGGGGCGCATGGCCGGCAAAGCCAAGGGCCAGACGACCGTGCATTTCGGCGAATACGGCCTGCAGGCGCTGGAGCCGGGCTGGGTCACCAGCCGGCAGATCGAGGCCGCTCGTATCGCCATGACCCGGAAGATCAAGCGTGGCGGGAAGGTGTGGATCAACATCTTCCCCGACAAGCCGATCACCAAGAAGCCCGCTGAGACGCGCATGGGCTCCGGCAAAGGCTCGCCCGACCAGTGGGTGGCCGTGGTCAAGCCGGGGCGCGTGATGTTCGAGCTGGCGGGTGTCTCCGAGGAACTGGCCAAAGAGGCCATCCGGCTTGCTGCGCACAAACTTCCTGTCAAATGCAGATTCGCGACGAGGGAGGACGGGGGCCTTGAAGCCTAAGGATCTTATAGAGCTCGCCGATGAGGAATTGGCCCAGCGCCTCAAGCAGTCGCGCGAGGAGCTGTTCAACCTCCGTTTCCAGCACGCGGCCGGTCAGCTGGAGAACACCAGCCGGCTCCGTCAGGTGCGCCAGGACATGGCGAGGATCATGACGATGCAATCGGCGAGACGACGGTCGAGGGAGCTGTGATGGCCGAGCAGACGACGACAAAGCAGAGAGAACGGCAGGGTCTGGTCGTATCCGACAAGATGGATAAGACCATCGTCGTGCAGGTGAGCGCAGTCCGGCCGCACGCGCAGTACGGGAAGGTGGTCCGCCGGACCAGCCGTCTGAAGGCTCACGACGAGAACAACGAGGCTCGCGCAGGCGACACCGTGCTGGTGCGCGAATGCCGGCCGCTGTCCCGGGACAAGACGTGGCGCCTGATCAAGGTGCTCGAGCGGGCCGAGTGACCCGCGGCGGGAGATGGGTGACAAACGATGATACAGGTAGAGACAAGACTCAAGGTCGCCGATAACACCGGCGCGCGCGAGCTGCTGTGCATCCGCATCAAGGGCGGATCGCGGCGCCGCTACGCCGGGGTGGGCGACATCATTGTGGGGGCCGTCAAGGAGGCCACGCCGGGCGGCGCCGTCAAGAAGGGCGACGTGGTGCAGGCCGTGGTGGTGCGGGTCAAGAAGGCCTACGGGCGCAAAGACGGCACCTACATCGGCTTCGACGAGAACGCCGCCGTTCTCATCGATCGGCAGATGAACCCGCGCGGCACCAGGATCTTCGGCCCCGTGGGACGGGAACTGCGCGAGAAGAACTTCGCCAAGATCGTCTCGCTGGCTCCGGAGGTGCTGTGATGGCCAAGAAGAGCAGCAAGGCCGAGCCGCGGACAAAGAAGTTTCGCATCAAGAAGGGTGACACCGTCGAGGTCGTCCAGGGCAAGGAGAACGGCAAGCGGGGCAAGGTCATGCGGGTGATGGCGGCGGAGGAACGTGTCGTCATCGAACGCGTGAACTTCATCAAACGGCACGTCCGTCCCACGCAGAAGACCCCTCAGGGCGGGGTCATCGAGCGGGAGGCCGGCATCCATATCAGCAACGTCAAACTGGTCTGCCCGGGCTGCAACCAGGCCGTGCGCGTGGGCGTGCGCATGGAAGGCAACGACAAGGTCCGCTACTGCAAGAAATGCAACGTCCAGGTGGATAAGGGTTAACGATGGCAGTCCCTAGACTCAAAGAGAGATATCGAGCCGAGATCGTCCCGGCCATGCGGGAACGGTTTGGCTACAGCAACGTCATGCAGGTGCCCAAGGTCACCAAACTGACGCTCAACATGGGTATCGGCGAGGGTACGCACGATGCCAAGGCGATGGAAGAAGCGGCGAACCAGCTTGGCCAGATCACCGGCCAGAAGGCGCAAGTACGCCGGGCCCGGAAGTCTGTGGCCAACTTCAAGCTGCGCGCCGGCATGCCGGTGGGACTGCGGGTGACGCTGCGGGGCGACCGCATGTACGAGATGCTCGACCGGCTCATCACCATCGCGCTTCCGCGCATCCGCGACTTCCAGGGCATCTCACCCAAGGGCTTCGACGGCCAGGGCAACTTCAACCTGGGCATCAAGGAGCAGATCATCTTCCCGGAGATCGATTACGACAAGATCGACAAGCTCCGGGGCTTGGATGTCGCCATCACCACCACGGCCAAGACGGACGACGAGGGACGGGCGCTCCTCAAATTGATGGGCATGCCCTTCCGCGAGAGCTGAAGGATAGGAGCATCAGCGAATGGCAAAGAAATCAATGATCGCAAAGGCACAGCGCCCGCAAAAATACAGCGCGCGGGCCCACCACCGCTGCCGCCGCTGCGGCCGGCCTCGCGGCTATCTCCGCCGCTTCGGCGTGTGCCGCATCTGTCTTCGTGATCTGGCGCACCAGGGGCTCATCCCCGGCGTCACCAAGTCGAGCTGGTAGGAGGGGGTCATGTCTCACACCGATCCCATCGCCGACATGCTGACCCGCGTCCGGAACGCCAACAAGGCGCTCCAGGCCAAGGTCGATATGCCGTCCTCCTCTTTGAAGGTCGAACTGGCGCGGGTCCTCAGGGACGAGGGCTACATCACCTCATACGCCGTGCTCAAAGAGGGGAGTTTCGACACGCTGGTCATCGAGCTCAAGTACACGGATGGCCGCCGGCGCGTCATCTCCCAGCTCAAGCGTGTCAGCAAGCCGGGCCGGCGGATGTATGCGAAGAAAGACAATCTGCCCAAGGTCCTCGGCGGCCTGGGCACGGCCGTCATCTCCACCTCGCGTGGATTGATGACCGCCAGAGAAGCGCAGCGACTGGGAGTGGGCGGCGAAGTCGTCTGCTTCGTGTGGTGAGGCCATGTCGAGGATAGGAAGAGCACCCATCACCATCCCGGCCGGTGTCGACGTGACCATCACCGGCACCAACGTCGCCGTCAAGGGCCCCAAAGGCGCCTTGGAGCGGGATATCCATCCCAACATGCAGGTAAGTATCGAAGACGGGGTCATGACCGTCTCCCGGCCCAACGACTCCGGCCCCAACCGGTCGCTGCACGGGCTCACCCGCACGCTGATCGCGAACATGGTAACGGGCGTCACCGCCGGCTTCCAGAAGAAGCTCGAGATCCAGGGCGTCGGCTATCGCGCCTCGAAGAAGGGCGACGACTTGGAGATCCTGGTCGGCTACTCGCACCCCGTCGTGGTGTCTCCGCCGGAGCACATCGAGTTCGACGTGCCCGTTCCTACGCAGATCCTTGTGAGGGGCATCGACAAGCAGCGGGTAGGCCAGGTGGCCGCCGATATCCGCGCCATCCGCCGGCCCGAGCCCTACAAGGGCAAAGGCATACGGTATGAGGGTGAAGTCGTGCGGCGCAAGGTCGGCAAGCGGGCCTAGGGCAGGGCGCAAACAGTATGAAGAGGACGAGATGAGTATTGAACAAAGAAAGCTACGGACTCGCGCGCGGCGCGCAGTGCGTGTGCGGAGTCAGGTGCGCGGCACTCCCGAGCGTCCGCGACTCTCGGTGTTCCGGTCGAACAAGGCCATCTGGGCGCAGATCATCGACGACCGGGACGGTCGGACACTGGCCAGTGCTGCAGCGGTCCACGTGACCGAAAAAGGCCTGTCCAAGACCGATCAGGCGACCAAAGTGGGCCAGTTGCTCGCCGAGCGGGCCAAGGCTGCCGGAGTCGAGCGCGTGGTCTTCGATCGGGGACCGTATCTGTATCACGGCCGAGTAAAAGCTCTGGCGGATGGAGCCCGCCAGGGTGGCCTGGACTTCTGAGGGAGAGAGAGGTAGGACTTTGGCGCAGATCAAGGCAGATTCGCTGAACCTTCAGGAGAGCGTGATCCACATCAACCGCGTGGCCAAGGTGGTCAAGGGCGGGCGGCGCTTCTCGTTCACCGCCCTTGTCGCCGTCGGCGACGGTGAGAGCACCGTCGGCATCGGCTACGGCAAGGCCAAGGAGGTTCCGCTGGCCATCCAGAAGGCCATCGAGGATGCGCGCAAGAACCTGTTCGTCGTGCCCAAGCACGGCAGCACCATCACCCACGAGGTGTTGGGCCACTACGGTGCCGGCAAGGTGCTGTTGCGACCGGCCTCCGCCGGTACCGGCGTCATCGCCGGGGGCGGTGTCCGCGCACTGCTCGAGCTTGGAGGCGTCAAGGACGTCCTCACCAAGTGCCTGGGGACCACCAACCCCATCAACATGGTCCGCGCCGCCGAACAGGGGCTTCGCAGCCTCAGGCGTCCCGAAGACATCGCTCTTCAGCGGGGCAAGACGGTGCGCGAGGTCGTGGGCAAAGGCCCGATCGAAGAGGCCGCCCCTGTCGCCGCAGCCGGTACCGGAGCGTGACGGCATGTTGAAGATCACGCAGGTGAAGAGCCGCATCAACCGTAAGAAGGACCACAAGGCCACCCTGGACGCCTTGGGTATCACCCGTATGAGCCAGACCGTGTATCACGAAGATACGCCGGCCATCCGCGGCATGGTGCACAAAGTGTCGTACATGCTCGCGGTGGAAGTGGTCGACGTCGAGGACAAAGGATAGAGATGGGAGACGTCTTCCTCCATAATCTGCGCCCCGACCCCGGTGCCAAGCACCCGCGCAAGCGTGTGGGCCGCGGGGAAGGCTCCGGTCTGGGCAAGACTTCGGGCCGAGGCCACAAGGGTTCCAAGCAGCGCTCGGGTGGTCGGATCTCGCCCCGCTACGAGGGCGGGCAGATGCCACTGCACATGCGCCTGCCCAAGCTGCGCGGCCCTCTGGCCAAGACCGCTATGCCCATCGGTCCGTTCCGGACCTACACCACGCCGATCAATCTGTCACGGCTGGACGGGTTCGCCGCCGACGAGGTGGTCTCCCCCGAGACCCTCCTGGAGCGGGGCATCATCAAGAAGTCGAGCGAGCGCGTGAAGATACTGGCGATGGGCGAACTCAGCCACCCCCTCACCATCAAGGCTCACGGCTTCAGCGCCGCCGCTCTGGCGAAGATCGAAGCCGCAGGCGGCACCGCCGAGGTCATCTGAGCCTGTGGATCGATCAGCCAAGGAGCGCACTGACGAGTTGCCGACGGGTCCAAGAGAGGTGACAGCCTGATGCTGCAGTCCTTCCTCAACGCCTGGAGACTACCCGACCTCCGCAAGAAGCTGCTCTTCACGGCCATGATCATCGCGATCTACCGCCTGGGGTGCTTCATCCCGGTACCGGGTATCGACGTCGACGCCATCAAGGAGATGTTCAACACCGGCGGGGTGTTCGACTTCTACAACCTGTTCGCGGGTGGCGGACTCGAGCGCGTGGCTATCTTCGCCATGGGGATCATGCCCTACATCACGGCGTCGATCATCATGCAGCTGCTCACCATGGTCATCCCCCGCTTGTCCGAGCTCATGAAAGAGGGCGAAGCCGGGCAGAAGAAGGTCAACCAGTACACTCGCTATTTCACGGTGGTCCTGGCGCTCATCGAGGCCGTAGGTTTCGTCTTCCTTTTCAAGAGCTACGGCGCCTTCCCGCCTGACGCTCCGCTGACGCCGCTCCGCTTCTACCTGATCGTGCTCACGCTCACCGTGGGCACCGCCCTGGTGATGTGGATGGGCGAACTCATCACGCAGCGCGGTATCGGCAACGGTATCTCGCTCATGATCTTCGCGAGCATCGTCTCCCGGCTTCCCAGCGGCTTGGCCAAGCTGTTCACCCTCAACCCGGGATACTGGGTGCTCATGGGCGTGATCTCCGTGCTGGTCGTGGCGTTCGTCATCTATGTGACCGAAGGCCAGCGCCGCATTCCTATCCAGTACGCCAAGCGGGTAGTGGGGCGCAAGGTCTACGGCGGGCAGAGCACCTATCTGCCCCTGCGCATCAACATGGCCGGGGTCATCCCCGTCATCTTCGCTTCGTCGGTGCTGCTGTTCCCGGTCACCCTGGCGCAGATGACTCCCTGGTCGTGGGCGAAGAGCCTGGCCGATGCCATCGGCCCGAGCTCCTGGTGGTACATCCTGGCCGAGGTGATCCTGATCATCCTGTTCACCTACTTCTACACGGCCGTGCAGTTCAACCCCATCGACCAGGCCGACAACCTCAAGAAGTACGGGGGCTTCGTACCCGGCATCCGGCCGGGCCGGCCGACCGCGGCCTACCTGGATCGGGTGCTCACCCGTATCACCCTGCCGGGAGCCCTGTTCCTGGCGGCTATCGTCCTGATTCCTACAGTGCTGATCCAGGTCGCGGCCATCCCCTTCTATTTTGGGGGCACGTCGCTGCTCATCGTCGTCGGTGTTGCACTGGACACCATGAAGCAGATGGAATCCCAGCTACTCATGCGCCACTACGAGGGCTTCCTCAAGTGACGCCGGGCCTATGACGGAGGGAACACACCTATGAGCCAGTTCAACCTCGTCCTCTTAGGACCGCCCGGAGCGGGCAAGGGTACCCAGGCCGGCCGCATCGTGGCCGAGTACGGCATACCTCACGTCTCCACGGGCGACATCCTGCGCGCGGCCCTCAAGAACCAGACCCCGATGGGGCTGGAGGCCAAGAAATACATGGACGCAGGCGAGCTGGTGCCCGACAGCGTGGTGATCGGGATCGTCAAGGACCGCCTCCAAGAGCCCGACACGGCGAAGGGCTTTCTCATGGACGGCTTCCCCCGCACCATCCCTCAGGCCGAGGCGCTCGACGTGGCGCTCGACGGGCTTGACCGGGGCATCACCAAAGTGGTCGTGATCTTGGTGGACGAAGAAGACCTGGTCAAGAGGCTCACCGGGCGCAGGATCTGTCGCTCATGCCAGACGCCCTTCCACGTCATTTTCACCAAGCCTCAGGTGGAGGGCGTGTGCGATAAGTGCGGCGGCGAACTCTATCAGCGGGACGACGACAGCGAGGCGACCGTGCGGAACCGCCTGGATGTGTACCGCAAACAGACGGAGCCGCTCATCGACTACTACGACAAAGCCGGAGTGGTGGCCCGCATCGATGGCGCTCAGGCGCCCGATAGGGTCTACGAAGATATCCGGATGGCTCTCGGGCCGGCAGATTCCTAAAGCCCGTGATCATCAGGAAGTCACCGGCCGAGATAGAGAAGATGGCCCGAGCGGGAGCGGTGGTCCGGGGCTGCTTGGAGTTGGTGGGGCGAGAGATAAGACCAGGAGTGACAACGAGAGAGTTGGACAAGTTGGCGGAGAAGTACATCAGGTCGCAAGGTGGAGTGCCTACGTTCAAGGGCTACCGGGGCTTTCCCGGCTCCATCTGCGCCTCGCCCAACGACATGGTCGTGCACGGCATCCCCGGTAAGACCCGGCTGCGCTCGGGAGACATCCTGGGCGTGGACGTGGGCGTGACGATGGAAGGCTATATCGCCGACGCCGCCATGACTTTTTCGGTAGGAGAGATCCCCGAAGACGCCCGTCGGCTGCTGCGGGTGACGGAGGAATCGCTCATGCAGGGCATCGCGCAGTGCAAGGTGGGAAACCGGGTGGGAGACATCTCCCACGCCGTCCAGACCCACGCCGAGGCACACGGGTATTCGGTGGTCCAGAGCATGGTCGGCCACGGTGTGGGCCGGGAGATGCATGAGGACCCCCAGGTTCCCAACTTCGGTCCGCCCGGCCAAGGACCGGAGTTGCGCGAAGGCATGGTGCTGGCCATCGAACCGATGGTCAACGCCGGCGGCTATCAAGTGGAGATGGGCGAGGACGGCTGGGCGATCTACACCAAGGACCGCAGTCTCTCTGCTCATTTCGAGCACACAGTGGCCATCACCAACAGCGGGCCGCGTATCCTTACCAACTCTGTAGTTCCGGGAGCATAGCAGGATGGAGCGGTGTGCTAAGATAGGCGGCCGACGTTCAGGCGGGGTCTCCAGGGTGGGCGACTGTGTCTCCTAAAGAAGAAGCCATCGAGCTCGAAGGCGAGGTCATCGAAGCCTTGCCCAACACCATGTTCAGGGTGAAGCTCGACAACGAGTTGGAGATACTCGCTCACATCTCCGGGAAGATGCGGATGAACTACATCCGGATCCTGCCGGGCGACCGAGTCAAAGTTGAGTTGTCACCGTACGATCTGACCCGCGGTCGGATCACGTACCGGTTCAAGTAGAGGAAGGGTAGAGATGAAAGTCAGAGCGTCGGTCAAACCGATGTGCGAAAAGTGCATGATCGTGCGGCGGCGCGGCGTGGTGCTGGTCATCTGCCAGAACCCGCGCCATAAGCAGCGGCAAGGCTAGGAGAACAGGGTATGGCTCGTATCGCTGGTGTCACGCTCCCCCGGGAGAAGCGGGTCGAGATCGGTCTCACCTATGTGTATGGGATCGGCCGGTCGACGTCCAACAAGATCCTGACGGCCGTGAAGATCGACCCCAACACGCACGTGAAGGATCTCACCGAGGACGAAGAGATCCGTCTGCGCAGCTATATCGAAGAGAACGTGACGGTAGAGGGCGATCTGCGCCGCGAGCGCAGCCAGAACATCAAGCGGCTCATGGAGATCGGCTGCTACCGGGGTATCCGCCATCGTCGCGGTATGCCGGTGAGGGGTCAGCGCACCAAGACCAACGCCCGGGTGCGCAAAGGACACAAGCCGACAGTGGGCGTCAAGAAGAAGGTGCGGGTCTAGCCGGCGGGCGGGACCTGCAAGGATATCGAGGGACGGAGTCAAGGAAACATGCCGAAACCCAAACGCACAGCCACCGGTCCACGCGGACGGCGCCGCAAGGTGCGGAAGAGCATCGCCGTAGGCAACGCCTATATCAAGACGTCGTTCAACAACACCCTCGTCACCCTCACCGACAAAGAGGGCAACGTGATCGCGTGGGCCAGCGCCGGCTCGGCGGGCTTCAAGGGCTCGCGAAAGTCCACGCCGTTCGCGGCGCAGGTGACGGCGGAAAGGGCCGCTCGTGCGGCTATGGAGCACGGTCTTCAGAAAGTGGACTGCTATGTCAAGGGGCCGGGTAGCGGTCGCGAGACGGCCATCCGCTCCCTGCAGGCCGCAGGCATCGACGTGACCAGTGTCAAAGATGTGACCCCGATTCCTCACAACGGCTGCCGCCCCAAGAAGCGGCGTCGGGTCTAGCGCGGAGCGTATAGGATGGCAAGAGACAGATCTCCACAGTGTAAACAGTGCCGCCGGGAGGGCGAGAAGCTCTTCCTCAAGGGCGAGCGTTGCCTCACCGACAAGTGCGGCGTCGATCGGCGCGCATACGCTCCGGGCGACCATGGCCGCGGACGTCGCCGTAAGCAATCGGAATACCTCACCCAGCTTCGTGAGAAGCAGAAGGCCCGCCGTTACTACGGGGTCCTCGAGGGACAGTTCCGCACCTACTACAAGGCCGCGGCCCGGCAATCCGGTATGACCGGCGAGAACCTTCTGCGTTTTCTCGAGTTGCGACTCGACAACGTGGTGTACCGCCTTGGGTTCGGTGCGTCTCGTCGACAGGCCCGGCAGCTGGTGCGGCACGGCCACTTCACGGTCAACGGTCGCAAGGTCAACATCCCGTCCTACCGGGTCCGGCCCGACGACATCATCGCGGCGGTACTCGACAGCGAAGGACTCAAGACCGTGGTCGAGGACGCCACCGACCTCACGGCATCGGTGCCCGCGTGGTTGCAGGCCGACCACGACAACATGGTGGGCAAGGTCCTACGTCTGCCTGAGCGCACCGATATCGACATCCCTGTACAGGAGTCGCTCATCGTCGAGCTGTACTCCAAGTAGTCTGAGGAGGGCAGCTTGTTAGACTTCGCCAGCCCCCATAACACGTACGAGCAGGTCGGTGAGAACCGGGGCCGCTTCATCGTGGAGCCGCTGGCTCGCGGCTATGGGTACACCTTCGGTAACGCTCTGCGGCGGGTATTGCTATCGTCGCTGGAGGGCGCCGCGATCTCCTCGGTCAAGATCACCGGGGTCGAGCACGAGTTCTCTACGGTGCCGCACGTCAAAGAAGACGTCACCGACGTCATTCTCAACCTCAAGAAGATCGTCTTCGTCCTTTATGGCGAGTCAGACGATCACGAGGTGCTGCTTGTCAAGGACGGTCCCGGAGCGGTGACGGCGGCCGACATCCAGTTGCCCGCTGCCGTGGAAGTCATGGATCCGGAGGCGTACATCGCCACCATCGAGGACGGTGGCCGCTTGGAGATGCAGCTTACCGTGCGCCGGGGCCGTGGCTATGCATCGGCCGACGACAACAAGCCGGAGCAGACCATCCTCGGGGTCATCCCCATCGACTCCATCTTCTCGCCGGTGCGGCGGGTAGCCTATAGTGTCGAGCCCGCGCGTGTGGGGCAGCGGACCGACTTCGACAAGCTCACGCTCGAGGTCGAGACCAACGGGGCCGTCGATCCTCGCTCGGCGGTGGACAAGGCGGCCTCCATTCTCCGCGATGAGCTGCTCATCTTCACCGGAGACGGCGACGGGGAAGAAGGCGGCTACGCAGCCGACGCTTCGTACCTGAGCGAGCAGGCCGCAGCCAAAGGCTCAGGCTTCGACGATACGCCGATCGAAGAACTCGAACTGGGAGTGCGCTCCTACAACTGTCTCAAGCGCGAGGGCGTCGAGACCGTGGGCGATCTCATCGCCAAGTCCGAGCAGGAGCTGATGTGCATCCCGAATTTCGGGCGTAAGAGCATAGAAGAGGTGCGTGAGCGCCTCGAGAAGAACAATCTGAAGCTAAAGGGAGAATAGGGTGAGGCACCAGAGGAAAGGAAGACGGTTCGGGATCCAGCCGAGCCATCGCCGGCAGATGCTGGCGAATCTTGCCTGCTCTGTGCTCGAGCATGGACGGATCAAGACCACTGAGGCGCGTGCGAAAGAGGTCAAGCCTCTGGTCGAGAAGATGATCACAATGGGCAAGGCCGGCGATCTCAATTCGCGCCGGGTGGCCATCAGCCAGCTCCGCAACAAGCAGATCTCATACAAACTGTTCAACGAGATCGCCCCGAAGTATGCAGACCGTCCGGGCGGCTACACCCGCATCATTCACGTCGGGCCCAGGCTCGGCGATGCCGCGGAAATGGTCTATCTGGAACTAGTCTAGAAGCGGCGCGCATCGCGGCCTTCGGCGCTTAGCGCCGGTGCCGCGACACCGATCCACGTGTGACGGCTATAGTGATGCCGGGGCTCAAGAGCCCCGGCATCACTCGTCTCTGAGGCGGGCGCGTGCCTCGAGGACGGGGTGCGAGTCCCGGCGAGCATCACCCCACGATCACACGCGGCGGCCGTGGAGCGCCACGCGGCGGGAAGCGCCGGCGGCGCCGCGGACGGGGCGTGCGCGGCAGGGAGGCTTGGTGGAGCGGAACCACCGCATGGAGCTGCAGTACGAAGGCACCGGCCTACACGGATGGGCCAAGCAGGACGGCCTGCAGACGGTGGAGGGCTGCCTGGAGCACGCCTTCCAGACCGTTCTCGGTGCCGCGCCCACGCTGCGCGTTGCGGGCCGCACCGACGCCCGCGTGCACGCGCGCCGGCAGGTGGTCAACCTCCTGCTTCCGGACGACCTGGACTTGGTGAAGCTGTGCCGTTCTCTGAACGTACTGACGCCGAGTGGGATCGCCGTTCTCTTGCTCCGGCCTGCACCGGCCGCCTTCGACGCCCGCAATGACGCCACCAGCCGCAGTTACCGGTACTTCCTGAGCGCCGAACCGGTCGTCTCGCCCTTCTGGGCCCGCTACTGCTGGCAGGTGTACGGCCAAGACCTGGACACCGCGGCCCTGGCCGAAGCGGCCGCGCTGGTGGCGGGCCGCCACGACTTCACCGCCTTCACCCCCACGGAGACCGAGCATGTCTTCTTCGACCGCACCGTCCTGCGGTGCCGCTGGACCCGCGCCGGCGGCACGGCACTGCCCTCGGGCGCGCTGGCCGGGGGGGATGCCCATGCCGGGGGTGGCGCCGGTCGGGGCGGGGCGCCTCGGCCGGGGGCCGGCCCCGCCCGCAACGGTCGACCGCGCAGCGGCCGTGACGGCCCTGCCGGCCGCGGCGGAGTGCTCTGCCTGGAGATCGAAGCGGACGCCTTTCTCCGCCACATGGTGCGGATCCTGGTAGGGACGATGCTCGAGGTGGGCAAGGCGGAGCGGTCGCTGGAGGATTTCCGGCGACTGCTGGAAGGGGCGCCCCGCGAAGCGGCAGGCGCCACGGCTCCGCCGCACGGGCTCTTCCTCTGGGACATCAGGTACGGCAGACGCGGGTCGAAGCGGTCGCCCCAATAGCGCTGCTATTCGCACTTCCTGCGTCCTTCTCCCGCGCATACCCGGCGCGCTCTGGCGAAGAGGCATCACCCTTCAGCGGCCCATGTGGCAAAATCCCCGGAGAGGTCGGCGACGACGCCGGCACCGACTGATAGGACCCGGCAGACAGCACCGGCGCCGACCTCGACTGACAGAACACACGGCAGACAGCGAGGCCTGAACATGTGGAGCAGCTATCCCCGATACCACGGGCATGTGATCCGTCCTCCGAGTGAGGCCAACAGCCTCATCCTCCAGGTCATGTATGGCTGCTCGCACGGCAATTGCACCTTCTGCGGGTCTTATCTGGGCAAACCCTTTCGCGTGCGGCCGTTCACCGAGGTCATCGAGGACGTCCAGAACCTCCCTGACGGCTACAAGCGACACATCGACCGGGTGTTCCTTGCCGACGGCGACGCCCTCGCCATCCCCAAACGGCGCATGCTTGAACTGCTGGATTTGCTCAAGGCCGAACTCCCCAACCTCCAGCGCATCAGCGCATACGCGAACGCCCACTCACTCTTGCGGCTGGGGCAGGAAGACCTTACGGAGATCTGCCAGCGAGGCCTCGAACTCCTCTACCTGGGGCTCGAGTCCGGCGACGACCCCACACTGGAGTGGATCAAGAAGGGCGTCACCGTAGCCGAGCAGATCGAAGGCTGCCGCAAGGCCAAGGCCGCCGGTTTCGCTATGTCCGTCACCGCGATCCTCGGGATCGGCGGCAACGAGCGCACGCACGAGCACGCCATCGGCACCGGCAAGGCCCTATCCGCCATCGACCCGGAATACATCGGGATCCTCTCGTTGATGCTGGAGTCCGGCACCGAGATGACTGAGGCGGTTCGCAGCGGTGGCTTCGAGGTCCCAAAGCCCCTCGACTTGCTACGCGAACTCCGTGAGATCATCGCCAACATCGACGTCACCCACGCCGTGTTTCGCAGCAACCACGCGTCGAACTACCTGCCGTTGCGCGGCACCCTCCCCGAAGACAAGCAGGTTCTGCTCGACGGCCTCGATCAAGTCATCGAGAAGGGGAGCCGGGCTCGACTCAAGCCTGAGAGTTGGCGAGCGCTGTAACCACTCGTTTCGAGGACGGCCCAGTGACCAGAGGGGCGACGCCCGTCCCCCCTCGGTGCGCCGCCCTCGGAACCAGCCCGAGCCGAGAGGCCCGGCCTAGATCTTCTCCACCTCGATCAGGCAGGAGTTTGGTGCCTGTCCCGTCGAGGTCGGGGTGATGAAGCGGTGCGACGTCAGCATGTTGACGCAACCGGCCTTGTCCGCCGAGTAGCCGGGCTCTCCCACCGGCTGGTAGTCTGCGCATGACTCGTAGGAATGGACCGCACCGGGCGGGATCCTTTCGGTGACGTGCGCTACAAGGATCACTTCGGCGCGGTCGTTGAAGGCCCGGATGAGGTCACCGTCCTTGATGCCCCGCGTGGCCGCGTCCTTCGAGTTGAGGCGCATGATCCAGTAGTAGTGGCCGTCCTCCTTCAGCACCCGATGGTCTTTGATGTCGTTGCTCCACGACCCTTTCAGATCGCCCATGGTGTGAAAGCTGAAGCGGGCGTGCGGCGAGACCATCTGTAGCGGGTACTTCTCGTACAACTCGGTGGTTCGGTGTCCCTCCCAACTGGGGATGTACTGCGGTCCCATCACCGGGCGTTCCGGATCCAGTTCGTCGGTCTCGTAGAAGCGCCTCAGGCTGTTGGAGACGAACTCGATCTTGCCGCTCGAGGTCTGCAGCCCCTTGCGGTGGACCATGTCCCACACAGGAGTCGCGCCTGGGGTGTCTTTGACCCTGTCCTCGGCGAACCAGCGATATGCGGGAGTCGACGGAGTGCCCTGGGGAACCGGGACCACGTAGTAGCCCTTCTCGTCGAACTCCTCCCAGGAGATGCGCTGCGGCAGGTCGCTGGCCTCGAAGATGCGCTTGACCCAGTCCAGGTCGGTGTGGCCGCCCTCGGTGTAGATGTCCGCGAGACCCAGGCGGCCGGCCAGCGCAGCGAAGATGTCGTAGTCGGACCGCGACTCGCCCAGGGGCTCGATGCACTTCTTCTGCAGGACGATGGTGCGATGGTTGCACTGGTCGAACTTATGCGGCCCGTAGCCGGCGGCGTACGCCCAGTCGGCGATGTCCCAGCGTTCGAAGTTGGTGCAGGCGGGCAGGATGATGTCGGCGAAACGGGCCTCACCCTCGAACCAGATGGACTGGTTGACGACGAACGGCACCTTGCCCTCCCGATATGCCCGCACGTAGCGGTTGGTGTCGGTCATGGTGCCGATGAACGATCCGCCATAGCGGTAATACATCTGCACATGGGGATAGCCCGGAGCCGGATACCGGTACTGGGTGAACTGCGACTCTATAGAAGCGCCGCAGAAGCCCTTGCCCCGCCACTCCATCCGCTCGTGCCGCATGACTTCGGGGATGCGGAGCCGGGAAACGATCTGTCCCTCGGGTGAATGATGCGGGTTCGTAAAGGTGCCGCCGTTGGGCCACATGCGCGGCGCCAAACGCACGCCGGCTGCGGTGGCCGCCGTGTCCCCGGAGATACCGCCCTCCGCGTAACCCGGGAAGTAGAAGTCCCGGTCGAAGGGAGCGCCCGAGGTGGTGGACCACATGTTGCTGCCCGGCCTGCCCATTCCCTGCATGGCAGCCAGTGCGATCATGGCGCGGGCCCACTCGTTGCCCGTGGCCGCCCGGCAGGCGCCGCCCCAGCCGCCGGTGCCACCGGCCGCCAGCATGGTCTTCTTGGCACCCCACTCGCGAGCAAGCGCCCGGATCTCGCGGGCTGGGACCCCGGACTCGACCTCGGCCCACTCGGGAGTCTTGGCGGTGCCGTCGCGTTGGCCGAGGACATATGCCTTCCACTCGTCGAACCCGAAGGTGCGGTCGGCGATATATTCCTTGTCGTAGAGTCCTTCGGTGAGCCATACGAAGGCGATGGCGAGCGCCATGGCCACGTCCGTCCCCAGCCGCGGAGCGAACCACTTATCGCCGATGAGCCCGGCCGTGTGGTTGTAGTAGGGGTCGACGAAGACCATCTTCATGCCTGCTTCGCGCAGCCACTGACGCCGGATCGTACTCTCGAAGGACCCGTAGACCCCGCCCGTGGTCTCGGGATCGGCCGACCAGAAGACCACCATGTCGCTGTGCTTGAGGGCGTCCTCCAGCAGGTCGTACTGTTCGGGCACCCCCAGCCGGTTGCTGTTGCCCCACATGTGGGCGCCGCCCCACTGCCAGCCTTCCCAACTATCGGGATTGTGTTCGGCGTAGGTGTAGCCCACTAGGTTCATGAAGCGGTTGTAGGCGCTGAAGCGGTAGCCGACGTTACCCCACAGATGATGCGAGCCAGGGGTGGTCATCATGGCCGCCGGACCTACCTCACGCTTGAGGCGGATCATCTCGTCGGCCACGATGTCGAGGGCTACGTCCCAGCTGATGGGCTCGTAGCTCGACTCGCCGCGCTTGTGCGCGTTACGCCCGCCCGGGCCCTTGGAGCCCGGGGCGCCTGCCGGATCGAAGTCGACCCGCTTGAGCGGGGTGAGTATGCGGTCGGGGGAGTAGATGGTCGACTTGTGGGCGACCGTCCAAGGGGAAAGGGTGTTCCGCCGCGGAGGAGTGAAGTCGCGGCCCCTGGCGTGGATACGCCATCCAGGATCGTCGTGCTCATCGAGTTGGAGCGGGATGATGCGGACGATGCGCCCGTCCTCCACGTCCACGTGCACGGGTCCGCCCGTGGTCAGATTGGTCAGCCGGTGCGCTCCCGCCATCGCTCGCACTCCTTCTTCGTGATGATCGCTACAGCTTCTCCACCTCGATCAGGCACGAGTTCGGCGCCTGGCCGGTCGAGGTCGGCGTGATGAAGCGGTGTGACGTTAGCATGTTCACACAGCCTGCGGTGTCTGCCGAGTACCCGGGTTCGCCCACCGGCAGATAGTCGGCGCATGACTCGTAGGAATGTACCGCTCCCGGCGGGACGCGCTCCGTCACCTGGGCCACCAGGATGACCTCCGCCCGGTCGTTGAACGCCCGGATGCGGTCGCCGTCCTTGATGCCCCGATCGGCAGCGTCCTTCGAGTTGAGGCGCATGATCCAGTAGTGGTGACCGTCTTCCTTAAGCACCCGGTGGTCCTTGATGTCGTTGCTCCACGAGCCCTTGCCGTCGCCCATGGTGTGGAAGCTGAAGCGGGCGTGGGGCGACACCATCTGCAGCGGGTACCTCCCGTATAACTCGGTGGTGCGGTGGCCCTCCCAACTGGGGATATACTGCGGTCCCATGACCGGACGTTCGGGGTCGTTCTCATCCGTCTGGTAGAAGCGCTTGAGGCTGCTGGAGACGAACTCGATCTTGCCCGTGGTCGTTTGCAGGCCCTTCCGCTTGACGGTGTCCCACACGGGAGAGCCATCGGGGGTGTCCTTGACCCTGTCCTCGGCGAACCAACGGAGCGCTGGGGTGCGGGGAGTGTCCGCGGGCACCGGGACCACGTAGTAGCCCTTCTCCTCGAACTCTTCCCAGGAGATGCGCTTGGAGAGGTCGCTGGCGTGGAACATCCGCTTGACCCAGTCGAGGTCGGTGTGGCCGCCCTCGGTGTAGATCTCGCCAACGCCGAGCCGGTGCGCCAGGTCGGTGAAGATATCGTAGTCGGACCGTGACTCGCCCAGCGGCTCGATGCATTTCTGCTGGAAGACGATGGTGCGGTGGTTGCATTGGTCGAACTTGTTGGCCCCGTAGCCGGAGGCGTACGCCCAGTCGCCTATGTCCCAGCGCTCGAAGTTGGTGCAGGCCGGGAGGATGATGTCGGCGAAACGGGCCTCGCCCTCGAACCAGACGGACTGGTTGACGACGAAATCGACCTTTCCATCGCGATAGGCCTGGACATAACGGTTGGTGTCGGTCATGGTGCCGATGAAGGACCCGCCGTAGCGGTAGTACATCTGCACATGTGGGTAGCCCGAGGCCGGATAGCGATACTTGGTGAACTGCGACTCGATGGAGCCACCACAGAATCCCTTGGCCCGCCATTCCATGGTCTCGTGGCGCATGGCTTCGGGGATGCGCAGCCGGGACACGATCTGCCCCTCGGGTGAATGATGGGGATTGGAGAAGGTGCCGCCGTCCGGCCACATGCGGTGGGCCAGGCGGATGCCGGCAGCCGTGCCGGCGATGTCGCCGGAGATGCCGCCCTCTGCATAGCCTGGGAACCAGAACGACCGGTCGAAGGGCGCGCCCGAGGTGGTGGACCACAGGTTGCTGCCCGGCTTGCCCATTCCCTGCATGGCGGCCAGTGCGATCATCGTGCGTGCCCATTCGTTGCCTGTAGCCGCCCGGCAAGCGCCGCCCCAGCCGCCCATGCCGCCCGCGGAGAGCATCGTCCTCTTGGTGCCCCACTCGCGGGCCAGCGCCCGGATCTCGCGGGCCGGGATCGTGGTCTCGATCTCGGCCCACTCGGGAGTCTTGGCGGTGCCGTCACTCTCACCCAGGACGTAGGCCTGCCACTCCTCGAACCCGTGTGTGCGGGTGGCTACATACTCCTTGTCGTAGAGTCCCTCGGTGAGCCACACGAAACCTATGGCCAGACCCAAGGCCACGTCGGTCCCCAAGCGCGGAGCGAACCATTTGTCGCCGATGAGCCCGGCGGTGTGGTTGTAGTAGGGGTCGATGAAGATCATCTTCATCCCCGACTCTTTGAGCCACTGCCTACGGACGGTGCTCTCGAACGCTCCGTAGACCCCCCCCGTGGTCTCGGGGTCGGCCGACCAGAAGACCACCATCTCGCTATGCCTGAGGGCGTCGTCCAGAAGGTCGTACTGCTCGGGGATCCCCAGCCGGTTGCTGAAGCCCCACATGTGGGCGCCACCCCACTGCCAGCCTTCCCAACTATCCGGGTTGTGCTCGCCGTAGGTGTATCCCACCAGGTTCATGAAGCGGTTGTAGGCGCTGAAGCGGTAGCCGACGTTGCCCCAGAGGTGATGTGAGCCCGGCGTGGTGAGGACCGCGGCCGGACCGACCTCACGCTTCAGCCGCATCATCTCGGCGGCCACCATGTCGAGAGCCTCGTCCCAACTGATGGGCTCGTAGCCGGATTCGCCCCGCCTTTCCGTGTTCCGCCTACCCTGCGGGTCGAAGTCCACGCGCTTGAGGGGGGTGAGGATACGGTTGGGCGCGTAGATGGTGGACCTGTGAGCGACGGTCCATGGCGAGAGCGTGGTCCGCCGCGGGGGTGCGAACTCCCGTCCACGGGCGTGAATGCGCCATCCAGGATCGTCGCTCACATCGAGTTGGAGCGGGATGATACGGACGATGCGCCCGTCCTCCACGTCCACGTGCACGGGCCCGCCCGTGGTCAGGTTGGTCAGCCGTCGCTGTGCTGCCATGCGCTTCATCCTTCGTCGCTGTTGCGTGTTCCGGCGGCGGGCCTCATGATCCCGAGCGCCTGCTCACAGCGCCAGACGATTGTCGCTGCCACGCGCTATTCTCTGCAGGGAGCGCGCCGGCGGACGGGTCGTCGATCTGCCGCCAGGCCCTCTGTGCGCCCGGTGGTGTAAACTACCGGGCGACAGGTTGTCAGGGCGCTAAACTACCTACTGTGCGGCAGTTTGTCAAGGCCGTAGGTGGGTTCTGTACCGTAAAACAGCAGCATTTCGGGGATTTTTGTGGACGAGCGAACGGCACGATTCACGCCTCGCATGGCGGCGGCCGCGCGAAAGCGGCAGATAGTGGAGGTCGCACTCGACCTCGTGGCCAAACACGGCCTACATGGCGTGACCATGTCGCGCATCGCGGCCGGTGCCGGCATCCGGCAGGCCTCGCTCTACAGCCACTTCCACAGCAGGCAGGAGATTCTGCTCGCCGCTCTCGATGTCATCTACGAGCGTATCTACGCGTCCCGCATGACTGCCTCCAGCGAGAACACGCTCGAACGGCTCCGGGAGATCTGCGATCACCACGTCGAGCTGTGGGCAGGTCAGGGAGAAAGGCACCACGCGCAGCTTCTACTCGAGTTCGTGGCCGGCGCTCCGGGCGAAGGCCTACGGGAGACTCTTGCCTCCAAGCACTTGGAGACCCTGAAGGAGTTCATCCAGATCGTGGAACGTGGCAAGCTGGAAGGCAGGATCCCGGCATATGTGAACTCCGAGCAGGTGGCCTGGTTCATCACCGGTTTCGCCTTCGCCGGTGATGTCTCGCAGACGATGGGTTTTAAGCATTTCCTCGACCCCGAGATCTCCGGACGCTGGCTGGATGTCATGTTCGCGAGCTTTGTCGAGGAGCCCACGGCGGCGATGGGTGGGGTCTCCACCGCGTCTGCCGTCCAGGGCGTAAAAACGCGATAGAACCGGGTTCTTTGCCTTGACACTACCGGCCTCCCTCCACTATTATCTGCGGTCGCGTTTTAAGGAGGCAGAGTGAAGACCTATTCGGCGAAACCCGGGGAAGTACAGCGCAACTGGTGGGTCGTCGACGCCGACGGCAAGAACCTGGGCCGCTTGGCGTCGGAGATAGCCATCGTCCTGCGGGGCAAGAACAAACCGCAGTACACTCCCCACACCGATACCGGGGACTTCGTCGTGGTAGTGAATGCGGAGAAGATCGCGGTCACCGGCAACAAGATGAGCAGCAAGATCTACTACCGCCATTCCGGTTATCCGGGTGGTCTGAAGGCCGAGACCCTCGGCCATCTCATCCAACGCCGACCCACCGAAGTGCTGCGCAAGGCCGTCAAGGGGATGCTGCCCAAGAACCGGCTCGCGGCGCAGCAGTTAGGAAAGCTCAAGATCTATGCTGGGCCCAAGCATCCCCATGCCGCCCAGAAGCCGGAGGAGTTCCCATGGCAACAGTAGTCTACGCGGCGACGGGCAAACGCAAGACCGCGGTGGCGCGCGTCAGGCTCATGCCGGGCACGGGCACTATCACGGTCAACGGCAAAGACCTCAAGGAATACTTCAACCGCCAGACCCTCACCGTCCTGGTGCGCTCTCCGCTCGTCGAGACGGGCACCGATTCGCGCTATGACGTGATCGCGCAGATCGAAGGCGGCGGCAAGTCCGGGCAGGCCGGGGCTCTCAAGCACGGGGTCGCGCGGGCGCTGGTCGAAGCCGACCCGTCCCTCAAGACCGACGTCAAACGCGCCGGGCATCTGTCCCGCGACGCGCGTATGGTGGAACGCAAGAAGGCCGGGCTCAAGAAGGCCCGCAAACGTCCGCAGTTCTCCAAGCGCTAATTCTGTCGCAGGTAGTATGAATCAGGGCGAGGGGGAGACTCTCCCTCGCCCTGTCTGGTCTCCTAGCGTGGTGGTTCTCCGAGGGTCTCGGGAGACGCATGCCTGAGTTGCGGGTAGACATCGACGCGATCGGGCGGAATGCTGAGGCAGTAGCCTCGCTGCTGCGACGGCATGGTCTTGATCTGGTGGCCGTCACCAAGGGTTGTCTGGGCGAGCCGCGGGTGGCCGCTGCCATGCTCGCCGGGGGCGCCGTCGCCCTCGCCGACACCAGGGACGAGAACCTGCGCAGACTGCGGGCCGCCCTCCCGGCCGCCGAACTGCATCGTATCCACCTGCCTTCCCTTGCGGGACCTTTCGAACCGGGCGACGTGACCTACGTGAGCTCCCGCGAAGGGGCGGCTGCGGTCGCCGCGGCGACCGCAGCCGGGACTGCCCGCCGGGTGATGCTCCAGGTGGAGACCGGCGACGAGCGCGAGGGCGTGCCGGGTGACCGGTTGCTGGAGTTGGCCGCGTCTGTGGTCGACGAACCTCGCCTGACGCTGGAGGGGGTGTCCACCAACTATGCCTGCTTCCTGGGCGGTCCCGCCGGCATCGAAGCGTCGGTGGAGGGCGTAGCCGCAGCGGCGCGGTCGCTCCGCTCGGCAGGGATCCCGGTGGACCGAGTGTCGGGCGGCAACTCGAGCGTGCTCTGGCTACTCGAGCGAGGGGCACGTCTGCCCGAAGAGGTGACCGAGTTGCGCTGTGGCGAAGCGCTGCTGCTGGGGCAGGATGCGCTCCACTACCAGCCCCTATCGGGCTGCACGGGTGCGGCCTGCGTGCTCAGGGTCGAAGTGCTCGAGGAGTATACTAGGCCGGCTCCGGGGGGCCGGGCCCGCAGGCTCGTCCTTGGCATCGGTAGGCAGGACCTCGGCGGGGGCGCGGTGAAGTTCCATGCGCTCGGTCTGACCGAAGTCGGTCGTTCCGCCGACTACCTGGTGGTGGAGGCTGAACCGGGGGTCTCGGCGCCGGCGGCCGGCTCCATGGTCGAGATGGTGCCCGCGTACGAAGCGCTGGCGGCTGCGTGGATCTCGCCCTATGTGACGGTGACATTCCCTGCGCGGTGAGGTCTCAGGTTGAGCGGTGAGGTCTTGTTGAACGAGTTGTTGGGGCGAGCCATGACGGAGGTCGTTTACTGATGTGTGGGATCATCGGGTATGTCGGCGACAGGCCGTGCCGAGACATCCTCTTCAGAGGTCTGCGTAAGCTCGAATACCGTGGGTACGATTCGGCCGGCATCTCGATAGTCTCCGAGGGAGGGTTCAAGCTCCTCCATTCTGTGGGCAACCTCGACAATCTCGAAGCGGTCCTACACGAACTGGGGGACGGCGGCACGGTCGGTATCGCGCACACCCGATGGGCCACCCACGGGCGGCCTTCCAACGAGAACGCTCATCCCCACACCGACTGCAGCGGGCGCTTCGCCATCGTGCTCAACGGCATCGTCGAGAACTATCTGAGTCTGCGGGCCGAACTGAACGCGCAGGGTCACGAGTTCACCTCGGAGACAGACGCCGAGGTGGTGGCCCACCTCATCGAGCGCGCCTACCGCGGTTCGCTACGCGATGCGGCGGTGGAGGCCTACCGGCAGATGGAGGGTCACTTCACCTACTGCGCAGTGGCGGTCGACGAGCCCGACGTGATCGTGGCATTGCGCAAAGAGACGCCGTTGGTGGTGGGCCTGAGCGAGGGTGAGAACTTCCTGGCTTCGGCCGTACCCGCGTTCCTGGCCGAGACCCGCGCGGTCATCTTCCCCGAAGACGGAGACGTGGTCGTGATCTCGCGCAGCGGCGCCGAGATCTTCGACATGGACGGCACCTTGCTGCAGCGCGAGGTCCAGATCGTCGACTGGGACGACGAAGCCGCGGAGAAGGCCGGCTACGAGACGTTCATGCTCAAGGAGATCCACGAGCAGCCCACCTCGCTGGCCGACACACTTGCCGAGCGGGTGGGTCCGGACGGAAGGGTGGTGCTCGATGGTCTGGGCCTCACCCCCGACGCCATCCGCGCCATCCGGCAGATCATCATCGTCGCCTGCGGCACCTCATATCATGCCGGACTGGTGGGCAAGTACGCGCTGGAAAGATGGGCCCGTGTGCCGGTGGAGGTGGAGGTGGCCTCCGAGTTTCGGTATCGGGACCCCGTCATCGGCCCCGACTGCCTGTGCATAGCCATCAGCCAGTCGGGCGAGACGGCCGACACGCTGGCCGCCATGCGCCTCGCGCGCCAGGCGGGAGCGCGGGTCCTGACGGTCACCAACATCGTCGGGTCCCAAGCCACTCGGGAGGCCGATGGTGTGTTGTTCACGCGCGCCGGCCTCGAGATCGGCGTGGCCGCCACCAAGACCTTTCTCACCCAGGTTCTGGCGATGCTGTTGCTCTCCCTGTACCTGGCCGATCATCGTGGCTTTCTCTCGCCCGCGGAGGTGCGCTCCTACACGGAGGGACTGCGCCATATCCCGGCGCTTCTCCGCGACTACTTGGAAGACGGCGCGGCCGCGCGTGTGGACGAGGTGGCCGGCAGATACGCCTCCAGCCGCTTCTTCCTGTGCTTGGGCCGCAATATGAGCCTGCCGGTGGCCCTCGAGGGAGCGCTGAAGCTCAAGGAGATCTCGTATATCCCCACCGACGCCTACGCGGCGGGGGAGATGAAGCACGGGCCCATCGCTTTGCTCGAGGAGGGCTCCCCGGTCCTGGTGGTGGCTACCGACAGCCGGGTGTACGACAAGCTCATCTCCAACGTACAGGAGGTACGGGCCCGCGGGGCACGGGTGATCGCGGTGGGCTCGGAGGGCAATCAGACTCTGCCGGAGATGGCCGACGAGATCCTCTGGGTGCCTCGCACCGACGAGATGCTGGCTCCTCTCCTCTCCATCGTGCCACTGCAGTTGTTCGCCTACTATGTCGCCAAGAACAAGGGCGAGAAGGTCGACCAGCCCCGCAATCTTGCCAAGACCGTCACGGTGGAATGACGGTGCTCGGGCCCGGGGGAACACGTCCTGGGCGGACTCCGGTGGGTCTCGATCTGGTCGAGGTGGACCGCTTTCGCGCCGCTCTAGAGCGCCATCCGGGGTTCGAGCAGCGCGTCTTCACCCCGGGTGAGATCTCGTACTGTCGGGCTCGGGGCAGACCGGTGCTGCATCTTGCCGCGCGGTTCGCGGCCAAGGAAGCGGTTGGTAAACTCTTAGGTACAGGCGTCGTATCCTGGCAGGAGATCGAGGTTCTCGGCGATCTTCCCGACGGCGGCCCCGTCCGGGTGACGTTGGGCGGGCGGACCGCTCGGGCGGCCGAGGATCTGGGGCTGGAAGGCTTGGAGGCTTCCCTGTCCCACGTCGATGCCGTCGCCGGAGCGTGCCTAGCGGTCGTCGTGCGTCCTTGGGGAGGTACTGTGATGGACGGCGTTAACCATTTCTGTGACGAAGACGAGTCCGGGATGCCGGATCGCTCCGCTGCCCCCGAGTCCGACGGGTTCATGCGTCTATCCGACCGGCCCGCGGTCTTCACTCCTGCCCAGATGCGCGAGATGGACCGCGCAACGATCGAGGACATAGGAGTCCCGGGCCCTGTGCTGATGGAACGCGCGGCGCTGGGGGTGAGCAGTCTGGTCTTGTCGCGCTATCCCGGCCGGCACGCGTTGGTGGTGTGCGGCCGAGGCAACAACGGCGGCGATGGGCTCGCAGCCGCCCGGCAGCTCCACCTGGCCGGCCACCCCGTGGCCTGCGTGGTGGCCGCCGCGTCGGGAGAGGAACTGTCCCCGGACGCGGCTCTCAACCTTTCGGCGGCGCAGAAGGCAGGAGTGAACGTGCGGATGGGCTCCGTGCCCGAGTATCTGTGGGACGAGACCGAGGTGCTGGTCGATTGCCTCCTCGGCACCGGAGCATCGGGTGAGCTCAAGGGCAGGGTGGCGGAGTGGGCCGGTCGCATCAACGAGTGTGGTGAGCACGGGGTCCCCGTGGTGGCGGTGGACGTGCCCTCCGGCGTGGATGCTTCGACGGGGACCATGGCCGTGGGGACGGTGGCGGCGGATGCCACCGTGACCTTCCACGCGGCCAAGACCGGTCTCGTGTGTCCGCCGGGGTCGGAGGCGGCGGGAGAGGTGCTGGTGTGGGACATCGGGATCCCCAGCCACCTGGAGCCCGAACCCGATCTGTGGGTGGTCACCGAGGACGATGTGAACCTCCCCGGACGGCGGGTGGACGATCACAAGTACACGGCCGGCTACGTGGCGGTGCTCGCCGGCTCCAAAGCCTACCCGGGCGCGGCCTGGCTTGCTTCGCAGGCTGCGTATCGGACGGGAGCGGGCTACGTCCGGCTGCTCATGCCCGCCGGGGCGGCGGAGACCATGCGTTGCCGCCTGGTGGAGACGGTTCTCGAGGAGATCGGAGAGGGTGACATCCTCACCGATGCGGGCCGGGCTCTGGCCGCCCTCGGCGACAGCCGGTTGGGAGCGCTCGTCGCTGGCCCCGGGCTGGGCAGAGACCCAGCCACGTGCGCCGCCCTTAGGCAGATACTGCTCGACACCGTGGTGCCTACAGTCCTCGACGCGGATGGACTCTTCGCCTTCACCGGACAGGCCGCTCTGCTTCGGGAGCGGCCCGGTCTCGTGCTCACACCCCACGCCGGCGAGCTGGCCGCATTGCTGGGAGAGCCCGTGGCGGCAGTGACGTCCGGCCATCTGGCCGCCGCCCGCAGGGCGGCGGCGATCACCGGCCAGGTGGTACTGCTCAAGGGGTCTTCCACCATCGTCGCCGACCCTTCGGGGCAGGCGAGGGTGGTGGCGCAAGGTCCGCCGCAATTGGCATCGGCGGGCACCGGCGACGTGCTCTCCGGAGTCATCGCCGCGCTGCTGGCCAAGGGTCTGGAACCGTTCGAGGCCGCCTACGCCGGTGCCTGGCTGCATGCCGAGGCGGGCGTCCTCGGGGCCGAGACCGATCCCCAGGGCGTCCTGGCGGGCGACCTGGTGGAGTTGCTTCCCGTCGTCATCGCCGGGCGTATCTATGAGAGGAGACCCTCGTGGACGAGTTGAAGGTGCGAGAGATCATGCAGACCGAGGTAATCACCGTCCGGCCGGAGACGACCGTGCGGAGAACTGGCGGATACACTTGCCAAGAACAAGATCAGCGGCGTGCCGGTCGTGGACGACCAGGGCGGGGTGCTGGGGATGGTCAGCGAGGCCGACATCATCCTTCAGGATGCCGATCTGCACTTCCCCTATTACATCCAGTTCCTGGAGAGCGTCATCTATCTGCAGAGCGTCCGCAAGTTCGAGGACCGTTTCCGCAAGGCGTTCGGATCCAAGGTCACCGAGGTCATGAGCGAGGAGGTCGTCGCCGTCTCACCCGACGCGTCGGTGCGTGAGGCGGCCACCATCATGGCCGATCGCAACATCAACCGCCTGCCGGTGACGGAGGGTGGGAGACTGGTGGGGATCGTCACTCGGGGCGACATCGTGCGGGCCATCGCCGAGCACCGAGCATGAGCGGGCAGTACTAGGACAACGAGGACCGGCGGAGGATATGTCCAAGAAAGCGACAAGGCGGGCCGCCCGCCAGGCCTACCCTCAGGCAAAGACGTCCTCCGGGACGAAGTCGAGCGGTGTCTCTAGCGGCCAGGGCGGCAAGAAGAAAGCCAAGGGAGTCCAAGGTCTCAGGCGGCCGACCTGGAAACGCGCAGCCATCCAGGGGGCGATACTCGCGATCCTCTACTTCGTGGTCATCCAGTTCCTATGGGTCCCCAAGGACGAGAACGGACAGCCCACGTCAAACGTGTACGGCTCGCTCCTCATCGCGGTGGTCGGCTTCATCGTCTACACCGGCGTCGCCTACCTAGTCGATCGCTACACCTACAACCGCAAGCTGCAGAAGCTCAAGGGTCCCGCCAAGTAGCGGTCCCAGCAGGCTGACGATGCCCGGCACGCGGACTATCGATGACGGCGAGATGCTGCGGGCCGCAGCGCAGGTCCTGTCTGCCCGCGGTCTGGAAGGCTGGCTGGTGGGCGGAAGCGTCCGGGACCGGGAGTTAGGCATCGCCGCGCCCGACCTGGACCTCGTCGTGGACGGGGATCCGGCAGCCGTCGCGGGTGACATCGCCCGGGCCCTTCACGCCCCCTGGTTCGCTCTGTCCGAACGCCATCGCGCGTTCCGTGTGGTCGGCCGTCATGGTCACGTCGACGTGGCAGCCATCCGAGGCGGGGGGATCCTCGCCGACCTCGCGGAGAGAGACTTCACCGTGAACGCCATGGCGCTACCCGTCGCGGGCGGCTCCAGCCTGATCGATCCCTTCGGAGGGCTGGCCGATCTGCAAGCTCAGCGGCTCGTGGCGGTATCGCACCGCGTGTTCTCGGACGACCCCCTCCGGCTCATGCGCGCCCCCCGTTTCAGCCATGTCCTCGGATTGGTGCTCGAGCCGGATCTGGTCGCCGCCGTGCGGACGCAGGCCCCGGACCTTCTCCGCGCCGCTCCCGAGCGGGTGGCCGCCGAGATCGTCGCGACTCTGAGTGCCGGCCGAGCCGGTGAGGCCCTCCGCCTGTGGGACGAACTCGCACTCCTGCCTGTGATAGCGCCGGAGGTGCCGGATGCTGGAGACCTCGGTCGGATCGCCGCGATGCTGGACCGGCTGGAATCGCTGCTGGCCGATCCCCTGGGCTGGTTCGCGGACGCGGGCAATCCGCTGGGGGCACGGCTGGACCTGAGTGTGGACGGTGCGGTGGACCGCGCCGTGGGTCTGAGGATGGCGGGGCTCGTGAGCGGATTGACTTCCGGTCAGGCCAGGGCGATCGGTCGCCGCCTGAGGCTCTCGGCGGCCATGGTGTCGCTACTCGGAGCCGCGGCGGGGTCTAGCCGCTACGGTCGCAGCGGGGAAGAGCTCCCGGCAGTCCTTTCCAAGCGGGCGCTGCAGTCGAGGGCCGCGCCGAAGCCCGCGCCGGCGGCGGTGCCCCGCGCCGGCGCCGGAGCCCCTTCTCCCCTAGGCATCGGACCGGGCCGCGAGGCGGTGCTGTTCCTGTGGGACGCCGCCCCCTGGGAGCCCGAGACCATCCTGCTGGCGACCGCGTGGGCCCTGGAAGCAGCCGAAGGCGCAGCGGCAGACGCCCCAAGTGCCGACGGCGCAACCGCCGACTCGCGCGCCGCCGCCGCGGCAAGTGCCTCCGCGCCTGGCCTGCAACGCGCAAGAGCGCTGATGGCCCTGTGGGCGGAGCGGGCAGCTATGGGAACGCCGCCTTGGCCCTTCGACGGCGTGAGTCTCATGCGGGACCTGGGGCTGGCTCCAGGTCCCGAAGTGGGCAAAGCTGTTCGAGCAGCTCGGTTGGCCTGGGAGGCCGGAGAAGCGACGACCGCGGACGAGGCGCTGGCAGCTGCCCGTGAAGCGGTCTGCGGTGGACCAAAGCACTAGAAAGGCGACGAGCAGGACCGTCATCAAGACGATCCTGCCCGTCGTTACTGCGCCGCTCGGATGGGCCGTTCAGGCCACGAGGTGGCCGCTAGGATCCTAACTCGTAGGTGGAGTCTCGATCGAGGTGTCGGGGCTCACATCCGGGGGAACCACCTCGGGAGGGATCACCTCGGGGGCAGGAACCTCCACCGGCAAGGTTGTGGTCGTCGTCTTCTTGGTGTAGCCCGGCACCTTTTTCGTCGGGTCCTTGACGATAGCCGCCGGAGTATGATCACCCTCGTGTCTCATCGAGGAGATGGTGCCGCCGAAGTTGACAGGATGCTCCTTCTTGACCTCGGTGGTCTCGGAGGAGTCGGCGTCGTCCTCGTCTCCGTCATCCGTCGCGATCGCGGCGGTTGTCGGGATGTCCGTGCTTGCCGTGTCCGGCGAGACGATGCTCTCGGGAGGCACGGCCTCGCTGCCGGGCTGCCAGCCGCCGGACGCGGCCGCGACGCCGGCGCCAAACAGCGCGATCGCCCCGACCATCAATGTCAGTGTCAATGCTCTTCTACCCAGCATGGCCCCTCCGATCTCACGTCCGCCGTCCTCGCAGGGCCGATCAGCGCGACGGTGATCGCCCTCTTAGACCCAATAACGAACGTAGGGCCCAAAGGATGCGGGGGCTGCCCGCGCGGCCCAAGCCTCGACAGGCCTGCCGTCTCCAGAAGGCTTCCGCTGCAGCGCTCTCCGGCCGCACCGTGTTATCATATCGGTCCCTTTTTGGGCTTAAAACCTTGGTCACGTGTCACTGGAGGCACCTTGAAGGAAGGCATACATCCCAAGTACGTGGAGAGCAGAGTAGTCTGCTCCTGCGGTTCCACATTCACTACCCGGTCGACCCTCCCCGAGATCAAGGTGGAGGTGTGCGCTGCCTGCCATCCGTTCTACACGGGCAAGCAGAAACTGGTCGACACCGCGGGCCGCGTCGAGAGGTTCAACAAGAAGTACCGCCGGCCCGACAAGACCAAGTAGCTTCCGTCTGTCGTGCCCGCCGCTCTGCAGGTAACGCTTCTTCAATACACGCCGTCGCCGGAGCGTGCGGTGGCTTCCGCCGGCCGTCTGTGTTACGCACCGGTGAGCGCTGCCGATCTAAAGTCGGACATGGGTGAAGACGACGTGCGCCGGTTGGTGCGCGGACTTGTGCGCTCGGGTCACATGAGTGCCCTGGAGCACGCCTCGTTCACCTTTGCTGTGGACGGCATCTCGCGGGCCTGCTCGCACCAGTTGGTGCGTCACCGGGTGGCGTCGTACAGCCAGCAGTCGCAGAGATACGTCCGCTTTGACTCCGACGGCGATTTCGTCATCCCGCCGACCATCGCTGGGTCACCCGAAGCGCGCGCCGTGTTCCTGCAGGCCATGGAGAATGCACGCCAGGCGTACGAACGACTTGTAGAACTCGGCTTGGCCGAAGGACGGGGCAACGAATCGGTGTTCGAAGACGCGCGCTTCGTGCTCCCCAACGCAGCCGAGACCAAGATAGTCGTGAGCATGAACGCTCGCGAACTCCGCCATTTCTTCTCCCTCCGGTGCTGCCGAAGGGCGCAGTGGGAGATAAACCGTCTCGCCTGGAACATGCGCTCGCTCGCAGTCGCTGCCGCTCCTCTCCTGTTCGAGGGGACCGGCCCCGGGTGCATGACGGGCGGATGTCCTGAAGGAAAGATGTCCTGCGGCCGACCATATACAGAAGAAGAGGTCCTTGCGATGGACCTGGTCGGCGCCGCGGGAGATCTGGACTGAAGATGACTACACGGACATCAGCTGGGGACGACCCCAAGGCCTGCGCCCACGATCACGCGTTCGGGGGGCAGGCGGTCATCGAGGGCGTCATGATGCGCGGCCGGCACTCCTGGGGTCTTGCCGTACGCCGCCCCCGCGGGGACATAGCCCGCGCGGCCTATCCGTTGCCTCCGTCGGGCTCGCGCAGCCGCTGGCTGCGTCTACCGGTGATACGAGGCGTCGTGGCCCTCTACGAATCGATGAGTCTGGGCATCAAAGCCCTTGGTATCTCCGCGAACATCGGCATGGAGACGGTACCCGAGCCCGAGGCCGGGGCCTCCGCGGAGACGGCATCCACCCCCGGGCCGGAGCCAGCCCGCGAAGCGGCGGACGAGCGCGGGGAGCGGGTCGACCCTGGCGGGATGCCCGAGGAGCCTCCCGCGTTCGGTTTCAGGGAGCTGGCGGTCACGGTGGTGATCGCGGTGGGGATGGCGGTGGCTCTGTTCGTGGTCGTGCCGCTGGTAGTAGTCAAACAGTTCGAGGACATCTTTGCCAATCCGTTCCTGTTCAATCTGGTGGAAGGGCTGATCCGGATAGCCATATTCATCCTGTACATCGTCGGCATCAGCCTGATCCCCGACCTCCGCAAGGTCTTCGAGTATCACGGGGCCGAGCACAAGCTCATTCACGCCTATGAGTCCTGCGGAAGACCGGATGCCGAGCACGCCAAGGAGTTCTCCACCCTCCATCCTCGCTGCGGGACCGGGTTCCTCCTGCTGGTGATGATCATCTCGGTCTTCGTGTTCGCGATCATCGGCAAGCCGAGCGTGCCGTGGCTGGTCCTTTCCCGGCTCATCGGCATCCCGTTGATCATCGGCATCGCCTACGAGATAGGCATCAAGTGGGCGGGGAGGTCGGACGGGATCTTCGCGCGCGGCCTCATGTGGCCGGGACTCCAGCTGCAGCGCCTCACCACCCGGGAGCCCTCCGATGCGCAACTGGAAGTGGCGGCCGCCGCTCTCGAAGAAGTGATGAGCATGGACGAGGCTGAGCGGGTGGCTCACGAGGAGGCTCTGGTCCCGGCATGATCGACCGTCTCGTCCAAGAGATTGAAGAGAAGTACGCCGAGATCACCAACGAGTTGGCCGACCCGGAGGTCCTACGCGATCAGTCCCGCTACGCCGAGCTGTCCAAGGCTCATGCCGACCTCCAGGATTCACACCGGCTCGCGGCCGCGTACGTGGCGGCGCGGGCCTCGCTCGCCGAGGCGGAGTCCATGCTGGACGAGGGCGGTCTCGACCCCGAGATGAAAGAGTTCTTGGTGGAAGAGAAGACCGCCGCTCGGGATAGGATGGAGACGCTGGAGCAGGAGTTGCGTCTGGCGGTGCTCGAGAAGGATCCCCGCGACGACAAGAACGCCATCGTCGAGGTCAGAGCCGGGGCGGGAGGCGATGAGGCGGCGCTGTTCGCCGCCGAATTACAGCGGATGATCATGCGCTACGCAGAGCGGCTGCGGTTCAAGACCGGCATCCTCTCCACCACCGAGGCGGCGCTGGGGGGGATCAAGGAAGTCATCTTCGAGGTGAAGGGCCGCGGCGCCTACGGCGCGCTCAAGTACGAATCGGGAGTGCATCGCGTCCAGAGGGTCCCGGTCACGGAGTCCACCGGCCGCATCCATACGTCCACTGCCACCGTGGCCGTGCTGCCCGAGGTGGAAGACGTCGAGGTGCATATCGACCCCAACGAGGTGCGGGTCGACGTGTACCGGTCCACCGGACCCGGCGGACAATCGGTCAACACCACCGACTCCGCGGTGAGGCTCACCCACCTCCCCACTGGTCTGGTCGTATCCTGCCAGGACGAGAAGTCGCAGCTCCAGAACAAAGAGCGCGCGTTCCGCATCCTGCGGGCCCGGCTCTACGACATGGCCCAAGCCGAGCAGGACGCCCAGCTGGCGGCGCAGCGGCGCAGCCAAGTGGGCACCGGGGACCGTGCTCAGAAGATCCGCACGTACAACTTCCCCCAGGGCCGGGTCACCGACCATCGTGTGGGCCTGACCTCCCATCGGATCGAGGCGATCCTTCAGGGCGACCTCGACGAGTTCACCGAGGCCCTGGAGGCTCAGGATCGGGCCGAGCAACTGGCCGCAGCCTCCATCTGAGCGGCTCGGACTGCGTTCCTCATGGAACGATGGAGTATCGGCAGGCTGCTCGAGACCGCGGCAGGCTATCTCAAAGAAAAGGGCTCGTCGTCCCCGCGGCTTGACGCCGAACTCCTGCTGGCCGAGACGCTCGGGCTGGAACGCATCGATCTCTACACGCAGTACGAGCGCCCTCTCACTCCCGAGGAGGTCGCTTCCTACCGCGCATTCATCGCCCGACGAGCAGCCCGCGAACCCGTGGCCTACATCCTGGGACGCAGCCATTTCCGTCACCTTCGCCTAGAGGTCGGCCCCGCGGTGCTGATCCCTCGGCCCGAGACGGAGGAGTTGGTCGACCTGGCGCTCGAGACGTTGCGGAGGCGGCCGGCATGGAGGGGGCTCCCCGGACGCCCGGCGCCGGCCGAGGGCCCGGTCATAGCCGACGTGGGGACGGGCAGCGGGGCCATCGCTCTGAGTCTGGCCCAGGAGGCCGGCGTGCAGGTACTGGCGATCGACGCCAGCGAGCAGGCTCTGCGGGTGGCTCGGGCCAACGCGGTCTCGGCCGGGCTGAGCGACCGGGTGGCGTTCCGGCGGGCCGATCTGCTGGAGGGGGTCGCCGATGAGGCTCTCGACTTGGTGGTGAGCAACCCTCCCTACGTGCGTTCGCTCGATATCCCCACGCTGGAGCCCGACGTGGCCGACTTCGAACCGCGGGCAGCCCTCGATGGCGGCCCGGACGGCCTCGACGTCTACCGGCGCCTGGTGCCCGAAGCCGCCCGGGTCCTGCGGCCCGGAGGTACGCTCTTGCTCGAGGTGGGGGAGGACCAGGCGGAAGCGGTCTCGCGACTGACAGAGCAGGCCGGTTTCGCGCTGGTGTCCGTGCGCAGGGACCTCTCGCGCAAGGACCGCATGGTCGAGGCAACGCTGCCCGGCGCGCCGGCACTGGCGCCGGCCGACCTCGGGGAGGCCGAGGTGGCAGCGCTCAGAGCGGCGCTCGACGCCGGCGCAGTCATCGGCCTACCCACCGATACCGTGTACGGGCTCGCGGCTCGTTGGGATCTTAGAGCCGGCATCCGCCGGCTGTTCGCGGCCAAGCGGCGACCCCCGGAGCAGCCGGTCGCCGTTCTCTTTGCCTCAGTGGACATGGTCCGCACCGCGCTGCCCGATCTCGCTCCCAGCGCCACGGCGGTCTTGTCAGCGCTATTGCCCGGCCCCTACACCTTCGTGGTGGCTACCTCGGTGCCCCGTCCCGACCGGGTGGGGACCGCGGACTCGCTCGGGGTCCGCGTCCCTGATCATCCCGACCTTCTGCGCCTGCTCACGATACTGGGGATGCCTTTGGCCGCGACCAGCGCCAATCTCACCGGCCATGCCGACGCGGCTACCTACCAGGAGGTCGACCCGGGAGTCCTGGCCCACTGCTCCTTGGCCGTGGTCCCGTCCGGCGCGGGTCGCTCCCCCGGCGCGGAGCACGTGCTCCTCCGCGTGGCCACGGGCCCAACGCACGTTTCCGGTGTGGCCTCGACGGTGATCGATTTGCGTCCGCTCGAGCGTGGCGACCCCGCCGTCGTGCTCAGAGAAGGAGCCGTCCCGGGAGAGGAAGTCCTCCGCCTGATCTGCGCCTGTGGGTGAGATGGCTCTGGTATCCTTGGCTCTGTTTTCCGGAGGAGGAGGCTACAGCCAGTGAGTGAGGACCCCCGTTTTCTCAGCTATGCCGACCTGCCACTCAAGCAGGTCGATCCCTTGTTGAACCGGCTGATCGGCCGGGAACTCGCCCGTCAGCAGCACAACATCGAGCTCATCGCCTCCGAGAACTTCACCCCCGTCGCCGTACTGGAGGCCATGGGGAGCGTGCTCACGAACAAGTATGCCGAGGGCTATCCCAGCAGCCGTTACTACGGTGGCTGCGAGATCGTGGACGAGGTCGAGCAGCTTGGCGATCGAGAGGGCCAAGGCGCTCTTCGGCGCCGAGCATGCGAACGTGCAATCTCACTCCGGTTCCACAGCCAACCAGGCCATCTACTGGGCGGCTCTCGAACCCGGCGACCGGGTGCTTGTCCATGACCCTGTCGCACGGCGGGCATCTCACCCACGGACTGTCGGCCAACTTCTCGGGCAGGGGATACACGTTCTTCCACTACGGAGTCGACCGGGAGACGCGGCCGCATCGACATGGATCAGGCCCGGGCGCAGGCCCTCAAGCACCGCCCCAAGCTCATCGTGGTCGGAGCCAGCGCGTATCCTCGGATCATCGACTTCGCGGCCTTCAGGGCTATCGCCGACGAGGTCGGTGCCGAACTCATGGCCGACATCGCCCACATCGGCGGACTGGTGGCGGCCGATGTCCATCCGTCTCCCTTCCCCCACTGCGACTGGGTCACCGTGACCACTCACAAGACCTGGCCGGCCCGCGCGGGGGCGCCTGTCTTCTGCCGGGCCAAGGATGCGGCCGCGGCTCGACAAGGCTGTCTTCCCCGGTCTGCAGGGCGGTCCGCTTGCAGCATGTCATCGCGGGCAAGGCGGTGTGCTTCATGCTCGCGGCCACAGACGAGTTCAAAGCCAAGCAGCGTCTCACCGTGGAGAACGCCCGCGTCCTGGCCGAGACCCTGCTCGAGGGCGGACTCAGAGCTGGTCTCGGGCGGCACCGACAACCACCTGCTCCTGGTCGACTTCACGCGGCACCGAGATGACAGGCGAGCGGGCGCAGGAGTTGCTCGATCGCGTGGGCATCACGGCCAACAAGAACGTCGTCCCCTACGACGACGGCCTCCGACGATCACCTCGGGGCTGCGGCTGGGTACCCCGGCCATGACGACGCGAGGATTCGGGCCCGGCGAGATGCGCGAGGTCGGCGGACATCATCGTCGGAGACGCTCACGTGCGATCCGACCGAGCAGAACCTCGACCGCCTGCTGGCGCGCAGCCGGGCGCTGACTGCGGCCTTCCCCCTCTACCGGACTCCTGTCGGACTGATGACCGCGCCCGGGCGACACCGGCCTGCCGCCCCGTCCCGGCCTGGGAAGAGTACTTCATGGAGATCGCGCGGGTGGTCGCCACGCGCTCGAGCTGCCTGCGCACGCCAGGTGGGGGCGGTCGTGGTGAAGAACCGCCAGATCCTGGCCACGGGCTACAACGGGGTGCCGCGCGGTCTGCGTCACTGCGACGAACGGGGCTGCCTGCGCGACCAACTCGGTATCCCGTCCGGTGAGCGGCACGAGCTGTGTCGCGGGCTGCATGCCGAGCAGAACGCGATCATCCAGGCTGCGTACCACGGGGTCGCCATCAACGGCGCCGAGATCTACTGCACCCATCAACCCTGCGTGGTGTGCGCCAAGATGCTCGTCAACTCCGATATCCTGGCGGTCTACTTCTCCGGTCCTTATCCCGATCCCCTTGCCATGGAGGTCTTCGAGGAGGCGGGAACGCGGCTTCAGTGCATGGGCTGACGACATGTCCAGAGGGCGCGAGAAGCGCGTATCTGGGAATGGGCATCTCAGCCAGCGTTATTGAAATATCATTTGGCATGTTATAGTGGCGAGGTCTGGGAGACGCCGCTGCCATGAGCGAAGAACCTCGGCGAGACTGGGGAGAGGCGTGGAGCCTATCGTTCACGCTCGTCGGCCTCGTGGGGATCTTCACCGGCCTCGGGTATCTGCTCGACCGGTGGATCGGCACCACGCCGTGGTTGATGGTGGCCGGGGTGTTCGTCGGCGCCATCTTCGGCTTCGTGTATTTGATCTCCCTCCTGTTTTCGCGGCCGGGGGATGGGCGACGGACCGAAGAGAACCGGATGGGGACTCGCGGTAGCGGAGTAGGCACTGGCAGGAGGGTATTCTGGGGCTGACGCTGATATCGATCGCGGTCGGGCTGGCTCTGGCGGTGGCGTACCACCTCTTCGCCAGTAGGTTCCAGAGTTGGAGCGCCCGACGGTTCGCGTCGTCTGCACCTGTCTTCGCTATCCTGGGGTTCGTCGTCAGGCTGGCGGTCATCACCATCGTCCTGGTGGTCATCGGGCTCTGGACCCCTCTCAACATCCTCGCCTTGTGCCTCGCCTTCGTCGTGCTGTTCACCATCTTGAACGGCTTGGTCGATCTACCGGTTGATGTCCAAACGCCCGGGAGCGCCGCCTTCGGCGGCGCCGCCGGCAGTGAGCTAGGAGACCGAGGATGCTGCTGCGGAAGAAGGCGCGAACAAGATCGTCGAGGCCCTGCACGAGCTGAACGTGCAGACGTATCGTCTCGATCCCCAAGGTGGGGCCGTTCGACTTCTCCATCACCAACGCGGTCATCTACATGTGGGTCTCGGCCGTTCATCGTGTTCCTCTTCTTCTTCATCGTCGCCAAGCAGGATGCGAAGAAGGAACCCGACAGGCTGCAGACCTGGGCCGAGATCCTGCTCAACTTCGCCACCGGCCACCTGACCGGGCAGATCGGGGAGAAGGGCAAGAAGTACTACTACCTCATCCTCACCCTCTTCTGCTACATCTTCATCACCAACCTCATCGGCCTGATCCCCAAGCCCGATGCCTATCAAGCCGTACACGCCGACGGCCAACATCAACGTGACCTTCGGCCTGGCGATGGTGGTCTTCTTCGTCACCCAGTACCAGGGCTTCAACCGGCACGGGGTGCGGGGGTACGTGACGCACCTGGCTGACCCCTCCGGGGGTGCCCAAGGCGCTCGGCCCGGCCGCTCAACGTCATCTTCGTTCCTGGTGCACCTCATGGGCGAGTTCTTCAAGCCGCTGTCGCTCTCCGTCCGACTTTTCGGCAACACCATCGCCGGCCACCTGATCATCCTGGTGATGCTCGGGCTGCATGCTGCAGTACGCCAGCGCCATCGTGATCATCCCGGCCGCGTCTGTTCGTGGTCATCATGACCGCGTTTCGAGGTGTTCGTCGCCTTCATCCAGGCCTACATCTTCTCGCTGCTTTCGGTCGTGTACATCGAATCGGCCATCTACGCCGGCCACTAGCGCCAATCCCGGAGCAAGGAGGACAAGACAATGGACGCTGACACCGCCGCCAAACTCGCCGCAGGTATCGGCATGGGCCTGGCTACCATCGGCCCGGGCATCGGCATCGGCTATCTGACCGGCCGGACGTCCGAGGCCATCGCCCGGCAGCCCGAAGCCTCCGGCGACATCCGGACGGCCTTCATCATCGGTCTGGCCCTGACCGAGGCGCTGGCTCTGTACGCCTTCGTCATCGCCATCATCCTGCTGTTCGTCGCCTAGAGGAGTCGGCGCCGACGTATGGCTACGGCAGGTCGAGGCCAGGAGACAGCATGAAGATATTCGAGATAGACCCAGGCCTGTTCGTCTGGTCGGTGATCACCTTCCTGATCCTGGTCGGTCTGCTCTACAAGTTCGCCTTCAACCCGCTGATGCGGATGCAGAAGGCCCGCCAGGACGAGATCCACCAGTCGATCGTCGACGCCGAGGGCCTGCGCGACGAGGCCCAGGAGCTGCTGGCCGACTACAAGCAGCAGCTTGACCCAGGCCCGCCAGGAAGCCGACGCCATCGTCGAACGAGCGCGCAAGGCGGGCGAGTCGACCAAGGCCGAGGTGTTGGAGGAGGCCCGAGTGCAGGCAGAGGCGACTCTGGCCAAGGCCCGGCAGCAGATCGAGCGAGACACCAACCAGGCCCTTCAGAAGATCCGCGAAGAGGCGGCCGACCTGACCATCGCCGCCACGGAGAAGGTGGCCCGTACGAGCCTGTCGGAGGAGGATCAGCTCCGGCTGATCCAGGAAGCCATCAACGAGATCGACCTGAGCAAGGTCAGCGAGAACTAGAGCCAGCACCACGAAGACCAAGACCTGAGAGCGAGAGCCGGAAGAACGTGAGCGAGAGCAAGATCGCACGAGTGTACGCCGACCGCACTCTACGAGGCGGCGAAGGAGGAGGGCCGCGTCGAGGAGGTCGCGGCGGGACCTGGGCGAGTTCGTCCAGGCCGCTGAGGCCTCCGACGGAGCTCCGCCAACTGCTCGTCGCCGAGGAGATCTCCGACGTCAAGAAGACAGAGGTCCTGCTCGAGCTCACCGAGGGGGCAGACGAACTGGTGAGGAACCTGCTCCGCCTCTTGGTCGACAAGAGCCGCGAGAGCGAGCTGGCCGGCATCTACCGGGCGTTCGTCGCGCTCGTGGAGAAGGCCGAGGGCCTGGTGCACGTAGAAGTGGTCACCGCGGTCCCTATGCCGCCCACTCTGCAGGAAGCGCTCCGCGCCAAGATCGCGTCCTCGCTCGGCAAGACCGTCGAGCTCACGCTGAGTGTCGACAAGGAGATTCTCGGTGGACTCCGGCTGCGCATCGGTGACCAGGTCGCCGACGCCAGCGTGCGGCACCGGCTGGAGCGGCTTCGTGAAGTGTTGATCAGCCCTATAGCTAGTTTGGAGGGTTCAGTTGAAGCTGCGTCCTGAGGAGATAACAAGCGTCCTTAAGTCCCGCATCCAGCGCTACGAGGCTGGCGTCGAGATCCAGGAGGTCGGCACGGTCGTGCAGGTGGGCGACGGCGTGGCCCGCATCCAGGGCTTGGAGAACGCGGTCGCCTCCGAGATGCTCGAACTCCCCCACGACGTCATGGGGCTGGTGCTCAACCTCGAGGAAGACAGCATCGGGGCCGTGCTCATGGGCGAGGACACGCTCATCAAAGAGGGCGACCAGGTCAAGCGGACCGGCAGGGTCATCCAGGTGCCGGTGGGCGAGGCTCTCATCGGCCGGGTGGTCAATCCCCTCGGCGTGCCGCTCGACGACAAGGGCCCCATCGAGACCACCGAGTTCCGTCCGGTGGAGTTCAAGGCTCCGGGCGTCATCCGCCGCCAGCCGGTGAAGGAGCCGCTGCAGACCGGTATCAAGGCCATCGACTCGATGATCCCCATCGGCCGCGGACAGCGCGAGCTGATCATCGGCGACCGCGGCACGGGCAAGACGGCCATCGCCGTCGACACCATCATCAATCAGAAGGGCCAGGACGTCATCTGCATCTACGTGGCCATCGGCCAGAAGGCCTCCACGGTGGCCGGTCTGGTCAACCGGCTCGAAGAGCACGGGGCCATGGACTACACCATCGTCATCATGGCGTCCGGCTTCGACCTCCGCTCCCATGCGCTACATCGCGCCCTACGCCGGGGCGGCCATGGGCGAGTACTTCACGTACTCGGGCCGCCACGCCCTCTGCATCTACGACGACCTCACCAAGCACGCCGACTCCTACCGGCAGATGTCGCTTGCTCCTGCGCCGCCCACCGGGCCGCGAGGCCTTCCCGGGCGACATCTTCTACCTGCACAGCCGCCTGCTCGAGCGGGCCTGCAAGCTGAGCGACAAGGAAGGCGGAGGCTCGCTGACGGCGCTGCCGGTCATCGAGACCCAGGCCGGAGACGTCTCGGCCTACATCCCCACGAACGTGATCTCCATCACCGACGGCCAGATCTTCCTGGAGAGCGACCTGTTCTATTCCGGCATCCGGCCGGCCATCAACGTGGGCATCTCGGTCTCCCGGGTGGGCGGCAACGCTCAGATCAAGGCCATGAAGAAGGTGGCCGGCTCTCTCCGTCTCGACCTCTCCCAGTTCCGCGAGCTGGAGGCGTTCGCCAAGTTCGGCTCCGAACTCGACCAGGAGACCCAGAAGGCCCTGGCCCGCGGCGAGCGGCTCGTCGAGTCGCTCAACCAGCCGCAGTACGTCCCCTGGCCCGTCCAGGACCAGGTGATGATCATCTTCGCCGCTACCCAAGGCTACGCCGACGACATCCCGGTGGCGGACATCTCGCGTTTCAACGGAGAGCTGCGCGCCTACCTCAACCAGCAGTTCCCGGAGATCGGCGACGACATCGCTGCGACCAAGGACCTGAGCAAGGACACCGAGGCCAAGCTGCGGTCCGCCATCGTCGGGTTCAAAGAAGTCTGGTTCGCCGACAGGGGCGAGTCCTAGGCACCGATGGCCTCTCAGCGCGACATACGCCGCCGGATCGTCTCGGTCCAGAACACGCGGAAGATCACCAAGGCCATGGAGATGGTGGCCGCCGCGCGCCTGCGGCGCGCCCAGCAGCGCATCGAGGCCACCCGGCCCTACGCTCTCAACATGCTCGAGTTCATCGGGCAGTTGGTCCGCTACCTGCAGGTGGATCTCACCGACTATCCTTTGCTCAAGGAGCACAAGCAGATCAAGAAGGTCGCGGTGATAGCGCTCACTGCCGATCGAGGGTTGGCCGGGGCGTTCAACTCGAACATCATGAAGCGGGCCTTCGAGCGGGTCGATTCCTATGCAGCCGAGGGGATCGACAGCGACCTGGTCGTCCTCGGTCGCAAGGGGTTCACCACCGCGCGGTTCCAGGGATACCGGGTGGACAAAGCCTACCTCGACGTCACCGAGCGCAGCGCCTTCCTCGAGGCGCAGGCCATCACCAACGGCGTGATTTGGCGCTACACCGACGACGCTATCGACCGGGTGCACCTCGTCTACAACCGTTTCAAGAGTCCCATGGAGCAGTTCGTCACCGATCAGGTGATCCTGCCCATCCAGGAGGAGCTGACGAGCCTCTATTCGCCGCCCGACGCCCGCGAGCATATGGACTTCCTGTTCGAGCCGTCGGCGGAAGCCGTCCTGGAGGACCTACTGCCCTCATACATCGAGATCTCCGTCTATCGGGCGATCCTCGAGGGCATGGCGAGCGAGCACGGCGCGCGCATGACGGCCATGAGGGCCGCGTCTGACGCGGCCAGCGAGATGATCGACGACCTGACTCTGGCGATGAACAGGGCGCGGCAGTGGTCCATCACTCAGGAGATCCTGGAAGTGGTGGCGGGCGCCGACGCGCTGTCGGGATAGAAAGGGAGACCATGAACAAAGGCAAGATCGTGGAGATCATCGGACCGGTGCTCGACGTCGAGTTCGCCGACGTCCTCCCGGGCATCTATACCGCTCTCGAGATCGACGTCGAGACCCCCTCGGGCCGCATCCGGCTGGTCGCCGAGGTGCAGCAGCATCTTGGCGACAACAAGGTCCGCGCCGTGGCCATGGACTCCACCGACGGTCTTGCCCGAGGCATGGAAGTGGTCGACACGGGACAGCCCATCGCCGTGCCCGTGGGCGCCGCGACCCTCGGCCGGCTGTTCAACCTACTGGGTGACCCCATCGACGAGGGCGATCCCATCCCGGCGGATGTAGAACGCTGGCCTATCCACCGTCCCGCCCCGGCTTTCGAGGAACTCGAGCCGACCACCGAGATCCTGGAGACGGGCATCAAGGTCATCGACCTCCTCGCCCCCTACGTCAAGGGCGGCAAGGTGGGTCTGTTCGGCGGCGCCGGCGTGGGCAAGACCGTCGTCATCCTGGAACTCATCCACAGCATCGCCACCCACCACGGTGGCATCTCCGTCTTCGGCGGCGTGGGGGAGCGGACCCGGGAGGGCAACGACCTCTATCTGGAGATGAGCGAGTCCGGCGTTATCAACAAGACGGCGATGGTGTTCGGCCAGATGAACGAACCGCCGGGCGCCCGCCTGCGCGTGGGCCTGTCGGCGCTCACCATGGCCGAGTATTTCCGCGACGTCATGGGCCAGGACGTTCTTCTCTTCATCGACAACATCTTCCGTTTCGTCCAGGCCGGATCGGAAGTGTCGGCCCTGTTGGGCAGGATGCCGTCGGCCGTGGGTTACCAGCCGACGCTGACCTCTGAGATGGGCGAACTCCAGGAGCGCATCACCTCCACCCGGCGCGGCTCGGTCACGTCGGTACAGGCCATCTACGTGCCGGCCGACGACCTCACCGACCCGGCGCCGGCCGCCACCTTCGCCCACCTCGACGCCACGACGGTGCTCAGCCGCTCCATCACCGAGATGGGCATCTACCCGGCCGTCGACCCGCTCGACTCGACCAGCCGGGCACTCTCCCGCGATGTGGTGGGTGACGAGCACTACGAGGTGGCCACCAGGGTCCAGGAGATCCTCCAGCGCTACAAGGACCTCCGTGACATCATCGCCATCCTGGGCATGGACGAGCTGTCCGACGAGGACAAGGTCACCGTCCGCCGCGCTCGCAGGATCCAGCAGTTCCTGTCGCAGCCGTTCTTCGTAGCCGAGCAGTTCACGGGGATGCCGGGCCGCTTTGTGCCGCTCAAGGATACGGTGCGGAGCTTCAAGGAGATCATCGAAGGCAAGCACGACGGCCTCCCCGAGCAGGCCTTCAAGTATCAGGGAAGCATCGACGACGTCGTGGCCGCGGCCCGCGCAAGTCAGGCCGCGGCGGCAGGGACGGCAGAATCAGCGGCAGCTCCGGCTTCGGAGCCGGCCGCGGTCTCCTAGGAGAGGACTGCAGTGTCCGACGGTGACAAGGATCAGCTTCGCCTCGAGCTCGTAGAGCCTCAGGGCCTGGTGTTCGAGGGCGACGTCGAGATGGTGGTGATCCCCGCGGCCACCGGGGAGGTAGGCATCCTGCCCAAGCACGCGCCCCTGGTCGCCCAACTTGCCATCGGTCGCCTGCGGGCCCTCACCGACGGCGGCGAGTGGCTCAATTTTGCGGTCGCCGAAGGGTTCATCAAGGTCCAGTTCAATAAAGTGATAGTGTTGGCGGACGCAGCCGAGGAAGCGAGCGAGATCGATGTGCCCAGAGCGGAGAAAGCGGTGGAACGAGCCCTCGAGCGGCTCGAGATGCACCGGATGGGCACGGTGCCCGAGGACGATCGTGTCGATCCCTATCGGGAGCAAGTGGCGTTGAAACGAGCTCGCAACAGGATCAAAGTCGCCCAGATGGCGTAGCTCATGGCTCCGGATGTCGAAGAGCCGCGCCTCCTGGTGCGTGGAGGGCGGCGCCTTGCCGGGCAAGTAGCGGTCTCGGGGGCTAAGAACTCAGCGCTCAAGCTGATGGCCGCCTCGCTGCTGGCCTCCGGTACCAGCGTCCTGCACAACGTGCCCGATATCCAAGACGTGCACACCATGCGCGAGGTGCTGGAACATCTCGGCGCGGCGGTCGACGTCAAGGATGGCACCATGACGGTGGACACCACCAAGGTGCAATCCCACGTGGCCCCGTATGAGCTGGTCCAGCGCATGCGCGCTTCTATCCAGATCATGGGGCCGCTGGTGGCCCGTTTCGGTCACGCCCGGGTGGCCATGCCCGGTGGCTGCAATCTTGGTCCCCGCAAGATCGATATCCATCTGCGGGGGTTGGCGGAGATGGGAGGCGCGGTCCGCACCGACCACGGTTTCGTGGAGGTGACCGCCGCGCGGTTGCGCGCCGTGGACATGTTCCTCGACTACCCGAGCGTGGGCGCCACCGAGAACCTGCTCATGGCCGCGGTCATGGCCGACGGCACCACCACTCTGGAGAACGCGGCCCGGGAGCCGGAGATCGTCGATCTGTGCAAGTTCCTGGTGAGCATGGGGGCCGACATCACGGGCGCTGGATCGTCCACGATCCGCGTCAACGGTGTCAAAGAGATGCGCCCCGCCGAGCACACCGTGCTCGGCGATCGCATCGAGGCGGGAACCTTCCTGATCATGAGCGCCGTCACGGGGGGTGACGTCGAAGTGACCGGGATCAGCCCTCACGTACTCGACCTCTTCCTGTCGAAGCTGCGGGCCGTCGGGGTGCAGATACACGAGAACACGCGCAGCATCCAGGCGAGCGGGGATCCGGAACGATATTCAGCGGTGGATGTAGCGACCCTGCCGTATCCCGGTTTTCCCACCGACCTGCAGGCTCAGATGATGGTGCTGCTGTCGGTCGCGCGAGGGGTATCGGTGGTCACGGAGAACGTGTTTGAGAACCGCTTCGGTTTCGTCGACGAGTTGATCCGTCTGGGTGCCGATATCCGGGTCGATGGAAACCACGCGGTCATCAACGGCGGGCGCCTGCTCACCGGGGCCATCGTGAGATGTCCCGATCTGCGGGCTGGAGCGGCTCTCGCAGCGGCCGGGCTGTTGGCCGAGGGGTGCACCGAGCTACGTGAAGTGCAGCATATCGACCGAGGGTACGAGCGCCTGGAGGAGAAGCTGCGGTCCCTGGGGGCCGACGTGGAAAGGGTGGTCGGTCCGGCGTCCGGTGTCTGCTGAACCGGTCGGCGCCAGGGGTTCGCGGTAAAATCTCCCGGCGAGTGTCGACGGTGTGAGGTCGGGAGTATTTGAGGAAGAAGCGGTACACGCTGTATCAGGTGGAGACGTCACCGAAGCGTCGGTGGAAGCGGATAGTCTTATGGTCGGCCGTCGCTTTGGCGGTCGTGGTTCTCGCTATCGCCGGTGGGTCCTACCTGTGGTTCCGGGCCGAGGTCTCGGCAGCGAACAACCGGGTGAGCCCCGATATCAGGGCTGCGCTCGAGGAGAAACCGGGAGACACTTCGGCCTCGGGGACTGAGGACCCGGGAACTGCCGACACCTCTGCCGGGGTCGGGAGCCAACCGGGTTCTTCGTCCGGCTCCACGGATCCGACCGCCCCGGCGTCTCCATCGGCCATGAACATCCTGGTGCTGGGGACGGACAGGCGAGACACGGATGGCACCTCAATGGGCCGGTCGGACACGATCATGCTCGTCCATGTCGATCCCGACCAGGATTACCTCTCCATCCTCTCGTTGCCTCGCGATCTGCGGGTCAGCATCCCCGGACACGGTACCGGCAAGCTCAACACGGCTTTTGGCTATGGGGGTGCTCCCCTTGCCATCAGGACGGTGGAGCGACTCACCGGTGTGGACATCAACCACTACTTGGAGATCGGGTTCGGTGCGTTCGAAGACATCGTCGATTCCCTCGGGGGGATCTACGTCGACGTGGACCGACGTTACTTCAACGACGATGGCACCTGGGAGAAGATCGACATACAGCCCGGCTATCAGCTCCTTGACGGCGTAGACGCGCTGGACTTCGTCCGCTTTCGGCACGATCGGAACATGGACTTCGGTCGCATGCAGCGGCAGCAGCGCTTCATGAACGCGGTCCGGGAACAGGCGATGGGCTGGAACCTGCCCTTCAAGCTCCCCGGCCTCATCTCGGCCCTGTTCGACAACGTGGTGACCGACCTGGAGGCGAACGAGATCCTCAGGCTCGCGTACTGGGGTGTGCGTCTGAACGGCGATCGTATCCGGCAGATCGCGCTCATCGGAACGACCCCCACCATCGGCGGTGCGGCCTACGTCGTGGTCACCCCCGAGAAGCTCAAGGAGGCCGTCAGCCGCTTCCAACACGCGACCGATCTGGGGGAGTCGGAGACGTCCTCTTCTGCGTCCTCTACCACCACCACCGCGGCTCCCGATCTCGCCGGCCTCGAGATCGATGTGGTGGGGCGGAGCGGTCTAGAGGGCGAGGCGGCCGCGGCCGCCGAGTGGCTGCGCAGTCTGGGCGCGACGGTGGGCACGGCCGGCGACGTGGCGGGAAACACGGTGAAGACGAGTTCGGTGGAGTATCCCTCCACGATGCTGACTGATGCCAAGCAGGTGGCGAGGGCTCTCGGGGTCGACTCGACCAGCAAGCAGCAGCACCCTCGAGCACCTCAAGGTCGTCGTGGGCAAGGACTTCAGTCTGCCGTCTCAGTTCGCGGTGCCACCCACCCCCGAGACCATCCCCGATGCCGACAGGTGGCAGGAGATCGCCGACCAGGTGCCCTTCGCCGTACAGGCCCCGGGCCGCGTGCCGTCCACCTTCGAGTGGGTGGGGAAGATGCCCAAGAACGACGCCACGTACGACATCAAGGTCGGGGGAGGGACCAAGCCTGCCTTCCGGGTGCTCTACGCTCTCAAGAAGAACGAGGACCAGGTCTTGGGGATCACGGAGACCACCTGGCTCGACGCGCCCGCAGCGAGCGAGGGGGCCGAGATAACCCGTGACGGCACCGTATTTACCGTGGTGAGGACCGACCGGAAGATCGCTCGAGTGTGGTGGAAGGCGGACGGCGTCCTCTACTGGGTATCCAACACGCTCTCGTACTGGCTGGACCAGGAGGAGATGCTCGACATCGCGGAGTCGATGATCCCCATCCCTGCTCGATGAAGGTCCTCATCGGCCCGCGCGTGGACCTCGTCGTCCGACCCCGAAGCGGCGGTCGTGTGCGGGCGATTGGCGGGCGAGGACGGACAGGCGGTGTCGCTCGCCGATCTGGGTGTCAAGAACCTCTACCGGCAGCTCAGCCCCGCCGAGATCGAAGCGATCCGGGTGCAGCTGCGGCAGGTCCGCACGAGCGAGGCGGGTGTCGTCGGCTATGTCTGCCGCGGTGTCGGCATGCAGCCGGGGCACGCGGGCCGGGTCGTGGTGACCGACCACGCCAACCTCACGTGGCGCTCGCCACTTGTGGGGCCCAACGACGAACGGGACGGTCCGCGCTTCCCCAGCCTGGAACGCGCGTATGCCCCCGAGTTCGCTCTGGGGCGGGCAAGCGGCTCGGACGGTATGATAGTAGCCCACGGCGTGGTCGCCGGGGTGGAGGACGATCGAGCCATGAGCGAGTACGAGACAGATGCGGTCCGCCGCCATGGCTGGGTGGCGGCCAGCTCGGAGCTGGTGGCCCCGGTCATCATCGCGGCCCACATGGGGCTGCGCGTAGCTGCCGTGGTGATAACGGCCTGATGTTCAGGATGCCGATTTGAAGGAGACGAGTGGTGGTCGCACATGATGTGAAGGACGCAGGCCTCTCACCGGCCGGTGTGCTGCGGATCGAGTGGGCGGAGAAGGAGATGCCGGTGCTGGCCCGCATCCGCGAGCGGTTCGCCAAGGAGAAGCCCCTGGAGGGTATCCGCATCGGTGCGTGTCTGCACGTGACCAGCGAGACGGCGAGTCTCATGCGCACGCTCGTCGCCGGAGGGGCACAGCTGGCTCTGTGCGCGTCGAACCCACTGTCGACGCAGGATGACGTGGCGGCCGCGCTGGTGGTGGAGTACGGCATCTCTACCTTCGCCATCAAAGGCGAGGACCGCGACACCTACTACCGGCACATCCAGAGCGTCATCGATTTCCACCCGCAGATCACCATGGATGACGGGGCCGACGTGGTGGGGTTGCTCCACACCGAGCGGACCGACGCTGCGGCGGGCGTGATCGGCGGCACCGAAGAGACCACCACCGGCGTCATCCGGCTCAAGTCGATGGAGCAGGACGGGGTACTGCGCTACCCCATCATCGCCGTCAACGAGGCCATGACCAAGCACATGTTCGACAACCGCTACGGCACCGGGCAGTCCACCATGGACGGCATCATCCGCTCCACCAATCGGATGATCGCGGGCAAGATCGTGGTCGTGGCGGGATATGGCTGGTGTGGACGAGGCGTAGCCATGCGGGCCAAGGGTCACGGTGCTGATGTGGTCGTGCTCGAGGTCGATCCGCTGCGGGCCCTCGAGGCCATCATGGACGGGTATCGGGTCATGCCGATGGCCCAGGCGGCGCCTATCGGCGACATCTTTGTCACCGCCACCGGCGACATCCATGTGGTCCGCAAGGAACACTTCGAGGTCATGAAGGACGGCGCGATCGTCGCCAACACCGGCCACTTCAACGTGGAGATCGACATCCCCGCGCTGGAGGGTCTGTCGGTGGGCCGGCGCCAGATCCGTGAGTTCGTGGAGGAGTTCACTCTGGCGAGCGGGGCGAACATCTATCTCCTGGGCGAGGGACGACTGATCAACCTCGCCGCGGCCGAGGGGCACCCCTCCAGCGTGATGGACATGAGCTTCGCCAACCAGGCTCTGGCTGCGGAGTTCATGGTCAAGAACGCGGCCAGCTTGGAGAAACGGGTCTACGACGTGCCGGTGGAGACCGATCAGGAGATCGCCCGTCTCAAGCTCGCGTCGCTCGGCGCGGGCATCGACGCGCTTACGCCCGAGCAGGTGGAGTACCTGACGAGTTGGCACATGGGCACTTGATCTTGGCGGGAGCGGACAACATACGGCCGGTCGTCTGGCGCGACGGCGTCGTCGTCCTCATCGACCAGCGCCGGCTGCCTCTCGAAGAAGTGTATGTGGAGTGCGCGACGTGGCAGCAGGTGGCGGCCGCCATCTGCGACATGACCGTCCGCGGCGCTCCCGCGCTGGGGGTCACGGCCGGCATGGGGATGGCTTTGGCCGCCCGGTCGGCTCTCGCCGACGCGGGCGGCGACCCCGCCCGTTTTCGGGAGGCGGTCCAGGTTGCATCCAAAGGCTTATTCGACACTCGGCCGACTGCGTATAACCTGCCCTGGGCGCTCGAGGAGATGGAGCGCATCTGGGGCCGCGACGATCTGTCCCCGGCAGAGGTGACCGAGGCGATCGAGCGACGGGCGGTCCAGATCTTCGAGGACGACCTGGCCTCGTGCCGGGCGATCGGGGAGTACGGAGCCGATCTCATCACAGGGGAGCAGCCGGTGATCCTTACGCACTGCAACGCGGGAGCCCTGGCGACAGCCGGGTACGGGACGGCTCTGGGCGTCATCCGCTCGGCTCACGCCCGCAATCCGCGTCTGCGGGTGTTCGCGGACGAGACTCGGCCGCTTCTTCAGGGGGCGCGCCTGACTGCCTGGGAATTGACGCGTGAAGGCATCGCGGTGGAGCTCATCACCGACAGCATGGCGGGCTATTTCATGCGGCAGGGCGCCATAACCCACGTGGTGGTGGGTGCCGACCGCATCACCGCCAACGGCGACGTGGCCAACAAGATCGGCACCTACACCGTGTCGGTCCTCGCGCGCGAACACGGCATCCCCTTCTATGTCGCTGCGCCCTTCTCCACGGTCGATCTGCGGCTGACCGACGGCAGCGAGATCCCCATCGAGGAGCGCGACGCGGGCGAGGTGACAGGTTTTGCCGGTGTGCGCTGGGCCCCGAGGGGGGTAAGCGTGCGCAACCCGGCTTTCGATGTCACGCCGGCCGCCAATGTCACCGCCATCGTCACCGATCGAGGGGTCGCGCTGCCCCCGTATGAGTCGAGCCTGGAGGCGCTGTCATGCGGGTGATGGTCATGGCTGCCGGCAAGGGGACGCGGTTGCGGCCGGTAACCGAGCTCCTACCCAAGCCCATGGCTCCCATCGCCAACCGGCCGGTGCTTCATCACATCCTGCGCCTGCTCCGCCGCCACGGCCTCACCGAGGTGGTCGCCAACCTTCACCACATGCCCGAGGTCATCACCGGGCACTTCGGCGACGGGGCTACCCTTGGTGTCCATCTCCACTATTCGTTCGAGCCCGAACTGCTGGGGACGGCGGGCGGGGTCAAGAACAACGAGGAGTTCCTGGGCGGTGGCACCTTCCTGGTCATGAGCGGTGACGCGCTCACCGACATCGATCTCACCGGCCTGGTGGCGGCGCACCGCCGCAACGGCTCGATCGCTACCATTGCGGTCAAAGAAGTCGCCGACCCGAGTCTATACGGCGTGGTAGTGACCGACGATGACGACCGGGTCGTGGGCTTCCAGGAGAAGCCCACCCGGGAAGAGGCCCGCTCCCACCTCTGCAACTGCGGCATCTATGTCTTCGAGCCAGAGGTCTTCTCCCTCATCCCCACCGGCGAGTTCGACGATTTCGGCAGCCGGCTCTTCCCCGATCTGCTCCGACAGCGCATACCGTTTCATGCCCACACATTCGGGGGCTATTGGAGCGACGTGGGGAATCTTCACGAGTACTTCCGTGGCAATGCCGACGCCCTAACCGGTCGAGTGGCGCTGGACCTTCCGGGCGAGGAGGTCCGGCCGGGGGTCTGGGTCGACGAGGGGGCGCAGGTGTCGCCTTCGGTCCGCATCGAGCCGCCGGTGGTCATCGGCCGGGGATGTCGCATCGAGGACGATGTGATCGTCGAAGGGCCCAGTGTCCTCGGCGACCGCGTCTTCGTGGGGGCGGGAGCCCACGTTGCCCGGGGGGTGGTTCTGAGCGACTCGGAGGTCCCCGCAGGGTCGGTCATCATCGAGGGTGTCTTCGGCCGGAAGCCACGGCCTACGACATGAACCCCCCCGAGGGTCGCTCTGCCTTCAGCGGAGTCCCGACGGGTGGCGCCGCACCAGGAGGAGGTATAGTCGCGCTCGGGCGCTGGTGGCGGGAGGTCGTAGCCGAACCCATCTTGTCTGTGCTGTTCCCGCCCCGCTGCGTGAGCTGTGGCGATTTCGAGTCCCATCTCTGCCCCCGTTGTCAGGCCTCCCTTGTTTCGATCGGCGGGGATTGTTGCCCGCGTTGCGGAGAGCCCGGACCTCGACCGCAGGTGGCCGGCCGATGCTCGCACTGCATGGGAGTGGATCTGGCCTTCAGCGGAGCGCGAAGCGCCTTTGTGCACACCGGCCCTGCGCAACGCATGGTGGTGGAGTTCAAATCCGGCGGGCAACCGGTGTTGGCCCCGCTCATGGCCGAGCTGGCACGCCCGGCGTTCCGGGAGCTCGTCTCGTCTGCTGATGCGGGTGATCGCGTCGTGGTCACCTGGGTCCCTTCCCACCGGGCGGCTCAACGCCAGCGAGGCTACAACCAGGCCGAGCTGTTGGCGCGTGCCCTCGCCGCCGGACCACCCGCCGTCCACCAGGCCGGACTGGTGCGAAAGACGCTGCGTACCAGGCATCAGAAGGAGCTGGGCAGAGGGGGTCGACAGGCCAATCTGCGCGGTGCGTTCGTCCGTCGACGACAAGGCGGTGGCGGCGCTTCCCTTCGCGTCCTGCGGCCGTCGTCCTCGTAGACGACGTCTACACGACCGGGGCCACTGCGCAGGAAGTGGCAGCCGTACTTGGCAGGGGTGTCGGAGTCCCCGTGCACGTGTTCACGTTCTCCCGGGCGGTGTCGACTGGGAGCGAAGGGCACGACTAACGGAGGGCCTACAGCGGGGAGGCTATAATGACGCGTGTGACCCCATCTATGACGAAGCAAGGAGCTGGACCGGCGTGAACCTCACGGTCAAAGGCAGGAATCTCGTTGTCACCGAGGCGATCAACGCCTACGCCGCGGAGAAGATCGGAAGGCTGGGTAAGTACCTTGCCGCTGGGTCTCGTTGCGAGGTGGAGCTCTGGACCGAGAAGAACCCCAGCATCGCCGCCAACCAGGTGGTCGAGGCGACTATCTTCACCAAGGGGCCGGTCATCCGAGCCAGGGAGGCCTCGTCCGACATCTACGCGTCCATCGATCTGGTGTTCGAGAAGCTCGAACGGCAGGTGAAGAAGTACCGGGGCAAACTGGTGTCTCACCAGGGGCCTGCCAAAGAGACGTTCGCGGCAGAGGGCTTCGAGATCCCCGGAGAGACCGAAGCGGTGGAGGAAGAAACGCAGCTGCCTCGTATCGTCAAGACGAAGCAGTTCATGGTCAAACCCATGACACCCGAGGAGGCGGCGCTGCAGCTGGAACTGGTGGGACACGATTTCTTCGTCTTCACCAACTCGGAGACGAATGAGACGGCGGTCGTGTATCGCCGCCGCGATGGCAATTACGGGCTGATCGAGGCGCAGACCTGAGTCGGACTTCCGCCGTCCTGCCTGGCCGCCGACGCGGCCTCGCCGCCTCGGGGTCTGATGCAGTAGGCGTGGTGTTTTGATGATCAAAGTCGTCGACAAGGTCCTTCGCTTCGGCGAGGGCAAGAAGCTGAGACTGCTGGAAGAGGCGGTCGCTCGGGTGAGCGCTTTCGAACCCGAGGTGGCGCCGCTTTCCGACGCCGCTCTGCGCGGCAAGACCGTCGAATTCAGAGAACGCCTCGCTCGCGGAGAGGCGCTGGACGACCTCATGCCCGAGGCCTTCGCGGTGGCCCGCGAGGCGGCGAAGCGCACCACCGGTATGCGTCCCTTCGACGTCCAGGTGATGGGCGCGGTCGTGCTTCACCAGGGCTCCATCGCCGAGATGAAGACCGGCGAGGGCAAGACCCTGGTGGCCACCATGCCCGTGTATCTGAACGCGCTCGCCGGGAATGGCGTGCACGTGGTCACCGTCAACGACTACCTGGCCGGCCGTGACGCAGAGTGGATGGGACCGGTCTACGAGTTTCTCGGACTTTCCGTAGCCGCACTGCAGAACAGCATGGAGGCCACCGAGAGGCGGGCCGCCTATCTGGCCGACATCACCTACGGCACCAACACCGAGTTCGGCTTCGACTACCTGCGCGACAACATGGTGCTTCGCACCGAGCAGCAGGTGCAGCGGGGCCACTATTACTGCATCGTGGACGAGGTCGACTCCATCCTCGTCGATGAGGCGCGCACGCCGCTCATCATCTCCGGCCCCGGCGAGCGCGCGGCCAAGACCTACTACGACTTCGCCCGCATGGCCCGGCGTCTGCGGCCGGGCGAAGAGGCCGACTACGAGATCGACGAGAAGAAGCGCACCGTCGCCATCACCGAAGAGGGGCTGGCCCGGGTGGAGCGCGAACTGGGCATCGACAATATCTACGAAGACCTGTCAGGTCAGTTGGTCAACCATCTGATGCAGGCCCTGCGCGCGTCCGCTCTGTTCAGGCGCGACGTGGACTACCTCGTCCAGGACGGCGAGGTCAAGATCATCGACGAGTTCACCGGCCGTATCCTCGAAGGCCGGCGCTACTCGGAGGGGCTCCACCAGGCCATCGAGGCCAAAGAGGGCGTCCGCATCAAAGAGGAGAACCAGACGCTCGCCACCATCACCCTGCAGAACTACTTCCGGCTCTACGGCAAGATCGCGGGGATGACCGGCACGGCCGCCACCGAAGCCGACGAATTCCGCGAGATCTACAAGATGGAAGTGGTGGTGATCCCCACCAACGAACCGATGGTCCGCGACGACCGCAACGACCTCATCTTCAAGACCGAGAAGGCCAAGTTCCTCGCGGCGGCAGAGATGATCGCCGACTGCCACAAGCGGGGTCAGCCCGTGCTGGTGGGCACCATCTCGGTGGAGAAATCGGAGAGACTGGCGGAGATGCTCAAGAGGCGCGGAGTGCCTCACGAGGTCCTCAACGCCAAGTATCACGCCAAAGAGGCGGGCATCATCGCTCAGGCCGGGCAGCCCGGGCAGGTCACCATCGCCACCAACATGGCCGGCCGCGGTACCGACATCAAGCTGGGCGAAGGCGTCGTCGAAGCCGGCGGACTCTTCGTCCTGGGCACGGAACGTCACGAGGCGCGTCGCGTGGACAACCAGCTCCGCGGCCGTTCGGGTCGCCAGGGCGATCCCGGCGTCAGCCAGTTCGTCATCTCTCTGGACGACGATCTGCTCCGCATCTTCGGCGGCGACCGCATACACCGGCTCATGGACCGCATGGGCCTGGACGACGACGTCCCCATCGAGCACGGACTCATCTCCCGCTCGGTGGAGAGCGCCCAGAAGAAGGTGGAAGAGCAGAACTTCCAGATCCGCAAGCGGGTGCTCGAGTACGACGACGTCATGAACAAGCAGCGCGAGGTCATCTACGGCCAGCGTCAGCGCATCCTGAGCGGCGACGACCTTCGCGAGGACGTCCTCGGCATCGTGGAGCGCATCATCCGCGAGCAGGTGGCCATGTTCACCGGCGCCTCGCGCTTCTCCGAAGAGTGGGACCTGGACGAACTCGTCACCGCGCTCCGCAATTTCTTCCCCACCACCTTGACCCCGAAAAGTCTGGGAGATCCCTCCGATCTCGACGCCGAGACTCTCGCCGACATGGTGGTGGACGACGCCCTCAAGCTGTATGAGGCCAAGGAAGAACGCTTCGGCAAGGCAGCCATGAGCGACATGGCCGATTGGGTGCTTCTGCGGACCATCGACTCCAAGTGGCGCGACCATCTCTACGAGATGGACTATCTCCGTGAGGGTATCGGGCTGCGGGCCCTCGCTCAGCGGGATCCGCTGGTCGAGTACAAGAACGAGGGCTTCAAGATGTTCCAGGAGATGATGGATTCCATCCAGACCGACTTCGTCCGCTACCTCTACCACCTGGAGATCGTGCGCCAGGAAGAGGCGCAACCCGCACCCGAACGGCCGCTCGCGTACTCGGGTGGTGGCGACAGCACTCTGGCTCAGAACTTCGCCGGTGCAGCCGCTGCCGCCAAGCGCGCAGGCGTGGCCGACAGCTCGGCCGAAGCCTACGAGGCGGCGCAAGCGGCCACCCAGACCACGGTCGCACAACGCAGCGTCAGCAAGGTGGGCCGTAACGATCCCTGCCCCTGCGGCAGTGGCAAGAAGTACAAGAAGTGTTGCGGCGCCTGACCCGTCTGCCGCCGGTTTTGTGGGATGAACGATGCGTGTAGGCTATAATCCCCCCGCATATGGCTGAGAAGACCGAGAGACAGACCCTCTCCCTGGCCGAATACCGTGAGCTTCTGGGGGTGTTCCGCGAGAAGCTCCTGTGGGCAAGGGAGTATCTTTGACCCCGTCTCGCTGCGTCGCGATATAGCCTCGCTCGAGGAGGTCCTCCGCGCTCCCGACTTCTGGGACGATCAGACGCACGCCCAGGAGTTGAGCACGCGCTATAGCCGCCTGCGCAGCCGTCTCGAACACTACGACGAGCTCGCCGCTCAGGTGGACGATCTCGAGGTGTTGCTCGACATGGCGTCCGAAGAGACCAACGGCGAGGGGGTCCCCGACGAGTTGGCCGACGAGGTGGAGCGGCTGTTCGGGGACGTCGGCCGTACGCTCGAGCAGCTGGAGGAGCAGAGGCTGTTCATCGGCGAGTTCGACGCCGGCGACGCCATCGTGAGCATCCACCCCGGGGCCGGGGGCACCGAGAGCCAGGATTGGGCCGAGATGCTCCTGCGAATGTATCTGCGCTGGGCCGAGAAGCGGGGATTCAACGTAGAGCTTAACGAGGCCAGTGAGGGCGACGAGGCCGGCATCAAGAGCGTCACCTTCACCGTGCACGGCGAGAACGCGTACGGACTTCTCTCCACCGAGCGGGGGGTGCACCGACTCGTGCGGATCTCTCCGTTCGATTCGGCCAGCCGGCGTCACACCTCCTTCGCGTCGGTGGACGTGACCCCGCTCATCGAGGGTGACGTCGATCTCGACATAGACGAGAAGGAACTGCGGGTGGAGACCTACCGCTCGTCCGGCGCCGGCGGACAGCATGTCAACAAGACCGACTCAGCCGTGCGTATCACCCACGTCCCCACCAAGACCGTGGTGCAGTGTCAGAACGAACGGTCGCAGATCCAGAACCGCGAGACGGCCATGCGGATGCTGCGGAGCAAGTTGCTTCTCCTTGAGCACGAGAAACGAGAGCAGGAAATGGCTCGGGAGAAGGGGGAGCAGAAGGAGATAGCTTGGGGCAGCCAGATCCGTTCCTATGTGTTGGCCCCCTACACACTGGTGAAAGATCACCGGACCAATTTCGAGAAGGGTAACGTCGAAGCAGTACTGGACGGAGCCATCGACGAGTTCATCCGGGAATACGTTTGGCAAAGATCGACAGGACGGCTGGGTGGGCGGTGAGCAGATCTCGCCGTCTCTTGCGCGGGCGTTCGGTCTGACCGACGCGGTGCCGGGACGGGGTCTCCGAAGGCGGCAGGTTTCCGCTTGGTCCCGAAGAATAGTCAAGAGATGTCCCTAGACGGAAGTCGCAGGTAGCATGTGATCAAGTTTGAAGAAGTGACCAAGATCTACCCCCCAAGCACCGTCGGGCTGGAACGGGTGAGCCTCCACATCGAGAAGGGCGAGTTCGTCTTCTTGGTGGGCCCGTCCGGCTCGGGCAAGTCGACCTTCATCCGTCTGCTCATCAAAGAACTGGAACCCGACAGGGGCCGGGTGAGTGTGGGCGGCCGCGACCTCTCCACGCTCCGTCGCTGGAAGGTCCCCTATCTGAGGCGCAACATCGGCTGCGTGTTCCAGGATTTCAAGCTTCTCACCAACAAGACCGCGTTCGATAACGTCATGTACGCGCTCGTGGTGACCGGCAGCGCCAATCACGATTCCAAGAAGAGGGCCGCCGAGATCCTCAATCTGGTGGGGCTCGGGAACAAGGCGGACAGCTACCCCAACGAGCTCTCCGGGGGAGAGCAGCAGCGCGTGTCGATTGCACGGGCGTTCGTCAACCACCCGCCCTTGCTCATAGCCGACGAGCCCACCGGCAACCTCGATCCCGAGACATCGATGGGCATCATGCAATTGCTCTACCGCATAAACAAGACGGGCACCACAGTCCTCATGGCCACGCACGACCGGGAGATGGTCGACCGCATGCGCCGCCGGGTGGTTGCTCTCGATGCGGGCAAAGTAGTGCGCGATCAGAAACGAGGCGGCTATGGGGAGGATTAGCTTCTTCCTCAAAGAGGCCTTCGGGTCGCTCCGTAGGAACTACTTCATGACCATCGCCGCGTTGGTCACGGTCTTCCTCTCCATCGTGGTGCTGGGAGGAGTCCTCGTGTTCGTGTATACCACCGATGCGCTCCTCAAAGAGGTGGAGGAGAAGGTGGAGATCACCGTGTATCTCAAGACCGACCCCGACCCGACCCAGGACGAGATCGACGCCATGCAGACCGAGATCCTGAGTTGGCCGGAAGTGAAGAACTCGGTCTTCGTCAGCAAACAGGATGCTCTCGAGCGGCTCAAGGAGGACTTCAAGGACAACCCGGAGATCCTCGAGGGGCTCACGGGCAACCCGCTGCCGGCCTCGTTCGAGATCGCTCTGGTGGACCCGCAGTCGGTGGACGACGTGGCGTCGCGCTTCGAGGAGAAGACCATCGTCGACGAGGTGCGGTACGGCAAAGAGGTGGCGGACAAGCTGTTCAGCTTCACCTCCCAGGCCCGCAACTTCCTGCTCATCTTCATCGTGTTGTTGGGCATCGTGGCCATCCTGCTCATCTCCAACACCATCCGGCTGTCCATCTTTGCGCGGAAGCGCGAAGTGGAGATCATGAAGCTGGTGGGGGCCACCAACTGGTTCATCCGCTGGCCGTTCGTGATCGAAGGGATCACCGTCGGCTTCTTCGGGGCTTTGGCGGCGGTCGTCGTCGTGCTGCTACTCAACAGTTTCTTGGTGGGCAGGATCAGGGAGAGCATGCCGTTCATGGCCATCCCGCTGGATGCGGTCCCGTATGCACTCGTCACCATCCTGCTTCTCGCTGTAGGTGTCGTGATCGGCGCCGTGGGGTCGGGTATCGGACTGCGCCGCTTCCTCAAGGTGTAGGCCCGGCACGAGCATAAGCCCGGCATAAAGTAGCTGTTCACGGTCCCGCACATGGCTAGACGAGACCTAAGGTATCCTTTCGCCCATGCATAGAGGCGTGAAGACACCACTTCTCATCATCGCCGGTCTTGTAGCGGCCGGCATGCTGGTGTTCGGCGGGTTCCTCATCGGAGTGCGGGACGACATCGGTTCGGCGCTCCGCGGCATGTTCCCCGCGGCGTCCGTGCCGTCCGCGGCCTCGGACGAGTCCCACCAGCTGCAGCAAGAAGTCCTCGACAAGCTGAAGTCCACCTACTACAAGGAAGTGGACCAAGCGACCCTCCACGCGGATGCCATCGACGGCATGGTCGCCGGTCTCAACGATCCCTATACGGTGTATTGGGATCCCGAGGAGTACGCCTCGTTCAAGGAAAGCACTGCGGGCGCCTACACCGGGGTGGGGATGGCGGTCGAAATGAGCGACGACCTGGTGACGGTGGGGTCGACTTTTAAAGGCAGCCCCGCGGAGGAGGCGGGCATCCGCCCGGGAGATATCATCCTCTCGGTCGAAGGTGACTCCGTGCAGGGTCTGGACATCCATGAGGTGGTGTCCAAGATCAAGGGGATAGATGGCACCACGGTGAACCTGGAGCTCTACAGGCCGCTGCAGCGCACCACTACCACCACGCTCCCGCGGGATACCGGCGACGACGAGGGGACGACCACCACCACCGAGCCGGGGACGGCGGACCTTTCGGGTCTGCCCCCAGGCGGCGAGGTCATGGAATACACGTTGACGCGCAGGGTCATCGAGATACCGGTGACCGAGACAGAGATCATGGAAGTGGGCGACCAGACGGTGGCCGTCATCAGCCTCTCCTCGTTCTCCCAGGGCTCTGCCGCCGCCCTTCGGTCGGCGGTGAAGCAGGCAGTGGAAGTAGACGAGGCGGATGCGATCGTCCTCGATCTACGCGGTAACGGCGGCGGCCTGCTGGATCAGGCCGTGGATGTCGCGAGCATCTTCATCCCCAAAGGGGACATCGTCAGTACCGAGGGCCTGCATTCGCCCAAACAGGTGTACGCGGCCAACGGTGACGCCTACGCCGACATCCCGCTCTACGTGCTTACCGACGCCTATACCGCCAGCGCCTCGGAGATCGTGGCCGGGGCGCTGCAGGACTATGAGCGCGCGACCTTGGTGGGGGAGACCACTTTCGGCAAGGGCCTGGTGCAGAGCATCGAGCCTTTGTCCAACGGAGGGGCCCTCAAAGCGACCACCGCCGTCTATCTCACGCCCCTGGGCCGGGACATCAACAAGGTGGGCATAGACCCCGACGTAGGCGCGCCTGACGATCCCTACACCGAGAACGTCGATGAGGGTTTGCAGGCCGTTATCAAGCTTATCCTCGAGGCTGCCAGAGCCGCCTCGGCTTCGACGTCCACGACCGTGGTCCCGTCGACGACCGGGACCCCCTCGAGCGGCGGGATCCCCTCGACCACCACGGTCCCTTCCACGACCCCCTGAACCTCACCGGACGTGTCCGGCTTTCGCCCCCGCTTCTTCTTAGAGCCGCCCGCTGATCTCGACTTCGTCCGTGGGTCGCTGACCGGGACCGACCTGACCCTCGATGCCGAGGACTCGTATCACGCTCTTCGGGTGCTGCGCATGAAGCCCGGCGACGACTGCGAGGTGGTGGTGGGGGCCGCCGTTTACGCGGCCACGATCGTCGGGCGCGGGGCCGGCTCGGGCGCCCCTAGCGGCGCCGCGGTCCCCGGCGCGTCCGGCGCCCCGGCTCGCGGCGCGGCCACAGGCGCCGCACGCGGGGCCGGCCCAGTCGAGGGCGTGACGGTGAGATTGGGCGGACTCCTGACAGGGCGCGCTGCCGGGGCCACCTACCGCTATCAGGTGGGGCTCGTGCAGGCGGTGGCCCGTCCCTCGGCTCTCGACTGGTCCATAGAGAAAAGCACCGAAGCGGGAGCAAGCTTCATCCTTCTGCTGCAGGCAGGGGGGTCACCGCAGTGGTCGGGCAAGGACTCCCAGGCTCGTCTGGCCCGCTGGTCCCGTATCGCCCGAGAGGCCGCCAAACAGAGCAAGCAGCCGGCGGTACCGCTCATCGACTTCGTACCGACACCCGCTGCAGCCCTGGAGCGCGTGGGTTCGTGGGCCCGCGTCTCGCTGCTGCTCGATCCGGAGGCCGAGGCGACTGTTTGCGACTACCTCGGTGCGCCGGCAGCGACCGCATCAGCCTTGGATCGGCACCCGTCGGGACGACGCGGCGTGGCCCTTTGGGTGGGGCCCGAGAGCGGGTGGACCGATGAGGAACGAGACTACCTTCTCGAGCGCGGCCTGGTCGCTGTTCGGCTGGGCGGGGGGGTCTTGAGGACCGAGACCGCGGGCCCGGTGGCGACGGCTGTGACCAGGCTTGCGCTGGGGGACTGGTAGGGGAATTGCCTGATAAACACCATTACAGCCGAAAAGCCGGTCCAAATGCTTTTGCACCGGACCGGCTTTTCGGGTAAGAGTGTCTACTTCAGGCTGTTGAGAAGAGTAAGCGCCGTATCCCTGAGTTTCTCCGCAGCGCCGGGGGCAAACCCCGACTTCTGCGCTTCAGCTGACCCTGTCAGCCCCCAAGTATAGGCTTCCGCATGCGGCATGTACTTCTGATCGCCGTTGAGGAAGGACAGCAACAGTGTATGCGCATAAGGCGACGCGTCCCACAACTGTTGTTCGGTCACGTAGTTCAGCTCTGGCTTAAACCCTACAAATGCTGTGTCACCGAAGCGGATGACCCCCACCGCTACGGTCTCGTCGCTCCGTTCTTCTTCGGGCCAGACGAAGGAGCTCTGCGTGATGGCTACCTTGCGGCTGGTTCCCGTGCAGGAGATGTCCTCTGCGATGCCGATGGCGTCATCGCCCATTATGGTGCCCAGCTCGTTCACCCATGCCAGACCATTGGCAACGCCCTCATCCTTCCAGATCGCCTTGTTCTGGGCGGGGTCCCAAATCTGGTAGTAGCACCATTTCTTCGGTACCTGGTCGCCGGCCGCGGGCATAGCGAACAAAGCGGGCGCACCGAACTCCTCTTCCATCAAGCGGCAGGCCAGGCCCGGCACATCGGACGAGATCTGCCTCGGTCTTGGTCCTCGGGCCATTTGCCGAGTTGTCGATGCAGGTGGGCTTGATGCCGTAGCTCATGAAGAAACCGATAGGATCGCCATACAGTGAATCAAACCGCAGGACTGTCATGGTCTTGTTGGAAGGTAGCGTGCCACCCAGACCGATGTACCACTTGCCGTCCGGGAACAGGACATCCCTGTTCATATTCACGTCGCAGGTCCCGGTTCCAACTCCCGCAAGAGCGTACTGGAAGCTGTCGGCTGCCTGCTGAGCGGCCGCAGTGATCGCGTCATGAACGGCGTTGTAGTAAGCAAAAGCCTGTGTTTCGCTGGCTTCCGGCGAGTGCTCAGCATTCCCTGGGTAATGCGGGGTGGTGATGGCATGAGTCGCATGGACCCAGACGTTGTCTACCGGCACACCTGTCGCTGCGTTTACGACGTTCTTGCAGTCAGTAATAGAGATGCTCGGAATGTTAACCAATTCCAGCGAACAAATCGCTACTTTGATATCACCTTGGAGCACCAGCACCCTGGCATACGGGTTGTCATGAGCGACTCCATTGAAGCCTTCGAGGTTAGGCAGGCTAGGGGCAAACATGGCAGCTGGAAAAACGATCGGGCTGCTACCTGCCCCGGCTTTCAGAGGCAGCCATCCCGGGGGCTCTTTCAGAGTGCTTCCACCCCTGCCATACAAGAGCCGAGTTGTAGTAGAGAGTCCCAGCGCCGTACTCGCCCGTCACCAGGTAAGCCGAGCCACCGGCTATCGATCTGTCGGGCTCTGTGATCTGCACGTCTGCCTTTTCGAACGGCTTGTTGAGGTCGAGCTTGCCGCGCGCCATCTCGGATTCGCGCGTCTGGCTCAGGAGCCAGTCGTAGGCGGCGGAGACACCGTGGCTGTAGATCCAGGTGGCCATATGGTTGCCGCCATCGAACGCCGCCCAGTAGATGCCCAGTTGATTGGGCTGTGCGTATAGGGCATTCAATGCTGCGTTCTGGTCTGCCCTGGATGTGGTCACCGGATTCCAGGAGGTGTAGGGGATCTCCGCTCCGGCAAGATCCCGGTAGAGGTACTTGAACTCCTTCCACACGCTGGTGGAGAAGGCGTCGCTCTTGCAGTTGTTGATGAGGATGTTGTCGTCGGAGACCAGGTAGTACCAGTTCCGGTAGTTGACGGGGTTGCCATCGGCGTCTTTGGTCCAGATGGGGTCGCCATCAGCCGGAGCCTCGTAATACGGCGTTCCGTTGTAGGTGGGGTCATCCAGATTGAAGTTGCTGCCCCACTGGCAACCGTTGGCCCACCAGGCGGCAAAGTAGTTGTCGCGCTGCGCGGCCATGGCCCCGACCTGCATGCCGCCCATCGATGGCCTTCGCCGTAGACACGGTTCATGTCGATGTTGTACTTCTCCGTGAGGTAGTCCATCAGCTGCCAGGTCGCGGGGACGGCGGCGCTCAAGGAGTAGTCATCACGCGTGGAGCGAAGTGCGTCGGCGATCTGCGGGCAAACGACGATGACGCCGCCAAGACCCTGATCTTCGCGATCTTCTGAACCGTCGTTGAGGCGAAGTTGACCGGGCCTTGACTCTCGGTAAGGGCGATCATCGGGTCGTCGCCCATGAAGCCGGCGTCGTGAATATGCAGCACCAGGGCGTACTTCAGTGGGGGTTGTAGTTCTTCGGAACGTAGAGGGCGTACGGCAGATCGACGGCGACCTCTTGCCGGTTGCCTCCTCCCAGCAATCGGTGGCATGGAAGGCTGTCCCGCCCTCCTTCTTGAACAGCTCGGAAGCCCTCGGTACCGTCGGATAGTGTACGTACCATCATACGCGTAGTTGCGGTATCGCGCCGCTGAGGCTGGGGTACTGCGAACTGCTGTGTAGTTCTTGACTTCTCCCGGCCCGGAGTGATGGTGGTGGTCCTGGTGTGGATCGTGCCGGTCTGGGTGACGCCCGCGATCATGGCCCACTTGTAGGACTTGATGCACGCTGCCCAATTGGTAGTCCGTATTGACCTTGATGATCACGTGCGTCCTGTCTCTGCCACATAGACCTTGGTGGCCACGCCGGGATGTGAGCCGATCTCAGGCACGCGGGGTTCAGTGCTGATGCCCGTAGTCCGTGATCCGGTACTTGGCCAGACTGACGTCGGACGCCGTTCATGTCGACTTGTACTTGATGTCGATGGCGGACAGTTTGGCCCCATCGGTATCGACGAACCCGATCGCATGGATGCTGACTATGGCGTGTCAGCTGGAATCTCCGGTTTCGCGGGGCTTGTCGGCTCCATAGGCGGCTGGTGCCAGAGCCACTAGCAACGTGATGACAACGAGACTCATAGAACCCGCGATCAGTAGCTTGCGCATGAGAATCTGCCTCCCACCCCGCCCGGTCTCTTGCGACCGAGGTGGTATCGGAACTGTAGGGACGAACATGACAATCGCCTGCGTGAACTAGTCGAAAAAGTCTCCCGGAAGGACCTCCTTCCCAAGAACGTTCCTCCCATTGCGAAGCGTAGGATTCAAGCGAGGAGTAGTCAGCAATACGTATGGTTGCTATAGTATGGGTGACCATATCACAGCGGTTTTGCCGGAGTCAAACTTCCCATTCCGCCGGCCGTAGCGGATACCGCGGGTGGCCTGCGGCCGGAGGCAGAGGCGACTTCTCGGGTCGCATCAGTTGTGCTGTCGGTCGGGTGGAATCCGGATGTCGAGCGACCTCTCCCGTATCCGCTGCTTCGACCAGCTGGCCCCGGTCGGCCTGAAGAACCTGACCAAGGCTGCAGTGGGAGCAGTCTCGGTTCGTGTGTTGCGGGACGGAACGGATACTTTGGGAGATGGATGGACACCACTGCATCGCGGCGGCAGAAGTATCTGGGCAGGAGGGGGCTCATCGTCTTTCTTGCGGCCGCCAGCTCTTTTCCGGCGTTGTCGACCGATCTATCTGCCCGCTCTTCCCACGATGACCACGTATGTCAGTACCCGAATACCAGACGAATCTCACGCTCACACTCTTCTTCATCGTCTACGCTGCTGCGATTCTCATATGGGACCACTGAGCGATCGCTTTGGACGGAGACCGGTGCTGCTGGTGGGTCTGACGTGCTACACCGCGGCCGGAATCTTGTGTGCGGTCGCACCCAACGTCTTCCAACTGATGGTATGTCGTGGGCTCCAAGCCCTTGGCGCTGGGGCGGCGACGACTGTGGCGACTGCCGTCGTGAAGGACGCGTATCAAGGTAGGAAGCGCGAAGTCACTATCCACTACCATCCAATCCATGGTCGTCTTCGCTCCCCTCATCGCTCCGATCCTTGGCGCGCAGATCCTCAAGGTGACCTCGTGGCGGGGGGTGTTTGCGGCGCAGGCCGTCTTGGGATTCATCATGGTGGCGGGGGCGATCGTATCGGGAGACCCTAGTGCGGAAACTCGCCGGCAACCCTCTGGCGTCGCTGAAGCGGGCTGGGGGTGGTATTGAAGAACAGGACCTTCGTCTACCTGCTCATCAACACGTCACTCATCGGCATGGCGACCATGGCGTTCGTCGCAGCGTCGTCGTACATATACGAGGTGGACTTCGGCGTCAGCAGTCAGGCCTACAGTCTCTTCTTCGCCTTCTACGCGGTCGGCGTCGTTCTGGGGCCCCCCTGCTATCTTGTGTTGTCCCGGCGGGTCGAACGGACCACCATCATGACTGCCTGTTTTGTAGTATGTGCGGTCAGTGGTCTTCTGGTGCTGCTTGTAGGGGCAAGAGGACCGTGGTTCTTCATCCTGGCGCTGTTTCCGACGCCGCTCGCTTCCAGCTGTCTTCGGCCTCCTGCCACGTATCTCTTGCTCGGACAACACGAGGGAGACGCGGGCTCGGTCTCCTCACTCGTGATTGCTTTCCTACATGGTGATGGGGAGTCTTGGCACCATCATCGTGTCTGCGGGACTCTGGAACAGGATCCTGTTGATCGGCACGCTTACGCTCGGCCTAGCGGGGGTCGGTCTGCTCCTATGGCTCAGTCGGGTGCGGGAGCCGTTCGTGCGCGAACAGCCACAGGTTGCGGTAGACGGGGGCCTGAGCGCCCCGCTGCGATGATAGCGGCGGAAGCGGGTGGAAGAATCACGAGGGACGGCAGAGTAAGCGCGCAAGAACGTGGGGAGGAGAACCGTGGCTCACAAATGGCATCTCAAAGGCACCTTCTACGAGTCATGCAGGCAGTCAGGGCATTGCGCTCTCTGGTTCGGCAGGGACCTGACAGAAGGTCCATGCACATCCCTCGCCATCTTCCAGATCGAAGAGGGGCAGATCGACCGCGTGCCGATGGACGGACTGGCCATCATCAATTGCGGTGACGGCATAGGACCTACCCAGAAAGACCTGGATAGATCACTGGGCGGAGGGATCAGAAGAAGGCACAGTCTACATCAGCGACAACGCCAGTGAAGAACAACGGGCGATCCTGAGGGACTTCATGCAGAACCACCTTGGGACTGAGCTGTGGAAGAAGGTCCTAGACGTCAAGTTCGTCGACGTCGACATCGAGTACGACCCCGAGCAGGGCCACTGCCATATCGTCTTCCCCTTCGGCGAGACGACGATAGACCACGCCAGGGGCATGGGAGGGAAGTTCGTCATGCTGGAGAACTGCGACGCCTACAACCAGTCCGTGCCCATACTGGACTACCACGTCTGCAACAGCTGGCACTGGTGGTACAAAGACGAGGACGTGGGCAAGGACTACGAGTTCAAGCACACCAGCGGCACCATCGGGAACTTCGACGTCCAAGGCGACTAGAACCGAAGCAGCATCGGGCGATCGCCTAGAAAGGAAGGCCATGAAGAAGCTGATCAACGACCCGCTGGAGGTCGTGGACGATACTCTATCCGGCATCCTGAAGGCCTACCCGTTCCACCTGCGCGCGTCCCGAGATAGCCGCAGGGCGCTGGTGCGGGCGGACGCCCCGGTCAAGGGCAAGGTCGGCATCTGCACCGGCGGCGGTTCGGGACACATCCCTGTCTTCTTGGGCTACGTCGGTCCTGGGTTGCTGGATGGGGTGAGCATCGGGAACGTCTTCTCCTCGCCAAGCGCAGAGGACATGCTGGCGGCGACGAGGGAGGTCGACGGTGGAGCCGGTGTGCTCTATCTGTACGGCAACTACCAAGGTGACATCATGAACTTCGACATGGCCGCCGAGATGGCTGCCGTCGAAGGCATAGCGGTGCAGACCTGCATCGCCGCGGACGACGTGGCGTCGGCTCCGCGCGCGGAGCGAGCAGCCACGCCGAGGAGTGGCCGGGATCTTCTTCGCCTACAAGATCGCCGGAGCCAAGGCCGACACCAGGGCGACTCTGGACGAGGTCGAAGGCGGTGACCGATCGCGTGATCGAGAACACCTGCACCATGGGGTTCTCTCTCACTCCGTGCATCATTCCCGCGGTGGGCAAGCCCACGTTCACGCATCGGTGACGACGAGATGGAGCTGGGCATGGGCATCCACGGTGAGCCGGGGATCGAGCGGACCAAGCTCAAGACGGCGGACGAAGTCGCCACGATCGTCACCGAGGATCATCGACGATCTGCCTTTCGCGTCCGGCCGACAAGGTGGCGGTGTTGGTGAACGGTCTTGGGGCGACTCCGCCCGAGGAGCTGTTCATCCTCTACAGCAAGGTGCACGACATTCTGCGGGAGCACGGCCTTGGTATCCATCGGACGTTCGTCGGCGAATACGCGACCTCCATGGAGATGGCCGGAGCCTCGATCTCCCTGCGTGAAGCTCGACGACGAGCTGGCGGAGTTGCTGGACGCACCGGCGTTCTCACCGTTCCTGCTTCAGTGGGCCGAACGGTGAGCGCGCTGCTGCTCGACGCCGACGCCTTGCGTGGACTCCTGAAGAAGGTGGCGAAGAGTCTGGAGCGGCACAGCGAAGAACTGCGCGAACTGGACGCCAAGGTGGGCGATGGCGATCTGGGCGTGACAGTGCAGCTCATGGCCAAGGCGCTGGTCGAGTTCGCCGCCTCCGAAGCGGAGACCGACATCGGTCGACTCCTCATGCAGTGCGGAATGGCCGTCAACAGGGCAAACCCGTCTACGTTCGGGACTATCGTGGCGTCGGGGTTCATGGGGGCGGGCGCGTCGGTTGTGGGCAAGACCTCGTGGGCCTGGACGACTGGGTGATCATGGGCGAGAGCGCGATCGAGAGAGATCAAGACCAGAGGCAAGGCCTGTGTTGGAGAGAAGACGCTGTTGGACGCCCTTGTTCCCGCTGTCGCTTCGCTGAGGCGGGCGACGGAAGAGGGTAGTGATGAGAGGCAGCACAGCCATATGGGCTGCAGTCGAAGCCTGCGAGAATGGGATGAAAGCCACCACGGACATGGTGGCCAAACGTGGGAAGGCCAGGGCGTTCCAGGAGAAGAGCGTGGGCGTGCAGGACGGTGGTGCGACGGCTGTGTGCTACATGGTGCGGGCGGCCGTTGAGTACGTCAGTGAGTCGATCTGAGACGGGACGGCGACGTCAGCCCACGGGTCGGCCGGCCAGATCGCGTTGCCACGAAGATGATGCCGACGTTGACGCTCGGCTTCGTCCGAATCGCCTCCGCCAGGTGCTACCATTGGATTGCAGAGCGCACCTCGAGAGCAGAGGCACGTCGTGGAGCAAGAGAACGCAGCGCCTGGTGAGGATCGACTCCAGCCAATGCCCGTACGCGGGAGGGGCGGTCGGTTGATCGCGGTCGACACCAACATCCTCGTCTACAGCCACCGTGAGGATGGGCTCTGGTTCGAGGCGGCGCGCGCCTGCGTGCGGACGCTTGCTGAGGGATCTGAACCGTGGGCCATCCTGTGGCCTTCTCTTTACGGGTTTCTGGTGACCGTGACGAACCCGCTCGTATTCAAGACGCCTACGCCGTTCGATCGTGCCGTGGCCCAGGTTGATGCCTGGCTTGAATCCCCCTCCCTTATCACGCTGACCGAGAGCCGCGGCGGCCGGATCTCTTGGGAAGAACTGTCCCACCAGTTGCTCGCTTCCAGAGCTGCAGGCTTCATGGTGAACCACGCGCGGATTGCGGCGCTCTGTCTTCACCACGGCGTCACCGAACTCTGGTCGGCTGATCGCGACTACAGCAGCTTCCCCAGTCTCAAGGTGAGGAACCCGCTTATCGGCATGTAGCGCGCCCCGTGGTAGCTCTACGCGGGAGATCGAGTGAAACCCACCCTTTGGGTGGCAGCCGCTGGGTTCTTCGCAGCCAAACAAGTTCCCGTCTGACTCCGGTCGCACGCCCCCCGCGGTATCTGTCACGGTCGCCGGAATCAGGAGTTTGACTCCGCCAAAGCTGCTGTGATATTGTCACCCACATGAAGACAACCATAGATATTGCTGATCCTCTCCTTCAGGAGGCCAAAGTCGTAGCGGCCTCGAAAGGTACGCCTCCTGCGCAGTCTGGTGGAGGAAGGCCTGCGGCTGGTCATCACCCGGCATGAGGACATTGAGCTATTCAGGCTGCGGGAGGCCAGTTTCACCGGCGACGGTCTGAGGTCGGACGTGACGGCGGAACGCTGGGATGGCATCCGCGGCTTCAGTTCGAGCGGGCATGGAGAGTGATCGCGCGTAGCGAGCCTGACCCGTTGGCTAGAGGAGGGCGGATGTGTGATTGCTGCGTCTTCGGCTCGTCCGCATCGGTCATCCTTCTGGCTAACACGAGAGCGCCTGCTGGTCCTTCTGCAGGTGAGCGCAGATCAACTGCGGCCCACGATCGGCAGAGCGAAGCAAGGCGCGCTGGGGATAGAGGCGGCTGTCAGTGGGCGCTCGACAGGGAACATTGCCGCGACACCGGTGACGGAGGGGGTGGTCTTTGGGGGAAACATTGTTGATGATGCGACGGCGATGTGACCAGAGGGACGCACGAGATGGTGGAGGAGCGCACATGAAGAGGAGTCTTCTAGTACTTCTTGTTCTGGCTATGCTGGCCGTGATCGTAGCCGGATGCGGCGAAGAGACGGCTACAACGACTTCAGCCGGTGGTGGCACTGAGACTACGGCCGCAACCACAGCCGGCGTAGCGAAAAGCGTGCTGGTGAACCCACAGGGCTATCCGGCGGATCCCGCTGCGACGCCCGAGGCCGGCGGGACCATGAAGATGATCCTTGGCATGACCCTTGGCAACTTCGGAGCGCCATGGGACCACATGCCTGGGCCGAACGCGTACGTGTGCCGGGCCGTTAACGAGGGTCTTGTGGCCATCGGTCCTGACGGGACCCGGGCTGCCGCTGTTGGCGACCGAGTGGAAGACGGACGCCGCGGCCAAGACCTACACGTTCACCTTGAGGGAGGGCGTGAAGTTCCAGGATGGGACCGACTTCAACGCTGACGCTGTGAAGTGGAATCTCGAGAAGGGCAAGTCCGCCGGTGTCGGCGCCCTGCAGAATATGGCGTCGGTGGAAGCCGTCGATGACTACACTGTTGTTGTCACCCTCACCAAGTGGGATCCCATCTTCCTTGAGTCGCTGGGTGACTCCGGCATGCAGGTCTCTCCTACTGCTTACGAAGTTACGGGGACGACATCAAGACCCATCCGGTCGGGACGGGTCCCTTCATGTTCAAGGACTTCGTGCCTGATGTCTCCATCGATCTCGTGGCAAACCCCGACTACTGGCAAGAGGGTCTGCCCTACTTGGATGGCATCCGCGTCGAAATGGTCACTGATCCGACTGTCAGGTTCGCTGCTTTCATGAACGGCGAATGCGACTACCTTGAGGGAGCTTCGGGTGCGCAGGTCAAGGAAGCCGAGGAGCAAAGGCTACGAGTCGCTCTTCATGGTGTCCGGCATCATGGGCATCACCTGGGACAGCACCAGCGCCGATTCACCGTTCAGCGACCTGAAGGTCCGGCAAGGCGATCGCCATGGCTGCACCCTACGACACTATCATCGACGGTGTGTTCTGACGGCATGTATCCCACCACGAATCAGCTCGCCGCCACGATAGACGGCAGGGAACTTCAGGCCTGGGACTCCGATATCAAGGGATATACATACGACGAAGCAGCGGCGCTGACGTTGCTTGAGGAAGCAGGGTATGGCCTCACGAAACCCATCAATGTGACTCTCACCTATCAAACGAACCCAGAAAACGACGACATGTTCACGGCAATACAGGCGGCCTTGGCCAAGGTCGGTGTCAACATCAAGCTGAACGGTCTGGACAACGTCGGCTGGGGCGATTACATCACGACACAGGTGCCCGGTGAGATGTGTGCGCTTCAGACCTCGTACCAGCTGCCGCTGCCGTATGTGAGCACGCTGAGCCAGGCTGTGTCCAAGGGTTCGGGTTGGTTCCCGCTCCAGTACATCCCGGACGAGTACGATGCTGTCTACCAGAAGATGTTGGCTGAGCCCGATCTGGCCAAGAAAGCTGACTACTACAAGCAGCTCAACAAGATGGTTGTGGATGACTTCTGCATCGCGCTTCCGCAGTACTGCAGGACCAACTACAAATTGATCGGAGCGAATCTGCATGACATGGGTGCCGGTCAATGGACGGGTGAATACGATCCGTCGATAATCTGGCTCAGCAAATAAGCTGTCTGTAGACCGTATTTGAGGTAGCTACAATTGGTCCGAGTCGGCGGGCAATGACTTTCAGCGCTCGCCGGCTCGGACCGCGCACAAGGGCCGCGAACCTTGAGACAGCTGAGAGTCTAGCCGGGAGCCACAGGTGACCACTTACATCATACGGCGCCTACTCCTAGGCATTGTGGTGCTGTTCGGACTATCCGCACTGACGTTCGGTCTGATGCGCCTCTTGCCAGGTGACCCGTTGATGCTGTTTGTGGGGATGGGCGAGTTTGACTCCTATTCACCAGAGCGTATCGAGATACTCAGAGTCCAGTATGGTCTGGACCAGCCTGTGGTCGCGCAGTACTTCAATTGGCTAGGAGGCCTGTTTCGCGGAGATTTCGGGGATTCGATCGCTCTGCAGCGGAGCGTCGGGCTCCTGATAGCTCAGCGGCTGCCCGTTACCCTGAATCTTGCCTTGTTCACCCTTGTCTTGTGCGGATTGTCTGGGATCACTCTTGGCACCATATGCGCACTCCGAAGGGGGAAATGGCTGGACAGCACCCTCAGCGCGCTCACGAACGCGGGGATAACGATACCGAGCTTCGCGCTCGGCATATTTATGATCTACGTGTTCTCGATAAAGCTGCACTGGCTACCGACCTACGGGTACACGTCGCCCCTCGATGACCTTGGCGACAATCTCACGAAGCTGATCATGCCGGTGCTCTGTCTTTCTCTCTTCGGCACCGCGGCAATCACGCGGCAGACACGTTCCAGCATGCTGGAGGTCATTCAGCAGGACTACGTCCGCACGGCTTGGGCAAAGGGTCTGAGGGAGAGGACCATAGTCGTTCGACACGTGATCAAGAACGGCTTGATCCCTGTCATCACCTCCATGGGCATGCTGGTCAGCTATATCTTCGGCGGAGCGGTGGTCATCGAGGTGGTCTTCGCCATTCCAGGGATGGGCAGACTGATCATGGACGGAGTCCTGAACAAGGACTACATGGTAGTCCAGGGTGCCGTACTGGTCGTAGGCGTGATAGTCGTCCTAGTGAACCTTCTGGTGGACATCTCCTACGGATGGGTCGACCCCAGAATACGCTACAAGTAGGAGTACTCTTGAGACTAGTGGAGAATGCGTACCGTGACCGCGCCTGAGAGTACTGCGGTTGCAGATAGCACGGCGGAAGCAGTACTGCCGAGGCGGGCCGAGTGGAAGACCGTCGCGCGGATCTTCTTCAGACGGAAGATCGCGGTCGCTGGCCTGGTCATAATCCTGATAGTGGTTCTGATGGCCATCTTCGCCCCACTGCTGGCGCCCTATGACCCTTACGAACCGGATGTCGTGAACAGGCTGGCGCCACCCAGCAGCGAGCATTGGCTTGGCACCGATGCCATCGGGAGAGACACGCTCAGTCGAGTCATCTACGGCTCCAGGATCTCTCTGCTGGTCGGCCTGGGCGCTGTCGCCCTATCCACGATCATCGGTGCCCTTCTGGGCTTGATCGCCGGCTACTTCGGTGGCTGGATATCCAACGTAATCATGCGTCTTCTAGACATCCTCCAAGCGCTTCCCATGTTGATTTTCGCGATTGTGCTGTCCGCTGTCCTGGGCGGAGGAGTAAGGAATGTGATCCTCGCTCTCGGCATCCAGGGCATCGCTACCCATGGCCGTTTGATGTGCGGTCAGGTGTTGACAATCAAGGAGAACGACTACGTTCTGGCGATGAGGGCGATGGGCGGAGGCAGTCGTAGGACGATGTCTAACCACATCTTCCCCAACGCTTTCCCACCCATTTTGGTGAGCATCACCATCGGGCTGGGCGCGGTCATATTGGCGGAGGCCGCCCTGAGCTACCTCGGCGTGGGCATCAGCCCTCCGGCTGCCGCCTGGGGAAGCATGATCGCTGATGGACAGAGGTTCCTCCTCACGAACCCGATACTCTCGTTCGCCCCCATAGTCGCGCTCGCGCTCACGGTCTTCGGTTTCAACATGATGGGTGACGGCCTGCGAGACGCTCTTGACCCGCGGCTCAGAGGACTGATCTAGCGATGGGCGACCCTAAGGACACCATGACGGCCAGAGAAACCATGGCCCCGCTTCTCGAAGTCAAGAACCTGCGCACGCAGTTCAAGACCGACGACGGCATCGTCAAAGCTGTCGACGACGTGTCTTTTCCGTCCACGAGAAGGAGATTGTGGGGGTGGTGGGCGAGAGCGGCTGCGGCAAGTCAGTGACGCAGCTCTCGGTCATGCGCCTGATACTCCCCCCGGGCACAATTGTGGGAGGCGAGATCATCTTCGAAGGTCGATCCCTCATGGAGTATGAGGCCAAGGGACCTGAGATGCGAAGCATCCGTGGTGCCAAGATAGCCATGGTCTTCCAGGAGCCCATGACTTCGCTCAATCCCGTCTTGACCATCGGGCGGCAACTGACCGAGATGCTGGTAATGCATCTCAGGATGGGAAAGAAGGAAGCCAAAGCCAGGGCTGCCGAGCTCCTCTCCATGGTGGGCATCCCAAACGCCGAGACCCGGCTGGGCGATTATCCCCATCAGTTCAGGCGGCATGCGTCAACGGGCCATGATCGCCATGGCCCTATCGTGTAACCCTCGTCTGGTCATCGCCGATGAGCCCACCACCGCTCTGGATGTGACCACCCAAGCTCAGCTCTTGGACATGATGAGGAAGCTCGTTGCGCGAGTTCGACTCCTCGCTCGTCATCGTCACCCACAACCTAGGGGTGGTCGCCCGCTATGCCCAGACCCTCTACATCATGTACGCGGGTAGGATCGTGGAGTGCGGTACCTGCAAAGAGGTGTTTGCCCGTCCACGGCATCCCTACACCCAAGGACTACTGCGCTGCGTGCCCCGCATACGATGAGAAGGCCGGCCGAAAACTGGAGGCTATCCCCGGGCTTCCCCCCAACCTCATCTCTCTACCCGGCCAGTGCGCTTTCCTTCCCCGCTGCTCGGACGCCATAGAGCAGTGCAGGACGCGAACCCTGGCCGGAGTTAGAGGCAGTGGGCGAGGGTCACCACACCCGCTGTTACGTCAACCCGGAGAAGGGCGGTGAAGCCTTGATTTCTGCAGCCGGGAAAGCCGAGCGAAGAGCGAGCCCCGGGGAGGCGGCCCGGGTTTTCGCCCCAGCTGGTGGGCCCGCGCCAACACGAGCGGGACGTGAAGAAGCACGGGCGTCGCCTGGGAGGGTCGCTCCGACCTGGTGCTTGAGGTACGTGATCTCAAGGTATGGTTCCCGGTGCTGCGCGGTCTGCTGCTTCGCAAGGTGGCCGATGTAAAGGCGGTGGACGGGGTCAGCCTCACCCTGAGGCGCGGTGAGGTCCTGGGACTCGTCGGCGAGTCGGGCTGCGGGAAGACCACGGTGGGGCGGGCCATCATCCGCCTCTACAAACCCACCGCCGGGGAGATCTTCTTCGAGGGCAGGGACATCACCGGGCTCAAAGAGCGCCACATGAAGCCCACTTCGCAAGAAGATGGCCTACATGTTCCAGGACCCCTACGGCTCACTCAACCCCCGCCAGAGCGCAGGATCGATCATCGGGGAACCCATCCGGGTGCACAATCTCAGGCCCGACAAGCAGGATAGAAGGGCAAGGGTGGATGAGCTCATGCAGATAGTGGGACTGGACCCCCGCATGGCTGGACGCTTCCCCCATGAGTTCTCGGGCGGCCAACGACAAAGGATAGGAATCGCCCGGGCTCTCGCCTGCGACCCCTCGCTCCTCATAGCCGATGAGCCCATCTCGGCGCTGGATGTCAGTATTCAGGCCCAGGTCATCAACCTGCTCGAGGAACTGCAGCAGACGCTTCAGGGACCTTTCCTACATCTTCATCGCCCACGACCTGGCTGTGGTGAGGCACGTGAGCGACCGCATCGCCGTCATGTATCTGGGGCATATCGTGGAGACGGCCCCGGCCACGGAAGCTCACCGACGCGCCCCTTGCACCCCTACACCAAGGCCCTCCTCTCCGCCGTGCCGGTGCCCGACCCGGAGGTGGAGGAGCACCGCGAGCGCATCATCCTTGAAGGTGAGGTGCCCAGTCCCTTGAACCCGCCCGCGGGTTGCCCCTTCCACCGCGCTGCCGCCTGGCCATCCCGGCGTGCAGCGAGGCTGTACCCGAGACCAGGGAGATCAAGCCCGGCGCACTTCGTGGCCTGCATCAGGGCGGAGGAGTCTGGCGGCGAAAGGCGCTGATGGGACGTAGCGGTCGGTCAGGTAGCGAAGAGTAGAAGGAGCAGAAGCATGCAGGGCAGGATGTACGCGCTTGTAGGCAACTTCGGGTTCGGACCTGAACCCAAAGGTATCTCGGTGTTCAGCTACGACCGCGCGACCGCCAGATGCAGCCCGTGGCGACGTATTTCGAAGAGGCCAACATCGGGCACATGTCAGTGGACGCCGAGCGCCACATCGTCTATGCGGTGGACGAACGTCCGAGTCTTGAGGGTCAGACAGGCGGCGGTGGATATCTGATGGCTCTCAAGATCGACCCGCAGACCGGGACGCTGAGCCTGATCAACCGCAAGCCCACCCTCTCACAGGAGCCCTGCTACACGCTCCTGGACGATTCGGACGTTTCGTGGTCGTGTCTCATCACGCGGACTTCGGTTTTGTCACGAAGATCAGGAGGACCGACGAAGGCTACTCGACCGAGGTGTTCTTCGACGACACCGCCCTCGTGCTGTTCGGGCTCGAGCGAAGACGGCAGCATCGGCGATGTCTGTGACGTGGCTCTGACGCCGGGGGACGGAGCGCTGGGACCGCATCCCTGGGCGCGTCATCACTCGGTGGTCGCCGACCCCACCGGCGAGCTCCTCGTCGTGTGTGACAAGGGACTGCGAGGTGATCCACACCTTCCACCTCGATCGCGAGAAGGGAAGACTGGAACCGCCTGCAGGACACCAGGGTCGAGGAGGGTCTGATCCCTCGCTACGGGCATTCCACCCAGCGTTCCCGGTCTTCTATGCGAACTACGAGAGGAACACGGTCGTCCACGGCTACGGTACGACGTCGCCAGCGGGCGGTTGGAACGCGTTTCACGCGAAGCGCCCGCTGTTCCCCGATGACGTCCCGTCCACCGTCTCGGCTTCGTCGAGGCCGCCGCTCATGACCAGACACCCCAAGACCCGGCAGAAGTGGAAGAGATGGAAGCGGTGCTTCGGGCCAAGATGGGGAGCCCCAATAGCCCGGAGCCCGCCGACATCGTCATGCACCCCGGATGGCAAGTGTCTCTATGTCTCCACACGTTTCATGAACACCATCTCGGTGCTAGACGTGGACGGGAGCAAGGCGCTGTCTCGCTCCGCGAAGTCGTCGATTGCGGCGGGGACAATCCGCGCGGACTGTGTATCTCGCCGGACGGTCGCTTCTTGTTCGCGGCCAACATGGACTCCGGCAACGTCGCCGTTTTCGGCATCGAGACGACGGCGCCCTGCGCGCCACCGGGAGCGGAGCCAAGGCGGCGTAGCCCGGAAGCATGAGGATCGTCGAGGTCTGAGTGAAGGGGGGATCGCGATGTCTGAGTATCACGATCAATCTGAAGAGCAGGTCCTGGCCGGCCCGACCGATCTCACCGTCCTCGTCCCGGGTCCCGAAGGTGGGCGTGGATGCAAGAAGTTCTACGAGATCGGGCGAGAAGTACAAAGTGCTGTGGTTGCTGCACGCTGGCATGGGCGATCGGCACGATTGGCTACGGAACACCGCCATCGCCCGCTTCATCGAGGAGCGTGAAGTGATGGTGGCGATGCCCAGCGGGCTGAACAGCGACTTCGCCAACCATCCCGAGTTCGCCGACGGCTACAACTTCAGCGACTTCTTCTTCGAGGAGCTGATGCCCTTCGTACACAACTGGCTGCCCGCCTCAGACAGGCCTGAGGACAATTTCGTCGCCGGCTTCTCAATGGGTGCGGCGGCCACCTGGATGTACGGGCTGCACAGCCAGAGATGTTCGGCGGGATAGCGCCGATCGGTAGTCCGCCAAAGGATTACACGTTCATGGAGCCACATCGCGGACTTGTCGAGCAGTGAGTTTCGTGCCAAGGCGACGGCGGACAACAAAGCCTTCCCGACCGCGTACGGAGACCCCGCGAGCGGCATCAAGCCCAAAGAGGTCAACATGGTCGCCAAGTACCCGTCGGTGGGTGCCTTCTTGGACTCCGACGAGCACACCTGGGACCGCTTTCGCGAGGCCGCGCAGGCCGGACGTCTGCCCAAGACCTACCTGCCCTGCGGGACCGAGGACAGGATGTATCAGAAGGTGCTTCGCTTCAGAGAGTACGCGGAGGAGCTGGGAGCCGAGGGTATCACCTACGACTTCGTCCCCGGGGCGGGCGGCGGATTTGCGTTCTGCGAGTCCGTTCTTTCCGAAGATGCTGGACTTCTTCGGGATCGAGTGAGTGGGGGAGGTCGATAGAGTATGTTCATCACCAACCGGCCTGAGTTGAGTCCCGAGGAGAGGAGGCTCCCTCTGGCCAAGTACTACGACATGCCGCTTAGCCCTCCTGGACCGCTCTATCAGCAGATCCTGGACTACGGTCCCATCGATTCGAAGCTGGCCATCAAGCCTGAGAACTTCCTGGATCTACTGAAGCCCAGCGGCTATGACGAGCAGGAATACGGCTACTGCGTGATGGAAGACGGGACCGGCTACCTGGCTGTGTACACCACCTATCAGAACTGCACGCCGGAGATGCTGGCCTGGTGGTTCCGCTGGCTGAATGTCCGCTCAAGGAACATGCCGGAAGGCAAGGGCAATCTCAAGTACAAGATCTGGTGCCCGCCCGATCATTGGGACCACGTCTTTCTCAACGAGAACGGTTATGCGGACCGGAGAGGCGGCATCGGCACCGTGGAGTCTCTCGACTTGGGGCAGGGTGAGGACATGTTCTACACCATCCGCCACTACGTCGACCTCAGAGAATTCGGCTTCACCGAGGAGCGCGAGCAAGAGCTGAACGCGGCGGGCTGCTGGGTGGACTGCGCCTATGAGTCTTTCTACACGCATCCGTCGCACACGCCGCTTCCGGGCGCTCATCTCCAGTTGACCCTATCCCGGATGAGCCCGCTGGGCTACATGGAGAAGCGCACGCGCGAGTGGGTGGGCTACAAGGTGAAAGACGGCAAGGTGGTGCGCGACGAGACGACGCCCGCCGAGATGTGCTCCGAGGAAGAGACTGAGGAAGGTGCTCATCCACTGCACCATCGAGGCGCAGCACCTGAGCGAGTTCCTGCCCCAGCTGTATGCCGAGTACAAGGATAGGCCCGACGATGACGACTAAAGGCATGCCAGAGGTGTCGGGCGTACCCGGCGCCAAGTCGATCCCCATGGGTGAGGTCCCGAACGTCAGCCGGAAGTGGCTCGATCTGGCCTATCTCAGGGACCTCCCCGGCGCAGCAGCTGGACATCTATCTGCCCGAGACGGGCGATGGTCCGTTCCCGCTCCTCTTCTACATGCACGGCGGCGGCTTTCGCATGGGCGACAAGCGTGACATCTACCTGGCCTCGTACCTGCACGGGCTTGACAGGGGCTACGCGGTGGTCAGCGTCAACTACCGGTTGAGTGGAGAGGCCGTCTTTCCCGCGCCCATACAGGATGTCAAGGCCGCCCTCCGCTGGCTGCGGGCCAAGGGTGGGCAGTACGACCTGGATGTGGAGCGCGTGGCAGCGTGCGGACAGTCCTCGGGGGGCAATTTCGCCGCCATGATGTGCACGACGGCCGGAGTGGCGCTGTTCGAGGATCCGAGCACTCGGCAACCCCGAGCAGTCGACCGCGGTGCAAGCGGGCTTCGACTGGTACGGACCCACGGACTTCCTGGCCATGGACGAGCAACTGGCCGCCAGCGGTCTCGGGACCCGCGACCACAGCCGACCGGACTCGCCGGAGTCGCAGTACCTCGGGGCTCCCCTCGCCGAGGTTCCGGACAAGGTCGCGCAGGCCAACCCCATGACGTGGGTGAACGCGGACATGGCGCCGATCCTCATCCAGCACGGACGCGATGACGTCGGCGTACCGGTGCAGCAGTCCATCGAGTTCGCGCGGGTCATCGAGGAGAAAGCCGGCCCCGACCGGTGTGAACTCGACATCATCGATGGTGCCCGGCACGACAGCCCGGAGTTCACCAGTCCGCAGAACCTCGACCGGGTGTTCGGGTTTCTCGACCGGTATCTGAAGTGAGCGAGGGCACGAGGCAACATGATCATCACCAAAAGACGCGAGTTGCTTCCCGAAGAGCGGGCTCTGCCCCTGGCCAAGTACTACGACCTGCCCCTACACACCCCGGCGCCGCTGCCGCTGCAGATAATCGACGCCTGCCCCATCGATCCGGCCGATGCCATCAAGGTCGAGGACTTCTTGGACCTGCTGCATCCCACCGACTACTCAGACGTAGAGTTGGGGTGCTGCCTGATGCCGGACGGCTCGGGCTACATCGCCGCCTATACCCTGTACCCCTACTGCACCACGCAGATGCTGGGTTGGTGGTTCCGGTGGCTGAACATCCGCACTCCGCAGATGCCTCCAGGTCACAACCTCAAGTACAAGGTCTGGAACCCGGTGGACCACTTCGACCACGGCTTCATCAACGGCAAGGACAAGAGCGACGGCGTCTACCAGGTGGAGGCTCTGGACATGGGCAGGGGAGAGAAGCCGTTCTACTCCATACGCCATCCGTTCAGCCTGAAAGACTACGGCCTGACCGAAGAGCGGGAGAAGGAGTTGAACGCCGCCGGCTGTTGGGTGGACTGCGCGGTGGAGAAGTTCTACACGCCGGAGGAGCCGCACGCCCCGCTCCCCGGCACGCACCTCACCTTGACTCTGTCGCGCTTCTGCCCCAACGGGGGCATGGAGAAGCGCACGCGCGAGTGGATAGGCTACGGGGTGAAGGACGGCGAAGATCTACTTCGACGACAGCACCCCGGCCTACATGCTGAGCGTCGACTACATGAAGAACGTCCTCTATCACAACACCGTGGAGGCCCAGCGGCTGGGCAAGATCCTGCCCGACCTCTACGCGGAGTACCACGACAGACCCGACGACGAGCTGTGAGGTGATCGCCATGAAGGTACTGCTGGCCGGAGAATCCTTCATAACCACCGAGAACCACACCAAGGGCTTCGACTTCGCCACCCTGGGCAGGTACGAGCCGGTAGGCGAGCCGTTCGTGCGGACGCTCGAGGGTCTCGGCATGGAAGTCACCTGGCTGCCGAACCATATCGCTCAGCTCTCGTTCCCCGACACGGTGGAGGCTCTGGCTCCGTACGACGTGGTGATCCTGAGCGACATCACCAGCAACACCCTGCTGCTGCACCCGGACATGATGTTCAAGTGCCAGATCAAGGGCAACCGCCTGCTGGCCCTCAGGGAGTACGTGTTGCAGGGCGGCGGGTTGCTCATGATCGGGGGCTACATGAGCTTCTGCGGCTTCGAGGGCAAGGCCCGCTACGGCATGACCCCGCTGGCCGACGTGCTGCCGGTGAAGATCATGAACTACGACGACCGCATCGACAGCCCCGAAGGCGTGTCGCCGGTGATCGTGGACAAGAGCCACCCGCTGGTCAAGGGCATAGAGGAGCCCTGGCCGCAGGTACCTGGGCTACAACTACCTGGAGGAGCGGCCGGGCACTCAGGTGGTGGCGAAGATCAAGGACTCTGTTGCGCTGGCCGCGGGCGAGTACGGCAAGGGGACGGTCGGTGGCGACCGCCTTCGATTGCCTGCCGCACTGGGCGCTCCCGGAGGTCCTGGAGTGGAAGTGCTATCCGGTGCTGTGGAAGAACATCATCGAGTGGCTTGCGAACAAGTAGGAAAGGCGTACGGAGAGGATTGATTGTCATCAACATCGACTTGAACTCGACCCCCGCAAGAGAAGCGGCTGCCTCTGGCGAAGTACTTCGATCTGCCGTTGTACGCCCCGGGCCCTTGCAGCAGCAGCTCATCGACGCCGGCCCCATGGACTCCAAGGCTGGCGATCAAGGCCGAGGACTTCCTGGACCTGCTGCAGCCCAAGGGCTATCCAAGGTGGAGTACGGCTACTGCATGATGGAGGACGGCACGGGCTACCTGGCGGTCTACACGACCTATCCGAACTGCACGCCGGAGATGCTGGGCTGGTGGTTCCGCTGGTTGAACGTCCACACCAAGGGCATGCCGGAGGGCCAGGGCAATCTCAAGTACAAGATCTGGAATCCGGCCGACCACTGGGACCACGGCTTCATCAACGGCAAGGACAAGTGGGGCGGCATCTACACCGTCGAGTCGCTCGATCTGGGGCAGGGAGAGGAGATGGTCTATACCATCCGGCATGCCGTCGACCTCAGGGATTACGGCCTCACCGAGGAGCGGGAGCAAGCGCTCAACGCGGCTGGATGCTGGGTCGACTGCGCCTATGAGTCCTTCCATTCAGCTGGATCCGTCCCACACGCAGATCCCGGGCACCCATCTCATGCTTGACGCTTTCGCGTACGAGCCCGCTGGGCGTCATGGAGAAGTGCACCCGGGAGTGGATCGGCTACGGCGTGAAAGACGGCAAGGTCGTCAGGGACGAGACCACGCCGGCCTCCATGCTCTGCGAGGAGTACCTGAAGAAGGTCATCATCCACGCCACGGTGGAGGCCCAGCAACTGAGCATGTTCCTGCCCGAGCTCTATGCCGAGTACAAGGACAAGCCCGACGATGAAGACTGAGTCAGCTCTGTACTGCGGGGCGGCGCGCGGGTCGATCACGCCGCCGGAGGTCCTTCTGCCGGATCTGCGCGCCCTGCGGGACGAGACCTTCGGCGGCGTGCTCGACGACATCTACGTGCGCGTCATCGCGGTCGGCGACGGTCGGACCAAGGCGTTGATCATCGCCTTCGATCTGGACAAGGCTCCCTATCCGGCGGAGAACCTCGCGAAGATCTCCGAGCGCACCGGGATCCCGCAGGAGAACATCTTCTACTTCAGCACTCACAACCACACCTGCTCCGGTCACCGGGTACCGCCCCGAGGAACCGGGCCCAACGACGTGCGGCTCAAGCCACCGGAGGTGCAGGCAGCCACGGCGGAGTACGAGAAGCAGGTCCTCGATACCTTGCTCAAGGTCGTCGACGAGGCGCTCGCGCAGCATGCGCCCCGCCAGGATGGGATACGCGTGCGGAGAGAGCTACATCAACGTCAACCGCAATCAGAAGTACGAATACGTGGACGAGAACGGTGAACGTGCACAGCGAGTGCGGTCTCGGCGCCGACCCGGAAGCGCCCGTCGACCGCACTCTGTTCGTGCTCAAGTTCGAGGACCTGGACGGCAGGCCCATAGCCTTCTTCATGAACTACCCGGTGCACAACTGCGTGATGATCGCCAACCGCTGCTGCGATGGAAAGACGGGCATCGGCGGCGATATCAGCGGGAGTGTGTGCCGCTCGCTGGAGGAGAGGTTCGCCGGCAGCACGGCCGTCTGGTCCAGCGGAGCGGCGGGCGACGTCAACCCGCTGATGCTGAACGAGATGTACTATCCCGACCCCGAGACCGGGCGGCCGACGATGTGCCGTGCTGGCGGATGGCGTCACGTCCGCTCTTGCGTGCTTGCCACCCGCCACTTCGCCGACATCATGAAGGTCATCCGGGCGATCGAGTGCAGCATCGACTCCGCCCCGATCGCCGGAACCGTCGCTTGGTCGCTGACTCCGGGGCGCGAACGTGGTCAAGCGGGACGACGGCACCGCGGAGATCGAGGTGGGCGAGGGCGTCGACCCCTACGAGATCCGGCTGCACCTGGTGAGGATAGGCGACGTGGCGCTCTATGGCTTCAGCGGCGAGCTGTACTCCTCGCTGGGCATGCGGCTCAAGGAGATCTCGCCGCTGAAGAACACCGTCTTCATCAACCACGACGCCAGCCTCATGGCGCGTTCCCACTACATCTTCGACGACAAGACGCTCGCCTGCGGAATGGCCGCCATCCTGCCCGGTGCGGAACACCCACATGCTGCCCGGCTACGTCCTGAAGTCGCTGGAGAAGCACACGCTGGAGATGTTCGCGGAGTTGGGCGCTACCTGAGTAGCGGCTTCTCACTGCCGAAGGGGCAGAACCAGGACGGGCTCCCCGCTCTCCCCGGCAAGAAGCGCGGGAGATAGCGTGCCGAGGCCGCATGCGCAGGTCGTGCGGTCCATGCGGGAGGACGTCGCCGGCCGCAAGCTGGCCCGGGGCACCGTGCGGCGCGTTCTTGGGTTCGCCGCGCCGTACAAGCGGCTGTTGCTCGCGTTCCTCTGGTCCTGGTGGTGGTCAGCGGCGCCATCGGCGCGGCCAACCCTCTCATATACAAAGAGATCATCAACCGCGGCATCATCGACGAGCGGACCGGGCTGGTGGTGGTCTTGGCGTTGGTCGTGGCCGGCCTTGCCATCGTCGACGCGGTCGTCTCCCTGGGCGAGCGCTACATGTCGGCCCGCGTGGGTGAGAGTCTGGTCTGCGATCTGCGCACCCGCATCTTCTCCCACGTGCAGCGCATGCCCCTGGCCTTCTTCACCCGCACCCAGACGGGGGCCTTGGTCAGCCGCCTCAACGTCGACGTCAGGGGCGCCAGCAGGCCTTCACCGAAGTCCTCTCGACGGTGGTGGGCAACCTCATCAGTGTGACCTTGGTACTGGCGGCCATGTTCGTGCTGTCGTGGAAGATCACGCTCTCTCGCTGGCGCTGCTGCCTCTGTTCCTGTTCCCGGCGCGCCGTCTCGGCCGTCGTCTGCAGAGGATCGTGCGCGAGAAGTACAACCTGAACGCCGAGATGAACACCATCATGGTGGAGCGGTTCAACGTGGCCGGCGCCCTGCTGGTCAAGCTGTTCGGCCGCCCGGCCGACGAGGACACGGCCTTCTCCGACAAGGCCGGCCGGGTGCGCGAGATCGGAGTGATCGAGGCGGTGTCCACACGGGTGCTCTTCGTCGCTCTGTCGCTCACGGCGGCGCTGGCCACAGCCCTGGTCTACGGTTGGGGCGGAGCGCTCACCATCCGCGGAGCGCTGGACGTGGGAACGTTGGTCGCCCTGGCGGCCTACCTCGGCCGCCTGTACGGGCCGCTCACCGCTCTCTCCAACATGCACGTGGACATCATGATGGCGTTGGTGTCGTTCGAGCGGGTGTTCGAGGTGCTGGACATCAAACCCATGGTCACGGAGAAGCCCTCTGCCGTGGCCATCCCGCGCGGGCCCGCCTCGATCGAGTTCCGGCACGTGGCTTTCACCTACCCCGCCGCGAAGCAGGTCTCGCTGGCGTCGCTCGAGTCGGTCGCCTTGCCGAATCAGGCGGGCAGTCCGCAAAGAGGTCCTCTCCGACGTCTCTTTCAGAGCCGAGCCGGGGCAGTTGGTCGCCCTGGTGGGTCCTTCGGGCGCGGGCAAGACCACCATCAGCCAGTTGGTCCCGCGCCTCTACGACGTCGACAGGGGACGGTGGAGATCTCGGGAGTGGATGTGCGTGACGCCACCTTCGATTCGCTGCGGGCCACGGTCGGCGTGGTGACTCAGGACGCCCATATGTTCCACGACACCATCCGCCACAACCTGCTCTACGCGAAGCCCGACGCGACGAGGACCAATTGCGTGAGGCCCTGGCGGCTGCGCAGATACTGCCCTTTGTCGACGACTTGGCGGACGGTCTGGACACCGTCGTGGGGGACCGCGGGTACAGGCTCTCCGGCGGCGAGAAGCAACGTATCGCTATCGCCCGTCTGCTGCTCAAGGCACCGGATGTGGTGGTGCTGGATGAAGCCACCGCGCACCTCGACTCGGAGTCGGAGGTCGCTCTGCAGGCCGCTCTCAAGACCGCCCTCGAAGGCCGGACCTCTCTGGTGATCGCTCACCGGCTCTCGACGGTGCGAGATGCCGATCAGATACTGGTGATCGACGACGGCCGCGTCGTGGAGCGCGGCACGCACCAAGAGCTGGTCGAGGCCGGCGGTCCGTACGCGGAGCTGTATGAGACCCAGTTCCGCCCGGGGGCTGGCAGGCTGGATGTGAGCTCGGCCGAAGAGGGCGACGACGAGACACGGCCTAGACGGGCGAGACAGACGGGCGTCAGCGGAAAGCGGTCGCAAGCATTGAACCGAGACAGGCCCTGGGATGTTCCGAAGACGCCGGGATGTCCCCTTCTATATGTCCGAATCGGACCTTGCCTTCGTCAGGCGCAAGTGGTTTTCTTGATCTTCCCCTACGCAGTGGAATCGGTCGCTCAGAAGCTGGACATATTCCTGCCCGACGCCGGGAGCGGGCCCTTTCCCTGTCCTTTTTCATATCCACGGTGGAGGTTTTGCGGGGGGTCATAGGCGCTCGTATCACACATTGGCTTGCTTTCGCGGTCTGGAACGCGGTTGCGCCGTGGTAGCCATGGACTACCGGTTGAGTGGGGAAGCGCGGTTCCCCGCCGGACTGCAAGACGTCAGGTCGGCCATCCGCTGGATAAGGGCCAAGCGGAGGCAATATCGACTGGACCCCGGTCGCGTCGCCGTGTTCGGCGAATCGTCCGGGGGCACTATGTCGGCCATCGCCTGCGTAGCCGCCGACGTCGCCTTGTTCGATGATCCCGCGTCGGGGAATCTGAGCCAACCGTGCGACGTGCGAGCGGCCGTCGATTGGTATGGACCGACCGATCTCCGCAAGATGGACGGACAACTGGTTGCGAACGGGCTCGGTCCCGCAGACCATGGTCTGGAAGACTCCCCCGAATCTCGGTATCTGGGCGGTAGGCCGACAGCGAGGTGCCCGAGAGAGTCGAGAGCGGCCAATCCGATCACTTACGTCAGTGCGGCCATGTGCCCGATCCTCATCCAGCATGGCACCGCCGATGCCGTGGTGCCGGTTCAGCAGTCGATCGAGTTGGCCGACGCGATCGAGAAAGAGGTCGGCGCCGACCGGATTCGAACTCGATCTGCTGCAGGATGCGGACCTGACACACCGTCTTCCTCACCGATCAGAACTTCGAGAGGATGTTCGAGTTCCTGGACCGTGCCCTCGCCTAGCGACGGGGAATGGGACGGCCTCCGCTGGGCACCACGTCGAGGCTGCCTGTCCGGGGGTGAATCGCGAGGACCGAGCATGAACAAGAGGAACGGAAGGATCTTCACGAGGATACGCGAACATCATGTTTGCGGATCTCCTTCAGAGGATCTGCACGGCCATGCTGATGGCTTCTGCTGGCCCTGTACGCGGTAGTGCCGAAGATGGTATATGCTTTGCGGGCCCATTTTGGGTTTTTCGGGAGGTGGGCATCATTCCTGAAGTAGGGGACGAGAAGCCCATCGGCCGTAGGGCCTTCCTCGGCCTGATGGTTGCAGGCGCGGCGGCTTTCGCATTCGGGCGGGAGGACTTTTGGGCGTCTCACGAGCGTGCTGGACACGAGCGGCTCGACGCCGGCGATGTACGGCCTGGCGATCGACCAATCGACGTGGCGGCTGCTACGATCAGCGGTCTCGTCGAGAATCCCCTTAAGCTTGCCTACGATCAACTCCTTGCCTTGCCATCGGCCGAAGCGACCGGAGACTTCCGATGCGTCGACGGCTGGCAGGTGCAGTCGCGGCGCTGGAAGGGAGTCCGGTTGCGCGAGCTGCTTGATAGGGCGGTGGTCGATCCATCGGCAACCCACGTCGTCTTCTATTCGGGTATCAGCACGTACACGGATTCCCTCCCGGTTTCTTCCGAAGCCGCGCCGATGGTGTGCTGCTGGCGTACTCGCTGAGGGCGAACACCTCACGGATATCCAGGGACGACCTGCCCGTCTGGTCGCAGTAGGCCGCGTGGGCTACAAGTACGTAAAGTGGGTCACCAAGGTCGAGCTGATTGCGGTCCGGAGGGGTTCTGGGCTATTGGGAAGGCCCAGGGGTACCCGTTTGACGGCTGGTTGGTAGCAGTGGCGATTTCCTCTGCCTACACAAGGGTCCGGCGGCCGGGAAGACTCTCTGGCCGCTTTTGTCGCATCCTGGGCTCTGGTGAGCGCTGCCAGGTCATGTCAGTGTGTCGCCGATCAGTGTTTACGCAGTACCGTGGAATAGGGGACAGGCGGAGGCGGCCGCCCAACGGTCCAAAACACCGTAGGGCCCGCTGCCGTCCAATTGCCGTCCGACTATGCACGGAGGCCCCAGAAAGCGGCTGATTACGAGCGAACACGAGAGAACAGAATCAACCCGGTTTGGGCCGCTTTTGCAGGGAGAAGATGACGATCAGCGGCCACTCTTGAGCACGAGAGAACAGCCGAGAAAGGGCCGGAGCTTGACTTAAACACCGTAGGGCTACGCCCGTGCGGGTTGGGCCCGATCCCGGCATACGGTTGGTTGGAGTTGAGCGCTCCGTGGCCGGCTGCTACCAAGCCTTGCCGACGGGGCGCCGATTCTGCTAACGGTTTGCTAACGGCCGGTCCGTAACGGGGCATCAGCGGTCGCAAACTGCGTTCTTGTGAGGCGAGATAACGCCCCCGAATTGACCGGATTTGCGGCATGGTCCGTCAGGTCGCGGAGGAGCACGGCCTTATTGGTAGTATAATCAGCCGCCATGGACGACTGCATATTCTGTAGGATCGCCGCTGGGAACATCCCCGCCGACATCGTGCTAGAGGACGAGAGTTTCGTGGCTTTTCGGGACCTACACCCAAAAGCTCCTCAGCATGTGCTTGTTGTACCCCGTGCGCATCTCATCTCATTGAACGACCTCGACCTCTGGCAGCAGTGCGAGGGTCACGACCTGCTGGGCTTCATCGTCCGGGTGGCCAAAGCGGTGGGCATCGCTGAGAGCGGCTACCGGGTACTCACAAACGTGGGTCCCGATGCCGGGCAAGAGGTCCTGCACATGCATTTCCACGTGCTGGGCGGCCAGGACCTGGGTGACTTCCGATGAGCGTGCTGGCGGACGTACAGGACTCGATCAAAGTGGCGATGAAGGCCGGCGACAAGCAGAAGGTGGCCGCGCTCCGCATGGTGGTGTGCGAGCTGCAGAACGAGACCAAGAAGAGCCGGACCGAGCTGGATGAGGCTGCGGAGCTGGCAGTATTGCGGCGGGAGCTCAAGAAGCGCCAGGAGTCCACGGAGGCCTTCCGGGCCGGTGGGCGCGAAGATCTAGCCGCTTTCGAGGAATACGCAGCCGGACTCATCGAAGGGCTGCTGCCCAGTCAGATGGACGAGGCCGAGCTCTCGGCCCTCATCGACCGGGTGGTCGCCGAGACCGGAGCCACCTCGGCGCGGGACATGGGGAAGGTGATGGCCGCGGTGATGGCGCAAGGGGGCGTCAGAGTCGACGGCAAGATGGCTTCGCGGCTGACCAAGGAGCGTCTATCCGCGTGAAACGATCCCGGCCCGGCGGGGAGGTCGCGGACGTTCGGAGGGGGAGAAGCGGCGTGAGCGCCGAATACGTGACCAAGCACATCGACCTCGAGAATCGTGTGGCGGCGCTATTGGTCGGCGAGCACGACAGCCATCTGCGCGCGTTGGAGCAGCTTCTCGACTGCGGGATCAGTCTGCGCGGCAACCAACTGACCCTGGAAGGCACCTCCACCGAGGTCGAGCGCGGCGAAGCGCTCGTGGAAGAGCTGCTCGCTCTTCTCACCTCAGGGCAAAGCATCGACCGGGCCACGCTCGAGCTGGCGGCCTCGCTGAGCGCTGACCAGGGCGACTGGACCGGTGATCTCAACAAGATCGTCAGCGACGTGATCCTGGAGCACCGAGGACGGCGGATACGGCCCAAGACGGTCAACCAGAAGGCGTATGTGGATGCCATCCGCTCCAACACCATCACCTTCGGCATCGGCCCGGCGGGTACCGGCAAGACCTATCTGGCCATGGCCATGGCCGCCGCTTGGTTCCTCTCCGGCGACGTGGCTCGCATCATCCTGACGAGGCCTGCGGTGGAAGCCGGCGAGAAGCTGGGCTTCCTCCCCGGAGGCCTCATGGAGAAGGTCGACCCCTACCTGCGGCCGCTGTTCGACGCTCTCTACGACATGATGGACAGCGACCAGCTGAACGACCATCTGCAACGGGGCACCATCGAGGTGGCTCCCCTGGCCTACATGCGGGGCCGGACGCTCAATGACTCCCTCATCATCCTGGATGAGGCGCAGAACACCACCCCGGAGCAGATGAAGATGTTCCTCACCCGCCTGGGGTTCGGGGCCAAGATGATCGTCACGGGAGACATCACCCAGATCGATCTGCCCCGAGGACAGCATTCGGGTCTGGTGAACGTGCGGGCGGTACTCTCCAAGATCCCCGATATCGCCTTCGTCTACTTTGACAGCCAGGACGTGGTCAGGCACAAGCTGGTGCAGGACATAGTCTCGGCCTACAAGGTCCACGGCGAGACCTTGTCGCAACCCGCCCGCAGGGGCGCAGGCCGGGGGCAGGGGGAGCGCCGTCGCGGAGGCCGGACAGAGGTCGCGGCCACCGAGTGACCACCAGCGGGCACAGCCGATGAATCGATACCGCCTCCTCTTGCGGGAGCGCCTCGCCGACTTCCGGGAGTGGATCGACAAGCGCGATCCCCGACGCTTCGAACTGGTCCTGCTGGCCTGTTTGGTCGTGGGTCTCACGGTGATCCTCTGGACGGCCTTCCTGCCTTCGCTTCATGGCTTCTCGGTGGGTGCTCCGGCTCCGGAGACCGTGGTGGCCGACCAGACCGTCACCGTGCTCGACGTGGCGGCGACGGCCGAGTTGAAGCAGCAGGTGGCAGAACTGGTGGAACCGGTATACGTGCCCGCCGGGGAGGCGCTGCCGACGGCGACGCAAGATCTCGAGGCCTTCTTCGCACAGGTGAGCAGCGCACGGTCGCAGTTGACGGGCCCGGCCGATGTCCCGGCGGCCGTCGACCGACTCAAACAGGTGGCGCCGGCCACGGTGTCCGATCAGACCCTGGAATACCTCCTGACCGTCGATGCCGCCACCTACGACCTGCTGCAGCGGCAGGCCCTGGGAGCCCTCACCACCGTCTATTCGGATCGCATCACCCCGGACTCGGTCGAGGCGGCCCGTCAACATCTGCGTTCCGTCACCGACTCTCTGGCCGGCACCGAGGCTACTGCCAACGCGGTCTACGAAGTCGCGGCCGACTTCATCAGGCCCAACCAGGTGCTCGACGAAGCGCAGACCCTGGCGCGGAAAGAAGCCGCCATGGACCAGGTCGCTCCGGTCATGGTGACCGTGGAGGAGGGCGACACCGTGGTCCAGGAAGGGCAGACGGTCACTGCTCAGCACATGGTGGTGTTCAAGGCTCTCGGCCTCACGGGGTCCCGCTCCGGCTGGAAAGTGTGGCTGGGGATCTTCTTCTTGGTGTTGCTGGAGACGGCCATCTTCTCGAGGTTGCTGTACCGGTTCAACAGGGCGGCAGGCTTCCCCAACAACATGAAGCTGGCGCTGGTATCAGTGCTGCTGGGGATGACGGTGCTGGCGCGACTCCTGATGATCGATCCGCTCTCGCCGTACATCATTCCGGTGGCGGCTCTGGGCATGACCGTCGCCGTGATCCTCAACGCCCGAAGCGCCCTGCTTCTGGTCACGCTGACCTCGGTCAACATCGGCCTGATGACGGATCTCGACATGCGCTACGCCATCGTGGCGGTCATCGTAGGGGCCTTGTCGCTGTATCTCGTCTCCCGAGTGACGCAGAGGGCGGCCCTGATGGGTGCAGGCTTTGCCACCATGGGTATCGCGGCGTTCACCATCTTCTTCGTGGAGATGTTCGCCGAGAACACGCTCGGGGCCGCTCTCGAGGCTGCGGCTTGGGGTCTCGCCAACGGGCTCCTTGCCGGGGTCGTCACCGTCCTCCTGCTGCTCATCCTGGACACCGTCTTCAACCTCACCACTCCGCTACGCCTGCTCGAACTGGCCAATCCGGCCCAACCGCTCTTGAAACGGCTGATGCAGGTGGCACCCGGCACATACAACCACAGCATCCAGATGGGCAACCTGGCGGAGGCGGCGGCGGAGGCCATCGGAGCCAACCCGCTCCTTGCTCGAGTGGGCGCCTACTATCATGACGTGGGCAAGACGGCGCGACCGGAGTACTTCGTGGAGAACCAGATCTACGTGGACAATCCGCACAATCGCCTCAATCCCAACCTCTCCAAGCTGGCGATCACGGCGCACGTTCGCGACGGAGAGCATCTGGCCCGGGTATACGGACTGCCGCAGCCGGTGGTAGACATCATCAAACAGCACCACGGTACCTCGGTGCTGGCTTATTTCTACCACAAGGCTCTCGAGGAGTCGAAGGACGCTGTATACGAAGAGAGCTACCGCTACGAGGAGCAGAAGCCTCGGTCGAAGGAAGCCTCCATCATCATGCTAGCCGACAGTGTGGAGGCGGCGGCTCGAGCGATGCAGAACCCCACCCGCCGGAAGCTGCAGGGGCTCATCCAAGAGATCATCAAACAGAAGATCGAGGACGGTCAGCTGGACGAATCCGACCTTACCCAGGGCGATCTGCACAAGATCAGCGAGTCCTTCGACATGAGCCTGCGCGGTATCGTGGGTCACCGCATCAGCTACCCGGAGCGTAACGGACATACCGAGCGGCGGCGCCCACCCTCAGCCGACGATACAGCCAACGACGAATCATGACCCTCTCGGTCGACGTGGTCGATGACACCGGACTGGTCGCGGACCAGGAGGCGGTGAGAAGGCTCGTCCGCGCGGTGTTCGAGGTGGAAGAAGCTGCAGGCGAGCCGGCAGGCGAGGTGGAGGTGGCGTTCGTCGATGAGGCCGCCATCGCTCAGCTGAACTCCCGCTATCGGGATGCGCAGGGATCCACCGATGTCCTGGCTTTCGACTACTCCCCGGGGTCCGACTGGCCGGAGGAGGCAGGGACCGGGGGCGTGGCCGGAGAAATAGTGGTGTGTCCTCAAGTGGTCGTCCGCTATGCGGAGGAGGAACACCGTGATCCCGGCGCCCAACTCGGGTGGACGCTGATCCACGGCGCTCTGCATCTCGCCGGTTACGACCACGAGAAGGACCAGGGCGAGATGCGCGAGCGTGAGCGGCAGCTCCTCCAACAGCTGGACGCACATGTCCGGCTCGTATCGCTGGAGCTGCGCCACCGACAATAGGAGGGACTTGGCTCAGGTGAACACCGAAGGGGAACGCCGCCAGACCTCACTATTGCGCAGCTTCAACCATGCCTTCCTGGGCCTGGTCTTCTCCGTACGCCACCAACGCAACATGCGGGTGCACCTGGTGCTGGCCTTCGCGGTGCTGGTGGCCAGCGTCTTTCTGAACCTCACCCGTCTCCAGCTGGTGGTCATCTTTGTGGCCGTCGCCTTAGTCTTCATCACCGAGCTGATCAACTCGGCGGTGGAGATGGTGGTGGACATGATCACCAACGAGTTCGACCCTCGCGCCAAGGCGGCCAAGGACATGGCCGCGGGGGCCGTCCTCGTGGCGACGGTCAACGCGTTGGTCGTGGCCTACCTGGTGCTTGTCGACCGTGTGACCCACATCTCCCTCGATCTCCTGTCGACCATCAGGCGTTCGCCGGCTCACCTCACCATGGTCGCCCTGGCGGTGGTGGTGCTGGTCGTGATCGCGGTGAAGGCGACCCGTGGCAGGGGCACGCCCCTATCCGGGGGTCTGCCCTCCGGGCATGCGGCATTAGCTTTCGCCGGCTGGACTGCGGTGACCTTCGTTCTGGCGGGAGGGCCCCAGGGCATGCTCGTGAGCTTCATTGTCTTTATAATGGCTGTCCTGGTGGCTCAGACCCGTGTGGAGACAGGTATACACTCCCTGTTCGAGGTGGTTCTGGGCGCGCTTCTGGGGATCGGGATCACCACCTTGATCTTCCAGCTGTGGTTCTGAGCACGACTCGGTAGCGGAGAGCGCCGTGGACGAAGACCGCCTTTCGCCGGAGTTGGGCCGTCTCATCGACGCCGCCAAGACGGCCGCCGCGGAGCAGGCCGGCGTCCCGACTCCCCGCGCTGAGGGGTGGGCCGTGCTGGTGGGTGACGGGACCGTCCATGCTGGGCCGGACGTAGCTGCGGTGTTGTCCGTGGCGCAGGCGGGCGCCGCGTCATCGAGCGGCGATGACACTCAGACCGGCCTCATGACATTGCTCGCGGCCGCCTTCGCCGTTTTCGGCGAAGGCGGCGACACGCTGCTCCCCAGCGACCATGGGCGGGCCGTGCTAAGCGACGTCGATCCGGGACTGCCGGTGGTGGTGAAGCTTCTCGGTCGCTGGGTGGCAGTGCCTCTTTCGGAGTTGCCGCCGGCATGAGCGGGACCGGGCACAAACCGGCGCCGGCGCCGACGGGAGCGCCGGGGTCTGCCGCGCCGCCGCCGGGGTCCGCCACGCCTCCACCGGGAGCGTCGACCGCATCTCGGGCGGATGATCCGACGATGATCCTCACCCGGATATGCGACCCCGGGCACGAGCTGCTGGCGCGGCTTCAGGACTACGATCTCGAGGCCTTCGGCGCGACGGGTCTGCGGACCTACGACCTGGCCGTCATGGCTCAGGCCGGCGCCGTCTTTGTAGCGACCATCGGCGACGAGATCGTCGGCGGCTGCCAGCTCATGCGCGTGCTGGACGATCCTGATTTCTTCTACGTGGTGGGTTTCTACATCCGGCCGCAATGGCGGGGCCGTCATCTGGGGCGCGAACTCTTGCGGCAGGTAGCCGAGCAGAGCAGGGCTCTCGGCGCAAGAGGGTTGGTCTTGACCGCAGCCCCCACAAATGCGGCCGCCCTCACCTTGTACCAGAGCGCCGGTTTCGTGGAGGACCGGTTCGTACCCCACTTCTATGGGGACAACGAAGACAGATACGTCCTGCGCTGGCGCTTCGCGGATATCGGGGTCGCCCCAGGCGAAGCGACGGGAGCCGTTGGGGCCGAGGAGGGGTCCGCAGGGGGGCCTTGCAGGGCAGTGTATGATAGAAAGTCGACGGAGGAGGTGGACGCCCAGTGAGAGTCGAAGAGCTAGCCAAGACCATCGATAGCACCCTGCTCGAGGCGACGAGCACGACCACCGCCGTCGAGGCCCTGTGTAGGGACGCCATCTCCTACCATTTCGCCTCCGTCTGCGTCCTGCCCTACTGCGTGCCGGTAGCCCGCCAGCTTCTCCAGGGATACGACGTCAAGGTGGGCACGGTCGTCTCCTACCCCTTGGGGGCCGATTCGCAGCGCACCAAGATCACCGGAGCCGAACAGGCCGTCGCGCTGGGCGCCGACGAGCTCGACGTGATCCTCAACATCCCCGCCATGCTCTCCGGAGATTTTCGCTACGTGCGCGACGAGTTGCGCAGCGTGGTCCGCACGGTGCGCATGACCAGCGTCAACACCGGACGCGGTCTCGTCCTGGTCAAGGCCAACGTGGAGGCCTACTACCTCGACGAGAAGCTCAAGCGCCTGGTCTGCAAGATCGTGGAGGACTCAGGCGCCGACTTCATCAAGACTTCCACCGGCTGCGCTCCGGGCGGGGCCACGGCCAAGGACGTGGAGTTGTTCCGCGATCTTCTGCCCGAGAGCGTGGGCGTGGACGCTTCGGGGGGCATCCGCACCGCCGAGGACGCCGAGCTGATGATCAACGCCGGCGCCGCCCGTCTCGGCACCTCGTCCGCCGTGGATATCATCAAGGAGTTCTCGGCCGACAGGGAGTAGCCGGGCGCCCGGCTAGCCCCGCCGGACGCACCGAGGAGGTTGGGGTGGCCGGGACGCTCCCGCTTCTTCACCACCGATGCACTGGTCATCGGTTCCATGCGCTACCGCGAGGCCGACCGCATCGTCACGCTCTACACCCGGGATCGGGGACGGCTGAGCGCGGTCGCCAAGGGAGTGCGGCGCACCAAGTCCAAGGTGGGTGGCAGGCTGGAGCCGTTCAGCCTGGTGAGCGTGAGCCTGCACTCGGGCCGCGGGACCCTCTACACGGTCATCGGGGTGGAGACGGTCCGCACGTTCCAGGGCGTCCGCGAGGAGCTGTTCCGCATGGACGAGGGCGCGCGACTGCTGACCGCGGTCCGTCATCTCTTCCCCGGGGAGGAGGGGAGCGCTCCGGCCTTCAACCTGCTGGTACGCGGGGTCGCCCGGTTCGCCGAGGCGGAGGACGCCGCGACGGCCTCGGGCGTGGTGCTGGCCACCCGGCTCAAGCTCCTGGTGCTGCTTGGCTACGCACCGGAGATCTCACACTGCGCCGGCTGCGGGAGCGAGGGGCCGCTGTACGGCTTTTCACCCGGCCTTGGGCGGCGTCGTCTGCGAGCCCTGCGTCGAGACCGCCGGCACGTCCTGCTTCGCCCTCAGTTCGGGAGCGGTGGCGACGCTGCGCTGCCTGGTGGAGAACCCGCTGGCGGACCTCAAGGATCTGGAGCTCGACGACCGGGCGACAGCCGAGGTGGAGCAGGTGGTGGCGCAGACCCTGGCGTTCCACGGGCACTGACCTGCGGATGGTGCTGTGTCCCGCACAGCCTCAAAGGCCTGCGCCACGACGCGCCGCGCCGCTCCTACGAGAAGCGGCAACCGCCGCTCGTAGTTGGGCGCTTCTTTGGTGATCTGCACGTCGTGCGGGTGGCTCTCGGCCAGGCCGGCCGCGGAGATGCGGATGAAGCGCGCCCTCTTGTGCATGTCTTCGATGGAGGCCGAGCCGGTGTAGCCCATGCCCGCGCGCAGGCCGCCGACCAGCTGGAACACCACGTCGCCCGAGGGGCCCTTTGTGCGGCACCATGCCCTCGATGCCCTCGGGCACCAGCTTCTTCTGGTCTTCCTGGAAGTAGCGGTCGGCGCTGTGGCCTTCGCTCATGGCGCCCACCGAGCCCATGGCCCGGTACACCTTGTAGCTCCGGCCTTCCCAGAGGATGCGCTCGCCCGGGCTCTCGGTGGTCCCGGCGAACAGCGAGCCGATCATCACGCTGTGGGCGCCCGCCGCCAGGGCCTTGACCACGTCGCCCGAGTAGCGGATGCCTCCGTCGGCGATCACGGGGACGCCATACTTGTAGGCTGCCGCCGCGCAGACGGAGATGGCGGTGATCTGCGGCACGCCGCAGCCCGTGACCACTCGAGTGGTGCAGATGGAGCCGGGGCCGATGCCCACCTTGACCGAGTCGACCCCACGGTCGATGAGGGCCTTGGTCCCATCCGCGGTGGCGACGTTGCCGGCCATCAGCTGGATGTCGGGGTAGGCCTCGCGGATGGCCTCGATGGCGTCGAGCACGCCCCGGGAATGCCCGTGGGCGGTGTCGATGCAGATGATGTCGGCCTGAGCCTCTACTAGAGCTTGAACCCTGTCGGCCGGTGTCCTTGGCCACGCCCACGGCCGCTCCGACCCGTAGCCGGCCCAGCTCGTCCTTGCAGGCGTCGGGGAACTCGATCATCTTCATGATGTCTTTGATGGTGATCAGGCCCCGCAGCTTGAAGTCGTCGTCGACCACCAGCAGCTTCTCGATCTTGTGGATCTTGAACTGCTCGACCGCCTGGTCGAGGGTGGTGCCCACGGGCACCGTCACCAGGTTCTCGGACGTCATGAGGGCCGTCACCGGCTTGTGAGAAGTCGGTCTCGAAGCGGGTGTCGCGGTTGGTGATGATGCCGGCCAGCCGGCCGTCGGGATGGATGATCGGGACGCCGGAGATGCGGTACTCCTTCATGAGGGCCTCGGCGTCGCCGTAGGTGGCGGTGAGCGGGAGGGTGATGGGGTCGACGATCATCCCCGCCTCGCTCCTCTTGACCTTGCGGACCATGTCGGCCTGCCGCTCGATCGGCTGGTTCTTGTGGATGATGGTGAGGCCGCCCTCGCGGGCGAGGGCGATGGCGAGAGCCGTCTCGGAGACGGTGTCCATGGCGGCCGAGACAGGAGGGGGATGTTGAGGCTGATCTTGCTGGTGAGGCGGGTAGCGGACGTCGGTCTCTTTCGGAAGGATCGCCGCGATTCAGCCGGGATGAGGAGGATGTCGTCGAAAGTCAGGCCTTCGCCTACGATCTTGCCGGTCCCACTCGATCACGCCGACCTCCTTTTTCCGGTGATTCTAGCGCGAACCGCGGCGATTGCATGGCGGTGCTGATTATGCGGCGGAGAGGGTGTCGCGGCGGCGCCGGAGCGCCTCTTGCGAGGCCGCGGAACGCGGCCCGCCCGACGCGGGCCCGGCGGCGATGGACGAGTCGCCGCCGGTCCCCGTCCGCCGGTGTCGGTATAGTAGTATGGACCGGCGCCCCACAGGGGAGGAGGAGGTTGGACATGTCGGAGCCCTGGCGATCGTCTCTGTGATCTTGCTGCTGGCGGCCGTGGTCTTGCTGGTGATGGTACTTCTGCGGCAGCGCGTCAACCCTGCCGCGGCTCGTCGCGGGAGCTGCTCCAGGGCCAGGAACGGGGGGAGCGGCTGCTGCGGGAGGAGATGGACCGGGCCGGCAGGAGGCGGCGCAGAACGCCCAGCAGGTGCGCGAGGAGGTGAGCGCGGGCGATCAAGAGCTGGGGTGACTCCGCCGTCAACAGCATCGGCCAGCTCGGGCTGCAGCAGAAGAGCCAGCTCGACACCTTCGCCGACGCAGCTCGTCGACGCTGACCGAGTCCAACGAGCAGCGGATGAACGAGCTCCGCGACCACCGTCGACGACCGGCTCAAGCAGATGCAGGAGGACAACGCCACCAAGCTCGAGCAGATGCGGCAGACGGTCGACGAGCGCCTCACCGCCACTCTCGAGCAGCGTCTGGGCGAGTCGTTCAAGCAGGTGAGCGAGCGGCTGGAAGCGGTGCACAAGGGCCTGGGCGAGATGCAGACGCTGGCCGCCGGCGTGGGCGACCTCAAGCAGGTGCTCACCAACGTCAAGACCCGCGGCACCTGGGGCGAGGTCCAGCTGGGCATGCTGCTGGAGCAGATCCTGACCCCCGACCAGTACGAGGCCAACGTGGCCTGCAAGCTGGGCTGCGGGGAGCGGGTGGAGTTCGCCATCCGGCTGCCGGGCCAGGACGGGCAGGAGGGCGATGCCGTCTGGCTGCCCATCGACGCCAAGTTCCCGGTGGAGGACTACCAGCGGATGCTCGAGGCCCAGGAGCGAGGCGACCTGCCGGCGATGGAGGCGGCGCTCAAGGCGCTGGAGGCCCGCGTCAAGGCTTCGGCCAAGGACATCCAGACCAAGTACCTGGATCCGCCGCGGACCACCGATTTCGGCATCATGTTCCTGCCCACCGAGGGGCTGTACGCCGAGGTGCTGCGCCGGCCGGGCCTGGCGGAGTCGCTCCAGCGCGACTGCCGGGTGGTCGATCGCCGGCCCGACCACTCTGGCGGCACTGCTCAACAGCCTGCAGATGGGCTTCCGCACCCTGGCCATCGAGAAGCGTTCGAGCGAGGTGTGGCAGCTGCTGGGGGCGGTGAAGACCCAGTTCGGGCAGTTCGGCGGACTGCTGGACAAGGTGCACAAGAAGCTCGACCAGGCCTCCACCACCATCGAGGATGCGGCCAGGAAGAGCCGGACCATCGAGCGCAAGCTGAGGACCGTGCAGGAGCTGCCGGGGGACGCCGCGAGCAATCTGCTCTCGCTCACGACCATCGAGGAGCTGGAGCCGGGCGACGACGCAGGACCGAGCGATACCGGCTTCGAGGACGAGTAGCTTGACCATCGACACCGTCATCTTCGACCTCGACGGAGTCATCCTCGAGACCGAGCAGGAGTGGAACGAGGTCCGCCGCGAGTTCGCCGAACGGCACGGTGGCCACTGGGACGAGCACGACCAGCCCGCGGTGATGGGCGCGAATTCCATGCAGTGGGCCGAGTACATGCGCGCGCAGAACGGGCATCGACCTGTCGGCTCAGGAGATCTACGACGGGGTCGTCGGGATGCTCCGCGATCGCTACGCCCGCCATCTGCCGCTCATCCCCGGCGCCCGGGAGGCGGTCGCGAGGCTGGCGCCGATCTTCCGGCTGGGCGTGGCCTCCTCGTCCCCACGCGAGCTCATCGAGTACTCGCTCGAGCTCGCGGGGTTGCGGCAGCTGTTCGGAGCGGTCGTCTCCTCGGACGAGGTGGCCATCGGCAAGCCGGCGCCGGACGTGTACCTGGAGGCCTGCGTCCGGCTTGGGACCGTCCCTTCGCGCGCGGTGGCGGTGGAGGATTCCACCAACGGGCTACGGGCCGCGGCGGCCGCCGAGCTGATGGTGATCGCCGTGCCCAACCCGGACTTCCCGCCCTCCGCGGATGCCCTCGGCCTCGCCGATATCGTGCTTGGTTCAGTCGCCGAGCTGACGGGGGATATCATCCTGACTCTTACCAGGGAGGCTGATGATGGCCGATAAGGCTCGTCTCAACGAGTTCCTGCGCGGAGAGCGCTGGGCGGTCGTCGGGGCCTCAGACGATCGGAGCAAGTTCGGCAACATCACGTTCCGGGAGCTCAAGCGGCGGGGCAAGAAGGTCTTCCCCGTGAACAGGAAGGCCCCGCAGGTGGAGGGCGAGACCGCCTACCCCAGCCTTTCCGATCTGCCCGAGCATGTCGACCGGGTGCTCATCGTCGTTCCGCCGAAGCAGAGCGAGAGCGTGGTGCGCGAAGCCGACGAGGCAGGTATCGACAGCGTGTGGTTCCAGCCGGGAGCGGAGTCGGTGGCCGCTCTCGCGTACTGTGAAGCGCACGGGATGGTGGCCATAGCCGGCCACTGCATCCTCAAGACCAGCGAAGAGTAGGTAGGGGCACCCGCAGACTCAGCCGGAAGGCAGGGGCGCCGGCTCCGTGCCCTTCCGCGCGCCTACAGCGCGAGGATCGCGCGGAAGTCGTTGACGTTCGTCCGGGTCGGGCCGGTCACGAACAGATCGCCTAGGGCCGCAAAGAAGCCGTAGCTGTCGTTGTCGGCGAGCGAACGCCTGGGATCGAGCCCCGTTGCCCTGGCCTGCGCAAGCGTGTCGGGATGGAGGAACGCGCCGGCATTATCCTCGGTCCCGTCGATGCCGTCGGTGTCGGCCGCCAGGGCATAGACCGGGCAGCCTGGGAGGCCATCTTCCTCGAGGGCAAGCGCGAGCGCCAGGAGGTACTCTGTGTTGCGGCCTCCGCGCCCCCTGCCGGCGACCGTCACTGTGGTCTCTCCCCCGGAAAGGACGAGCCGGGGTCCGTGGTCGGGCTGGCGTTCCGCGCTTGGCTCGGACGCCGCGAGAAGGCGCCGGACCACGTGAGCGTGCTCCGCGGCGACATCGCGGGCCTCTCCCTGAAGGCCGGCGCCCAAGACCATCGGTTCCATTCCCTCGGCCTCGCGCCGCCGACACGGCCGCCTCGAGAGCGGAAGCGGGCGAGGCCAACAATTCGAACCGGCTGTGCGCCAGCCGGGGGTCGCCCGGTTTGGGCGTCTCTTCCGCAGCACTCTCGAGGTGCCGGCGGACGGATGCCGGCAGGTCCACGTCATAGCGTCTGACAACCTCGAGCGCGTCCGCGAAGGTCGACGGGTCGGCCACCGTTGGCCCGGAGGCAATGCTGGCAGGGTCATCACCGGGGACGTCGGAGATGGCGAAGGTGATAACCTCCGCGGGCCGGCACGCCAAGGCAAGGCGGCCACCGGCTAGGGCGGAGAGGTGCTTGCGCACGCAGTTGATGTCGCCGATGGGCGCTCCTGATGCGAGTAGCCGGCGGTTTGTCTCCCGGAGTTCTGCCAGCGTGAGACCACACGCCGGAAGGGTCAGGAGGGCCGAGCCTCCTCCGCTCAGAAGGACGAGCACCAGGTCCTCTCGGGAAAGACCGCCGACAAGCTCGAGCACGCGTTCCGCGGCTTGCGAACCGGTCGAATCGGGAAGCGGGTGGCCTGCCTCGATCACCTCGATCCGGCGGCAGGGAAGTCCGTGGCCATAGCGGGTCACCACCAGACCTGAGAGGGGACCCTGCCAGTGCTCATCCACCGCTCTGCCCATGGCGGCGGCAGCCTTGCCCGCTCCGATCACCACCGTCTTGCCGCGCGGACGGGCGGGAAGACGTCCAGGCAGAAGTTCCTGTGGATCGGCGGCCGCGACCATCGCCGCGAACAGGCCGGACAGGAAGCCGGCCGGATCCTTCTCTGGTGCCTGGATTATCATGATGGGACCATGGTACATGTGCTGGATGACCTCGAGATCCCCGACGAGGAGCTCACCTTCACCACGTCGCGCAGCAGCGGGCCGGGAGGCCAGAACGTCAACAAGCTGAGCACCCGGGTCACGCTGCTCTTCAACGTGGACGACTCCCCACGACTGTCGGTGGAGCAGCGTGGACTGTTGCGCCTTCATCTCGCGGGACGAATCTCTCGCGCTGGGGTCCTGCGGGTGGTGTCGCAACGCCACCGCACGCAACTGGCCAACAAGGACGCCGCTGTCGCCCGGTTCGCGGAGCTGCTGCGAGGACGCCCTCGACCGAAAGGCCGGAGCGCATCCCGGTGACCGTGCCGCGGAAGGTCACGCAGCGGCGTTTGGAGGAGAAGCGGCGGCGGGGCACCGTGAAGAGGGAGCGGGCGACCCCCGACGTGGACGACTAGAGCAAAGGCTCGCGAGGTTCGTCGGCAGGCGACGCGCAGGGGGCGCCGTCTACGGCGGCGCCGCGCCGCTGTCCGAACGGCTACTCCGCAGCGTCGACGGCGCGGTCGACGCGGGCGGCCACGACCGCGAACATGTTCCGCCCCAGATCCTCCGAGAGCACCGGCTGGAAGTAGGGCCGTAGCGCGCCGGCCACCTCCTCCTTGCTGACGCGGATGTCGGCCGGAGGCCCGCCATCCCCGGCCTCGGGATCCTTGCGCCAGTCGACGACCACCAGTCTGCCTGCCGGGCGCAGGGCGCGGGCGAGCCCGGGCAGGTCTATCTCGCCGCCGGTCTCGTGCCAGACGGAGATGGAGCAGGCCACATCGGCGCTGGCGGAGGTCAGATCAAGATGGGCTAAATCGCCCACGACCAGACGTACATTCGGTGGCACCCCGCGTGCTCGATAGAAGTCGTGCATCTCCACCTGAAGGTCGAGTGCGTATACCGTGCCGGACGTAAGTGCGGCGATGAGGTCGGTGTAGAAGCCGACTCCGCTTCCCAGGTCGATCACGTCCTCGCTGCCGGCGAGTGCCAGGAGTCGGATGAGGTCTCGTTCGCTGAGTTGGGTCTCGAGGCGCCGAGGATCCATAAGCCGCTGCGCCCGGTCGGGGGAGATGGGAGCGTGCTGGTGCATGATCACCGGTCCGTGATGTTGGCGGATTCTAGAACTGTGTGGAGCAGAAGGGGGCGATGCCGGTGGAGAACATGGCGTCGGCCATCGCCAGCATGCGAGGGTCCGCGCAGTCGAGTCGGCCGGCCATGGCGAGATCCGTGAAGCTGACGCCGCCCAGAAACGCGGCCCCCAACGTGGCCACGTCCAGAGAGATATCGACGCGCCGGTCGGTGGGACGACAATCGGCTCTGCCGGCCTCGGCTCCCCGGGCTTCGGCCTCTCCGGTCCCGGCTCCCGTCGTCAGCAGGTAACGTCCCGTGCGCGGCGCGGGGAACGCTTCGACCACCTCGAAGACCACTTCCCCCGGCGCAGAGTAAGTGCGGGCCGTCAGCGCCCGGGGGATGTCGAGCAGCCGCACGTAGAGGTCGTCCGACACGGCGTTCACCGTCAGTCGGCGGGAGTCGGCCAAGAGCCAGCGAAGCGGCTCGTCGACTCGCGCCCTGACCGTAGGAGATGGTCTGGCTGAGGTCGGTCCCGATGATGTACTGCCAGAGAGCCCGGTAGGCGTCGCGATCACCGGCCAGCAGTTCGACCACCACGACCTCGTTCAAAGGGGTGGAAGCAGCCCACTGCTCTTTGATGCGGTAGCTCACATATCCGTTGTCGCCTGCTCGCCCGGAGTGGACCGCATGGTACATCCTGGTGGCGCCCTGCCGCTCGAGCGGGGGATCCGAGAGATATCCGGACCACCACTGGGGCGATCTGGAGACCGCACCAGGCTGGTCGCGGCGCAGAGTCTCAAAGACCGCCGCCATCCGACCCGCGGCCTCTACGCCCGCGGCAAGGGTGATCTCGCCCGTGGTCCCGTCCGCGGCCGGGGGAACGAGCTGCGCATGCGCCCGCTCGAGTGAGAAGCTCATGGTCGTGCTGGCAGCCCCGTAGCCGAAGCGCCCGTAGATGGTGGCCTCGGAGGCACCGAGAATGGAGACCGGCTCCTCTCGCTCCATCATGTCGCCCATCTGGGCCCTGAAGAGCGAGCGCAGGATGCCACGGCGGCGGTGGGTCGGCAGGGTCGCCCCCCAGGTGGCGCCCCCCGCAGGGACCGTTCTGCGGCCGGGGAGGGTCAACTCCATCGAGAACACGGCGAGCGAACCGACCATCTTGCCGGCATCGTACGCGCAGAGCGCTCGATCGAAGGGAAAGTCGCGGATGAATGCCGCCTCGTCCTCCGGCGTGGACTCCTCGCCGAAGGTGATGTTCCCCAGTTCGACGATGTCGTGGAACTCTTCTTCTCGGGGTGCGCGGATCTCCACGCCGTCCCCCATCTTTGGACAGGTCACAGGGCGTCTACCTCAGGAGACAGCCGTTCGCCTGCAGATGGGCCTGCCAGTCGGCCTCACTTGTCTCGCCGCACTTGCGGAGCAGCCTGTCCCACTCGTCGTCGACCCAGCTCTCAAGCTGCTCCAGGGAGTGCTCGAAGCCGGGTTGGAAGAGGTGGGCGAAGCGACCCTGGCGCTTGAGCCACGGCACCAGCGGCAGCTTGTAGTGCGGACGGTAGGTGAGCCGGTACTCGCCGTCCTCGTACTCGAACAGCGGCCAATAGCAGGTGTTGACCGCTTCGCGGGCAAGATCGATGCTCTCCGCGCCGTCCGAGCGCCACCCGCGAGGGCAGGGGGCGATGACATTGAGGAAGGTAGGCCCGTCGATGGAGAGGGCCTTGGCCGCCTTGCGCACCAAGTCACGAGGATCGTGGGGCGAGGCCTGGGCCACGTATTTGAGGCCGTGCGCGATCATGAGCTCGGTCAGGTTCTTGCGATGCTGCAGCTTGCCGGCCGACTCCTCGCCCACCGGGCTGGTGGTGGTCCAGGCAGCGATCGGGGTGGCTCCCGAGCGCTGGAAGCCGGTGTTCATGTAGGCGCCGTTGTCGTAGCAGACGTAGAGCATCTTGTGGCCGCGCTCCATGGCGCCCGACAGCGATTGGAGGCCGATGTCGTAGGTGCCGCCGTCGCCGCCGAATGCGATGAACTTGACGTTCTCGTCGATGACGCCCTTCTTCTTGAGCGCGCGGAACGCGGTCTCGACGCCGCTCAGCGTGGCGGCCGAGTTCTCGAACGCGGTGTGGATGAAGCTGCTCTTCCAGGACGTGTAGGGGTAGATGGTGGTGCTGACCTCGAGACAACCGGTCGCCGCGCTCACCACCACCGGGTCGCTGGTGCCCATGAGCACCTGCCGCACCACGACCGGTGCACCGCAGCCGGCACACATGCGATGGCCGCCCGCCAGCCGGCTGCCCTGCTCGACCAGCCGGAGCCATTCCACGCGGGCCTTCTCGAAGTGGTCGGTCTCCTTGAGCGCGTCGACGGGGCAGACGTTGACACATTCCCGGCAGAGGATGCAGCGGCTCTCGTCCACCTTGAAAGAGGTGAGAGTGCGTTCGTTGAAGGTGAGTGCGCCCGTGGGACACGTGCTGACGCAGCGTCCGCAGCTGATGCAGTCGGCCATCTGGAGGGCCTCGCCGTAGGGCGTGTCGACGTTGATGGTGAAGCCCCTGCCGGTGAAGTCGTAACAGGCCGGGCCCGCCACGTCCCGGCAGACCCGTACGCACCGACCGCACGCGATGCAGCGCTCCATGTTGCGCCGGATGAAGGGATGTTCCAGCTGGGGCTCGACCACCCGTACACGGCCGCCCTTCTTGACGAGATCGTTGGTGGTGACGCCGTATTCCACGCCGAGCCTCTGCAGATCGCACTCGCCCAGGCTGGGGCACTCGCACTGCAGGCAGCGCTTGGCCTCCTCCTGCGCCGTGGCGAGGCTGTACCCCTTCTCCACTTCCACGTTGGGTGCAGATAGACGCTTGGCTTTCGCGACCTTGGGCATAGCGGCGCGAGCCTGCGGCTCGGCGCCGGCACCCATCTTGAGCCAGACAGGGTCGCGTTCCGCCAAGCGGCGTGCGACGGTGGCCAGGGCTTTCTCTCGCCCGAGCTGCTCGAGGTAGGGCAGGCGGGCGTGGGCGGCAAGGTCCTCTTCCAGAGCGGTCAAGTCCTCTCCGCGCAGCCAGGCGTCGGCAGCCACGGCCGCGCGCTTGCCGCCCGCCACCGCGTGTATGACGGAGCGGGCGCCGCCGAGAGCGTCGCCAGCTACGAAGAGGCCGGTATGGGAGGTACGCCCTGTGAACCGGTTGATGGTGAGCTGGACGCCGCCGACCTTGAGCGCGGGGCGGCCACGGCCGCCGGGCACCCACCCGTCCTCCGCGGCCAGGATCACGGTCGCGCCTCTTACGGAGGTCGCCTGCTTCTCGGCCGCCGCCGGGTCGGCTTCGAACTTGAAGATCACGCCCTCCTCACGGGCGGCTGCGACCTCGCGCTCGCCCGCGGGCATGGCGTCGGCGCCCGACCGCGACAGCACGGTCACATTCGCGGCGCCTGAGCGGAGCGCAGTACGGGCGGCATCGACGGCCGTGATGCCGTCTCCGATCACCAGCACCGGACCGCTCAGATGCGCCGGGCGCCCATTACGTTGCTGCCGCAGGAATCCGAGGGCATCGAGGGTGTCACCGTCGGCGGCCTTTCTCGCATTTCGCGGCGCACTCCGCGGCGCACCGCCGGTGGCCAGGACCACGGCGTCGAAACCGGCGTCGAACAATCCCTGAGGGTCGGACTCGTAGCGCATCTTGGAGTCACCGACGAAGCGGACGCCGGCATCCCACAGCGGCTGCAGCTCGGTGTCGAGCACCTTGGCCGGCAGGCGGAACTCGGGAATGAGGTAGCGCAGTGATCCGCCGGGCTCGGTCTCGGCGTCATAGACCGTGACCTGATGTCCCCGGCCGGCCAGGAACCAGGCAGCGGACAGGCCGGCGGGTCCCGCGCCCACGACAGCCACCCTCTTGCCGGTCGCGGCGCCCCGGGGCAGGCGGGCTTTGGAGTGGTCCGCCGCCGCCCTGTGCAGGTCGCAGATGGCGATAGGCTCGTCCACGTCTCCCCGCCGACACACGGGCTCGCAGTAGCGAGGACAGACGCGACCCAGGATGCCGGGGAAGGGCAGTTCTTCACGCACGACCGCGGCTGCGCCGGTGGTGTCGCCCTCGGCCAGCAGCGCCAGATACCCCGGGATGTCGATGTGGGTGGGGCAGGCGTGGGTGCAGGGTGCCTCGCAGTAGGCGTTGTGGTCGGACAGATACATCCGGAGGTAGCTTTCACGCCGGGCAGTCACTCGGGGCGTGTGGGTCTGCACGGACATGCTGTCGGTCACCCAGGTGGTACAGGCCGCCTGCAGTTTGTCGACGCCCTCGACCTCCACCAGGCAGAGGCGACAGCCGCCCCATGCCGCCGTGCCCTCGAGGTGGCACAGCGCGGGGATGTCGATGCCTTCGCGTCGGGCCACATCCAGTACGGTCTCGCCCTGTCTGCGCCGCCAACCGCCGACCGTTGATGGTGATGTTCAGGGCCGCCGCCGGCGCGGCCGCTGCGGTTGCCGTCGCCGCTGCGGTTGCCGCCCCCGCCGTCGTCGCGGCGCTCGTCGTCCGCTTCCGTCGCGGTGCGCTCATCTCCGCCTCCTCCCGGCAGACACGAGCGCTCCCGTGTCGACTCGAACGGCGTCGAACCTGCACGACTGTCGGCAGGCATCACACTGGATGCACAGCCTCTGGTCGATGACGTGCACCTGCTTGCGCTCCCCGCTCACGGCGCCCGCCGGGCAGGCCAAGGCGCAGGCCCGGCAGCCGGTGCAGGCTTCCTCGTCGATGTGGTAGCGGATGAGCGGCCGGCACACTTTTGCCGGGCAGCGGTGCTCCTCGACATGGGCCATCACCTCGTCGCGGAAGTAACGCAGGGTCGACAGGACCGGGTTCGGGGCGCTGCCTCCCAACGCGCACAGCGAGCCTTCGGCCACGTCCTCGGCCAGCGCCTCCAGCAGGCCGATGTCATCCACTGTAGCCAGACCGGCTGAGATGCGCTCGAGGATCTCGAGCATGCGAGTAGCGCCGACCCGACAGGGTACGCACTTGCCGCAGCTCTCCTCGGAAGTGAACTTGAGGAAGAACTTGGCGAAGTCGACCATGCACGTGGTGTCGTCGACCACCACCATGCCGCCGGAGCCCATCATGGAGCCGGCAGCCAGCAGGCTTTCGAAATCGATCGGCTCATCGAGCAGCGAGGCGGGGAGGCAACCACCGGAGGGACCTCCGAGTTGAACGGCCTTGAAATGCCGGCCGGGCAGCATACCTCCGCCGATATCGAAGATCACCTGGCGCAGCGTCGTGCCCATGGGGACCTCGATGAGACCTCCGTTCACTACCTTGCCGGTGAGCGAGAAGATCTTGGTGCCCTTGCTGGTGGCCGTACCCATGGCGGCGAAGGCATCCGCGCCGTGGTTGACGATCCACGGGACGTTGGCGTAGCTCTCCACGTTGTTGAGGTTGGTCGGTTGGCCCCAGAGGCCGTGGGCCGCCGTGCGGATATGCTTGCCTCGCGGCATGCCCCGCAGTCCCTCGATGGATGCCGTCAAGGCCGTCGACTCACCGCAGACGAACGCGCCGGCGCCCTGGTTGATGCGGATGTCGAAGTCGAAGCCCGAAGCGAGGATGTTCTCGCCCAGGAGACCGCGCTCCCGCGCCTGGTCCAGGGCAGACCGCAGCCGCTCGACCGCGAACGGATACTCATGCCGCACGTATACGTACCCGGCCACGGGGCCGTTGTCCGCGCCGATGGCGTATGCCGCGATGATCATGCCCTCGATGACGCTGTGCGGGTTCCCCTCCAGCACCGAGCGGTCCATGAAGGCGCCCGGATCACCCTCGTCGGCGTTGCAGATGACGTAGTGGACGGCGCCCGGATTGCCGCGCGACGTACGCCACTTCCTACCCGTCGGGAAACCGGCCCCGCCGCGGCCGCGGAGGCCGCTGCGCTCGATCTCGTCGATGACGGCGACCGGATCGGCGGCGGACAGCACTTTGGCCAGCGCCGCATACCCCCCGTGGGCCAGGTAGTCGTCGATGGAGAAGGGGTCCACCTTGCCGTTGAGGCTGAGGACCACCCGGCTTTGCAGCGCATAGAAGGGGATCTCGCGCTCCAGGGCCAGGGGCTCACCGGTCTGAGGATGCTTGTAGAGGAGGCGCTCGACGACGCCGTCGCCGACGATGCTCGTGTCGATGATCTCGGCGACATCCTTGGCCTGCAACCGGGGATAGAAGATCCCGCGCGGGCGGAGCACCATGATGGGTCCCTGTTCGCAGAAGCCGTGGCAGCCGGTCTCGATGACGGCTACCCGGTCGGTCAGTCCCCGCTGTTCCAGTCCGGCCTCGACCGCCTTGCGCAGCGCCACCCTGCCGGACGCGTGACATGCGGTGCCGGCGCAGATGCGGATCTCGGTCCTCGTATCGTCGGCCAGATAGGCGCCGGAGCCGGCGGCGACTGCCGCCTGCAGGGCGGCCGCGATCTTGGCGGCGCGCGGCGCTCACGACCCCGCCTCCTGTTTGCGCAGCCTGCGCACCAACCGGCGGGCCTCGGTGGGGCCCATCCGACCGAACGTCTCGTCGTCGCCCAGGCGGACCACCGGGGCCAGAGCACAGGCGCCCACGCAGTTGACGGTCTGCAGGGTGAAGAGACCGTCAGGGGTGGTCCCGCCCACGGGGATCTCGAGTTCTTGGCTGAAGGCCTCCAGCACCAGAGGGGCGCCGGCCACGTGGCAGGCCGTGCCCATGCACACGTCGATGACGTACTTGCCCACCGGCATCAGCCGGAACTGGCTGTAGAAGCTCGCCACTCCGTAGACCCGAGAGAAATCCAGGTGCATCTCGTCGGCGATGGTCTCGAGAGCGGCCCGCGGCAGGTAGCCGTAGGCTTCCTGAGTGGCGTGCATCGCTTCGATGAGACCCGACCCCGAGCGGATGCCGGCGATGACCGGATCGAGCAGCTTCATGTCGATGGGAGCCTGGAACGCCGCCGGCTTCTCGCCCATGACGCAGGCCGAGGCCGCCCCGCAGCTCTCGCCGGGGAGTGTCGCCAGGGCCGCCGCCCGGGCCGCCTCGATGTCGAAGGCCTGCTCGGGGAATTCGGGGCAGTACTCCAGCTCGATGCAATCGACGGGGCAGGTGCGCTCGCAGAGGGTGCAGGAGTAGCACCTGTAGTCGCCCGTCGGGCTCTTCCACCAGGCTCAGCAGACCGGCGCCCTTGGGCTTGCCGACCAGCTGCCGGCGCTCGAAGTCGATGCCCTTGAGGACCTCGTAGAGGGCGGAGCCCCTCGGTCCTGTCTCGCCGCCGGTCGCGCGTTCTGGGCTGGAGACGCGCGGCCCTCCGCCGTTCCCGTTTCGCTTGCCGTTCGCCATTCCGACTACCTCAGTCTTTGCGCAGGTTCAGGTAGCGGCGCTCGGTGGATGCCCGCTTGCCGCCGCGCGCCGTCTCTTCGAGCACCGCGAAGGCCTGCTCGATGTTGTCGGGGAAGATGTCGCGCCCGCCCAGACCGTAGATGAACGGCAGCACCTGAGGCCGGGGATCGTTGTCGTAGAGCGCGGCCCGGATCTCCAAGAACACCGGACCGCCTTGAGCACCGAAAGAGTCGGCCCGGTCCATCACGCCCACGACCTTGACGTGCTTCAGGGCTTCGGCGTAGGCCGCGGCGGGGAAGGGCCGGAACACCCTCACCCGGACCATGCCCGCTTTGACCCCCTTGGAGCGCAGCTGGTCCACCACCATCCTGGTGGTGCCTGCCGTGGAGCCGACCACCACGATGGCGATCTCGGCGTCGTCCAGCCGGTAGGGGTCGAGGAGGCCGTAGTGGCGGCCGGTGAGCTCGGCGTACTCGTCGGCCACGTCGGCGATGACCTGGAAGGCGCGGTCCATGGCCCGGTTCTGAGCGACCTTGTGCTCGAAATACCAGCCGTGCAGGCCGTCGAACGGTCCAACCGTGACCGGGTTCTTGACGTCGAGCAGGGGGTTGACGGCCTGGTAGGGGCCGATGAAATCGCGGGCCCTCTCGTCCTCGAGGGTGACCAGGGGTCCGATGGCCCCGCTGATGACGTACCCGTCGTACATGTGCATGGTGGGGGTGCGCACGTCCATGTGCTCGGCGATGCGGATCGCCTGGAGGCAGTTGTCGTAGGCCTGCTGGTGGTTCTCGCCGTAGAGCTGGATCCAGCCCGTGTCGCGGCCGCCCATGCTGTCGCTGTGGTCGCAGTGGATGTTGATGGGCCCGGAGAGCGCCCGGTTGACCGTGGTCATGACGATCGGCAGCCGGTAGCTGGCGGCCACGATAGAGGAGCTCCCACATCAGGGCGAAGCCCTGCGAGGAGGTGGCCGTCATGGTGCGCGCGCCGCCCGCGGCCGCGCCTATGACCGCGCTCATGGCGGAGTGCTCCGACTCCACCGTGACGAACTCGGTGTCCACGATGCCGTCGGCCACCATCTGCGCGTAGAGTTGGACCACCTCGGTCTGGGGAGTGATGGGATAGGCGCATACCACGTCGGGGTTGATCTGGCGCATAGCCTCGGCCACGGCTTCGTTGCCGGTGACCGCCAGGATGGTCTGCTCCTTGCCGGCCATGCCGCTACTCCTTCTCCTCGGTCTTCATAGCGATGGCATGCTCCGGGCATTCGGTGGCGCAGATGCCGCAGCCCTTGCAGTGCTTCAGATCGATGCCCACCGCCTTGCCGTCGCGGATGATGATGGAGGCGTCGGGACAGTAGAAGTAGCAGAGCATGCAGCCCGTGCACTTGGCGGCACGTCGATCTCGGGTACCAGCGACCGCCAGCCGCCGGTCTCGAACTCCTCGGAGTTGCCGGCGCAGGGGATGGTGGCCCCCAGCTCGTGCTTGTCAGGTCCCCAGGTGGCTATATCGCTCACGTCCCACCGCGATGGATCCGCAGGGGGCTTGTCCGCCGCGGTCATTCGCTCTGGACCTCCTCGTAGCTGCGGGTGATGGCCGAGGATGTTGCCCTCGACCACTTTGGGAGGGAACTTCTTACCGAACTCGTAGCGAAGGAACTCCACCACCTTCTCGATGGGGAAGAGCCCGGTGATGCGCGTGAGCGCGCCCACCATGGGCGTGTTGGGGATGGGGCGTTTGATGGTCTCGATGGCGATGCGGGTGGCCGCGATGGTGAACAGGCGACCTCGCTTGAGGCCGTACTTCTGGCGGAGTTCGGCGGGAGACATCTCGCGAGTTCACCAGGACACCGCGTCGTCGGGGGCGCCCTTGGTCACATCGATCGCGCCGAAGAGCGACGCGTCGAGCACCACCACGATCCTGGGATGCTCGATGCCCGCAGTAGATCTGGATGGGGTCGTCGCTCACCCGCGTGAACGCGACGATAGGCGCGCCGGAGCGTTCCGGCCCGTACTCGGGGAAGGCCTGGAAGTACTTGCCCTGGCCCAAGGCCAGCTCCGCCACCATCTTGGCGGCGGTGACGGCTCCCTGGCCGCCGCGCGCGTGCCAGCGTATCTCGGTAAGGGCGGATTCGGTCTGCGGCATCTTGTCTGGGTGGGGCGTGGCCATCAGTGGAGCCGGCTCCGATTCACCAAAGCGCTGGACACCGACGCAAGAGCCGGCGATGAAGCCGCTGTCTCAGGTCCCCGACAGACGCGGGAAAGCCGTTTCTCGGCCATGCCAAACACAGATACTCCTTCTGGCTTGCCGGCAATGAACCCCCCCACCGCCGGCGACGTCCGTGACCCCGAGGATCATGCGAAAGCGATAGCGCATTATACACCTGGCGATGTTCCAGTCCCGCTCTTGGGGTCATTCGCCCGGGAAGGCCGGTGCTATAATCGTCCGGTCTGAGACATACCTTGCTAGGGGAGCGTGTAGCTGAGAGTGTGGCCCGGCCACAGACCCTACGAACCTGATCTGGGTAATGCCAGCGAAGGGAAGTAACGGTGATCCGCCTCAGCCTCGTCGCCGTCTGACGGCGCTCTGACGTCGACCTCGACAGATCGCCGCATCCACCCCCAGTCGCTCCGAAGAGGAGTGACGCATGCATGCTGTCGTCGTGGCAGGCTCGAGTCTGAGCGAGCGAGCTGGACCGCGCGGCGCTGGCCGCTGCCGACCTTCTGGTGGCCGTGGACGGCGGAGCCGACGCCCTAGCGCGGGCGGGGCTGGTGCCGTCGCTGTTGGTGGGCGACATGGACTCCGTCTCGGCCGCGCGACCCGCGCGGATCTTGGAGGCGCGAGGCGTCGAGATCGTGCTGCTGCCCACCGCCAAGGACGAGACCGACACCGAGGCCGCGCTGCGCCTGGTGGTCGACCGGGGGGCCGACGACATCACCGTGTTCGGGGCGCTCGGCGGGCCGCGCCTGGACCATCTGCTTGGGCAATCTACTGCTGCTCGACGGCGCCCTGGCTGGCGGAGGTCGCGGTGCACTTGGTGGACGACCTGCACGAGGTCTTCCTGGTGAAGGGCGACGCGGTGTTCGGCGGGTCGGCCGGGGGACATCGTCTCCCTGCTTGCCGCTCACCCCGGAGGTGGAGCACGTGCGGACCGAGGGACTGCTCTATCCGCTGGCGGGCGAGACGCTCTGCTGCAGTCGGCACACCAGGGGGCTGAGCAACGAGATGACCGGCCCCGAAGCCCGGGTGACCCACGGCGAGGGCCTTGCTTCTCTGATCCACTACCGAGGGGAGGTCAGAGGCGATGACGAAGCGGATCGAGAGCATCTGGCTATACAGGTGAGGGCTACGCGGACCGGTGCGATCGGCTGCCAGTTCTCGGTGTATCCGCTGCGGCAGGACGACATCGACGCCCGCCGTGCGGGCGTCCATCCAGGCCGTGCGCGCCGAGGGCTGCTCGGTGCGGGTGGGCAACCTGAGCACGCTGCTGCACCGGAAGCGAAGACCAGGTGTTCGCGCGCTGCGGGCGGCGTTCCGCGCCGCGCAGCGCCACGGCCCGGCGGTGATGACCGCCACGTTCGCGGCCGGCATGCCCACCGACGAACTGGTGGCCGAGATCCAGACAGGTCGACGCTGGGCGCCGGCACGGCCGCGCTGCAAGGCCGCGTCGTGAGGTGGACCGCTGCATGAAGTGGCGCAGGGACATCGCTCCGCCGGTCTTGCTCATCGTCGTGCTGGTCCTGGGCTGGTACTTCGTGGCCAAGGTGAGCGGGCTGGGTTCGTTCGTGCTGCCCTCGCCGGTGGATGTCGTCGCGGGCCGGCTGGGAGACGAGGGATCTCCTGCTCGACGCGATAGGCACCACCCTGCTGGCGACCGGCATAGGGCTGGTGCTGGCCGCTCGTGGCCGGCGTCGGGTTGGCGGCCCTGATGGATTTCTGGCCGCTCGCGCGCCGGGCTCTCTATCCGCTCTTGGTCGCGTCGCAGACGATACAGATACTCGCCATCGCGCCGATCCTGGTCATCTGGTTCGGCTTCGGGATGACTCCCACCGTCTCCATCGTGGTGCTCTTCTGCTTCTTCCCGCTCACGATGAGCACGGCCGACGGCCTGGCGTCCTCAGACCCGGAACTGATCGCTCTGCTGCGGGCCATGGGCGCCAAGCAGGAGACAGATCTGGCGGATGGTCCGCCTGCCGTCGGCTCTGCCCTCGTTCTTCACCGGCCTGCGCATGGCCGTCACCTACAGCATCGTGGCGGCGACCATCGGGGAGTGGGTGGGAGGCTCCTCGGGGTTGGGGCTGTACCTGCTCCGCTCCAAGAACGCGCTGGCGACAGACCAGGTGTTCGCGGCGATGTTCATCACCTCGCTGCTGAGCGTGGCTCTCTTCGTGCTGGTCTACGTCATCGAGCGCGTGACTCTGCCCTGGTACCACTCTCTCCAGCGGAAAGAGCAGTGGGAGGGGCAGGGCATCTACTAGGCCATCGGGAAGGAAGGATCGAAGATGAAACGCCTGTCCCTCGTCGTGTCTCTGCTGCTTCGTCGCCGTTCTCGCCGGCTCGTGCGGCAGCACGGCGCCCGCGGGAGCCGACCCCGGTGACGCTCATGCTCGACTGGGTGCCCAACACCAACCACACCGGCATCTTCGTGGCCAGAGACAAGGGCTACTTCGCGGAGGCCGGACTGGACGTCGAGATCGTCGAGCCGGGCGAGGTCTACCCCGAAGCGGCGGTCGCCGGCGGCGCCGCCGACTTCGGCATCAGCTTCCAGGAGATCCGTGACCCTCGCTCGGGCCGAGGAGGCGCCCATCGTCTCCATCGCCGCCGTCCTCCAGCACAACACGTCCGGTTTCGCCTCGCTCGCCGGCTCGGAGCGTCGACCAGCCCGGCCGATTTCGAGGGGCTACGCTACGGGGCGTGGGGCTCGCCTTCCGAGGCGCCCACTCTCAAGGCCCTGATGGAGTGCTCGGGCGCCGATTTCAGCAAGCTGGAGATAGTGACCACCGGGTTCTCCGACCCGCTGGCGCTCCTCGCCGAGGAGCAGATCGACCTGGCCTGGATCTACTACGGCTGGCAGGGCATCCAGGCCGAACAGAGGGCATCGACCTGGACGTGGTGATGATGAAGGACTACTTCGACTGCGTCCCCGACTTCTACACGCCGGTGGTGATCGCCAGCGAGGCCACCATCGCCGACAAGCCGGACGTGGTCGAAGGCCCTGCTCGAGGCCCTGTCGCGCGGCTACACGTTCGCGGCGGAGCATCCGGATGAGGCCGCGGAGATCCTTCTGAGCGCGGTGCCCGAGCTCGACAGCGCGCTGGTCAAGGAGAGCCAGAGATGGCTCTCCGACTACTACATCGCCGAGGCCCCCCGCTGGGGCGAGCAGAAGGAGAGCGTCTGGCAGGACTACGCCGACTGGATGGTCGAGAACGGCGTCGTGACGACTCCCATCGCTCCCGAAGACGCGTTCACCAACCGGTTCTTGCCCTAGCGTGCAGGGGCTCGGAGTGACGACACCACGCATCGAGCTGCGGCACGTCAGCAAGACCTTCGTGGGCAATGGCCGCACCGTCCCGGCGCTGCGCGACATCTCTCTCAAGGTGATGCCCGGGGAGTTCGTCACCATCATCGGGGCCAGCGGCAGCGGCAAGAGCACGCTGTTCAATCTCTGCGTGGGCCTGCTGGAACCCGACGAGGGTTCGATCATCATCGACGGCGAGGAGCCGCGAAGTCGCCTGGGGATGCTGGGCTACATGCCGCAGCGCGATCTGCTGCTGCCCTGGCGGAGCGTTCTGGACAACGTGCTCCTACCCCAGGACATCAAGGGCGTCCCCCGCAGGGAATCCCGGGAGCAGGCTCTCGAGATGTTCCGTCGCTTCGGCTTGGAGGGCTTTGAGCACGACTATCCATCGTCGCTCTCCGGAGGCATGCGCCAGCGCGCCGCTCTGCTCCGGACCTGGCTCACCGGCTGCGACACCCTGCTGCTCGACGAGCCCTTCGGAGCTCTGGACGCCCTCACCCGCAAGGAGCTGCAGGACTGGCTGCTGAGGGTGTGGCAGGAGTTCGGGCGGACCGTGGTGTTCATCACCCACGATGTCGAAGAAGCCGTCTATCTCGCCGACCGGGTGATCGTCCTGAGCGCCCGCCCGGGCACGGTGAAGCGGGAGCTGGCGGTGGATCTGCCTCGTCCTCGCCGCCAGAGGATGGTCGCCGAGCCCGGTTTCGGCGCAGCTGGTCAGGGGCTGCTGGGGGACCTGGGGGTGGATACCTAAGGAGGCCGTGATGGCCACCGCGCGGCAGCACCGGCGCGCCGCGATCCGCCGAGTCGCGGAGCGCGAAGGCGAGCTACTTGAAGAAGCGCGATCTCCGAGATCTCCACGCCGTAGCGTCCGTCGGTGAGCTCGGTCAGCTTGGTGAACCAGATACGGCCCGCTGAGAGCGGCTCGCGCAGAGTGATGATCTGCGTGGACTTGCCTCGAGCTTGGCGATACTGGCCGTCCGAGCCCGAGGAGACGTCCTGCTGCAGCTCTCCCTCCCAGCCCTCCACCGGCGGAGACGATCTCGATGATGGTGGCCGCGCTCGTCCAGGGTGAAGACCAGGCCCACTCCGTCTTTCGAGATTGCCGAAGGCGGCGGACTTGTAGAGCTCGGTGGACCACGAGGTGCTCTCCTTGCCGTCGGTGAGGTTGGGCGAGGTCGTCGGGTTCTCGGTCTGGTCGCCCTCCGGGTCGTAGTCCTCCATCTCGGTGACGGTCACCGGCGACGGGCTCTCTGGCTCACCGTGAGGGTCAGCATGCCGTCTTCGACTCTGATGCCGGCGATCGGGATCCTGCTCGAGGACGGTGTCGGCGTCGGTATCGAAGGAGGGTATCTCCTCGGTGACCTCGACCTTCATGCCCGCGTCGGCCGCCAGCTGCCTCGGCCTCGTCGAGCGGTAAGGCCCACGACGTCGGGGGCTGGCTGCTCCCACCAGAACCAGAGTGACGACGATGACGATCACGGCTATCAGGAGCACCGCTGCGCCACGGCCGCGGCGATCTGCCAGCGCGCCTGGCTCGAGCGCTTCTTGGCCTGCGTCTCGCAGTCTGGTCGCGCTGCCAGGCCGGCATGTCGCGCGGTGTCCTCCCGCGGCGCGACGCCCGAATCGTCGCGAGGTCCCGCTCGTCGGAATGTCGCGTGCTTGCGCTCGTCGTCGGCGCCGCGCTTCTGCTTGCCCCGTGCGAGCGGTCTCTCGGCTCCGCTGGAAGCGTGTACAGCCCGAGGCCGACCAGCGCGCCGAGGAGCTCGTCCATGGACTCGAAGCGGTCGTCGGGGAGCTTCTCGAGGCAGCGCATGACGATCTTCTCGAGCCCCGCGGGGCAGGTCGGTGCGGGCGTCGGTCAGGGGCGGGGGCGTGCCTGTTGAGGTGCTGGCGGGCGATCTCGGGCATGTTGTTGCCGTCGAACGGCGGATGCCCGGCGAGCATCTCGTACATGACCATGCCCAGCGAGTAGATGTCCGAGCGGGCGTCCACCGGCTTGCTGCGGATCTGCTCGGGGGACATGTAGCGGGCGCTGCCGATGATCGGACCCGGCGCGCGTGACCCGGGTCCAGTCGGGTCCGGTGGCGATGCCGAAGTCGGAGACCTTGGCATGCCCCTGCCGGTCGATGAGGATGTTCTGCGGCTTGACGTCTCGGTGGACGATGCCGGCCTGGTGGGCCGCGGCCAGTCCCTCGGCCACCTGGCCGACGATGCGGCCGAAGCCTCGCGGCGGCCATGTGGCCCTCGCGTATCAGCTCCTTGAGCGAGCGGCCCTCCACGTACTCGAACACCAGGTAGTCGTCGTTCTCGCTGGAGCCGCGGTCGATGAGGGCGACCAGGTTGGGATGGTACAGTAGGGCCAGCGCGCGGCCTTCGCGGTCGAACCGGGCCCGGGTGCGGGGATCCTGGTTGAGCGGAGGCTCGAGGCGCTTGATGGCCACAAAACGCTGCTAGCCTGGTGTCCCAGGCCTGGTAGACGATGCACATGCCGCCGCGACCGAGCACTCGGCCCAGCTGGTAGCGGTTCTTCAGGAGCGGTCCCGCCCCGCTTTCGTCGGTCCGGTTCAGCCATCGCTGTATGAAAGCTCTGGCTCTTGGATATGGAGAAACCGAGACACTATCATAGAACGCGCACGAGCATTGGAGGTGGCGGCGAGATGATCTACTACGTTATCCCCCGCGAGCTGGCGCACAAGTACTACAAGGAGTTCAAGAAGCGCTTCGCCGGCGTCGAGGGCGTCGAGGTCATCATCGACCGTCGCGAGTCCGACCGTCGCGCGTCCAGCGAGGGCGGCGAGCAGCGCGTGCTGCGCGATCGCAGGCGCCGCCGCCCGGCGGCTCGTTCCCGGACGTGTGACACATGGCCCGTCTCCGGCCTGAGGCTGGATCTTCACAACCACACCTCGTTCTCGTCCGACGGGGTGATGTCCCCGGCCGAGCTACTTGAGCGCGGCCAAGCCCGCGCGGCCTCGACTGCATCGCCGTCACCGATCACAACACCGTGCGAGGGGGCCCTGAGGGCGCTCGAGCTCTGTCCGAGGCCGATCCCAGCTCTGCCCCGGGTCATCCCGGGGATCGAGATATCCACGGCCGACGGGGAGGTGATCGGCCTGTACGTGCGGGAGGACATCCCGGCCGGGCTTTCCGCTGGCGGAGGCCGTGGACCGCATCCGCGAGCAGGGGGGACTGGTCTACCTGCCCCATCCCTTCGACGTGTTCCGCCGCGGGAGCCATCTCCGGCGAGAGTACGAGACAGCGCCGCCCGGCAGGCCGACCTGGTGGAGGTGCTGAACGGTCGGTCGCTCGGGCCGCGTGCCGGTGCGAAGAGCTCGGCGCGGCTGGCGCGCGCGCCACGGCAAGCCGGGCGGCGGCGGGCAGCGACGCCCATCGCAAGCGCGAGGTGGGGCGAGCCTGCGTGGTCGTCGAGCGACTACCCACCCGGGAGACCTGGTGGCGCTGGTCGCCGCAGGAGTCGTGCACCACGGGCTGCGATGGCATGGGAATACCTGCTGAATTGGGGACTGCAGGCGTCGTCGCCGTGGTGACGCGCGTCCGGCGGAGGGTCACAGGCGACCTGGCCGAGGAGGTGAGCGCTCATGGAGAGAGCCCGGCCCGTCCCGAGCAGGTGCGGGCCGGCCTCTGGGAGGACTGGCGGGGCGGACCTCAGCGTCCACTGCTTTCTCTGTGCCCACCACTGCCGCATCGCTCCCGGCGAGCGGGGTCTGTGCGGGGTGCGGGAGAACCGGGACGGGGTCCTCTACACCCTGGTCTACGGCTGTCCCGTGTCGACGGCCGTCGACCCCATCGAGAAGAAGCCGCTCTTTCACTTCCTCCCCGGCACCTCGAGCCTGTCCCTGGCCACGGTGGGCTGCAACTTCACCTGCAGCTTTCTGCCAGAACGCCGAGATCAGCCAGATGCCGCGCGACCAGGGCCGGATCGCGGGCACGCCTCTCGCCGCGCGGCAGGTGGTCGACGAGGCGCTGGCCGCGCGGATGCGCCAGCATCTCCTACACCTACACCGAGCCGACCATCTTCTACGAGTACGCCCGCGACTGCGCCCGGCTGGCCTCGAGGCCGGGCTCAAGAACGTCTTCGTCACCAACGGCTACATGACGGCGGAGATGCTCGCCGACATCGACGGCGATCTGCACGCCGCCAACGTCGATCTCAAGTCGTTCTCCGACGAGTTCTACCGCACGTATGGTGGGCGCGCGGCTCAAGCCGGTGCTCGACTCCATCAGGCGGCTGCACGGGATGGGGGTCTGGATGGAGGTGACCACGCTTCTCATCCCTGGTCGCAACGACGGCGAGGACGAACTGCGCGATCTGGCCTCCTTCCTGGTCTCGGTCTCGCCGGACATCCCCTGGCACGTGTCGCGCTTCTACCCGACCTACCGGCTGCTCGACGTGCCCCCTACTCCGGTCGCGACCGTGGAGAGGGCCGTCCGCATCGGGCAGCGAGGCCGGTCTGCGGTACGTCTATGGAGGCAACGTGCCCGGCCATTCATCGGAGTCGACCGCGTGCCCGGTTTGCGGGGAGGTAGTGATCGAGCGGAGGGCAACAGGCTGCTCAGACAACAGGACGGCCGGGAGTTGCTGCCCCGATTGCGGGCACAAGATCCCGGGTCATCTCGAGGAGGTACGACAATGGTCCTCGTCGGCTGTTTCGCCACTCCCCATCCCCCCATCATCGTGCCCGAGGTGGGTGGAGCCAGCCTGGCCGAGGCGGAACCCACCGTCCGGGCCATGACCGTCGTGCGAGAGCGGGCGGCGCGCTCGCCCCCGACACGATCGTGCTGCTGTCGCCTCACGCCCCCTTGCCCGGAGCCAGATGGGCGTCTCGTTGGCCGCCTCGTACAAAGGGTCGCTCGCGTACTTCCGAGCCCCCTACGTGCGGGTCGAGGCCCTGCCGACGAGGAACTCGCCGCGGCGATCATGGAGCGGGCTGCGGATGCACGGGATCCCGGTGGTGCAGACCGCCTCGCCGGGCGAGATGTTCGATCTGGACCACGGGGCCATGGTGCCTCTGGTCTACCTCACCGGAGACCTGAAGAATCCCTGCCGGCTGGTGCTCCTCTCCTTCTCGTATCTGAGTCTGGAGGAGCACGTGCGCTTCGGCGGCGCCATCGGCGAGGCCCTGATGGCGGCCGAGCAGCGCGTGGTCTATGTGGCGAGCAGCGACCTCAGTCACCGGCTGATACCCGGGGCGCCCGCGGGCTACGACCCGCGGGCGGCGAAGTTCGATCAGGCCATCGCCGACACGTTCGCGGCGGGCGACTGGGAGGGGCTTCTCTCCATCGATCCCGGCCTGGTCGTCGGCCGCCGGGGAGTGCGGCTATCGCTCGTTGGCCGTGCTCTCGGGAGTGGTCGGAGCGTATGAGGCCGCAGGCGGGCAGACCCACAATCGCCTGCTCTCCTACGAGGGGCCCTTGGGCGTGGGATACCTGGTGGGCGAGGTGGAGATGACCGCGCCTGCCGCCGACCAGCGCCGGCGGGCCGGGAAGTCGCGCCGGAAGGAGCTCGGCCGTGAACGAGAAGCCGCCGACGACAGGGGACCCGCTCGTGGCGCTGGCGCGGCAGGCGGTAGAGAGCCTACGTCCGGGAACGGCGGGTGGTCCACTCGGAGCCGTTGCCCGGCGCTGGAACAGCGCCGGGCCGGAGTGTTCGTCTCGCTCCACCTCCCCGACGGTTCGCTCCGCGGCTGCATCGGGACCACCGCAGCCTACCCAGCCGGATCATCGAGGACGAGATCGTGCAGCAACGCCATCAGCGCCGCCACCCGCGATCCCCGCTTCTATCCCGATCGGGCCGCAGGAGCTCGCGGGGCTCGATATCTCGGTGGACGTGCTGGGTGAAGCGGAGGAAGTGAGCGGTCCCGAGGAGCTCGACCCCAGGCAGTTCGGGATCATCGTGCAGACGGACGATGGCAGGCAGGCGCTTCTGCTGCCCGATCTGGAAGGGGTCGACACGGTCGACCAGCAGATCGGCATCACCTGCCGCAAGGGCGGCATCGACCCTCGACACGACCACTACCGGCTCTTCCGCTTTCGAGGTGGAGCGCCACCATTGAGGGCTTGTGCGGTATCAGTAGTCCACGTGAAAGGCCCCGCTATCAAAGGGGAAGCATCTGTGCAGAGTACTAGTTCGAGCGCGGTAGCAGTCGGGCCGCGGCCGCGGAGTCGGAAGACCAGGCGGCGACTCACCACCGGGTCGCTCGTGTGGCCGGGGCTCCTTCGGGTCATGCAACGCCTTACTCACTACAAGCGCACCGACCTGCTCGAGTTCAGGCTGAGCTTCTCGGTCCGTGACCTGCTGGCCCCCAAGGGCCGCGCGGTCAAGGACCAGGTGGAGGCCCTCCTGCAGGCCGTGCAGAAGGCGGGCTCATATCAGGCGAAGGACGAAGCGGCCCGTGCCGTACACGCGGTCATGGACGTGCTCAAAGATCGCGTTCCGCCGGACGTCCTCGTGAAGCTGAGCGAGTCACTGCCCATACGTGAGGCGGCGCGGCTGCGCCGGGCGGCGGCTCAGAGGGTGGCGAAGGACACAGCGGAGGGGAGCGCGACGGCGGGGACTCCGACAGCTGCGGCCTCCGAAGTGGCCGGCCAGGATCGTCCTTCCGGCTAGGAGCCCGCTAGCCTTTGACCACGCCCAGCGGGCGCAGGCGGGCCACTCTCGGCGATATGCCGGCTCGGTCCATGACGGCGACCACGTGCTCCACGTCCTTGTAGGCTTCGGGCATTTCTTCCCCCAGGGTCTTGCGGCCCCTGTGAGCGGACTACGACGCCCGCTGCCGCGAGTTCCCGGTCGATGGACCTGCCTTTCGCCCGCTTGAGCGCCTGAGACCGGCTCATCACCCTTCCTGCCCCGTGACAGGTCGAACCGAACGTCTGCGCCAGGGCCTCCGCGGTGCCCCTACAGACGAACGAGGCCGTGCCCATGTCGCCGGGGATGAGCACCGGCTGTCCGACCTCGCGGTAGTCGGCAGGCACCTCGGGCCGGCCCGGCCCGAAGGCCCGGGTAGCCCCTTTCCGGTGGACGCAGGCCGTGACCTTCCGGCCTCCGACCGTGTGGGTCTCGATCTTGGCGATGTTGTGGGCCACGTCGTAGACGAGGCGCAGGTTGAGTTCTCTGGGGGAGATGCGCAAGCGCCTGGAGCAAGGCCTTCTCGACCAGGTGCATGATCATCTGGCGGTTCGCCCACGCGTAGTTGGCGGCGCAGGCCATGGCGGCGAGGTACGATCGTCCCTCTGACGACTCCACCGGGGCGCAGGCCAGCTGTCGATCGGGAAGGTCGATGCGGTAGCGCCTGCTGGCCTCGGCCATCACGCCCAGGTAGTCCTCGCATACCTGATACCCGAATCCCCTCGAGCCACAGTGCACCATGACGGTCACCTGACCCTCGTGAAGGCCGTAGGCCGCCGCCGCCTCCCGGTCGAAGATCTCGTCGACTCTCTGGATCTCGAGGAAGTGGTTCCCCGAGCCCAGCGTGCCCACCTGGTCCTGTCCACGAGCGTAGGCTCTGTCGCTCACCGCGGCCGGATCGGCTCCCGGCAGAGCTCCGCCGTCCTCGGTATGGGACAGGTCTTCCGCCGAGCCGTAGCCGTGCTCGACCGCCCAACCCGCACCCTCGCGCAGCAGCCGTTCCAGTTCAGGGCGCGATAGTCTTCGCGATGGCTCCGCTCGAGCCCACGCCGGAGGGGACGTCGCGGAAGAGCTGGTCCACCACGCGGCTTGATCCTGCCCTCGAGATCGCCGACCTCGAGATCGGTGGCGAGCAGGCGGCACCCACAGTTGATGTCGTATCCCACGCCTCCGGGCGAAACCACCCCGTCGTCGATGCTGAAGGCCGCCACCCCTCCGATGGGGAAGCCATAGCCGAAGTGGATATCTGGCATGGCCAACGAGCAGCAGAGGATGCCGGGCAGATGAGCGACGTTCGCCACTTGGGCCAGACTCTCGTCGCCGTGCAGCGCGTCGACCAAGGACTGGTCGGCATAGATCCGCCCGGGAACGCGCATGCCGCCGGTTTGCGGGCAGCTCCCACATCCAATCGGTGACCCTGACTAGGTCCATCTCTGACCCTTCGTGCGCGACCATCCGGCCTGTCTCCTCGCCGATCAGACGTCCAGCAGTACTCTCGCCCGCCAGTCTTCGTCAGCCACCTGCGTGACTTCGAGGTGATGGTAGGTCACGGCCTTGATCTCGGTGAGCGGAGGGTGGCGCTCCCGGTCCGTACGCTCGCCCCACAGGCGGGCTGCCAGTGTCCAAGCGCCGGTGGTCGGCCGGTCTGTCGTCGCCCGCACGCCGCCGGCGATGGTCGCGGCTGCCTGGTCGATCCGGGCGGCTGCAGCGACAGCCACAAAGCCCTCGGTGTCGAACGCGGTAGAGGGCCTCGGATAGGAGGGACCGCAAGGCCTCCGTCAAGTCCGGATCCGCCGGCGCGCGAGCGTCAGCTCGTCCCGAGCCTCGAACTTCTCTAGGTCCGCGATCTGGTCGTAGAGAGCGAAGAGAGCATGCTCCACGAGTTCCGGCAGGTCGCGCCCGTGGATCTCCAGATAGAGGTCCGCGGGGTGCTCGAGCTCGCTGTACACCGCGGCTCGATCGCTCGGATGCCATCGCTGCGGGGCTTCCGTCATCGTCCGGGTGGTCCTCGCGCATCACCGGCTGGGTCTGGCGGGGCGGCCTCCGGCGGGGCTGCCTCCCGTGGACCGTCCCGCGGGCCGACTCGCAGACCCTCCCGCGGACCGTACCCCAGACCTACGGGCCAGGGCCTTGTCGAGCACCGCATCGACGTGGTCGACGTAGGTGAACTGCAGCCCGGCGAGCAGGTCCTCGCCTCGTATCTCGTCCACGTCGGCCTCGTTGCGGTCGGGAAGGATCACGCGGCCGATGCCCGCCGCTCTGGCGGCAAGCACTTTCTCCTTGATGCCGCCGACGGGCAGCACCTGCCCGGTGAGGGTCACCTCCCCGGTCATGGCGGTGCTTGGATCGACCACCCGACCCGACACCATGCTGGCCAGAGCTACCGTCATGGCCACACCAGCAGAGGGGCCGTCCTTCGGTACCGCTCCCGCCGGGACGTGCACGTGGATATCGTGCTTCTTGAAGAACTCGGGGTCGGCGCCCAGGCGATCGGAGATGCTCCGCACGTAGGTGAGGGCGGCCTGAGCCGACTCTTTCATGACGTCGCCCAGCTGGCCGGTGAGCACCAGCTGCCCGTTGCCCGGCATCGCCCTGGCTTCGATGAACAGGATGTCGCCACCCGCCGGGGTCCACGCCAGACCGGTAGAGACCCCGGGGTCGCTGGTGCGCCGTTTGGTCTCGCGGAAGACCTTCTGCCGGCCCAGGAATCGCGTCACCTGCTTCTCGCCGACCGTGATGCGCCTGCGGCCTTCCTCGGCCACCATGCGGGCGAACTTGCGGGCGATGGTGCCGATCTGGCGCTCGAGGTTGCGCACTCCCGCCTCGCGGGTGTAGTTCTCGATGACCGTCGTGAGCGCGGCGTCGGTGAGGGTGAGCTGGCCCGGCTTGAGACCGTTCCGCTCCAGCTGTCGTGGCACCAGGTACTGCCTGGCGATGTGCATCTTGTCCTGCTCGGTGTACCCGGCGATGGAGATGATCTCCATGCGGTCGCGTAGCGGGGCCGGGATGGTGTCGAGCATGTTGGCGGTGCAGATGAACATCACCCGGGACAGGTCGAAGGGCAGATCCAGGTAGTGGTCGCGGAAGGTGCTGTGCTGTTCCGGGTCGAGCACCTCGAGCATGGCGCTCGAGGGATCGCCGCGCCAGTCGGACCCCATCTTGTCGATCTCGTCGATCATGAACACCGGGTTGCTGCTGCCGGCATCGCGGATGGCCCGGATGATGGTGCCGGGCATGGCGCCCACATACGTGCGCCGGTGTCCCCGGATCTCGGACTCGTCGCGCACGCCGCCTACGCTGATGCGGATGAACTTGCGTCCCATCGCCCGGGCGATGCTCTTGCCCAGGCTGGTCTTGCCCACGCCGGGCGGGCCGACGAAGCAGAGGATGGGGCTGGTGACCTCCGCCTTGAGCTTCTGCACGGCCAAGAATTCGAGGATGCGGTCCTTGACGTCCTCCAGATCGTAGTGATCCTCGTCGAGCACCTTGACGGGCATGCGGCGACGTCGAGATTGTCCGGGGTGAGCACCGACCAGGGGAGCGACACGATCCAGTCGAGGTAGGTGCGGATGACTCCGTACTCGGCCGCCGCGGTGGGCAGCTTCGAGAGCCGGTCCAGCTCCCGGCGGGCCTGCTTGTCCACTTCTTCGGGCAGCCCGGCCTCGTCGATGCGCTTGCGCAGTTCGTTGACCTCGGCCTGAGTCTCGTCGGTCTCGCCCAGTTCGTCCTGGATGGCCTTGAGCTGCTGACGCAGGACGTACTCCCGTTGGGTCTTGTCCATCTCCGACTGGACCTGGTCCTGGATCTTGGAGCCCAACTCGAGGACCTCCAGCTCGCGGCTCATGAAGGCGGTCAGGCGGCGCAACCGCTTGGAGAGGTCCACCTCCTCCAGCAGCTCCTGCTTGTCCTCGGTCTTGAGCCGCATGGTCGAAGCGATGAAATAGCCCAGCGCAGAGGGATCGTCGATGTTGGCCGCGGCCATCTCCAGCTCGTCGGGCAGATAGGGGACCAGTTGGATGATCTTGGTGTAGACCGAGATCAGGTTGCGCTGCAGGGCTTCGAGCTCCGTGCCCGGCTCCACGATGTCGGGTAGGTCGTGCACCACGGCGGTAAGGTAGGGTTCTTCGGACTCGAAACGCTCTATCTCGTATCCGCCTGATGCCCTGCGCGATGATCCGGAGAGTGCCGTCGGGAGCCTTGATCATCTTCTGGATGGTGGCGAGCACTCCGATGGTCTGGACGTCCTCGGGGCCCGGGACTCTCGATGTCGGCGCTCTTGGAGGCCACCAACCCGACCTGCTTGTCGCCGCGCAGGATATCGTCGATGAGGTTGACCGACCGCGGTTGGCCCACCGCCAGCGGGGTCATGGTGTCGGGGAACACCACCGTGTCTTTGAGGGGGAGGATGGGCAACACGGCCGGAGAGGCGCCGATGATATCCGCAGGCTCGCGCGAGAGTATGACGAAGTCGGTGCCTGCTGCCGCAAGGCCTTCCGGATCGTCGGAGCCGAAGCCAAGCGCCAGGGGACCGAAGTCGCTTTCACGGGCGGTCATGGTCACCGCCCCCCTTCGTCCGAGTCCTTCGGCGAGATGGGGATCTTCTTGCTGGCCGGGCGGGTCTTGACAGGCAGGACGATCTCCAGGAAGCCGCTGCTGTAGTCGGCGCGGGCCTTCGTGGCGTCCACCTCGGGAGGCAGCATCACCATGCGCTCGAAGCGGCCGTAGGCGATCTCCATCTGCTGATAGACGGCATCGGGGTGGCGCTGATCGAGGCGGACTCCGCTGACGCGGAGCACGTTGTCCTCGACCTCGAGGCTGACGTTGTCGGGGTCGACTCCGGACAGGTCGAGTTTGACCACCACGGCCTTCTGGCGTTTGTCGAAGTAGACGTCGGCACTGGGCCGGAAGGCCGCCTTGCCGTATCGAGGGACACGCTCGCCGCGCAGCAGGTCGAGGAACATGCTGTCGACCTCTCCCTGCAGCCGTTGGAAGCGGGCCGGATCGTCTTTGCGTCTTGGTTCCATCGCGACCTCGCCTTGTCGGTTTTGCCGCCTACTCTATTGCTCGAGAGCGTCCAAAGCTTCCAGCACCGTCCCCAACTGGTCGATGAGTCGTCCGTATTCGGCCCAGTCGCCCTGGCGCTGCGCCTCGAGGGCCTGGCTGAACAGAGAGTTGGCCAGAGCGATCAGAGCGTTCGCGTCGCTGGGGAGGGTGGTGCCGGTGGTCGGGCCGGTCGTCGTCGTGGTCCCGCCCGGGGTGGTGGTGGTCGTTCCTCCGGGCGTGGTCGTCGTGGTGCCGCCCGAGGTGGTGGTCGTCGTCCCACCCCCGGACGCCGAAGATCTTCGCGATCGCCTCTCCGAGCGTGGGCTCCATGACCACTTGATCCCCGTAGGCCACGATGACCCGGGTGAGCTCGGGGATGGGGCTCTCAGATGCCTGCAGGTACAGGGGCTCGAAGTACATGAGCGACGTGTTGATGGGTACCACCAGGAGGTTGCCGCGGATCACCTCGCTACCGGCCTGATCCCACAGCGTCAGCTGCGCCGAGATGTCGGGCTCGTTGGTGATGCGGGCCTCGATCTGGGCGGGGCCGAAGACCAGCTTATCCTTGGGGAAGTCGAGGGTGAGGAGCTTCCCGTAGTTCTCTCCGTCCTGGCGCGCCACGAGCAATGAAGCCATGTTCTGTCTTGCTGAGTGGGGAGAAAGGCAAGATCAGGGCGAACTCCGGCTCCGTCTGGCCGGGGAGCGCCAGCACCTCGTAGTACGGGACCACCGGGATCTGCTCGGAGGCGTAGATCTCCATGGGGATCTCCCAGACGTCCTCCTTGTTGTAGAAGATGATGGGGTCCTTCATGTGATACGTGGCGAGCACTGTCCGCCTGCACGCTGTACACGTCTTCCGGATACCGGATGTGGCTGCGAAGATCGGCCGGCATCTGATCGCCCGGCGTGAACAGGCCCTCGAACACCTTGCCCCAGGCGTTCGCGATGGGGTCCTGGGAGTCGATCTGGTAGAAGGTGACCTGGCCGTCGTAGGCGTTGACCACCACCTTGATGGGGTTGCGGATGTAGTTGATCCCACCCTCGTGTGGCTGGGAATACGGGAAGCGGTCGGATGGTGGTGTACGCGTCCCACATCCACACCAGCGACCCGTCGTCGCGGAGCACGAGATACGGGTCGCGGTCGTACTGGAGGAACGGCGCGAGCGCCTGCACTCTCTCCCGGATAGTCCTGCTGGTACATGATGCGCGACTCGTCCGTGAGTGAGTCGGAGAACATGATCTTGAGGGTCCTGAAGCGGAAGCTGAAGGCAAGCTGCCGCGAGCTTGCTTTTGATCGCCACCCCACCGTCGCCGGCGTAGGTGGACGTTTCATTCGTGTCGCCCTTGGGATAGTCGAACTCGGGACTGGTCGTCTTGACGACGACGTACTCGTTGCCCAACTCGCCGTAGTAGATCTCCGGCCTGGTGATCTTGAGGTCGGTGTCGGTACGCGGTGGGATGTCGCGCACCCACAGCAGGGGCAGGCCGTCGCCGCCGGCTTCGTTCACCGGGCTCATGACGAACCCGTAGCCGTGGGTGTAGGTGAGATGCTGGTTCACCCAGGTCTGCGACTGGGTCTGCAGCTGGCTCTGGTCGAGCTCCCGGGCGCTGATGAGCACCTGACGGTACTTGCCGTCGACGATGTAACGGTCGACATCGACGTCGGTGAACGAGTAGTAGAGGCGGATCTCCTGGATCTGGGAGTAGGTGGACAAGGCCGGCCGCGGTTCCCACAAGCGGACGCTGGCCAGAGTGAGCCTCGTTGTCCTTGATCTCGGCTGCCGTGAGGTCCGCGGTGGCGGGATGAGGGACGCTGGTGATGTTGCCGAGTCCGAAGGCGTAGCTGGTGGCCTCGATGTTGTCCGCGATGTAGGGCGACTCGGCGGTGATCTCGTTGGGAGACACCTTGTACTGCTGGACGATGGCCGGGTAGACCTTGCCTGCCAACGCCCAGGTGAGGAACATGACGGCGATGGCGATCGCCGGAAGCCTCCAGCCCTTGTAGCGGATGTTGGCGAGGAACAGTACGGCGGCCACCAGCGAGACGATCGCCAGAAAATGCAGCACCGGCAGTGAGGCATGCACGTCGGTGTAGCTGGCGCCGAACACGACGCCCCTGGTGGAGTAGTCGAGGGCCCAGGTCTGGATCATGTAGTCTCCGGCCTTGGCCACCATCGCCGCCGCCAGGATCACCGACAGATGAGCCTTGACGTGCGGAGCCAGACGTATGCGGTTACCGGCATCGAGCACTAGGGCTCGGTCCGCCAGATAGACCAGGGCCGTGGCCACGAACGTGAACAGCAGGGCCACGCCCACGAAGTCCACGAGCATGTCCCAGACCGGAAGGGTGAACACGAAGAAGGAAGCGTCCTTGCCGAAGAGAGGATCGGTGTAGCCGAAGTCACCCCGGTTGAGGAAGAGCAGGACTTCTTCCCAGCGGCTGCTGTATGTGGCTCCGACGACGATGGAGAGCGCTATCGCTATCAGCAGCAGGAGTCGCCCGGGCCACTTGCGGTTGGGCTTGAGCTCGAGAACATCCTCGTCACCCTCGCTCTGCACGGCCAGCAACCGCGGGGAGATCTTGCGGGCCAACCATAGGTTGCCGTAGAGGATTACGAAGAAGATCACGCCGAAAAACAGGCCCACACATATTCTGGCCACCAGGGGTGTCCAGAACACCGTGGTCTGGCCCACCTCGGCGAACCACAGGTAGTCCGTCCAGATGCGGGAGACGAGGCCGCCCAGCCCTACCACTATGGCTGCGATGATGAGGACGATCACCAACCGCCGCAGTGGACCCGGCTTGAGTCGCAGGATGCGTTGCAGCCTGTCGGGTCCGGCCGGTTTCTTGGATTGTGTCGCTGATTTGCCTTGCGTTGTTGCGATAGCTACGGCCCTCTCTCTCGTGTGGGTCCGGTGTAGTGTCTCCAGAGTCGAAGAGACTCGGGAAAGTGGCCTAGCGGGCCGGCTGAAGGACTACCGCTACCCGCTCCTTGGGCAGCGTGTCCCCCTCGACCTCGATGCTCGATCCTGTCTTGCGCTCGACCGACTGCTGACTGCTCAGGAAAGGTTCCACTCCCTCGATAGGAAAGTCGACCTTGGCCGTCTTGTAGTGCATGGGTACGACGATACGGGGAGCAAGTGTCTCCACCACCCGAGCCGCCTGCCGGTGGTCGATGGTGAAGAAGCCCCCTACCGGCACCAGGAGGACATCGATGGCGCCGATGGCGGCGGCTGTCGCAGCATCAAGATCGTGGCCCAGATCGCCCAGGTGGACGACCCTCACGTCGCCGTCGTCGAAGACCATGATGGTGTTCCTGCCCCGGCTTCGCCCGCCTTCGGCGTCATGGGCGGCATCGATGCCCACGATATGCCAGGCCCCGACGGTCACGTCCCCGGGATGCACGAAGACCTGCGGCTTACCCGGGATGGTGTCGACGGCGCCGTGGTCGTCGTGCTCGTGGCTGGCGGCCACCGCGTCGGCCGTCTCGTCGATGGCTCCATAGCGGAAGGCGCCGCCGAAGCACCCGCTGCGGTATGGATCGATGATCACCCGGGTGCCGTCCGCCGCTTCGAGTAAGAAGGACGAATGGGCGTAGTAGGTGAGTCTCATGGCGAAGTCCTCCCGCATCGCCTCTGGATCCGATCACATAGGTTAGCGGAAAGAGCGAACGGGTAACAACCGGGGCGGACTGCCGTCGGCCGCGGCAGGGTTGGCGAAGTCACCCACCGTCGCCCTTGGCGGTCGACCCCGAGAGTGCTAATATACCCCACTGGGTATATTGAGCCGGGCAGGGTGCGGCGTCGGCCGGTGTGCCGCCGACGCGCGTGTCGGCTAACATAACAAGGGTCGGCCCGCGGCCCTCAACAAAAGGAGACCAGCATGAGCGGTGGGAGTGTGCAAGAGGTCAACGCGCAGGAATTCGATCAGATCGTTTCTACTTCGACCGTCCCTGTGGTAGCGGACTTCTGGGCTCCCTGGTGCGGTCCGTGCCGCATGGTGGGTCCCGTCCTGGAGAAGATGGCCGCCGACCACACCGACAAGGTGAGCGTCATCAAGATCAACGTCGACCTCAACCAGGAACTGGCCGCACGCTACGGGATCATGAGTATCCCCACGGTCATCCTGTTCAAAGATGGGAAGCTGGACAAGCAGCTCATCGGCGCCCGGCAGCAGAAAGACTACGAGAAAGAGTTCGGGATCGCCTGAGATGGAACGGACTGATGGGGAACGCATGGTCATAGTGGGCTCGCGCCGCATGGACGCCTGGCGTGGCGGTGGTTGACGGCCTTCACTATCTCTGGAGGAGATAACGGGCTATCTGAACGACGATCTCGCCACCCGCATGCAGGGGGATCGGCCTCTCCGCTACGTCGACATCGACGATGCGGAACTCGGGGAGTATCCCCTGCTGTCTGAGGCCGTGGCCGGCCCCGGGCGAATACCGCTGGTGCTGGTGGGCGATGAGGTCAAGTCGCCCACGGGCATAAGCATCTACTGGGTCGAAGAACAGCTTGCCGGCCTGGGGGTGGAGCCCTTCGCGGTCCCCGCGGTCAAGGGAGGGAGTTAGAAACGATGGCTTCGTATGACTTGAGATGCTCTTCGTGCGGCAAGGACTTCGAGGTGTTCCTGCTCGGCTTCCTCAAAGACGACGCCAAGGTGTGTCCGGATTGTGGGAGTCGCAGTGTGGAACAGCGCTTCACCGGCTTCGGAGGGGTGACGGGCCTGGTGTCGGGCGCCTGTCTCGATACGGGTCGTTGTCAGCCCAGCACGAGTTGCTCCCCCAGATCCGGCTTTAGCTGAGCTAGCTGATCGAGGGGCCCGTGTGGCCCCTACGTGCGATAATACGCCGCGCTGCCGCCCCTCACATCGGGGCGGGGCGGGCGACCCGGAGGTGGGATGTACCCGGAGCTGTTCCACATAGGCGGATTCACCATGAACTCCTTCGGGCTCATGATGGCTCTAGCCTTCATCTCCGCCGGGTTCGTGGCCCACTGGCAGTTCAAGCAGCGCGGGGTCAGGCCTGACTTCATTTACGGACTGCTCATCGCCGCGGTCGTCGGTGGGCTGCTAGGCGCCAAGATCCACTACCTCATCCTCCACCCGGATGAATGGCCGGGCAACCTGCTGAGCGGGGGCGGCCTGGTATGGTTCGGTGGTCTCTTCGGAGCCATCCTGGGAGTAGTCATCGTCACGAAGCTCTCCAAGGAGCGACTGGCTGCGGTCATGGATGCCGGGGCTATCGCCGTGTCGGTGGGCTATGCGGTGGGGCGGATGGGCTGCTTTCTCCGCGGCGACGACTACGGGGTCCCCACAGACCTGCCCTGGGGCATCGCTTTCCCCAACGGTCTTCCTCCGACCACCGAGCGGGTGCATCCCACCCAGCTCTACGAGATCGCCGGCTCTCTGGTCATCTTCGCGCTGCTCACCTGGGTGTTCTCGCCGCGCTTCAAGCGCGAAGGCCCCTTGATCTTCGTGTACGCGGTGCTGGCCGGCATTGCGCGACTCTTGGTGGAGTTCATCCGCACCAACGAACCGGTGGCCCTTGGTCTCACCTCGCAGCAGTGGATCGCCGTGGCCATGATCGTCGTGGGTGTGATCGGCGCCTGGTACTTCGGCACCCGAGGCCGGTTGCGCCCGGTCATCGAACCCAAGTCCTCAAAGGCGGTGAAGTCGGCGCCTTCGGCTGCCGCCTCGCGCGGCGGCAAGAAGTAGCCGGCCGCAGGCATGCAGGAGGTGGGGCTTTGAAGAGGATCACTTCGGTCAGAGCGGTGGTCGCCGCTCTATTAATCGCGGCGCTGCTCGTCGGGCTGGGATCCATCCTCGCTTCGTGCGGATCGGAGCCGGCGGCCGGGACTTCGTCTGGCGTCACGAGCCCGGGGTCCGACACCGGTGGCGCCGGAGCCCCTCAGTTCTCCGGGGTCACCCTCGACGGTGACATCGTCACACTGGACCAGTTCCGAGGGAAGCCGCTCCTGCTGGTCTACATGACCAGCGGCTGACCGGCCTGCCGGGAGGAGATGCCCGAACTCGATAGGTTCTATCGAGAGAGTCCCGACAAAGCGGCGGTCCTGGCAGTTGCCCCGCCCTCGAGCGAAGGTGGCATGCGCGAACTCATGGCCGAAGGGGGGTACTCGTTCCCGGTCATGATCGACGGTGGAGACGTCGGCTCTCAGTATGGAGTCCGGTACGTGCCCACTCTCTTCGTCATCGATGCGGAGGGCAAGGTCGCACAGAAGATCGTGGGCGCAGTCGACGCCAACCGGCTCTCCCAGCTGGTCGATGACCTTTCCGGCTGAACTCGGTCTCACCGCGTTCCTGGTGGCTCTCGCTGCTGGGGCCGCCAGCTTCCTCAGTCCGTGTGTCCTGCCCCTCCTTCCCGCCTACCTCTCGTTCGTCTCGGGGCTGAGCGTCGAAGAGGTGGAGAAGGGCGACAGGCGGGTGCTGTGGAGCACCTTGGGCTTCGTTCTCGGGTTCTCCATCGTCTTCACGATCCTGGGCGCGGGTTTCTCCTATCTCGGCGGACTGAGCGAATCAGCGGGTGCTGGAGATCGTGGCGGGGGCCCTTCTCATCGTCCTGGGTGCCATCATCGCCGGAGCGACCGCGCCCTCTTTCATGCAACGAGACATGAGACCGTTCCTGGCGAAGGCCCCCCGGGGACCTGCCGGCGCGGTGATAGTGGGCATCGCATTCGCTCTCGGCTGGACTCCCTGCGTGGGCCCGGTCCTGGGTTCGATCCTGACCCTCGCGGCCTCGGGCAGCGACCCGGCGGCCGGAGCCGCTCTTCTCTTCGTGTACTCGTTGGGTCTGGGTATCCCGTTTCTCATCGCGGGACTTTTCGTGGGCAAAGCCCTGAGGGCCTTCGCGCGCATACGGCGTCATCTACGGACCATCCAGATCGTATGCGGAGTGCTGCTCATCATCTACGGGGCGCTGCTCATCGGTGGCCAGTTCGGCTGGCTGGGGGATCGCTTGTCGGGCTGGATCATCTGGTAGAAGGGGCACCGCTCCCAGGGCCCCGGCGGGCGGGGCATCGTCGCCGGTCACCAGGGGTGGGCGCCGGCGCCCACCCGGTGTATACTCCGTCGCTCGCGCCGTCCGCAAGAGGCGGCAGGATCGCACGGTCCTGTCCGGCGGCGTGTGTAGTATCCATACCACCCCTGCTCCGGCAGTGAAGCCGGGGCCGCATAGACCGTAGGAGGTGACCCAAACTGAACAGCTATGAGCTGGCTCTGATCCTGCGCACCGATGTGGAGGAGCAAGAGCGCACCGCGGTCCTCGACCGCATCAAAGAGATCATCACGGGTGACGGTGGCGCCATCGTGAAGATCGACGAGTGGGGCAAGAGGCGTCTGGCTTACGAGATCAAAGACTCGTTCGACGGCGTCTACTACATCCTGTATTTCCAGGCCACTCCCAAGACGCTCGACGAGGTGACCCGGGTACTCGGCATCACCGACAGCGTCCTCCGCTTCATGCCCATCAAGCATGAGAAGCCGTTCGCGTTCCAGCAACCCGCGGCAACTCCGGCCGCGCCGGCAGCCCCGGCCGCGCCGGCCCCACAAGCCTAGCCGAAGGAGCGAAGATGTCTCGCGGTTTTGCACGTGTGACTCTCGTGGGCAACCTGACCCGCGACCCCGAGCTCCGGCAGACGCCCGGCGGCACCTCGGTGTGCCAGTTCGGCGTCGCCGTCGGGCGCAGATACAAAGACGCGTCAGGCCAGTGGATCGACAAAGCGAGCTTCTTCGACGTGGTGGTATGGGGTCAGCAGGGTGAGAACTGCGCCCAGTACCTCAGCAAGGGCCGTCAGGTCGCCATCGACGGACGTCTGGATCAGCGTTCGTGGGAGGCCCAGGACGGCAGCAAGCGCAGCAAGGTGGAGATCATCGCCGAGAACGTCGTGTTCGTCGGCGGGCAGGGCGGCGAAACGCGCGAACCGGTCCACCGGGGCGGCGCACCGTCGGTGCCGGATACCACCCAGGACGATTTTCGTGACATCGATTTCGGGGGCGACGACATACCGTTCTAGTCGGTCGCCAAGGAGGTAGTAGAAGTGGCGAATCCCAAGAAGCAGCCGCGGCGCGTCCGGCCCACCACCGGTGGGCGCCGGCGCAAGTACTGCTTTTTCTGCAAGGAGAACGTGGAAGAGGTCGACTACAAAGACTTCGGTACCCTACGCCGGTTCATGTCCGAGCGCGGCAAGATCCGGTCCCGGCGCACGACCGGCGCATGCCGCCGTCACCAGCGTCAGGTGGCCATGGCCATCAAACGCGCCCGCGAAGTAGCACTTCTGCCTTACAGCAGCCGGTAGCCCGGACTCGCCGGCTCAATGAGCGCGCTCTCCCGGGCACCGCTTGTCTCCATGGGCAAGGCGGTGGCGGTCACAGTCATCATCGCGGCGCTAATGATCATCGTGCCTCTGGCACCGGTGATCCTCGCCCCATTCCTCGCGTTACCTCTCGCCTACGTCTTCGCGCGGCATGGTTGGCGCAGCGGGATGATCGTGGCGGTCCTGGCGAGCGTTCTTCTGTATTTCGGCGCCGGTATGGGGATGGCGTTCCTGGTGTTCCTCGTGCTCGCCAGCGCCGGCATGGTGCTGGGCGGGGCGGTGAGAGGGGGATGGCGTTTCCCGCGCAGCCTCACCTTCATGACCGTCTCGCTGCTGGCGGCTCTGGTGGTCTTCGGGTTGGTGACGTGGCTCGTCTTCGGCCTCACACTCACCGACCTCAAGCAGGCGTCGTACGATTCCATCGCCGATGCCGGCCGCCTCTACGGCGAGATGGGTCTCAACGCGACCACGGTCGACGCGGTGTCCGAGCAGATGCGCCGGCTGGTCGACATCTTTCCGTATCTGGTCCCGGGGTTCCTGGGCATGACCGTGATACTGGTAGCGGCGTCGATGCTCGGGCTCACGTACCTGATCTTTCCCCGGCTCAAGCACAAGGTGGCCGTCACCCTGTCTCTGTCCGGCTTCCGGATGCACTGGGCGGTGGCTTATGCCTCCATCCTGGGGCTGGCCCTGCTGCTCTTCTCCCGCGGAGACGGGGCATGGCGCTCGGTCCTTTTGTATGCCGGCATCGATATCCTTCTGGTCTCGCAGACCCTGTTCTTTCTGCAGGCCTTGGGGGTGCTCCGCTGGTTCGGGTGGGACCGCAAGTGGCAGCCGGGCTCGCGGACGGCGCTTTTCGTACTGGCAGTGGTGGCTCAGGGGCTCACTCAGCTCACGGGGCTGGTGGGACTCATGGACACATGGATCGACTATCGCAAACGTTTTGCCCTCAAGAGTCCAGGTCCGGGCTCGGCGGGGTGACATCGAGAAGGAGTGACGCATGGAGATAGTCCTGTTGCAGGATGTCGACAAGGTGGGCAAGAAGGGTGATGTGGCGAACGTATCCGAGGGATATGCCCGCAACTACCTCCTCCCCCGCAAGCTGGCCGAGATAGCTACACCCGGGCGTATCGCCCAGGTCCATAAGATCATGGAACAAAAAGCGGCTCACGCCCGCCGCGAGGCGGAACAGGCCGATGAGACCCGCGACCTTCTGGCCAAGACCGTCCTCACCATCCCGGCGCCGGTGGGCTCCGGAGACCGGCTCTTCGGTTCCATCACCAATCAGGACATAGCCACGGCGATCTTCGCGGCTCGCAAGATCCGGGTGGACAAGCGTAATGTGGACCTCGAAGAACCCATCAAGATGGTGGGCACGTACATGGTCAAGGTCGACGTCCACGACAGCGTCGAGCCGGCCGAGGTCAAGGTCATCGTGGTCCCGGAGGAGCACAAGAGCTAGGCGGCAGCGGCTCGATGGCGGACCGAGGTTGATGGACTCGACTCCCTGGGGAGAGAGGGGCGGGTGTAGAGATGGCTGCGGGGAACGGTGGTCCCGGAAGTGGGCCCGGGGATGAGTATTCCCTCCCACAGAACGTCGATGCCGAGTTATCGGTGTTGGGGGCGAGCATGCTCACTCCCAACGTCATCCCCGCCGTCAGCGAGATCATGCGGCCGCACTACTTCTATCGCCAGGCGCATCAGCGCATCTTCGAGGCGATCGAGGACCTCTTCTCTCGAGGCGAACCGGTCGATCCCATCACCGTCTCGGAGGAACTGGCCAACCGAGCCAGCCTCGAGGGGGTCGGCGGGAGGGCCTATATCCACAGCCTGGTCACGGCCGTCCCTGCCGCCACCAACGCTCGCTACTACGCGGAGATCGTTCGTGAGAACTACTTCTTGCGGTCCCTCATCAAGGTGGGGGGCGAGATCACCGAGATGGGCTACCGACGCGAGCAGCCGCCCGTCGATCTCATCGACCGCGCGGAGCAGATGGTGTTCGAGATCTCGCAGACCCGGGTGTCCGGCGAGTTCGAGCCCATAGGCGAGCTCATCAGCGAGAGCTTCTCCGAGTTGGAGCGGACCATGTCCGAGGGGCACCACACCGTGGGGTGCGAGACGGGCTTTCGGGACGTGGACGGACTCATCAGCGGTTTCCAGCCCTCCAACCTGATCATCCTGGCGGCTCGGCCTTCAATGGGCAAGACCGCGTTCGCGCTCAACATCGCCCGCAACATCGCGGTCGACCAGAGCAAGGGGGTGGCCATCTTCAGCCTGGAGATGTCCAAGATGGAGGTGGTCAACCGCATGATGTGCTCGGAAGCGCGCGTGGACAGCTGGCGCGTACGTCGGGGCATGCTGCAGCCCGCGGAGTGGAGCCGGCTGGCGGCCGCCTGCACCCCGTTGCACACCGCCCCCATCTTCATCGACGACAGCGCGTCGCTGAACCTCATGGAGATCCGGGCCAAAGCGCGGCGACTCCGGGCCAAAGAGAAGAACCTCGGTCTCATCATCGTCGACTATCTGCAGCTGATGATGGGCGACACCGGCGTCGAGAACCGGCAGCAGGAGATCTCGCGCATATCGCGGGGGCTGAAGATCCTGGCCCGAGAGCTGGAAGTACCGGTACTGGCGCTGTCGCAGCTATCGCGGCAGGTGGAGCAGCGGGCCGGCAACAAGCCGGTGCTGTCGGATCTGAGGGAGTGCGTCACCGGTGACACCCTCGTGTGCCTGGCAGATGGCTCTCGTGTGCCGGTTCGGGAGCTCGTGGGACAGGAGCCGGATGTTGTCGCGGTCGGCGCCGACAGGCGGCTCACCGAAGCGAGGGCCGACCTTGTGTGGTCGGTCGGGACGAGGCCGGTGTATGAGGTGGTGACCGCAAGTGGCCGGCGTCTGCGGGCGACCGCCGAGCATCGCCTGCTGGGCGCTGAAGGCTGGACCGAAGTCGGGCGCCTGGGGCCTGGCGCGAGGCTGGCCATCGCTCGACGCCTTCCCGAGCCTGCGGTGACCGAGCGGTGGTCCGATGGGCAGGCTGCGTTGCTCGGACAGCTTATTGGCGACGGCAGCTATCTCTCTGGACAGCCCATGCGCTACACGAGCGGATCCCTCGAGAACGCCGAGCTGGTCTCCCAGGTTGCGGAGGACGAATTCGGCGCCGAGGTGAAGTGGTACCGGGGACGAGGCAACTGGTTTCAGCTGGTCTTGTCTGGCAACGGTAATCGCTGGCATCCGGCCGGCATCAACCACTGGCTGCGCCAGCTCGGCGTGTTTGGCCAGCGCTCACACGAGAAGCGCATCCCCTCAGCAGCCTTCCGCCTGGATGATCGCCAAGTGGCCATTCTCCTGCGTCACCTTTGGGCGACGGACGGCACGATCAGTCTCCGCAAGAACGGCGACGCTGGCTCGACCCGAGTGGCCTTCGCGACAGCCAGTCGAGCTTTGGCCGAGGACGTCTCGGCGCTGCTGTTACGGTTGGGCATCGTGGCACGACTGAGAGAAGTCCGGCAGGCAGGATCGCGCGGGTGGTTCACCATAGATGTCTCGGGGCGGGAATCACAACTCCGCTTCATCGAGCAGATCGGCGGCTTCGGCCCACGTGCGCTCGCAGCAGAGAGATTGCGGGTCGAGCTACAGGAGACGCGCGGGAATACCAACGTCGACACCCTTCCTCGAGAGGTCTTCTCGCGAGTCAAGGAGACTATGGGGGAACGTGGCATTTCGCGCAGGTCCATGGCGGCGCTTCGCGGGACATCGTATGGAGGGGCCGCCCACTTTAGCTTTGCTCCTTCAAGAGCCGTAGCCCTCGAGTATGCTGAGCTCCTGGACGACGACGCCCTCCGCGCCGAGGCCACGAGTGATCTCTTCTGGGACACGGTGGTAGAGGTGCGGCCGGCCGGTGCGGAGGAGGTCTTCGATCTCACCGTCCCCGGGCCCTCCTGCTGGCTTGCCGACGGTATCGTTTCTCATAATTCCGGAGCGATCGAGCAGGACGCGGACGTGGTGATGTTCATCTACCGGGACGAGGTCTACAACCGCGACAGTCCCGACAAGGGGACGGCCGAGATCATCGTCGGCAAGCAGCGGAACGGGCCCATCGGGGAATGCAAGATGGCCTTCATCCAGACCTACACTCGTTTCGCCGACCTGGCCGACAAGCGGTTGACCCCGTAGGCTCACCACGGAGTGGGCCTCATCGCGCCGAGTCATGACAACGCGGAGATATCGATGACGAGCGCCAACACGTATGACGTGATCATCGTGGGCGGAGGGCCGGCCGGCATCTTCGCCGCACTCGAGCTGGCGGCGAAGCCGGGACTGCGCGTGCTGCTGCTGGAGAAGGGCGCCGACATCTCCGAGCGGCGCTGCCCCGCCCGCGACACCGGCTCCTGCGCGCACTGCCCCACCTGCGACATCACCACGGGCTGGGGAGGCGCGGGCGCCTTCTCCGACGGCAAGCTGACGCTGGGCCCCGAAGTCGGCGGCTGGCTGGGCGAATACGTCGATGCCGACGGGCATGCTGCAGCTCATCGCCGACGTGGACGGCATCTACCGGCGGTTCGGCGCGCCCGACCGGCTCTACGGCGACGAGGGCGACCGCTACGATCACTGGGCCGACCTGGCCGCCCGGCAGGGGCTACGCCTGGTGCGCTCGCCGGTGCGGCATCTGGGGACCGAGCGTGCGGCCGAGGTACTCGCCGCCATGCGGGCCGAACTCGAAGACAAGGTCGAGATCCACACCCATACCGCGGTCGCCGAGGTACTCACGGAGGGCGGCTCGACGCCGCGCAGGAGGACCGGGCGGCAGTCGCCGGTCACGTCGCAGGCAAGCCCCACTCCGCGACCCGCGATCACGGCCACGCCGATGGCACGCGTGAAGAACTGGGGCGGGTCATCGGGGTCAGCACCACCGACGGAACGACCTACGAGAGCCCCGTGGTGATCCTGGCTCCCGGACGCGAGGGCTCGGCGTGGCTCACCGGCGAGGCCGGCCGGCTGGGCATCGGTCTGGTGAGCAACGCCGTGGACATCGGGGTGCGGGTGGAGGTGCCGGCGGTGGTCACCGACGTCATCACCGACGAGCTCTACGAGCCCAAGCTGCTCTACACGTCGCGCCACTTCGAGGACCAGGTGCGGACGTTCTGCATGAACCCGCGGGGCGTGGTCTGCACCGAGTGCTGGGGCGACGCGGTGACGGTCAACGGGCACAGCTACGCCAACTCCGAGCGCAAGACCGCGAACACCAACTTCGCGCTGCTGGTGTCCACGCGGTTCACGGTGCCGTTCAAGGAGCCCATCGCCTACGGCAAGTCCGTCGCCCGGCTGGCCAACATGCTGGGCAGAGACATCCTGGTGCAGCGGCTGGGCGACCTGCGGGCCGGGCATCGCACCACGCCCGAGAGGCTGCGGCGCAGCGTGGTGCAACCGACGCTGCGCGCCGCCACGCCCGGCGACCTCAGCTTCGCTCTGCCGTACCGGCACCTGCGCGACCTGGTGGACATGCTCGACGCTATGGACGCGCTGCTGCCCGGGGTGGGCGGCCGGGACACGCTGCTCTACGGGGTGGAGGTGAAGTTCTACTCGTCGCGGCTGACGCTCGGGCCCGATCTGCAGACGCCGGTCGAGGGGCTCTATGCCGTCGGCGACGGCGCCGGCGTCACGCGCGGGCTGGTGCAGGCGTCGGCCTCGGGGCTGGTGGCGGCGCGAGCGGCTGCGGCGCGGCGTGCGCCGCGCAGTGCGGCGGCCGCGGCGCCGCACGGCGCTGCGCACGGGCGCGCGTCAGGCGCCCGGCGCCTGCGTGTAAACTTCAGCGCGGGACAGCGGAAGACGGCGGCGGCGCGAAGGCGTCGGCGCGCGGCATGTCGGCCGCGGCATGCGCGGCAAGCGAAGTCATGACTGATCGGGAGGCGACGTGCCGGTTCTCGTCGTGGTGGGCGCCCAGTGGGGCGACGAAGGCAAAGGGAAGGTCACCGACCTGCTGTGCGAGCAGGCCGACGTCGTGGTCCGCTACCAGGGCGGCAACAACGCCGGCCATACCGTCGAGAACCTGCGGGGCAAGTTCGCCCTCCACCTGGTGCCGTCGGGCATCTTCAACCCCAACATCGTGTCCGTCATCGGCAACGGCGTGGTCGTCGATCCCACGGTGCTGCGCGCAGAGATCGACGATCTCGAGAGCCGGAACGTCTCCACCGCGCAACCTCAAGGTCTCGGGCAAGGCCCACCTCATCATGCCGTACCACATCATGCTCGACCACGTGCAGGAGAGCCCGGCTGGGCAAGGGCAAGATCGGCACCACCGGCCGCGGCATCGGCCCGGCCTACGCCGACAAGGCGGCCCGCGCAGGGCGTGCGCATGCAGGACATCCTCGACCCGGCGGGCTTCCGCGAGCGGGTGCATGACCACCATGCAGGCCAAGGCCGAGGTCATGGCCAAGGCCTACGACCAGGACGTCAGCCAGCCTGGAAGCGGAGTGCGAGCGCTACATCGAGGCGGCCGAGTCGCTGCGCGCCGCACGTCGAGGACACCGGCCTGCTGCTCTGGAACGCCCTGCGCGAGGACAAGCGGGTCCTGCTCGAGGGCGCCCAGGGCACGATGCTCGACCTCGACCACGGCACCTATCCCTACGTGACCTCCTCCAACCCGGTGGCCGGCTACGCCAGCGTGGGCAGCGGCATCGGGCCCGATCGAGTTCAGCGAGGTCTGGGGCGTCACCAAGGCCTACACCACCCGGGTGGGCGAGGGGCCCTTCCCCACCGAACTCGACCGACGAGCACCGGCGAAGCACTCCGCGAAGGTGGGCAACGAGTTCGGCACCACCACCGGCCGGCCGCGGCGCTGCGGCTGGCTCGACCTGGTGGCGCTCCGCTACGCGGCCCGGGTCAACGGGCTCACCGGCCTCTGCATCACCAAGCTGGACGTGCTCGACGACGCTGGAGACCATCAAGGTCTGCACGGCGTACAAGTATCGAGGGCGAGATCCTCGAGGAGCTGCCGCCCGCGCAGGCCGATCTTCGCCGAGGTGGAGCCCGTCTACGAGGAACTGCCCGGCTGGAAGAGCGACATCACCGGGGTCACGACCGTCCAGGATCTGCCCCAGGAGACCATCGACTACCTCAACTTCATCGTGAGGAACGTGCGGGTGCCCATCTCCCTCGTCTCGGTGGGGCCCAAGCGTGAGCAGCACATCAAGGTGCCGCATCCGGACTACGCCCAGCGCGCGTCGTCTGGGCACCAGCAACGCCGGACCACGGGGATAGAGGAGAGCGCCATGGCTTCTGACCGGCGGCTGGACGTTCTGGTGGTCGGCGGAGGCGCCAGGGAACACGCCCTCGTCCGCAGTCTGGCGCAAGAGCCCGCAGATCGGCCGGCTGATCTGCGCCCCGGGAACGCCGGCATCCAGGGGGACGCCGACGACCGTGGCCATCTCTGCCGAGGACATCCCCGCTCTGGTGGCGTTCGTCGAGCGGGAGAGGTTCGACCTCACCGTGGTGGGGCCCGAGGCACCGCTGGTGGCCGGTCTGGCCGACCAGCTGCGCGACCGGGGCTTCGTGGTGTTCGGGCCCGGGGCGGACGGCGCGCGGCTGGAGGGATCGAAGGCGTTCGCCAAGCAGATCATGGAAGCGGCCGGGGTGCCCACCGGACGGGCGGCCACCTTCACCGATCACGAGCCGGCGCTGGCCTATTTGCGCGAGCACGGAGCACCGGTGGTGGTGAAGGCCGACGGTCTGGCCGCCGGCAAGGGCGTGATCGTGGCGCACGACCCTGGAGGAGGCCGAGGCGGCGCTGGCGGAGTGCTTCGTCGAACGGCGCTTCGGCGATGCCGCTGACATCGTCCTCATCGAGGAGTTCCTGGAGGGCGAGGAGGTCTCGCTTCTCTCCATCGTGAGCGGGGAGCAGATCCTTCCGCTGGCCCCGGCCCAGGACTACAAGCGGGCCCTGGACGGAGACGCGGGACCCAACACCGGCGGCATGGGGTCGTACTCCCCGGTGCCCGCGGTCGACGCGGCCTTCTACGAGCGGCTGGTCGATCTGGTCGTCCGGCCTACCGTGGCCGAACTCGCCCGCCGGGGGATCGACTTCCGTGGCGTGCTCTACGCAGGGCTCATGCTGACCCCGAGCGGACCGAAGGTGCTCGAGTTCAACTGCCGGTTCGGGGATCCGGAGACACAGGCGCTGCTTCCGCGGCTGGAGAGCGATCTGCTCGAGCTGCTGTGGGCCGCAGCGAACGGCGGACCGGTTGCCGCCCGCCGCCGAATGGCGGCCGGGGGCGGCGGTGGGAGTGGTCCTGGCGTCGCGCGGCTACCCGGCGTCCGCGTCCAAGGGCGATGTGATCCACGGGCTGGAGCATGCTCGGGCGCTGGCCGACGTGGAAGTGTTCCACGCCGCCACCAGGGCTACCGATGCGGGCGTCGTCACCGCCGGGGGCAGGGTACTCACAGTAACCGGCCTGGGCGACACGTTTGCCGAGGCCCGGGCTCGGGCCTATGCGGGCGTGGCGCAGATCGGTTTCGAGGGAGAGCAGCACCGTTCGGACATCGCTCTGCGCGCGGAGAAGTGGGAAGCACGCGGCGCATGACGGCAGCCGCAGGGTGTTCTGACCTAGAAAGGGAGTCAAATGGCGACTAACGCGTTGGTAGGGATCGTCATGGGATCCCAGTCCGACTCCGAGGTGATGGAAGTGGCAGCCAAGGAGTTGGAGACGCTCGGCATCCCCTACGAGATCAACGTCATCTCCGCGCACCGCGATCCTGAGGGGATCCGGGAATACTCGCTGACCGCTGCCTCGCGTGGGCTGAAGGTCGTCATCGCGGGCGCCGGCAAGGCGGCCGCGCTCCCCGGTGTGGTGGCCTCGATGACCGATCTGCCCGTGATAGGGGTGCCCATCCGCACCTCCGATCTGGGCGGCTTGGACTCGCTCCTTTCCATCGTGCAGATGCCCCCGGGCGTCCCCGTCGCCACCGTCGCCATCAACGGCGCCCGTAACGCGGCCATACTGGCCGCCAAGATCCTGCGCGTGGCGGGGATCACGGGCGCGGCCGCGGGCAACGCCGCCGGCCCGGCGCGGGCGGGCGGCGTCCTTCCCGACACTGCACCGGGACCCGCGGCCGCCGCGGCGGGCCCCGCCGGCGCCGAAGGCGGCGCGCGATGATCCCGCGCTACTCCACCCCGGAGATGGCGGCAATCTGGACCGACGACGCCCGCATGGCGGCCTGGCTCCAAGTGGAGCTGGCGGTCTGCGAGGCCTGGACCCGGATCGGTCGCATCCCCGAAGGCGCGATGGTGGAGATCAGAGACAAGGCGACCTTCGACGTGGACCGCGTGAACGAGATCGAGCAGGCCACCCAGCATGACGTCATCGCCTTCGTGAGCTGCGTCGCTGAGAACGTGGGGGATGCCTCCAAGCACATCCATTACGGCCTCACCTCCTCCGACGTGCTCGACACCGGACTGGCCCTGCAACTGCGGTCGGCGGGGGCCCTGCTCGAGGAAGAGACGCGTAAGCTGGGCAAGATCCTTCAGCGCCGGGCCCTCGAGCATCGCGACACGGTGATGATCGGCCGCACTCACGGGGTGCACGCTGAACCCATCACCTTCGGCATGGTGCTCGGCCTGTGGGCCTTCGAAGTCAAGCGCGGGCTGGAGCGTCTCGAACGGGCGGTGCAGCAGGTCTCCGTCGGCAAGATCTCCGGGGCTGTGGGCAGCTACGCCAATGTGGACCCCCAGGTGGAGCAGATAGCCATGTCCATCCTCGGCCTGGGCGTCGCCCCCATCTCCACGCAGATCGTGCAACGCGACCGGCACGCCGAGTTCATGTCGGCCCTGGCGCTGCTTGCGGGCACCATCGAGAAGATCGCCCTGCAGGTCCGCCACTACCAGCGCACCGAGGTCCTCGAAGCCGAGGAGTACTTCGCTCCTGGACAGAAGGGCTCGTCGGCCATGCCCCACAAGCGTAACCCCATCATCTCCGAGCGCCTCTGCGGCCAGGCCCGGATCATCCGGGGGAATCTCCTTGTAGCACTCGAGAACGTGGCCCTCTGGCACGAGCGCGACATCAGCCATTCGAGCGCTGAGCGGGTCATCTTCCCCGATAGCACGATCCTTCTTCACTACATGCTCAAGAAGGCCTGTTGGCTGGTGGACAAGCTCAATGTCTACCCGGAGAACATGGCCGCCAACCTGGAGAAGAGCTACGGCCTGGTCTACAGTCAGCGCGTGCTGCTTGCTCTCACCGAGGCCGGGATGCTCCGCGACGACGCCTACAAGGTCGTGCAGCGTAGCGCCATGAAGGCTTGGGAGGACAAGACCCAGTTCCGCGACCTGCTCAAGGCCGATCCGGAGGTCGCCGACCGGCTCTCGGCCAACGAGCTCGAGGCCCTGTTCGACCCCAGCCACGCGCTGCGCCACATGGGAGTCATCTTCGACAGGGTGGCCGCCCTCGAGTGGTAGGCGGGTTCACCATCAGGCAGGCCTGTAGTCGGGACGTCGCAGCGATCGCCCGACTCTCCGGCCAGCTCGGCTATCCGGCGGACGAGGAATCCGTCCGCACGCGACTCCGCGCCCTCGAGGAAGACTCGTTGCACGCGGTCCTTGTCGCCGAGGACGACGACGGGTCGGTGCTGGGCTGGATACACGTGATGCCCAGGGAGCTGCTGTTTTCGTCGGGCGTCGCAGAGCTGGGAGGACTCGTGGTCGACGAAGGAGGGCGACGGAAGGGCGTCGGCGCCGCTCTGGTGGCCCACGCCGAAGACTGGGCGCGTCGCAACGGATGCCACGAACTGGTCGTGAGGAGCGATACGAGGCGCTCCGAGTCTCACACGTTCTATCCGGCGGTGGGGTTCGAGCACTCCAAGGACCAGAGGACGTACCGCAAGTCTTTGTCGTGACCGGCTGTTCGCACCTGCTAGAATCAGACCTAGGTTGGTTCCTGCCGGTGGCGCGTCTGGGCGCGGACACTGAGCTACTCGAGGAGGAGAACCGGAGTGTTCAAGGTCTCTGTCTACGTCACCCCCAAGGCCGGAGTCGTCGACCCGCAGGGCGCGGTCATCGAGCGGGCGTTGCCGGCGCTAGGTCATTCCGGCGCGGCGAACATCCGGGTGGGTCGGTACATCACTCTGGAGGTCCCGGGGAGCGATCCTGAGAAGGTGAGGAGCGATGTGGACGATATGTGTCGCAGGCTCCTGGCCAATCCCATCATCGAGGACTACCGCTTCGAGCTGGAGCTCGATCAACGATGAAGACGCGGCCGATCGTCGCAGGGGAGGATGCCTGAGGTGACCCAGGGTCCCGTCCGTTTTGGCATCGTGGTCTTCCCCGGTTCGAACTGCGACTACGATGCAGTCCACGCCTTATCCACCTTCCCCGAGACCGACCCCTACTACCTGTGGCACAAGGACCGCGACCTCAAAGGGGCGCATTGCATCGTGCTCCCTGGAGGGTTCTCCTACGGCGACTATCTGCGTACCGGCGCCATCGCCCGCTTCAGCCCCATCATGCAGGAAGTGGCGGCGTTCGCCGCGGCGGGGGGCCTGGTCATCGGGCATCTGTAACGGTTTCCAGACGCTGACCGAAGCTCACCTGCTGCATGGAGCCCTGCGCCGCAACCGGGGGCTGCGGTTCATCTGCCATCCTCAGTACCTGCGCGTGGAGCGCACCGACACACCGTTCACCGTCGCGACTCGAGGTGGGGCAGGTGGTCCAGATCCCGGTGAACCACAACGAGGGCAACTGGACGGCCGGCGCCGAGCGCCTGCAGGAGATCGAGGACGGCGGGCTGGTGGCCTTCCGCTACTGCGACGCCGAGGGCGGGGCAACGGACGCAGCCAATCCCAACGGGGCGGTCGACAACGTCGCCGGGATCTTCAGCGAGGGACTGAACGTGCTGGGCATGATGCCTCACCCCGAGCGGGTATGTGAGGAGATAGTGGGCGGCACCGACGGGCGGGCGATCTTCCAGTCGATGATCGATCACGTCCTGGGAGGATAAGGATGGCCACTCATACTGTCTGCCCGCGCTGCGGAGCGCGTGACTCGTTCATCAAGGGATATCTTCCCGACACCTGCGTGTGCCGAGTGTGCCAGAGCCAGCTCGACTGGCGCGAGATCCCCGGCTGCGGCCCGGATTGCCAGGCGATGAGAGCGGGAGGCGCTCCGACTGGCGATGACGCCGCCCAGGATGGCGCGGCGTCGAGGGCCGACGCCGACTCCGCGCCAATGACCGCCGACTCGGGTGACGACTCGGCCTGCGGTCCACTGGCCTCAGGACCCAAGGCGTGAGGGCGGAGGAGCGATGACCGAGCTCTACGAGCAGTTGGGCCTGACTCGTTGGGAATACGAGCGCATCTGCGACCTGCAAGGTCGGGAGCCCACGCACGTCGAGCTTGCCGTGTTCTCTCTGATGTGGAGCGAGCATTGCGGATACAAGCACTCCAAGCCGCTGCTCAGGCGCTTTCCCACGCAAGGTGAACACGTGCTCCAGGGGCCCGGCGAGAACGCCGGGATCGTGGATATCGGCGGGGGAGTGGCGGTGGCGATGAAGATCGAGAGCCACAACCATCCTTCCGCCGTGGAGCCCTACCAGGGAGCGGCCACGGGCGTGGGCGGCATCATCCGTGACATCTTCGCCATGGGTGCGCGCCCCATCTGTGGACTCGACTCCCTGCGGTTCGGCGAGATCCAGCCGCTGCCGGCGCGCGACGGTGAGGTCGCCGCCGCGACGGGCGCCGCCACTGCAGCGTCGCCCGGCTCCGCGGCCGACGCGCCGGGCCCGGCTGCAGGCGCAGCCGGCGCTGTCGCGGCGCCACAGGATCCACCGTTGAGCGAGGCCACCCTCAGCCGCCAGCGCTATCTGTTCGAGCATGTGGTCGCCGGCGTGGGCGGGTACGGCAACTGCATGGGCATCCCCACCGTGGCCGGGGAGATCTATTTCGAAGACCCCTATGCCGGCAACTGTCTGGTGAACGCCATGACCGTCGGACTGGTGCGGCATGACGAGATCATCCGCAGCGTGGCGGCCGGGGTGGGCAACCACGTGGTGCTCATCGGGTCCAAGACGGGCCGGGACGGCATCGGTGGCGCCAGCGTGCTGGCCAGCCAGGTGTTCGACGAGACTCTGGAGGAAAAACGGCCGTCGGTGCAGGTGGGCGACCCGTTCACCGAGAAGAAGCTGCTCGAGGCCTGCCTGGAACTGCTGCATGCCGACCTTCTGGTGGCCCTCCAGGACCTGGGGGCGGCGGGAATCACCTCCTCGTCCAGTGAGATGGCGGCCAAGGGCGAGGTCGGCATCGACCTGCACGCCGACCGGGTGCCCTTGCGCGAGGCCGACATGGAGCCCTGGGAGATCATGATCAGCGAGAGCCAGGAGCGGATGCTCGCCATCGTGGCTCCAGACCGCTGGGACGGCGTGAAGGCGGTCTGCGAACGCTGGGACCTGGATGCCACCATCGTCGGAGGGGTGACCGACACCAAGCAACTGCGGGTGTTCTGGCACGGGGAGATGGTCGGTGACATGGACGCCAACGCCCTGGCCGAGCCGCCCACCTACGATATCCCCCAGGAAAGGCCGGCCCATGAGGTAGACCAGCCTCTCGATCCGGCGGACTGCCCGCGACCGCAGGCGGCGCTCGACGAGATACTCCTCGACCTTATCGGCTCCCCCAACATCGCCAGCCGGCGCTGGGTGTGGAAGCAGTACGACCATCAGGTGCAGCTCAACACGGTCATCGTCCCCGGCGGTGACGCCGCGCTCCTGCGGATCAAGCAGACCGGCGCCGGCATCGCCGTGTGCACCGACGGGAATGGACGTCAAACCTATCTCGACCCCTACCGGGGCGGCAAGGCGGCCGTGGCCGAGGCGGCGCGCAACGTCTCGTGCGTGGGGGCCAAGCCCATCGCCATCACCAACTGTCTCAACTTCGGCAATCCCGACAACGGGCCCATCGCTTATCAGCTCGCTCATGCCATCCAGGGGATGGCCGAAGCCTGTGAGGCGCTGGGGACGCCGGTGATCTCGGGGAACGTATCGCTCTACAACGAGAGCTTCGAACAGCCCATCTACCCGACTGCGGTGGTGGGTATGCTCGGTCTCATGGACGACGTGACGGCAAACTGCACCGTCGGCTTCAAGACCGAAGGGGACGCGGTATATCTGCTGGGCGACACCGACCCCTGCGCTGGATGGGTCCGAATACCAGAAGCGTTGGTACGGTGGCCCGAGGGGCCGGCCGGCAGGCCGGATCCCCGACGTGGATCTGGACGCCGAAGTGGCGCTCCAGCAACTGCTGCGAGAGGCCATCGCGGCCCGACTTCTGCGCTCGGCCCATGATGTCTCCGATGGCGGTCTGGCCGTAGCGGCCGCGGAGTGCTGCCTCGCCGGGGGAGTAGGCGCGGTCTTGGTGCTTGACGACGTGCCCTGCGTGGGCGGTAGTCCCGGCTGCGCGGCGGGCGCCGGCGCGGCGGAGACCCACGCGACCGCGGCCGGGCCCTTGGCCGAGCGGCCCGACCTGGCCTTCTTCGGGGAGACGCCTACGCTGGTGTTGGTCTCGGTGACTGCCGTCGATGCGGAGACGTTCGAAGACCTCTGCGAACGGGCCGGAGTGCCCTGCTTCGTGCTGGGTCATGTGGGCGGCGGAGACCTGGCGATGACCCTCGAACGGGGCGGCGCCGCGACTCTCGGCGCCGATGCCGCCACGGGCGGCGGTCGCGACGGCCTACGCGTGCCGGTCGCCCGGCTGGAAGACGTGTACGAAGCGGCGCTGCCGAGAGCCATGGGGGACTGATGCGGGAACTGTGGCCGGACGAGTCGCCCCATGATGAGTGTGGGGTGTTCGCCATATACGCCCCCGAGATGGACGTCGCCCGTCTCACCTTCTTCGCTCTCTTCGCCCTCCAGCACCGCGGCCAGGAATCGGCCGGCATCGCCGTCACCGACGGCACGCGCCTGATCGTCCACAAGGACATGGGCCTGGTGTCCCAGGTGTTCGAGGAGGAGACCCTCCAGACTCTTCCCGGACAACTCGCCATCGGCCACGTGCGCTACTCCACCACCGGCGCCAGCGAGCTGCGGAACGCGCAGCCGTTCGCCCGCACCCGCAACGGCTCGTTCATCGCGCTGGCCCACAACGGCAACCTGGTCAACACCGACGAACTGCGGGCGGTTCTGGTCGAGAACGGCCACATCTTCGAGAGCACGTCCGACACCGAGGTCATCGCGGCTCTGCTGGCCGAGCATCCTTCCCACGACGTGCGCGGGGCGCTTCGCGACATCATCCCCCGGCTGCGGGGAGCCTTCAGCGCGGTGCTGCTGACGCACGACGCCGTGTTCGGCTTCCGCGATCCCTACGGCGTCCGGCCGCTGGTGCTCGGACGGGTCGGAGGACCGCTACTGCCTGGCCAGCGAGATCGTCCGGGCTCGATATCATCGGGGCCCAGCTCGTACGCGAGATCGAACCGGGAGAGATCTGCTGGATCGACAAGGACGGCTATCACATCGAGCAGGTGGTCGATCGCAAGCGCGAAGCTCTGTGCGTGTTCGAGTTCATCTACTTCGCCCGCCCCGACTCGGTGATGAAGGGCCAGACCCTCTACGCAGCGCGCAGCCGCATGGGGGAGGAGCTGGCCGCCGAGTCCCCGGTCGAGGCCGACCTCGTGATCCCGGTGCCCGACACGGGGAACTCCGCCGCCATCGGCTATGCGGCCGGGAGCGGCATCACCTACGGCGAGGCCCTCATCAAGAACCGCTATATCGGGCGGACCTTCATCAATCCCGAAGACCGGGTCCGCAAGCTGGGTATCCGCATGAAGTTCAACCCGCTCAGCTCCGCCATCCAAGGGCAAACGCCTGGTGGTGGTGGACGATTCCATCGTGCGGGGCAACACCACCCGGGCCCTGGTGCGGGTACTGTTCGAGGCCGGAGCCGAGGAAGTGCACCTGCGCATCAGCTCGCCGCCCATCGTGTTCCCCTGCTTCTACGGCATCGACATGGCCGACCAGGACGAGTTCATCGCCTTCGGGAAGACCGTGGACGAGATCAGCGAGGAACTGGGGGCCACCTCGGTGGCCTATCTGTCGCTCGAAGGGCTGATGCGAGCCACCGGGGTGGGCGACGTGGAGGACTGCTTCTGCGCGGCCTGCTTCACCGGCGACTATCCCTGTGAGGTGCCGGAGCACCTGCGACTGTCCAAGTTCCGCTACGAGGAGAGCGCCTGCGGCGGCTTGTAGCCGCTGTACCCGCCTCCGACTCGCTTATGCGGGTACGCAAAGGCTCCCTCAGGCGGGTACAGCGGCTCCTCACCTACTGGTCGGCGCGCGGCGACCTTAGTCATCGTCGGGAGTGCCCGCCGTGGCAAGGCGTACAGGTCGCCGTCGCGATACCCCGATTTGGTGGCAGCTGGTGCAACTGAGACGATGCTCGCCTGACGGCATGTGTTCTCCCACCGGGGATGGCGGAAGGTCGACGGCTCCCACGCCTTGGTCGTGTGGCACGATGCGCACTTGGTGAGCCCCCCGTGCTTGGTCCCGTGACAAGATACGCAGGTTGAGCCGACCTTCTTGAACGGAGTCCCGTGGCAGTTGGCGCACGAGAGGCTTGCATGGGCCCCTGTCAGCTTGAACGGATGCGTGAAATTGACATCGCTCCAGGACGTCGGGGTGTGGCAGGAGGCGCAGTTGGTCAACCCTTTGTGCTGATCGCTGTGGCAGGAGATGCAGGCCGGGTTGGCCGACGGGAACTGGGTGCCGGGGATGTTGGCCACTCCCGGCTTACTCTCGTGACAGTCGGCGCAGGTGAGGTCCTCGTGGCCGCCTGAGATCGGGAACGGATGCTCGAAAGTCACGTCGCTCCAGGACGTGGGGGTGTGACAGGAGCCGCAATCGGTCAGCCCCCCGTGCTGATCGCTGTGGCAGGAGATGCAGGCCGGGTCGGCCGATGGGAACTGGGTGCCGGGGATGTTGGCCACTCCCGGCTTGCTCTCGTGACAGTCGGCGCAGGTGAGGTCCTCGTGGCCGCCTGAGATCGGGAACGGGTGCTCGAAGGTCACGTCGTTCCAGGACGTGGGGGTGTGACAGGAGCCGCAATCGGTCAGTCCCCCGTGTTGATCAGTGTGGCAGGAGATGCAGGCCGGGTCGGCTTCAGGCAGAGTGGTCCCCGGTATGTTCTCCACCCCCGGTTTGCTCACATGGCAGTCGGTGCAGTCAAGGCCGGCATGGGCGCCTTCGCGCGGGAACGGATGTTGGTCACCGGCCGAGCCCCAACTGGTGAGACTGTGGCAGGAACTGCACTCGCCCCTGGGCTCGTGCGGGGGAGTGTGGCAATACGAGCACTGTCCGGAGGCGGTGGTGCCGTCGTGGCAGGCCAGGCACGATGACATTGCCGCGGGGTCCTTGTAGGCGAGGGGCGGGACGCCGCGGTGAACGAGGCGGACATGGCAGTCCAAGCACAGCTCGTCGGCGTGAGCCTCGTGCGAGAACGGGACGTTGCCGAGAGTCATGTCGGCGGGGGTCTCGTGACACCGGAAGCAGCTGGAGTTCGGTATCTCCCTGGTGACCGCGAGCGGTGACTCGGAATGGCCCTCTCCGGAGTGCTCCGTCAGGTGTACCCAGATCTCTCGGAACGAGAAGAGCTTGGTCTCGATATAGGACAGAGCGCCCGGAGGAATGTGACAGTCGCGGCATTCCGCAGCAGGCGAAGCGTGGGCTGAGTCCTGCCAACTGGTGTTGTACGGATCCATCTCGTGGCAGGAGACACAGAAGGGACTTGCGCTCGTGTAGTGAGCTGTGACAAAAGAGGCGATGATCAGGATGACGATCAGCGCACCAGCGATGGAGAGTCCGATTATCCAGCGCCGCCGTCGTCTTCTCGGAATCGGCGCCTCGGTTTCTGCGGGCGGCGGTCCAGAGGATGGCGCCGCATCGCCGGCTGTTGCGTCGGCCGAGATGCCATCGTTCAACGGAATTCCGTCTTCGTCCACGTGCACCCCCGGGGGATCCGTCAGTCGAGAGACTCGACCCCCACACTCGGCTCGGGCCGACCCGCTTGTGCCCGGTGCAAACTGCGGATAGTGCATCACCATACCATACATACACTGCGTGTCCGCAAGATGCGGAGACGGAGCAATCCGGGCAAGCTCCGCTCGTTTGGTGGGCTCAGCAGGTGCAGATTGACGTCTCTCCCGTCGCGGGATACCATGGCTCGGCAATCTCTCAGATCCGCGGGAACCCGGTGGGATTCCGGGACTGCCCCGCAACTGTGACCGCGGACGAAAGCCGCTGCAAGCCACTGCCCCTGGGCGGGAAGGCGCGGCCGGTAGGATGAAGCGGAAGCCAGGATACCGCGATGAGAGGACGTCGCTACTAGGCCTCGCGGGAGGGCTCAGGTGGTCTTCTTCTCTGTACGTTTTCGGGCCTCCGCCACGCTGCGGGCTTTCCTGCTGACGCGCAGAGGCGCCTCCTCCCCCCCGACGGCACCCACCCCGACCCGCTCGTGATGGAGGACACCCGTTGAGCACGTTACTCGAACGCACAATCAGCCAGATCGGCCCGCTCGATCGCGAGGCCATGCAGGCCGCTCAGGCCCGGCAGGATTCCCTGACGAAGCCGACGGGGGCCCTCGGCCGGCTCGAAACGCTCTCGGTCCATTTGGCGGGGATCACGGGCCGGCCCGTGCCGGCCTTTGCGAGCAAGGTGGTGGCCGTCATGGCTGCCGACCATGGGGTCACAGCGGAAGGCGTGAGCGCCTACCCGGCCGAGGTCACTCCCGGGATGGTGGCCAACTTCGCCGCCGGCGGAGCGGCTATCAACGTCATCGCCAAGCACATCGGCGCGCGGGTGATCGTGACCGACGTGGGGGTGAACGCGGACATCTCTGCGCTGGAAGGGGTGCGGCACCGCAAGGTCCGCATGGGCACGGCCAACATGGCCCTCGGGCCTGCCATGACTCGCGAAGAGGCCGTCCGGGCCATCGAGATCGGCATCGAGGTGGTCGAAGAGGCGGTCGCCGAGGCGATGATCGGTGCCGGCTCGGGCGCGAGCGCCGGCGGCGACGCGGCGACCGGCGCCGCCGCAGGCTTGTCCATGTTCGCCACCGGCGAGATGGGCATCGGGAACACCACCGCCAGTTCCGCGATCATCGCCGCGCTGACCGGGTGCGCCGTCGCCGAGGTGACCGGCCGTGGGACCGGGATAGCGGTGGACGCTCTGCCCCGAAAGATCGCGGTGATCCAGAAGGCTCTGGAGGTGAATCAGCCCGACCCGAGCGATCCGCTCGACGTTCTCGCGAAAGTCGGGGGGCTGGAGATCGCCGCCCTCACCGGCGTCATCCTGGGGGCGGCGGTGCGGCGTTGCCCGGTCGTCATGGACGGGTTCATCTCCTCGGCCGCAGCTCTAGCCGCGGTGCGTCTGTGCAAGGACGCGGGGCCGTACGTCCTTCCAAGCCATGTCTCGGTGGAGGTGGGGCATCAGGTGGTGCTGGACGAACTCGGCCTGCTGCCGCTGTTCGACCTGCAGATGAGGTTGGGCGAGGGCACCGGTGCTGCGCTGGCCATGTCGATCATCGACGCGGCCGCCAAGACCTTGGCCGACATGGCGACGTTCGAGAGCGCGAACGTCGCGAACCGGACGGAGGGTGAGTCCGGGCCGACGCGGACCGAGCGGCTCCTCTTGGTGAGGCACGGCGAGGCAGAGGGAGGGATGCCTGGAGTGCTCATGGGTCGTACCGACGCGGGCCTATCGGAGGCCGGCCGCGCGCAGGCGGCCCTCCTCGGAGAGGTCCTTCCTCTGCCCGGCTCGGTGACTCTCGTGAGCAGTCCGCTGGCGCGCGCGCGGGAGACGGCGGCCATCGCGGTCGCTGCGGCGAAGGCCGCCGCGGCGAGGGCTGGCGACGCGCGCAGGCTGCGACGCCGCGCCGAGCGCGTCGCCACGGCCGGCAGCGTCGCGGCGGGGTCGGCAGCAGCGGCGCCCATCGACCCCGACCTCAGGGAGATCGACTTCGGCGACTGGGAGGGACTCACGTTCGCAGAGGTCGGGCGGCGGTACCCCGCGCTGGTCGCAGCTTGGTCGGAGAGTTCAGCCTCGACTTCGGCTTTCCGGGCGGCGAGAAGCTGGCAGACTTCGCCACCCGGATCGAAGGCGTGGCGCGGCGTCTCGCCGCGGCCGAGACCGACACCGTGTCGCCTTCACTCACGGTGGCGTGATCCGCGCGCTCATCTGCCACTTCTTGGGTCTGCCTCTGCGCGACTATCTGCTGTTCGACATCACGCCTGCCTCGGTCACCACGCTCCGGCTGTGGGGCGAACGTGGCGTGCTGGCGGGTCTGCGCCGGGCGAGAGTCTCTCTGGACGAGCCTTGCAGCTGGGTATGGCGAAGATCGTCCTCATAACCGGCGGCGGCCGGAGCGGCAAGAGCTCGTACGCCCAGCGGCTGGCGGAGAGTCTGCCCGGCCCTCGGGTCTACGTAGCCACGGCTGTACCGTTCGACCGGGAGCTGGAGGAGCGCATCGCCAGGCATCGGGAGGATCGCGGGGAGACCGGGACTGGTCGACGGTCGAGGAGCCGCTCGATCTGGCCCGGGCGATCCGGGAAGCGCCCGACCGGCGACCGTGCTCGTGGACTGTCTCACCATGTGGGTGAGCAACCTCATGTGGGAAGCGGCGGACGGCGCCGGCGGCGCCGGCTGGCGGCCGAGCGCCGCCCCCGGTCCGGCGCTGACGCGAGTCGGACGTGGCCGCGGCTCTGCGAACGCATCGTGACCGCCTGCCGGCGAGCGCGAGGGCGTCGTCGTGTTCGTCACCAACGAAGTGGGCCTCGGCATCATCCCCGACGATCCGTCCACCCGTCTCTATCGCGACCTGCTCGGACGATGCAACCAGGTGATGGCCGCGGCGGCGGACACGGTCATCCTCATGGTCTTCGGGCTGCCGCTCATCCTCAGGAGCGTGGACGGTATCGAACTGCCCGCCCCGTTCGCGTCCCCAGATCCTCGGGGCTTCCCGAGTCGTGAAGGCCCTGGTCGCCGCCTTTCTGTCCGCCCTGACCTTCCTCACTCCGGTGAGGGTCCCCGCAGCGCTGGTGCGGCGGGGAGCTGGGGCTGCGCGGAGCGCCGGTGTTCTTCCCCGTCGTGGGAGCCGTGATAGGCGCGGTGGCGGCCGCGATCACCTTCGGCATCGACCACATACTCACGCCGCTTCCCGGCCAGCGTCGTGATCGGTGCTCGTGCTGGTGGCGGCTTCGCGCGGGCTTCACATGGACGGGTTGGCCGACACCGCGGACGGTCTCTTCAGCTCGCGGCCCCGGGACCGGGTGCTCGAGATCATGCGCGACAGCCACATCGGCACGATGGGCGTGGTCGCGGTGGCCGGGGTCCTTCTGCTCAAGGTGGCTCTTCTCTCCTCGCGTGGGGGGTTCCCTGCGCTGGCAGATGGTCCTCCTCGCCCCGATCGCCGGGCGCTGCGCTCTGCTCCTGGTCATGTCGCGTCTTCCCGTACGCGCGCCCCGAGGGCGGACTGGCCACGGTGTTCCGATCCAGCCGGGCGCAGGGCGGTGTTGCTCTCGATCTGGGCGGTCGTCGTGGTGTTCGTCGCCGGGTGGCTGTGCGCCTCGTACCGAGGCCTGGTGATCGCCGGGGCCTCGCTCGCGGTGGCGCTGCTGCTGGGCTGGTACGTGCATCGCCGGCATCGGCGGCTACACGGGGGACACGCTGGGGGCGACCAGCGAGCTGGTGGAGGTCACTCCGCTTCCTGGTGGCGGCTATCTGGGTAGGTCGCCCCCTCTCGGCGGCGGGTATCAGGACGGCTTGACCGCCATCCTCGAGATCGCTCTACCGCCTCGCCCACGCTCGAGACCGAGAGCGCCCCGTCTGCGAGGGATTCCTTCACCAGCGAGACTGCCTCGTCCCCGGTGAGGTCTCGCCGGTCGATGGAATCGGCATCGAGGAAGACGACCGGACGTCCCTGCGCGACGGCTCTGCGGGCGACCCGCAGCAACTCCAGGTTGCCCGTCGCAAAGAACACCGGGGCGACCACCAGGACGTCGCTGTCGCGCACCAGAGCCTCCATCTGCTCGCACGGCCTCCGCGGGGAACGCCTGGAAGGGCGGCGCCGACACGACCTCCAGCTCGTAGCGCTCGCGCGGTGCAGTAGTCGGTGTCGAACACGCTCACCACGCCGACGCTGGGCGCGAACCCGTGCAGGACCAGCTCCTCGATGAGTCGGACGCCGCGCCGCCGCCCGCGATGACGTGGACCTTCGACGCTTCGCCTTCCGAGCGGAGCCTCATGGGCCTCCGACCACACAGGGGTGAGGTATGGGCGGCAGACCTTGCCGGTGCACGGCCACTCGGACTTTGAACATCTCCAGGATCACTTGGGATCGAGCATCGTCCGTCGCTGTCCCCGGCCGCCACCCGACCGTGGTCGAGCAGCAGGAGCTCGCTCGCAGTACTGGGCGGCCATGTTGAGGTCGTGGAGCACCACGACGATGGTCCGGCCGGCCGCGTGCAGGCGGCCGAGCAGTTGCATGATCTCCAGCTGGTGGTTGAGGTCCAGGTTGTTGAGCGGCTCGTCGAGCAGCAGGATGGGCGTCTCTTGTGCCAGGGTCTGGGCGATGAGGGCGCGCTGGCGTTCGCCGCCGGAGAGCTGGGTCACCAGGCGGTCGGCCAGGTCGGAAAGGCCGGTCGGCCTCCAGCGCCGCCGGTCACGCGGGGCGTACGCTGTCGCCGTCCGCGCTGCCCGGCGGCGCCCGCCGTGCGCGTAGCGGCCCATGGCCACCATCTCGGCAACAGTGAAGCTGAAGTCGAGGCTGAATGTTTGGGGGACCACTCCCACCAGCCGGGCCATCTCGGCCGCGCGGTAGCCGGCATGGGCCTGCCCAGCAGCAGACGTCTCCCGGTCGGGGCTTCACCGCCCCGGTGAGGGCGCGAAGCAGGGTGGTCTTGCCCGAACCGTTCGGGCCGAGCGATCCCCACAAAGGAGCCGGAGGCGACTGCGAGGTCGAGCGGGCCCAGCACCGGCCTCCCGCCCAGCGCGACCTCGAGGCGCGCGGAGTTCGTAGACGGGAGCGGGGCTGGCACGGCGATCCGGGTCACGCTCAGGCCCCCTTGCGCCTACGCAGGAGGTAGAGGAAGAAGGGCCTCCGACCGCCGCCGTGATGATGCCCACGGGGATCTCGGCGGGGGCCATGGCGGTGCGGGCCACCGTGTCGGCCAGCAGCAGCAGCAGGGCGCCGAACAGGGCGCTGGCGGGGAGAAGGCGGCGGTGGTCGGGGCCCACCAGCAGGCGCATGATGTGCGGCACCATGAGGCCGACGAAGCCGATGAGGCCGGTGAAGGCCACGGCCGCGGCGGTGGTGAGCGAGGCCACGATCATGAGGTTCCGGCGGGTGCGCTGGCTGTCGACGCCCAGCTCGCGGGCCCGCTCCTCGCCCATGAGCAGCAGGTTCATCCGTCGGGCCATGAGCATCATGTAGACGAAACCGGCCGCCACCACGGGGAGGGTGATGTAGACCTTGGTCCAGGTGGCTGCGGTGAGTCCGCCCATCAGCCAGACCACCACCGTGTGCAGGTCGCGCTCGGTGGTCACCATGAGGAACGACATGATGGCGGTGAGCGTGGAGCCCACCGCCACTCCCGACAGGAGCAGCGACGCGCTCCTGCGTGCGGCCGCCGAAGGTCGCCAGGCGGTAGACCAAGAAGGCGGCGAAGATGGCCCCGACGAAGGCGAGCAGGGGCAGGGTGTAGATGCCCAGCGACGTCCAGGGGCTTCGACACGATGGCTATGGTCGCGCCCAGAGCCGCCCCGGCCGACACGCCCAGCAGGTAGGGCTCGGCCAGAGGGTTGCGGAAGGTGCCCTGGAACGAGGCGCCGGCGGTGGACAGCGCGGCGCCGACTGATGATAGCCAGGACGATCCGGGGGAGGCGGAGGTCGAGGAGCAGGCGCGGAGCCCACTCGGGGTAGTCACCCGTGGCGTCGGCGCCCGTGACGCAGGAGGCCGACGAGAGCCGCGAGGCTCTGCAGCGGGCGACAGGCCGGCCGCGCCGGTGACCACGGCGGTCGACGACGGCCGCCACCAGAGCGACCAGCCACGATCGCCATGACCAGGCGATAGGTCCTGCGTCGGTCGCTGCCCGAGACTCACCTTCGCCACTCCTGGACTCTACCGGGCGCGCGGACGCGCGCGGTCCGCGCCCACCGGCCGCGCTCCCGGCGAGCTCGGGCCTCACCGGCGCTACGGAGCTCCGGGATGGATGGCCTCCACCAGGGCCTTGAGGCCCTCGACTATGCGCGGGCCCGGCCGAGTGACGACCACGTCGTCGATCAGGTACACACGGCCCTTCCTTGACAGCGGTGAGCCCGGCGAAGCGAGGGTCGTCGACGAACTCGTCGACGCTCTTGTAGGCGGTGTTGGGCAGCAGGATCACGTCGGGGTCGGCCGCGATGAGCTGCTCCGGCGCGAACTGGTAGTACGCTTGGGCGGCGGCGCTGTCGGCTGCCGGGCATGGAGCCGACGTTGGTCGGCGTTGACGAGCTTGAGCAGTTCGTCGACGAAGGAGCCGGGTCCGGCGGTCCACAGGGTGTTGTCCAGCGCGTAGAAGACCTTGGGCGACTCTCCGGTGGCCACCGCGGCGTCGGAGATCTTCTTGATCTCGCGCATTGAGGACTCGACCACCTCTGCGGCTTGTGCCGGTGGCGCCGGTCGCGGCACCCACGGTGGTGATGTTGGCGTAGATGCCTTCCACGGTGGACGGGTTGAGGATGATCACCGGGGCACCGGCAGCCTGCACCGTCGCCAGCGCTTCTTCGTTGCCCGAGTAGCCCGACCACCAGATCGGGGCTGAGGGCCATGACGGCCTCGGTGTTGGCCTGGAAGTCGCCGACCTTGGCGATGGCGGCCACCTCGGCCGGGTAGTCGTCCCAGGGAGGTGACGCCGACCACCCGGTCGCCGGCGCCCGAGCGCGAACAGGGTCTCGGTGCTGGCGGGGGCGGTGGAGACGATGCGCATGGGCTTGGCGGTGATGGTCACGGCGTTGCCGTTGTCGTCGGTCACGTGACGGGAAGTCTCGCGAGCCCGGCCGCCGTCGTCGACGTGGCCCGGTCGGCGCGGTGGTCGACGCCGAGCCGGCAGCCGTGTCGCGGGGCCGCGTGGAGCGGTCGTCGAGCCGCAGCCGGCCATCAGGGCACGAGCTGACCACAGCAACGCCGGACAGGAGGAGGATGGGCGCCGCCAGAAGCGCAGGTTCGGCCGCGCCGGTGAACGGCGTGGCTTCGGATGTCCGAACATACGGACTCCTTTCGGTTCGACACTATGGTCACGACCCGCAAGATGGTGGAGAGCAGGTTGGCTACTCCCCGGCCGGACCATGCAATGGTCGAACCGAGTGGCGCCCCGCGACGAGTCGGGGCGGAGTGCGCTCTCTCCACGGAAAGCGTCTGCTCCTCCTCTGCAGCAGGTATCTGACTTCCGAGCACACGCCCGCGATCCGGCGCCGCGCTTCGGCGGGCCGTGTCGCGGCAGGCGCCGGTCACAGTGGCGGGACCGTGCCGGCTTCGCACCGGCTTCCCTCTCGGCCCCGCGGACCGGGGCCTGACTGCAGAGGCACCATCCTTGCAGAGCGGACTCTAGCACCAGGTGGGCGCCGGTCCAAGGGGAGCACGGTCGGCGCCTGTCTGGTACGCTGGTACTAGGCGTGCGAAGCTCGGTCAGCATAGCCCTGTTCTTTCTGCTCAGCGGCTTCTTCTTGGTCGCGCTGCTTGGAGCCCTCCAGCACAGCCGCAAGGTGCTCGGATATCCCGGGGTTGCCTTGTGGTGCTGGCCTGCATCATCGTGTTCCTGAAGCCGATCCAGTTGCCCTCGCTCCGGACGCTGCGGTACGGGTCTTCCACCACGACGACCGTGCTTCGTTCGCCGGCGCTGGCATCGCCCGGCTCCGCGGCGCCGAGCAGCTCTACGATCCACCGCGACGACCGCGCACGTCTCGACGACCACGACGGCCCCGAGCAAGGCGACGACCACCACCGCGGCGCCGGTCACGACCACGACCGCGGCCACGTCGACCACGCCGCCACGCCTACGACGGCGCGGCCACTGCCACGACCGGGTGACGCTGCCGACCGCCGCCACGACCAGCACCACGACGATGCAGCCGGGCTGGCTCCGGGCCGGCCTCGGCGGCGCGGCCGACGACGGCGTCGGTCGGCGCCCTGGCCTCGGCCGCTGCCGCGCCGCTGGGCGTCTCGGCAGCGCGGCTTTCGGTGCTGGAGGTAGGCGATGATCGGCAGGCCAGACGACGTCTTTCCCGTCCACGCCGAACAGCGGAGGACATGACCTACCGGGACGCCGGGGTGGACATCGAGGCGGGGGAAGAGGCCGTACGGCTCATCAAGGCGGACGTCGAGAGCACCTACATCCCCGGCGTGCTGGGCTCCCTGGGAGGCTTCGCCGGCCTGTTCGAGCTGCCCAGCGGGTCTGCGAGGACCCGGTGCTGGTCACCGCCACCGACGGCGTGGGCACCAAGACTCCTCCTGGCTCAGGAGACGGGCAGGGTCAACACCGTGGGCATCGACCTGGTGGCCATGTCTGTCAACGACGTGCTCACCGTGGGGGCGCGTCCCATCCTCTTCCTGGACTACGTGGCCGTGGGAAGGCTGCAGCCGGGTGAGATGGCGCAGCTCGTGGCGGGTGTGGCCGAGGGCTGCCGCCAGGCGGGTTGCGCCCTGGTGGGCGGCGAGATGGCCGAGATGCCGGGCTCTACGCGCCGGGGGAGTTCGACGTGGCCGGCTTCTGCGTGGGCCTGGCCGAGCGGGAGAAGCTCATCGACGGGTCGCAGCGTGCAGGAGGGCGACGTCGTCCTCGGCCTGGCTTCCAGCGGCTTCCACTCCAACGGGTACTCGCTGGTGCGCAAGGTGCTGGAGGTCAACAACGTCGACCTGGGCGAGCCGCTTCCCGGCATGTCCGAGCCGATCGCCGACGCCCTGCTCGCGACCCACGCGCATCTACGTGCGGAGCGTGCTGCGACTGCTGGACGAGGGCGTCCCGGTCGAGGGCCATGGCCCACATCACCGGCGGAGGCATGATCGGCAACCTCTCCCGGGTCGATCCCCGACGGGCTGTGCGGCCCGTCTGCACTTCGCGCAGCTGGAAGGTCCCGCCGCTCTTCCGGGCCATCCAGCACCTGGGCGACATCGCCGACGAGGAGATGTTCCGGCACTTCAACATGGGCGTGGGCTACGTGCTGGTGGTGCCCCAGGCGGACGTCGATCAGGCCCTGAGTCTGCTGGCCGATACCGGTGAAGCAGGTGATCGAGTTGGGCGAGGTGGCCGCCCGGCTCGCGAAGGTGACGTTGGAGAGGACTGGTGTGATCGCGAGTGCCCGAGAGGGAGACGGCGGCTCTGCGGCCCCAGCCGGCGACGACCGGGTCTTCCGCCTGGCGGTGCTGGCGTCCGGCAGCGGATCGAACCTGCAGGCCATCATCGACCAGCTGCACGGCCGCCTTTCACGATCGTGGACACCGACCGCGATCTGGCGCCGCGGACCAGGTCCAGGCGCCGCAAGGTCAGGCGCGAAGGCGCCGCGCCGCGCGGCGGCGCCGACGGCGGCGCCGCGACCATCGAGATCGTCCTGGTCATCAGCGACGTGCCGGCGGGCGGGCGCTCGACCGGGCCGAGCGGGCGGGCATCCGCACCGCGCTCATCCCGGTCGCGCGACTTCCGCGACCGGGAGGAGCACGACCTGGCCGTGGTCACGCCGGCTCTGCGAGGCGGAGCCCGACCTGGTGGTGCTGGCCGGCTACATGCGCATGGTGTCGCCGTCGCTCTTGACGGCCTTCCCCTGGCGGGTCATCAACCTGCATCCGGCTCTGCTGCCCGCGTTTCCCGGCACCACCTCCATCGAGCGACGCCGTCGCGCTACGGGGTCAAGGTGACCGGCGTGACGGTGCACTTCGTCGACGAGGGCGTGGATACCGGGCCCATCATCGCCCAGGAGGCGGTGCGGGTGGAGGACGGCGACACGTTCGAGAGCCTGGCGGAGCGCATCCACGCCGTCGAGCACGCGGCTCCTGCCGGCGGTCGTCAGGCTGCATCGCGGCACGGGAAGGTGCGGCCCCCTCTTCCGGGAACGCGGGTCGTCCAGGTAGACTGGAAGGCGGAGCTAGGAATGGGCTAGACACGTCGACGACGGCCGGCGCCGAGCCGGCAGGGAGCGAGGGAGGAGAAGGTGAAGGTCAAGCGGGCACTGGTGTCGGTATCGGACAAGAACGGTCTGGAGCCTTTCGTACGCGGGCTGATCGAACTGGGCGTCGAGGTGATCTCCACGGGAGGCACGGCCAAGCTATCTGCGGGACGCCGGACTCCCGATCACCGGCATCTCCGAGGTCACCGGCTTTCCCGAGATCATGGACGGACGGGTCAAGACCCTGCATCCCGCCATCCACGGCGGCATCCTGGCCGACCGGGCTAAGCCCGACCACATGCAAGGCCATCGCAGGAGCTCGGCATCAAGCCCATCGACCTGGTGGTGGTCAACCTCTATCCCTTCGAGGAGACGGTCGCCGCAGCGCGGAGTGAGCGAAGCGGAGGCCGATCGAGAACATCGACATCGGCGGACCCACGCATGGTGCGTGCGGCGGCCAAGAACTTCTCCGGCGTGGCCATCGTCACCGACCCCGCCGACTACGACGACGGTGCTCGCCGAACTCAAGGCCGAACGCGGGCGAGCTGTCGCACCGAGACCCGGCGCGGTCTGGCTGCCAAGGCCTTCCACCACACCGCTCACTACGACTCGGCCATCGCCAGCTGGTTCGGCGAGCAGGAGGCGGATTTCCCCGAGTACCTCATGCTCGACCTCACCAAGGTCCAGGACCTGCGCTACGGCGAGAACCCTCACCAGCGGGCCGCCTGGTACTGCCGACGTGGGCGCGGCGGGCGAACCTGACCGCCGCAGTCGACCAACTCCACGGCGGCGCAGCTCTCGTTCAACAACCTGCTCGACCTCGATTCGGCCCGCCGGTGTGCTGCGACGAGTTCACTCTGCCCTGCTGCGTCATCGTCAAGCACAACAACCCCTGCGGCGTGGCCGTGGCGGAGACCATCACCACCGCCTACGAGAAGGCCTTCTCCTGCGACCCGGTCTCGGCCTTCGGCGGCGTGATCGTCGTCAACCGGCCGGTCGACGAGGACGCTGGCCCGGCTGCTCTACCACCAACTTCGTCGAGGTGCTGTGGGCTCCCGGCTACTCCGAGGAAGCCCTCGAGATCCTCACCGTCAAGAAGGACATCCGCATCCTCATCGGCCAGGCCAACCGCGACACCTGCGGCTCCTTCGACATGAAGCGCGTCTACGGCGGCATGCTGGTGCAGGACTGGGACTGCGAGGTCGATCAGCGCGAGAACATGCAGGTGGTCAGCACCCGGCATCCCACCGAAGCGGAGTGGGGCGACCTGCTCTTCGCCTGGAGGGTGGCGAAGCACACCAAGTCCAACGCCATCATCCTGGTCAAGGACCTCATGACCATCGGTGTCGGCGCCGGCCAGATGAGCCGGGTCGATTCGGCCAACGCTGGCGGTGAGCAGAGCGCTGCATCCCGCTTGCCGGGAGCGGCAGTGGCCTCGGACGCCTTCTTCCCCTTCCCGGACGCTCTGGAGGTGGCGGCCGACGCCGGCGCGACCTGCGTGATCCATCCGGGAGGCTCCAAGCGCGACGACGCAGTCGCTGGCTCTGGCGGAGGCGCGGGGGATGGCCATGGTGGTGACGGGGCGGAGGCACTTCAGACACTAAGCTAAGGGGACGCAGGGGTCCCTTCCGGCTGCGCACAAAAGCCTGTGCGACTCCTCCCTGGGACCCCTGCGTCCCCTTACTCTTCTCTCAAAAAGGCCGGCGCTCGCCGCCGGCGAGCGCAGCTTCCATCAAGGGTCCCTTCCGGCTGCGCACAAAAGCCTGTGCGACTCCTCCCAGGGACCCTTGCGCCCTCGCGGGCCCCACTGTCTGCAGTACCTGGCCGCTTCGCGGTAGGCTGGGCCGGCTTTGCAGGCCCTTTCCGTTGGGGACGACCTGAGCTCCGGCTGCGCTGCCCCTCTACAGGTCCATGCCGATGGAAGCCGCCGTTTGCCAATAGAGCTGTTCTTTCTCCGGTTCGCTCATCGGCTGCTCGTCAAGGAACGAGGTGCATGCCCTCATGTCCTCGAACGGGTAGTCGCTTCCGATGACCATGCGCGCGGCGCCCATGGCCGTCTTGGTGCAGGTAAACGCTGCGGGAGAGTAATTGCCGCTCGTGGAGGCGAGGAAGTTGTCGCGCAGATAGTCGCTGGGCATTCGCTTGAGCTGCGGGGCCACCTCTGGGTCGGGACGGACATGGCCCTGGATGTAGGGGCGATCGACTCGATCGAACATGAACGGTAGGCCTTCGGCATAGTGGCCGAGGATGATCTGCAGCTTGGGGAAGGCATCGAAGACGCCGCCGATGATCAACCGCATGGCCACGAGGGCAGTCTCGGCCCCGAAACCGAAGCTCGGCCCTGCTAGGGCCATACCGTAGGTCTGAAACTCCTTGATGATCGGCCAGGCGGGATGGAGGTAGACAGGCACCCCTAGTTCCTCGGCCTTCGCCAGAACCGGCCAATAGCGCTTCTCGTCGATGTACGAGTCCCCGAAATTCGAATGCGTGTTCCAGCCTCGAAACCCCAGTTCCTTCACGCATCTCTCCAGCTCCTTGGCCGCTGCGTCAGCGTCTTTGGGGGCCAGGGTGGCATAGCCCAGATAGCGATCGGGGTGGCGGGCGATCGCCTCAGCGAGAGCATCATTTGTTGCCCTGGCGATCTTGGTGCCCAGCGACGGCTCAAAAGGCTCTGTCCCCGGGGCTGCCAGCGAGAGGACGGCGACATCGATTCCTGCTTCGTCCAGGAGGGCGATGCGGCCATCATCGAGGTCTAGGAGCTGATCGAGCAGCCGGTAGCCCAGGTGAGAGCCGGGCGCGGGATGCAGCCGATACTTCGTGGCCGGATCGTCGGTCAGCCGGGGATACCCGGCATTGCTTCTCAGTGCGTCCACCCAGACCTCGGACGCGAAATGATTCTCCGTATCGATCCTCTTGATCACGGCGTTTTCCCTTCGGACGTGAGGAGCAGACGGGCCGAGACTAACCCATGACCATGCGGTCGAGCAAGCCGAAGAGCAGCTCCTGACAGGTAGTGAACGGCGCCTCGGCGGAGAGCATCGCCTCCGCTCCCGACACCCAGGGTCCGCGGGTCGGCGCACCGTCCGCCGCCTCGGCCGCTCCAGCTGCGCCGGGAGGGTCAGGACCTGCGGCCGCGCCGGGCAGGTCATGCCCTGCGGCCGCCACCAGCTCGCCGAGCGACTCCCGGGTCTCCTCCAGATGGAACTGCAGCCCCACCACCCGGCCTCCGTCCAGCGAGAACGCCTGGTTCGGACAGGCTCCCGACGAGGCCACGTGGACGGCGCCGGCAGGGATGGCGAACATGTCGCCGTGCCAGTGGAGCGCCGTGAAGCGTTCGGGGAAGCCGGAGAACGCCGTCTGCTCACGTCCTGCCGTGGTCAGCTCCACCGGGTACCAGCCGATCTCCTCGTAGGGTGAGCGCGTCACTTCGCCCCCCAGGACGTCGGCGACGAGCTGGGCTCCCAGACATATGCCCAGTACCGGCCGTCCCGCGGCGATGCAGGCGCTGGATGAAGTCCTTCTCGGCCGCGAGCCAGGGGTAGGCGTCGTGCTCGTAGATGTTCATGGGCCCGCCCATGATCACCAGGAAGTCCACGGTGTCCAGGGCAGGCAGGCGAGGCGACTCGGGCGGCTCGGCGGACAGCAACGTGCCCGAGAGCTCATGACGACGGGCGCCGGCCCAATCTCGGATGGAACCGACGCCCTCGTAGGGAACGTGCTGAAGGTAGTGCACTCTCACGGGGCGATTCTACTCCACCCAGGCGGGCACTCCCGGAGCCTCGGATGCGGGAGGCCGGCCCGACCCGCGCGCGGCGGGACCACTTTGGACCCTCCGGGCCTCACGCTCCACCCGCCGCTGCTCCCTGGCCTCGAGCACCAGTCGCCTATCGTCGGCCTCGAACTCGCGCTCGGCAGCCCGCATGGCGCGCGCCTTGGCCCGGGTGTTGCGCACCAGGTTCTTGTAGTAGTTGAAGTGCCAGCCCATGTGGAAGAGCGAGATGAGCGTCATGGCGATGCCGGCTTCCACGTGCCAGAAGAGCAGGTCGATGGGGATGGTGAACGGCAGCGTGTAGTCCAGCTGGATGGCCAGGATCAGACCGAAGATGCCCGTCACCAGGAAGGTGCCCAGGAGGAGGACGTTCCAGATCTTGCGATGGGTGGCGATGCGGATGCGCTTGGTCTTGTAGAGGAAGAAGCTCACGCCGTAGATGAGGAAGAAGCCGAGGGCGATGGGGCTCACCAGGTAGTGAGTGATGAAGCTGCTGCCGGCGGTATCCAGGGCGACCACCGCGGCCGTAGCCACGGCTGCTGGAGCAGCGGTGGCGCCGTCGGCGAGGACGTCGTCCCGTCGGCCGCTGCCGCGTCGTCGGACGTAGCCGCCTCGCCCGCGTCGCCGGACGTCGGGGTCGTGGTGGAGGTGGTGTCGGTCGCGCCGGCGCTGTCGACAACAGCGGCGCCTCCGCCGACCGCGGCCAAAGTGGCCGAGGAGGCGTCGCTGGAGTTTGCCGAAGCGGTCACACCGATGCTGAAGCAGGCGCCGCACCCGGCGCACGGGCCCAGGGGACAGTCACCGGTAGGGGGCTCACCGGTTGTGGTCGTGGTCACGGCGGCCGCAGTCGTGGTGGTGGTGTCCTCGGGCTTCGACTGGGAGAGGTCGCAGATGTTGTCGCCGTTGGTATCCACGTAGCGCCGACAGGCACCCGGGTACGGATCGTTCACCAGACCCTTGGGGCAGTCGTCCCAGGCCAGCGCCTCCGTGGGGAAGGCAAAGCCATAGACAAGGGTGAAAAGCGCCATGCTGGCGACGGTCGCCAGGACCGCGATCTTCCTCTTGTATCCGCTCATGCATCGGAACCTTTGGCTCGGGGGCGCCGGGTGAATCTGACCGCCGGTGACATCACGGCTGGGGTGTCGCCCTGTTTGTCCTGGTCCGAATCGTACCCAGCCGGGTATAAGGCTCGTGTAAGACGGAGGTCTCCGCCTGGCTGAGCCTGCCCGAACCGCCGCGGATACGGCCTACGCCGCGCGCATGCGGCCTGTACGTTGAAAAAGGGAGGGGCTGGGGCTACAATCCAGACCTCCCATGTGGGCCGTTAGCTCAGTTGGTAGAGCACCGGACTTTTAATCCGATGGTCGATGGTTCGAGTCCATCACGGCTCATTATCTCGTCAACCTGCTCGGACACTCGACCGGCCCATTCAGCCAGTTCCCAATACTCAGGAGGCACGCCGTCTGGTGCGGAGGGGTAGCCGCCCGCCTCGGCTTCAAAGAGTTGCTGCATCTGAAAATCATTCAGCAGGCGAGCCAGTCTCGCGGACTTGAGGGCGAATGCTAGACAACGGTACGCGAGCTAGCTCGATATCTCCGATGATTTCTAGCGTCGATGCCTCTTCACCCTGTCTTCGCTCACCCCCGGTCCTACATGCTGTAGCCGGTCAGATTCCCGATCCAGTCGATGAAGTCCGCCGGGTCCAGGTTCGCGCCGTGTCGGGCGTCCCAGTACATGAGCGCGTTCACGTTCTTGCCGCGGTTCTCCAGGCTCACCGCCAGATTCGATATCACGGTGAGCGAAGTGAAGGAGTCGCAGGTACCGTGGCGGATCCACCAGTTGTCGGCACAGCCGGGCGTTGTCCTTGCCGAGGAAGTACATGGGGTTCATGAGGTCCACTATCGTCTTGAGGTCGCTGTCGATCAGTCGCGTTCGGGTCGCCGGTGGCGTGCCGCAGGCTGTAGTCGGTGAAATGCCTGCCGTCGTGGGTCTTGTCACCGAAGAGCAGATTCGCGTAGGAGTTCGCAGCGAAATTGTCGAAGGCCGGAAGACCATCCTTCCTGCCCACCACCGCTTGCAAAGTGGTCCAGATAGTCGGCCCACGTGAACGAAGCCGTGCCGCCGGCCCATGTGATCCAGGGGTTGTCCGCCAGGTACTGGGTCCGCTTGTCGTCCGAGAGACCGGTCAGATACTTGGTGGCGGCCGGAGCGAGGTAGGTCTGCAGGAGGTAGTCGCCGTAGTTGTCCGCCGTAAGGGTGCCGAAGCCGTCCTTGCCCTCAAGGCCAAGCGAAGCCTGATAGACGGCAAAGGCGTCCTTGAGTTCCGCGGAGAGTGCCTGGTCGACGAGCCCGGTCTTCGTGGGCAGGGTGCCGAACATCCACTCGTAGGCCCCATCGGCATTCTCCAGGTCGATGACGGGACAGAAACACGCACTGGCGAAGATGGCGTCGCTGGCATCGGCAGCGCCGAGCTCCTGGAAGTACGAGTCGTACAGGTCGCTGTCGCCGGAAGCGCCCAGAAGCGCGGAGAGGGCGCCACCCGCGCTGCCGCCCACCGAGACGATCTGGTCGGCGTTCCCGGGCATCACTTCATCGTTGTAGTGCAGGTACTTGACCGCGGACTTGAGGTCCACGATGGCAGCCGGGGCCTTGCCAAAGAAGGTGCCGTCCGCGGCCACGTTGTCGCTGCCACGAGCGCCCGGGGAGACCACTACCAGACCATTCGCCAAAGCCAAGCTTGCGTTGGGTCCCAGCACGCCGCCGGTGCCTGCGATCTTGGAAGCCCAGTAGCCGGCTACCTCGATCGCGAGAAGGATGGGAGCGTCGGTGGCATCGACCTCGACTCCGCCCACCTTGACGGGAACGCACACGTTCAGGCATTGGTACAGCCGGATCCACGGGATTAGTGACATAGGTGATGTCCTGGTAGAGGTTGAAAGTGACCTCCACGTCGCCGGCCGGCGTCTTGTAAGTCTTTGTCACCACGGTGAAGTCATCCACCGGGAACGCCAGAGGGTCTGAGGCGGCGCCTTGCACGGTGGTCGCCGAGGGCGTGGCCGTGCCGGAAGAGCCTCCGCAGGCGGCCAGGCTGAGCACCACCGCCAGTACCGTGAGGACGCAGAGGACACCGCATAGGAGTCGAAGACGAGCTTTCACCGGATCTGACCTCCTCTTGTGACGTGATCGTACTGATCTAGCCGTGCGCTCGGGGTCTTCTACGCGTCAGAGCCTTGCTGGGCTGCCCGTTCGCTCTTCTTCTTTCTGACCACGATCGAACACGATGGTTGCGGCCGCGACCAGCACCACGACGACAGCGCCGATGATCCAGGGAAGGGCGCTGCTGCCACCCTGTCCCAGAGTCTCCATCCAGGTGCCGATCTTGACGGCCAGAAGGTCGTATCCGCTGTCATTGGGGTGGAGGTAGTCCATGAGGTTGTCCTTGGTGGAGACCTTCATGACGTTCTGGTTGAAGTCCTGATCGTCGTACAGATCGAGATAGGAGACCTTCCATTTGTCGCAGATCTGCAGGGCGACCTTGACGTAGGCGCTCATATCCCGGGTCGCGCCACCCCAATTGGACATGGGCGTCTGATAGTTGACGATGTAGCCGATCTGCGTCTTCTCGCCGAAGTACTCCTTCGCGCGGGCGAACAACTCTTCAAGGGCGCCCGCGAAGGTGGTGGTGTCAAAATCGGCGACATCGGTCGAATCGGTCATGGTGCCGACGGGTAGCGAGTCCATGGCGTCGTTCACCCCGCCATGAAGGATGACGTAGTCGTAGGTGTTGTCCTTGACCACTTCGATCTGATTGATGATGCGGTTGTCCGGCTTGCGGCCGTGGCTGAGGTCCGTGGACAACGCGACCGTCGCGGCCACTCGCCCGTTGTTGGTGGCGATCATGCCGTACAAGGCCCCGATCCTGCCGGCCCATCCGCGCCTTGGCTTCGGGCGCGTTGGGCGGGCCTGCACAGATCGAGTCTCCGCAGAAGAGCGCGGTCTTGCCGTAGAGCACGCCGCTGGTGTCGACCGACGCCCCCGTTGTGGCAGCGCCGTCGTCGGCCCTGGCCGCGACCGCCGTGGAGCCGATGAGCAGTGCCACACAGATGACGGTCACCAGAAGAACAGAAACGCGGCTCTTTGAACGTCTCTTCATGTTCCGCGCTCCTTGCGCTGATGTTGCCATTGGCATCTCCCAAACATACTAAGATGCCGTTGGTCGTCCGTCAACAACGGCGCTTATCGTTTCAAAGCACAAACTCATGGCGTGTAGGATGCACGGAAAGCGGGAACTGGACTGCCACCCGGATCATCCTCGCCTCCGACGAGCCGGTGATGGCTGGGCGGCTTCCTAGGTGGAGACCTGACGCCTACGTGACTTCCCCGGCTCACAGGGCAAGGCGCTGCCGGCCGGGGAGGCTCGGGGAGCGCCCGGACCATAGCCCAGTATGTGATCGAGATAGGCACCTCGGTCCCGCCGATGTGTACGGCGACAGCGGGAGAGGCACTCTCGCAGTATCGCCGTCGAGGTGAACAGGCGCAACTCCCCCGAGAAGGCCTCCTCCGACGATGCCACAGCCCGAGCATGCTGACTGTCGTTCGCCACGGCGACTGAGCTGGCGCCGAGTTATTAGCACTTAGCGAGATATGTGATAATAAGCTCCAGCGTTATTAGCGCTTGTGAGAAGAGGGATGCTCTGGTGCAACGGGGGATGGCAGGGCGATTCGAGGTGACCGCGGTCGGCGGCGAACGCGTGCAGGCCTTCGTACCCGCGCCACTGCCCCCGCAGCCCGCAGTCGAGATGAGTGCCGAGCGCCAGCGATTGCTGGAAGCCGCTCTGCTTGCGTGCGGCCGGCTCGATGCCATCACGGCACTGTTGCCCGAACCTGATCTGTTCCTCTATTCTTATGTGCGCCGTGAGGCTGTGCTTTCCAGCCAGATCGAAGGCACGCAGTCGTCGCTATCCGATCTCCTGCTCTTCGAACTCGATGAGGCACCTGGGGTGCCGTTTGACGATGTAGTCGAAGTCTCCACCTACGTTGCTGCTCTGGAGCATGGACTCGCGCGTCTGGCGAAGGGTTTTCCGCTTTCCAACAGGCTCCTACGCGAGATCCACGGGGTTCTCCTCTCGCGAGGTCGCGGCGCCAACAAACAGCCCGGCGAGTTCCGCAGCAGCCAGAACTGGATCGGAGGGACCCGTCCAGGCAACGCCCGCTTCGTGCCTCCCCCGCCGCAAGAAGTGGAGCCGTGCATGGCTGCACTCGAACGATTCACGCCACGTGCACGATTCCCGCCGATCGCCGCAGCAGCGCTGGTAAAACGGCGTTTGCCCATGTGCAGTTCGAGACCATCCATCCTTTCCTGGATGGCAACGGCGGGTCGGGCGCTGCTCATCTCCCTTCTCCTACATCATGATGGCATCCTGCGGCAGCCGCTCCTCTATCTCAGCCTCTACTTCAAACAGCACCGAGCCGAGTACTATCGCCAACTCGACGCCGTTCGAACCACCGGCGACTGGGAGGCTTGGCTTGAGTTCTTCCTCGAGGGCGTCGCCGAAACCGCCGGCGGCGCTGTAGATACGGCCCATCGGCTGCTTTCGCATGTTCCAGAGCGACGTCACACGCGTCGAGGGACTGGGCCGGCGGTCGGGGAATGCCCTGCGGGTGTTCGACGTCTGCGCCGCCGCCCGGTGGCCGATATCGATGATCTCGCCCGCGAGACAGGCATCGCCTACTCGACGGCTGCCCGAGCGGTAGAGGCTCTCGTCGGGCTGGACGTGCTCCGTGAGCTGACCGGCAGGCAGCGCGGACGAGTGTTCGCCTACAGCCGATACCTGGAGATCTTGAGCGAGGGCGCGCAACCGCTGTGAGAGGCGCCGCTGTTCATTGCGGTAGCTGGGGGAAGGGCGTAATTTGAGGCGGAGCGGACGATGATGACCGAATCGCCTCTCCGCTCGCGAAAGATCGAGGCCAGGGAACGCATCCCGCCGTGCCAGGCGAACAGGGGGAGATCGTGATGAGAACGCTGTTGCGAGTCGACGTTGAAGCGGGAACGGTCACGTCTGAGGACCTGCCGGAGGAGTTGAGGCTTCTGGGCGGCCGGGCTCTCACGTCGGCCGTCGTCGCCAGGGAAGTCGACCCTCTCTGCGACCCGCTGGGCCCGGCCAACAAGATCGTGTTCGCGCCCGGCGTCTTGGCGGGCACCACCGCCCCCAACTCCAGCCGGCTCTCGGTGGGCTGCAAGAGCCCGCTGACCGGAGGCATCAAGGAGGCCAACTCCGGCGGACAGGCGGCCGGCGCCTGGGGCGTCTGGGCATCGCCGCGATCATCGTGCAGGGCGATCCCAAGGGCAAGAAGTGGGTGCTGCACCTGTCCAAGGACGGCGCCCGCCTGGACGACGGCGCCGCCTTCTGGGGCAAGGCCAACTACGAGTGCGCCGCCGCGCTGCGGGCGGCCTACGGCGCCAAGGTGGCCACCATCCAGGTGGGCCCGGCCGGGGAGTACGGCATGCGCAACTCCTCCGTGGCCTGCACCGACCCGGAAGGTAACCCCGCCCGCCACGCCGGCCGCGGCGGCGTGGGTGCGGTCATGGGCGCCCGGGGTCTCAAGGCCATCGTGGTGGACGACGCCGGCACCGAGCGCCCGTCCCTGGCAGGACGCCGAGCGCTTCGACAAGGCCCGCAAGACCCTGGTCGACGGCCTGAAGGCCCACCCGGTGACCAGCCAGGGACTCACCAACTTCGGCACCGCCATCCTCGTCAACATCATCAACGAGGCCGGGGCTCTGCCCACGCACAACTTCCACTACGGCCGCTTCGACCAGGCCGAGGCCATCTCCGGCGAGACGCTGCATCAGAACTGCGAGGACCGGGGCGGCAAGCGCAGCCACGGCTGCATGACCGGTTGCGTGATCCACTGCTCGAACGTCTACAACGACAAGGACGGCAAGTACGTCTCGTCCGGCGTGGAGTACGAGACCGATCTGGGCGCTGGGCGCCAACTGCGACAACGGCGACATCGACGCCATCGCGCGGATGGACCGGCTCTGCGACGACCTCGGGCTGGACACCATCGAGATGGGCGACACCTTCGGTGTGGCCATGGAAGGCGGGCTGCTGCCCTGGGGTGACGCCCAGCGCGATGATCGAGCTCTTCGAAGAGATCCGCCACAACACCGAGCTCGGCCAGAAGATCGGCAACGGCACCGGGCACGCGCGGCAAGGCCTACGGCGTGACCCACGTGCCCACGGTGAAGAACCAGGGCATGCCCGCCTACGATCCCCGGGCCATCAAGGGGATCGGCGTGACCTACGCCACCTCCACCATGGGGGCCGATCACACCTCCGGCTACGCGGTGGCCACCAACATCCTCAAGGTGGGCGGCGACGTGGATCCCTTGAAGCCCGAGGGGCAGTGCGACCTCTCCCAGGCCCTGCAAGAGGCCACGGCCGGCTTCTTCGACTCCACCGGCCTGTGTCTGTTTCTCGCCTTCGCCTGCCTGGACCAACCCGATTCGCTGGCCGCCATCCCCGAGATGGTCTCGGCCCTGTGCGGCGTGGAGATGTCGGTTGCCGACGCCGTCGGCCCACGGCGCCAAGGTGCTGGAGATCGAGCGGGACTTCAACCAGCGGGCAGGCATGACCCAGAAGGACGACCGCCTGCCGGAGTTCTTCTACAAGGAGAAGCTGCCCCCCCACAACGCTCATCTGGGACGTGCCCGACGAGGAACTCAACCAGGTGTGCGGCTGGAGCCCGGTGATCGAACTCGGTTGAGCTCTGAACTCGGGTGAGCTTGGATCTGCGTGCGGAGGCCGGACCGTGCGCGTGACCGTCAAGCTGGGATCGGTGCTGAGGGAGAAAGCCCCAGGCTTCGTCGGGGGCGAAGGCGTAGTGGAGCTGCCCGACGGGGATCCCGCGACGGTCGCGGACGTGATGGCCGCCCTCGGCATCGCCGCTCCCGAGGTGAACGTGATCTACCGCAACCACGTCTTCGTCGCTCCCTCGGCTCCCGTGAAAGACGGGGACCGGGTGGCGCTCTTCCCGCCCAACTTCATCCACTTCTCGCAGTTCTACCTGCGCCGCAGCGAGGAGTGATCTGAGGTGGGTCGGGTCCGCATCAGGGTCGACGGAGGTGCCCGGCAGTGATCGAGGTCCGGCTCTTCGCCACGCTCCCCAGGCGTTCCGCGACCGGCCGCAAGCAGTTCGAGGTGCCGTTCAGCGCGGGACTCACCGTTCGGGACCTAGTCGAGCAGGAGGGTCTGGAGCCGAGGGAGGTCCACATCGTCATGATCAACGGGGTCCACGGGACCATGGACTCAGAGCTCCGTGAGGGAGATCGGCTCGGCCTCTTTCCGGCGGTCGGAGGGGGTTAGCGGTTGCATGACAGATAGTGGGGGAGCAGTGGAGGCGCGCGCGTTCCTCGACCTGGCTCTCACCGTGGGAGGCGTGGGGCCATGGTACTTGTCGTTGAGTGAGCTGGCAGCCGTTCGTGCGCCGGGCTCCGGGATAACCGCAGAGTCGGTGGCAGCGGGGCTCGGGTTGGAATCCGACCGCATAGGGCTGGTCATGATAAACGGCTGCAAGGCGACCCTCGACTCCCCCGTGGCGGCAGGAGATCGCGTGGCCCTATTTCCGGTCTACGTGCCGTACCATCGCGTGTACGGAATGTGCATCCTCTAGGGGCAGTCCCTCCCCTACCATAGGTTGTTGCCGGTGTTTCAAGGGACAGCTTTATTCAGCTCGTCACTCTAGCCTGCAACCGCCGACTCCCACATCCGCCGAACCATCAGGTGTTGTCGCCGGATCTGGTTCGAAGCGACAAACGGTGTCCGATCCCCTTCGTACTCGCTGGAGAAGTACTTCGAATAGCCAGCGCGAGCCAGCACCGGAACGATCTCGCTGTAAGGGATGCTGCCTTCGTCGGACAGATCTTCGAGCACGTCCCAGAACTTCGCGTGGATGTGCACGCTGTACGGGACCAGCGCGGCCAGCTGCTGTGCTTCGTTTCGTTCCTTGGTCGAGTACGTCAGGTGGTAGATCATCGCCGTGATGGGAACCCCCATCGGCCCGGCGCCCATCTCCATCACCTTCTTCTTCACGTCCTCTTCCGGCACCAGGTTCTCGCGACACTCGTAGATGTAGTCGACCACCTCCTTGGGGATTCTCGCTCCCACCAGAGTCTCGGGTGTAGTTGGTGAGGCGGACGCCGCGCGAAGATGCTCAGATCGGGAACGAACCCAAGGTGCTCGTGGGCCGGTCCTCTCGATGAGTGCGATGGCTTGCTCGAGCCAGTCCGACTCGATGAGAAAAGGAATGTGCAGCTCCTCACCCATCTTCACATCGTACTTCTCCGCGATGGGCAGCAACTTCTCGTAGATCTGGAACGGGGTGATCTCCTCCCTTCCAGTCGGTCCCTTGCCGATGTTGTGCGGAGACGTCGAGTGCCGACGGCCAGGAACTGCCCAGACCCCTGTACACCTTGCACCCAAGAGTGTTCGCCAGCTTCAAGTCCTGGGCGATCATCTCGACGATCTCGTCCACGTTCAGCTTGCGGTTCTTGTAGAGCTTCGTATCGGCCCCCCCGTCCAGCGCCACCGGAGTGAGCCGGTACTTCTCCATCCATCCGAACCACTGCTCCAGCCAGGATCGCGGCGGATCCGGATAGTCGGGGAACGATGGCCTCCGGCAGGAATTCCACGCCCTCGCAACCCATTTCGGACAGGTCCGCCAGGCAATCCTCCAGCGTCATGGTGCCGGCCTGAAGATCGCCGTTGTAGCTGTAGAGCGACGCGGAAAGCTTCAACCGCGGCGCATCCGCCGGGTCGTCGCGGCCGGCTGGACGCTGGGCATGAGCACGAGCTTGTCGTGGAAGAAGAACGGGAGCGGATTGAACGGCATGTACGAGATCCTGAGCTTCACGACCACGAGCACGTCGTGTACCCCCGGCATCAGCCCACCAGGGTGGTCAACGATCACCGTCGCCGGTTCCAGCCACGGCCAATGCACGTCGCTCACCTGCTCCATATCGTGGAGCCGATACGTCCGCCCTCCCGTGCGGAAACCGATACTGCTGCGCTCGAATCGCACACCGTCCACACTCACCTCTACGTCCTCGATGAGCGACAGCGCCACGCCCCTGTAGTAGTTGGACTTCACCAGCAGCTGGAAGCCCGTGGGATTCGCGTCGTTCGGCAGATTCCTGAACCCGCGCTGCAGGATGTTGTACTGGATACCCATGCTCTGTCTCCTCTGCCATCGTCTTAGCGTTGTTCGAAACGATGCCCCGCGTCTCCACAGGGGTATTTGCTCACGTCGCTGCTTTGATAGGGTATCAACACGGTCAATCCAACTTGCGCCTGGGAGGGCACCACACCACGATGAACGTCCTCGTCGGTGACATCGGAGGAACGAAGACCATCCTAGCTGTCTTCTCCAGCGAGAGGGGCCCGCGTGAGGCGCTGGCTCGCAAGACGTATCCGAGCGCGCAGTACGAGACGCTCGAGAGCATGATCGGCGAGTTCTCCGAGGAGTTCCCTGTCGACACATCCTGCGCGTGTTTCGGGGTGGCCGGCCCGGTGATAGAGCGACGCGCGCGTATCACGAACCTTTCTTGGGTGGTCGACGGTCCTGCTCTGCAGTCGTTCTTCGGCTGGTTTGAAGTGGCCCTGCTGAACGACATGCGAGCGATCGGTTGCGCGATCCCTGTGCTCGAGGAAGAGGATCTCCACACGCTGAGCGCCGGCACGCGGGTGCCCGGGGGCAGCATCGCCGTGCTCGCGCCCGGGACCGGCCTGGGTGAGGGGTACCTGACGTACGACGGTGGCGCCTATCACGCACACGGCTGCGAAGGCAGCCACGCGGCCTTCGCGCCGGTAGGCTCTCTGCAGATAGGCCTTCTCACCTACATGAACGGGCAGGGGTTCGATCATGTCAGCTTCGAGCGCGTCTGTTCCGGAGGCCTGGGCATCCCCAACCTCTACGCGTATCTGAAGACGACAGGTCTCTCCGAGCCGTCCTGGCTGGCCGAAGCATTAGGCGCGTCGGAAGATCCCACCCCCGTCATCCTCGCAGCCGCGAGCGACGCCGACCGGCCCTGCGAACTCGCCAGGGCGACACTCGACCTGTTCGTCGCCATCTTGGGAGCAGAGGCCGGCAACCTGGCGCTCAAGCTGCTCGCTACCGGCGGGATATACCTGGCCGGAGGCCTTTCTCCCCGGATCCTCCCAGAATTGGAGAAGCCGGCCTTTCTGGAGGCGCTCCGCAGCAAAGGACGCTTTCGCAAGCTGCTCACCGACGTGCCGGTGCACGTGATCCTGAACGCCGACGCCGGTCTGCTGGGTGCCGCGGCCTACGGCCTGGCGATTTCGCCTGAGTGAGATGAGATATGTGCAGTCCATTGCCGGTCTCCTACAAGGCTTTGTATTCAAACCAATCAAAATACGCCGGCGCGGCGGACGGCCGCCCGTTGCCGGTCGCGTACATGGCCAGATAGACGCCGGTAAAACCGCCGGCTACTTCGGCTGAGAGATAACGCGTCTCGCCAGAGGCCAACCAGGACGGTTCGCTCTCCTCTCTTTCTCTGTAGCCAAAGGTATATTTGTCTTTGTCAGCGCGCAAACCCAGTTGCACCCGGGTGCCGTTCAGCGGTACCTGGGCCGTCACCACCCGCAGACTGCCAATGCTGCGGCGCACGATTACGCACGATCTGTCGGCCTGCCGGGCAACCGCGATCTCATAGTGGTGTGTTTCGTTCATGCGTAGTGTCAGGCCGGCTTCTTCGCCTTCGTTTTGCGGCGCAAAGTCCAGTGCCGTCCAGGCCTCGCAGTCAAAATGCTGTTGCCGCCGCCCCACCCAGGCGGGAGCGTCCTCATCATCCAGCGTTATCGCCGAGCCGGTCAGGCGCAGCCACCCCGGCCGCTCGGTGAGTGACCAGTCCTGCGCGTGAGGATTGCGCAAGAAATTCCAGCCCAGGTGCAAATCGGGCGTGTCAAAGTCATCGCGTACCGGTTCCGGTTCCCACTGTTGCTCCGGCCAACCTGCGACTTCCATTTCCAAACCGAGTCGCCCATTTTGCCCCACCACCGGCCAGCCCGCGGCGTCCCACGTGACCGGCGCAAGAAATGTCTCGCGCCCCAGATGATGGCAAGGGGGATACCCGTTTGGGCGCACACCCAGGCATACCGCCCACCAACGCCCATCGTGCGCCTGCACCAAATCCGCATGCCCCACAGATTGAATGGGCAGCACGCCGTTGCTACGATGCGTCAGCACTGGATTACGCGGGCAGCTTTCAAACGGTCCCCAGGGGCTGGTGCTGCGCGCAATGGTTTGCATGTGGCCGTATTCGGTGCCGCCTTCGGCAATCATCAGGTAGTACCGACCATTGATGTTGTAGAGATGCGGCCCTTCGGGGAAAGCACCGCCGGTGCCGGGCCAAATCAGTTGCAGCGGAGCACGCAATTTGCCGGTCTCCAGGTCAAGCGTGCTCTGCATGATGCCGGCATGACTCGGGCAGGTGAAGTAGACCTGACCATCCTCGTCAAAGAGCAGGGAAGGGTCAATGCCGACATCTCCCAACCACACCGGCTCCGACCATGCGCCCGCCGGGTCGCGTGTCGTCACAAAGAAGGTTTCCCTCGCCGAAATATTGGTGGTTATCATGTAGAACAGACCAGCGTGATAGCGCAGGGTGGGTGCAAAGATGCCCTGTGAACTGACACATCGTTCCAAGGCCAACTGGCTGGAGCGGGTCAGGCAATGCCCAATCTGCCGCCAGTGGACTAGATCGCGGCTATGACAGATGGGCACGCCGGGGAAGTACTCCATGGAACTGTTGACCAGGTAATAGTCGGCGCCCACACGGCAAACACTGGGATCAGGATGGAAGCCCGGGAGCACAGGATTGGCGTATGTCATCGGGAACTCCGCGTTTTGGGTGGTCACCTATCCTCCAAGAGAGATCAGAGGGACGGCTGCCAGGACCTCAGCGTTGGCCGTCGGTTCCTGCTATCTGCCGATTGATCATCGCGAACAGCCTGCGCACCTGGTCGCCGCCCGCATAGAGCTCACGCGGGCCCTCGTACTCGGCGGAGAGGTACCCCGAGTAGCCGCCTTCGTTCAGTGCCCTGACGACCTTGTCGTAGGGGATGCTGCCCTCTTCCAGATCGTCCGAGACGCCCCAGAACTTGGCATGCATGTGGAACACGTAGGGCAGGTAGGGGATCAGGTCGCGCGGGTCGATGGCCAGGATCGGATCTGCCCACTCTCCGGGTTCAAGCTTGCGGCCTTCGCGGGTCTTGAAGATGCCGGTGTCGATGAGCAGGCCGAAGTGCTTCGTGCCCGTGGAGGCCACGAGATCGAGGTAGTCGTCCACGGTCTTGGACTTCAGCGGCGTGGGCGAGTGGATCTCGGGAGCGATGCGCACGTCGAGTTCCTCCGCATAGGGGAGGGCCCGTTCCGTCATCTCCCGCCAGACCGGGTCGGGGATCAGGTCGTCCGTGATCACGCCCAGCTTCGGCCTCATGATCCTGAAGCCCAGGCGGTCGGCGAGCTTCATGTCCCGCAGCAGGAAGTCGAGCGACTCCTGGACGGTCAGGGTGCGACCCTTCCGCAGCCGCGAGTCCACCCAGCAGTCGTAGCAGGTCGGCTCGACGCCGTACTTGGCCATCAGTCCGTGCCACTGATCCACCCACTGGTCGGTAGGGTCGGGGTAGCCAGGGATGTGGGTCTCGCCGAGGATCTCGATGCCCTGCGCTCCGGCGTCGACCGCGTCGGCGATGCAGTCTTCGAGCGACATCGTCACCCCGTAGTCGCCGGTGTAGCTGTAAAGGGTCACGCCGAGCTTGAACGTTGCTGTCATCGTCATCTCCCTCGTGATGGTGGGGCTGTCACTGGGTCAGGGCGAGCTTGCGCTCAGCCCGGGTGATCCAGGGCCCCATGTCGGGCGGCATGTACGAGGCGCGGAAAGCCAGCCGCACGCCGATCTGGTGCAGGCCGACGGCCAAGCCTCCCGGCTTCGGCACGGTCAGCACTGCCGGCTGGTCGAACGGCCAGCGGACATCGGACGCGGCCTCCAACTCCGGCAGGGTGAAGGTCCTGTCGCCCACGGTCCAGAGGATGGCTTCCCGAGAGAATTCCTCTCCATCCGCCGATACGTCTGCGCCCTCCAGCAACGACGCCCAGACGCCGCGGTAGTAGGGGATGCGGATGCGCACCTGGAACCCCACCTGCTCGCCATCCTTCGACACGTTCCTGAAACCGTGTGACTGGATCATGTCCTTTTCCAGCATCTCATCCTCCATCTCATGTGCTGCAGGTTCTCTCTTTCCGTGGTCAGGCTTTCCATCAGGGCGCCCTGTATCCCACCAGCCTGTTGATGTCCTCCGCGGCCTGCTTGATCCGCGGCAGATACTGTCTCGACCGCCTCGTGGGCCGACATCCTCGAGAGCGGACTGAGCACCGACATGCCGGCGATGATGCGGCCCTGACCATCGAGGAGCGGCACGGCGATCTCGCAGAAGTCCTGCTCGGGCACCGATCGGAACGACCATCCCTGCCGGCGGTCGTGGATCACCCGCTCCCGAAGCGACGGGATCGATGCCCCCGCGTCGCCGGCGGTGCACGCCAACAAGGCTCGGTTGAGGTCCTGCCCTGTGAGCGCGCCGAGCAGGATGATCCCTGGAGCGACCTTGTGCGTGGGCGAGCGGCGGCCGATGTCCGGGAACTCCGGGAACATCGGCGGGTTGGAGGGGCGAACTGAGGAGACCACCCATACATTGTCGTAGGCGCTGTCGGTGGCGACGATCAAGCAGAAGACCTCGAGAGAATCGGCCAGTTCCTTGAGAACGTCGTAGGCCACGCTCCAGAACGGCAGACTGGAGAGGTAGGCGAACCCCAGCTCGAGTACCAGGGGCGTGAGCGAGAACTGCCGGCCGTCGCGCCGGAGGTAACCGAGCTCTTCGAGCGTGAGCAGGACGCGTCGTGCGGTAGCCCGATCGAGGTCGGTGCTCGCGGCCACCTGAGCCACCGTCTGCGAGGGGGTCTCCGCGCCGAAGCTGCTGATGACCTTAAGCGCGCGGGCGACCGAGCGGACGAATGTCGCGCCGCCACTGTTCTGTGTCGGCGATATGTCTGAGGGTCCCTCGGTGGTCAATCACGCCTCCCGTGCTCGAGAAGAGCCTCTCAATATCTGCAGCGACGGGCCACGAGTGCCTCGGCGAGTTCCTGCCGGCCCGAACAGGGCTTTGGATCGAGCCCATGCTCGACAGCGTGATCGGCAAGAGTCGCCCAGCGTGAACTCGCCCGACTCGATGCCGCGGCCCAGGTCGGTGTCCCAGCCCTGGTAGCGCTCGTCGCGAAGCCGCTTGAGCTCCGCCGATTCCACGATGTCGGCGGCCGCGAGCAACGCCCGGGCGAGAGTGTCGATGCCCTCGATGTGAGCCAGATAGAGGTCGGCCGGGTCGACCGACTGACGACGCAGCTTGGCATCGAAGTTGAACCCGCCCGCGCCAAGCCCTCCGTTCTCGATCAGCTGAAGCATCGCCGGAACGAGATCTTGCGCATTGTTGGGGAACTGATCGGTGTCCCACCCACTGCGGGGGTCACCGCGGTTGATGTCGATCGACCCGAGGATGCCGTACGCGCGCGCGGCGGCGATCTCGTGCTCGAAATCGAGGCCGGCGAGCGTGGCGTGGTTCACCTCGATGTTGACCTTGACTTCGTTCTCCAGACCGTAGCGCTGAAGAAACGCGTACACGGTGGCCACGTCGCGGTCGTACTGGTGCTTGGTGGGCTCGAACGGCTTCGGCTCGAGCAGGATGGGGCCCTTGAACCCGATCCGGTGCTTGTGCTCCACCACCATCGTGAGGAATCGGGCGTAATGGTCGACTTCGCGGGCAGATCGGTGTTGAGCAGGGTGTCGTAGCCTTCGCGGCCGCCCCACAGCACGTAGTTCTCGCCGCCGAGGCGGTAGCGTGGTCTCCAGACAGTAGCGCACCTGCGCGGCGGCCCACGCGAACACCTCAGGATCGGGGTTGGTGGCCGCGCCGGCGGCGTAGCGGGGATGGCTGAACAGGTTGGCCGTGCCCCACAGCAGCTTGATGCCGGTCGCTGCCATCTCGGTGGCGATGTGCTCCTCGATCTCGCGAAGGTTACGCGCGTGCCCGCGCAGATCGTGCGCAGTTGCCATCGCGTCGGTATCGTGGAAAGTGAAGTAGGGCACGTCGAGCCGCGACATGAAGTCGAAGGCGGCCTCAAGTCTCTGCAGGGCCATGTCGGGCGCCACTTCCGACTCCTGCCAGGGCCGGAGCAGGGTCCCGCTGCCAAACATGTCCCCACCGGTCGAACTGAACGAGTGCCAGTAGCAGACCGCACAGCGGAGCCAGTCCTCCATCCGCTTGCCGAGGACCCCGCGGTTCTTGTCGTACACGCGAAACGCGAACTCGTTCGCGGTGTCGGGACCCTCGTAGCGGATCCGTGGCGTATTCGCGAAGATGCTCATCTGGCGGACTCCTCCAGTGCCTGCTGGCGGTGACCATTTGTGCGCACAGCGCACGCATACGGTGGGCACTGCACCATACAACTCCGGTCTGTCGATGTCAACGCCCGCCCAGAGCCATCCCTTTTGAGTATAGGCGACATAGGCGATCGTGCGAAGCATGGAGTGATGTTGACATGCCGAGGTCCTCGGTGATAGCGTGCGTAGCATGAATCGTACGTGCGCATAGCGCACGTATACCGCAGGAGCCCGGGGGAACGGGAGCAAGGAGGCCAACGCAATGAGAATCGGAATCTTCACGGCACTGCTGGCCGGACTGAGCTTGGACGACGTTCTGCGGAAGCTCGGGACGCTGGGAATCGATACGATCGAGCTTGGCACGGGCAACTACCCCGGCGACCCCCACTGCAAGCTCGAGATGCTCGAGTCCAGCAGGGACCTCGACGACGTTCAAGAAGAAGCTGGACGACGCGGGCTTCTCCATCAGCGCGCTGAGCTGCCACGGCAACCCGCTGCACCCGAACCCGGCGATCGCCAAGCAGCACCGGGAAGTGCACCGCAAGACGATCCTGCTGGCCGAGACGCTGGGCGTTCCGGTGGTGGTCGACTTCAGCGGCTGCCCCGGCGACTCGCCCGAGCGCCAAAGCGCCCAACTGGGTGACCTGCCCCTGGCCGCCCGACTTCCTCGAGACGCTTCGACTGGCAGTGGGACGAAGGTGGTCGCCCGTACTGGACGAGAGCGCGCCAGGTTCGCGGCCGATCACGGCGTCAAGATCGCCATCGAGATGCATCCCGGATTCGTCGTCTACAGCCCCGAGACGATGCTGAAGCTGCGGAGCATCGCCGGTCCGCAGATCGGCTGCAACTTCGATCCGAGCCACCTGTTCTGGCAGGGGATCGATCCCGATCGCCGCCATTCGCGTGCTCGGCGACGCCATCTTCCACGTCCACGCCAAGGACACCCAGATCTTCGACCCGGAACCTGCCGATGACCGGCGTGCTCGACACGAAACCGTACACCGACGAGCGCGACTCGCGCGTGGATCTTCCGCACCTGCGGCTACGGCCACGGCGAGGCGTGGTGGCGGGACTTCGTCTCGACTCTGCGCCTGTTCGGCTACGACTACGTGCTGTCGATCGAGCACGAGGACAGCCTGATGTCGGCCGAGGAAGGGCTCACCAAAGCGGTGTCGTTCCTGAACGGCATCGTGCTACGAGAGCAACCGGGCGCCGCATGGTGGGTGTGAGAAAGCTCTGCAGAGCAGGCAATCGCGGAGGACGAGATGCCCGAAAAGAAGTATGACGCGATCGTGGTGGGTTCTGGCGCCACTGGGGGCTTCGCTGCCAAGGAACTGGCGGAGCGCGGACTCGAGGTCTTGGTCTTGGAGGCGGGGCCCTATCTGAGGGAGAAGTGGTTTCACGCGCCCGCGCACATGAAGTCGGTAGGCTCCATGTCGCGCGTGATGGCCGGTCTGAAGGGACAGCACAACCAGGCGAGGGGTTCGTGGTTCTCTCCCGAGAATGCCTTCTTGTTCGTGAACGATAGGAAGAACCCCTACACCTTCCCGCGGGGCGCTTACTATCTGTGGCTTCGCGGACGGAACGTAGGCGGCAGGTTCCTGTCCTGGGGCCGCGTGGCCGTCCGCATGTCGGACTACGACTTCAAGGCGGCGAGCCGCGACGGATTCGGCGAGGACTGGCCGATCTGCTACGAGGATCTTATTCGCTACTACGAGCAGGTCGAGGAGTTCCTCGGCATCATCGGCACCAGTGACGGCATCCCCAACCTGCCGGACGGCAAGTACGTCAAGACGGCAGGTCTGTCGAGCCTGGAGCGGCAACTCAAGGAGAAGGTCGAGTCGACCTGGCCGGGACGGAAGGTCGTACCGTGGCGCTACGCCGTGGCGGAGGCTACACCCACCGACGAGTCGGGCGAGAACCGCACGTCAGGTCGCCGTTGCTTGCCGCCCAGAGAACCGGGCGCATGGATCTCAAGCCCAACGCCATCGCCAGGCAGCTCGACATCGATCCGAACACCGGCAAGGCCACTGGTGTCACGTATGTCGATGCGAGCGACGAAGCAGAGTCACCAGGTCTCCGCCGAATGTGGTCGTTATCTGCGCATCGACGATCGAAACGATCCGTCTGCTTCTCAACTCCGCATGCGCGAAGCATCCAAACGGGGTAGGGAACTCCTCGGGCACCCTCGGCCGCTACTTCATCGATCAGTGCCCCTGCCTTGTCTTTGGCACCGTCCCGGGCAATGACGGTTGGGAGTTGGTTGACGGCACGTCACCCGAGGACAACCACGGTGGCGCCTACATCCCGCGGTTCCAGAACCTCGACCGGGTCACGCACCCCGATTTCAAGCGGGGATTCAACATCCAAGGCATGGCCGGGCGCGGATGGGTGCCCGAGGGGAGCCGGGCCGTGTGGGGCTTCATGGGCCAAGGGGAGATGCTGCCGCACTACGAGAACAGCGTCACCATCAACGGCGGGAGGCGGGACGCCTGGGGGATACCGATTCCTCATGTCGCGCTTCGCATGACCGATAACGAGCGCAAGGTCATGCAGTGTGAGGTGGACACCATCATGGAGATGGCGAACCTCATGGGCTGGGAGCTCGACTTCGCCGCTTGCGCGCTGGGGCTCCTGAATCGCGGCAAGCTGCTGCCGTATTCCAACTGGTTCGAGCGCACCACGTTCCGCATGGCTTACAAGAAGAGCCTCGGTCTCGGTGCCTCGATCCATGAATGCGGCGGGGCGAGGATGGGCGACGATCCTACGAAATCGGTCCTCAACGCCTACAACCAGATGTGGGACGCCAAGAACGTGTTCGTCACCGACTCGAGTTGCTTCGTATCGGGCGGTACGTGCGGCCCGACGCTCACCACCATGGCTCTGACCGTCAGAGCCTGTGAGTACATCGTCAACGAGTACGGCAACAGCGGCGAACTCGGCTGATCAGCCTCGGGAGAGACTGGGGGGACGCATGAAGAAGAGAGTGAATGCCGCGATCCTCGGCACCGGGTTCATCGGTCGGGTGCACCTGGAGGCGCTGTGCAGGTTGGGCTTCGTCGAGGTGCGCGCCTTGGTGGCCCGGACCGCGATCAGGCCGATCGTCTGGCTCGGGACTACGGCGTCGAGAGGGTCGAGACCGACTACCGACGCGTGCTCGACGACCCGGACATCCAGGTAGTTCACGTCTGCACACCCACCGCGCTTCACGCGCAGATGGTGAAGGATGCGCTCCTGGCCGGCAAGCACGTGTTGAGCGAGAAACCGCTCGCGACCTCGGTCGCCGACGCGCTGGAGCTGGTGGAGCTCGCGCAGAAGCAGGGCGTCCGCAACTGTACGAACCACAACCTGCGGTACTACCCGCTGGTGCAACACATGCGGAGAATGCGCGAGCACGGGGAGCTGGGCGAGATCCTCGTCGTGCAGGGGCAGTACACGCAGGACTACCTGCTCTACGACACCGACTGGAACTGGCGCCTCGATTCCAAGGACTCGGGCCCGTCGTGCGCGATGGCCGATATCGGCTCCCACTTCTGCGACATGGCAGAGCACATCACGGGGCTCCGCATCACTGAGCTCTGCGCAGAGCTGAACACGTTCCACACCACCCGCAAGCGTCCGACGGGCTGGGATGGAGAGCTTCGCCGGAAAGCTGCGGCAAGGGGAGCAGGAGTACGAGGAGCATCCGGTCGACACCGAGGACTACGGTGCGGTGCTGCTGCACCTCGGCGACCGCGCCCGCGGGAGCTTCAGCGCAGGGCAGGTCTTCGCCGGCAAGAAGAACGGCCTCAGCATCGAGATCTACGGGACCAAAGCGGCGGTGGCGTGGAACCAGGAGCGTCCCGAGGAGCTGTGGATCGGCAACCGGAGCTCGTACAACCAGATCCTCTTGAAAGACCCAGCGCTGCTCGACCCGGCGGCCCGGGCGTACGCAGACCTGCCCGCGGGACACGCCGAAGGGTACGACGACACTTTCAAGAACGTCTTCCGTCGCTTCTATGCGGCCGTGGAAGATCCGGCCGTCACACCCGAGTATCCGCAGTTCGAGGACGGGCTTCGCCAGCTGGAGATCATCCAGGCTGAGATTGCGAGCAGCAAGCAGCGTGGCTGGGTGGAGGTTCCTCCGCTTTCGACCGTGACCGGCGTATAGGGAGGAGATGGCGATGGACCAGTATCAGTCCGCCGGCGCTCCGCCAACGGCGGCCCCGAATCTCAAGTGGTCCTATATGGACCACTGGTCGGTGCTTACGCCCAGAGGATTCGTGGCGCCGCAACTCGGGCCCCGTACCTCGACCGTTTCTACAAGGCGCTGGTGGGGGTGGGCTTCCAAGGTGTAGACCCCTTCGAATTCCGGCTGAACGCCCTCATCCAGCATTTCGGCTCGGCCAAGAAGGCCCAGGAATTCGCGCAGGACCGGGGTATCGAGCGCTTTGTCAACGTGTTCTGCGTCTTCTACAACGACATGGTCCACGTGCGGGAGTTCCACGACGGCGTGGTGGCCGCGTTCGAGGCGAAGCTCAAGCAGTACGAGGACATCGAGATCGACAACTTCATCGTGATGCCGGCCGCCCGCTACTGGATGGTGGAGCCCGTCACCGACGAGAAGATCAAGCTCATGGCGGAGTGCTGGAACCGCGTAGGGGAGAAGACCAAAGCCCACGGGGTGCAGCTCACCTGCCACCACGAGTTCTACTGCGCCCTTCACCACCGCGAGGAACTCGACAAGTTCTACGCCTGGACCGACCCGGAGTATGTAGGGCTGTTCCTGGACACGGCCCAGCACGTCATCGCCGGCGTCGACCCCGTCGACCTCTACACGAACGCACCGCGACCGCGTCACCGGCTTCCACTTCAAGGACACGCATCACGTCGACCTCCGCGGCGACTACCGCACGCCGCCTGACCCGGAACGCGTGGCGGCTACCACACCGAGGTGGTTCTGGGAGATGGGCACCGAAGGGGGGCTCGTCGACTTCCCCCGGGTCATGAACGCAATGAAGGACTTTGGCTATACCGGCTGGGCCTCGGTCGAGCACGACAAGGCCGACGTGGGCGGCAACTACGCCGAGAGCACCTGCAAGACCAAGTGGTACATCGACAACGTCCTCAGCAAGATCTACGCGTAGCGAGGTGACCTGTCGTGGCTGAGATCAAGTGGGGATATGCCGTCAACCAATGGCGCAACCTGGAAGTCGACCTGGTGCGCAAAGACCAGATGGAGAGCGCGTTCAAGGTCATCTCCGTGTGCGGCTTCAACGGCATCGAGATCACCGACACCGCGATCGGCACGCATGACTACATCCCTGGGCTGTTCGGGTCGGTGCGCAACTTCATGGACTTCCTGAACGATTGCGGCGTGGAGAGAGTCTGCAGCTTCTTCTACGGATACTACTGGGGCTCGCCGCTCAATCCGGCCGACCACGGCAAGCTTGCGGACGAAGCGGGCCGCATCGCGGAGTTCATCGCGCAGCTCGGTGCGTCGCGCTTCGTCGCGCGGCCGATGGGGCCCTACTTCAAAGAGGCGCCCATCACCGACGACAAGATCAAGACGGTCGGCGAGTGCTGGAGCAAGGTGGGGGAGGCCACCAGACGCGCCGGCGTCGAGACCGCGATGCACTCGGACTTTCTCTGCGGCATTCGCAACGAGAGCGACATCGACAAGCTGCTCGAATGGTCCGATCCGGCTACCGTCGGCTTCGCCATGGACACGGCGGAGCTGACCATCGCGGGCATCGACGCGGTGAAGTTCTACGAGAAGCATCACGACCGCATCAACCACGTGCACTTCAAGGACGCGATCACGACCGACACCCTGGACGAGTACAAAGACCTCAACGCCGAGATCGAGTACTGGCCGATGCACCTGTGCGCGGCGGGCGCGAAGCGGGGCATCGAACGCTGGTACTACGAGATGGGCACGCCCGGGGGGTTGGTCGACTTCCCGGCGATCAAGCAGGCGCTCGCCACGCACGGCTACGACGGCTGGGTGGTCGTCGAGAGCGACCAGAGTCCGCACGTCGAGGAAAGCGTGATGCTGAACGGCTGGTATCTGAAACAGGTTCTCTCCCGGGAGGTCGATCGTGGCTGAGCAGGGATCGCCGACCACTCGCCTGAAGCAGTGCGTCGCGCCGTTCGTCTTCGGTGGAATACCCAACCACGAGGAAGGGTTCCTGATAACCGGTGACTTCCACCTGAAGTTCACCGAGGGCGCACCTTCGAGGACACGTGCCGCATTGCCGCCGAGATCGGGTTCGAGGGGTACGACCTCGTCAGCCCGCACGGCTGGTCAACGCTCAAGAAGTACGGCCTCACGCCGACGATGTCGCATCTCGGGGCCGCCGGCACTCCCGACGCGGGCATTTCGAGAAGCAGACCTCCACGACGAGCTGGAGAAGACCACCAGGGTCGCCCTGAAGGAGTGCGCGGAGTTCGGTGCCCCGAACATCGTGGCCATGGTCGGGCCGAGGAGCGACGCTGAGCATGGAGGAGTGCGCCGAGCAACGCGGTGGCCTTCCTGAATCGCGTCAAAGGCCAGGCGGAGGACCTCGGTGTGACCATCTGCCTGGAGAACCTGAACAGCAAGGTCGACCACAAGGGCTACATGTTCGACAGCACGCCCTGGGGTTTCGAGATCGTGAAGCGAGTCGACTCGCCGCGGGTGAAGGTCCTCTTCGACGTCTACCACGCGCAGGTGCAGGAGGGGGATGTGACGCGCACGCATCCGCGAGAACATCGACTGGATCGGGCACATCCATTTCGCGGGCAATCCGGGCCGTTGTCAGATCGACGAGGAGCAGGAACTGAACTATCCGTTCATAGCGCGGGAGATCGCACGGCTCGGCTACACCGGGTACGTGGGTCTTGGAGTACATGCCGACACCGGGCGCCGATGCGATCGAGTGCTTGAAGCGGGGGTTCGAGATCGTCGCCAGGATGAGCTGGTGACCGGTAGGGCGTTGCGACGAGGGCAGTCGTGGCGAATGCGCCTAGGCAATGCCAGGTCAGATCAATCATCGGGCTCGACGTCGGCACGTACCGGCGTGAAGGCAGTCGCGATCACGGCCGATGGGGAGGTGGCAGGCAAGGCCGTCGGAGCACTACGAGCTTCGGATGCCCAGGCCAGGTTGGGCCGAGCAAGACCCCGAGGCCTGGTGGCGGGCGACCAAACGCGCGCTCGCGCGCTTCGAGCGGCGAGCCGGTGGCCATCGGTCTGACGGGCCAGATGCACGGGCTGGTCTGCCTCGATCGGCCGCAACCGCGTGCTGCGGCCGGCGATCCTGTGGAACGATCAGCGCACCCAAGCCGAGTGCGCGGAGATCGAGCGCCGGCTTGGACTGGAACGACTGGTCGAACTGACCGGCAACCGCGCCCTGACCGGGTTCACCGCGCCGAAACTGCTCTGGATGCGCGAGCACGAGCCCGACCTCTATCGCAATATCGCGCGCATCTGTCTTCCGAAGGACTACGTGCGGCTGAAGCTCACCGGCGAGCACGCGACCGACGTGAGCTGACGCCTCGGGCACGCTGCTCTTCGACGTGGCTGCCAGGAACGTGGAGCGACGAAATCCTGGATGCGCTCGAGGTGCCCGCCGAGTGGCTTCCGCAGGCTCTCGAGTCGCAGGAGATTTCGGGCCGGACGCAGACCGGGGTCCCGGTGGCGGCCGGTGCCGGCGACCAGGCAGCGGGCGCGCTGGGAGTCGGCGTGGTGGGGCCGGGACCGCTGTCGGTGGTGCTTGGCACCTCGGGGGTCGTGTTCTCGGCTCTTCGCGAGCTACGTCTGCGACCCGCAGGCGCGGCTGCACGTCTTCTGTCACGCCGTTCCGGACACCTGGCATGCGATGGGCGTCATGCTTTCGGCGGCCGGCTCGCTTCATTGGCTCCGGGGTGTGCTTGGCGGCTCGTACGAGAGGCTGCTCGCCGCAGCCGAGAGATGGCCGCCGGGGTGTGAGGGCCTGTCCTTCGCGCCCTATCTCTCCGGCGAGCGGACTCCGTACGCGGACCCCGACATCAGGGGTGCTTTCTGCGGTCTCGATCTCCGTCACGACCGGGGTGCTCTCTGCCGGTCGGTGCTGGAAGGGGTCGCGTTTGGACTGCGCGACTCGCTGGAGCTGATGCGCTCGCTCGGCGTCGAGCCTCAGGTCGGCCCGGGTTTCCGGCGGGGGCGCCAACAGCGAGCTGTGGCTCAAGATCGTCGCCTCTGTCCTTCGGCTGCCGCTCGAGCAGACGGCGAACTCCGAAGGCGCCGCGTTCGGGGCAGCGCTGCTCGGTGGCATCTCGGCGGGCGTGTTCGCCGACGCCGAGGATGCTGTGTCGCGTTGCGTGCGCGTAAGCGGTACGGTCGAGCCCGATGAGGAATGGGCGGATCGTTACGACGAGCTCTACCCGCGCTTTCGTGCTCTGTACCCGGCGCTGCGGGGGCTTTCCGTGTGAACGGGCTCGAACTGTAACGGCTTCCGCGATCACCGGCGAGGCGACTCGCGAATTCTTGCGACCGAACGGTCGCGGCCAGTCGACGACTGACCACGGCGTATCGCTCGGGCGAGAGCACCCCGACTGGGGACGACATGGGGCCGGGACCGCTTCTGAGGCGTCCAGGCCTTTATTCTGCAGGCAATCCCCTGGAGCAGTTCTGCGGCGATGATCCGATCGGTCACCGACATGTCGAGGAGTGCCTCGGCCGTCCCCCGATCGGTGATGAGTGTGTTGATCCAGTGCCCGATGACCGCTCCGCGGATCGCGGTCAGCTTTCGCGGTCCTCCCGCCACTCCCACCGCTCGAGGGGTCTGGCGCAACTGCTCGAGTGTCATACCGATGACACGGCCATCCAACGAGCTCCTGATCGGGATACCATCCGCGTCGATGAACCGGATCAGCAGGTCACCCACTCCGCCCGAGGACCGAACCGTGTCGAGTTCCTCTGAAGTGAACACGTTGCCACTCGACGCGAGCAGGCCGGAAGGCTCGAGCGTACCGATGCCGACCAGTGCAAGCGTCACCGATTTGAACTGATCAACTGCATCGCGGACGAAGGAGTCTGCCAGCAGGACGTCGCGTGCTTGGGACGATCCGGTGACTCCGGGTGCAGGCAGGAACACCGGCTCGCCGCGCAGGAGCTCGGAGAGCCGCCGTGTCAGATGCACCGCGTGAATCTGGGCGCCGGGGCTGCCGAGTCCCCCGAGCACCTGCACCACCTTCGTATCTCGAAGAGTTGTCACGGGGTGCATCGCATCCACCATGGCAAGGAGCGTGGCGCTCCACGAGGAGATACCGACGACCTCGCCGTTGTGCATCTTTGTCTCGACGTAGAATGCGGCAGCTGCGCCAAGATCTCGCATCAGGTGGTCTTCACTCGTGGGGTCTGAGTCGACGACCACCACCTCCAGCAGCCCGAAGCGCCGCTCGAGCTCCTCCTCGAGCGCAGGATGGGTTCCGATCGGCACGCCTACCGTGATCCGCACCAAGCCGGTCGCGTTCGCTTGATGAAGCAGCCTCGAAACCTTCGGCTGAGACAAGTGGAGCCTGGCAGCGATCTCGGGCTGCTTGATGCCTGACTCATAGTACATTCGTGCCACTCGCGTCAGAAGACGCAGTTCGTCGATGCGAGTCATCTCTGCTCCTCTACCCCGAGCCTAGGCTGGCTAGCGATCAGGGTTCTCTCGCGTCCGGCGCAGGCCAATTAGCCAATCGCGATATCCCTGATCGGCGAGAGTCTCAGTGCCCTGAGGTTCGAATCGCTCTACCGAGCGCGGGAGGGCGCGGATCTCATCTACGTCTCGCCACATCCCGCACGCCATGCCGGCGAGATACGCCGCTCCGATTGCGGACAGTGTAGCCGAACTGCTTCGCAGGACGGGAGCGTTCAGCACGTTCGCCTGCGTTTGGGCGACCAGATCGGCTTGGATTGCGCCCCCGTCGGCGTACACCGCGGAAATCGGGTGGCCGAGCGCCGCTACGAGGAGCTCAATGATGTCACGTACCTGATACGCAACAGCTTCGATCGCGGCGCGCGCAAGATGAGCCTGGGTCGTGGCGCGGGTGGCGCCGGCGATGAGCCCGCGGGCGCGGGCGTCCCAATGTGGCGCTCCGAGCCCCGCAAACGCGGGAACGAACACCACTCCCTCCGTGGTCTCGACTGTTGCCGCGAGGTCCACGACCCGCTCCGGATGGCCGTCGAGTCCGAGGATCGTCGCTATCCACTCGATCGCGGCACCGGTCGCATAGATGTTGCCCTCCATCGCATGGACCACCTCCACTGAGCCATCGGCTCGCAGCACCGACCAGGCGACAGTCGATGAGAGACCAGGGACTTGCACCCGGCCGGTCACCGGCGCCATCACGGAGGTGCCTGTTCCGTAAGTCGCCTTGACACACGGTGGAGCGGGTGCGCCGTGACCGAACAGCGCAGCGTGCGAGTCCCCAATCAGGGCATGAATCGGTGTCCCGTCGGGTAGCCAGCCGAGGCCCCTCGCGTGGCCGAAGAAGCTGCTCGACGGCCTGATCTCGGGCAGTGCCGGTTTCGGGACGCCAAACGCCTCGAGTAGGTCATCGTCCCAGACGAGCCGGTCAAGGCTCATGAGTTGGGTTCGGGATGCGTTGGTGTGGTCGGTAACGAACGAACGCCCGCCGCTTAGGTTCCAGGCGAGCCAACTGTCGACGGTTCCAACACACACTTTGCCCCGTTCGGCGCGGATCATCCCGCTGTCGATCGAGTCGAGCAGCCAGCGTGCCTTGGTCGCTGAGAACATCGGATCGATCGTCAGACCCGACCGTGACTCGATCAGCGACCTAAGTCCGCGCGCTCGGAGCGACTCGCACATCTCGGTAGTTCGGCGGCATTGCCAGCTGACGCAGGGCCCAAGGGGCTCACCCGTACGGCGGTCCCAGATGACGACTGACTCGCGTTGGCTGGCGACCGCGATCGAGGCGACATGCGCGCCGGGAACAGCGGCCAAGCAGGCGATGGCCGCGTCGGTCACTGAATGCCACAGGGTAAGCGGATCGCTTTCGGCCCAGCCGGCACGGGGAAAGCTGAGCGACGCCGGTGTCGACGCTTGTCCCACAACCCGGCCCGCGGCATTCACGGCCACCACCTTGGTGTTGGTCGTCCCTTGGTCGATGGCTAGGACTACGTCCATGTGCGCTAGACCCCTCTGCGGCTTTCGAGCAGGCTCTTGACGGCCGTGGCGACGCCCGTGGCATTCAGTCCGAAATGGTCGAGCAGAAACTCCGCCGAGCCTGTCGGGGCAAAGACACCCGGCACACCGAGGATTCGCATGGGTGTCGGGTACTCAACCGACAAGAGCTCAGCAATTGCTCCACCAAGACCACCCTTGACGGTGTGCTCTTCGATCGTCACGATGCCGGCGGTCTCGGCTGCCGCTGAGAGAACGGCCTCGCGGTCGAGTTGGCTGACCGTGGCCATGTTGAGTACGCGCACGGAGATGCGATCACGTTGGAGCAGTTCGGCTGCCTCGACCGCGCGTGCGACCATGACCCCGTTGGCGATGATCGTCACGTCGCTACCCTCGCGTATGAGCGCCGCTTTGCCAAACTCGAACTGGTATCCCGTCTCGTGAACCGCCGGTACGGGCATGCGGCTGGTACGAATGAAGACCGGCCCGATGTGACGATGGGCCGCCAGGACTGCCTGCTCTGTCTCCGCCGGGTCGGCCGGCACCACTACCGTGAGGTTGGCTATGGCTCGGGTCCACGCCACGTCTTCGATAGAGTGATGAGTCGGACCAAGCGCACCGTACGCAACGCCGCTGCTCACGCCCACGATCTTGACATTCGTGTTCGAGTACGCGACGTCAACCTTGATCTGTTCGAGCGAGCGCGCCGTCAGAAACGAAGAAGCGCCACACACGAAGGGTATGCGTCCGCCGTTGGCGAGGCCGGCGCCGATGGCGATCAGGTTCTGCTCCGCGATCCCGACATTGATGAGGCGGTCGGGAAACTCCTGGCTGAACGCGCCGAGCTTGGTCGAGCCCACCGAGTCGTTGACAACCGCGACTACGCGGTGGTCGAGGCGCGCGACATCGACGAGCGCGCGCTGGAAATGCGTCGCGGCAGTCGTACGATTGGACGTCCGTCCGGGAGATACCGCTCATGGGCAACGACTCAGCTCTCGCCGGGCGGCGGTGTATTCCGCCGCATCGGGGATCTTATGATGCCACTCCGCGCGGTCGGTCATGAACGAGACGCCTCGGCCCTTGTGTGTGTGGGCGATGATGAGATTCGGGCGGCCGGACTCGAACGGCAACGCGTCGAAAAGCGCAAGCAGGTCAGCATGGTTATGCCCGTCGACCTCTCGAACAGCCCACCCGAATGCGCGCCACCTTTCGGCGAGCGGCTCAAGGCCAATCGTGTTCTCTGTCGCGTCGCCCTGCTGCAGGCCGTTGCGGTCGATAATTGCGACGAGGTTGTCGAGGCCGAAATGGCCCGCCGCCATCGCGGCCTCCCAGATGCTGCCCTCCTGGAGCTCCCCGTCGCCCGTGAGCACGTACGTGCGTCTGGTCGAGGCGTCCATGCGGGCGGCCAGGGCCATGCCAACCGCCACCGGCAGGCCGTGCCCGAGTGGCCCGGTGTTCGTCTCAACGCCGGGCACTTTGTTGCGGTCGGGGTGGCCGTTCAGCCGCGACAGCGGCGCCATGAAGGTGTTGAGCTCTTCGGCGGCAAAGAACCCAGCCTCTGCCAGTGTGGCATAGAGGGCCGCCGCAGCGTGACCCTTGGAAAGTACAAAGCGGTCCCGATCCGGAGCATCCGGGCACGCCGGGTCGATGCGGAGCACGCTCAGATACAGGGTGACCAGAATGTCCGTGGCCGAGAACTCGCTGCCCAGATGGCCAAGACGTGCCCGGTGAACCATCTCGAGATCACGCAGCCGGACTCGCTGCGCCCGTTGCGCCAGTTCCTCGGGAGATATGCGATTCGAAGTGGGCATCTAGTTCGCCGACGTACGACCCGGGAGCAGCAGGTCTTGAACGAGGGCCTGCGCTGCGAGCGCGTCCTGACGCTCCTGTGCGTTCTTGAGCGTGACGAGGTCTATCTGGTCGACAAGGGTTTCGAGGGCCTCGATGGTGCGGATGCTTTCGTCCGCAGCACGGACAGGATCCTCGCGAAACGGGAACTGGTCGAGCAGAATGGGCCCATCCCATGCAATGCGGCGCAGCGAGATGAGAAACTCGATGGTATGCATCATATGTACCGATCCGACCGCCATGTCGTCGTCCCACTCCAGTAGGTTGTCGTTGAGTTCGACGCTCACGAGCCGGCCGTGTCGATGAACGAGCTCGAGCGCATCGGCAGGAGTCTCTTTGGCGAACAGCGAGTGGCCGAAGTCGAGGACGATGCCCAGGTTTGGCGCGCCGATCTCCTCGATACCCAGCAGCGTCCGGGCCGCCGTGCTGAGCAACATGTGGTTGCGGGGTTCCTTGAGCTTGTACTCGATCGCGAACTGCAGGTCGGGCGCGGATTCGACAACCTCTCGCAGGCCGGCGAGCTCGAGATCCCAGAGTCGCGTGTAGTTCGCCTGCAAGGGATAGTCGTGTCCGTCCTGCCCGGGCCAGAACTTGAGGTAGGCGGCGCCAAGCGCCTGCGCTATCTCGATGCCCTGCTTGCAGAGCGAGACGGCTTCCGCCCGGACGGCATGATCCGGATTGGTGAAACTCCCCGCGCGGAAGCGTCGCGTGTAGAGGTGTGGCGTGATTGCGTGCGCGCGCAGCCCGGTGCGCTCGAGCGCCTCGCGGACGTGATCGACGGAGATCGACGGATCGGTGAACGGGTAGTTGATGTCGAGGCACGAGAGCCGTCCAACCCTGCCCGCCTGTTCGATCGCCTCGATCGTGCTGACTGGCGGCCCATACGCGTCTGTGGCGTATCGGTCGACGAACTGCCCAAACAGCCAGAGCCCGGCCCCGTAGGTTCTCATCGAACACCCCTTGGTTGTCCGTGCAGCGCTGTGTCTTCAGCGGTCGCTGCTTCGTCGAGCTTTGCGAACATATCCTCGAACATGAGGCGGGTGTCTATGTGGGAGTACACCCTGATCGGCCGCCCTGCCGGTGCGGGTAGGTATCGACCGCGATCGTCGAGACGAGGAGCGGGAAGGGTCACGTAGTGGCTCGACGACGGATCCGGCAAGAATGGTGACCGGAGCGCGGTGAGGAGAACCAGCGGGCTGTCGCCCAGGATAAACACTTCGCCGAGCGCCAGTCCCAACCTGGCCGCGTAGTCAAAGGAGCGCTCGAGGCATGCGAACAAGTGAGCACCGATCGCCCCGCACGGACGCATCCTCGCCTTGAGTTCGGAGTAGCTGATGAATGCCTGGCGGTAGACGTCGCGGGGCACCTGCCACAGCGGAATGGTCGAGTCGAAGACAACCTGAGCGGCGGCGATGTCGATCCGCGTATTGTGTTCGGACTCTTCGGACGAATCCGGCGGGGAGAGCGTGATGCCTTGGTGCTCGGGGCCGCCGATCCAGATCGCGGTCAGCCGTGTGGCGATGCGCGGCTCCATCAAGTAGGCGCTTGCGAGTTCGGTCAGCCCGCCACCGAGGGTTACGCACAGAGGGAGGTCCGAGTCGCGCATCGCCTCCTCGACGATTGCCTCCGCGCCGGCAGAGCGAATAGCGGTCGACCGATCGGGAAGGGGGGAGTTGGACCCTTGGAGAGTCGTGATTCTGCCTGTCAATCCCAACAGTCCGACGATCTCATCGGCCTGGACCTTGGCTTCGGCGGCCGCGCGACCCGAGGTATTGAAGGGTCCGCCCGCACCCAAATGCGAGCCGATGACGGCACGGACTTCGACCGATGGCGACAGCAAGAGGTGCACGAGTTGAACCAGCCCGTCGGGATCGCCTGAGTAGTCGTTGTCGGTGATGACGCGAAGATAGGGCGTGACATGTCGGGCTCCGGGGCTCTTCGTGATGATTGCCATGTGGCGTCAGAACCTCCTACAAGAAGACGACAGACGGTGAATAGCTATGCATTAGCGCATGTACAGTCACAATACCGAAAGCATAGCACCGTGGGGAGAGGCGTCAAGTGCGGTCATGCGGTTTGCATCAGCGGGCCAACTTTGGCCATCAGTGCCTGCGACCTGCCGTTCGACCAAGCCCATTGACAACGCTGTCAGGAGCGCGCTATTGTATTGACAGCGCTGTCTGACAGCGCTGTCATAGACCGACCCGGGGGGGCGATTCAAGCCGTGTGTCCTGTGACCTTACAAGACGTTGCGAGAACAGCTGGGGTATCCAGCAAGACAGTCTCGCGCGTCATCAACAACGAGGCCAACGTAGCGCCTAGTACCTCTGCGCGGGTCAGGCAGGCTGTCGCGGAGCTCAACTACGTTCCGAACTCCGCGGCTCGCAGCCTATCGCGGGGAAGGTCCATGGCTATCGCCTTTGTGGCCGGGTGGTCGGTCAACACTGCGTACTCGAGCATGCTGATCGACAGCCTCCTGCACGACACCATGCACAACGACCACAGCCTTATGCTCTTCCCGAGTGATGCCGGCACTGCGGCACGGGTGGCCGCTGCCTTTCTTGGCCAGCAGATCGACAGCGTCGTCCTCGACTCCATGGCTGCGGACAACCCGGGTCTCATCGATCGGTTACATGCTCTCGAAGCGCCGTATGTCGTCCTCCACCCGAATTTTCTCGATCGATACGAGAACGGTTCGTTTGTGCGCATCGACAACTTCAAGGGAGCCAAACACGCGATTGAATACTTGATCGAGCTGGGGCACCGGTCAATCGGCATCGTGTCATTTCCGTCGAATGCACCCGGCACCGAGCGTTTGAGCGGCTATCGCGCGGCGCTTGAGCAAGCGGGTATCGGTCCTCAGCCCGGCTACGTCCACGAAGCGATGGACGTTCCCGTCAAGATCGGATACCGCGGCGCACTGCAACTGATCTCGGATCATCCTGAGATCACCGCGGTGTTCGCGGCCACGGATGAGATCGCCATAGGGACTCTCACCGCCATCTGGCAGCTGGGTTTGAAGGTGCCGGAGGACGTCTCGGTCATCGGGTTCGACGATATCTCCCTGGCCTCGCTGATCACCCCGCCTCTCACCACCGTCCGTCAGCCGATCGGCGAGATCTCCCGTGCTGTGGTGGCGACGGCTATCGACATGGTCGAGAACCCGCGCCGGGAGAGAACCGATGTGGTCGTCCCCACCGGGCTGGTCATCCGCAAGTCCTGTCAGCCACCAAGGTCGCGGCCATGAGTGACTTCGTTGTCAAACCCGGAAATGTGGACATGTGGCCGCTCGGCGGGCACGTGGGGGTCGAATCCGGACTGCTGGTGGATGGGGCGAACATCACCGTTCTTCTCTCGCAGTGGGCGCCGGGCGCCGTCGCACCCGAACACGTCCACCCGCACGAGCAGGTCGGCATCTGCCTGCAAGGTCACGTGATCGTCACGATCCGAGGAGAGGATCATCCAGTCGGGCAAGGCGAGTTCTACCACATTCCGGGTGGGGCTCCGCATGCTGAGCGGAACGAGGGTGGAGAGTTGGCAGTCCTTGCCGACTTTTTCTCTCCGATTCGTAGCGATCTCCTGCGAAAGCAGTTTGAAGCGCAGGTCGTCTGACAGAGAGGGCGCGAAATGGGCAAGGGGAAAAAGGAGGTCGATCGGTTCTGGGAATGGCTGCAATGCTCAGAGATGCTGTGTGTTCGATGAATCTGTACGAATTGAACCAACTCGGTGAACGGATCACTCTCCAAGGAGGAGGGGCCATGAAGAATCGCAGATTGTTGTTGTTTCTCTCCGTTATCTCGCTGTTGCTGATTTCGGCCGTCCTGGTCGGCTGCGGCGGGACTGATACCACTACCACCGCGGCGCCGCAAACCACCACATCCGGTTCCACGCCCGCTTCTTCGGAGACCACGGCTCCGACGGCTGGGACGACTACGACGCAGGCCGCCGCCGGCGATCCCGACAGGGTACTGAACGGCTCGGCGCTCATCAATGCGATAGTGGTGAACTTCAATCCGTTCGCCAACAACCCCAACTGGCCGACGGTCAACGGCATCTTTGAACCGATGATGGTA